>NZ_JBWDNI010000006.1:0-266174 GCF_056269105.1 Paenibacillus sp. J31P316 | reverse complement strand
GCGTGAACTGGCGGAGGCCAGGACATGCAGCATTCGCCAGCTTCGTCGAATAGATTGGTTTGCGTGAACTGGCGGAGGCCAGGACATGCAGCATTCGCCAGCTTCGTCGAAATAGATTGGTTTGCGTGAACTGGCGGAGGCCAGGACATGCAGCATTCGCCAGCTTCGTGGAATAGATTGGTTTGCGTGAACTGGCGGAGGCCAGGACATGCAGCATTCGCCAGCTTAGGAGAAGCAGAAGCAATGAAATGCTTTTCTGGCCCACAAGCAAATAATGGGCAGGGGGATTACAGCCGAAGCAGCGCGAGTGCTGCTCTGGCTCTTTTTTTGGTTTGGAGGAAGCCGAGTGGGTAGGAATGAATGCCGCGCGTCCCCCTCCATCATTTGCCAGTCAGATTGACTCGTATGAAACGCATAGGTAAAATGACTGTAGCTAGCATGGCGGGATTGACGGAAAAAGGGGCAGGAGCAAAGCGATGGAATCGATCGGGTTAGTGTTGGAAGGCGGGGGCATGCGGGCTGTTTACACCGCGGGCGTGCTGGAGTATTTTTTGGAGCAAAACGTGTTTTTTCCTTATATAGTCGGCGTGTCGGCGGGCGCGTGCGTAGCGACGAGTTATCTGTCCCGGCAGAAGGGGCGCAACAAGATCGTAAACGTCGACATGATCACGGATAAACGGTACATTTCGTGGCGGAATTACTTTCGCAAAGGCGAAATGTTCGGCATGGATTTTATATTCGACGAAATCCCGAACAAGCTCGTACCCTTCGATTACGAGGCTTTCTCCGCCAGTCAAGAGGAGTTCGTGGCCGCGACGACGGACGTCGTGACGGGGGAGACGATCTTTTACCGGAAGAGCGATCCTGACTTCGACGTGCTTACCGTGCTGCGGGCGTCCAGCTCGCTCCCTTTTATCGCGCCGATCGTGAACTTCGACGGCAGGCAGCTGCTCGATGGCGGCATTTCCGATCCGATTCCGGTCCAGCAGGCGGAGAAGGACGGCTTCAAGCGTAACGTCGTGGTGCTGACGCGGGATACCGGCTACCGGAAGAAACCGAATCGGTTCGCGTGGTTCGTGCGGCGCATCTACGCCAAATTCCCGAAATTCGTCAGCATCATGCTCCGGCGGCATCAAGTATACAACGGACAGGTCGCCTACATTCAAGAGCAGGAGGCCCAAGGAAATCTGTTCGTCATCCGGCCCGAGAAACCGCTGGAAGTCGGGCGGATGGAGAAGGACTCCGCGAAGCTCGATGCGCTGTATCTGCAAGGCTACGAGGATGCGAAGCGTCTGATGCCTTCGCTGAAAGCATGGTCGGGCCAATAATAGACGGGGTGGCGCTATCGCGTCGTTGATTTCCGAATCGAATGATTCGCAGGCATGATCGAATAGAATGAATTCGATATGAATTAAATAAGAGTGAATTCGATGTTGAACGAATTCGAATGATAGACGGTGCTTTTGTCGCGGAGCTGACGTGGAGACCGTCTTTTTGCTGTCCGCGGGTTTAATCCGGCAGGCCTCCGGGGATGGCGCGGCTCATGCGGTCCAAGGCTTGCACGATACGCCGAATGAGCGGCCGTGAACGATGATAACCCCCGTGGGCGGCCGGCGTCCAGCCGAAGAGTCCGGGGCAGCGAACCTCGACGTCCTCGGTAACCGCGGAATCATAGTTCGCGTTCAACCCTTTGAGCGGATAGGCGAGAATATCGTCGCGGTCGTAGAAATTGACCCATTCTCCTACGCCGAGCGCGCGAAGTCTCGCGGCGGGCACGGAGATGGGCCGGCCGAAATGCTCGAAGCGCATCGTCCACAGCGCGATGGGGCTGCCCATCGTGTAGAAATGGGTCAACGTTTCGCCGCTTACGAGCTTCGAGTTGCACGCGCGAACGAGCTCGGCCGATTTCGGCCGCATTTTGCGATATTGCAGGTCGTAGAAATAGTTGCTCGCGATAATCGTGCCGAGGCTGTGGGCGATGATGCACAGCGGCGCATCCTCCCCGGCGCGGCAAGAGAGACGCCGGAGCTGCTGGGCGAACCGGGCGTGGATGTCGTCGTAGATATAATCCTGCGGGCACGGATCGGAAGTCTTCGGAATGGCTTGGTACGCGATGGCGTCGCCAAGATAGTTGACGATGAAGGAGCGGAGCTTCAGCGCGTCGTTCCAATGCAGCCGGTCCGCATCGGTCCGTTTCCACAGCCGGCGTTCCATCGCGTCCGTAATATCCCCCCAATAAATGCCTTCTACGATCAAACAGACACTCGGGTTCACCTTAGCCATCGCCTTCTGCAGCCGTTCGGCCATCTCCTTGTGAAAATCCCAGGTTTGCTGTCCCATGCCATGCACGATCCCCACCGCAATTCGCATTCCGAAGCCTCCCGCGCCTGTCGTCTATCCCGTCTCCTATCCTATTCGGGCAGGCGATGCGGATAGACTTCAAACGACAAAGTAGGACGGCAAACGCGACGAGTCAAGGCGGAAATGCGCGATAGGTGCGCGTTAGCCGTCTTATTTGTCGTGCGCGGCTATGGGGCGGAACAGGAAAGCTAGCCGAAGGCGCCTAGCGTCGAATGTTATTTGCGTTTGCCGCCGCGACATTATCGCATTGGCCGTGAAAATAAGTAGGGGAATGATTGAGTATTACAAAAAATGACAACTTTCTGGGTGAAATATGAAAATTTTTGATTCACTGGGTCTTTAGATCGAGGTTTTTTCATGGATAGCGCCGGAAGTTCCAAAAAAAATGTGGGAAATCCTTCAAATTCAGCGTGAAGATGCCGATAATCACACTTATAATGCACAAATGCGTACGAGGTGAAATCGAGTGTTCTTCATAAAATGCCTTTTTGCCGCGTTATCGGCCGTCGTCGGATTTTCCCTTCTGATGATCTATATTTATCGCTCGTTGAAGAATGGCATGTAGGTCCACCGGGTGGGGGGATGCTGGCATGACGCGCATCCGCGACTCGGATGCGCGTTTTGGCGTTGACGCCGCGGCGTTTACAGCATTTCACGGAAGCCTGCCGAACAGGGTTGCGCCTCTTGGCATGCGCCGCGAGCCCCACCGGCGAGACTCATAGTTAGTCTCAAGCAGGGGGCAATACTTGCCTTGTTTGGTGAAATAAATGCAAAAGTGCATTTATTTTTCTTTAGATTGCAATTTATTTTGAAATAAGTGCAGATATGCAGTTATTTCATCTGGAAAATCATATTTCTGCGCAGATGCGCATTAATAAGTGCATTTTTGCAGTTATTTTGCTCTATACGTTCTTTTCATCGGAAATAAGTGCAGATATGCAGTTATTTAAGTTATGGCCGGTGGCTCGGAACGGGCGAGATGCTTCCAAATGCCGAAGTGCCCGGAGTGCCCGAAGTGCCCGAGGTGCCGGAAGTGCCGTAGTGCCGGAAGTGCCCAGAAGTGCGGGAAGTGCCCGGAGTGCCGTAGTACCCGAAGTGCCGGAAGTGCCGGAAGTGCCTGAAGTGCCTGAAGTGCCCGGAGCGCCCGAAGTGCCATTGTGCCCGAACGCCAAAGTGCGCCAAAGCACTTCCGCATACACGCCAAAGCGCTCCAAGCACGGCGTCCGAAGAGCGTCTTGCATTAAATCCTAAGCGCACCATGCGCCTGCTCCTCGCGCGCCACAAGTCTCCCCGAAAAAGAAAACGGCCCCTGCCGCGGAGATGAACGAATCATGGATTCGTCCGTCTCATCGCTACGGGAGCCGCTGCCTTACTATAACGCTATACAGAACAACGGGGCTTTACAGCCACCAGCCGTTATCTTTCTCCTCCAACAATTCCGCATTCACGTCGTTCCATTCGAACGTCGTCTCTTGGCCGTTCATCAGCCAGCGGCTCGGGCAAGTATTATGGAGCCAATCGAGCGGCTCGGCGACAGGGAGCGGCTGAGCGGCGAGCTCGAACGCTTGGCGGATCGCCCGTTCCTGTTCCTTCGTCACGATGGACGGATCGGCCGAGACGAAGAGCGGCGTGCCGCTGCCTGCCAAGACGCGAAGCCATTGTTCGTTCAGCGCCCAAGGCACGTCCTTCGTCAGCCCGAGGCAATCGGCGTCGTGGCTGTAGAAGGTGCCGTGCTGCGGCATGCGGAACGCGAGCGTGTTTACGCCCATGTAGCGCGTGCGCTCCCACCATTTTCCGCTCGTGTCGTCGCCGGTCCGCTGAATCTCGAACAAGCCCGCCGACAGATGGCTGAACGTGTTGCAGCCGATGATGTCGGCTTGTCCCGAGGCTTCCGCGATCGTTCGGTACAGCGCAAGCGTGATCTCCGCCGTCGTGCGAGAGCGGTCGCGGAACGGCTGCTGCAGCGCGTTCGGCCGGGACTTCATCGTGAATCCCCACTGGCCGAGCAGATCGAACGAGGTAAAATCATGCTTCAGCAGGTCGATGCCCCAGCCGGCCATCGTTTCGACCGATGCCCGGATATGCTGCAGCACGTCGGGCTGGCTCGGATCGAGCACTTGTCCGCCGCTGCCGGCATAGCGTACCCACTCGGCGGGAACCTCTTCCGCCGTCAAGAGCGGGCGGCTCCAAATGCCGGGCTTGACCCCGATCTCTTTCATGTCGCCGATCAGGCGCTCCATATCGGGGAATTTAGCATTGCCGACCCATGGGCCGCCGTTGCACGCGCCGCCGCCGCTGACGAGCTGCCAGCCGTCGTCGATGACCATGTACGGCCGGTTCTCCGTATTCGAGGACAGGGAAGACATGAACCGCGAATCCGCCAAAATCTCCTCGGTCGAGCTGTTCCCGTACGCATAATACCAGTTGTTGCCGCCATAGACCGGCTGCTTCGGCATCACGGGACGCTCGCACATCAGCCGGCAGAACCGCTGCGCGGCGGCGAACGCCGAATCGCCCTCTTGGCCTGAATCATGCAGCAGCTCCGCGACCAGCAGCTTGCGCGCGCCGAGGCGGACGCCTTCGCTGCCGTTCATGACATCCGCCGTGAACGTTACGCCGTCGGCATCGATTTGCCAATGGCAGAACGAATTCGGGCCGGTTTTGACCCCGAACCCTTCCGTGCGCTGTCCGTCGTGGCGGAGAAAATACCACGGCAGGACGCGTTCCGGCACGATGCCGCGCCACTCCAGATCGCCGTAGCCGCGTTCCCAATGATCGCCGAGGATGAGCGAACGCCCGTCCTGTTTGATTTTCCAACGGAGCTTGATCAGTCGGATGGCATCGTTCGGTGCCTCCAGCTCCAATGCATGCGCATCGCCGGAAGCGGTGAGGGATACCGATACGGCTTGTGCCGTCCACCTGCCGCCTGCCTCCGCCTTCAGCGTGATCCAGCCCTCGTCCGTGCGGATCACCGCGCCGTCCGGTGCTCCGATATGAAACCTAGCTTCCATGTTTGTTCCTCCTCTATAATAGAACCATATGATCCAGTATAGACGCGGAGCGTCAGCCTATGAATAACATACCGGGTCATGAGCTGCATGAATAGTTAACCAACTGAGACATCGCGGACAAACAAGGAAGCGGGCGCAGATGACGGAAGGCAGGAACGGCATCATGGACATGACGACGAGAACGGCGGGTACGACAGATGCGATGGATAGGCCGGACTCGAAGAGCGCGCCAGACTCTCGGAGCTTGACGGATGTTCCCCCGACGGTCCGGCTGCTGCCGAATCGGAAGGCGGAAGCGTATTTCTACGGGGCGCAGACGGGGAGCGTTCCGGAAAAATGGTACTGCCGCAGGCATCTGCACCACATGATGTTCGAGCTCAATGTCGTGCTTGAAGGCACGCAGCTGGCCGAAATCGGCGGGGCATCGTACCGGCAGGGCAAGGATCATCTCGTCCTGGTGCCGCCCATGATGCTGCACTCGTACAAGGCGGAGGGGCCGTTCTCCTTCTTCGTCATGCATGTGCAGGTCGACGACCCCGTCTTTCTGAACAAGCTGAACCGCGCGAAGCTGCTGCTGATGCCGCCAGAGCATGAGCTGAATCGGCTGCTGCTTCCGGAGATGCTGCGCGTCATGCGCCTCGCAACGGAAGAGGGGGCGTCGAAGGCCAAGCTGTTCCGCTGCATTTACACGATCATGGACCTGCTCGAATCCTCCATTGACGAGCAAAAGGAGCCTGGCGCCGGAACCGGGAACGACGTGCTGCCGATCCGCATTGCGCAGGCGATCGAATCGCTTGTCGCGAACCGCCAAGCGGAGGAGGCCATCTCCTCGGGCTGGATGGAAGAACTGGCGGCCAGCCTCGGCTTCAGCCGGCGCCACTGCTATCGTGTGTTCAGGGAAGCGTACAGTCTATCGCCGCGCGAGTATCTCGCCGTGCTGCGTCAGCAGGAAGCGATGCATCTGCTGACGGGCGGGCTGCATCCCGTTGAAGAGGTGGCGCGGCGCATCGGCTACGACAACGTGCAGAGTTTCATCCGCCAGTTCGTGAAGTGGACAGGCACGACGCCGGGCGCGTTCCGCAAGCAGCGAGCGGGAGAAACGGTCTATTTGACGCCGCTCGAGCTGGAGTAAGTTGCGGCAGCGTCGATGAATTGTTGTGAAGTCTGATGTAATTCCATGAGGCCCAAGCCCGAAGAAGCTCAAAAGCACACCCCGTGTACTACATCGCCAGAAAACCGGCGAAGTCGGAGCAAGAGGTGCACCCGTGCACTACATCGCCAGAAAAGCGGTGAACACGGAGCAAGAGGTGCACCCGTGTTCTACATTGCATCACCAGAAAGCAAACCTAATTCGGAGGTGTATCATGAACGATACTGCGTTGCTCGTGATCGACGTGCAGAACGAAATGATGGACGAGGCCAATCCCGTTTACAACTCGGCGGCAGTGACTCGCAATTTGCAAAACCTGCTGGCGAAAGCGCGCAGCCAAGGCGTGCCGGTCATCTATATCCAGCACGAAGAAGGGCCGGGCGGGTCGCTGGTACCGGGAAGCGAGGCGTGGGAGATCTATTCGGAGATTCGCCCCGAGGGCGGCGAACTAATCATTCCCAAGACAACGCCGGATTCCTTCCACGGGACGGAGCTCCATGATGCACTGCAGGCGCGCGGCATCAAGCATCTGGTGCTCACCGGCATGCAGACCGAGATTTGCGTGGATACGACCTGCCGAAGAGCGTTTAGTCTGGGGTACGGCGTTACGCTCGTGACGGACGCGCACAGCACATGGAACTTGGGCGAACTGTCGGCGGAGCAAATCATTGCGCATCATAACCGGGCACTAGGGTGGTTTGCGAAAATGAAGGAGACCAAAGAAATAACGTTTTCAGACAATTAACCTAATTAACCCAATTAACCGAATTAACCCTGAGCCTGATCGTTAACGTCGGCAAACATCCAAATGGTTCCAAATGCCCATGCCTAAGGAATCATTTATTTCGTCCCACCGGAAGGGAAATCGTGCCATCGCGGGGAATTATGAATGACATTAACCATGATGGAAACGGAGCGTTGCCGTAACATGAAACGTTTATCGGGCAAGAGGCTTGGAGCCGCTCTCGGGCGGATATCGGCGGATGGGGGCGAGTACCGCAAGGTCGCGCTCCTGTTCGCCTATCTGATGTTTGTCGTATCGGCATCGACGGTGGGGAGAACGGCGGCGGATGCGCTGTTCCTGTCGCATTTCGATGCAACCGCTTTATCCAAAATGTATCTTCCCCAGGCGGTTGCGCTCATCCTGACCGGCCTGATCTTCCAGCGATACAGCCCGCGCGTGCGCATCGACCGGCTGATCCAGGGACTCATCCCCGCCATTACCTTGCTCGTCGTCCTGACGCGGATCGGCGCAGGGCTCGGGCATAACTGGACGTTTCCGGTCATTTACGTGGCGTACGACGTGTTCAACTTCCTCATGATCGTCTGCTTCTGGCAATTTGCGCCGTCGGTGCTCGATCAGCGGAAGGTCAAGCGTACCATCGGCCTCGTCGGCAGCGGCGGCATCACGGGCGGTATTCTGAGCGGCTTCGGCCTCAAGCTGATCGTGCCGATCGTCGGCACGACGAATTTGATTTTCTTCTATGCCGGCCTGCAGCTGCTCGCGGTGGTTGCGGTCATCCTCCTCGTGCGGATGGTCGACAATCCGGCGGAGACGTTCTCGCTGACGGACAAGAAGGCGCAGGCGTCCTCGGCTTCGAAGTCGAAGAAGCGCCAGGCGAAGGAAGCGGAGAAGGAAGGGCTATTCGCTTCCGTGCCGCATCTGAAGTATGTGGCGATCATGTCGGCCGCGCTGATTTTGGCGCTGACGTTCATCGATTACCAGTTCAAAGTCATTCTAAGAGGCGAATTGCAAAATGACGCGCTCGCCGGCTTCATGGGAAGCTTCTACGGCTGGGCCGGCTTGCTCGCCTTGTTCGTGCAAGTGTTCATCGCGGGGCGGCTGCTGACCCGGTTCGGGGTTATGGCGGCCATTCTCGTGTTTCCGGTTGTCCTGTTCGCGGGGAGCCTTGGCGTGCTGCTCGTGCCGATGCTCGCTACGGCGGTTATGGTGAAGGGCAGCGACAAGGTCGTCGGAGATACGATTAACGCGTCCGTCAACCAGCTGATCATGTTTCCGATTCCGCCCAAATGGCGCAACCGGGCCAAGAGCTTCCTCGACGGCATCGTCCGCAACGGGGCGAAGGGGCTTGCCGCCATCAGCCTGCTCGCGCTGTCTCCGATCCTCACGGCGCAGCAGTTCAGCTATCTGATCCTGGGGCTCCTGGTTCTCTGCGTTGCTGCGGCCATTAAGGTCAAGGGCGCGTATCTGAAAACGCTGCTCTCTACCCTGCAGTCGGACGGCGCGAAGCTGGACGGGTCTGAGCTTGATTTCATGGATCCCGCGAGCCGCGGGCTGCTCGAGGCCGCTCTGCAGAGCCCGGACAAGCAGCAAGTGTTGTATGCGCTTCGGATTCTTCGCGACATGGAGGGCTTCGATCTGTCACCTCATCTGCCGCGCCTGCTCCGGCACCCGGCCCGTGAGGTCGTGGTCAAGACGCTGCAGCATGTGGAGCGCGTCAAGCCGGCAGGCATGGAGCCTGAATTGTCCGCGCTTGCGCGCGATACCCATGGCGCAGCCAGGCCGCAAGCATTGCTGGCGTTGACTGCGTATGCGAGAGAAGAGTACCTGGACGAAATTACCGGCTATTTGGAAGATTCGGATCTGGAGTTCAAGTCCTGCGCCATCGCAGGATTGATCAAGTACTACGGCATTGAAGGCATGTTCCTCGCGGTCGGCGCCTTGAAGCCGCTGCTCGAGAGCACGGACGAGGAAGAACGGAGCGCCGTAGCGGGACTGTTCGGCCGCATCGGCATCAAGGCGTTCTACAAGCCGCTCATTCCGCTGCTTCAGGACGTATCGCCGCGGGTGAAGCGCCTTGCGCTGCGATCGGCCGGCGCGCTGCAGGTGCGCGAGCTTGTGCCGTACATCGTGCCGCTGCTGCAGCACGGGGATACGCGCAAGGACGCGATCGACGCCCTCGCCGCGTACGACGAGAAGACGATCGTGCCGCTGCTCGAGCCGTATTTCGACGGGAATCATCCGACCATGCATCTGCCGAAAGTATTCGAGCGTCTGGCGACGCCGGCTGCCTTCGATATGCTGCTGTCGCGATATCCGCTGTCCGGCTTCGAGCTGCGGAACAAGCTGCTTGAAGCGCTGATTCGCATGCAGCGCAACGCGGGTCCCGCGGCCGTTAAGCAAATCACCGTCATCGAAGGGCTCGCCGCTGCCGAGATGGAGCTGTACTGGCAGCTGTCGGAGCGGATGAGCGGACTGGGGATGTCGGAAGCGTACCATGACGCGGCGGAAGTTGCAGGGCAGGTGCAGGAGCGTACGATCTGGCGTATCTTCCAGCTGCTCGCGCTGGTCTACGATGCCGCGACGATTCAAGCGGTCTACGCCAACTGGTCGGAAGGCGACGCGCGCCAACAGGCGAACGCGATGGAGGTCATGGACCAGCTGACGCACGGCCCGATCCGGATGGAGCTTGCGCGAATCATGACATCGTCCGGTGCGGCGACGATCGCCGCCCGCACGGATGCGCAGCTGGCAGAACAGCTGTCATGGCTCGCGGCGCTCGATGACGCTTGGCTGCGGCAGGTCATCGGCTTCGCGATGAATCCGGACGGATCGGATTCGCTGAAGGATCATATGGCGCGCATCCGGATGCTGCGCGGCTTCTCGCTCTTCCAAGGGCTGACGAGCCGGGAGCTGTCGGCGCTCGCGGTGAAGCTGACGCCGGTGGCGGCGAAGCGGGGCGAGGCCGTGTTCCGCGCGGAAGATGCCGGGAACTCGCTCTATTTGATCCGCGGCGGACGCATCGGCATCTACCGGCGCGGCGAGAAGCTGAGCGAACGCGGCATCGGCGAATCCTTTGGCCAATCCGGCGTGCTGATACGCCGGGTGCGTTCGGCGGACGCCATTGCCGAAGCGGACAGCTCGCTCTGGCGGCTGGATGCGGATGATTTCTACGAGGTGATGTTCGACCGCTCGGCCATCGCCATCGAGATGATGAAGCTGCTCTCCCGCAGGCTGCGGACGGCGCTTGCCGGGCAGAAGCGAACGGAGAACGCGGCCGGCACGGGTGGTGCCGGCGAAGGAGCCGCAGCCGAAGCGCAAGCTGCCGCAGCTGCGGCGAGGGAGATCGCGGCAGCCGCTCAGGAAGCGGCGGTGGCTTCAACGATCGAGGGCGGCGAGGGAACGGACTCGCTGCTGCGGCGCGTGTTGATTTTGCAGAAAATCGATCTGTTCGCGCACTTGTCCCATGAAGATATCGTGCGGCTCGCGCAGATGGTCGACGAGGTGGAGTATGCCCCGGGCGAGGCCGTCTGCAAGGTCGGGGATTACGGCGACATGCTGTATGGCATCATCGAAGGGACCGTCCGCGTACATCGCGGAGGCGAGACGCTCGCCAGCTTGGGCGAAGGCGATTGCTTCGGCGAGATGGCGATCATCGACAGCGGCCCGCGGTCGGCGGACTGCACGGCGACGGAGCACACGGTACTGCTGCAATTGCACCGCGATCAGGTATTCTCGCTCTGCTTTCAGAACATGGACGTGCTTCGCAGCATGCTGCAGGTGATGGGAGACCGGCTGAAGGGCATGATTGGGTAAGGAAGGTAAGGAAGGTAAGGAAGGTAAGGAAGGTATGAAAGGTAAGGAAGGTACGGAAGGCGAGGCCGGGTCGGCCGACGAACAACGGCTGCAATCGAGCAGGTTATAAGAGAGGAAGATCAACAACATGTTCAAGTACAGCTATAATGCGCTCGTGTATTACGGGGAAGCTTTGCAGGCAAGCGCGGAGCGGCTGGCGCGCTTCGGCTATGACGCGATCGAGCTCGTCGGCGAGCCGAGCGTCTATGATTTCGGACAGGTGCGGGCGGTGACCGCGGATAATGGCTTGAAGGTATCGTCGATCTGTTCGATTTTTAATGCGGAGCGGGATTTGGGTCATCCGGATGCAGCCGTAAGAGCACGCGCCGTCGCGTACGTGAAGGAAGTCGCCGACATGGCCGCCGAGATCGGCGCGCCGACGATCATCGCGGCCCCGGTCGCGAACATGCGAATTCGGGAGATCGGCAGCCGCGAGGACGAGTGGAAGTGGGCGGTCGAGGGCATCCGCGAAGGCGGCGAATATGCGGCCTCGCTCGGCGTTAATCTGTGCATCGAGGCGTGGAACCGATTCGAGTCGTACATGCTGAACAGGCTGGATCAAGCCGAAGCGATGCGCCGGGAGGTCGGCCTGGCGAACGTCGGCATCATGGGCGACACGTTCCATATGAACATCGACGAGCACGACATCGCCGGGGCGATCCGGCAGAACGGGGACGCGCTCATCCACATCCACCTGGCGGACAGCAACCGGGCGGCGCCGGGCGAGGGCCATATGAATTTCGAGCCGATTTTGCGCGCGCTGCGGGATATCGATTACGAAGGGTATCTGACCTTCGAGCTGCTGCCGGCGGCGGCGGATCCGTTCGGCGTCATGAAGCGCGGCGGCGGGCAGGCGTTCTTCGATGCCTATACGGAGCAGGCGATCGGCCGTATCAAGGCGATTGAGCGCAAGCTGATGGCGGAAGCGGGATTGGCAGTCAACGAGCGAATAGTCGCATCCTCTAAATGATCACTGTAGGCCAGAATTCCCGTTCGGGGTTCTGGCCTTGGTTATGGGGGATGGATACTTCTACTGGTATTGTTATTGATCAAGGGAAACGACTCTGAATGGAGGGACGACGGATGAACGCATTGACGAACAAAATCGCGATCGTAACCGGCGCAAGCCGATCAACGGGAATCGGAACGGCCATATGCCGGTCGCTGGCAAGCCAGGGGGCGGATATATTCTTTACCCACTGGCATGCTTTCGATGAAACGGAAGGCAACGGCGGGGAAAAGGAATGGCCCGAGCAGCTGCGCAAGGAACTGGAAAGCTTAGGCGTGCGGGCAAGTCATATGGAAGCGGATTTTGCTAATCCCGAAATGCCGGCGCTTGTTATGGATCAGGTCGAGCGTTCGTTAGGACATGCTTCGATTTTGATTAATAATGCTGCCTATTGCGTATCGACTAACTTTCGAAATCTGGATATAAGGACGCTGGATCAACACTATGTCGTGAACAATCGCGGGACGATCTTGCTCAGCACGGAGTTTGCAAGAAGGTTCGAGAAGCATCATGCAGCGGGAACGCCAGGGCGCATTATATTCATGGTGTCCAAAGGGCCCGATCCCGATAATTTGGCTTATATTTTGACCAAGGGAGCTTTGATTGGCCTGATCGAACCGCTCTCCGTAGGCTTGGCTCCGCTCCATATCACAGTGAACGGTTTCGATCCGGGCCCGACGGATTCAGGCTGGATCACGGAAGAGATGAAGACGCAGTTCTTGCCTATGTTCCCCATGGGGAGGGTCGGCCTGCCGGAAGACGCGGCGAGAGGAATTCGTTTCTTGGCGAGCGACGATTCGCAGTGGATCACGGGGCAAGTGATTCGCTCCGAAGGCGGATTTCTGGGGAAATAATCGTGCTGTTTTTTGGGGATGTTGTCTAGTTTCAGAAATCTTACTCGCCTTCAACGATTATTTCCTTCATCCTTCGCTATATTTCTTCGCTCATAATTCAAGGCATTCATCATACATTTATTATGGCAAGGTATGTATTGAAATTCACTTTCTAATATATTGGAATGTCCATGTAAGAAACCAAACCCAGTCGCTCATACCAAAAGGGGCATTAGGATTAAAAAACCAACTATGATGACTGGGGGAGATATGATGGGATGTATGGATTGTAGGCCAAACAAAAAATGCAGAAAGTGCAAAAGAAAAGCCAATCACATATCCCATCCAAGGAAAAGGAAAAAACATTTAAAAAAGGTCCTTAATAAGAAAGATTTACAAGCCGTGTGTCCACCACTAAAAGTTTTTGTCCCCTTAAATTTAGCTGGTCATAAAGGTTTAGTAGGAGATCCAGTCATCAATGGCCTAACAGGAGCTACAGGTGCCGCCGGAACGAGGGGAGTAACAGGAGCAACGGGTAATACGGGAGTTACTGGAGTTACTGGAGTTACGGGAGTTACTGGAGTTACTGGAGTTACTGGAGTTACGGGAGTTACTGGAGCAACTGGAGCAACTGGAGTAACTGGAGCCACCGGAGCCACCGGAGCGACTGGAATAACTGGAGCAACTGGTGAAACCGGCGCTACAGGAGCAACGGGAGTACCAGGAATACCAGGAGGGGTAACTGGGTCAACAGGGTCAACAGGGGGAACCGGCGCTACGGGAGTAACAGGGGCAACAGGAATAACAGGAATAACAGGAATAACAGGAATAACAGGAATAACAGGAATAACAGGAGTAACAGGAGTGACTGGAGCTACTGGTGAGCCCGGGTCAACTGGAGCAACTGGAATAACAGGGGCAACAGGCGGTGGAGCAACTGGGTCAACCGGAGCAGCTGGCGCAACCGGAGCAACCGGTGAAACCGGTGTAACCGGAGCAACTGGAATAACAGGGGCAACAGGCGGTGGAGCAACTGGGTCAACAGGAGCAGCTGGCGCAACCGGAGCAACCGGTGAAACCGGTGTAACCGGAGCAACTGGAGTAACAGGGTCAACAGGCGGTGGAGCAACAGGGTCAACAGGAACAACAGGAGCAGCTGGCACAACCGGAGCAACCGGTGAAACCGGTGTAACCGGAGCAACTGGAGTAACCGGAGCAACAGGGGTAACCGGAGCAACAGGGGTAACCGGAGCAACTGGGGTAACCGGAGCAACTGGGGTAACCGGAGCAACTGGAGTAACCGGAGCAACTGGGGTAACCGGAGCAACAGGAGTAACCGGAGCAACAGGAGTAACCGGAGCAACAGGGCTAACCGGAGCAACAGGAGCAACAGGGTCAACAGGAACGACGGGGGCAACAGGAGCAACAGGAGTAACCGGAGCAACCGGAGCAACCGGGGTAACAGGTGAAACCGGCACAACAGGAGTAACAGGAGCAACTGGGATAACCGGAGTAACGGGAGCAACGGGAGCAACAGGAGTAACAGGAGCAACCGGGGCAACTGGAGCAACTGGGATAACCGGAGTAACAGGAGTAACAGGAGTAACAGGAGTAACCGGAGTAACAGGAGTAACCGGAGCAACTGGAGCAACCGGAGTAACCGGAATAACAGGAGTAACAGGTGAAACCGGCACAACCGGAATAACAGGAGCAACCGGGGCAATTGGAGCAACAGGAGTAACAGGAGCAACTGGGTCAACAGGAGTAACCGGAGTAACAGGAGTAACCGGAGTAACAGGAGCAACAGGAGTAACAGGAGCAACCGGAGGAACCGGAGTAACCGGAGTAACCGGAGCAACTGGAACGACGGGAGCGACGGGAGCGACGGGAGCAACAGGAGCAGTTGCCACAACGCAAAACGGACTCTTTATCGTTAATGTTTCACCTATTCCGGATGCAACGGCAATTTCGTATTCAACCTCATTTATAAATGGAACTAACATCGTGCATCCAACAGCTACAACTTTTTCATTAGCAATAGGGCATATTTATATGGTTTCATATATGTTCAGGGCGACTAGTTCTATAAATGGAAATGTTACGGTTACACCAAGACTTAATGCAGTATTTGTGAGTGACTTTTCAGGTAAAGCAGCTACAGGAACTACTGTGGCTGATGTAAGTGTATCTGGTACGTTCTTAGCTAACGCTACCGCAGCCGCTATTACAATGGATTTTCTCTATAACGGAACGGCACCAGCCAATCCGACTGATGGTGCTGTCTCGATTATTCAGATTCAGTAAGTCACTGTTGCGAGCCGGCTGATGTAATATCCTTAAGGCCATCAACTTGTGCGATATCGGACCATGATTTCTGCATTGGCCACCTCCCGACCCGCAAAATCATCAAACTGATTAAGCAGTCCGGCTACGACGGCTTTATCACTGTCGAGTTCGAAGGTATGGAAGAGTGCCGCGCGGCGTCCGGATTGCGATGAACAATCTTCGCCAGCTGTGGCTGGAAGCTTAAAAGATTCCGTTTTAGAAAAAGGAGCTTCGCCGCCATCCAAGATGACGGTGAGGCTCCTTTAGGCTTGTTCGTGTCTCCGCGAAATCACGCCGGGTTTACTTCGTCACGGTAACCGTGACGGACGCGCGCGCCGTGCCGTTCTGCTCGGCAGATTCGAAGCGGATGACGGTGCCCGCCTTCAACGGCTCGACCTTCGCGGTGAATGCGCCGCTGCCGTCGGCCGATACGCGATAGGAACGCTTGCCGATCGCGAAGGTCACGACCGCGGCCGGCTGCGTCGTTCCTCGGATCGTCGTTCCGCCAGCTCGCAGCGGATCAACGGTCAGCGACATCGGCGCTTTCAGCACAATCGCGGCCGATTGCAGCGTGACGCCTGCAGTGGAGACCAGGCTAACCTCGGCGTCCCCGCTTAATTTGGCGGGGACGGATAGGACGAAGCCACCATTTGCATCGACCTGCGCTTGGGCGACTTGTTTATTTTTCAACACGAGCCGAACCGTGTCACCGGGGATCCCTTTGCCGGTTATGCTGCTTCCGTACGGTGCGTCGAAGTAAATCGTCAGCATGGAACCGAGCACCGGTTCGGGCAAAGGCTGCACTTGCACGACGCCGGTGCCGAGCTGGTCGTCCGTATCGTTTCCCCAGCCCCACAGACTGCCGTCTTTCTTGATCGCCATCGAATGGGAATAGCCCGCTTGCGCGATTTTCCAGTCGGTATCGCGGCCGATCTGCGCGGGCGCTTTCTCATCCTTCGAGCTTCCCGTCCCTAGAACGCCGCTATAATTTCTGCCGAATGCCCACAGCGTTCCGTTGCTTTTCGTCAGAAGGACATGCATGGTTCCCATGGAGACCGTGGCCCAATTCTTATCTTGGCCGATTTGGACCTGGCGATGCCGAAGAGGAGCGATGATCGGGATCGAAGAGCGCATTTCCGCCTCCGATCGCCCACAGCGTCCCGTCTTGCTTGATCATGAACGCCTCGACGCTGCCTGCCGCCGCATCTTTCCAGACATCCTTGGCGCTGCCGAGTCGCACAAATGCTTTGTCGCCCGTCCCGCTTGGGTTGCCGGCGAGATGACTATAAGCGCCCCAAGCCCATAACGATCCGTTCTGCTTGAGCGCGAGAACGACCGCGGTGCTCTCTTCTTTGGCTAGCGACAGCTTGCTCCAGGTACGGTCCGTCCCGATCTGTACGGGCTGCGAGGCGGCTTCGGCATGATTCGGAAACAACGTCTTGGAAGCGTCCTTTCCCCATGCCCATAGCGTTCCGTCGGTTTTGACGGCGAAAGCCATTCCCAGCCCGGCTTGCACTTGTTTCCAGTCCGAATCGCTGCCGACCTGCTGCATCTTGAGATACCGGCTGTCGGTATCCACCAGATGCTCCTGGTCATACCCCCATGCCCATAACGTGCCGTCAGCCCGAATCGCAAACGTGGTCCTGCTGGAGATGGTGTTTACGGATATCCAATCCTGCCGATCATCCGCACGAATCGGGGTGTTCCGAAAACCGATGTCAGCGCCGCTGATTTGACCGGCATTATTGTTGCCGAAGCCCCATAGCGACCCGTCCGACCGAATCGCCATCGTATGGTCCCAGCCTGCCGACACCGCGCGCCAATCGTTATCCGTTCCGACTCGCTGCGGCGCGTTGGCTTCCGTGCGGCTGCCGTTGCCGAGCTGGCCCTTCGGATTGTAGCCCCAAGACCATAACGTACCGTCGCGCTTCAATGCCACGTTGAAGCCATAGCCGCTGTCTACGTCCGTCCATTCCCTCTCGCTGCCGACTTGCTCAAGCCGAGCATTATCCTTATAGTAGCCGTCTCCGGCATAGCCGTAGGTCCACAAAGTTCCGTCCGACCGGAGAAGAACTTTGGTGGTCGAGGCAGCGAATGCCATCCATTTCGTATCCGAATCCGCAGCCGCATCCAGACGCGCGATGGCCGAATGATCGGTCCCGTCGAAGATGCCGCCCCATGACCAGAGCGAGCCGTCCGTCTTCTGCCCCATCGAGAAGTAGGAGCCTGCCCTCGCCTTGCTCCAGTCGGCGTCCTTTCCGACTTGCGTCGGCGTATCCCCATCGGTGCCATAGGGGACGCCGGCTTGTCCGTTTCCGTTATTGCCCCAGCCCCACAGCGTTCCGTTTGCCTTGATCGCCATGACCTGACCGCCGCCGTCTACCGCGGTGTCTAGCTCTGCCCAGTCCCTGTCTTTCCCGATTCGAGTCAGGCTGACGACGTTCGAGCTTGCCCCGCGACCCATTTTCCACAACGTTCCGTCCACTCGAATCGCATAGGAGGATCCTTTGCCGGCGGCGACGCGCACCCAGTTGCTTCTATCAAGCTCCACCGGTATCGCGCTGCCTATTGCCTTGTTCAGCCCGAGCTCGCCTTCTTCGTTATCGCCCCAGCCCCACAACGTTCCGTCGTTCCGAATCGCCAGCGAGTGGGTGCTGCCGGCCGATACGGACTTCCAGTCGCGGGCCGATCCGATCTGAACGGGGGAGGTTTTATTATCCGTCGTCGCGTCCCCCAGCTGTCCCTTGGCGTTCTCTCCCCAAGCCCATAGCGTGCCATCGGACTTGATGGCAAGCACGTGCTGCAAACCGGTCGAGAATGAGACGACGTCACTCATCATCTCCGCCTGCTCGGCATGCGCGACTTGCGATTTGTTGATGCCGATGCCGGTGCTGATCCCTAACAAACATAAGATTACAATCATAACCAGGAACCGTTTCCTCATTGAAATAACCTCGCTAATAGTGGAATGTACCGTCAGCAGTTCGGTCGCGGATTCCGTCCCAAACCACTAGTAATTTATGCCATATTGGCGAAATGATGAATAGAGAATCATCGGCGCTGATAGAAACCCGAATAGGCCGCGTCCCCCTATTCGGGCGAACCGCGACCTTCCGCGCGACATGCGTGCCGTGCTTCATACAGCAGGTACCAGTGTATGGAATGTAGAAATAAACGTTACCCGAAGCGGATTCATGCAGGCAATGAACCTGTCTAAAACCGAAGGAGGCTTAACATGGAAAACATCAAATACCATTTCCCTACAAACGCCGCGCAGCACCCGCTGGAATTGTCGCAGGAGCGGTTCTTCCTTGATGCCTCCGGGTTGTCCTACGCGACGGATGATCTGGAGGCTCTGCATGATCCTTATCGTAATGAATGGATCAACAAGAATATCCCGATGGGCTACAAGGCGATCCTCATTCTCGAAAGGCTGGCGTTTATCCGGGATGGCCAAGTTGTCATGGAACACGAGCCGACCGATGCTGCCCGAATCGCGGCGAATTTCCGCAGGCCGGAAGCTTCGAAGTACTGTGTCTACAGCAATCGGCCCGTCTCCTTTCCCAAATATAAGGCAAAGCTGAGCAAGCTCAGCCGAACCGATGGCTGGGGCTACCATGATACGACGTGGAACAGCCGCGAAGATGCGGTGGAGGCGGCCATCGAAGCCTCGCGGAAGCCGGAAAAGGATTTATTGATCGTGGCGCGGGTGCTTTGCTTTGTGAACTGGCATTAGTCTTGCCGGCGCTCGGCCAGGTCTCGCATATACCAGGCGTCGCACGCGAAATGCTCCGACCCGGCAAGCGGCGCCTCCAGTTGGACGAAGCCGTGCTTGGCGTAGAAGCGATTGGCCGCCGCCATCGCGGTCAACGTCTCCAAGTAGCAGTACCGGTAATGGCGGTTTGCGAACGCCAAGGCGACGGCTAATAACGGGGCAGCGGCCCCCGTTCCTCTTGCCTGCGGCAGCAGGTACATTTTCTGCAGCTCGCAGATTTCGCCGGATTCGGCAAACGGCGCGATTCCGCAGCCGCCGACAATCGTTCCCTCTACCTCGACGACCCAGTAGCTGCTTCCCTCGGCGGCATAGAAATCGGATAGATGGCTCAAACTCTCGTCTTCCCAGGCGAGTCCGGCCCGATTGGCTCCGAATTCGATCAGGCAGCTTCTTATGATGCGTTCGACGGCAGCGTCGTCCCGCGGCTGGATTTCTCGGATCATCATAGCTTGTGCTCCTCCACTTCTTCCGTCGGCATCGGCGTATCCTTCCCGTAGAGCTCTTCCAAATGCGCGATATGTTCGACGCCCCAGTCATTCATCGCCTGCAATAAGGCTGCCATTCGCTGTCCGTAAGCCGAGATGGAATATTCGACTTTGGGCGGAACTTGAGGGTAGACCTCGCGATGGATGATGTCGTGATACTCTAATTCTCTTAACTGCTGCGTGAGCATCTTTTTGGTAATGTCCGGAATAGCCTTCTGCAGCTCGCTGAACCGCATCGTGCCGTTCGCGAATAGACGGAGCAGGATAACGGGCTTCCATTTCCCGACGAGGATGTCTAATGCCGTTTCGAATTTGCAATAAGCGGTCATGGACGATGCGCGCTCCTTTATTTATCTAAGGTTTCGATAAGTATACTAGGTATAATTCAAGTGCCTACTTCCCAAATAGGCTCCCGCAAAATAGTATAGGCCTAGATAGGGAGAAGCACAAACAGAGGAGCGGGCGAACGATGAATGTCGCGATATGGATTGTCCAGGGAATCGCATGCGCAGGGTTTATTTTCTCGGGATGGATGAAGGCGTTTCTTTATGGGAAAGCCGCGGCGTCCTGGCCTTGGGCGAAAGAGGTTCCGAGAGGCTTGGTATTCTTCATTGGCCTGGCGGAGCTGATCGGGGCTGTTGGATTGATCGTGCCTGAAGCGACGGATATCGCGCCGATGCTGACGCCGATTGCCGCCATCGGACTTGCTGCCATCGTTCTCTTGGGCGCCTTATTCCATGTGAAACGCCGAGAATATCCAGACATCGCCGTGAATATCGTGTTCTTGGCGTTAGCTTTGTTCGTCGCGATCGGCCGGGTTTGAAGCGGGGGAACCCGGCGCTCCCGTACCGTTGAGGCTGACCGCTTGCGGCAGGCATTGTTGAAGGCGCCGCGATCGCGTATAGTTGTTGGGAAGACGGGCCGAGGCCCTCGATCACGATAACCATACGCAGGAGAACCGATTGCCATGAGACAAGCCGATAAACGACAGGCGATATTTTTTGACGTGGACGATACGTTGTATGATCATTTAACTCCGTTTCGCAAGGCGGTCGAAGAGGTGGCCGGGCCGCTGGGCTCGCTTGACGGCTTTCCGTTCGAGCAGGCTTATCACCGTCTGCGCTATCACAGCGACATGCTGTCGCTGGAGCTTGGCGGCGCGGGGGCTATGGAGGCAGGCGCCGCGACGGAAGCGATGCGGGTGCGCCGATTCCGGCTGACGCTGGCCGAATTCGGCTTCGCGCTCTCCGATGCCCAGGCAGAAGCGATGCAAGCGGCCTATATCGGCTGCCAATACGATATTACGATGTTCGAGGGTGCTCGTGAACTCATGGAAGAGCTGGTCCGCCGAGGGTGGATCGTCGGTCTGATCACGAACGGCGCCCCGGCGCATCAGCGCCGCAAGATCGAAGCGATGCGGCTGGATGGGCTGATCCCGCGGGAACGGCAGATTATCTCCGGCGCGCTGGGCTGGGACAAACCGGATCGGCGCGTATTTCAATACGCGAACGAGCTGACGGACACCGATCCGGCGAACAGCGTCTACGTGGGCGACTCTTGGCGCAACGACGTCGTCGGCGCCGTCGAAGCCGGCTGGACCGTCGTTTGGTTCAATCACCGCGGGGCGGAGCGGGAGACCGGGCATGAACCGGCGCATGCGGTTTCGGGTTATGCGGAGCTTGCGAAGCTGCTATTGGACTGATATCGGATCGGCTGAACAGATCCGCATGCATGGCCTCCCCTACATGGCCCACTTGGCAAAATTACAGGCGCGGCAAGCTGATTTCTCAGCTTGCCGCGCTTTGTCTTTACACAACTTTAATTATTTTCGACAAAAACCGCACCTTTTTTAAAGTTTCTGCGTCCATATAGAGACGATAAAGCGTTTTACCGTAGATTTTAGGCGGAAAGACTTATATTATTAATGAGAGAGTCTGTTGAAAACAACAGAGTTATTGGTTCTTTACGCCTTTGTTTTGTCGAATTATAACCATTATATTACATATTTTCGACAAGATGTGCACGAAGCGATCTGATAGATATGCGGAAAGCAATAGGAATATGGAAACCGCGGGAACTGGAGCTAAAGCCAGGCCGGGAACGAATCGCAAATAGGGTCGAATTTCATTGCCACAGTTAGTCGCAATGTGGGTAATGGTAGATATCGCTGTAGGAATACCAAAAACCGCAGTTAGAATACCAAGAATCGATGAAGAGAAAAGCCGGCCAGCATAGGCTTATTAATTTAGAGCAGAGGAGTCATGTCATTGCGCGCGAGGAAAATCGGATGGGAGCCGCACCGAATCCAGGCTGCCTGCAAACGAATTGCCGTTGGCACCGTCGTCATGTTGATCGCCGGTCTGCTAGCGGGCTGCGGCATATTCGGCGACGGCCAACCCTCCGAAGTGGAGAGCGGGACGAAGACGCCGGCGAAGGTCGTTCGCTATACCGGCACCATGAGCCGGGCGGTCACCTTCGTCTACACGGCTCGCAAGGAGCTCTCCTTGACCTTCAATGGCATGGGCGATGCCGATACGATGAAGCGGCTGCTGGACCAATTGGATACGTACGGGATCAAAGCGACGTTCTTCCTGCCAGGCATGCGGGTTGCCGAGGAGCCGGACATTGCGAAAGCCATTGCGGCTAGAGGGCATGAAGTCGAGAACAACACGTTGAATCGGTTGGACATGAGCAAGCTGCCTTACGATCAGATATACAACGAAATCAAGCTGAGCAACGACGTCATCCGGAAGCAGACGGGAGTCAAGCCGCGTTACATACGGACGAAATCGGGCGATTACTCGGATGATGTCCGTCTAGCGGCGGCGCACCTCGGGATGGAGGCCGTCGTCAGCTACAATATCAACCCGAAGGACAGGCAGATGCAAAGCGCGGCGGAGATCGGGAGCTACGTCGAACGCTTCATGATGCGAGGCGGCATCATTAACCTGGATACGGACGTCAATCCGCACGTGGTCGATGCGATTCCCCTCATTGCCGCCGCGGCAAAGGACATCGGCTACAAGCTCGTTCCGCTGCAGGAGCTGATCCGAAACGGCGGGGAACGCAAGCCGCTGCAGGACATTCCGGGCTGGGATGCGGCGAAGGTCAATTCCGACTACAAGAACGGGCAGTACAAGCTCGTCTATCGTCAGGACGGTTTGAAGACGAAGCAGGTCGCGCTGACCTTCGACGATTGGGGGAGCGACCGCACGATCACGAAGATTCTCGATATTCTGGCCGCGGAGAACGTGAAGGCAACCTTCTTCCTTCGGGCGAAGGGGACGGAGAGCAACCCGAACCTGGCCAGAGCGATGGTCGAAGGCGGCCATGACGTGGCGAACCACTCGTACAGCCATCCTGTCGTCACGACACTATCGCCCGAAGCGCTGCAGGAAGATATCGTGAAGGCGCATCGCGTCATTACGGAAGCGATCCAGCAGAAGCCAACGATGCTGTTCCGTCCCCCGACAGGGGTGATCGATGATGAGACAGGCAAGGTCATCGCGGCGACAGGCTATCCCGTCATCGCGATGTACGAGGTGACGACGCTGGACTGGGACGCGAAGAACAGCGCGGCCGATATCGTCAAGGGCATCATGAAGCAAACGACGGGCGGAAGCGTGATACTGCTGCACATGCTGGACGACATTCATACCATCGAGGCGCTGCCGACGGCCATCGAGCAGCTGAAGCAGAAAGGCTATACCTTTGTAAAAATGGCAGACCTTATCGGTCTTGAACGCTAACCAACATCCTGGCATTCGTTATGCAACGAGAAGGTGGCTGTATGAAATCATGAAATTCTCCAAGACCATTCTACTATTGCTGCTCGCAGTCAGCATGCTCGCAGGATGCGATCAGGCATCCTCAAGCGCCAAGAACGCAGTCCAGCATGACGAGAAGCCGATCGCGAGACCGCAAGATATACAAGGCAGCAAAATCGAGACCATGGTCTATACCACGAAGCGGGAGCTGTCTCTTACCTTCGACGGCATGGCGGATAAAGAGACCATGGAACGGATCTTGAAGGACCTGGACGAATACGGAATCAAAGCGACGTTCTTCCTGCCGGGCATGCGCGTAGCCGAGGAACCCGATATCGCGAACGAGATTCGATCCCGAGGACACGAAATCGAGAGCAATACGCTGAATAGGGAAGACGTGAGCCATCTCACGTACGCGCAGATCTTGAAAGATTTGAAGCTCAGCATGGGGGTCATCCAACAAAAAACAGGCATCTCCCCGCGTTATGTCAGGGCCGCGAACGGTTCGTCGAATGAAGATTTACGGGTGGCGGCAGCGGAGAACGGAATGGACGCCGTCGTCGGCAGCAGCTTGTATCTGCACAATTGGAAGAATGAAACGGAGCTCCAGAAGCGCAATTATATTCGAAAATATATCAATCGCGGCGGCATTATCGCCATCGACGCCGAGGAGAACAAAACCATCGATGCTTCGATCGCTCTCATCGCCCAAGGCGCGCGAGATGTCGGCTATTCGCTCGTCCCCGTCGACAAGCTGATTCAGGACGGCGGCGAACGCAAACCGCTGGAGCAGATACCGGGCTATGACGCGGCCCGAATCGATTCCGATTACGGCGATGCAACGTACCGCGTCTTCACTAAGAAGGAAGGCGATACCAAGAAGGAAGTATCCTTGACCTTCGACGATTGGGGAACGGATTACACCGTGACGAAGATCCTGGATACGCTGGACGCGTATAAGGTGAAGGCTTCCTTCTTCCTGCGCGCGGACGGCGTGGAGAAGAATCCGAATCTGGCTCGCGCGATCGCGGAGCAAGGGCATGACGTGGCGAATCATACCTACTCCCATCCGGTCATCACCTCGGTGACTCCGGAAGTGCTTCAGGAGGAGATCGTCAAAGCGCATCGGATTATCGCCGAGGCGATCCAAGAACAGCCGACCATGCTGTTTAGACCGCCTACCGGGGATTACGATGCCCGAACGCTCAAGGTCGTCGGGGCCACGGGCTATCATGACGTTGCGATCTTCGACGTGACGCCCGATGACTACGTCAAGAGTCGAAGCGCTGCCCAGATCGCGCAAGCCGTGAAAGAGCAGACTTCAAACGGGAGCGTCGTTCTGCTGCATCTATTGGACGATATTCAAACCGTTCAAGCACTTCCGATCATTATTAAAGAGCTTCGTTCGGAAGGGTATACATTCGTGCGGATGTCGGAGCTGATGGGTCTGCACGGCGTAACCTCGAAATCATAAATGGCTGCATCCTTAACCGAACCGAAGGGGTTGATCGAATGAATACGACGACGAGCAAGAGAATGGAGCTTTACGACCGCATCACGGACCGGCTGGAACCGCTGGCCGTCATCGGCCTTGGTTACGTCGGCTTGCCGATCGCGATGGCTTTTGCCAAGCAAGCGAACGTGATCGGCTTCGACGTGAGCGAACGGAAGATCCAAGAACTCCGCAGCGGCATCGATGCGACCGGAGATATCGGCGGCGATGCGGTCCGCGAGAGCGAAGTCGCGTTCACGTCCGACCCGGATCGGCTGGACGGGGTCCGCTGCTTCATCGTCGCGGTGCCGACTCCGGTCATGGGCGGCAACGTGCCCGACCTGGGCTATGTCCAGGAGGCGAGCCGGCTCGTCGGCTCGAAGCTGCGGAAGGGCGCCGTTGTCGTCTACGAATCGACCGTATATCCGGGCGTGACGGAGGACGTGTGCATTCCGATTCTTGAAGAGGAATCCGGACTGCTCTGCGGAGTCGATTTCAAGGTCGGGTACTCGCCGGAGCGGATCAACCCGGGGGATAAGGAGCATCGGCTGGAAAATATCGTCAAGATCGTCTCCGGCATGGACGAGGAGACGCTCGATACGGTCGCTGGCCTGTACGAGCTGATCATCGAAGCCGGCGTCTACCGAGCGGAGAGCATTCGCGTGGCCGAGGCCGCGAAGGTAATCGAGAACGCGCAGCGCGACATCAATATCGCCTTCATGAACGAATTGTCGATGCTGTTCAACGGCATGGGCATCGATACGAAGTCGGTGCTGCGGGCGGCGGGCACGAAGTGGAACTTCCTCCCGTTCACGCCGGGCCTTGTCGGCGGCCACTGCATCGGCATCGACCCGTACTATCTGACGTACAAGGCGGAGGATACGGGCTACCGCTCCAAAATCATTTTGGCGGGCAGGCATGTCAACGAAGGCATGGGCAAGTATATTGCCCAGCAGATCATCAAGGTGCTGGTGAAGCTGAAGCAGAACCTCGCCAACGTGCGGGTCGGCTTTCTTGGCTTGTCCTATAAGGAAGACAGCTCCGATATCCGGAACACGAAGGTGAAGGATATCATTCAGGAGCTGAAGGAGTACGGCATCACGCCGATCATCGGCGATCCCTTCGTGGACAAAGGAACGGCGTATCGCGAGCACGGGATCGAGCTGTCGGACATGGAAGAGCTGAAGAACTTGGACGCCGTCGTCGTCGCCGTGCCGCATACGCCGTTCAGGCAGATGAACATCGCGGATTTCGAGCAGCTCTTCGGCCGGGACGCCGCCAAGATCATGATCGATATCAAAGGCATTTATGATAAAAGCACTTACGAAAGCAGCGGGTTCCACTACTGGAGTCTATGAGGCAGGCGGCCGATTGACGGCACTGTCGTCAACGTGGGCTTCGGGGAGGAGGCAGGCGAGCCATCGTGTTCAAACGAAAGAAAAAAGACATCGTCGAGGTGCTGTCCGTCCCGCGCAACGACCGGCGGACGCTCTCGAACGTGCCGGATCCCGAGAAGATCCGGATGCAGGCCGATCGCAGGGGCGAGAAAGCAATCAAGAGCGACAAGGGCGACAAAGGCGACAAAGGCGGCATTCGCAGCAGCCAGAGCTACGCAAGCGGCCAGGAAAACAAAGCCGACGCATGGGGCGACGAGACGCGGAATGCGGCCGAGCTCGAGCGGCTGCGGCTGCTCAGCCTGCGGTACATGGCGGATTTCGAAGTCGTGATGACCGGTCCGCGGCAGACGAAACGGACGGCTTACCGGGGGAAGGCGGTCGATATTTCTTCGACGGGCATCCTCGTGGCGCTGCCGCCGGGAGAGAATCGGTATGCCGTCGGCCAAGTCGTGAATCTGCGCTTCCACATTCCGCCGGGCACGATGCCGGAAGGCTTCGAGTCGGCGGTCAGGCTGGATGCGGCCCTCGTCCGGACGTTCGTCCGGGAGCAGGACGGGCTGGAGCAGCTGATGCTGGCGTTCGAATTCGCCAAGCCGCTGACCGAATATTTGCAGCGCAAACGATGGGGCTATTCCGTCTATGCCGCAAGCGGCGCGCTGTTCGCGGCGGTATGTCTCATCATGCTGCTGCGTGTGGAGAGCTTGATTTATTTCAAGTACAATTACTTGCTGTACCTGTACAGCTTGACGGCAGCGGCGTTCCTGCTGTCGCGGTATTTGTTCGGGGCGCTGTACCGGGAGGTGCCGGTCAATCGGCATTATACGCCGGGCGTCTCGATCATCATTCCATGCTTCAACGAGCAGGAATGGATTCACCGGACGATTCTCAGCTGCGTCAATCAGGACTATCCGACGGACAAGCTGGAGATCATCGTCGTGGATGACAAGTCGCTCGATAATTCGGCCGCGCGCATTCAAGAGGTCATTGCCCTTATTCATCAAGAAGCGGAACGATACGCCACGAAGGACCGCGTGAAGTTTCACATCCTGGAGGAGAACGGCGGCAAGCGCGTCGCGCTCGTCAAGGGCGTGGAGATGGCCAAGCATAACCTGGTCGTCTTCGTCGACTCCGACAGCTTCCTGGAGCCGACGGCCATTCGCCGTCTGGTGCAGCCGTTTCAGGATCCCCGCATGGGCGGGGTCGCGGGACGGACCGACGTGGAGAACAAATACACGAATACGATTACGAAGCTGCAGACCGTGCGGTATTACATCGCCTTCCGGATCATGAAGGCGGCGGAGTCGTACTTTGACAGCGTCACCTGCTTGTCCGGTCCGTTGTCCTGCTACCGCAAGGACTTGATCCTGAAGCATAGGGATGCGTGGCTGAATCAGAAGTTTCTGGGACAGCCCGCCACGTTCGGCGACGACCGCAGCATGACGAACTTCATTCTTCAGACGCATCGTACCGGCTATCAGGATTCGGCGATCTGCTCGACGATCGTGCCGTCCGACACGGGCGTCTTCCTGCGGCAGCAGATGCGGTGGAAACGCTCGTGGCTGCGCGAATCGCTGCGTGCCGGCGGATTTATTTGGCGCAAGGAGCCGTTCATGGCGCTGTTCTTCTATGTCGGCCTCGTCGTGCCGATCGCGGCGCCGGTCATCGTGGCCTACAATCTCGGCTACGTGCCGCTCGTGCATCACGTGTTTCCGGGCACGTTCCTGATGGGGCTCCTGATGATGGCGCTCCTGATGAGTTTGGCTCACCTCTTGTTCCGCAAGAGCAGGCTCTGGCTGTTCGGACTCGTGTTCTGCATCTTCTACGAGCTGGTGCTGCTGTGGCAGATGCCCGTCGCATGGGTCACCTTCTGGAAATCCACCTGGGGGACGCGGGAGACGCCGCAGGATATCGAAGCCCGCGAGCGCAAGGAAGCGCGGAAGAACAAAAATAAAAAGAATCGAATCGGATTGGGGCAGTAACGCCGGCCGCCGGAAGATTCATGGTGGGGGGAAGCAGCAATGGCGATCTCGGATCGGGATCCAGCGCTGAATGTTCGCCGGAAAAATCGCCTCAAGCGGGCTAAAACCGCCGTGCAGGCCGTCGTGCTGCTCGTCGTGGCGATGCTGATCTACCGGGCCGTATGGGGCATGGATACGTATGCGGAGCCGGATAAGCGCGCGTGGAACAGCGATCATGGCTTCGTCGCGCTCTCGTATTTCGGCGTCGGCCGTTCGGGAACCCCGAAGCTGATCGCCAAGAACGAGCTGAACAGCCAGCTGAAGGCTTTGCACGATCAGGGCTATCGGACGATATCGCAGCAGGACATTCTGGACTATTACGGTTCGGGGAAGCCGCTGCCGGACAAGGCGCTCTTCCTCTCGTTCGAGGACGGCCGCAACGATTCGGCGCTGTTCGCGGAGCCGATGCTGGAGAAGTACAACTTCAAAGCGACGTTCCTGTCGTACGCGGGCAAGTTGGGCAACGGGGACAACAAGTTCCTGCAGGCGAAGGAGATGCTGAAGCTGCGCAAGACGGGCTTCTGGGAGCTCGGCAGCAACGGCTATCGCCTGTCGTATATCAACGTGTTCAACAATGACGGCGGCTTCCTCGGGCAGAAGACCGAGAAGGAGCTGAAGAACAAGAGCGAGGTTGCGTATTACAACCATTACCTGATGGATTTCGTCCGGGATGAAAATATGATTCCGACGGAAGACCGCGGGCAGATGGAAGCGCGGATCGCGCAGGATTACAAGCAGATGAAGGATGTCTATACGGCCAAGCTCGGCTATGTGCCGGGGCTGTATATGATCATGCACGCGAATTCGCTCGGCAGCGGCATGAACCGGCTCGTGACGGACGCCAACGAGAAGGAGATCGAAGCGCTGTTCCAGCTGCATTTTGCGCGGGAAGGCGAGGCTTTCAACGGCAAGGGCGAGAGCGTGTACGATCTGACGCGGGTGCAGTCGCAGCCTTATTGGTCGACCAATCACCTGCTGATGACGATCGGCAACGACAGCGGGCAGAAGATGAATTTCGTTCAGGGCGAGAAATCGCGCGCCTCGGATTGGGACGTCGCGACGGGCGCTGCGGAGTTCGACGAGAACGAGATCGTGCTGACATCCCCGGCAGGCGCGGAAGGACTCGCCTACTTGAAGGGCAGCGACGGGTATGGCGACGTGTCGCTGACCGCTAAGCTTACGGGCAACGTTATCGGCAAGCAGAGTCTCTATCTGCGGTACGACCGCGAGAAGGATGCGTACGTTCGCGTCGTGCTCGCGGATAACGAGATCGCCGTGGAGCAGAAGAAACCGGGACAAGCCGTGGAGCGGCTGTTCGGGGCGAAGCTGAGCGACGTGTCATGGGACGACGAAGACCTTGCGCTCAGCAAGGCGGCGGTGTATACCAAGGCGCAGACGGCAGCGGGGCTGGAACCAGATACGAGCATTCCGGTCAATATCGCGAAGGCGCGCCGTGTCGGCGTCGAGCTTGGCGGCGGGAAGCTGAGCCTGAAGGTGGACGGCCGGACGCTTCTAAGCGGACGGGCGATCGACGCTTCGATCGCGAAGGGCGGCGTGGCGTTGTCTTCGGAGGCGAGCAAGCAGAACGCGAAGGACGATATCTATGACGGGCGTTTCGTCGATGTGACCGTGAAGTCACTGGGCAATGCGGCTGATAGTGGAAGCAACGAAGATTGCAGTAATGGCAACGGCAGCACCAATGGCAACACCAATGGCGGCACCAATGGCAGCGGCAGTCACGGAAGCGGCAATAATGACAGCGGCGGCAATCGCGAAGGTAAGCTGCTGTACCGCAATACGAACGAAGGACTGCAAGGGATGATTAGCGGCGTTAAGCATGGCTTTAACCGGGTCGTGGATTGGTTCATCGATACGTTCTAGGGCGGTACATGGATAGCTGGCGGCGCTTGTATGGAGCTTCGTTCTGCGTTCTGTCAAAAGAAGACGAGGAGGACAAGGCATGTCCGGTGTGCGGCGAGGCAGAAAATCCCGCGGCGGAAGGAAGACGGCTTGGACCTGGTGGGGCATCACTGCCGCAGCCGCGGTCGTCGTCTTCTTTGCGTTGGCGAAGGGAAGCTTGGACGGCGGCAAGTCCGGGAATGACATGCCTGCCGGGAACGCATCGGATACGCCCCTAACACTATCCGCCTGGGTCGTGGATTGGGCGTGGGAAGCAGGCGTGGCCGATCTGGCGGTGATCAGTTCTGGTCTGAACGGCGGCGTGCAGGCTTTTGCGGCGTATTTCAATGCTGACGGCAGCCTCTATTATACGGATGAAGACCGGAAAGCATGGCCCGAGGTGCTTGCCGCCGCGAAGCGCGCCGGCAATGGGCGGACGCTGCTGACGGTCGTGAATGACCGGTATAAGAATGACGGCTCCCCGGGGGAACAGAAGGATCCCGCCTTGATCACGGAGCTGATGGCGGCGGAAGCGAGCCGCGGCAAGCATATGAGCGAGCTGCTGGAGGCGGTGAAGGCCAAAGGATTCGATGGGTTGGAGCTCGATTACGAGCGCGTGCCGGACGGAGCTTGGGGGACGTACGGCCGGTTCATCGGCGACCTATACGCGCGGCTTCATGCCGAAGGCAAGACGCTGCGCGTCGTGCTGGAGTCGAGGGCGCCTCTCGAGAAGCTGGACCTGCCGGAAGGACCGGCCTACGTGATGATGGCCTATAACCTGTACGGCGGCTTCAGCGGGCCGGGCCCGAAGGCCGACGCGGCGTTCATCGCGCAGCTGGCGGCACGCATGGATTCGCTTCCGGGCGACAACGCAATCGCGCTGTCGCTCGGCGGCTTCGACTGGACGGCGGACAAGCAGGCGGTAAGCGTAACGGAGCTTCAGGCCGCGGAACTGGCGAAGGGGGGGAATGCGGAGCCGGCCGTCCGCGACGATGCGAGCGGGAGTCTTCACTATCGCTACACGGACGGAGATGGCGTGACGCATACCGTCTGGTATGCGGATGCAGAGACGCTGAGGCGCTGGATCGGCACCGCCCGGAACGCCGGCGTGCATAACATCGCGCTGTGGCGGCTCGGCGGACTGTCGGAGGAGATGCGCGCGTTCATTAAAGAGCGGCGGCCTTAGTCTCTGCACCGTTTTCACAATGCCGTACGCGTATCGTCCCTGCATCTAAACCCGCCCCGTGCACCACATACTCTTTCCTGCATCAAAACCTTCCCTACAGGGTATAGAATAATAGCATTCGGTTTTATATCGCGCTGGAGGTGGAGCTGCATGAACGGGAATGAAGAATCAATCCGTCCGGAGGACGTGCCGGCAGAGGATATTATCGCTCAGAGACAGGGAAATGGCTACATTTTGAAAGGTGTCGGCGGTCAGATCGGCGAGATCACTTACAGGCTGGTCGACGTGGACACGTGGATTTTGGACCATACGTACGTGGATCCGAAATACCGCGGCGGCAATTTGGCGAAGCAGCTGCTGAACCTCGTCGTCGCCGATGCGCGCGAGAAAGGTCGCAAGATCATCCCGGCCTGCGCCTATGCGCTTGCCCAGTTCAAACGCAATCCGGAGTATGCGGACGTGTGGGAGAAGGACGAGAAGGAAGCGAACTACTCGGATCATGCTTAACCCGCGTGCACGACATTAATGGGATGAAATGAATAAAAGCGTCGGAGGGGCAGCGAGGCTGTCCGTTCGGCGCTTTTTCGTTGATGTTTTATGCTATTAAGAGAGCGACTTGATCAGCAAAATCTCCAGCGGCTCGCCCGGAAGAAGGAGGCACCCCGCATCCGCATAACCCAGCTTCCTGTAGAAATGCTGCGCCTCTTCATTCGCCAGCGTAGACGTCATCACGAGCTTGAAGCCCTGCTTCTTCATCTCGTTTTCCCAATGCGATACCACTTGCTTGCCGATGCCCGTGCCTCGATGCGGCTCGTCGATCCAAAGCATGTTCATGAAGGGCGTGTTATCCCAAAAATACCCGTAACGCATCCAGCCGATCGGCGCGCCCTCTTCATTATTCAGCCTATAGATCTCCCCGGCTTGGATTTTGCTCCGGACGAGGCGCTCCGCAAGATGACGGTCGCGCTCCCGTATGTAGTCGTAATCGGATTCGGCGGCGATAACGATGTTCATGTCTTATACCCCTCATCGTTGAAATGCGTGCAACAAGCAGCAGCCAGCGATTCGTGCACGCGTCCCTGACTGTCCAAGCATCTGCCCCGTTCATTCACGTTCACGGCTTACTTGCATTCCTCTCCAGCTGAACCCGGATGCCTTCCCGGTCGATCTGTATCCAATACTCCGCGATCTTCCCGTCCGCCACGCGATAGACGGCGCTGGCAATTTCAATAATGGGCTTGCCCGTAGGCTGGAAGCCGTCTGCCTCGCCGACATGGTTCCCAGTCTGCCTCCAGCGCACGTAGACGCGGTCGTCTTGGGCGATCAGCTCTTCCACGACGAGACGGAACGCGCCGAAGGCATCCTGCATCTCGCGGACATGCGCCGCGTATTCGGCGGGAGAACGCGAGACGGTCGTCTCGTTCTCGGCTGTCGCCTGATGGGCCAGCACCCGTTCAGCCATGTAATGATGAGCTGCATCGGGATTTAATCCGGATCGTACCTGCTCGAAAAATCCCCGTACCACTTCCGCTGCATGCATGCTGCCAGCCTCCTTGTCAGGGATCGCCTAGACTCGGCGTTAGCCTGCTAGTTCTGCTTCAAATATTTCTCCGTCAGCGTCGTGAGCAGCTCGATGCCGATCTGATTCTCGCCGCCCTCGGGAATGATGATGTCGGCGTATTTCTTGGACGGTTCAATGAAGGCTTCGTGCATCGGCTTCACCGAGGTCAAATACTGCTGGTGGATCGACTGGATCGTCCGTCCGCGCTCCTCGATATCCCGCAGGACGCGGCGAAGGATGCGAACATCGGGATCGGTATCCACGAACACTTTGATGTTCAACAGCGGCCGCAGATTCTCGTCCGACAACACGTGAAGCCCTTCGAGAATGACGATCGGATGCGGGAGCAGCTCGAGCGTCTTGTCCGTGGAGCGGGCGTGAACGGTGAAATCGTAGACCGGCGCCTGCGCGGGATTGCCTTCCTTCAGCGTCTTGAGGTGCTCGATCAGCAGTTCGTTGTCGAACACGAGCGGGTGGTCATAATTCAATGCTCCCCGTTCCGTCATGGACAGGTGGGAGTGGTCTTTATAGTAATTATCCTGCGAAATGAACGTCACTTGATTCGTGCCGAGCTGTTCGATGACGGAACGCGCGACGGTCGTTTTGCCGGAGCCGGTGCCCCCGGCGATACCGATAATAAGCATGGGATAAAGCAGCCTCCTTGGCGGTGTTCAATCCCCGTATTGTAGCATAATCCGGTCCCTGATTTCATCCCGGCCGGGCCATGCACTTTTTGTCAGATGGAAAGGACCCGGAGGATGCGGAGGAGTTTGGCCCGAACGACGGCATTCATTGTCCGAAACGACATGGCGGGCGGCGGTTAATTCGTCTTTGATGCAGGCTTGCGTGCATGATGTTCAGTCAGGGCAAGGCATCGATTACAATTGGGAAGCTGTCCAAATCACCATGCGGCATGTCCGATTCCGCGTCGCCAAGAATGCGCTTTCATTTTATAATGGAAGGGAATGGGAAGGGGGCATGTCGGCCATGCGCATGAAATTTCAAGCCAGCCTGTATTTGAAGGACCCGAAGTCGCTTCCCGTCCACGTGGAGCGCAAGGTCCACCGCACGGAGGATTTGCCGCCCGTTCACGAGCATGCGTTCTATGAGCTGGTCTATGTCGTGCATGGCCATGCGTCCCACTATTTCGAGAACAAATATTACCCGCTGCATGGAGGTGATGTGCTGCTCGTTCGTCCCGGCCAGTTCCACACGTACGTGCTGGGGCAGGGCGAGTCGTTCGAGCTGGTGAACTGTTTGTTTTTGCCGGAGCTCTTCGAGCATGAGTGGTTGAAAGCCGTCGATTCCAAAGGTCACGTCGAGTCGTTCCTGATGCATCCGTTCTTGAATCGCGAGGACGAATTCCATCCCCGAATATCGCTGGAGCTCCGCGATGCAAGGCGGGTGGAGCGGCTGCTGGAGGAAATGCTGGACGAGCAGAAGGATGGCAGAGAAGGGTATGCCACCATACAGCGCCTGAAGCTCTTCGAGCTGCTGCATCTGCTCCTGCGCTGCCAGAACGAGGCGATGGGCAGAGCCAAACTGACGCCGTCGCCGAAGCGTTCCGATTCCCGCGATCTCATCGTGCGGCGCATCCACCAGTTTTTGACCGAGAATCCGGAGCAAAAGCAGGGCATGGAGCTGCTGGCGGGCCAATTCGGCGTCAGCGTCCGCCATCTGAACCGGCTGTTCAAGCAGGACACGGGCAAAACGATATTGGAAATGCTGCATTACGTCCGCATCGAGCGGGCAAAGGAACTGCTGATGCACACGAGCGACAGGGTCGTCGACATCGCGGCGCGCATCGGCTACGAAGACGCATCCTTCTTCACGAGGTTATTCATGCGCAAGGTAAGATGTTCCCCGGCAAAATACCGCGAGGAGATGCAGCAACGATCCGAACACCGATAAACGAAACGGAGGTTGGATAATGAAGAAAGCGACAACGAAGCGATTATCAGGATTTCTTGCCGCATGCATGCTGGCGTCCCTTATTGCCCCGACGGCGGAAGCGATGAAGACGAAGAGCGCGGGCATCTCCGCGAGCAGCTTCACGTCGGGACTGCCGGCATCCAATGCGGCGAACGGCAATATTTTCGATTTCTATTCCAGCACGGGGCATGGCGGGACCGCGAGCGCGAACGAATGGCTGCAGCTGGATCTCGGACAGAAGCAGTACGGCATCAACCGCGTACGGCTTTATCCGCGCGAAGGCGGCTACGGTTTCCCGGTCGACTATAGCATCCAATACAGCGACAGCAGCTCGGGTCCGTGGACGACGGCGCCGGGCACAAGCCGGACCGCGTTTGCGAACCCAGGCTTCAAGCAGGTGGTCGTAGACTTCAGCTCGGCGGTCGATGCCCGTTATATCCGGCTGAACGCCACGAAGCTCGGCACCGACAACTTTGGCAACGCCTATCTGCAGATTGCGGAGATGACGACGGAGCAAGCGACGACTGCCGGCGATCAGCGCGTGACGCCAAGCTCCGTGTCGCCGTCCACCGAGCAGGCGACGATGGAAGCGACGAAGACGATCAACAACTCCGCCGCGGACTTCTGGACGTCGGCCGTGCACGCGGGCAGCGCGGCAACGGAGAGCCTGCAGCTGAACTATAACAAGAAGTACGCGTTCTCGAAGCTTGTCCTGACGCCGCGTTCGAGCGGCGAGGCATTCCCGGTCGACTTCAAGCTGCAATACAGCGCGGACGGCAGCAGCTTCACGGACATTCCTGGCCAAAGCTACACGAACTATCCGGCTCCGGGCGCAGCGCCGCAGACGTTCGCTTTCGCGCCGCTGAAGGCGAAGGCGCTCCGGGTCGTCGCAACGAAGCTTGGGAAGGATTCCTTCAATAACTACTACTTCCAGCTGGCGGAGGCGGCCGCGTATTCCGGCACGCCGTTCGCGACCGACGCGGGCGGGGACTTCGACCAGAACTGGAACAACATGTGGCAGCAGTTCGGCGCCGTGGACGACGGCACGGACGCGGTGTACAAGTTCGGCAACGAACCGACGTATTTCGAATGGATGGCCCGCAAGCTCATGTGGAGCACCGAGACGAGCTACAAGAGCGACCTGAAGCAGAAGGTGCGCGATCACGCCCAAAGCTCCGACGGCTTCTTATGGTCGTGGGCGGACAATCCGCGCTGGCCGAGCGGCAATTCCCTGCATATCGCCAACAATCCGCTCTATATTCTGTCGGCTTGGCGGATCGCGGTATGGGATGATCCAAGCTTCCTGGATGCGGTCGACAGCAATTCGAATTACGCAGGCGGGGATATTTCCAACGGCAAGACGGTTTGGCAGAAGGTGCAGGACGCCATGGCTTTCCTGAAGTCCGCGAGCATGAACGGCTCGAACGGCCTTATCGTCATTAATAACGGCGAGAGCGAAGGCACGACGTCCGGGGCGACGGGGCATCCGACGAACTACTGGGATAACCTGCGCTTCGGCTACAAGGATCCTTACGTGAACCTATATTTCTACGCGGCCTGCAAAGCGATGAGCGAGCTGTATGCGATGAAGGGCAACGCGACGGAAGCAGCTAACTATGCGACGCTGGCGGCCACGGTCAAGACCAACTTCAACGCCACGTTCTGGGACAGCACGAAGAAGCGCTACGTCTCGACGATCGACATCAATAACACGACGCGGGATTTCGGCCTCGTATTCCTGAACACGGAAGCGCTGGCTTACGGCCTTGCCGACAGCACGACGAAGGCGAACGACATTTTCAGCTGGCTGGACGGCACGCGGACGATCTCCGGCGACACGTCGACGGGCAGCGACATCTATTACTATACCGTCGCGCCGCGTTCCAATACGCTCGCGATCGAAAGCACGGGCAGTCCGTATTGGTGGCAGGATCCGGGCGGCATCTCGGTCACGGCGTCCGGCGGCTGGGATCAGCATTTGGAGAACGGCGGGTTTATTTTCTATACCGAGTTCTACGATATCTTGGCACGGGCGCAGTATAAAGGTATCGACAATGCCTACGCTCGGATGAAAACGGTCGCGAGCGAATACGCGATCGACGAGCTTCGCCGCGATCCGAACAACGGCTACGGCGCGGCATGGCGCATCGGCGTGACCGGCGAGTTTCCGGAATCCGGCCTCGTGCCGGCAGCCTTCGTCTATACGGTGGCGGGCATCGACGCCTCGAAGGACGGTTTGACCATCGCGCCGAACATTCCGACGGGGATGACGACGGCGACGGTGAACCCGTTGTCGTACCGCGGCCGCGAGTATGCCATTCAAGTGTGGGATGATCGCGTAGAGATCACGACGCTGAACAGCGGCACGCCTACGGTGACGTATCTCGTGGGCAACCTGGCCGCGAGCACGACCTACACGATCGACAAGCTGAACATCGCGGCAGGCACGACGACGACGCGCACGGCAACGACAGACGCGAGCGGCAAGCTGACGGTAACCGAGGCGCTGACGAACGCGACGAAGATTACGGTTCGTCGGTAGTCGGGGCACGCGAGAGTTTGCGAGGTGGCGATGAAGTGCCTGGTAAGCTGCAATATCATGGGAGGCAAATAGAATAGCAGCGCGAGATGCGCCGAAGAAGGAGCCTGCCCGGAAAAGGTGGGCTCCTTCATTTTGTCCGTCATTCGGTCCGGCTTCGGCTCATCAAACTCGCAAAGCTGCTTTCGAGCATGCAAAGTTGCTGAATCGCATAAATCCTAATTAATATCGGCATCTCGAGCTCCGAAAGCTGCTGAATCACACAAATCCGGATCAACATCAGCTTCTTGAGCTCCGAAAGCTGCTGAATTGCACAAATCCGGATCAACATCGGCATCTCGAGCTCGCAAAGCTGCTGGATCGCACAAATTCGGATCAACATCGGCTTCTCGAGCTCCGAAAGCTGCTGAATCGCACAAATTCGGATCAATATTGGTTTCTTGAGCTCCGAAAGCTGCTGAATCGCACAAATCCGGATCAACATCGGCATCTCGAGCTCGTAAAGCTGCTGGATCGCACAAATTTGGTGTATCATCGGCATCTCGAGCTCGGAAAGCTGCTGAATTGCACAAATTCGGATCAACATCGGCTTCTCGAGCTGCGAAAGCTGCTGAATCGCACAAATCCGGATCAACATCGGCATCTCGAGCTCGTAAAGCTGCTGGATCGCACAAATTTGGTTGTATCATCGGCATCTCGAGCTCGGAAAGCTGCTGAATTGCACAAATTTGACTCAACTCCGGCTTATTGGGCATTAAAGCTGCTGTTACGCACGATTTCGCCCTGCCCGCGCCAAGCGCTCCACGCTCTGATCCTACGTCCGCGCCCTGTGCTTACGTCCGCGCCTAGCACTCTCCACGCCGCGCCCCCGGCGCCTAGTACTCCACGCCCTTGTGCTTACGCCCGCGCTTAGCACTCTCTACGCGGCGCTCCCGGCGCCTAGTACTCCACGCCCTTGTGCTTACGCCCGCACCTAGCACTCGCTGCGCCCTCGCGCCAAGCGCTCCACGCCTTGTGCTTTCGCCCGCGCCAAGCACTCTCCACGCCGCCGCGCCCTCGCGCCAAGCGCCCCACGCGGCGCGTCCGCGCCAAGCGCTCCACGCCCTGTGCCCACGTCCGCGCCTAGCGTCCCACGCCGCACCCCCGCACCTAGCACTCCACTCCCTATCCCCGCGTTCGCGCCGCCCTGCGGTAAGCTCCTATTGCCACGCCCCGCGTCCCCGCGACAAGCCTCTCGATCACCTCGCCATAACACAAAAATCCCACACAAAAAACAAATCCAGCTCATTGTGAAAACGCTTACTTTTGCAGTACGATGGGCTTGTTCACTCACACGGGGCCTCGTACTTACAGTGGACGGCAGAACACGGAGGGGGAATGCCTCACCGCGGAACAGAGGGAACGATCGACCAGAATCCCCATGCTTCGCCAAACGGCAAGCGGCATGCTGCAAGGTTTGACCCATTCACGCCAAAGGAGTGTTTATGATGTCCATTTTCGGCAACAGGCTGACCAAGCTCAAGAAAACCGTCGGCAAGCTCGTTCTTGCCGCCGCGATTGCGGTACCCGCCCTTATCGGCTCGGCGCCATCGCCCGCAGCCGCCTTCACGAACACGGATGCCGACACGGCGATGAACGCGTTCATCAGCTCCTATTGGATGAGCAGCCAGAACCAATTCGCCATCGATACGACGAAATCGGCGAAAGAGGAATTTTGGAAGCAAGCCTTGATGATGGAGGTGCTCGAAGACGCGTACGACCGGACGGTGAGACAGGGTTCGCCGAGTTCTACGTATTATAACTACATTGTCAGCCTGGCCAATTCGATTCTGGCGCAGTACGGCAACAACTGGACGTATGTGGCCACGCTGACGGACGATCCGATGTGGATGACGATGGCGTTCCTGCGCGCCAACGCGATCACCGGCACGGCGAGCTACCTGACGGCGGCCAAAAATACCTTCGACGGCATATGGACGGCGGCCTACGACACGTCGCTCGGCGGCGGCATCTGGTGGGATTACGCCAAGACGGCGAAGAACACGTGCAATAACATGCCGGCGGCCATCGCGGCGGTCATGCTGTCCGGCGCGCTCAGCGACACGAGCTACTTGACCAAGGCGCAAAACCTGTACAGTTGGGAGAAAAGCCGTCTGTTCCTGAACGGCCGCGTCATGGACAACCTGCACAGCGACAACGTCACGGTCGACAGCTGGGAGTTTACGTACAACCAGGGTGCCTTCATCGGCGCAGCGCATTATCTGTACAAGGCGACGAACACGGCTTCCTACCTGCAGGATGCCATCGCGGCCGCGGACTATTCGTACAATCACATTACGGACACCAACTACATCCTGACCTATGACGCTGAGGATGGCGTCGAGGCAGGAGCGGGGTTCAAGGGGATCTTCGCCCGCTATATGAACCTGCTTATTAATGTGGACGGCCAAAGCCAGTATGCGCCGTGGATGAATCTGAACGCCGACACGGTCTGGAACAACCGCCGCACGGCAGACAACCTGACTTACAAGGACTGGTCGGTGAAGGCGCCGAGCGGGACGATCAAATCCTTCGGCAGCTCGACGGGCGTCTCGCAGCTGCAGAACACGATTCCTGCCAGCGGTTCGATCACGAAATCACCTGCGCCGGCAGCTTCGACAATGGTCAACTTGTCGTCCTACTTTAACGAAGACGCATTCAGCACGGATGCGACGCCCGGCAGCTTCAGCTGGAGCGGCGGCTCGTATGCCTATCCGTCCGAGCAGGTGGGCAGCAGCGTGAATTTCGAGGGCACGCCGTACAACTTCGGACCTACGAACGACGGCAGCTGCAACGGCACCGTCAACACGGAGTGCAACGCCGTAAAGGCGGTCGGCCAGACCATTTCGCTACCGTCCGGCAAATATACCGAGGTTCGCATCCTTGCCGCAGCTACGTACGGCAGCCAGATTGCGAAGGAGATCAAGCTCAATTACAGCACTAGCGGCAGCGTGCCGAACCAAGCGAACATCGTGATGGCGGACTGGGCGGCGAGCGATACGACCGGCCAGAAGGTCGCCAAGACGTTCACGTCGACGCACACCTCGGCGGGCGAGAACCCGGGAACCGCGCGGATGTATGCCTACTACCTGCGCGCGACGCCGAATTGGACGCTCTCGAGCATCACGCTGCCGAACAGCCTGAACGTCAATATTTTCGCGATCACGCTCGTATCCGCCCAGCAAGCGGACTTAACGCCGTATTACAACGAGGACGGATGGGCAAGCGACGCGAGCGCGAGCAACAACAGCTTCGGCGGCGATGCCGGCTACGGCTATTCGTCGGACGTGCTCAATCTGAACCCGACCTATAGCGGCATCAAGTATACGCTGGGACCGGCGGCGAACAACCAGAACAACGAGATCAAGGTAACGGGCCAGACGATCGCGCTGCCGCCGAACCTCTATTCGTCGATCAAGCTGCTCGGATCCAGCTCGCACGGCGACAAGACCGGCACGTTCACCTTGAACTATTCGGACGGCGGCACGAGCGCCGTCGGCGTGGCCATGCAGGACTGGGCTTTGCCGGGTACGACGGCGAATCAAGTGCAGACGATGCCGCGCGCGCATATTAGCGGTGCCGTCGGAACGGGCTCATTCTATGTGTTCGGCTACAGTTTGACGCCGACGTCCGGGAAAACCGTGAAGAGCATCACGCTGCCGGCCAATTCGGATATGCATGTCTATGCCGTCTCGCTGGTGCCTTAATCGATTCATCGCATAGAGCTTAGCCTGTCGCGCTCGATCGGAGCGCGGCAGGCTTTTTCGCCGAATCAAGCAGCGTCAGCAATATTTCTGCGTCTTCGGACTTGAGCCCGTACCCGGAAGTATGCTATAAAAAGAGTAGCGTTAGCACTCCGAGCATCAGAGTGCTAACAACATTCATTCGGGGAGGCTTTCCGTACCATGGTGAAGCAAGAGTTCAAGGCAGAGTCCAAGCGACTGCTGGAAATGATGATCAACTCCATCTACACGCAACGCGAGATTTTCCTGCGGGAGCTGATCTCCAACGCAAGCGACGCTATCGATAAAATCTACTATAAGGCGCTGACCGACGAGAGCATCGCGTTCAACGCGGCCGACTACTACGTGAAAATCACCGCCAACAAAGAAGGCCGCACCTTGACGATCGCCGATACCGGGATCGGCATGACGCAGGAGGACCTGGAGAATAACCTCGGCATCATCGCGAAGAGCGGCTCGCTGGCCTTCAAGAAAGAGAACGAGAGCAAGGAAGGCCACAACATCATCGGCCAATTCGGCGTCGGCTTCTATGCGGCGTTCATGGTGGCGGACCGCGTAACGGTCACGAGCCGCGCGCTCGGCAGCGCCGAGGCGTTCAAGTGGGAATCCGAAGGCGCGGACGGCTACACGATCGTTCCGGCCGAGAAAGCTTCCGTGGGCACCGAGATCGTGCTTCATATCAAGACGAACACCGAAGACGACAATTACGATGAGTTCCTGGAGGAATACCGCCTCCGCTCCATCATCAAGAAATATTCCGATTTCATCCGTTACCCGATCAAGATGGACGTGACGGGGCAGCGTCCGAAGGCCGAAGCAGCCGAAGGCGAAGCGCCGGAATTCGAATCGTACGTCGAAGAGCAGACGGTCAACAGCATGGTGCCGATTTGGCGCAAGAACAAGAGCGAGCTGACCGACGCCGACTACGAGCAGTTCTACAACGAGAAGCGTTACGGCTTCGACAAGCCGCTGAAGCATATCCATATCAGCGCGGACGGCGCGGTTGTCTACCGGGCGATCCTGTACGTTCCGGAGAACACCCCTTTCGACTACTACACGAAAGAATACGAGAAGGGGCTCGAGCTTTATTCCAACGGCGTCCTGATCATGGACAAGTGCGGCGACCTGCTGCCGGACTACTTCAGCTTCGTGAAAGGGATGGTCGACTCCGAGGATCTGTCCCTCAACATCTCCCGGGAAATGCTGCAGCATGACCGCCAGCTGACCCTGATCGCGAAGAACATCAAGAACAAGGTCAAGAGCACGCTGCTTAGCCTGCTGAAGGACGAGCGCGACAATTACGAGAAGTTCTACAAGTCGTTCGGCCGCCAGCTGAAGTTCGGCGTATACGGCGACTACGGCATGAACAAGGACGTGCTGCAGGATCTGCTGCTGTTCCACTCCTCCAAGGAGAACAAGCTGGTGTCGCTGGACGAATACGTCTCGCGCATGCCGGAAGACCAGAAGTTCATTTACTACGCGACGGGCAGCTCCATCGAGCGCATCGAGAAGCTCCCGCAGACGGAAATGGTGTCCGATAAAGGCTACGAAATCCTGTACTTGACCGACGACATCGACGAGTTTGCGCTGAAGTCGATCATGAGCTACAAGGAGAAGCAGTTCAAATCCGTATCGAGCGGCGACCTCGGCATCGAGCCGGATGCGGATGCCGACAAACCGGAAGCGGAAGAAGCGGGCAGCAAGGAACTGTTCGAGCAAATGCAGACGCTGCTGAGCGGCAAGGTGACCAAGGTGAAGGCGTCCAAGCGCCTGAAGAGTCATCCGGTCTGCCTCACGAGCGAGGGCGAATTGTCCATCGAGATGGAGAAAATCCTGAACGCAATGCCGAACAACGACGGCGTGCAAGCGGAGAAGGTGCTCGAGATCAACGTGAACCATCCCGTGTTCCAATCGCTGAAGGAAGCCGCGGAGAAGGACAACGAGAAGCTGAACCTGTACACGCAGCTGCTGTACAACCAGGCGCTGCTGATCGAAGGTCTGCCGATCCAGGATCCGGTGGCGTTCACGAACGATATTTGCAAAGTCATGGTGTAAACGATAAACGGCATGTAGGAGTAACGACGTGAAAGAACGAAGAGCAGCTCCCGGGAAACCGGGGCTGCTCTTCGTTTGTTGTGGACCTGAATTGGGCGCGTGAAGACGCCGTCAGCTTCGGAAAGTTGCACGCTAGGCAGCAAATACGAGTCGCTAGTGCAAAATGTCGTGAGCGGGACCCTCTATGCGACAGGCGCTCGGGTATTGCCCGCATCCTCAATTCACCCGAAGCGAGGCCACTAGCTTCCCTCTCGTCTCCGCAAGCCGCCGTTCCGCACCGTGCGGCTCAAGCGGCTCGCTCCAAGAGAAGCCGTCTCCGGCATACCGGGGGATGAGATGCATGTGATAATGGCCGAGGTCGTTGAAGCGGCCGCCGTTCTGGCAGATGGTAATGCCGTCGGGCCGGAACGCCTGCTTGAGCAGGGCGGACAGCATCTTGGACGCGTCCATGACGGCGTAGGCCGTCGCGTCATCGGTCTCTTCCACGTCCAGCACATGCCGTTTGGGCAGGATGAGCAGATGCCCTTCGTTAAAAGGCGCAATATCGAGCACGCAGGCGACATGTTCATTTTCGTAGATCACGTTGACGTTCGGCTCGAGGCCGTTGGCGATACGGCAGCCTAGGCATTCCATAGGAATACACCTTCCTTGTCGAGTGATAGTAATGGAACGGGAGAAATTAACGGATGACGCTCGTCAGAGCATGCGTTTTGCTAGAAGGATCTTGCCAGCGATTTAGTCGACGTCAAGCGATGAGGCAAGGTTGCAGCGGCCTTCCTCCGTTCGGCGTGGGGTTTGAATCCCGCCCGATTGGCGTACATATAGAAGACGAGGGAGGCGGGGATGATGGAATACGAATTGCTGGTCCGGATCGCGGTCGCGGGCGCATGCGGTCTGCTCATCGGCTGGGAACGGAAGAGCCGGATGAAGGAGGCGGGCATTCGGACGCATTTCGTCGCGGCGGTCGGAGCGGCGCTTATGATGGCGATTTCCAAGTACGGGTTCCACGATATGCAGGGTGACACCGGTATCGCGCTGGATCCTTCTCGAATAGCGGCACAGGTGGTGAGCGGCGTCGGGTTTCTCGGCGCGGGCATGATCTTCATGCAGCGGCAGACGATCAAAGGCCTGACGACGGCCGCGGGACTATGGGTGACGGCCGGCATCGGGATGGCGATCGGCGCGAATCTGTACGTGCTCGGAATCGGGGTAACGATTCTCATTCTAGCCGGGCAAAAGCTGCTGCACGGCGGGTTTAGCTGGGTGGACGGACCGAAGAGCGAGCAGCTGACCATCGGTTTAGCGGATGAAGACGGCGCGACGGAGGCGCTGCAATCCGCTCTCGAATCGGCGGGGGTCGTCGTGCTGCAGTTTCATGCCGAGAAGCTGCGGGGCGGGGACGGCCAGGTGCTGCAGCTGGACATGATCGTCAGGGTTTCCTCGGCCGGCGGCGCGGCGAAGCTCCTGCCGATCATTCAGCGGGTGCCGCAGGTGCTGCGGGTCGAGACGCAGTAGCGCCTTCTTTGACACGCTGCCTCGCAGGCGTCGACGCCGTTGGATGCCGGTAAGTTGCACGGCTTTACGAGTTTAGATTCCGGGGAGCGTCCATAGGGGCGCTCTTTTTACGCTCGTTACCGATATCCTCTCCTTGGTTCTGCGCCAAGCCTCATGATCATGGCATCGCCCCGTTATTCTATAGATTCATTAACCATCGTCTTATAGTTACGGCCCCAGGTTCGCATTAAATCAATGATCGGTCTTAAGGTATCGCCCAATTCGCTTAGTTCATACTCCACTTTCGGAGGAATTTCGGCATAGACCTTCCGGGTGACGATACCGTCTTCCTCCATGGCCCGCAGGTTCTGGGTTAAAACCTTTTGACTAATTTCGGGCAGCCCTTTCCGTAGTTCGCCGAAACGCTTGGATCCCGTCAACAAGTCCCGCAAGATGAGAAGCTTCCACTTATTGCCGATCAAGCCGACGGTCGTTGCGACCGGGCAAAAGGGCAATTCCTTCTTCGGTATCATTCAAGTTCTCCCCCCATTAGTTACCTTTAGGTTCGTATCGGATAAAAAGGTGCCTACTTTCAAATGCGATATATTGGCATTATTATAAATCCATCGCCGTGAAAAACAAGGCGTAAAACGAAAACCCAATCGAAGACTCGCGCATCTTCAACCTTGACACCAACTGCGCGGAACTTAAATCGGCTTCATTTAGGAGGGGAAATACATGGCGACATTTGTACTTGTTGCTGGGGGATGGCATGCAGGATGGTATTATCAGAGCCTAGCTGCAGCATTGCGCGAGCAGAAACACGATGTCTATCCGCTGACTCTCACTGGCCTCGGTGAACGTCAGCACCTTCTGACAGCCTCCGTTAATCTGGAGACGCATATTCAAGACGTGATCGCATTCATTAGAACCGAAGGGGTTACCGACGTTATTCTTTGTGGTCATAGTTATGGCGGGATGGTTATTTCAGGGGTTGCAGACGCGGTTCCGGAACGTATATCAAGCCTAGTCTTCATAGATGCTTACGTTCCGGCTGACGGAGAATCGTGCTGGGACCTGTCGAATGAGACGTTTAGACAGCAATACATTGAAGGAGCTTCCTTGAACGGATATGCGGTAAGTCCGCCTCCAAGGCTGCATGATGCTAGAGTTACGCCACACCCGCTTGCTTCTTTCGTTCAAAAGATACGGTTGAAGGGTCAACCGGCGAACAAGTTGCGCCACTACTACGTTTATTTATCCAACTGGAATGAAACACCGTTTACCGGCACTTATGAACGCCTCCGGAAAGATCCGGCATGGACGGTCTTCTCGCTGCCAGTCGGACACAATATTATGGCTGAGGCACCCGATAAGCTTTTGGAACTCCTCCTTACGGTATCAACGAATGGTTAGCGAAAGCTCGGCAGACTGGCAGACCATAAAAAAGGTCCACGACACGCAGCGTGTCCTGGACCTTTTCTTCAGGCTCGCAGCGGCCATGGAAGCCGGACTGCCAGTATTTGCACGACCGATTTTCAGCTTCTCTTAAGCTAGCGGGCGTATAGTGGTTGGAAGCGACGGAGCGCTTGCGCTGCCGTTCGTTTGCACGACTATGGCGCGGCTAAAGGAGAAGAGCATGAATACTCAACATGAGGCCTCATTTGAGCCTAATTATAAACGACAACCGAAATTCAAGAAAACAAGCGCGTTCCGAAGGTGGAAAAAGCGAGTATCGATAGCTTTTGCCGGGGTGTTGGTAATTATGCTGGGTGCGGGCGGATGGTTCTATCTTACGCCGTCCGGATCGGACATCCGTTATATGATGGCGGACACGCTGATCTCCAGCCAGCATCGATACTTGGCGAAGTACCTCATCGGGCAGCGCGAGCTGGACAACCGGGTGGCCGAGTACATGAAGCGGTTCGACGAGATGGGTCAGATCAAGGACGAGCATAACGTTGCGCTGGCGTCCCACCCCGCGAGCGACGTACAGATCGAGCAGATCTCGACCGCGAAGTTCAAAGGTTTCATCATGTACGTCCACGATCCGAAGATGATCCGCGTCGCCACGACGAGCATCGTCGGCTCCGGCGAAACCGTGCTCAGCATGGTGAAGCGTACCGGCGCGATCGCCGGCGTCAACGGCGGCGCGTTCGACGATCCGGAATGGGACGGCAACGGCTTCAAGCCTGCGGGCATCGTCATGTCGGGCGGCAAGGTGCTTTACAAAGGCGACGGCCTGCAGGCGCCCGTCAATGTTGTCGGCATCGACAAGGACGGCCTGATGGTAGCCGGGCGGTATAAGCCGTCGGAACTGCTGCAGATGGGCGTGAAAGACGCGGTGACCTTCCAGCCCAAGTTCATCGTTAACGGCAAAGGCCTGATCAAGAACCAAGCCGACGGCTGGGGCATCGCGCCTCGAACCGTCATGGCGCAGCAGAAGGACGGCACGATTATGTTCGTCGTGATCGACGGCCGTCAACCTGGCTATTCCGTTGGCGCGACGCTCTACGATATTCAGAAGATTTTGCTGCAGAAGGGCGCGGTAACGGCCGCGAATCTCGACGGCGGTTCCTCTACCGTGCTGGTGAAGGACGACCAAGTCGTAAACAAGCCGTCCAGCAAATACGGCATGCGCTACCTGCCGTCCGCTTTTCTCGTCTTCGACCATCCGGAGCAATTCGATTCGGGCAATATTTGGGACGGCATCGACATGCAGCATTTCGATTCATCGCAGCCGCGGACCAACACGGCCTCGTAATCATCGGAAAGGCTAGCTACGGCAGATATTCAATCGCATAAGAGCGCCCTCGGGCGTTCTTTTTTTGTGCTGGGCGACCTCTCGGGTTGTGGACAATCCGTCTCAAGGGCGCACATTCCGCATTGCGCGGAAGCTGGCATAAAACGCCGCTTTCATCCGCATAGTAAAGAGGATTGCACCGTTTTGCCACAGATTTGCCAAAGCACCAAGGGAGGAGCCGTTATGCGGCATTTATCGAATCGGTTGTTGGCCGTCGCGCTCTGCGTCTGCATCCTGTGCGGATTCCAGGCGCCGCGCAAGGACCGGCATTTCTATGAAAGCCGGGGGGATATCATCTGGGAGCTGCCGCTCGAGCGGAAGGAGCTTGCGCTGACGTTCGACGACGGGCCGGATCCGGAGACGACGGTCGAAATTCTCGACCTGCTGAAGCAGTACCGGGCCAAAGCTACTTTCTTCGTCATCGGATTTCGCGTGCAGAAGTATCCCGACATCATCAAGCGGGAGATCGCGGAGGGGCATGAAGTCGCCAATCATACGTACAATCACGTGTACTTTTCCAAAGGAATCAAGCGGGATACCATTCAGCGGGAAATCGAGCGGACCGACCGTTCGCTGATCGAATTGACCGGCAGGAAGCCGCATCTGTTCCGTCCGCCCGGCGGTTTCTACAGCGATGCCACGATCGACGTTGCCCGCAGGCTCGGCTATACGACCGTCCTGTGGTCCTGGCACCAGGATACCGAGGATTGGCGCAGTCCCGGGGTACGGCACATCGTGAACAAAGTGCTGAAGAACGCGCGGAGCGGCGATATCGTGCTGCTGCACGACTATATTTCGGGATCCGCTCACACGGTAAAAGCGCTGCGGATCATTTTGCCGGAGTTGGAACGACGGGGCTATCGCCTTGTGACCGTTTCCGAGCTGATCGCGGATAAAACAGGAGAATTGCTGCCCGCCGCGAAATCATCTCTTAGAGAATCTCCATCTTCTAAGAGAGTGAAGTGAAGCGAAATGGAAACCAAGTTCATTCGGCAGACGCGCTGCTTCAAGGTGCTCCGGGTATTTCCGACCGACGTCAATAATCACAATACGTTGTTCGGCGGCAAACTCATGTCCTATATCGACGATATCGCCTCGATCTCCGTCGCGAAGCTGTGCCGGACCACCGCGGTTACGGCCTCGACCGACTCGGTCGACTTTCTGAGCCCCATCCGGCCAAGCGACTCCGTCTCGCTGGAATCGTTCATCACGCATACCGGGACGAGCTCCATGGAAGTGTTCGTCAAGGTCATCCGCGAGGATATGAACAGCGGCGAACGCACGATCGCGGCCACCGCGTTCCTGACCTTCGTCGCGCTCGACGATAACAACCGCCCCGTTCCCGTGCCGCAGGTCATTCCGGAATCGGAGGAAGAGAAGAAGCTCTTCGAGACGGCGGAGTACCGGACGCACATGCGGAAGCATCGGCGGGAAGAGAGCAAGAAATTCGCGGATTATTTGGTGACGGCGTATCCGTGGGAGTAGGGTTTGCGAGGAATGATTATAGCGTGAAGTACAAAAGATCTTTGCTCCTTCGAGGAGATCAGGGAAGGCTTGGCCATGTGGTCAAGCCTTTTTTGCGTCGGATCGAAACGCGGCGGCGACTTTCCTCCGAACTCGCCGTCGACTTCCCGCCAACTTTGGCCGGGTTGCATGGCTTGGCCCGCGAGGAGGACAACCATGATCCGATTAAGGTTGGCGGGAAGTGGTATTTCACGGACGGCGTCATAGGTTTATAACAATACCATATCCGTCATTCGAGGGGGATTTCTTGATGCAACGATTTGCGCAGTTACTGCATTCGCTTCGCAAGTGGTTCGAGACGTTCGGCTGGTATTCCTTGATCCGGCCATTCGAGCTGCATGTGCTGTTCGGCGGTCTGAGCGTGCTCATGCTGAAAGAACTGCTTTACGAAATTCTTCCGTTCTCGAGCTATCACGGGCTTAACGTCGCCTTCTTTACGATTCCGTTGTCTTCGCTTGCTTATCTTGCTTTCCTGCTGGGAGTATGGCTGACGCTGGCCTCGGCGAACGTGAAGTATACGCCATACGGGCTATGGATTTACGCGTTCGTCTGTTTATATCCGTTTACGAACATGTCGCTGTCTTCCATGATTACGCCTGTCGTCTATATCTTGCTCGGGTTTGCGTTATTCAGGTATACGATGTCTGCTTACGCAGCGAAGTAGCGCCCCTATGAATGCCTGCAACGGACGGCAGCGATCGGCCGATCGGACTTATTTTGCCGTATCGCGTCTTCGCGGCTTGTGCTATGTTATTATTCTCGAGGCTGGCGCTGTCGCTAGCGTTCAATACGATCGCGGAGGGAATGGCATGGGATTGTTCAACGGCTTGCTGGGTAACTATTCGGAGGTATCCGTGCAAGAGCTTCAACAGCAATACGGCGCTTATATGATGCCCCAAGAGAACGTGCACATGGGCTTCAAATTAGTTCGGGATACGTTTATTATCACGGACGAACGCATCATTCTGATCGATCATCAAGGCGTGACCGGCAAGAAAACGAGAGTGGCCTCCATACATTTGGATTCGATCTACGAAGTGACGATGGAAACGGGCGGAACGGGGTTCGATGACAGCGAGCTGACGATCCACTACATCACTTCGCCTTTCCATAAAGCGAACCAGGTGCACACCGCCGCGTACAAATTCGAATTCGGCAAGAAATTCAACGTGCAGCCGATCTACGTCGCCTTCGTGACGATCGCGCACCAGAACAGCAAAAGATGGAACGGCTAGCATGCGACCACCCGGGATGGGTGGTTTTTTTTGTGCGCATGCGGCGGAGGAACATGCCCATTGCTAGCTGGACGGCGTTGTCTTGTCATGGTAAATTTTACTAGGTTAACTAAAATAACAGCTTGATAGAGAGCTGAATTACCAAGGGGAGTGTAGTCATTTCATGCGTTCATATCGCGCTTCGACTTTCTATCGCGTTATCTCGTACGGAATCGGGGGCATGCTGCTGCTGGGCGCTCTTGGGCTGCCGGCCGCGGAGGCCGCGCCTTCTTCGTCCGTCCAGTCCACCGTCAAGCCGTCGCAGAGCGACACGGCAATTTCCGTCGTATTGGATCGACAGCCGCTGAAGCTTACCGCGCCTCCGATTCTCATTCAAGGGAATCTAATGTTCCCGGCAAAAGCCATATTCGATGCCGTCGGCATCCCGTTCCGCATGCAAACCGGACACCTGTATGCCGGCAAAGGGCCGGTTCAGGTCGAAGGCAAGCTTAGCTCGAAATACGCCGTGAAGGGCAAGCAGACGATTCCGCTGCCGGCACCGCCGACGATCCAGGACGGGCGCCTGTACGTCCCGGCCAAGTTCGTGTCGCTCGTGCTGGACAAGTCGGTTGCGTACAGCACCGCCGGAGGCAAGAAGACGGCGACGATCGGCTACACGGAGGATCAGATGCGGGGGTTTGCGCGGCTGCTGTTCGAGGCGGCGCGGAACGGGGATGCTGCCGTAATCGAAACCATGCTTAGCCGGGGCGTGGATGTCAATGTCATGCTGGTGAACGAGTATGGGCAAAATACGGCCTTGGACTATGCCGTGCTGAACGATCATGCGGAAGCGGCGAAGGTCTTGCTGGAGCATGGCGGCACGTTCGATAAGCAGCGGGTGTTCGAGGTGCTGATGTCGCATAACAGCCAGCTGATGGAGGTGCTGCTGAAGCATGGCGTGGATCCCAATATGACGATGCCGAATTTTAACGCGACCTTGCTGACCGTTGCGTGCAACAGCATCCACGCCATGAACGCGGACGGCACGGAAACGATCATTCCTCCCAGCGCGCAGATCGTGAAGCTCTTGCTTGACTACGGCGGCGATCCGACGGAGAACGATTCGCTGACCAACGCCATCCAAGCCAACAGCCGCGAGGTCGCGCAGCTTCTCGTCCGTCACGGCGCCGATCCGCATCGGAAGGACTCCATGGGTTCCACGCCGTACGAGCGCGCGGTTCGAAGCGGCGCCACCAGCTTCTTCATCTTGGATCCGGATAGCGGCGCGGTTCGCCATATCCCGATGCTTTCGGTTCAATATGGGGACGGCAAGCCTGTCTCCGAGGGGACCATCTTCGTGGAGGGAACCAGCAGCGAGGGCAGCGTAAACAAGAGCTTCTTCTGGCAGAGCGGAAGCATCAACCTGGACGTGCCTGACGGCGATTACGGCATTCCGAGTATCATGCGCCCCGGCGCAGTCTACATGTTCTCGGATAAGCGGCTCCATGTCGAGCAGGGCATTGCTTCTCCGGCCAGTATCCGGCTGCCGGAACTGAACGTAGACGTGACGATCGCGAATGCGGGCAAAAACCAGGGCGGCGCCGCGTTCTTATCTAACGCGGACGGCACCAGCATCTTGTCGGCGGTGGAGGTCGTAAACGGCAAGCTCGGCTTGTACCTGCCCCCGGGAACGTATCAGCTTAACGAATACAGGCTGGGCGATACGGTATATAAGTTGTCGGGCGATACCGTAATTACGGTGACGGAAGATGCGGGGCATCAGCAGCTTACCGTCACGATGTCGTAGACGGCTAACGCGTATGCGCGGCGAGCGGACTGCGGACGTGAATTTCAGGCATACGAGAGCATTCATGACGACCATGATGGATAACATTTGCAGAAGATTGAAGACAATGGAATAACAATTGCAGAAGATTGAAGACAATTGAATAATAATTGCAGACAACAACGAGGCAGCCGACAACGGCTGCCTTTTCACGTTAGGAACGTTATGAATGGAAACATAGTCTGCTTCGTGCATCTATAAGACGAATCAACTCTCCGCATTTCCGCCGGTAAACCCCGCCCGATAAGCCGTCGGCGTCATGCCCGCGGCGAGGCGGAAGCGTTCGATAAAATAGCTCGGCTTCGCAAAGCCGGCCTCCAGCGCGATCTGCTTCACGGGTTTGGCCGTCGTGATCAGCATCTGCTTCGACAATTCGATGCGCTGCTCGTTCAAGTAGACGAGCGGCGGCATGCCCATCACCTCGTGAAAGCTTCGGCTGAAGTAAGCGGGACTCAGCCCGCTGAAGTCGGCGAGCTTGCCAAGCGGCAGCCGTCTGCTGCAGTTCGTGCGCATGTACTCCGCGGTTCGCCGGATGTTCTGCTCCAGGCTGCGCGTGCTCGGGGCATTCAAGTCGCCGGCTCCGAGCAGCACCTCCGCGATGATCTCGTACAGCAGCGCCGCCTTCTTCGGCACGCTCGGCACGCTGCTCAGTCCGGCCAAGCGCCACAGCTCCCGAATCAACGCCTCCAGCCGCTCATGCTCCTCGAACGAGAATACCCATACGTCCCCCATGCTTTTGTCGCCGAACATCGCCTGCAGACCCTCTCCGCCGAAGAGAAGCCACCACACTTCCCAAGGCTCCCGGCTGTCCGAGCCGAAGTGCTGCACCTGATGCGGCGAGCAGAGAAAGCCCGTTCCCGGCAGCAGCTCCAGCGTCTCGTTGTCCGTCTTGAGCCAGCCCCTGCCACGCACGACGAGATGCAGATTGTACATGAGCGGCGGATACAGCGTCCCGTTCACGAGATGGCCGCTCTCTTCGAAAATATGCCCAATCGCGATGGGGTAGCCAGGAAAGCGGTCAAAATCCGGTTTGGCCACATAACGCGCTTCATACATCTCAATCAGCTCCGCAAAATATTGGTGTCGATCGCAAAAACGAGGTATTCGATCCCGTCAAATTCTATTATATAGTGAAGAAGTGGTTATCGGAATAGCAAAATCGACATATCTAGTCAGGTGCTGCTGCGCACGGTCTGGAGCGGTCGGAGTCAGCAGAGTGTAGGAGCCGACGATCTCCGACGAGGTGGGCGAGGCGGAACGGCCGGAGCTGGTTTTCAAGTCCGCGGCTTCGGATCTTGCAGCGCCTGGCGGACAAGTCCGGCTTCATGGGGACGTTTATTAACGAAGTGAAATAGAAAGGAGCTTAAACATCGTGGAATATACGACATTCGGGAAGACCGGACTGCGCGTCTCCAAGCTGGGGCTCGGCGGAGCGCCGCTCGGCGGCGGGTTCGAGAACACGACCGAAGCGGAGATGGAGCGCACCGTCCACGAGGCGATCGATCTCGGGATTACCTTCATCGACACAGCGCCGCTGTACGGCGGCGGCAAGTCGGAGGAACGCATCGGCCATGCGCTTCGCGGCGGTCGGCGGGAGAAAGTCGTCCTGTCGACCAAAGCCGTCCGCTCCGATCTGCCCTACGACTACGCGAGCACGATCGCTTCCGTAGAGGGAAGCTTGAAGCGGTTGCAGACGGATTACGTCGATCTGCTGCAGATCCATGACGTGGAAAAGCAGCCGTTCGAGCTCATCATGAACGAGACGCTTCCCGCGCTTCAGAAGCTTCGGGCCGACGGCAAGATACGCCATATCGGCTTCAGCACGCGCGTCCTGCCGCTGATGAAGCGATACATGGAGACGGACCAGTTCGACGCGATTCAATTCTATGCCCGCTACATGCTGGTGGACTTCTCCGCGGCGAACGAGATTCTGCCGCTGGCAAGAGCGAAGAACATGGGCGTCATCAACGGCAGCGTGCTCGGCATGGGTCTGCTCGCCGAATCCCCCGCGGAATTCTTGGGCCAGGAAATGATCGACGCGGCCGCCGAGCGGATGGAGAAGCTGAAGTTCCTTCGCCGCGCCGAGCCGAAGGGACTCATCGAGCCGGGTTATCGCTTCAGCCTGCAAAACCCCGACATCCACGTTACCCTGACAGGAGCGGCGACCAGCAGCTTCATCCGGGCCAACGCCGCCTACTGCGACGGCCAAGGCCTAGACCCGCAGGATCACGAGCGCGTGCTGGAACTGTTCAACGGCGCGCCGTCCTTGTTTAAATAAGGTGTCCAGGAGTCCTAGAGCGAGCGCTGCCTGTTTGCGGCCTTAGCCGAAAACCTGCGGCCGGATCGAAGCCTATGGTCGAATCGAATGCCCGCGGCCGGTCGATGCCAAGGGCCAAGCCGGATACTCGCGATTTAGCTTACTGCAGGCGGCTCTTCAGAAGCGGTTTTCGCGCTCTCCAGCGAATGCGAACGCAGTCCAACCACTGGCGAGCCAACCCAATCGCCTCGAGAGGGGAAGGTGCACTGCCGGCTGCACTAGGGGTTGGGGGCGGAAGCTAGGCCGACCGCAGAACCGACGATTGGAGAAGTTAACTACCTGTTGTCGGCTAGTGGTGCACGAATTGTTCGTTCAAAAAGAAATAAGTGCATTTCTGCACTTATTTTCAACGAATTCGTTCGAAAAACGAAAATAACTGCAAATCTGCATTTAATCATCCATTTCTTAGTCACTTTCGCAATAAACCAGGGAAATAACTGCATATTTGCATCTATTCGCCCCAATGCCGATGAATCTTTAAAAATAAGTGCAGATTTGCACTTATTTCGAAGTAGTAAGCCCCGGTGAGGCGCCAACCGCAGGCCGAGGCGAGGCAACTCGACTCGCGGTCTGGCCTTCGATCTTGATCCCCGTCTCTGGCCACAGCCTGCGGTCTGACCTCGACTCGCGCAGGTTGGCCTTGATCTTGATCTCGGTCTCTGGCCACAGCCTGCGGTCTGACCTCGACTCGCGCGAGCTGGCTTCGATCTTGACCCCGGTATCTGGCCACAATCTGCGGTCAGATCTCGACTCGCGCAGGCTGGTCTCGATCTAGATCTCGGTCTCTGGCACAATCTGCAGTCCGACCTTGACTCGCTAGAGCTGGCCACGACCAGCGACAAGCCAACCTTACGCATTCAAAGTGTCCGCAAGTAAGCGCGGACACCCATTGCCCCCTGCCCCAAACGACGAAGAGAGCGGCAAAGAGCAGCGGCAGGCCGCAGGCCCTCACCCGCAGCTCCATCAAACTACAGCGAAACTTAAAGGAGTGTCCCTAGTGACGTATATCGTGAAAAACACCGCAACCATCAGCGACGAACTGCTCGAAGAATTGAAGCTCGTCAGCGTCAGCACCGCCTCCCATACGCTTGTCGAAATGGGCTACCGCAACGCCTACATGCAGGGCATCATGCCGCTTGCCTTCCCGGATGACCAACAGAGCGCGGTCGGCCGGGCCGTCACGCTGCGCTTCATTCCGCTGCGCGAAGACCTGGTGAAGCAGCAGTACGACACGCTGCCGGAGTCGCCGCACCGGGTGTCGCTGGAATCCATCACCGAGAATGACGTGCTCGTCATCGATACCGGCAGCCACATGGAAACAGGCGTAATCGGCGATATTTTCACGCGTCGGCTGCGTTACCTGGGCGGCAAGGCGATCATCGTCGACGGCTGCATCCGCGATTTGCAGCGGGTGAAGGACGTCAACTTCCCGGTCTATGCCAAAGGCGTGCACGGCGGCGCCATTCCGCGCTCGCTCATGTCCGTCGGTTTCAACGAACCGATCCGCTGCGGCGGCGTGTCCGTCGTGCCGGGCGATATCATCCTCGCCGACCGTGACGGCGTCGTCGCGATTCCGCCGCAATGCGTCGAGGAGATCGTGAAGATCGCCCGCGCCCACGACGAGCTGGAGGAGCGCTGGATCAAGATGAAGCTGGACGAAGGCGCGTCGCTGCATACGCACTATCCGCCGAACGCCGATGCGAAGATCGAATTCGAGAACTGGAAGAAGGAGAACGGCTATGCTTAAGCTCCGCGGCGAGCATCCTTTCTACGAACCGCCGCAGTGGGCGCTCCTCGAGCGCCGCTTGATCGACCTCATGAACGAGGCGGTCGAGCCGCTGATGGCGCGCTACGTCCGTCCGGACGGCACGATCCTGTGGCCGGCGTCCGATACCCATACCGGGATCGACGCGCTGGACGACATGTACGAGAGCTTTTTCAACTGGCCGTTGTTCTACGTGCTGGGCGGCCACGAGAAGTTCAAATCGCTTTCCAAGCAGGAGTTCGAAGCCATCACCAAGCAATTCGCGAAGTATGACACTGGCACCGGGTACAAAATGATCGAGAACGAATACGAGCAGGGCTACGACTGGTTCCATCAAGGCGAAGGCTATACGTTCTTCTACCATATGGGCATGATGGATCCGCATGATCCGAAGATCCGGGAGCGCGCGATGCGCTTCGCGGGGTTGTTCCTGAACGAGGACCCGGACGTCGTCAACTACGACGAGGAGCATCGGATCATTCCGTATCCGCATTCGGGCAGCAAGGGCGCGACGGACCGGAATCTCGAGCAGAACCGGAAGGGCTGGTACTATGCGGAGTGGATGCGTTTCTACGGCCTGCATTTCCAAGACGTCCCGGGCGTCACGAAGCTCGAGGATACCAAGACCGAAGCAGGCGCGCTGGCGCTCGGCAACGCGGTCGCGGACCGAATGGCGCGCGGCGACGTGCCGCTGAACCTGCTCGCGACGAGCATGGTGACCAATGCCTATCTGCACACGGGCGATCCGAAGTACAAGTCGTGGGTGAAAACCTACGTGGACGCGTGGATCGAGCGCTCGCAAGAGAATGGCGGCATGATCCCCGACAACATCGGATTGACGGGCAAGATCGGCGAGCATAACGGCGGCAAATGGTACGGCGGCTGGTACGGCTGGACCTGGCCGCATGGCTGGGTCAGCATCGGTCAAGGCGTCGGCGTTGCGGCACAGAACGCGATGCTGCTGGAGCGGGATCCGTCCTACGCGGAATTCCTGCGTACCCAGCTAGTGAAGATGAACGAGCAGGCGGAGGTCGTGGACGGGACGCGGTTCATCCCTTACAAGTTCGGCGATCCGGGCTGGTACGGGTTCGATATGCAGATGAACAACGTGCTCTTCGAGGATCGCACGAAGTCGGTAGCCTTCCGCAAGGAGGACAAATCGGTGCTGTGGAAGGACGGCTGGTTCGAGTTCCAGCCGATGGATCCCGTCTATCCGACGCATCTATGGTACATGTCCATGGAGGAGAACGACCGCGAGCTGCTGAAGTCGCTGCGGAATTACGCCGAACCGGACTGGGACCATATCCGCTACTATCGGGCGAAGGACCAAGCCGGACATGATTATGCGTGGGTCTCGTACCTGGAAGGCGAGTATCCGAACTATCCGGAAGAAATCCTGAACTACAACCTGTCGCAGATCTATCAGCGTCTGCACTTCATGCGGACGGATACGGAGAATCCGGCGGGATACAAAGACGACTACATTCAGATCCGCAATCCGATCACGCTGGAAGGGCTGCTGCAGTTGACGCTCGGCGCGCCTTCGCCTTTGTACAACGGCGGCCTGCTGACGTCGCGACTGCGTTATTTCGACGCCGACGTTAAGCGTCCCGGCCTGCCGCAGGACGTTGCTGCGCTCGTCAGCTCGCTGACGGCGGACCGTACGGTCGTGGAGCTCGTCAACCTGAACGCGACGGAAACCCGCACGATCATCCTGCAAGCCGGTGCCTTCGGCGAGCATCAATTCACGGGCGTAACCTATACCGTAACGGGGACGGTTGAAGATGACGGCAGCAAGCTCTCCGGTTCCACGACGATGGAGAAAATGCCAAGCGGCCTCTTCGTGCCGCCGGCTATGAAGCGCGAAGCAATTGTCAATGACAAGTGGCTCCAAGTGGAGCTGCTGCCGGGCTGCCGAATTACGCTTACGCTCGGCATGACGCGCTTCGCGAACGATCCTTCCTATCTTGAACCGTGGGAGGCGGCTGCCAATGGTTAAGCCGGATAATCGGTTCATGGGCGTGTCCGCGATCAAGCGGGGCAAGGAGGAGGTCTTCCTCCATGCGTTCGAAGCTGGCCGCGAGGCGTTAAGAGCGCAGCTTCTCGAGATGGACGCCGTGGCCTGCAGCGTGTTTCGGCAGGGGCGGTACCTGTTCCTGTACGCGGAGCTGCCTGATCAGAACAGCGGCGGCGGGCAAAATGCTCCGGTAGCAGGAACGGCAACAGAAACAGCAACAGAAACAGCAACAGAAACAGCAATAGAAACAGCAACAGAAACAGCAATAGAAGCAACGGCAACACCGGCAGCGCCAAGCTCGGCGGACGAGCGGGATTTCCGCCGTCTGCTGACAGAGCGTTTGTGGAGCCAGACCGGGCTCCAACCGCTGCTCGATGCCTGGCCTTCCCTGCAAGAGGAAGAGTCGTTCGTGCTGCGAATGAACGATATTTTCCATGACGACGTGCCGATGGACGACGTTCCTTGGCGGCGGCCGGATTGGAAGCCGGAGCAGCGCGACGGCAAGCTCGCGCGGCTGAAACCGGACATGTACAGCAGCTACGTCTTCCTGCATTATCAGCTGCAGGAAGAGCTGCCCCGTAAGTTTAACAAGTACTACATGATCGGCAGCTTCGGCCCGTACATCTTCTCGTACGCCGAGTCGCCGGGTCTGGTGGAGCCGTCCCGTGCAGGGCTGCTGGACTCCAAGCAGACGCCGGCGGATTGGCCGACCGCGATGCTTCCGCATTTCGAGCCTTGGGGACAGGAGGTTGGCGAAGAGGAGCAGCTCTGGCGCGACCTGCAGCCGTTGTTCCATCTCGGCGAGCCCGGCGAACAGGAATAAGGAAGAAGGCAGTTTGGATCGCGCTACGAGGCGTGCCGAGCTGCCTTTTTGCTTTTTAGATGGGAAATTGACAAACGAAAATGAATATAATCAATTCTATAATTAAAATTATTTATTTTTATAAGTGTACAATTTTAATATGTTGATTTATAATTCAATAAAAGAAAGGAGAGGCGTATGAAATATCCCATCCTCACGCAATGTCCGGTTTGCGACCATCAATTGCACGCCGTCAAGCTGGAATGCGGGCATTGCCGGACGACGATCGAGAACAAGTTTGAATTATCGAAGCTGGCGCTGCTATCGCCGGAACAGCTCCATTTTGTAATCACCTTTCTAGTGAGCAGGGGCAACATCAAGGAAGTGGAGAAGGAGCTCGGCATCTCTTACCCGACGGTGCGCGGCAAGCTCAACGACATCATCGCCTCCCTCGGATACGAGACGCAGAAGAAGCCGGAAGTCGATGAGCGGAAGGTCATCACCATGCTGGAGAACGGCGAAATCACCGCGGACGAAGCGCTCAAAATGTTAAAGGGTGAATAAGGAGGAAGAAACGATGAAAGAAGAAATCGGCAGAGTGTTGTCCATGTTGCAGGAAGGCAAGATTGATTCTGACAAGGCTTCGGAGTTAATTAACGCGCTGAAGCAAACGGCTCCCGCGTCGCAATCCGCGCAGGCACTGGGGACCCCCGACTATTTGAAGAAACCGTCATCGGCATCCGGCGCTTATCTGAACAAGACGCTGAAAGTACGGGTAACCTCCCAAGACAACGAGAGCATCAACATCAATGTGCCGCTTAAACTGGTGAAGGCCGTTCTAGGAGCGGGGCACAGCATCGCGTCCAATATTCCGCAGGCCGCGAACTATGTGAAGGATATCGATATCGCTTTGCTGATTGATGCCATCGAGAACGAGCTTGACGGGCAAATCGTCGACATCCGCTCAGGCGAAGAGACCGTCAGCGTCGTGATCGAGTAGCTGCTTATGATCATCGTGAAGGTGAAGAGCCAGGAATATAAGTTTACGATTCCGGTTCCGTATGTCGTATTGCGTCTAGGGAGCGGCATCCTGACTTCCGGCTTATTGCGGCGTAAAATGAGAGGTTGGCTGAACTTGGACGGCGGGCAGTCGGATCGGCATGCGGAAGGGTACTCGAGCCTGGAGCATGTTGTCCATTCGAACGGCAGCCGGTTCGGGAAGGAACTGCTGCTGTCGCTTATCGAAACCCGAAGCACGAAGCAAGCGCTCAGGCAGCTCATCAACGAGCTGCAGCGCTGCAAAGGGACGGTTCTGGTTGATTTTCAGGCTGGGGACGGCACGAAAGTGTGGGTTAGATTGTAGGATTTTGCTGCTGTAATTGTAGATTAGCTTGCATAGCATGCAGGGTGGTTTAGCTGCTTAGCGAATAGGGGGTAGGTGCTAAGCGAGCAGGGTTTAGCTGCTTCATTTGAAGAGCGTCGCGGCCGCGTTTGCGACTTCTGCCGCGTTAACGGCTTCTCGCGGCCTTAACTTTCCCGCCCGGCTTCCACACGGACAGGATGAACAGCACGATCAAGGAAATCGCCTGCAGCAGGATCCCGATCCACAGCCAAGTATGATTCACCGTGAACCCCGGCTCCGCCCAAGCGTTCATGGCCGGTGCTTCGGAGAGCCGAACGCCGCGAAGCGTCCACGCGTACAGTCCGACGAAACCGATGGCGATCGTAACCAGCGTAAGCACTTCCTTGGCGATCAGCCAATAGTAGCGGAATAATCCCCAGGACGTGAGCACCGACAGCATAATGCCGGTCACCGTCGTGCCGATCGTCGAAGCCCGAACGCTTGAATCGGCCAGCAGGTGCATCACGTCGTAACAGGTTCGCAGGGTGTCCGCGCTGTCCGTCGTTGAAGCCGTCAGCGCCAGGATGATGAACGTTGCTTGGCCGCCGAGCATGATGGAAGCGAAGATCAGATGAAGCAGCAACAAAATGCGCCGTCGTTGCAGGGTAAGTTTACTCATGCGGCAGCCTCCTTCAATGAAATGTAATTTATGATTAGGATGGTTAACTAGAGACGAGTAGGCTGATTAAAAAGCAGCCATTCAGATGGTTAAACATTAAACCGATAGCCGACGCCCCAGATCGTCTCCACGTATCGCGGCTTGGACGGATCGCGCTCGATCTTCTCGCGCAGCTTGCCGATATGCACCGTTACGGTCGCATAATCGCCGAGCGCGTCGAGGCCCCAGATGCGTTCGAAAAGCTCTTCCTTCCGAAACGCCCGGTTCGGATGCTGCGCGAGGAACAGGAGCAGCTCGTATTCTTTGGCCGTAAACGGCACTTCCTCCTCGTTCACGAATACTCTGCGCGCCTGCCGGTCGATGCGAATGCCGTGAAGCCGCAGCTCGTCCCGCCGCCATTCGCCGTCGCCGACGAGACGGTCGTAGCGGGCCAAATGCGCCTTCACGCGGGCAACCAGCTCGCCCAGTCCGAAAGGCTTCAAGATATAATCGTCCGCGCCGAGCCCGAATCCGCGGATTTTGTCCACTTCTTCCTTCTTCGCCGAGACGATCAGGATCGGCACGTTGCTCGCCGCCCGGATTTGCCGGCAAACCTCGTAGCCGTCCATGCCGGGGAGCATCAGATCGAGCAGAATCAGATCGTACCGCTGCCGCAGCGCCATCTCCAGTCCCTGTTCGCCGCGTTCGGCGATGTCGACCGCCAAACCGCTCGCTTCCAAGTAATCATGCTGAACCTCGGCAATGACGGGATCGTCTTCGATAATCAATATCCGCTTCATCGTGGGTCTCCTTTCTGAATGGCTGGTCCCGGGGCTGGCGGCAAATCGATCGCGATCGTCGTACCCGTGCCTGTCGCCGCTCGGTACGCACGGACCGTGCCTCCGTGCTCGTCTATGATTTGCTTCACGATCGCAAGCCCGAGGCCGCTGCTGCCCGCGTCTGCCTGCCGGGATGGCTCCGCGCGGAAGAAGCGGTCGAATACGTAAGGCAGCGCTTCTTCCGGAATGCCGGTGCCGTTGTCCGTCACCCGGACGGTTACGCCGCCGTCCGCCGTCCGAGCCAGCTCGAACCGGAGGGTCCGAGGCTCGGCAACCATGTATTTGAGGCTGTTGTCGACGATGTTTTGGATGGCCCGGTGCAGCTTCTCCCGGTCCGCCATTACCTCGGCCCGTACCTCGGATCGAGCTGCTTCCCGAACCTCGGGCCTTCCGTCATCCCGTCCCTCATCCCGTCCCTCATCCCGAACCTCGGTCTGTGCCTCGTACGGCAAGCCATCCTCGACGATCAAATCGACTTGAACGCCGGCCATGCGCGGGTCCACTCGCAGCTCCAAGGCGAACTGACGCAGGTATTCGGTCATATCCAGCCTTTCGAAATCGAACGGAAGCTTGCCGATATCGAGCGTGGAATAGAGCAGCAGCTCCTCGATCATGCGGTTCATACCGTCGGTTTTGCCGCCGATCATGGCCACGTATTTGCGCCGTTTCTCCTCCGTGTCCGCGACGCCGTCTTGGAGGCATTCCACGCAGCCTTGGATGGCCGTAATCGGCGTTTTCAGATCGTGGGAGATGTGGGCGAGCAGTTCTTTCCGGTTCTGCTCCAGCGTAAGCCCTTCGCCCAGCGAGTCCCTCAGCCGGATGCGCATCTCTTCGAAAGCGGCGCCGAGCCGGCCGATCTCGTCCTGCCGCCCCAGCTGCACGGGTCTGTCCAAGTCGCCTTCGCGGATTTGCTCCGCCGCGGCCTTGAGCGCGTAGAGCGGCTTGATGATGCTGCGCGAGACGAGGAACGTGAGGACGCCGTTCGTGGCTGCCAGCGCGCCGATGAGCGAGAGGAGCACGGTCGGCACGAATTTGCGGAAGAACTTGCCGACCGGTTCCATGTCCGACACGATGATCAAGGTGCCGGGCGAACCGTCGGCCGCTAGGAAGGCGATGCGCTCCAGGCCGCTGCCGACGGGCGGCCCCGGGCCCCAGCCGCGACTGCCGCCGCCTTGCTCCGCCTCGCGCGAACGGTTCGCGATATCGTCCGCGTCGAGGCCGGGAGAGACGTAGGCTGCCCGATCGCCCGACAGGACGACGATCCCGGCCTTCACGGCAGCGAGCTCCGCTTCCGTCTCCGCGAGGAAGGACGGATCGCCGAGCAGCCTCGGGTCATGCGCGGCGATGAACCGCAGGCCGGCAGCGAGCTCGGTACGCCCGCCGAACAGCGCGCGAATTTCGCCGAAAGGGGCGGAGCGCTGCTGAGCGGAACCATGGAGAGCCCCGGGCGCCATGTCCCGCATATAGATGCCCGCGGCCATCATGACCGCGAGTCCGAACAGCGCCACAGGGATCACGATCATGGCGATATGAGAGAGGTATAGTTTCTTTCGAATGGACATAAGAACGCTCCTTTCTTCCCATTGTAGCGGGTGTCCGTAAACAAACGATAATCCAACTCTAAAAAAAGCATAAAATAGCGCCGATGAGCAGCCTGAAACGGAAGAAGGCCGTATGGCTGCGCGCCAGAGCGCTCACCAACGGCCTTTTCGATTCAACGAACGTATTGTGCATGCCGGGACCTTCAACGCTATCAACGCCGATTACCCCGGCGGTCCTTGCTTCACGCTATGGAAGCGGCTCCCGCAGCTCGAACATGTTCGTCGCGATGAGGTTGACGTTGACATGCAGCTCGATGCCCGGTATTTCCTCATTGACGGCGAGCCCTTTGCGGTACCAGACTTCGTTCAAGGAGTAAATATCGACCGATCGTTTCTTCCCGACCTCGTAGGTCTGCATGATCTCGCTCTCGACGCTCTTCTTGAGCCATGCATTCATTTCATTTAGCCCCATCCGCTTCTTCTGCTCTCGAAGGGTAGCGCTCATGTTGATGTACAGCTTGACGATTCGTTTGCCATCCTTATAGGCGGTCGTTTTCTTGACCTTATTGTTCTTCAGCGCCGCGGTCCCGACGAGTGCTCCTTGATCGTCCTTGATGGGGAGAAGGCCGCGCAGCGTTTTCTCCTTTAACCATTTTACGCCGCTCGCTTCTTCCCGGTTGAACCTTGCTTCGCTCTTGCCGTTCCGGAGCGCAACAAGGCCGTTCACGATCGGCAGCGTAAACGGCTTGCCGTCTTTGTCCCAGTTCTCCGTTAGTTTGATGTGATCGACGAGCGCCGTCTCGAACGGTTCCCTGGAAGATCGAACGAATTTCTGATAAGTTACCGGCTCGAAGGACGACTGCAACTGTTTGTATAAGAGATTCGGCTGGTAATAAACGGTGTTAATTGAGGAGCTTCCGGTGATCGGCTTCGTGCTGAGCACCTTCGCAAGGTCGTCGCCCGTTGCGAATACCCAGGGCGTATAGCGCTGATCGCGCGTGCGCATCAGCTCGTCATGAATATCGAAGACTCCTCTGGCAAGCATGCGGTCGCTGAAAATAAAGCCTTTGTTCTGCGTCCAATCCATGCGCATCTGACTTTCCTTCTGCAGGTCGAACGCCGCCATTCCGATGCTGACGCCTTCTCCCATGCCGATAACGACCGGATTCGGCGTGCTACCGGTCCCTTCCTGTTTCGACATGGATGCGAGCTCGTTGATCTGCGCGTAGAGGCGATACTTGCCGTCGACGTAATCGATGCCGATCAAGTTGACGAAATTGAAGTATTGAATATTTTTGACGTCCCAGCATCCGCAGAGGGATGCAAGCAAGCAGCCGATGACTATCGTTTTCCAGAGCTGTTTCATCAGTGTTCGTCCTTCATCCTCGTGTCGTCCTGCAAATGGAGGTTCTGCGCGCGCTTGCGCATCTTGCTCGCCGGTTTCTTCAGCAATGCCGCCGTTATGTCTCCCCAAGACGGGGGCGACAGCGGGGAGAGATAAGGGACGCCGAACGACTTGAGGTCGGATAGATAAGCGACGACCAGGAAGATGGACATGAAGAACCCGAACATGCCGAGAATCGAGGAAATGATCATGATGAGAATGCGGATGATCGACACGACGCCGCTCAGCGTCGGGTTCACGAGCGTATAGCCGGCGATGACCGTGGTCGCGGCCACGACCGTTACCGTAGGTGAAGTAATGCCGGCCCGGATGGCGGCATCGCCCACGATGATGCCGCCGACGACGGTTACGGTCGGTCCGACTGATTTCGGGAGACGCAGTCCGGCTTCCTTGAACAGCTCGAACAAGATAAGAACGGTAATCGCTTCGAACGGAACCGAAGTCGGGAGTCCGACGCGATTCGTGGCGATCGTCGCCAGCAGCGGCAGCGGAATCTGCTCGAAGTTGAATCCGGTCAGCGCGATGTAGAATCCGGGCAGGAACAGAGCCAAATACCAGCCGAACAAGCGGATTAACCGTTGAAACGAGCTGATGACCGCCCGGTAATAGCCGTCTTCCGGCGACTTGATGAGCGAGGTCAGCGTAACGGGCGCGATGATGGCGAGCGGCGAGCCGTTCAGCAGGATCGCAAAACGACCGCCGACCAGGTACTCCGCCGCAAAATCGGGCCGCCCGGTATTGTCGATCAGCGGCACCACGCACATGGTCCGATCCGAGATGGCTTCTTCCAGCTGAGAGCTCGTAATCAGCGCATCGATTTCGATTTTCCGCAATCTTGTCCGAGCCTCGTCGACGGCATCCTTATTCGCGATATCTTGGATATAGAGCAGACATACCTGGGTCCGGCTTCGAACGCCGATCGTAAAGGATTCCACCTTGAGCGTCGGCGATACCAGCCGCTTGCGAATCAGCGCGACATTGGTCTCGATGCTTTCGGTAAATCCGTCGCGCGCCCCCTTCGAGGACGTCTCCGTGACGGACTCTTCCGGGTTTCTTTCGGGAGGGTCGGCGACGTATTGCACGAAGAAGCAGGCCGATTCCCGATCGAAGAGGAGCAGGTCGCCGTTAAACACGTAGGTGGCGAGCTCGTTCTTCCAGTCCGGCGTCAGGTCTACGGGGTGCTGTCGCCAAATGTCTTCCCTGCTTGTGCTCAGCTCGTTGATTTGCTCCCGATTGGACATGCCTTGGCAGAATACGAACAGAAAACCGCCGGTCGGCTCGAGCATGACGTCCCCGCAGTCCTTGAACAGCTCCCGAATGTCGTTTTCGCTTAGGTTAACCATTTCGCTACACCGCCTTCTTGCGCTTCCCTGCCCAAATGCAAATCAACAGCACGACGCTGGTCGCGCCGCAGATGAGACTGGAGCTCGTATAGTACGTTTGCACATGATCGTGGAACCTGACGTCCGACAGCCTGAGCTGATTGACGAAGAAGAGGAACGCGGAAATCAGAATGAACAGCCACTCGGGATGCCGCCATTTCTTCACCCACAAGGTGTGAATGATATAGATCGCCAGCGAGATGCGAATGAACGCGCCGGCTAGCCATTGATAGATGGACAAGAAGTCGGTTTGACTGAGCATGCTGCCGATGGATGCCATGCGCCATTGCTCGTAGGCCGGGTATCGCAGCAGTGCGGCTTCGAACGGGCCGAACATGGCGATGATGCCGGACAACGGACCGATCGTCAGCTCGATCAGAATCAGGACGACCGGAATGATCTTCCTGCCGGACAGCTTCCCCTTGATATCGTCCTTCAGGAAGAGCACGAGGAAGATCTCCGTGATGCCCGATGTCGTGTACCATGCGCCTTTCGCGATCGCCTGCGCCGAATTTTTGAATACGGGAAACAGGTAGTGGTAGTCTTTGACTCCGAAGTCCACGGCCATGACATAGAAGCCGAACAGCACGATCCATGGGAGGAGCAGGCCATTGGTGACCGCGATCGCGGCCAGCCCTTTTCTTGCCGTGTAATAACAGATGCCGAGGAGACACATGCCGACCACCCAAGGCGGAGTATAGGTCAAGTAGGTCGTATTCGACCACACGATCGTATCCCGTATGCTGATGCTTGCCTGAACGGAGAAGTAGACAGTGAATAGAAGCGTGAACGGCAGCCATACCAGCAGATTTGTTTTATCGCTCACCCAAGTAGAGAGAGAAGAAGGAATACGGTTGTAAATATACACGCACAGCAAGCCTAGGAGCACGGACGGAATGATGGCGCACAAGACGGAAATCCAGGCATCGCGTTTCGCGGTATCCAGCAGGATCGGGATCATGATGACATGGTTGGAGATGCCGATAAACGTGATCAGCAGCGTTCCCAACTGAAAGGCGGTGATTTTTCCGTTCATCCCGGTCGGATCCTCCTTTCGCTCTTCGTGTGTCTAAGATTTCCCAAATGGTGAAATTTATGCACGTCCGTCCGGTCCGAGGCAGCAAGCACACGCAACCGGCGAATAGGAAACGGAGACGGCTGATCGTATTTGGTTATCTTTCATGATCTGGTATAAAAGGATAATATAGAGAGAAAAGAGGCGAAGAAAGGAGGGTGCCAAGCATGGGGAACCTGGCTCCCTTGACGAGAGCGACGCCGGAGGCGCAAGGCATGTCCTCAGCCGCGATTATCGGGTTTCTGGACGCCTTGCGAGAGCGGAATTTAGAGGTACATAGCTTCATGGTGCTGCGGCACGGACAGGTCGTGGCCGAAGGGTGGTGGGATCCTTATGGTCCTGAATACCCGCATGCCCTATACTCGCTCAGCAAGAGCTTTGTTTCGGCGGCGATCGGCTTCGCGATTGCGGAGGGCCTTCTGTCATTGGACGACCGAGTAATCGATTTCTTCCCGGACGACGTACCAGAGCCGGCATCGGATGACTTGGACGCGCTGCGTATACGGCATCTGCTCATGATGAGTACCGGGCACGAGGAAGTTGTGAGCACATGGGGTTCGGAAACGGATAATTGGGTCGAGCTGTTTCTCCAAGCGCCGATTGCCCATCCACCGGGTACGCGATTCATGTACGACAGCATGGATACCTATATGTTATCCGCCATCATCCAGCGTGTTACCGGGCAGCCGCTGCTCGCCTTTCTGGACAAGCGCTTGTTCGTTCCGCTCGGATTGTCTCGAACTTCTTGGGAGACCTGTCCGCGCGGGATCGAAGGCGGCGGTGTCGGCATGAGTCTCACGACCGAAGATATCGCCAAATTCGGCCAATTGTACTTGCAAGGCGGCGAATGGGAGGGGAAGCGGATTCTCCCCGTCGATTGGATCGAAGAAGCGACCTCATATAAAATATCGAATGGCGACGCGGGGACGGACAATGATTTCGAGCAAGGCTACGGCTATCAATTCTGGCGATGTCAACACGGCGCGTACCGGGCAGATGGCGCATTCGGTCAAGTTTGTATCGTCATGCCGGAGCAAGAGGCGGTCATCGTCATGACCTCGGGTCTGGAAGATAAGAGGGCGCTGTTGAACACCGTCTGGGACATGCTTTTACCGGCCATGTCTTCTGATGCGCTGGAACCGGACGTAATAGGGAATGCCGTATTAGCGGAACGGATCGAAGCATGGCGAAACGCGATCCCGCAGCAGGAGCTGTGTTCCCCTCATGAAATGCGCATCGGTGGACATGTCTACCAATTGGAGCCGAACGGGCAGCTAATGGAGACGATATCCTTAGGCTTCGCCGATCAGGATGCTATACTCACGCTGCGTAATGGCTACGGCGAGCAGTATATACGTTTGGGTCGCGGAGCATGGACGTCGGGCAGGCTGCGTTTGGCGGTATGGGGACTCGAGACGGAACAGCGGGTGGAAGGCAGCTTTACGTGGAGTGACCCTGAAACGATGGACATTCGGTTGATGTTCGTGGAGACCGCATTTCATTTTCAACTCACTTGCCGCCTGAGCGGGAGAGAGACGTTCATGGAGCTTCGCTCCAACGTCTCCTGGGATTGGGAACCCAACCGTATCACGATGCGCGGACAAATAAATGAGAGTATGACCAAGAATGGCTAGCAGATATAGAAAAGGAGGCGCAGCAGCTGCACCTCCTTTTGACGTTCTAACTATTCGTGTATGCCAGCTTGTCTTGTTCGCTTAGCGTGTAAAATTTACTAAAACTCCGGAAAATAGTCGTTCCATCGGCAATTCGAACGGAATGATCATTATAAGACTTTATTGTCGAGATGGGTCTTAAGCGCATGCGGTCTTGGAAGGCTTCGATCGGTTCCTTGTGCATCATCGCCAATTCTAAATCTTGATCCGTAATCAGTTCTTGTTTTGCGGTAAATAGAGGTTTGTTAGCCAAGATTCAGTCATCCTCCAAAGGAACTCTGTTTAGGAACTCAATGATACATGAGTATGACGTACAAAGCAATTTATTAGAAATTGCCGGGCTGCGGGATGAGGGCTGATTATGAAGGGCGCCGGAGCTTATGCGGCTTGCTCTTAAGCAGTCTCTGTTTTGCGCGGAGGCTCCTCAAGCTGATTGAACATCATATTGTAGATGCCGGCCGACAGCACGGCCAGCAAGGCGAGCAGCGCGAACGTCCATTGGAAGCCGATCCAGCCGGTGAGCGGGATGGACATCGGCGCGATGGTGCGTCCGAGCGTGAAGCGCAGGCTTGCCGCCGCGAAATACTGCCCGCGCATTTCCTCCGGCGCGAGCCGCGCGATGAACGCCTGCTGCGGTCCGGCGGACATCAGCTCCGCGAGCGTGAAGACAGCGATCGCTGCCGTGAAACCCCAGAACGTCGACATATTGCTGAACAGCATCATGCCGGCAGCGTAGAAGAGCGCGCCGCCGATGAATACGACTCGGTCGCGGTACGTTGCCATCCATTTGGTCACGACGACCGTGAAGACGGCGACGAATAAGCCGTTCTCCGAGACGATGAGGCCGAATAGCTGCTGTCCGGTCATCGTCAGGTTCCAGTCGCGAAACGAGAAGATCGTCGTCTGCGCGACCGTTTCCTTCAGGAAGACCGGGAACAGCAGGTCTAACTGCATGAACGTCTGCGCCAGCAGCACGCCAGCGATGCTGAATAGCAGAAACACGCGGTCCGTGGCGATGACCCGATAATCGCGCAGCTGCGCGGTAATGGAGCCGTACCAAGGCGAGCCGTCCGTCGTCCGGTGCCGTTCGGCGACGATCGCGGGGCGCGTCTCGCCGAGACGGCGGCTCATGACGAGCGCAAGCGCCGCGCACACGACTGCCGCTGCGCCAAGCACCGCATACGGGTTGTCCGAATACAGGAGCGAGCCCAGCAGCGGTCCGACGACGACGGCCATATTGGCGGCCGTATAGAAGATGGCGAACACATTGGATTGATCCTTCTCGTCCACGACATCCGCGACCATCGCTTGGCTGGCCGGCCAATACAAGGAGCCGAACAGGCTTGCGAGCGTGAAGCTGGCGAAGCCCGCAATCGGCAGGTCTACCCAAGGCGAAGCCGCGATGGCGAAGAGTCCGTAGCCGAGCGCTTGTCCGCCTGCCGCGATCACCATCATCCGCTTGCGGCCGAACCGATCCGCGCAGTAGCCGCCAACCAGGTTGGCCAGCACGGACAGCAGCTGCGACAGGACGAGCAGAACACCGGTCCAGCCTTTGCCGAACGCGGCCGTAAAATAAATCGACAAGAACGGAAAGAACGTCCAGAAAATAACGTTGAACGCCGCTTCGCCGCCGAGGCGGATTTTTAAGTTGATGTCCCAATCTCTGATTCTCATATTTCATTCCTTTTGTTGTAGGGTATGCGGCTCAATGGATGAGCTTCATCATTATACACGTTCGGGTATACCCCGGGAACAGCAGGGCTTTATCGCAGCAATGCTTTAGTGGAGCTTTCGAGAGGGTTTTTGGGGCGTTTGGGGAGGCGGCGCGAAGCATGTTGGGAGCTCTTGCGAAAGCGTTGGAAAGCTTCTGGAAAGGCTAATGAGAAGATTATGATAAGCTAGTATAAAGCTAATGAAAAGCTAATGAAAAGAAACTAATCAAAAGAAGCTAATGAAAAGCTTATGTAAAGTTTATGAGATACCAATGGGACTACTCTGGAACTCCCTCTGGAAAGCTTCTGAACAGCATGGAAAAAGTAACAGTGGCCTCGTTTCGCGCTCCTGTCGTAAAATAAAGCTACGAAGAAGCGAAGACAGCGGGGGATCGGCAATGAAGAAGCGTAAAATCCTTGTCTTGTGTGCCACGCTGCTATTTATGGCGGCGTCGCTCTCCATAACGGCCGATCAGCTGCTGCAGTTCAAGCGGACGGCCGTATTCGCGTCATCGCCTGCAGAGGCGGAACGCATTCCGGTGCTCTGCTATCATTCGATTGCGGACAACGGAGCAGGAAACGAATATGTCGTCTCGCCGGATGCGTTCCGCCAGCAGATGGCTTGGCTGCACGATGAGGGTTATCGCAGCATCACGATGGAGGAATTCGGCGCGATCCTGTCGGGGGAGGAATCGTCTGATGGCAAGGAAGTGCTCATTACGTTCGACGATGGGTACAAGAATAATTATACGGCTGCGCTGCCCATACTGAAGCAATACGGCTTCCAAGCGACGGAATTTCTCGTCACCAGCTGGGTCGGCGGCAAGGACTACTTAACATGGGATCAGGTCAAAATGATGCATACCGCGGGCTGGGACATCATGGCGCACACGCGCACGCATCCGTACTTGCCCTTGCATACGGCCAAGTCACAACGGGATGAGATTGCCGGCTCCAAAGCGGCGATCGAACGGAACCTCGGCACGGAGGTGACCGCGATTGCTTATCCGTACGGCCTGCGCAGCGAAGAGACGATGCGGATCGCCAAGCAGAGCGGTTACGTCTACGCGTTCACGTTCGACGACGGATGGACCACGAGCGAGCAAAATCCGTATTTATTGAAGCGTTTGTTTATTTCCGGGGGTCATGACCTTGCGGATTTCCAGCGTAAAATGCATGCTTAACTGCTTGCTACTTGCTTATAGTTCAAACCAGTAGGCTCATGCGTCTAAGCATTCATGAATTTTCAGCGCTCAAAACTCACACGATGAAGCTCATATCGAAGAAAGAGGCCGACGGGAATTCCCGTCGGCCTCTTCATATAAGTGCAGTAAAATTGTTGTTGGAGTGTTGATTATTTGCCCATCATTTTCGACAGCGTGATCGTCCAGTCGAGCATGTTGTAATCGAGGTCCCAGCCGAGCTGCATCGAAACGGGGCGCAACGGCACCATGATGCGGCCGTCGTCGTTCATGATGACCTTCGATCCGAGAGCGACGCCAGCGCCGTTGACGTCCATCGCTTCGCGTCCCAGCCAGATCTTCAGCACGTCGTCGCCGATCTTGACCTGCGTGGCTCCGGTCTTATCGTCCCACACGACTTTAGCGCCGACGCCTTCCGCCAGAGCGCGTACAGGCACGTAAACGATGCCCTTCCACAGAATCGGAGTCGTATCCATGCGTTTCACGGTACCGTCAAGATTCAAGAGGGTGTCGTTCACTTTCAATTGGACCACATACTCTTTCAGCGGAGCGGAAGGCTGCACGTTATCCGTTGTCGGAATGGAATCGGCGTTCGCCATCGCAGGGGTCAGCAGGCTCAGGGCAAGCACGGTCGGAAGGATCAACTTTTTCGTTTTCAATTACGTCACGCTCCTTGGTTGGATATGAGTGGGCCTAGCTTAAATTGCCGGGTGCAGCTAAGTGAAGCGGAGCGCAATGTTGGATCCATGAGAGGAAATTAACCTTCTGAGCTGCAGATTGATCCAAATCGCCTATGTGCATGGCGAAAACTGGGTAATGAGGACGTGTCTGCCATGTATTATGATGTTACCCAGGTAAATTTGGCCTGAATCAATGACGTTCATATTGGGCCTTTACAAAACAAAAAGGATGGCAGCTGGGCCATCCTGAGGAAGGTTAATGGGGTTGATCATGCGGGTGGGTTAACAGGCTGCATGTAGAGAAACCGCTGTATTTAAAGGGAGTTCAGCAAGCGGCGGAAGCTGCCGATCGTTCAATGGGAATTTGGGCTGATGCATAACGGTTGCCAGCGTTGCTAATCCACAAAAAATACAGCTAAATAAACGCTAACGGTTATAAGCGACGTTATTGCGCGCTGAAGAGCTGATTTGCACGCAAAAACCTAGCAATAAGCCTTCTGGCAACCATTAGCTTTACAGAATGGGCATATCGAGCCGATTAGTCATCCGTACAACCGTTAGCTGTAGAGTGTTTGGGTTCAACTTCGCAAGTATGACTATAATTTCTTGCATCGGCACTCAGCAACCTATAGAGTTCCGCGATTTTTGATTTTCTCGACACTCTGAAGAGGTGCACGGGGTGCACCTCTTGTTCGAAATTAAGCGTGTTGGCGGTCATGTAGCGCACAGGGTGCAGTATATGACCCGAATTCCGCGTATTCGCGGCGATGTAGTGTACTGGATGCAGTGCATGACCCGAATTCAGCATATTGGCAGACATGTAGTGTCCTGGGTACAGTACATACTTCGAATCCCGCGTATTGGCGGCCAAGTAACGCACCGAGTGCAGCAGAACGGCCCGAAAAGCTGTCCAAAAGCAGCTTTCTACGCGTGGCCGGGTCCGTCCGCTCCGCCTACGATCAGACCGACCATTCACGCCGCAGCGTGAACAGGTCTCGCAGCGCATCCGTCGACATCTCCGTGATCCAGCCTTCGGAGCTCGTAATGACGTCGTCGCTCAACTGCTGTTTGCTCTCCAGCATCTCGTCGATGCGCTCCTCCAGCGTGCCGAGCGAGATGAACTTGTGCACTTGCACGTCGCGCGTCTGGCCCATTCGGTAAGCGCGGTCCGTCGCCTGGTTCTCCACCGCCGGATTCCACCACCGGTCGAAGTGGAAGACATGGTTGGCCGCGGTCAGGTTGAGGCCGACGCCGCCTGCCTTGATGGACAGGATGAAAATGTTCGGCTGCTCCGCTTCCGGCAGGCTGCGGGACTGGAACTCGTCGATCATCCGGTCGCGCGCCGTCTTGGACGTGCCGCCGTGCAGGTAGAGCACGGGCTCGCCGGTTTCCCGCGCCAGCACGCGCTGCAGCATCTGTCCCATGCCGATGTACTGGGTGAAAATCAAGCATCGCTCGCCTTCCTCGCGCAGCTCCTTCACCATATCGAGCAGCCGCTCCAGCTTGGCGGACCGGCTGATGAGCGCAGCCGATTCGGCCGCCGCCTCATCCTCGTCGTCGGGCCAAGGAACCGCTTCTTTGGTGAGCAGCACGGGATGGTCGCACAGCTGCTTCAGCTGCGTGAGCGCGGAGAGAATGGCGCCTTTGCGCTGCATGCCCTCCAGCTTTTTCACGTTCTCCATCAGCTCGCTGACGGTCTGTTCATACAGCGCGCTCTGCTCGGCGGTGAGATGGATGTACGTCTTCATCTCGTTTTTCTCCGGCAGGTCGAGCTGGATGGAAGGATCCTTCTTCTTGCGCCGCAGCATGAATGGCTTGACCAGCCGCTGCAGCTCTTGCGTCCGCTTCTCGTCGCGTTCCCGTTCGATCGCTTGGCTGAACTGGTCGCCGAAGGCGCGTGCGCTGCCGAGATAGCCCGGATTGGTAAAATCATAAATCGACCACAGTTCCGACAGCCGATTCTCGATCGGCGTACCCGTCAGCGCGATACGGTGACTCGCCGGGAAGCTCTTGACGGCGGCCGCCTGCTTCGTGCCGGCGTTCTTGATGTTCTGCGCCTCGTCGAGGCAGATCGCCGACCAGCCGTAGCTGCTCAGCATCTCCTGATCCAGCGTCGCGGTGGCGTAGGAGGTGAGCACGAGATCGGCTTCCCCGGCTGCCGCGAAGAAGGCTTCGCCGCTCAACCGCTTGCTGCTGTAATGGAGCAGGATGCGCAGCGACGGCGCGAAGCGGCTAACCTCCTTCTGCCAGTTGCCGAGCACGGAGGTCGGGCAGATCAGCAGCGATGGCCGGCGCTCGCCGGCTGCCGCGGCTTCGGAAACATGCAGCAAATACGTAATGAACTGGATCGTCTTGCCGAGGCCCATGTCATCGGCCAGGCACGCGCCGAGTCCGAAACGCCGCAGGAAGGCGAGCCAGGCGAACCCGTCGCGCTGGTAGCTGCGCAGCTCTGCCTGCAGCGAGGCCGGGACCTCGATCGCCGGCCATTCTCCTCCGGAGAGCTGCTCCATCAGCTTCGAGAGATGGGCGTTCAGCTCGACCTCGACGGGAATCTCCTCGTCTTCCTGCTCATTCGCCTCCGGTTGGCCGTTCCGGCTGGCGATTGCCGCCGATCGGAAGGCTTCGCCGGCCTGCCTCCGCAGATGCAGCTGGAGCACGTCCTGGAAGGAGAGCCCCTTCTGCGGATTGATGCCCGCCATCGCTTTGCGGATCTGCGCCAGCAAGGAAGGATCGAGCGGCACCCATTGGCCGCGGAACTTCACGAGCCGCTCGCCGCGGGCGACCAGCTCCTTGAATTCGTCCTCGCTCAGATCGACGTCGCCGATGGAAAAACGCCAGTCGAAGTCGATGAGCGCATCGAGGCCGAAGAAGGACTTTTGGCCGCTGCCCGCGCCTTCGCCCGTCGCGGCCGCCCCTTCGCCGGGGCGGATCTTCGCGCGGACGCGCGGCTTCTTTCGGCTGGCTTCCTCCCACCAGCCGGGGAGCAGCACCTGCCAGCCGGCGGTGAGCAGCCGCGGGCTGTCGACGGTCAGGAACTGCCACGCGGCCTCGTCGGTCAGCGGGGCGTTCAGGGCATCGGCGGGGCTGCCGGCAAGGCGATCCGCCGGCAGGCTCGCCTGCATATGCGCGAGCCAGGACGCGGAGCGCTCGCGCACATGCGGCGTCCAGCCGGAGGGCCATGTCCCGAAGGCTTCGCCGTCCATGGCCAGCCGAACCGGCACGAGCTTCGCCGGTTCGAGCTTGTCCTGCAGCATCAGCGCGAGGCGCCAGCCGCCCTCGGCGTCCTCGGGCTCCGACAGCTGCAGGAGCGGCCGGAACGGCAGGGTGTCGGCCTTCCAGCCGGCGGCGACGAGCCACGCGCGCTCGTCCATGCCCGCGGCGGCAGCGGCGCGGTCGCGCGCGAAGAGCATCGGGAAGTCGCGGCGCAGATCGCCCGCGGCTTCTTCCGTGCTGTAATAGCGCTGGAACACGGCGGCGGAGAACGTCGCCTGCAGGCCATCGGCGAAGGCGGCGGACGTATCGCCGTCATCGTCCGCTCCCGCAGTCTCGCCTTCCCAATCGCCGTCATCGTCGGCTCCGCTAATTCCGTCGTTCTCGCCGCTGTTAATCGCGCCGCCGTTCATGGCACCTCCGGCCGCCCTGCCGCCGCTGCCGAGCAGCGCCTGCAGCGCTTTGCGCGTTCGCATGTCGAGCGCTTCCGGGTCCCAGGTCCAGCGCAGCTTGCCGGCCTTGTAGGCCACGAAGCTCGGCATGAATTTCCTCTCTTCGATGCAGGCTTGGAGCCCCGGCGCGATCGCGACGAGGAGAGAGGCGTCGCCTTCGAACTGCCAGTCGATATGCGACATCAGCAGGCTGCGCTCCGCGAAGAACGGAATGACCATCTCGGCAGGCAGCACGACCAGCTCCAGCTCGTCCTGCAGCTTCTCGATGTCGAGCTCCGTTCCGTAGAAGGACGGCTCATGCCAAGCGAACAGGCGCTGTTTTACCAGCAGCCCGCTCGCATAACCGGAGGCGGGCATGGCGCCGTAGATGAGCGCGTCGCCTTGCTCCGACAAGCTTGTTTGGATGTTTAACGTTTCGGTGCTCATGCCAGCAGGCCTCCTTTACGCAATTCTTCCTGCAGGGCGCGAAGACGGCTGTTCCGGCTCGCGAAGGCGGAAAAGAACTGTTCCCAGCGCTCCTCGCGCTTGAGGCGCGCGTACAGCTTGGCGAGCCGCTTGAGCAGCTTCACCGCCGCCTTGTAGCCGTCGCGGTTCTTCTGCAGCACGTACCGTTCCACGGCCTGATGGTAGAAAGGCAGCAGCAGCTCCGGCGCTTCCTTCTCGATCGGCTTCAGCACGCCGACGCGGAACGAGAGCGGCTCGTTGCCGCTGCACATTTGATAATCGATCCAGCGCGCCCATTCGCCGTGCGCGACCAGCGCTTCCTCGTAGATGACGCGGGAGAAAGGCAGCATCGCCGTCAGCGTGCGCCACATGGCGGGCAGCGCTTCCGGCAGCTGCTCCACGACGACAGACCAGTAGTCGCCGTACGGCGCCAGATCCTCGCCGCGGAAGCCGACCAGCAGCGGGCCGGTCTTCTCCAGCCAGCCGCGCAGCCGCTCCCATTGCTCTGCCCGGTTCATGACATCCAGCAAGGGCATGAGATACTCGGCCTTCAGCATGAGCTTATTGCCGCCCGCGGCAATCAAGTCGAGCGCCTCTCCGTCACGCGCCAGATAGATCCACAGCAGGGACTGCGCAAGCGTCCAGTTCAGCAGCGACAGCGATGGGCCGAGCTCCTGGCGCGCGGCTTGCAGCTTCCGCAGTTCTTCCTCGTACATCGGCTTGCTGCCGACCGACTTGGGGCCGAGCCAGCTCAGCCAAAACGCCCGGTAGAGCGAGGCGAAGCCGTTCAATGTCTTATCTTCCGTCAGCATTCGTTCCCGCAGCCAATCCGCCGTATCCAGCAGGCGGCCCCAGTACGCCGAATCCTCGGAAGAAATCGCCAGCTCGTCCGCGAACAAACGCCGTGCCTGCATGAGCAGCCCATCCAGCGCGAGCTGGGTATGGTAGCCCATGAACAGTCCGGATTGGCGCCAGTCCGCTTGGGCCGGCTTCACCATCTGCTCCAGCACGAACAACACCGCGTGGAGCTGGAAAAGCTGCTCCAAAGCATACGGCAGCTCGGGCCGCATTGCCTGCAGGTCGGCCATCAGGTCGCTGACCTCCTGCGCGGTGCGGATATTCATCTGCAGCGGACCCCTCCGCAGACGGAAGCGTTCATGCCATTCCGCCACGGGGAGCTCGGTCAGCTCCTGCTCCGTCAGCATCGGACGGGAAGGGCGCAGCGCGGGAGCGCCCATGCGGGCCGGCTTCTCCGTTCCTTTCGCGGCAACGGCAGCCGCCGTTGCGGCTGCGCTCGTGACCGCCCCTTGCTGCTGCGATGCCTGGTTCATGTTCCGCACCGTCATGCGCGCATTGACGAGCGCCTGAATCGGCCGTCCGCACAGCTCCGCGTACCGCAGCAGCGCCGCGACGATATGGTGGCAGGTGCGATCCAGCGGGCAGGAGCAGGCGCTTCGGCCCAAATCCCCGAGATCCGCGGAGATATGGCAAATCCGGGTGTCCTGCACGCTCGCATCCAACAACTCTCCGCCGTCCTGCAGCTCGAGCGACTCCACGCGTCCTTGCTTGTAATATTGAAAACCGCGAATGATCGTCAGTTCATCGAAATGCGCGGCAACGCCCTCAAGCAGCGCGCGCCACCCCGCGTCGTCCAGCAAATAGTCCGTTTCCATCCGTCGTCGACTCCCATTCCCGTAGTCGTTCTAGTATAAACGTCCATCTATTATACCAGTTCTTCCAAGCCGGAGTCCCCTGAAAACGGCTTATTTTTCGGCAGCCGATCCCCGGTTCTTCCATGACGGATGACATTTTCCTGAATAGGGGAAAATAAGGGCATTACCGGCAGGGGCCGCCCCTTTGCCTTCGGGAGGACAACGAGCATGGACAAGCTCTTCAAGCTGCAAGACAGGGGGACCTCGGTCGGGACGGAAATCATGGCCGGCATCACGACGTTCCTGACGATGGTCTACATTGTCATCGTCAATCCCGGCATCCTGAGCAAAACGGGCATGGATTTTCACGGCGTCTTCATCGCCACCGTGCTGGCCAGCATCGTCGCGACGCTGATCATGGGGGTGTTCGCCAACTATCCGATCGTGCTCGCCCCTGGCATGGGATTGAATGCGTATTTCGCGTTCACGGTCGTCTCCCCGGATGACGGCGTGACGTGGCAGATCGCGCTAGGCGCCGTATTCGTCGCGGGCCTGATCTTCATCCTGCTGTCGCTGACGGCGTTTCGCTACATGCTGCTGAACGCCATTCCGGCGAGCCTGAAGCATGCCATCACGGCTGGCATCGGCCTGTTCATCACGTTCATCGGCCTGCAAAACGCGGGCATTATCGTCGACTCTCCTTCGACGCTGCTCACGCTCGGCGATCTGACAAGGCCCATGACGGCGTTAACGATGGTCGGTCTCTTCGTGTCGCTGATCCTGATGGCTTACCGCGTGAGGGGCTATCTGTTCGTCGGCATGCTCGTGACCGCGGTCATCGCGCTGAGCATGGGACAAATGGATATGCCCTCGAATATCGTCGCGATGCCGAGCGGCCTGAACGATACGGCATTCCGGCTGGATATCTGGGGCGTGTTCGAGAAAGGCCTCTATGCCGTCATCTTCACCTTCCTGCTCATTACGCTGTTCGACACGACGGGCACGATGCTCGGCGTCGCGGAGCAGGCCGGGCTGCTGAAGGACGGCAAGTTCCCGCGCTCCCAAGGCGCGCTCCTGGCGGATGCGACCGGAACCTCGGTCGGCGCGCTGCTCGGCACGAGTCCGACATCGGCCTACATCGAATCCAGCGCCGGCGTCGCGATCGGCGGCCGGACGGGGCTGACGGCGGTCGTCGTCTGCGTGCTTCTGGCCCTGACGCTGTTCTTCTCGCCGGTCGTCGCCGTGCTTTCGGGCGTCCCCGCTATTACGGCGCCGGCGCTGATCATCGTCGGCTTCCTCATGCTGGACGTCATGCGGCGGATCGAATGGAATGAGCTCGAGGAAGCTTTTCCCGCGTTCCTGATCGTCGTGCTCATGCCGCTCACGTACAGCATCGCGACGGGGATCGGCATCGGGTTCATCGCGTATCCGCTGCTGAAGCTGCTCCGGGGCAAGGCCAAAGACGTGCATCCCGTGTTCTACTTGTTCGCGGTGCTCTTTTTCATTCAGATCGTCTTCTTCACCTACTGACCCATCGACGTCGTTTGCGGGGCGGGCGTCATGAAATTTCGCCGGCGTGGAGGGTTTTGCGGGCCGTCCGTCGAAACGATGTAATCCCATCCCGCGCGGACGGGGAGAATGACGCAGAAGAAGGTGCGGATAATGGCCAAGGGGAAATTTTACGTTGTCTGGGTCGGTCGTCAGCCGGGCGTATATACCAGCTGGGGCGAATGCCAGGAGCAGATCAATAAGTTCGACGATGCCAAGTTCAAATCGTACGAAAGCCGGTCGGAGGCGGAAGAAGCGTACCGCGGCGGCTGGAAGAAGCATTGGGGACAGGGCGCGGCCGGGGCCAAAAGCGGCTCGGGCGCCGCGAAGAGCGGAAGCGGGCAATTCCGCCGTAAGACCGCGGGGACCGGGGACGAGCCGGGCGAAATCGATTACGACAGCTGGTCCGTCGACGTCGGGACGAGCGGCAATCCGGGCCCGGTCGAATACAAAGGCGTGGATACGCGCACGGGCGAAGTGATTTTCGCGGTAGGGCCGGTGAAGAAGGGCACGAACAACCTCGGCGAGTTTCTCGCCATCGTGCATGCGCTTGCGCTGCTGAAGCAGCAGGGCAGCAATAAGACGGTGTACAGCGACTCCATGAACGCGCTCAAATGGGTCAAGCAGAAGAACGTCTCCACCACGCTGCCGCGCGATGCATCGACGGAGGAAATCTGGGTCATGGTCGACCGCGCGGTCCGCTGGCTGCAGACGAACACGTACAGCAATAAGGTGCTAAAGTGGCAGACGAAGGTGTGGGGCGAGATCAAGGCGGATTACGGGCGGAAGTAGCGGTGGTATTTGGATGCGCCGCACTGCTTGCTGAGGTCTTTCTGTTGTTTACCGCTCGCCGTTAATCCCATTAATCGTTAACGCGATTAGAGGATGCAAGCTGTGATGGCGTTGGGCTTTCATGACTCATGTCGGCAACCTAAAAAGCTTGTCGTCCGTTCGAGAAAGGTGTACATTCGAACGAAGACGTGAGCAGAAAGGCGGTGCCGGCGAGATGGCCCTGGAGGAAATGTCGGAGCGGGAATGGCTGGGGCGGGCCAAAATGCCGCATGAAGCGGTGTTTTTCTTCACGCCGCTATGCGGCACCTGCAAGATAGGATTGCGCATGCTGGAGATTGTCCAGGCTGCGGGCGTCGACGTGCCGATGGTTAAAATCAACATCAACTTCGCTCCCGCCCTCCGAGACGGCTGGCGCATCGCAAGCGTGCCGGCGCTCGTGCTCGTGCAGGACGGCGAACCGGTGCAAACCGAATATGCCATGCAGTCGGTGGACTCGCTGTATCGGCTGCTGAAGGCGTTCACCCCGTAGTTGGCGGGGGGAGCGCTTTTTTTGTTATGCAGTTGGCGGATGCAAGATGCCTGGTGCCTGTGCCGGGAAAGAATACGCTTATTCGCCGCGGGTGGCATCTCGGCAGGCTTTATGCGGCCAGGTCCAGAGGAAGGCAGCGCTGCAAGCAGCTCGCACGGTTCCCCATACGGCTTGCGGTCGGCCTCTAGGTCCGTCTCGCCGAAATAGCTGCAAATATGCACTTATTTTTATGTGTCATCGCTATTACGGCTGAATAAATGCAAATATGCATCTATTTTCTGGATGATCTGCTGAAATGGCTCGAAACGGCCAGATTAGATGCAGATATGCAGTTATTTTTGATTTTCGAGCGATTTCGTTGGAAATAACTGCAGATTTGCAGTTATTTGTTCCTTCACCGTACGTCGCACATCGCAGGCCGACTATTTGCTAGGAATGCTCGCGCGTCTCGTCCTGCGGGTGGTGTATGGCTACGTCCTCTCTATGCGAGTCGTCCGGCACGCCGCCTCCGGCACCCCGCTCCGGCACCCCGCTCCGGCACGCCGCCTCCGGCACGCCGCTCCGGCACGCCGCCTCCGGCACCCCGCTCCGGCACCCCGCTCCGGCACCCCGCCTCCGGCACGCCGCTCCGGCACGCCGCTCCGGCACGCCGCTCCGGCACGCCGCTCCGGCACGCCGCCTCTGGCACACCGCTCCGGCACGCCGCTCCGGCACGCCGCCTCTGGCACACCGCCCCCGGCGCCCCGTCCAAGCGCCACCTTAGCCCTATTTTCGCCATTATTCTACGAAAAGTCGTTGACATGCCGTGCCCGGCAGGATAGCATAGGTCCCATATTCAACCATAAAAGCGGTTACATTCAAAGTTGTAAAGGAGAGGGAACGACGATGGTTGGTTTCAACGGTTTGGATATGGGCATGGGCAATCTGGCGAGGCTGTCGGACGCGAAGAGCCGGTCGATCAGCGCGGAGAACTTCACGGGCGAGGCGGGCAAAGGCGGCATGGCTACCGAGGGTACCGGCGCAGGCTGCGCGCGCGATCTAGGTCTCGGCTGGAAGGTTTCGCCTTCCGTCGCTATCGAGGCAGGCGAGACGTTTACGATGGCGGACATCGCGGGTCCGGGCGCCATTCAACATATTTGGCTGACAAGTGCTCCGAACGTATGGCGCAACTTTATTCTGCGTATCTACTGGGACGGCGAGGAGACGCCTTCCGTCGAAGCGCCGATCGGCGACTTTTTCTGCAACGGCTGGCAGGAGCGCTGCAACGTGAATTCGTTCCCGGTCGCCGTCAATCCGGCAGGCGGCATGAACTGCTACTGGCAGATGCCTTTCCGCAAGTCGGCGCGCTTCACGATGGAGAACGCGTCGCCGGATAAAGCGGTGCTATACTACCAAATCGACTATACGCTGACGGAAGTGCCTTCCGACATGGCCTACTTCCACGCGCAGTGGCGCCGCACGAATCCGGTGCCTTACAAGGACGTGCACACGCTCCTCGACGGCGTTCAGGGCAAAGGCCATTACGTTGGCTGCTACCTGGCTTGGCAGGTGAACAACACCGGCTGGTGGGGCGAGGGCGAGATCAAATTCTTCCTCGACGACGACAAAGAATTCCCGACGATCTGCGGCACGGGCACGGAGGATTACTTCGGCGGCGCGTGGAACTGGGAACATCCGCAGGGCGAATACGGCACGTATTCCACGCCGTTCCTCGGCATGCATCAGGTCATTAAGCCGGACGGGCTGTATCGCAGCCAGCAGCGCTTCGGCATGTACCGCTGGCATGTGCAGGATCCGATCCGCTTCGAATCCGGCCTGCGCGTGACGATCCAGGATCTCGGCTGGCGCTCCGGCGGCCGTTACCTCCCGCAGCAAAGCGACATCGCTTCGACGGTCTTCTGGTACCAAACGGAGCCGCATGCGTCGTTCCCCGAGCTGCCGGGCAACGACGAGCGCGAGGTCATCTAACCGCGCAATCTTTTGGAATCTCGCGCGTCTCCGCGTGCGAGGCGAAGATGCGTGACGATACTCGGCGGGCGGGGTTAAGTGACGGCGCGTGACGGCATTCCGCCTCATTCCGCCTCATGGGAAACGCCTGCGCCGGGCTTAAGCCTCGGAGCAGCTCTTCCGCCGCACGCCCCCCAGTACGATAGCATCCGATTCGAGCGTTCCGCGGCAGTCGCCGCGCGGGCGCTCGTTTCTGTTTCCGGGCGAAAACATGCTATGATTGACGTATCCTAAACCTTGGAAAACAGGAGATGTTGGCATGCCGGTGCGCGCGCGCTTTTCAAAGAAATGGCTGCTGTTGCTGCTGCTGTACGCAATCCTTGCAGCGGCTTACGTATGGTACACCTCGCCGAATAACGTGCCTGCCGCCTACAAAGGCACGGCTGCGGATCCCGCGACGTATTTTACCTCGCAGCAGCTGAAGGACAGCGAAGTGCTGAACCCGATCCGCAACTGGATTTTCTTCACGAGCATCCCTTGGGAGTGGCTGATTTATCTGTTCCTGCTCTCCGGCGGGCTGGCCAGGTATTGGCGCAATGCCCTCGAACGGAGCGGACTCCCGCTCGCCGTCAGGTTCCCGCTGTTCGTCCTGCTCGTGGATTTGGCTTCCTTCGTGCTGTATTTGCCCCTGCGGATCTTCAGCTATTGGTTGTCGAAGCATTACGGCATTACGACGCAGCCGGCTGCGGGCTGGATTCGGGATAAGCTCGTGTCGTTCGGCGTCGGCTATCTGACGATGCTAGCGGTGTCGATCGTCGCGTTCTGGATTTTGTCGCGGCGCGGCCGGTGGTGGCTGAAGCTGTGGCTCATCTCCGTGCCGTTCACCGTCTTCATGATGTACGTGGAGCCGGTGATCATCGATCCGCTGTACAATCGTTTCACGACGTTGTCCGACCCGCAGCTGGAGGCCAAAATCCTGGACCTTGCCGCCAAAGCGGACATCCCCGCGGACCGGGTGTACGAGGTCGACATGTCCAAGAAAACGAACGCGATCAACGCCTACGTCACGGGCATCGGCTCCTCGCTGCGCATCGTGCTGTGGGACACGACGCTGAAGCAGCTGACGGAGCCGGAAATCCTGCTCATCATGGCGCATGAAATGGGCCATTACGCCATGCATCATCTCGAATGGAGCGCCGTCGGCGCCGTCGGCTCCTCGCTTGTCGTCATTTGGCTGGGCGGCGGGATCTACGTCTGGTGCCTTCGCCGTTGGGGAGAAGGCTGGGGCATTCGCAGCCGCTCCGACATGACGGCGCTGCCCTTGCTGCTGCTCATCATGGCGGTGCTCTCCGTCGTCTCGCTGCCGGTCAGCAACGCGGTCTCCCGCCATGCGGAATCGTCGGCGGACGCGTACGCCATGAAGCTGCTGAACACCTCGGAAGGCGAGGTGTCCATGCAGCAGAAGACGGGCGTCATTACGCTGAGCGACGTCAATCCGCCGCTGCTCGTGCGCTGGTTCCGCGACGATCATCCGAGCGATATGGAGCGAATCATCGCCGCGATGGATTTCGCCAAATCCCATGGGCAGGCGGGATCCTAGCATGACGGACAACGGGGAACGCGTCAACGTATCGCTCTACTTGCTTGCGGGGCTGGCGACGGCGCCGCAATTCATGGAGAGCTTTCGCGTCGCATTGCATGATATAATGGAGCGAGAAGGCTTCGGCGTCAGGACGTCGCAGCTGCTGTTTCCGTACGGCGACTGGAGCCGCCGCGCCATTCCCCAGCTGTGGGAAATCAGCCGCGACATGCGGCTAAGCGCGGGCCGGTTCGGCCGCTCCATCGGGGGCAGCCGGGCGGTGGACATGATCGGCTCCGGATGGACGCCGGGTCCGGGACCCGGCGATCGCATCGTGCTGATCGGCCATAGCGGCGGCGGCGTCGCGGCCGTTCATGCGGCCTGGCAGCTGATGGACCTGATCGGCGGACCGCCGATTCCGGTCGTCATGATCGGCTCGCCCCGCTGCCGCATTCCGGAGGAATTGCGGGCATCGGTGCTGTTCGTTTACGCGGGCGCGGCGGAGCACGAATCGCCCCGGCCCGTAAGACCGTCCGATGCCGTTGCCCGGCTCGGCACGTTCGGCGGCGGCTGGATGCGCGGGACGGACAAGCATGCACCGCTGTTCAACAGCGGCGTGCCGATCATCGGGAAGCACGCGGATTATTTTCGCGAGCGGGAGCCTTATGTGAATGCGCTTGGATTGACGAATCAGCGGCTTACGCTGGACGTCGTCTGGCCATGGTTGAGAGAGAGAATCTAGAGGAGGACGAGTGAGGCATGCGTATTGGAGCAATTGAAGCCGGCGGCACGAAGTTCGTTTGCGGCATCGGTAATGAGAATGGCGAGATTCTAGATCGAGTGAGCTTTCCGACGGAGCGCCCGGAAGTGACGCTGGCGAACGTCGTGGCATATTTCCGCGATAAAGAGGTCGAGGCGATCGGCATCGGTTCCTTCGGACCGCTCGACATCGATCCGGCGAGTCCGACTTACGGCTACGTTACGACGACGCCGAAGCCGGGCTGGGGCAATTATCCGTTCCTGCCCGAGCTGCGCAAAACGTTCGACGTGCCGTTCGGCTGGGACACGGACGTGAACGCGGCGGCGCTCGGCGAAGCCACATGGGGAGCGGCAGCGGGCCTCGACAGCGTGCTTTACTACACGATCGGAACGGGCGTCGGCGTAGGCGTATATACGGAAGGCAAGCTGGTTCACGGCCTTGTTCATCCCGAGGGCGGACATGTGCTGACGCGCCGTCATCCGGAAGATACGTACGAAGGCTTCTGCCCGTATCACGGCGACTGCCTGGAAGGCATGGCGGCTGGCCCTGCGCTTGAAGGCCGCTGGAAAGTCAAAGGCAGCGAGCTCGGCGTCGATCACGCGGCTTGGGAGATCGAGGCGTTCTATATCGGACAAGCGGTTGCGAGCGCAGTGCTGCTAATGTCGCCGAAGAAAGTCATCCTTGGCGGCGGCGTCATGCACCAGATGCAGCTTTTCCCGCTGATCCGCGAGCAAGTGCGCAAGAATCTGAACGGCTACGTCAGCGCGGAAGCCTTGCTTGCCGGCATCGATGACTACATCGTGCCGCCGGGCCTCGGCGACAATGCCGGCCTCAGCGGCTCGCTGGCGCTTGGTCTGCGCGCGCTTGGCGCGAAGTAATAAAGGCATCGGCAAGTAATTCATGCCGCTAAATGCAACGCAAAGAAGCAGCCCTCGGGCTGCTTCTTTGCGTTTAAATGAGCTGCCGAAGACAGCAACGCATACAGCCCCGGAAGGCGCTATCGCGCTCATCCCGGGGTTCCTGGTTAATTTTGCTCCGTTAACGATCGCACGTACCGCAGCGCTGCTTCGGAAAGCCTCCTCCCAGCGGTCGGCAGCGATTCGACGACGATCAAACATCTAAGAATAAGAGCACAGGAATGAAGTGCCTTGACGGCACGGAAGCGAAGCTTTTTTCTTCGCACAAATAAACAAAAACCCCACGCACGCACAAAGACATTCCCGGCGAATCGAGTGATAATGACAGGGAAAGAAAAACTCAATTCAAGGGAGGACTCAGGCCCATCATGGAGAAAATAAATACAATCGAACACTGTTTGGACGCCCTGGGCGTTTCGGAAAATTTATTGTCGGAGCAGGAGAAGCAGGACTTGGACGAAAAGGGATATACCGTCTTTCATGGTCTGATGGATCCGACGTGGGTGGAGCGGATGCGCGAAAGCTACGAACGGATCATGGAGGCGGAAGGCGAAGGTGCCGGAGCTTTGGACGGCAACAAGGAAGCCGGCGCTCGCCGGCCCAGCAATTTGGTTAATCAAGGGGAAGAGTACGATTTGGTTTACACGCACCCCAAGGTGCTAGCCGCCGTCCATTACGTGCTCAAACGCGGGATCAAGCTGTCCAACTTCTGCGGTCGCGATGCGTTGCCGGGCATGGGGCAACAGGGGATGCACGTCGATTGGCACGAGCCGCTGGAAGAAGGCCAGCCGTTCCACGCCGTCAACACGGTGTGGCTGCTCGATGACTTTACGGAAGCGAACGGGGCCACGCGGGTCGTACCGGGAAGCCACAAGTGGACGGGCCCGATGGACAACCACTATAAATTCAAGGATAGGTACGAGAAGCATCCGCAGCAAGCACTGCTCGAAGAGAAGGCAGGCTCCGTTGCCATCGTCAATCTGCATCTGTGGCACAGCGGTACCCAGAACAATACCGACAAACCGCGGCGAGCCCTGTTTGCGCACTTCAACGCCAGGGAGCACGCGGCTCACATCGATCACAAGAAGTTTATCCAGCCGGAGACGTTAGCGCGCATCTCCGAGCCGGCCAAATATTTGCTTGAGCTGTAGAAGTACACAACGAGGGAGGCGAAAGATTGCGATCCGACGATACGGGTTATCCGTCTCCTTTTTTTCGCTTCTCTCTGCGCTACTGCATGGCTCCTGGCGAAGTTCACGGGCCGCGTATTACCTATATTCCAACCTTGAACCTGATTGAATCCGGCGAAGGAGAATTGATTACCGAAAGCGGGCGGCATGTGCTGCGCCCCGGAATCCAGATCTATATGGTTCCCGGCAAGCGTCATGCCTGGAAGGCGTCGGAGGACAATCCGTTCGTGTACCGCATCGTTTATTTCGAGTGGAACTATCGGGAGCGGCCAGGGTGCATTTATCCGAGCGATTTTTTGGCCGACCCGAATTCGCGCTTGATTGAAGATTTTATCGAGCCGCCGATTGCTCGGGAGTTTCCTGAATATATCGTGCTGGATGATATGAAGGAATGGATTCGCAAATTCACGCTAATCCATTCCAATTACGAAGTGTACGACCGTAGCCGGTTTCCCGGATCGCTGCGTATGCAGGGGGACTTTCTGCTTTTTCTGGACTATGTACTGAACGTGACGATGAAACCGCAAGATTATATGGACAGGCATGTCCGGCGTTTTGTCAAAGCGATTGCCGAAGGCGACAGCGCGCTGCTGCAGGGCACCGTCGAGGAATGGACGGCTGCCAACGGCGTCAGTCGCAGTCATTTTCATCATCGATTCAAGCAGCAGATGAACGCCACGCCGCACGCCTATTTGACCAGTCAGCGCATCGTCCGGACGTTTAAGGATCTGATCGGCAAATCTGCCACGATTACCGCTATCGCCGAGAAACACGGATTTCGCTCCGTGCACCACTACACCAAGCTGTTCCTGAAGGAAACCGGGCTGACGCCGGGCGCGTTCAGGCGCAGAAACCATGTGAGCGGCTGAGCCAAAGTTAAGAATTGCAAGCGATTATCGAAGATCGCCGCTTTTAGCCAACTGCTGAACAAAAACCCGTAAGAGGGACACTTTGAAAAAGTGACCGCTTACGGGTTTTTGTCGCTTCGTCGGTCCGGTTCAATTGCGCCGCGGTGTCAATGAACCGCTGTCGTAGTCCGTCATGCCGATCTCTCCTATTACTCCCATACCTGCAGCTGCTTGCCGCTGCGGTTCTCGATGCTGACGGCGAGCGTAGGCGGCGCCTTCAGGCGATAATAGATCGTGTCGTTCTCCATGCGCCAGCTGAGCGCGATGTCGCCGGCCGGCGTCGGCATCATGCCGCTGCAGGAGGCAAGCGCATTATCCGTGAAGACGACGGTCAACTCGCCCTGATTTCGGTCCAGCGAGTGGATGCCCAGGGCATCGCGGTAAAGCGCGCGCACCACATGGGAGGCGAAGCCGTGGTTGCAGCTTGCCTGCGTGCCGTTATGCTCCCACAGCGTGCCCGTGCGAGCGGCCATTTTACCGAAGAACGCTTTGATCTCCTCCAGCAGCTGGGCGGACGCGCCGTGGCGCGACAGCAGCTCCATCCGCAGGTAGTAGCCGATGAAAGCGTTGGCCGGATGAACGTCGCGAATATCGGCCACGTAGGGCTCGTCCGCATGCCGCGAAGGACTGAAATCCTTTATCAGGCTCTCGAACCAGACCGGCAGCTCCTCCGCGTCCGCGATGCCGAAGTACGCCGCGTAATATTGGCAAACCTCCGTGCGGTGATCCGTGATCTCAATCTCGCCTTGCTCGTCTTCGACCGCCTGATCCACGAAGAACGCACCATCGAAGGAATGCTCGCGCACCGTTTGCTTGACGGCCTCTGCTTCCTCCAAGTACGCTTCCTCGCGATAGATTCGTCCAGCCGCAGCCAAAGCCGCCGAATAGAGCATGTTGGTCGGGTAATTGATGCCGCTAATGAATTCGTTGGCCTTCGACCATTCGATGAATACCCAGCTCTCGAGATTCTCCAGCAGCCCGAACTCGTTGCGGAAGCCCGCGAAATAGCGGAACAGCGCGTCCACCCGCGGACGCAGCGCCGCGATCGTTGCTTCATCGCCACCGCGATCGCGGAACTCCTCCAGCTGCAGCACGAACCAGAGCGCCCAGTTCGGAATGAACACCCCGTCGTTATGGTCGGCGGGATAACACATCGGAATCATGCCCTCGGGCAGGAAAGCAAACGAATCCGGCAGCAAGTAGTTCTCGAAGAAGTTGCGTTCGATGATGGAATCGCCCGTTAAATCGGCTTCGACCCTGGCGGTGAAGAAGCTGTCGCACAGCCAGCCGGCCCGTTCGCGGGACGGGCAGTCCATGAAGACGTCGACGGCGTTCTGCCGGAACGATTCGCGCGCCGCTTCGAAGATGGCGTTCAGCGTCTCGTCCGAGCTGACGAAGGTGCCGCGGTCCGCGTTCGGATTGGCGTACTCCCGGATGGACGAGCCCGTTATCAGGCAGTCGCCCTCCAATACGAGCACCTTCAAATATTGCAGCGTATACGGCTCGAGGCTTTCGAGCGAATAGGTTCCCGGTTCGCAGGCCGCGTAGATCACGTTGGCGACGTCCAGGCGAAGATGGTCGACATCCCCGTCGTCCGTGAGGATCTCGTCGAACGTCAGCGCGATCCGAGACTTCGCGGATACCGTGAATTCCAGGCCGACGAATCCCGTCAGGTTGCGGTCGAAGGCGAGTAGCGCCGCTTCCCCGGCTTGAAGCGGGAGCGACTGCCCTTCATAGCGCTTCGCTTCCCGGTTCCAGCCGGTCATCGTCAGCTTGCCGATCTCATCGGTCGGCAGAAGCGCAAGCTCCTCGATCGGGTAGCCTTTGAAAGCAGGACCGACCCCGCTCAAGGAACGGTCGCGCCAAGGAGGCGCCGGCGAATCGGATACGGCGAAACGACCTGTCGCCAGGATATCCGTCGGCAGGGCAACCGCGAAGCGGGGATAGCCGACGCGGCGGGGCAGCAGCTGCTTATCCGCCGCGAGCTCCCACTGCGCAGGGGCTGCAGGCAGCGCCGCCGAGCTCCGCCAATCATGCACGCCCGGCGTGAATTCGTAGGCCTCGATAAAGGCGCGCTGGAAGCTGTAGCGCTGCACGTTGCGCACGCGCTCCGGCAGCACGAAGACGTCGAACGGATGCTCGTCGCTGCCGGTGGCCGCTTCGATCCGTCCGCCTTGCTCGATCTCTGCCTGCACGAAGGACGGCTGATCCAACGTATAGAAGCTGTTCACGTTGTAGCCGGCTGTCTCGATCGCGACATAGTTGTCTCCGCCGCTTAAGTAAGGAGCAAGGTTCCATTCGTCGACGCGGTAATAACCGTGCGGACCTGTCGCCGGGCCGTGCCCGCAGAATAGACCGTTGACGAATACGCGGTAACGGGACGAAGCCGTGACGCGCACGAGCGCGGACGATTGCCGGTCGGACCCGAACCGGGCCCTGATGCCGCAGGTAACATTCATTGATTCCGCGAGGCCGGCAGGCCAAAGCGGAAGAGCTTCTTGAAACACATGAATCCCTCCAATCAGGAATGACTACTCCCATCGTACGCCCGCTTTTTCGGCAGTGCAAGGAGAATCGGGACAAGCTCCGGCAGTAAGGCTGCCGGAGCTTGTCGGATGAGGCGAAATATACGTTGCATTAGAGCGGAGACAGCCATTGTATCTGAGAGAGGGCTTCGCTCGGGCTGTGCCGTTGCGCCCTGTTTAGCATCTCATTCAGGTACTCAAGACTTGGGCTTCGCCCCGCAGCTGGAACGAACGATCAATTCGGAAGCGATGACGACGTTCTGCGCGCTGCGGTCTTTCTTGCGGGTCAGCACCTTATGCAGCAGCTTGGCGCCTTCTTTGCCGATTTCGTAGAGATCCGTCGTGGAGGACGTGATGTCGTATTTCTGGGCGAGCTCGGTGTTCTCGAAGCTGATCAGCGCGAGATCGTTCGGAACGCTCAGCCCGTTCTCGCGGGCATATTCCAGGACGCCGACCGCCTGGATGTCGCGCCCGGCCACGATGGCCGTAGGCGTCTCCTTGAGCGCGAAGAAGCTGCTCGCTGCGCGGTAACCGCTGTGCTCCTTCTCGTCGCCGATGAACACGTAATCTTCGCGGTATTTGATACCCGCCTCCTGCAGGGCGTCGCGGTATCCTTCCAGCCGGTCCTCGCACACGAGGAATTCCAGCGGGCCGGGGCTGATGAACGCGACTCGGGTATGGCCGAGCCCCAGCATATGCTTCGTGTTGCGGTAGCCGATGTCGTAATTGTCGACGTCGACGGAATTGATCTGGTTCTTGCGGTCGTTGGTGCCGACGATGACCATCGGGAATTGATGCTCGGACAGCTCCTCGATGACCGACGAGTCATGGCTCGGCAGCGCGATGAGAACGCCGTCCATGGCGCGCTCGCGCATCAGCTTCACCAGCTTCGGTGTCTTCGCCTTGTGGCCGAGATTGTCCCAGGCAATCAGCAGGTTGTAGTCCCGCTGGTCAAGGACGTCCCCGATGCCCTGCAGCAGATCCGAGAACACGCTGTTCCCCGAGAAGGAGAAGAAGTCGGACGCCGGATGAGGAGTGAATAAGCAAATATTGTTCGTCTTGCGCGTGACGAGACCGCGCGCCGCGGAGTTCGGCTGATAGTTGAGACGCTTGATGACTTCGAAAATGCGTTCCTTCGTTTCTTGGGCGACGGGAGCGGTGCCGTTGAAGGCGAACGACACGGTGGAGATGGATACGCCGGCTTCGCGGGCGATATCTTTAATGGTGACGCTGCGGTCGGATTTTTTCATAATCGCACCCTCTAAAAACGTTTTATACGATAAACGTATCACACCCTCCCATTAGCGTCAATGAGTACGTTTACATAGATGGAACATGTCGTATTTTATGCATGGAAGCGCTGTCTAACCATTTTCGGAACTGAAAACCACTCTTTTAAGCGGAATCCTGTGCTTAAAACGTTTTAGGTATGCCTTCATCTACGCGGCGCCTTAGGGTTATACTCATGATATACGGATCCTACCAAAGGGAGGAATGAACAGTGAACCGAATCGCCGGATCCGTTCCATACGGTTACGAGCCGCCGGCTAACAGCCGCAAAGGAACGCTGATCGTCTACGATACGTTTCAGCATATGGAGGACAAGGCGCTGGCGTCCGCGGCCGCGACGGTGGAGAAACGCAGCTTCGCCAAGCTGGTGCTGTACCCGCTGCATGAGGAGACGGTGCGGCGGATGACGAAGGAGCCCGTGCTTCCTTATCATAAGCGGCTGGACCGCCTGCATGACTGGAAACGCAGCTACGAGGAAGAGCGCGGCCGCGGAGCGATTCCGGTCGCCGTTGAGGGCCTGGAAGGCAAAAGGAAGAAGTACACGCCGATGGAAGCGGCGCTCCGGCATTTGGCGGAGGTCTATCCTTCGCCGCTGTTTCTGTATTTGACGCCGGAGATGGCGAATCTCTTCGCGTCGTTCTCTTCCTTCGAGGAATGGATCGTCAAGCTGCGCCTGCTGCTTGCGTCCGCGCCGGAGCGCCTGCATCCGAAGCTGGAGAAGTATCGGCATCGCTGGGATCTAACGGACGAGAAGTAGTTCGCATCGAAGCATTAGCAATCGAGCGGGAGTTGCAAGTAAGCGAACGGCGTGGAGGATTCCAGCGCTCCCCCATGCAAGAAGATAACAAAACCGGCCTTCTGCCTGTAGACGCGAGTCGCAGGGGAAGCCGGTTTTTTGTTGCCTGACGATTGGTGTAGGAGGAGCAGAAAGGAAGGCGAAGGGAGAGCGTGGCGTTAGGCGGCGGTTTTGCGGGAGGCTGGCTGGCGTTCAGGGGTATTGCGCTCCGCAATCGCGCGAAGCTCGTTCAACAGCTCGTTCAGCTCTTGGCGGAGGGCGTGAAGCTCGCGGGTGCAGCGGTCCTGCAGGCGGTTCATTTCGGCGGGGGAAAGTTGATTTTGCCTGACTTGGTAGATCAGCTTGTTCGTCATCGTATCGCTGTCGCTGATGCGGGCCGCGTAGACGATGGCTGGGGTGGACGACATGGTGGCAAGCTCCTTTTCGTTAAGTTGACCCCAGTGTAGCAGGCGATTATTAACGCAGAATGTTGAAAGTGTGAAGGGAATGTTAGAAATGAATGGAAGGTATAGTCAGATTTAGTCGACTGAGGTAAAGTATTGACGATTGGTTTGCGTATACGACCGTGAGGTTGGATATGCAGCATTCGTCAGTTGATGTATTGAGCGATTGGTTTGCGTATACGACTAGGAGAGGAATGGGGAACGGGATGAAAGGGTTTAAAGTGCTGGCGGCTGCCGCCATCGTATTCGCATTCATTGGGACGGCGCAGGCGGTTGTCGGGTTCGCCCAAGCACCGGACGGGATTGCCGTCTACATGAACGGGAAAATGTTACCCGGCGTAAGTGCCGTCATCGACAGCGGGGTCATGTATCTGCCTTTTCGTCCGCTGATGGGCGCGCTTGGGGCCAAGGTCGGCTATGATTCGGAGAACGGCGTCACGGCGGTCATCGGCAAAGAAACGATGAACTTCTGGCCGGATGATTACGCGGTGTATTATAAGGATGCGGAGATTTACTTGAACGCGGAAATCAAACGGATTCAAGGACAAGTCTATGTTCCTGCCCGAAGCATGGGCCAATTGCTTGAACTGGACGTAGCTTACGACCGCAAGGCAATGCGGGCGGACGTGAAGAATTGGGGTTACGGGCAGGATGAAGCGGCCAAAGCAGTCGTCGCGTCATTCCTCGATCCGGCCGTGCACGGAAGCCGCTCGGATCTGCTGACCTGGGATAATCCGCAGCGCGACTATTACGCAGACAAGCTGGATGGCTACGAGCCGGCTTACCGGACGTTTGAGACGTGGATGGGGGACATCGATTATACGTCCGCCGCGACAGCGGTACTTCATGCCGGCACGCGCAGCGAGACGCAGGCCTTGAAGCGCGACAGCGACATTCAGTTTACGCTGCGCCTTGAAGCTTCCGGTTGGAAGATCGCGAAGCAGGATTGGATCCATCTCGCGATGGACCTGCCCGCGGACGCGGACGAAACAGCCGACAATCTCAAACGCGAGCATCCGGGCGAGGTCGAGGCGGTACTCCGGGATTTGAACGCCTTTTACGACGCGAATAACGCAGAAGATCTGGCGTCGACGATGAAGCTGATGAGCCCCGGTTTCTTGGAAAGCTGGAAGAAGAGTACCGGCGAGGACTATGAAGACGTGCTGAAGGCGGTATTCGACAACGGACATACGACAAGGCAAATCGTCGATTCGCGCGTGTTGCTTATCGATAATCAGCATGCTATCGTGCATTTGAATATTCTATTTAATGAACGACAGAACGGCGAGAGCGGTCCGGCCGAAGAACCGTACCCTTACGAACTGGTAGCGGGCATGGACTTCGTGGATGGGCGCTGGACGTACAATTACGACGACGAATGGGATATCTCCACGGACTATTGACGCTCGCATGTTGTTGACTAGTGAATGTTTGTCGGTATGTGTGAGATTAAGCAATTTTACTTTCCTGAATGGGGAGAGGCGGATATCGGGGGCCGGATCGGGCCTGCGATGATCCGTCTCTTTTTCGTTTTCCCGAGACATACAATTTCGGGACGAGGAGAAGCTAGGTGATGGAGGAATTTTCCTGAGGCGCGCAGTCGTCCTGCAACCTCTCGGTCCAGCCGAACGTCGGAGGAAGAAGATAGAGATCTACTTCACGCGGGTAATACATGAACGAGGTGATGACGATGATAATGAGGAAAATATCCGGCTTTGCGCTCTCCGCGCTGCTGGCAGCGGCGACGCTAACGGGCTTTGGCGCGACATCAGCCGCCTCCGCAGCTGCGGCGGCAAGTGCGCCGAACGCAGCAGCAGCCTGCCGCACGGATGATCACGGATTGTCCTTGAAGGCCATGAAGGACACATCCGATCCTTACCTGGGGTCGATTCAGTTCTTGAGCACGAATATCGGCCGCGCTGCCGGGAACGGGTTCATGATCGGAACATCCGATGCCGGCTGCCACTGGCAGTCCATTTATAACACGGGCAAGCTCAACTTTACGCAGATGAATTTTCTGAGCAATTCCAAAGGCTACGTCTTGGCGCAGGTCGCTTACGGCAAGCCGAACACGCTGCTGAAGACGACTGACGGCGGCAAGAGCTTCGCATGGATTCCGACGGGAGCGCATCCGTTCGACCGTATTCAGTTCTTGAACGAGCAGGCGGGCTTCGGGTACGCGCGCGCCTTCACGTACAAGACGACGAACGGCGGCAAGAATTGGAGCAAGCTGCCCACGCCGCCGAATACGCGTTACGTGCACTTCATGACGGAGCAGAAAGGCTGGGCAATCGTCGTTCTCGCGACCGGCGGCTATGAAGTGAAGCGCACGCTCGACGGCGGCAAGACGTGGAGCGACTCGCTGAAGGTGAAGTCGGCGACGAACGTCGGAGGCATGGTCTTCGGCACGGACAGCGCGGATGTCTGGGTGCTGCTGTACGGAGAATCCGGCATGTCGCAGACGTCGTATTCCGTCTACCACACGGCGGATGCGGGCGCGCACTGGAAGCAGGTTATCTCGCGGCCGACGGCTGGCGGCGGTCCCGCGCCGGGACCTGTCGCGCCAAGCGGCAAGCTGGTCGGACCTGCGGGCAGACCGACGGATATGGCGGTCGTCGGACGCCAAGCCGCTTTCCTCGTTGCGGGGAGCGGCGCGCTCGACGCGCTTCAGTTCGGCCGTTCGCTGGACGACGGCAAGACGTGGACGAATCTGCCGGGTGCCGCGCCCGGGTATGACGGCAAGCTGTCGTTCCTCTCGGCGAAAGCCGGTTACCTGGCCGTCACGAGCTTCGAGAAGCCTGCCGTCTACAAGACGGCGGACAGCGGCAAGACGTGGAAGAAAGTATTTTCGCTTCCGGGGACGCACTAATCGGGCAAGAGTTAATAGGCAAGCAAAAATCCGAGCAATAGGCCAAGTGAAAAGCCAAGCAAATAGCCAAGCAAAGAAGCCTTCGAGACTGCGGCGTTCCGCAGCTTCGAAGGCTTTTTCGTGGCGTCTGCCGCCAACTTCCGTCATGGTGCCTTCCGCCACCCGCTTTCGAGCCAATCGTAGAGCTCTCTGCTCTTGCCGCGAAGCTCCTTCGAACCCAGATGCACGACGACCTCGCCGTCAGCCGAACGGCAGCTCTTCAGCGTGCTGCCGTTCGGGAGCTTTTGCGACTGGCAGTCCCAAGCCTGCTCGACTGTAATGGGATCTCCGCCTGTAAGGTGAATGCGAAGCTTCCAAGGATAGCCGTGCCTGCCGTACATCGGCTGGAGGCCGGATGGCGGTGCTGCGTTATACCAGCGGACGACTTGTAAGACGACGGCCCGGCCTTCTGGCGTGTCGATCGCGTAGAGCGGCGAAGACCTCGCGCCGTGCATGCTGCCGACGACCTGCACCGATACGGCTTCCCCCTCTTCGATCCGGCGCCACTCCGATTCGGGCGATACGTGTAACGGGGTCGCTCCTGCGGACACTGCGAGCTCTGTGGCTCCAGCGGCCGTCGAATACTCTGTGAATCCGGTCAATCCGACAACAGATAACAATAAGACAAAGACTGCAAGTGGTTTCGGCATGGCTGCTCTCCTTTATTCGGCATGGCTGCTCTCCTTCGCTTGAGCTCTTGCGCCCCCAACCGCTTGGCTGTCGGGTCGCGGCGGATGGTACATTTTCTTTTGCAGCGTCCCTTTACGATATGTCAAAAAACCTAATAAACAGTCGAAAAATGTCGATAAAAGAGATATTAAAAATTGTTGAGGAGTGACGTTTTCTTGAAATCCGGCTTTGTGATCTTCAGCGTTGGAAGAAAGTTATTTTTATCCTTTTTGCTTCTTATTATCCTGATCGGTTTCTTGGGTATCATGTCCCTGAAGTCCGAGGAGCGGATGGCGGACAAGTCGAAAGAAATTACGACCAATTGGTTGGACGGCGTCGAAATCGCGAACCATCTCAACTATTTGACGGAGCATATGCTGACGCTTCAGTTCAAGATCATGACGGACGCGGACCAAGCGCAAAAGCAAGCCTACCAACAGGAGGCCGACGCCGCGCTTAAAACCATCGACGACAAGTGGACGGCGTATGCGGCCACGTATGCGAATGCCGAAGACAAAGCGGTCGCGGAGGAACTGCAGCGCCATTGGACGCAGTTCAAAACGGTATTCGAGCAAGCCGCCGCCCTCGGCAAGCAAATCGATCTGATTCACGGCGCGGGTGCCAAGGAAAGCACGGTTCAGTCGCTCATGGCGCAGACGGAGAAGATATTCAACGACATGCAGGAGGATATGAACCGGCTCGTCGGCTTTAATCACGACGGTGCGTTACAAGCCGTCAAGGAAAGCCAGGATATTTATAACGGCGCAAGAACGTCGTCGTTCTGGATCATGGCCGCGGCGCTTGTTATCGCCATCGCGCTCGCAGTGCTCCTGAACAGGCTGATCTCGAAGCCGATCAAGCAGGTGTCGCGGGCGCTGCGGATCGTTGCCGAAGGCGATCTGACCGCGCCGGCCATCGTGACGAAGCGGAAGGACGAGATCGGCGCCTTGATTCAGTCGCTCAACGTCATGTCGGGAAGCTTGAAGAGCTTGATCGTCCGCGTCTCCCAAGCCTCCCAGACGGTAGCTGCTTCGTCGGAAGAGCTCTTGGCCAGCTCCGAGCAGAATGCGGAAGCCACGAAGCATGTCGCGGAAGCCGCGCAGGCGATGGCCGACGGCTCGGGCAGCCAGCTGCACAGCGCCAAGGAGACGAGCAGGGCGATGGAGGAAATGGCGAGGGGCATTCAGCGGATCGCGGAGACATCCTCCACGGTATCCGAATTAACGCTGCAGTCCGGCCAGCTCGCGGAGAACGGCAATCAAGCGATCGCCTCGGCCATGGAGAAAATGGATGCCATCAGTCGTTCCGTGGAGCAAACGGGATCGGAGATTAAGCTGCTGGAAGCCCATTCCGGCCAAATCGGCGATATCGTCGAGCTGATCGGCGGCATCGCTTCCCAGACGAATCTGCTGGCGCTGAACGCCTCCATCGAAGCGGCCCGCGCAGGCGAACACGGCCGCGGATTCGCCGTCGTCGCAGGCGAGGTCAGGAAACTGTCGGAGCAATCCGCGGAGTCCGTGCAGAACATCGCGGAGGTGATCGCCCTGATCCAAGAGGATACGCTGAAGGCCGTGCGGACGATGGATCGGAGTCTGGCGGAGGTGCGTCTGGGTTTGCAGGCGGTTGCCGAAGCGGAGGAGTCGTTCCAGCGAATCGCCATCGCGGCCGGCCATGTATCCGAGATGGTGCAGGAGGTAGCGGCATCCTCGCAACAAATGGCTGCCGGTTCCGAGCAGGTGTCGGCGTCGGTGCATGACATGAGCACCGTCGCGAAGCAATCGACGGAAGCGACGCAATCGGTCGCGGCCACGACGGAGGAACAGCTCGCGTCGGTCCAGGAGATCGCGGCAGCCGCGCAGACGCTCAGCGCGATCGCCGTGGAGCTCTCCGATACGATCGCCAAAGTAAAAGTGTAAGCCGCAACTCGCCTGCCATGGTATAATAAGGCCAAAAAAAGGGCGGTGCACATTCACGATGATTCGCCACGAAGGTATTCATCACGTGAGTCTGATCGTAACGGATCTAGACCGGGCCAAGCGCTTCTATGAATCGGTTATCGGGCTGCGGGAAATCGAGCGGCCGGCGTTCGACTTTCCCGGCGCCTGGTACGGAATCGGCAGCGGCGGGCAGCAGCTGCACTTGATCGTGCATCAAGGCGAGACGGCGAGAAACGGCGGCATCGATACCCGAGACGGGCATTTCGCGATACGCGTCGCCGACTTCGACGAGACGATCGATTGGCTGAACCGGTGCGGCATCGAGCATCGGGCTAACCGGAACAGCATCACGGGCTTCGCGCAGATTTTTCTGCTGGATCCCGACCGCAATGTCATCGAGTTAAACGCCGCGCGGTGATTGCCGCGGGCAGCGGCGGCCTTGGAGCCGTTAACCGGAGTTGCTGCGAAGTGGCAGCTCGAGCCGGCTGTCGGCTTATCGGCAAACAATTTGAAGTCGAGCATCCCCTGGCGGGTTGCTCGGCTTTTTTAATCGGCGCCCAATCGGCTCTCGAAGAAAAAGCGTATTGACTCTCCTCTAAGGGGAGGCTGTACAGTACGGATTGAAAGGAGCGACAACGCATGCGATATACGGTCAAGGAGCTGTCGGCGCTGTCCGGGGTGACGATCAAGACGCTGCATCATTACCATAAGCTCGGCCTTCTGCTTCCGGGCGAGGTCAGCGAAGCGGGCTACAGATACTACGGAATGAAGGAGCTCGAGCGGCTGCAGCGGATCTTGTTCTACAAGACGCTTGATTTTCCGCTGGCGCAAATCAAAGAACTTCTGTTAGAGGAGCGCCATCCCGGTACGGAACTGAGCCGTCAGCGCGTGCTGCTGATGAAGCGCAAGGAGCGGCTGGAGACAGTGATTCGCACGTTGTCGAAAACCTTGGAATCCACGATGAGAGGCGAAGTGATGCAGGTGAGCGACATGTTCGAAGGATTTGAAAGCGAGGCGGAATGGAAAGCGGCGCTGGCGGAGCAGCAGGAGTACTTGAAGGCGAATTACGGCGTGGAGCTGACGGAGTCGGTGCCCGAGCCGGCGGTGCTGAACGAACAAGCGCAGGAGGCGGCGCGCTTCATGTCCGAGATGGCGGAGCTGCTTCGCTCCGGCGTGAAGCATCGCGATGCGCGGGTGCAAGAGCTGATCGGCAGCCATTTGGCGTTTATGCAGGCGCATGGACACGCTGCCGCTCCGGAGGACTTTGCTGCGCAGACGCGGTTCTTTCTGGAAGACGAATTTCATTTGCAAATGCTGGAGAGTCAGCAGACCGGTCTGGCCTATTACCTTCAAGCCTGCGCGGCGTCGTTTGCGGCTGGTAGTTGAGTTTGGGTGTGACGGAGGAGATACGCCTCCGACCGGCTCTCGCTGCGGTGCCGTTGTCCCGGCAGGAACGCATATGCTATACTGTTTATAGCGTATACAATTACGGGACTAGTAGGGATAGCGAGGGATAGAGCGCATGACGAACCGCAACGAGACCGAGGATGAGACGCTTAAAGGGCTGCCGAACGGCGTCGCTTTAAGCTGGGGCATCGTCAAGCAAGGGAAGCGCGGACCCAAGGGCGAGCTGAGCATCAAGCAAATCGTGGATGCCGCCGTCGCGATCGCCGATCAAGACGGGCTGCAGGCGGTGTCCATGAGCCGCGTCGCCCAATCGCTCGGCTATACGACGATGTCGCTGTACCGCTACATTACGAGTAAAGATGATCTCTTGCTGTTAATGCAGGAGGCGGTAAGCGATGTTCCGATTCCGGCGGAAGATCCGGGCCAGCATTGGCGCGACGGGCTTCGCGGCTACGTCGATCGCTGCGTGCAGGTCTTCGTCGAACATCCGTGGTACGGGGATATTCCGATTACGGGCATTCCGGTGACGCCGAACATCATGGCGATGATCGATTGGGTGCTGCGATCGCTGCGTCCGCTGCAGCTGGACGACTTCGAGAAGATGTCCATCCTGCTGCTGCTCAGCAGCTATGCGCGCTCCATCGGCCTGATCCGGCGCGACATGGCCAAAGCGATGCGGGCAGGCACGAGCGCGGACGATTTCGGAGGCCTGTCCTTCAGCCCCGCGCTGAAGCAGCTCGTGAAGCCGGAGCGTTTCCCGGACCTGTACCCTGTCGTCATGTCGGGAATCTATGCGGGCGAACGGGAAGCGGAGAGCACGGTCGGCGACGACTTGGACTTCGGCCTGGAGCGGGTGTTGGACGGCGTCGAGCTCTATTTGGAACGGCGGCGGAGACCGTCCGGCGATGCGCCGGCTCCGTGATGACAGCGGGTATAAGGCATGGAAGCAACGACAGAAGAGGCGCGGTAACAACGACAGAATAAGACGTGGAAGCAAAAACAAACAGCGGCTCATCCAATCGGATGGAGCCGCTGTTTGCGTCCGTATAGCGATGTGCGAGCGTCGGAGAGCGACGGCGAAGCCATGTTCATGTGGTCATCCGAGCTGGTTTCTCGGAGCTGCCGGAGGTTCGCGTATACCAGACCGCGACGGTCAGGGAAAGCAGGCAAACGGCGAGCAGCACGCGGTACACGTTCTCATAGGCCAAGCCAAGCGGGCTATTCTTCTGCATCGTCAGAATCATGCCGCAGACCGCGACGGAGATCGAGCCTCCAAAGAACTGAATCAGCTGCATGAGTCCCATGCCCGAGCCGATCATCTGCTTCGGCAGGATGCGCGACGTTTCATTGTTTAACGAAGACAGGGTCGCGGAGAACGAGGGCGAGAAGAACAGATACCCGCATAGCACGACGAACGGCGATACTTCCACGGCAAACGAGAAGACGGCCAGCACGACGGCCAGCACGACATGACCGATCAGCAGGAACCGCACATTTCCGTAACGGTCGATCCACCGTCCCACGAAACGGCCCGACAAAGCCGACAAGATGGCCCCCGGCGCAATCGTCAGCCCGATGGTCATCGTCGATTCGCCGGCCAGATTAGCCAACGCGAGCGGCATGAGGAACAGATTGCCCATGTTCAATACCAACACGCAGAACCCCACCGCCGTAAGCTTCCGATAATCGCGTTTGGCGAACAGCGCCGGATTGATAAAGGTTTCTTTCTTGACGCTTCGCAGATACCAAGCATGAACGGCGAACGACAGAAGGCTTCCGATCGACCAGAGCCAGGAACGCTGCATGACGGCGATCAGCAACGTCGCTGCATTTAAGACCGTTAATAAGGCCCCGAACGCGTCGAAACGCATCGGCTTCGGTTCTTCCTTGGGCAGCAGCCGCATCAACACGGGAAGCACCAGAAGAATCAGGCAAGTGACGGCGAACAGCCCGTTGAATCCAAGATACTCGGTGATGGCGCCTCCGATAATGGGGCCGAAGCCGAACGCCATCGCGCTCCCCGTCGATATCATCGTAATGGCCCTTCCCCTGCGCTCATAAGGGATATAACGGCTTGCCATCACGATTCCCAGCCCGGACATCGTTCCCGCGCCGGCAGATTGCAGAATGCGGACGGCCAGCAGCGTGTTGAAATCGTCCGCGAAGATCCCGGCTGCCGAGGACAGACCCAAGATCGTCAAACCTACCAATAGCAGTCTTCGCAAGGGCACGCTGTCCGATAAACGGCTGTAGATCACCGTCGATAAGGCGTATCCGATGGAGTAGCTTGAAATAATCCACGATCCGAGGTCGGCCGTAATATGAAACGTTCGAATAATGCCGGGTAAGGAGACGTTGAACATCGTGGTATTCATCAGGACGATAAATACGCCGAACATCCAAACCGGCATGACAGCTCTATCATTCATTGGTTATTCCCATCCCATCTATGATCGGGCGGTTAGCGTATGAGATGCTTATCCGCGTTGTGACTTAATTTGGCGAGCGTTCGTCTCAAGAACAGCACTTCTTCCTCCGATAAACCGTCCACCGCGACGGCCTGTATCTTCTCGTCGATCGGGTTCAAGCGCGCCGTCAATTCCTTGCCTTCCCCGGTCAAATACACCAGAGACGACCTTCCGTCGCTCGGGTGGGGAGATCGTTGGACGAATCCCCGTTGTTCTAATATAGCCAGAATTCGCGTGACGTTAGCCTGGTCTTTACCGACGCCCAGCGTCAAATCCTTGATGCTGATCCCGTCTTGCTCGTCCAGCCTTTTCAACAGGCACCATTGCTCGCTCGTGATGCCGGAGGGGCTGAATTCCTGGTTGAAAAGCAAGTTCAAATTACGCAGCGTCTTGGTAAGGATAAAACCAACCGCATCGTCGAGTTTCATTCGATATCCTCCCTGGCAAAGGTCCCGTTCATACCTTGTATGTTATAACATGTATGTTGTGTCATGTAAACAAAGCGCGAGTGTCTTCAATGAGCCTGAGCTGTTAGCAAGCGCGTAGCAGCGCTGCTCTCATCTGCGCAGGTTCATTCGTCAGAGGTCAGATTCAGACTGGTTGCTGACATCTGCCGACAACGACATCTGCTGACCACCTGCTGACCAGTTGCTGAATCGAATAGCTGCAAATCTGCACTTATTTTCAACGATTTCGTCCGAAAAACGAAAATACGTGCAAATGTGCAGCTAATCGATTGATGCTGAGCGGATTGGACCGTAAGCCATAAGAATAAATGCACTTTTGCATTTATTCCTATGGTACCGTGTTGGTATTTGAAAATAAGTGCAGAATTACACTTATTTTGCAGGAGCGCGCAGGAGCTGCTTCGCTGGGCGATTAGACCGAATCGACCGTAGTTTGCCATCGCGCAAGCAAGCGAACGCTAACAAAGGACGACCAGCTCCTGTTGATGAGCTGGCCGTCCTTTGTTGCGTTACTGCATTGCACGCTTCTGGCTGTGGTACCGGCAATGCGCTATCTATGCCCGGCCTTGCGGCGGAACGAGGCGATGCTCCACAGCAGCGCGAGCAGCAGAATGCCGACGCACCAGGCGGCTGCCAGCCAGGCATGATGCCCGATCGGGGTGCCGGTCAGAAGGTCGCGGATCGTTTCGATGACCGGCGTGATCGGCTGATGGTTCGCCACGCCCTGCAGCCATCGCGGCATCGTCGTCGTGGGGACGAACGCGCTGGAGAGGTATGGCAGGAAGAGCAGGATGAAGCCGTAACCCGAAGCTGCCGAAGGGGAGCCCGCGACCAGCCCGATCGCCGCGAAGAGCCAGGTCAGGGCGAGAATGAACAACGCGATGATGCCGATGGCGGCAAGCCATTCCAGGAAGCCGGCGGAGGATCGGAAGCCGACGAGAAACGCGACGCCGATGACGACGCCGGTCGCCATCAGGTTGCGGGCGAGGCTGGCGGCGACATGCCCGGCGATGACGCTGAGGCTGCGAATCGGCAGCGTTCGGAACCGGTCGATGATGCCGTTCGTCATATCCTGCGAGACGTCGACGGCCGTGCTGGATGAGCCGAAGCCGGCGCAGAGCAGGATGATGCCGGGTACGACGTAATCGACGTAGTCGCCTCCCGGATCGATTGCCCCGCCGAACACATACGTGAACAAGAGCATCAGCATGACCGGCAGCACGATGGCCATGATCAGCGCCTCCGTGTTGCGAAGGCTCAGACGGATGCTGCGTCCGATGAAGACGGCGTTGGTGACGGCTAACGATGTCTTGCGGGCTGGAGCGGTTTGGACTGGATTCATCGTACGACCTCCTCGAATGGTTTTGCCTCGGTCAGGGCGACGAATACGTCATCCAGGCTCGGCTTCCGCAGACGAATCCGCGTATCCGGCGAAACCTTGCCGGCCAGCTCGTTCAGCGTTCTGCGAATATCCTGCAGACTCCCGTCGGTCGCGTAAGCGGCGAGGAGCTCCTCGTCGTCGCCCAGCAGCTCGATCCGTTCTTCGCCGATGCGGGACTTGAGCTCCTGCGCGGTGCCTTCCGCGGCGATGCGTCCGCCGGCGATGACCGCGATGCGGTCCGCGAGCTGATCGGCCTCCTCCAAATATTGCGTCGTGAGGAAGATCGTGATGCCCTCGTCCCGCAGCTCCGTAATTTGCTTCCACAACGCACGGCGGCTGACGGTATCGAGTCCCGTCGTCGGCTCGTCGAGGAACAGCACCGGCCGGCGCGCCACGAGGCTAACGGCTAGATCAAGCCTGCGGCGCATGCCGCCGGAGTAGGTTTTGACCAGCTTGCCGGCGCTTGCTTCAAGGTCGAACAGCTGCAAGAGTTCCGAGGTTCTGGCGCGGGCACCGGAGGAGGAGAAACCGGAGAGCCTGCAGATCATGTGCAGGTTCTCCCGGGCGGTCAGCATGCCGTCGACGGCGGCGAATTGACCCGTGAGGCTGATGGACATTTTGACGGCTTCACGTTCTGAGACGATGTCATGGCCGTTTACGGCGGCCTTGCCCGCGTCGGGCGTGGTCAGCGTGGAGAGAATGTTGATCAAGGTCGTCTTGCCGGCGCCGTTCGGACCGAGCAGGGCGAAGATCGTGCCGGACGGAACGTCCAGGTCGATGCCGTCCAGCACAGTCAGCCGGCCGAAGGATTTACGAAGACCTTTAATGGTGATGGCGGAATTCTTCAAGGGGGCGTCGCTCCTTTTTGATTAACTGTATAATATATAAACAGTTTATTATGGTAACAGTATATTATGTACGCAGTAAATGTGCAACGAGTTTTTTGCGGCATCCGATGGCAGAACCCATAGGGGCTGTAACCCGCACGATGTAAAGCTTTGTCAGTAGCGGATGCGTTTGGGGCCAGTATGGATCGCAACCATGCGCACTACGAAGACCTAGAAATGGTGTTGACGTATCCGGATGGGGTTGCTACAATTACCTCAGTGTAAACCTGAGTAAATAACTCGGCATTACTGCTATTACATATTTGTTGACCGGCCAACCGGAGACACGCGATTCATGCGATGTCTCCTTTTTTGCGTTTACCGGTACTGTACCGGAAACGTACCGATAGGCCGTACGAGAGGAGAGCGCCAATGAACATTCGCAAAATCGCCGAGATGTGCGACGTGTCGGTGTCGACCGTCTCCCGCATCCTCAACAACAAGCCGGATGTCAACGCGGAGACGCGGGAGAAAGTGATTCGGTACATGAACGAGCAAGGCTTCCGGCCCTCCGTGGTGACGAACCGGCAAGAAACGATCGGGATCGTGACGCCGGTCGTGTCGTTTCCGGAATACATGGGCGAGCTGATGAACGGCATCATGGAGAAAGCCTACTCGCTCGGTCTCTACCTGACGCTGGTGCCTTACGAGGGCAGGGCATTCAAGGATGCCGGCTCCGTCGCGCATTTTTGCCGCACCTACGGTTTCAAGGGACTGATCGCGATCAACCCGCCGCTGCATTCGTCCTTGCCGCAGTCGCTTGTCGCGGGCGGGATTCCGCATGTCATCGTGGCGGCGTCTTATCCGAACACGGACGTCTCCTGGGTCGACGTCGACAATGCCGACGGCTGCAGGCAGGCCGTGCGGCATCTGCTCGAGCTGGGCCACCGGCGGATCGCGCTGCTTCATGCGCCGATTGCGCATCCCTGCGAGGCGGACCGGGTTCGGGGTTATCACGAAGCGCTGCGCCAGGGGGGAATCGAGGTCGGCTCCGGCTGGGTGCAGGAGCTGGACGCCAACCGCGAGCCGGTAAAGGACACCGTCCGGAAAATGCTGCAGGAAGCCAAGCCGTCGGCCGTCTTCTGCTCGACCTACCGCGGCACGCTGGCCGTCAGCGGCGGACTCCAGGAGCTGGGGCTGCGCATACCGGAGGATATCGCCGTCGCGGGGTTCGGCGATTACGACGTGTCGCCGCTCATGAACCCGCCGATGACGACGGTTCATCAGCCGATCGCGGACATCGGACGCATGGCCGTGAAGGTCTTCGACGAGCTGCTGCGGCAGCAAGATTACGCCCGCATTCAGACGCTGCTGCCGGCGCGCTTGATCGTGCGCGCCTCTACGAAGGGGGAATAAAACCATGTCAACCGCTTCTCTGAGCGAAGGCGCGAAGCCGACAAAGCCCGGTTTGTTAAGGAAAATATGGCGCGTCCGGCAAGCGTACTTCTTCCTGATCCCCGTCTTTGCCGTTCTCGGCACGTTCAAATACGGACCGCTCGTCGTTGCCGTGCAGAAGTCGTTCTTCGATTGGAACGGCGCGAACGTCGACAGGTTCGTCGGCTTCGCGAATTACGCCAAGGTGCTGCATGACGCGTCGTTCCGGGGCTCGATCGGCCACGCGCTCGCGCTTACGGCAGGCGCGCTGGTCGAGACGCTGACGCTTCCGCTGCTCGCTGCCGTGCTCGTCTTCCATATCCGGCGCAAGCGGCTCGCCGAATGGGTCCGCGTGCTGTTCATCGTGCCGCTGATCGTGCCGGCGCTGGTCGTCATCAAGATCTGGACCTGGGTGTATGCGAGCCAGAACGGCATCCTGAACGGCCTGCTCGAGCTGGTCGGCCTGGACGGCTGGACGCATGCCTGGCTGGGCGAGAGCGGCACTTCGCTCTGGGCGCTTATCCTCTACAATTTTCCGTGGATCGGCGGCATCTACTTCCTGATCTACTTGGCGGGGCTGCTGAACATCCCGACGGAGCTCTTCGAGAGCGGCAGCTTGGACGGCATGAGCGTCTGGCAGCGATTCCGTTATCTGGAGCTGCCGCTCATTCGCGGCCAAATCCGGCTCGTCGCGCTGCTGGTCGTCATCGGGCAGCTGCAGAACTTCGAGCTTCCCCTGATTCTGACCGGAGGCGGTCCCGGCGAATCCTCGCTGACGCCGGCGCTGTATCTGTACGATCGGGCATTTACCTATAACGAAATGGGGTATGCTTCGGCGCTCGGCATGGTGCTGTTCGTCGGCATCCTGATCGTGACGCAGGCGATCCAAAAGCTGTTCAAATCTTCCGAGACGTCGGGTTAGGAGGCGGACGCGCATGAATATCAGAACGACTTTCCGGTCGACGGCCCACTATGCCGTCGTGGCGGCGCTGCTGCTGGCCACCCTGTTCCCGTTCTATATGACGCTGATCAATTCGTGGAAGCACCGCAGAGACTTATACGAGCATTTTTGGGGCTGGCCGACGCACTTCTATGCCGATAATTACGCAACCGCCGCCCGCTATTTGCTGCCGTATATGATGAACTCGATCATCGTCGCCGGCGGCATCGTGCTGGTCGTGTTGATCCTGTCGTCCATGGCGGCCTTCTCCTTCGCGGCGTACGATTTTCCTGGCAAAGGACTGCTGTACGTGCTCGTCATCATGATGATGATGATTCCGGGCTTTCTGCTGCTCGTGCCGCAGTTCGTGCTGGTGAAAGGGATGGGGCTGCTCAACTCGTACGCCGGCCAGATCTTTCCTCCGGCAGCGGTCGGCTCGGCGATGGGCACGATGCTGATCCGCGAGTTCCTGGCGGGGCTGCCCGCCGGCTTGTTCGAGTCGGCGCAGCTCGACGGGGCCGGTTCTTGGCGGATCTACAGCCGGATCGCGCTCCCGCTGGCGAAGCCGATCCTGTCGGTCGTCGGCATTCTGACGGCCATCAGCGGATGGAACAACTACATCTGGCCGCTTGTCATTATTTCCGACGAGAAGCTGAAGCCGGTCATCTTGGTGCTCGGCACCATCTCCGGCACGGTCGAGCAAGGCACGGGGCTCCAGCTGGCAGGATATGCATTTGCTTCCCTGCCGTTTCTCGTATTGTTCCTTTTCGCGACCAAGCCGTTCATCTCCGGTCTTACGTCGGGCGCTATAAAAGGCTAAGAGGCAGCAGAAATACCCGATTTCAAGCAGGAGGTGACCATGATGCTTCCGTTCGCGGAAGCCGTACGCGCTTGCCGATGAAGGACGAAATACCCCAATACGCACGATAGGAGAGATTCATCCATGTCATTCATTTCATTAAAACGTCTGCAAAAGCCGGCAGTCCTCGCCCTCGGAGTGGCCTTGCTCGCGGGTTGCTCGAACAATGCGGCTCCTGCCGATCAGGCGGACCCGGGCGACAGCTCCAATGCGAATAGCTCGGGAAAAGCCAAGCCCGTGATCCAGTTCACGACCAGCAAAAGCAAGATCGAGGACGACAACAAGTTCTATGAGAAGCTCGTCGGCGACTACAACGCCAATCCGAACGCGAAGGCAGAAGTGAAGCTGACGCTCGCCAACTGGGGAGATGACGGAACCGCCCAGCGGACGTGGGTTACGACGCAGCTGATCGGCGACAACGCGCCGGACCTGTTTCAATCCAAGTACCTGTGGTCGCAGGAGGATTTCGGCAAAGGGCTCGTTACCGAGCTGACCGACGACCTTGCGCAGCCGAACCCGTACGCAGGGAACGCGGACTGGCGCGGCACGCTGTCCGATACCGTCATGGCCAACATGTTCGTGCCCGGTACCGATAAGTTCGCGGGCATTCCCACGTATTCGGCTACGATCCGTCTGTTCTACAATAAGGACCTGTTCGACAAGGCCGGCGTCACGGCGCTGCCGGAGACGTGGAACGATTTTCTGGCCGCGCAGGACAGCATCCTGAAGTCGGGCGTCACGCCGATGGCGATCGGCTTCGCCAAGCAGGGGGGCGACCGGCCGGACTGGATGCTGCGGTATTTGTCCGACCAGACGGTCGAGCAGCTGGTTCCGAAGATGGACTTGGACGGCAACAAGCTGGTCGGCTCCAACGAGATCGTCGCGGCAATCGACGGCGGCTTGCTTGATTTCACGAAGGATCCGTGGAAGGACGTATTCCCGATTCTGAAGGATTGGACCCGTTTCTGGCCGAAGGGCTTTAACGGCGTCACCGTGGACGATGCGGCCGAGATGTTCCTGCGCGGCGACGCGGCGATGATTCTCGCTACCCCGGACTTCACCAAGCAGCTGGAGGGCATGAATTACGGCGTCATGCGGGTGCCGCATCTCACGAAGGAGAATCACCCGATGGCCGAGAACAAGTATTACGAGGTGGCTTCCGGCAATCCGGACGGCGTCTACGTCATGCCGAAGACGATCTCGGCGGAGAAGAAAGCTGGCGCCGTCGACTTCCTGATGTACTTGACCTCGCCGTCCGTGCAGAAGGAAATCGCCGAGCAGTTGTTCCGGGTGCCGGTTCTGAAAGACGCCGAATTCCCCGAGAACATCAAGCAATTCCTGGCGGTCAACGAACCGTTCAAGATGAACCTGTTCGGGCCGGCCTTCAGCAAGAACCTGTACGATACGTTCGGCAAAGACGGACAGCTGTACTTGGACGGCTCGATGTCCTTGGACGCCTTCCTCGGCAAGATGAACGACGTGGCGAAACAAGAGGCTGACGCGCTTAAGCAGTCGCAGGGCTGGAGCGCGGAGAACGGCTACGGCACCAAAAAATAACGGCATCGCGGCAAAAGGAGCAGCTTATGAGCAGCAACCGAAAAAAACCGAACGTCATCGTGTTTTTCACGGACCAGCAGCGCTGGGATACGACCGGGATCCATGGCAATCCGCTCGGCTTGACGCCGAACTTCGACCGCATGGCGCAGGAAGGCACGCACGCGGCGCATTCCTTCACCTGCCAGCCCGTATGCGGCCCCGCGCGGTCCTGCCTGCAGACCGGCAAGCACGCGACGACGACGGGCAGCTATCGTAACGGCATTCCGCTCGCCTCGGGTCACGCTACGCTGGCCGAGCATTTCACGGGGGCCGGTTACCGCACCGGTTACATCGGGAAGTGGCATCTCGCGGACGAGGAGCCGGTTCCGGCCGGCAAGCGGGGCGGCTACGATTATTGGCTTGCATCCAATACGCTCGAATTTTCGTCGGACAGCTACGATACCGTCATGTATAACGGGAACAACGAAGCGGTGAAGCTGCCGGGCTACCGGGTGGACGCCATGACGGACGCGGCGATCCGGTTCATCGACGGGAACAAGGACGATCCGTTCTTCCTCTTCCTGTCGTACATCGAGCCGCATCATCAGAATCACCTCGACAATTATCCGGCGCCCGTCGGCTACGAAGGCATGTATGCCGGCCGATGGACGCCGCCGGATCTGGCCGCGCTCGGAGGCAGCGCCCCGCAGCATCTCGGCGGTTATTACGGCATGGTCAAGCGACTAGATGAAGCGCTCGGCCGTCTGAACGACGCGGTGCGGAGTCTGGGGCTTGCCGAAGATACCGTCATTTTGTTCACGTCCGACCACGGCTGTCATTTCAAAACCCGCAACGGGGAGTACAAGCGCTCCTGCCACGACAGTTCGATCCGCGTGCCTACGGCGCTCACCGGCCCGGGGTTCAGCGGGGGCGGCAGGCTGAAGCGGCTCGTCAGCTTGGTCGATCTGCCGCCGACCCTGCTCGATGCGGCATCCATTCCGGTGCCGGAGGAGATGGAAGGGCGCTCGCTGCTCCGGGAGCTCCGGGGCGAAGCGGACGGCGAGCCGGACGACGTGTTCGTGCAGATCAGCGAGACGCAGGTCGGCCGGGCGCTGCGCACGCCGCGCTGGAAGTACAGCGTGGCGGCGCCGGGCAAGAACGGCTGGGACGAAGCGGCTTCGGATACGTACCTGGAGGAGTTTCTGTACGATCTGGAGGCCGACCCGCACGAGCTGACGAACCTGATCGGACTGGACAGCTACGACGAGGTGACCGGACAGCTGCGGGCGCGACTGCTCGAGCGCATCCGGAAGGTGGAGGGCGCGTCTCCGGCCATCGTGCCGGCAGAGCGCAAGCCGTCTGGGCAGAGGCGCGTCTCTATTCGCTAGGCGGAGTGCCGGCAGAGCGGAAGTCGGAAGAGCAGAGCCCTCGGGGCAGAGGTGCGTTTCTATTCGCTAGGCGCGGTGCCGGCAGAGCGGAAGCCGTGTGCCAAAGGCGCGTCTCCATTCGCTAGGCGCCGTGTCGGCAGCCTGATGCTGGCAGCCTAAGCTGACGGCCATCGGCATGCCGCAGTTGGAGAGCTGGATGACGCGGCGCGAGGAATAGGAAGGGCGGAACAGGGGCCGCAACCGTAAAGGGCCGGCATCGTTAGAGGCTGTAATCATAAAGGCTGGAATCATGGGATTCCAGCCCTATTTTTGTTTTGGCCAACGTCGTTGATGGACGGGGCACCAAGGCGCTGCTGGAGTCTGTGTCGCGGGCCGGGTGCCGAGTGTGCCGCGGGCCGCCGGCAGGGGAGCGGGCAGCGGCGACCGAGGGTTGGCGGTTTCGGCTGCCCTTCGCGCGGCGCCTCGCTCACAGCCGATGATGCTCGCGGTAACGGGAAGGGCGCATGCCCGTTGCCCGCATGAAGCTGCGGCTGAGCGAGAAGCCGTTCTCGTAACCGCAGGACACGGCGATCCGGTCGAGCGTCCATTCTGTCGTCAGGAGCAGCTTCCGTGCTTCGGCAATACGAAGCGACAGCAGGAAGTGCTGAGGCGCGATGCCGAACGCACGCTGGAAGCGGCGGGTGAACTGGACCGGCGTCAAATCGCAGCGGGCGGCGGCTTCGCCAAGCGCGGATTTGGCGTCGACATGCGTTCGAAGCCAGACGACGGCCGCCTCCATTTCGGCGTCGGCGGGCTTCGAAGGCTCTTCGCGCTTGCTGGCCGCCTCTATGCACAGCAGCCAAATATCAGCCGCGTAGTGCGCGCCGTAAGGATGCGGCGCGGCGGCTTCATGCAGCGGCGGCGTCTTGAGCCGCTCCAGGTCATGATGCAGACGAGCGGCATCGGCGAAGCGCACCCGGCCTTGCGGCAGGCCGGAGATGTCTTCCGCGCGCAGATTAAAGCTGATGAATGCGAAAGACAGCGGCTCGATTACCTCCCGCTCGAAGTCCGTATGAGGCGGGCAGACGACAACGTCCCCGGCCTCGGCGGTCCCTTCGCCGCCTTGAATCCGATAGCGGAACGAACCGCTTTCCACCGCGAACATCACCCATTTGACGTAGGTGTCCTGCGCCAGCTGAAAGGTTTCTTTGTGATGCCAATAGGTCCACTCCGTATCTTCCGGAAACAGGTATGGCATAGGCTCCAGCATGTTAGCACCTCGTATGAAAATAAAGATATGGAAAGAGAAAATCAGGCCATTCCATTGGTGGTTTCCTTCATTGTAGCATGAAAATAAAGTCTTACACCTACCGATGGAGGGGATTTCTGATGTTGGAGCAAACAGTGAAAACGGATATCGTCGTGATCGGCGGCGGCTTGGCGGGCGTATGCGCGGCGGTGGCTGCGGCAAGGCTCGGGCAAACGGTCGCGCTCGTGCAGAACCGGCCGGTGCTTGGCGGCAATTCGAGCAGCGAGGTTCGCGTCTGGGTATGCGGCGCGACGGGGCATGGGACCAACCGTTACGCCCGCGAGACGGGCATCATGGGCGAGCTGTTCGTGGAGAACCAGTACCGGAACATGGAGGGAAATCCGTATTATTGGGATCTCGTCGTGCTGGAAACGGTCCGCGCGGAGCCTAACATTCAGCTGTTTTTGAATACCGACGTGCATGAAGTGGAGGCCGAGGGTTCCGCGGAAGACCGGATCATCAAGTCCGTTACCGGCTGGATGATGGGCTCGGAGCGGCGGATTCGTTTCGAAGGCGAACAGGTGCTGGACTGCACCGGCGACGGCCTGGTCGGCTTCCTGGCTGGCGCGCAGTATCGGATCGGGCGCGAAGCGAAGGCGGAGTTCAACGAAGATTGGGCACCCGAGGTTGCGGACGACATTACGCTGGGGAGCACGATTTTGTTCTATTCGAAGGATGCCGGCCGTCCGGTCAAATACGTTCCGCCTTCTTTTGCCAAGGATATTACGCAAACGAGCATTCCTGTTCGGCGGGTCATCCGCAGCGGCGATTCCGGCTGCCACTACTGGTGGATCGAATGGGGCGGCGAGCTGGACACGGTGCACGAGAACGAGCGGATCCGCGACGAGCTGTGGTCCGTCATTTACGGCATTTGGGATTATATTAAAAACTCGGGCCAGTTCGAGGCGGACAACATGACCTTGGAGTGGGTCGGATCGCTTCCCGGCAAAAGAGAATTCCGGCGCTTCGTCGGCGACTATATGCTGAATCAAAACGACGTCGTCGAGCAGCGGCCGTTCGAGGACCGGGTCGCTTTCGGCGGCTGGTCGATCGATCTTCATCCGCCGCAGGGCATGTATGCCGCCGAAAGCGGGTCGAAGCATTTCTATCCGGACGGCAATTACTCCGTGCCGTTCCGCTCGCTCTACTCCGCGAACGTGCGCAATCTGCTGTTCGCCGGACGTAACATCAGCGCGTCGCATGTGGCGTTCGGCACGACGCGCGTCATGGCGACCTGCGCCGTGATCGGCGAAGCGGCCGGGACGGGGGCGGCGCTGTGCGTGCAGAAGGGCGTAACGCCGAGAGCGCTGCACGCCGAGCATCTGCAGGAGCTGCAGCAGACGCTGCTTCGGCAGGACGCATCGGTCATCGGACTGCGCAGCAAGGATACGGCTGACCTGGCGCAGTCGGCCGCGGTGGATGCATCGAGCTCGTTGACATTGGAGCGGTGGCCTTTGGCCCGGGATGAGGGAACGACGGTCACGTATGCGCTGGAGAAGCCGGTCGGCATTCTCGTGCCGGTCGATCCGAGGTTGGATGCCGTGGAGCTGCTCGTCGATGCGGACGAGGATACGGAGCTCGTCGTCGAGGTGTGGGAGACGGGCCGCGAGGAGAATTACATCCCGTATCGCTTCGTTTCCAGGCACCGCAGCAGCGTCGCCGGGGGCGAGAAGCAGTGGGTTGCCGTCGATACGAGCGGGGCGCAGCTTCCGGCAGCGCCATGCAACGTGTTTCTCGTCATACGCGAGAATCCTCGGTTGCGGCTGCATGCGGCGGAAGGGAATGTTTTCGGCGTGTTGGGCTTCAACTACAGCGGCGCAATGCCGTTCGACGAGGGAAGCGAGGAAAGCCAGCGCGTTACGCTGTGGCGCAACGGGGCTTTCAACCGCAAGCCTTTCTGCTTGAAGCTGTCGCCAGGAACGGAGGCGTATGCGGCAGGTAAAGCGGTCGATGGCTACGCGCGTCCATTCGGCGGTCCGCATCTGTGGAGCTCGGAGGCGATGAACGACGGGGGACAAGAAGAGTGGCTGCGGCTGCAATGGGCGGCTCCCGTCAGCGTGCGGGAAATCCACCTGACGTTCAACGACGACGTCAATGAGGACTTGATTAACCTGCACCATCATACGACGCCTTTTGCCGTCTTGCCGGAGCTGGTCAAGGACTGCCGGATCGAGGCGCTGGTAGAAGGGGAATGGACCGTGCTGGAGCGGATCGCGGACAACCGCAGACGCAAAAGGGTCGTGACGCTTCCGGCTGCCGTTGCCGCAACCGCGATCCGGCTCGCGGTCGAGTCGACCAATGGCTCGCCCTTTGCTCAGGTGATCGAGATTCGGGTGTACGCGTAAAAGACGGTGAGAAACTGGCCGATGTACCGAGTACGCTACATCGGCAGGAAACCGGTCAATTCGAGCAAAGAGGTGTACCCAGTGCACGACATCGGTGAGAAACTGGCCGATGCGAGCAAAGAGTTGTATCCAGTACACTACATCGGCGGAAACCAGCTGAAATACTGGGAACAGCTGCTTCGAGTGCACGATCCGCCGAACGTCGCGCTCGAGGCCGATGCTGCGCTTACCAGGCAGCATCCCGGCGCGAGCGCTGCATCTCCAGACCCGGCACCACGCAAAACAGCCATTAATACCACGTGAAAGATTAACGTGGTATTAATGGCTGTTTGCTTTTACAAGGCGCGCTCAGGAAAGCATGAGCAGCTCCTTAATTTCATCCTCCGTCAGCGCGGATAACGGCTCCTCGCCGGGACGAACGACCTCGTCGATGAGATTCTTTTTGCGCTCTTGGAGCTCCACCATTTTGTCCTCGACGGTACCCTCAGCTACAAGGCGGATGACCTGCACGACGTTCTTCTGCCCGATGCGGTGGGCGCGGTCCATGGCTTGCTGCTCGACGGCCGGGTTCCACCACAAATCATAGAGAATGACGGTGTCCGCGCCGGTCAGGTTGAGGCCTGTTCCGCCGGCTTTGAGCGAGATCAGGAACAGGTCGCCTTCGCCGGCGTTGAACCGGTCGCTCAGCTCGATGCGATCGCTCGGCGGCGTGCTGCCGTCCAGGTAGAAATACGGGACCTCCCGCCGAATCAGCTCCGACCGGATCAGCTTCAGCATCTCGACGAACTGCGAGAACACGAGCATCCGCCGGCCCGCGGCGCGGCATTCTTCGATGAGGTCCAGCAGCTGCTCAAACTTGCCCGAGCTGCCCGCGTAATCGTCGATGAACAGCGCGGGATGGCAGCACAGCTGCCGAAGCCGGGTAAGGCCGGCCAAGATGCGGATGCGATTCTTATTCAACGTATCCTTGTCCAGATGCTCGAGCGCCTCGACCCGCAGCTTCGCGAGGTACGCGGCGTACAGCCGTTTCTGTTCCGGCAGCAGCGCGGATGCTTGCACCGACTCGATCTTCGGCGGAAGCTCCTGCAGGACGTCGGCCTTCACCCGGCGCAGAAGAAAAGGCCGCGCGCGCTTCGCGATCGTCTCGCGCGCGAGCTCGCCGAATGCCTTGCGGCCCGGGAACAGATCCGGCGAGACGGCGTCGAACAAGGACCACAGCTCCTCGAGCCGGTTCTCGACCGGCGTGCCCGTCAGCGCGAAACGGTTGCGGGCCTGCAGCAGCTTCACGCTCTGCGCCGTCTGCGTCGCGTAGTTCTTGAACGCCTGCGCTTCGTCGAGAATCAGCGTGTGGAACGACAGCGCCGCGTAATCGACGACGTCCCGCCGCAGCAGCGGATAGGACGTAATCAGAACGTCGGCCGACGCATGGCCGGCGAGAATGGCGTCGCGCTCCGTCTTGGTCCCGTCCACGACGGCCGCCCGGATATGCGGCGCGAACTTGCGAATTTCATTGCGCCAGTTGTAGGTCAGCGAAGCGGGCGCCACGATGATGGCAGGCAGCCGTTCCTCGCGAATGGCCGGCAGCATGGCGGAGAGGAAAGCGATCGCCTGCACCGTTTTGCCAAGGCCCATGTCGTCGGCAAGAATGCCTCCGAACCCGTAATGCGCGAGCGTTCGCAGCCATTGGTAGCCGTAGGCTTGGTAATCCCGCAGCGGATGACGCAGCCCGTCCGGCTCGGGGAAATCGAAATTTTCCGGATTCCGCAGGTTGTCCAACAGCCGCCGGAAAGCCTTGTCCAGCTTGACCGTGCCTCCCTGCCGGGGGGCGTCGATCAGGTGCAGTCCGCGGAACAGCGGGATGTGAATGCCCGAGGCGCGCAAATCCTTGACCGTGATCCGGCCTTCGTTGATGAACCGGATGACTTCTTTCATCTCGTCGCTGTCCAGCGGCAGGAGCGCACCGGTCGGCAGGCGGTGATAGGTTCTTTTCTCGTCGATGGACTTCAGGATCGCTTTGATCTCGGATTCCGGAATGCCTTCGATGTCGAACTTGACGTCCAGCCAGTTGCTGCGTTCGTTCAGCGAGAGCGTGACATTCGGAGGCGTGCCTGGGATATGGATGCGCGTCCGGACCGCGGAGGTGGCGTGAACGGTCAACAGCTTCTCCAGCTGCGGCACGACATGGAAGAGAAATTGGTACTCCCGTTCCTCGTCCCCCAGAAAATACCCCGCCTCCGTCTTCGCCATCGCCGCCCCTTCCATCAAGGCGAGGATTTGCCGTTCCTTCTCGCCGTCCCGCACGAGTATCGGTCCGTTGCTGCGGCTCTCGTGCTCCGTCTCGAGCGGATTGATCACGAGGTCTCCGTAATGAAATTCGAGCGCCGCGAGCAGCCGGTCGCGCACGCGGTCGAGAAACAGCTTCGCCCGCAGCGGACGCTGCGTGATCCGCTCCGCCACGGAATCGGCGATCCGAACGCTGCCCAGCTTCAGCAGGCCCGGCATGACCCGATCCATGAACGGTTCGATTTGCGCCGGAGGGAGCGGCAGCTGCCCGGGTTCGAACGAGCGGTCGAGCAGCCCTTGCAGCTCCAGCAGCCGTGAGCAAGCTTCGGGCGTCTCCCGCAGCAGCTTGCCTCCGGCGAGGACGAGTCCATAGGCGTCCAAGATGGTCATGTCCGAGAGTCCCTGCACGCGCAGCCGGCAGCCTTTTCCGTCTTTGTCTTCTTCGAGCTCGAAATGCAGCGGCAGCCGTTCATCCGCGACCGCGATGGTCGCGTAGACGACCTTGTCCAGCTCCATCACCGCAGAAGGCGCCCCGCACAAGGCGGGGAGGAACATATCCCATACCGCGGGCGGGATAGGCAGCATCCGTTCGCCGCTAAGCGGGGCCGCATGCATGGCATGAATGCCGCCTGTTTCACGGTATAAGCGCTCTTGCCGTTCCATGGCGACGAGCTGCTCCAAGACGGCATAGTCGGCTGGTTGGAAGCAGTGCAAGCGCGGGTCGTAGGCGAGCGATTTGGAGATGTCATAGGGCTCGCCTTCCGCAATGCACCGCAGGAAGGCGCGAATGCTCGGCACGATCACCGGCCGTTTCGCGTCGGCTCGGAGCTCGATGCCGAGCATCCGTTTCCCGCGGCTGTACGTGAACGGCTTGCAGACGAACGTCAGGTCGAGCGGCGCGCGCGTATCGAACCGCGTCTGAGAAGCGGGAACCGAACGCCGCTCCGCAAGCGGCGAGAACATCGCGAGCAGCCCTTGGGCCAGCCCGTCCTCCAGTTCCGCTTCCCCTCTGCGAGCGTGGGCATCGCGTTCGGCTCCGTTCGAAACGAGCTCTCTAAGCACAGGCGAATTCGGCGATCGGCCGGCCTGCTGGGCATCGAGAATGAGCAGCAGCACCGCGGCGACGTGGGAACAGTATTTGTCGTAAGAGGACAGGGAAGGGCAGGTGCATGTGGCCGAGACGTCGCCGTCATCGTCGATCCGCAGCGTAACCTCGAAGCTCTCCTGCAGCTTGACGGTGGCTTCGCACCTTCCGGCATCCGCGTCGTAATAGGTCACGGCGACTTTGCCGCCGCGAAATGCGGCCTCGCCTCGTTTGTACGATAACTGACCGCACATGGATTGAATGGCGGACAAGGATAGGGGGTGGTTCATGCGGCGATCAGCCTCCTTTTCGATAGGTTCGTGTTTAGTGGCCTCGTCCTCATGTCCGCGCATCCTTGGACGCTTGCCTGCGGTAGTCCGACGGGGTGAAGCCCGTGAAGCGTTTGAAGAAGATGCTGAAGGTATGGATGGACGAGAAATACAGCTCCTCCGCGATTTGCGTCACCGGCTTATCCGAAGCGCGGAGCTCGAATTTGGCCTTGTCGAGGCAAAGGCTGCGCATGTATTCGCCGACCGGCATGCCGATCGCGCTCTTGAACTCGCGCGCGAGATGGGAGCGGCTGATCGGGATGGACCTCGCGATCGTTTCGATATCGTGATCGTAGCGGATTTCGCCGTGCAGCCGGTTCATGACCGCGATGACGGCGCTACCGAGCGGGTTCGGGAGCGTGCCCGTCCGCTGCGCGGCGTCGTCGTGAAATAGCCGCGATACGGTCACGAGCAGCTGCAGGAACAGCCCCTCCGCCATCTGGAAGCTGAGCCGCCGGCGCAGCCGTACTTCGGTCAGCAGCTGCCGAAAGATCGCTTGGACCGCACCGTCTGAGTCCCGCACGACACGCCCTGCGCCGAGCTGATAGAAGTCCGGCTGCAGCGCCTTCATCCACTCCAGCTTGAAGCCCATATAGAGCAGGCGGAACGGCGCGTCCTTGCCAGCCAGCCCGTAATGCGTCTCGCCTGGCTTGGTCAGCCACAGGTCGCCGGCCTGAATGGGATAGCGCGTCTTGTCGATCTGGTACTGACCATGACCCTCATCCAAGTAGCACAGCTCAAAATGGTCATGGTAATGCGACGTGGTTGCCCAATTCGGCATCAGCTGTTCGCCGATATAGTAGAGATTGCTCGACTGCGCGTCGAAAGGCAGCTCCGCCCGATATTCGAGCTCGTTCTCGACGAGCAGCGGCAGATGCGGCGCCTGATCGCGGTAGGGGGGAGCGTCGGCGTTCCCTGTTTGCGCCGTGCTTTCTGCGTTCACTGTCCGCGTATTCGTTCCCCTCGCGCTGCGCCGTGCATTCCTTGTGGTTGCTGTTTTCGGCAAGGTCATCCGTGTTCGGCCTCCCGGTCGTTCTTGGTGCCTTCAGTATACCGTGGCGCCAGGCGGTTTGAAAGAGCGCAGATGATCAAAAGCTTTAAATTCCTGCATGCATCCAGCAAAGACAGCGCTCGCTTCAGCCTCTAAAATGATAATCAACAGCGTATGACCAATCGATACGAAAGCATGAGGTGCGAGAGGATGACGACAATGCAAAAGCAAGTGAATGCGGCTTGCCTGCCGACGCAGGAGGATGTGGCGTTCTTCGATCAAAACGGCTACTGGCTGTCCCCGGTCATTTTCTCGGAGGAGGAGCTGGCGGCGATCAAGGAGCATCAGGACCGGATCTACCGCGCGGAATTCGAGACGGGGCGCGAGCCGATCTGCAACTGGCTGGAGGGCGTGGACAATCCGCGTTCGCTGCGCAAAACCGACAATTCGCATTGGTCCGATTCCGTACTCCAAGGCGTGGCGACGAACAAGACGATCGGGGAGATCGCGGGCAGGCTCATGCATGCGGATCAAATCCGGCTATGGCATGATCAATTGCTGTATAAGCCAGGCAGAGGATCAGGGCGCGAGACGGCGAATGTCGGCTGGCATCAGGATTTTGCCTATTGGCAATGCGCGAAGGAACCGACGCTGATTACGGCTTGGGTCGCTTTTACCGACGTGGATCTCACCAACGGCTGCATGCAGATGGTGCCGCGGAGCCACCAGTGGGGACTGCTGAAGATGAGCGATTTCTTCGAGCAAAATATCGAGAAGCAGCAGGCGGACATGGACATTCCGGAGAACGAGAAGTTCACGACGGTGCCGGTCATCATGAAGGCCGGCCAAGTCAGCTTCCACCACGCGTTGACGATTCACGGCAGCGGCCCCAATACGACCGACGAAGCGCGCCGGTCGATGGCCGTCCACCTCATGACGGGAGATACCCGTTATGCCCACAGTCCGAAGGGCGACCTGCATTTCAACGCCCGTTTCATGCAGGGCCGCGACGGCGAAGTGTTCGACGGGGACGCGTTTCCCGTGCTTTACCGCGCTGCAGTCGGCGAAGGACAATAACAACAAAACCGTGCAGTCGTCTCCTAATTCGGGGCTGCACGGTTTTTTGATGCGAGCGAAGAGGTAATAATGACTTATAGGCGGGAACGATGTAGTTATAGCGAACAAGTATTAGATATTGGCCAAGCATCATAATATGCTCTTGAATAAGAATGGAGGCGAGCGCATGAGAACGATATGTTCGGCCGGAGGGCTGATTGTAAAGGATGATTCGGTGCTGCTTGTGAAGATCGCGCAGGGAGCCAATAAGGATTATTGGATGCTGCCCGGCGGACTGGTTGACGAAGGAGAGTCGGCGGAACAGGCTGCCGTGCGCGAGGTTCGGGAAGAGGCGGGCATTCAAGCGGAGCCGCTGCGTCTGATCGGCGTGCGAACCGGGACGAAAGAAACGGAAGAAGGCCCCGAGCTCGGCATTCACTTGGTCTATGAAATGGCGTGGACGGCGGGGCAGGCGGAGGCGGATCTCTCCGAGGTCACGGACGCCAGGTTCAGGCCGATCGACGAGGTGCTCGAGGACGAATGGACGATTAATTTGACCAAAGAGTGCCTGCGATCCTACCTTCGGGCTGCTCCCGGTTCGGGCTTGACGAAGCTGGCAGACAGAATTGAAACTCGGAATAAGTATATCGATTATCACTTGTATACGTTGTAAGGGCGGTTTAGTCCGCGTTCGGGTCAGCGTCGGCTGAGGAGGCGAGATCGGATACGATGAGCAGAGAGGTTGTCGTGCAGGCGTACGATCCCGATTGGGCAAGGCAGTTCGAGGAATTGAAAGCCTACGTGCAGCCGGCGTTAAGCGATCTGGAGGTTGGCATCGTTCATGTCGGAAGCACGTCTGTTCCGGGCTTGGCGGCAAAGCCGATCGTGGATATCGATGTCACCGCAGCTTCGCGGGAGGATGTTACGATCATAATCGGACGTCTTGAAGGACTCGGTTATGTGCATGAAGGCGATTTGGGCGTGGCCGGTCGCGAAGCGTTCATTCCGCCTGTCGGCCTGAGCTGGCATCACCTCTACGTATGCACGGAGGATCATGCGGAACATCGCAGGCATCTGTTATTTCGGGACTACTTGCGCAGCCATCCGGAGGACGCGCATGCATACGGCGAGCTGAAAAGGCAGCTGGCGGAGCGGTTCCGTCAGAATCGCGCGGCCTACTCGGAAGCGAAGGGTGCTTTCGTGAGCGAAGTGCTGCGGCGTGCGGGGTGGGAGAGCTAGAGGGTGCAGCGGAAGTGCGTGGGAAGTGCACAGGAAGTGCATAGGAAGTGCATAGGAAGTGCATATGTGCTTCGCGGTTGAAATAAAGGCCCAAAAGGCCCACCACCGTGCAGCCGGCGTTGCTGCAACGGGAGTTATTTGATAGTTAATTGCACGAACCTTTAAAGGCATGAAAAAAAGGGGTGTCTCCAGCCGTTAAGGCTCAGAGACACCCCTTTCGTCGTTACGCGTTAGACGGTTCCTTCGATTCGGGCCAGCTCTTGCAGAACCAGCGGCTTCACCTTCGTGCCGAGCAGCTCGATGGCGCGCAGCACGTCCTTGTGCGGCATCGTGCCGACGTTCACGTGCAGGAAGAAGCGCGTGATGCCGAGGTTCTTGCGCAGCAGGACGATCTTCTCCGCGACCGTCTCCGGATCGCCGAGATAGAGCGCGCCGCGCAGGCTGCGGGCGTCGTCGTAGGTGGCGCGAGAGTAAGGCTCGCCCCAGCCGCGCTCGCTGCCGATCTTGGTCATTTGCGCCTGCGTCGGCTTGAAGAACAGCTCGGCTGTCTCTTCGGTGGAATCGCCGACGAACCCGTGGGAATGGGTGGCGATAGGCAGCTTGTCCGGATCATGGCCAGCTTGGGCGGCCGCGCGCTTGTAGAGCTCCACGAGCGGGGCGAATTTCTCCGGCATGCCGCCGATGATGGCGAAAGCAATCGGCAGACCCAGCAAGCCCGCGCGAATCGCCGACTGCGCGTTGCCGCCGCTCGCGATCCACACCGGCAGCGGATCTTGCACGGAGCGCGGGTAGACGCCGAGGTTGTCGATGGCGGGACGATGCCCGCCGCGCCAGCTGACCTTCTCCGAGGCGCGGATGGCGAGCAGCAGCTCCAAGTTTTCCTCGAACAGCTCGTCGTAATCTTCCAGGCTGTAACCGAACAACGGGAACGATTCGATGAACGATCCCCGGCCGGCCATGATTTCGGCGCGTCCGTTCGAGATACCGTCCAAGGTGGAGAATTGCTGGTACACGCGCACCGGATCATCGGAAGAAAGCACGGTGACGGCGCTCGTCAGCCGAATCCGTTTCGTCATGCCGGCTGCTGCAGCCAAGACGATCGCCGGCGCGGTGCCTGCATAATCGGGGCGGTGATGCTCTCCGATGCCGTAGACGTCCAAGCCGACCTGATCGGCGAGCACGATCTCTTCCACGGCGCGGCGCAGGCGCTCGGCGTGCGTGATTAATGCGCCCGTCTCCGGATCCGGCGTCGTTTCCAGAAACGTACTGATTCCAATCTCCATCGGTTTTGCCAATTCGGCCATTCTCGTTGCCCCCTTCTTTTCCTCTAGTGTACGCAATAACGGCGCGATTCTCAATTATGCTTACCCATCCTACCTGGACTAGCGAGCACCAAAAGTGCCGAGCCACGCAACGTGAATTCGGACGGAGACGTAACGGTTGCCAGCGTTGCTAATCCATGAAAAATGCTGCTTGTGAAGATTTAACGGTTCTGAGTGACGTTATTGTTCGCAGAGGAGCAGATTTGCACGGGAAAATCTCGCAATAGGCTCCCTGGCAACCGGTGGCTAACTAAAAGGGGCATTCTGAGGTCATTAGCCTTCCTCACAACCGTTAGACTGTAATTAGCTGTAGGGTGTTTAGGTTTATTTTCGCAAGCACGAGTATCGTTGCTTACATTGGCAACCAGCCTATATAATGCATAAAGTGCATAAAGTGCCGCGAGAATAGATTTCTTCGACAAACAGCGAGCGCCGCCCGTCATTCGGGCGGCGCTCGCTGTATAGTCGGCGATGCGTGCGATCACGCATCAATTAGAAATCGAAGTTGTCCGGATCCGGGCCGACGCGGCGGTCTTCGTTCAGCGCATCGATCAGGGCCATGTCTTCGCTCGTCAGCTCGAAGTCGTAGATCGCGGCATTTTCGATGATGCGGTGCTCTTTCGTCGATTTCGGAATGGTGACGATGCCGTTCTGAATATCCCAGCGGAGAATGACCTGCGCGACCGACTTGCCGTATTTGGCGCCGATCTCTTGCAGCGTCTTGTCGTCCAGCAGCTCGCCCTGCATGAGCGGGGACCAAGCCTCCAGCTGAATGCCCTGCGCCTTGGTGAAGTTCAGCAGCTCTTTCTGCGTCAGGCGGGGATGGAGCTCCACTTGGTTGACCATCGGTTTAATCGTCGCATCCTGCATCAGCTCTTCGATATGATGCACTTGGAAGTTGCTGACGCCGATCGCTTTCACGCGGCCTTCCTTGTAGAGCGTCTCCAGCGCACGCCAGGTTTCTTTGAATTTGCCTTTCACCGGCCAGTGGACGAGGTACAGATCCAAGCTGTCCAGCCCCAGTTTGCTTAAGGAAGCTTCGTAAGCCGCAATCGTCGACTCGTAGCCTTGATCCGCGTTCCATACCTTCGACGTTACGAACAGATCCTCTCTGCGAAGGCCGTTCTCCTCCAGCGCCTCGCGGATGCCGCGGCCGACGCCTTGCTCGTTGCCATAGATAGCTGCGGTGTCGATGCTGCGGTAACCGTGCTTGATGGCAGCTTTCACCGCTTCGACGAGTTCTTCGCCTTCTTGGACTTTGAATACGCCAAGGCCGAAGCCGGGCATTTGGACGCCATTGTGCAGCGTTACGGTATCTTGCAGATTGTTCAACATGTGGTGTAACCATCCTCTCTTATTGCGGTGCTTTGTGTGTTTGTTTTGATTGTTGATGCATGTTCTTTGAATTGCGTTCCATCAAAAAGTGTACCTTTGAATTACGCTCTGCTTTCCCGGTTCGCGCGTTAACTACTGCTTACGCCTTTCTGAAGGCACACGCCAGCGTTATCCGCCCGTTAGGCCGCCTCGATTACCTTGCTTTTCTTGTTATCCTTGCGCTCCAGCAGCTTCGCCCATGCCGTCAGCGCCACGGCTGCTCCGACCATCAAGGCGCCGATCCACGTCGTATGAATGAGGCCGATGGAGTCGGTGATGACGCCGCCCAAGTAGGCGCCGAGCGCGATGCCGGCATTAAATGCGGCAATATTGACGGCGGACGCGACGTCCTTCGCCTTCGGAGCGAAACGCTCAGCCAAAAGCACGACGTAGACCTGCAGGCCGGGCACGTTCATGAAGGCGAACAAGCCCATGAAGAAAATCGTAATCAGCCCGGCAATCTGGTACGGCGCGGTAAACGATAAAACGACTAGGACGATAGCCTGCAGGGCAAACATATAGAGCAGCGCCTTCGCAGGGTTGCGGTTCGCCGCTTTTCCTCCGATTAGGTTGCCAATCGCGATGGCGATTCCATACATAAGCAGGATGATCGCGACCGTGCTTTCCTTGAATCCCGTTACCTCGTGCAGCAGCGGGGACAGGTAAGTGAACACGACGAACGTACCTCCGTAACCAAGCGCCGTCATCAGGAAGACGAGCAGCAGCCTGCCGTTCGTGACGAGCTTGACCTGGTCGCCGAGACGGATCCGTGCGCCTTTGCGCAAGCCGGACGGCATGAGCGTCAAGTTGGCGATGAACGCTACGACGCCAATTGCGACGATGGCGACAAAAGCCGCCCGCCAGCCGATCTGCTGGCCGATGAACGTGCCGATCGGCACCCCGGTGACCGTAGCGACGGTCAAGCCGGAGAACATGATGGAAATCGCGCTCGCCCGGCGATTTTCCGGTACGAGGTCGGCTGCCAGCGTGGAACCGATCGACATGAAGATCCCATGCGCGAACGCCGAGATGACCCGGGCGGTAAGCAGGACGGCAATGCCGCTAGCCGTCGCCGCGAGCAAGTTGCCTGCGATGAACACGACCATGATCCACAGCAGGAGCGTTTTGCGCGGGACCTGCGAGGTCAGGGACGTTAAGACCGGAGCGCCGACGGTTACGCCGAGCGCATAGAGCGTCACCGTCAATCCTGCAACCGTAATGGATATATGCAAATCCTCTGCGATGAGCGGAAGCAGACCGACGCTGATGAATTCCGTCGTGCCGATCGCAAAGGCGCTGATCGCCAAAGCCAGTAATGCCAAGGTGCTGTTGTTTCTGTGGGCAGTCATGATTTCCCTCCTCTATAGTACGTTCGTTTGCGGTGACCGGCCGGTGAATGCTATTATACGTGCTATGGGTAAAGGTGAGTAGTACGTACTTTTCCGTGCCATAGGCACTAAAAAGTAACTTTTGCACCACGCGAAGGAGGAGCGGACATGGCGGACGAAATCACAGGAAGGAAGAAGTACAACATCTCCGTGGAGGCAACGCTCGAGGTCATCGGCGGCAAGTGGAAATGCGTCATTCTCTGTCACTTGACCCACGGGAAGCGGAGGACGAGCGACCTGAAGCGGCTCATGCCTAGCATTACCCAGAAGATGCTGATTCAGCAGCTTCGCGAGCTCGAGGAGGACGGCATCGTGAATCGGAATGTCTACAATCAGGTGCCGCCGAAGGTCGAGTATGAACTGAGCGAGTATGGCCGAAGCCTGGAGGTCGTGCTGAATATGCTGTGCGATTGGGGCGAGCGGCATATCATTAAGGAATACGGGGATAAAGCCGCCGTGCTGGAGGATAATATTCTTAACGACTTGGGCAAGGAGCCGGTGCACGGGTAATCGGCCGGAACGATGCGAACGGCGGTGAGCTCCATTACCCGCGTTTGCCTGAGGAGCAATAGGTTCATCGCAATCATCGATGTCAAAAATAAATAAGGGGTGTCCCAGGGAGCCATCTGGCTCGGGGATACCCCTTTCGTCATATACGGTGCCCTAGCGTATCGTCGTAGGGCCGGAGGGGAAGCTCGTTCCCAATCAGTCTTGAACGCCGCGTTCAACGAGCAGCTCCAGCTGACCGATGAAATCTCCCGCAAGCTCCAGCTGCCTGTTCGCGAATCCCAGATCTCCGTGACCCGCCAGGGCGAAATCCAAATTTCCTAAGGTGGACATGAGCACGCGCGCGATCATCGCCAACCCAAAAGCTTTCCCATCCGCATGATTGTCGAGCTGCCCCCAAACAGCACGAAAAGTCGATTCCCGAATGCCACTGAATAAGGCCGAATTGCAAATGAATGATGCCAAGTCCCAGTAGGCGGGCATTAACGATACATCCTCGAAGTCCGACCAGAGCCAACCTTCAGGGCTGGGCATCAAGTTGCCCTTATGGGCATCCCCATGACACGGTATCAGCGAGTGCGACCGAGCCCGCATCTGGTCATCCACCTTATAGAACACGCCTAACAACGCTTGGATGCGCGGATCGGATTGCGTTCTCAATCGAACGGCCGACTGAGAGGTGCGTTCCCAAACGCCAAGCACAGGAAGCGCGTCAGCATCAGAGAAGTCTTTCATTGCCGACGAAAGTCCATTTACCAGTGCAACGGCTTCGGCTGGTTCAAGCGGAGGCAATTGCGCCTTGGGTATGTACCTCCAAAACGTCATCCATGTTCCATCGACATTATATGGCCCAGCATCCGCATGATCCGAAGGCAATGACACGGGGACGCCTTTGGATTGCAGGTGGCGTGCTGCGCGCAGCTCCCGTTCAAGGTTGCGGTGGGCGTGTCCTGCATCCTGCTGCGACAAGACCGTGGCTATTCGGGCTACGACGGAGTAGGGAGCCAGGTGAATAATCAGGTTGCCGCTATCTCTAAGCACCACAGGTGTAACCCCGCTTAAGCCCGTTTCCTCAGCAATGGATAGCACGCGTGAAATAAGGTTGCTTTTCTCGGGGTTCAGACTTCTTCCTCCATTTCTGTGAAAAGGGATTCTATCCCCTCTATAAGAGTTATTCTATCATCGCTCATTGAGGCCAGCCGGCACAAATAAAGCGCCGCCCGTCATACGGGCGGCGCCTGTGCATTATTGGTCGGCACTCAAGGAGAAGTCATCCAGATAGATATCGCCGACGATTCCATTTACATATAAGAGCACCCGAACCTTCGCCGTCCCGGCGGGAGCGGTTTTCGAGCCGTGAACGTTCTCGAAGCCGGACGTGGTCGCGTCGAAGTCCTTCAGCCACTCTTCCGACAGCTGCGCGCCGCCGGCGTCGTAGAAGACCAGCTTCGCCTGCAGCTTGCCGTCGCTGCCGGTCTTGTTCACTTGCACGTAACCATCCAGCGTATAGGATTTGCCCGGCGCGGCTAGCGCATCCTGATAGACGGAGAACCACTGTGCATCGGTTGTAAGAATGCGCATCGCGGCGGTGCCGGAGCGCTTCGCTTGGTCCGTCCATTGGCAGAGCCATTCTTTCTCGCAGGACCAGATGGCCGTTTTCCAAGCATCGTTATGATCGTCGAAGCCAGGGTTAAGCAGCAGGTTGCCCTGCGGCTCCTCCGGCTGCTGGATGCCGGGACCATAGCCTTTTACGGAGAAGTCATCGAGATGGATGACCGCGTTCAACCCTTCGATATAGACGTAGACGCGTACCTTGGCCGTATTCGCCGGTGCTTCGAGGGCGCCGTAGATGTTGTCGTAGCCTTTGGTCGTGCCGTTGTAGACCTTGACGGTCTTATCGTCCAAGATGCTGTCGACGGCGTTCAGGAATTGCAGCCTGACCTTGACCGTCGTGCCGTTGTTCACGGAGATATTCGCGTAGCTGTCCAGCATGTACGTATTGCCTGCGATAGCCGGGGCGGAAGCGGAAGCGACTCCGAACCAAGCCCCGGTATCCCCGCTGATCCGCAAGGAAGCATCGCCGGTTTTCTTCTCGTTGGTATCCCCCGCGCAGTACTGCGCCTGCTCGCAGGTCCAGTTCGCCGGCTTGCCGTCCGCCAGCGTCTCGAAGCCCGGGTTGCTCAGCAGGTTGTCGGTCATGTTCGGACTTTCGGTCGTCGCCGCGACCGAATTGCTGGCAGGAGACAGATTGAGCGCCGCATCTTCGGCTTTCACCGTATACGAATAGCTTTGGCCCGGGCGCAGATCCTTGTCCTGGAATGCCGTCCCTGTCGTCATGCCGACCAGCGTCGTTCCCCGGTAGATTAGATAGCGGGTCACGCCGACCCCATCCGTCGAAGCTGACCAGGAGAGATCGACGGTATTGATCCCGTTCAGCGTATTCGTCAGGTTAGCCGGAGCAGTAGGGGCGACGGAATCCGCTGTTTTCGTGCTTACGGAAAGTTTGGCTTGTTCCGATTGGTTGCCCGCATCGTCCTTGGCCCGTACCGCATACTTGTACTCGGTGCCTGCCTTGAGCGCAGTGTCCCGGAACGCATGCACCAGTCCGCTGACCGAGCCGACGAGATCGTTGCCGCGATAAATATCGTATCCCGTAACGGAAGTATTATCGGAGGCTGCGCTCCAGGTGAGGTCGATGATGTTCTCGGTTTGGAAAGGAGAAGCGAGCTGCGACGGCGCGGAAGGATCCTTCTTATCCTTGTCCGGCTTGCCCTGCAGCACCGCCTTGATCGCGATGTCCCGCTGGAAGGCAGGCACGCTCAGCTTCAAGCCCTGCGCGTTCGCGGTGACGGTCTGCTTGGCGATCGTCGTTCCCGCGTACGTATCGTAAAACTCGACCGCGTACTTGCCTGGCGTCAAATTCGGCACGGTCAGCTGCATGCCAGTGACGGTTCTGCCGCTGCCGGCGTCGTACGTTGCCTGCGGATCGTTGATCCATAGGAGTGTCCGCGAGCTGTTTTGGAACGCGCCGGCTTTCGTGCCGTTGCCTTGGGTGCCGTAGTCCACGAACGGCATATTGACCAAGTATTCTTCCTCCGGCTGAATGAAGCGGGCCAGGTTCTGGTACTGCTTCTTATACGGCTGCGGCATGTCGAAGCCGTTCTCGAACGTCCACCACACGTTCGACCCGGCGGCGCCCGAACGGAAGAGCGGCGCCCATACGCCGTCATGGACGTAATTCGGCAGCTGCGCGTCGGTGCTTACGTCGTTGCCGGTCTTGCCCGCCTCGCCGATGAAAATCGGACGGTTTCCGAATTCTCTCAGCCCGTTCAGATTCGTTTCCCACAGCTCCGTAATATGCGAATCCTCCGCATATAAATGCATGTTGACGGCATCGAGCGTCCGAAGACCTTGCCAGGAAACTTGGGTGGCATGCTGCTCGGCATGATCCTTCCAAGCGAAGCTGGTCGTCGTCGGATGCTTGTAGAAATCCCAGCTCTTCCAATAGCCGTCCAGCGCGGCATGCCAGCTGTCGCGAATATCGGCCGACGTATCCACGCGGTTGTCGGATTCATTCCAGTACTCCAGCATCCCGAGGGACGTACTATAGCCCCAGCGCGCGAATACATAGCGAAGCAGCTGCTTCTGATAGGCTATCGCGTCCGGATTGTACCAGAAATCCGTATCGTTCTCCTTCCATTGGGAAGTGCCGCCGTTGTCGCTGTTGTACGCGTGGTAAGCCCAGTCATACCAAAAGTCGCCGAAGCTGTTGAGCGTCAGCATGACGTACAGGCCGTTCGCCCGGGCCGTCTCCATCAAGGCATCCATGCGGGCCATATTGTCCAAGTTGTAGTTGCCGATTCCGTTATACGTCATCGTAATGCCGTTCTGAGTCGTGGAGGTCGGGCCGTATTCCGGCGAATAGTTCGACCACCAGGCCGTCAGCCAGACGCGGATCAAGTTCATGTCAGCGGCTTTGTATTCCGGCATGGCTGCCAGCGTTTCGGCCGGATTGCCCCAAGCGTAGTTCGTGCCGAGGAGCGTGATTTGCTTCCCGTAGCTGTCGACGAAGCGGTCGCCCGACGTGCCCATGAAGCCGCGTCCGGCATCAGGCTTCTTGGCGTCGAACTTCAGCTTATCGGAACGGGACACGCCGCTTGCATCCTTGACCGTGAGGACGAGCTCATGCTTGCCCTGCTGGCGCGGCGAATAGCGGACCGTCCAGTTCGGCGCGGAAGCGGAGGCGTAGAATGCCGGCACGACTTCCACCTGGCCGGAAGGCGTCGTGATCTCCGCTTCGGCGTCCACGATGTCCGGATCGAAAGGATTGCTGTACGCCGTTTCCAAATCAAACGTGACCTCAAGCTTGCCGTACTGCGCGGGCTTGGTCGTGTTCAGCGCGACGTTCTTGATCGGGGTAGCTTTACCGGGCTTGCTGGAAGCGCTTACAGTTTGCGCATGCGCGGCGCCGCTGCCGACCGCCGTGAGCAGCAGGCTCAAGACGAGCGCCAGACTCACCTGCTTCCAATGCTTCGTTCGTTTCTTCATTTAATCGATACCTCCCGCGATAGTGGTGCATGCGAGGCCGCTGCGAATTCTAAGAGGCGGAGATCCCTGTCCTCTTCCTCATTTTGCGTGGGCCGGGAGGTGCGAACAACCATAGAGAGTAGTGATTATAACCCTACAACGGCCATAATCTGGCGAGCGGCACCGCATGCGGATACCGTTGATGAAGGACAACGGCAAGCTGCCGATGCTGGACCTTATCAAGGGATGGAGCGGGGTCTTCGCGAGCGAATCGCGGACATGCTATGATGAGGGAAGTAAGAATTTGGAACATGAGGAGCGATGAGGATGAACAACGTAACGAGCATGAAAATTCTAAAACCCGCAGCGGACGTATTCGAAGCTTTCGTCGATCCCGAGCGGATCGGGAACTTCTGGTTCTCTTCCAGCTCCGAGCGGTGGGAGGCGGGCAGGACGATCGGCCTGCGCTATGACGAGTACAATGCGCAATTGGAGATTCATGTGCTGGAAGTTGAAACGAACCGGACCATCGCGTATCGCTGGGGCGGGGGAGAGAATGTGGTGACGATGAATTTTCGCGAGGTCGATTCGAACACGACGATTCTAGAGGTGACCGAATCCGGATTCCGCGAAGACGATCCGGAGCTGCTGGGCAAAATGCTGGACAACAAAGAAGGCTGGGTGTTCATGCTGACCTGCTTGAAGGGGTACTTGGAGAATGGGGCCAGCCGGCTGAGAACCGGTCTCGTGAAAGGCTGACAATAGCGATGCGGCATGCGAAGAACAGCGAGCTTCGATTATGCGGGCTTGAGAGAGTAGGCACGGTTTGAACAGGTTGGTTATCGTCATTTGCGTAGGTATGGTTCTACTAGCGGGATGCGACAATGGATCCAGTCCCGCCGCAACGGCAACGAAAAGCACGGTTCCGGCCCAGACGGCAGCTGCCTCTTCAGCAAATGCCTCTAAACCGGCTTTATCGCAAAGCACCGCGCAGAACGGAGCGGATAGCGACGCAAGTCCCGAGACAAAGAATAACGGCTTCACGGCTGAGGAAATTCCAAGTCAATCCTTTGACGTTAATCTGGAGTCCTGGGGGAAAGTACGGTTTGTTTCTTCTAGTACCTCAAGTATCGATGGCGTAAGTGAGCTGCGATTGAGTCTGGAAGATGCCAAACATACGTTGCTCTACAACTTTCCGCAGCCGGCAATAGCCGACGGCCGCAGCTTCGCAACCGTCGAAGCTGTTTCGTTCAAAGATATGGACGGGGACGGCAAGAAGGAAGTTATCGTGCTAGCAACCTACAGTTTGCCGGGACAGGAAGCGGGGAAGAACTCCGAGACGGTTGCGATGGTATATTGGCAGCATGACCGAAGTTTTCAATCCGACGCTGACCAAGACAGACGCTTGAACGCGTCCAGCACGATCCGGAAGATCGGCGATGTGACAGCCTTTTATAAAGCGCGGACCGAGAGCGCCTCCCATGAAGGGGAACCGGTGAATGACGTTCCGTCGAGCAGGGGGACCGACGAAGACTTTTATAGTAATGAGAAGGTCGTCAAAGATCAGGTTGACCAATCGCTATGCACCAAAGTGCTAGATGCCGAAATCACGGAGGATGAGGCCGTCAGCATCTATGACGACGAATATACCAAGCGGGGCTTCGACGGCTCGGAGCACGGACAGGACGACATGTATCTCGCGCTGGGGGAGTGCTTCCAGGCCGAAGCGAAGCAGCGGAGCCTCTCGGGGAACGCTGGACTGGGAAGGCAAGTTGACGCCTTAAACGGGGCCATTCAGTCTATCGTCATGGGTTTCTCCGAAATCGACTACATCCGGGGAGGAGGCACGCTGTCGTCCCATATCGGCGCTCGGACACTCGGATTGTACGGGTATCGTATGCATGCCTTCGTCGATATGGAATTGAAAGGTTCGAAGATTGACGCGCGCGCCTATAAGGAGTTGGCTCGGATGCTGGACGTGGACTTAAGGCAAATACAAGCCGATGGTGTCAAAAACTTAACTGAGTATGAGGATGCCGATCAAGTGAGCGCGGCGCAAAAGCAATTCGACGTTGATTTTGCCGAGCTTAAGTCTGCTGTCGGCACCTTTAAGACATTAACGGCCAATCAGGATGAGGCAGCGGTCTATTTGCTGAGATACATCGAGAAGTATGCTGGAGGTTTGGCTTACGAGAACCAGTAGACAGCTAAAGAGCAGCATATTGGTAAACTAGTCGCCTAAGTGCGGTCGGTGGGTTATTCACCACTGCACTTGGGCGGCATTCCTTCAGGCATGGTCGATATTAAGCGCGACCCACTCTTTCAGCGTCGGTACAAAGTCCAGCTTGCGATGCTGGCCCGATACCCGCGAGGCGAATTCCAGTTCGTTGCCGTCCGGGTCATTGAAGTACAGAGAGGCCACCGTCCCGCCGGTGTGCACGATCGGTACCCCATCGCTGTGGCCGAAGACGCCGACCGTCTCGATATCGCGCTCGCGCAGCCAGTTCCTCGCTTTCATCAGATCGAAGAAGTCGACCTCAAACGCGATATGCCGCCGCTCCAGCGTCTGCCCTTCTCTCACTCTCCACAGGCCGAGCTCCTGATGCAGTCCCGGCGTGCTGCCGATCCGCAGGAATGCCAACGCGTCATGGTTTCTTTCGATTAAGCTGAGACCGATCGTTTGGTAGAAGGCGATAGAGGCATCCACGTCCGTCACCTGTAGATGCGTTTCGAACAACGATTTAATCATGTTAAACGCTCCTTTTCCATGGCAGGGTGAGGCGCGACGAGCACCAATGTGAAGCGGTAGCCGAACGCGCTGAAATGCAACGTATCGCTTGCGTTCTTGTCGTCTGGAATCGAATACGGAATGCCTTGGTCGGCGAGCGCCAACCGGACGTTCTCCACGTAAGCCATGTCGGTCGCTCCAAAGACGACGTGCATGTTCGGCGGCAGTGCCTGCATGGCGACGGGAATCCAACGCCGCTTCGTGGATACCGCGATGACGTGAGCCGTTCCGCCGATCGCGAAATTGAAGGTATCCGACTCGTCTCTTGTTCGCAGGCCGAGCGTGCGCTTAAGCCATTCCCGAAACGAGACGACATCGTCGACCGGCATTCCGGCTTCACGGAGGTACAGGATCCGGAGCGCGCCGTATGGATGCACGACGTCATCGCGAATGTAGGAATGTGCGATGAGCTCAAGCAGGTTGCCGTCTCCGTCACGAAAGTAGACGCTCCGCCCGTGCTCGAATGTCGTCTCCTCTTGGCCGTCAGGCCATTGCAATAACGCGATACCCCGTTCGCGAATGACGCGCACGCAATCATCGAACGCCGGGTAGGGCACCTCGAAGGCAACATGTGCCGGCGACAGCGGCAGACCCGCCTCCTCGAAGGTCAGCGTGCAGCGCTCGGTCAGCCGAAAACGGATTCCATCTTCCGATTCGTCGACTGCCTGAAGCCCGAGCATCCCCCCATAAAACTGTTTGACGCCTTGAATGGATACGGTCTGCAGCCGTAAATCGGCGAAATGAGTGATCATCCGATTACACCGCCCCTCAAACGGCATCCGCGGCGGCCGGCTTCCCTTGCCCGCGGACCAGCTGGGCGAGCGCCAGGAACGAGCCGAGCACGCGGTGGATGCGGTCGTCGATCTCCTGTCCGACCTCATACGCGTCCTGCGCGGATTCGAACCATTTGCGCTGCGGGCCGCCGATCGACAGCCATTCCGGCGAGTTGATGCCGTGCAGGTTGCGGATGACGGCTTGCAGCTGCTGCAGCGAGCTGACGCCGACCGCGCCGCCGGCGGAGCTGACGGACAGCACCGGCTTGCCGCCGAAATGCTCCTGTCCGAGATGGTCGAGCGCGTTCTTGAGCACGCCGCTCATGCTGCCGTGATATTCGGGCGAGGAGAGGACGATGGCATCGGCTTCGCGCAGCAGGCGCTTCAGCTCGACGAGTCCGCCGTGGCCGTCATGCGAATCATCCGGCGAGTAGAAGGGGAGCGGGTTACGGTACAAGTCGAACAACACGGCCGAATGTCCTTTCCGCTCCGCGATGCGTACCAGATATTCCGTGAGCTGCGTGCTCGTGGCCGACTTGCGGTTGCTTCCTGCGATCATAACGATTTTCATATGGGTCCGTCCTTCCGGGAAATGGAGTTGCTTGCGATGTATTCATCTTACGGCATGGGAGGGCAGTGCAGCGTCGGCGGAAAGGATGAGGCCAAAACGAAAAAACGTCCAGCCTTTCGGCTGAACGTGTCTACAACTTTAGTCGTAGAGAAGGGGCTAATCGCCGAATCCTTGTTTGACGGCATAGATGGCGGCCTGCGTCCGATCGGTCAGGCCGAGCTTGTCGAGCAGATGGCTGACGTGGGTTTTGACCGTTTTCTCGGTGATGAAGAGCGCTTCGCCGATCTCCTTGTTGCTCCGTCCGCGCGCGATCAGCCGGAGCACCTGCATCTCCTTGGGAGTCAGCTGTCCGTAAGGCGTTTCCGCTGTTCGAGAGCCGTCGGCCGCTCCTGACTCGGAGGGCGCTTCCGGCGAGGCGACCAGGTTCATCAGCAGCCCGGCCGCCTCCGAATGCAGCTCGACTTTGCCGTCATGCACCCGTTTGATCGCCATCACGAGCTCCTCCGGGCCGATATCCTTAAGCAAATAACCTCTCGCTCCCGCACGAATGGCCGGCAGCACATGGTCTTGATCGGAAAACGACGTCAGGACGATGACCTTGACCTCGGGATAGGCCAGCTTGAGCCGCTTCGTCGTCTCGATGCCGTTCAGCAAGGGCATGTTCAAATCCATCAGAACGACGTCCGGCCGCAGCGCTTCGGTACGTTCGATCGTTTCCAGTCCGTTCGCGGCTTCCCCGACCAGCTCGATATCGGGCTGGGTCGCCAGAAACACCTGCAGCCCTTTGCGGACCATCGCATGGTCGTCGGCCAGCAGCAATTTGATCGCCATGGACGATCACCTCCTCTAAATTACTCGATTACTCGTTTGCCGGAAACGGGATCGCGACCTCGATTGCCGTACCGCCCCGATAGGCGCTTGTCAGCGTAAAACGGCCGCCGAGCGCTTCCGCCCGCTCGCGCATCGTCGCCATTCCGTAGGAGGGAACTCCCTCCGCGGGCCGTTTCTTCTTCGCGATGCCCCGTCCTTGGTCGGCGATCCGCAGAACCGCCTGCCGCGCTTCCACGCGCAACGAAACCGTCGCATCCGCGGTTCCGGCATGCTTGCTTACATTGTTTAGCGCCTCCTGCCCGATTCGCCACAGCGCTTCCTCGATCTGGCGTGGCAGCTCGCATACGTCCGTCACCTCGGTATGCACCCGCAGCTTCAGCTTTTCGCCGTAAGCCTGAAGCGCCGTGACCAAGCCTGCTTCCAGTCCGGCTGGCCGGAGCTGCATGATAAGCGCGCGCATTTCCTTGAGCGCCGTCTGGGAGAGCGACTGCATGTCTCCGACCGACTGCAGCGCCGCCTCGGGCTTGCTCCCTTTGAGCAGGCTCTCCACGCCCTTGGCCGTCATCGAAAGCGAGAACAGCATTTGGCAGACGGAGTCATGCAAATCGCGGGCAAGCCGGTTGCGCTCGGCAAGGCGCGCGAGCTCCCGCCGATGCTCCTCCAGCCTGGCGCTCTCGAACGCCATCGCGATATGCTCGGCGAGCGCCTCCAGCACCTCGTTGTCGACGGGCTGCTCCGCTCGTCCTGCCGCAGCACTACCGACGACGAGCATGCTGCCCGGCATGAGTCCGGCGAGTGGAATCGGCACCGCCTGCGCGATCGACAGCTTGGGCGACAAGCCGCGCAGCTCGCGGCGGCCGGCCAGCTCCGATGCTTGCTCGGACGTCGCGACGGCAGGCCGCCGAGCGCGGGCGGCCTCGCGAAGCCAATTCGCCGCCGGCAGAGGAAGACGCGCATTCGGCAGCGTCGTGCGTCCTTGCGCATGGACGGCCTGAAGGACCAGCTCGCCTCCGGTCGTCTCCAGCAAGGCCGCGAACGGCCATTCGAAATGCTCGCCGATCAGGCGAAGCGCGAGCTCCGTCAGCCGCCCCGGCTCCGTTCCCGCGCTGACGGCCATGCCGAGCGACCGGCTGTAGTCGCCGAGCCGGGCGAACAGTTCGGCTCGGCGCTGCTCGGCGGCATACAGCCGCATGCGGTCGACGGCGCTGCCGATTTGGAACGCGACGGCTTGCAGCAGCGCGAGCTCTTCGTTCGAGAAATGCGTTTTGAAGGGCGAAGCGACATTCAGCACCCCGAATTTGCGGTCGCCGGAACGAAGAGGGACGGTGGCATGGTGGGTAATGCCCTGCGTGTCGCCCCAGCCGCAGGATACCGCGTCCTCCAAACGTTTGCAGTTCAGAATATTAACGGCATTATTCAATCGGTTGTCCCAGTAGCGGTCGAGGCACCAGCAGGTTCCGTTGCACATCGGCGCTTTATTGTCGTGCAGCAATCCCGGCGGCAGGCCCCGGTCGGCGACGCGTTCGTAGTTCATTCGCCCGTCCGTCAAGAAGATCCATCCGGCCTGCAGCCCGGTCAGCTCCAGCAGCTTCTCCAGCACCGTTCCCAGCATGAGCGTCAGATCGTTCGATTGGTTCAGCGTCTCGGCGATGATTTTGAGCGTGAGCAGCTCCTGTACGTGAGGATCGTTCGTCATCGTCATTTCTCCTTTTGCTCATAGGTTCGGGATGATGCGGCCCGATTCCTCGTCGCATGGCCCATTTGACACGAATAATGGAGCGCGAGCGACGTTCGATTACGTCCGGAACCGCTGCCGGAACGCCTTCGGCCTCGTCCCCGTATGCTTGCTGAAGCACCGCACGAAATACGAGAACGTCACGAACCCCGTCGCTTCGGCGATCGATCCGATCGGCTCTCCCGTATGGATCAGCAGCTGCTTGGCCTGTTCGATCCGGTAGCGGGTCAAGTAGTCGAGCGGCGTGCAGCCGAACGCCTTCTTCATGCAGAGCGCGATGTAGTTGGCGTGAAAATGCAGCTGCTCCGACAGTTCCTTGTAGCTCACCTGCTCGCGGTAGCTGCGGCGCAGGAACGCGGCGGCTTCATCGGCAAGCGCCAGTTGGGCATCCTTGGCTGCGCGGCCTTCCTCCTGCAGCCGGAACAACAGCTGCTGAAACACCCCTTGCTGCTTGAAGCGGGCGCCGGCATCCGCGGCAGCCTTCAACCCCTGCAGCTCCTCCAGCCATTCGTACATCGTCTCCCTCGCGGGCAGCTCGCCGGATCGCGGCACATGGAAGACGAACGTCTCGATTTGCAAATACGGTATCGTTCGTGCGGGGGCTGCATAGGGCTCCCGTTCCGTGACCTCGCTCCAGCTGCCGAGCGTTTGGAAATGCAGCCAATAGAAATGCGTCTCTTCGTCGCAAGGCTTCGACGACCGATGGGAGCGGTCCGGCCTCAAGATCGCGAAATGGCCGGCGGGAACGGTCAGCTCGAGCCCGTCTTCCTCGAGAAACAGGCAGCCGCGCGTCGTCACGAGCAGGTCGAACACCCCGATGCCGGAACGGTCGGCATGCCTGTCGCCCGCAGGATAGACATCCTTGCCGGATGTAATGTAATGCGGCATGGGCGGGGAGGTGAATCGGAACATTTTGCGGAAACCCCTTTCGACGGTTTGTCCGGTTAGTCCTTCAAGTATAAGGAGTTGTTAGCATCATGGCTAGAAGACGCATGCAATATTAATGTTGTGATTCGTCACTAACACGTTGTCATCGGCTATCGGTTGCCATCCGCTCCCCATGGTATATTCGGGACATGTCATGCCAATTGAACGCAAGGGAGACGACCACTAATATGGAGACGACGAAGAAGCAGGCGCAGGCAGCGTTCCGGGAGCTTCCGCTCGGAGCGGTCAAGCCGGCGGGCTGGCTGCGCGATCAGCTGCGCATTCAAGCGGACGGGTTCACGGGACATTTGGAAGAGCATTGGGGCGACGTCGGTCCGGACAACGGCTGGATCGGAGGCAAAGGCGAGAGCTGGGAGCGCGGGCCGTATTATCTGGACGGCTTGCTGCCGCTCGCCTACGTGCTGGACGACGAGAAGCTGATCGCCAAGGCGCAGCGCTGGATCGAATGGTCGCTGAACAGCCAGCGGGCGGACGGGAATTTCGGTCCGCGGGGTCCGATTCAAACCGTCAATAACGACTTGGACAAACAGCAGGACTGGTGGCACTACACGATCATGCTGAAAGTGTTCACCCAGTACGAGGAAGCGACGGGCGATCCGCGGGTCGTTCCGTTCATGCTGAAGTTCTTCGGCTTCCTGCGCGGGGCTATCGAGCAATATCCGATGCGGGGCTGGGCCAAGGCGCGCGGCGCGGATCTCGTGCTCTCCATCCAATGGCTGTACCGCAAGACGGGCGATGAGTCGCTGCTGGAGCTAGCGAAGATCGCGGCCGAGCAGACGACGGACTGGACGGACGTGTTCCATGATTTTCCGTATTGGCGCAAGGTCGAGGAATGGGACTGGACGACGCATGTCGTCAACGTGGCGATGGGGATCAAGACGCCGGGCATTCGCTACGAGCTGAGCGGGGCGGAAGTCGAACGCGACGCGGTCCATCGCGGAATCGACAGCCTGATGACGTATCACGGACAGGCGCACGGGATGTTCTCCGGGGACGAATGGCTGTCCGGCACGAGCCCGAGTCAGGGCGTAGAGCTATGTGCCGTCGTTGAGTACATGTTCTCGATGGAGCATTTGACCCGGATATTCGGCGAAGGGCGGTTCGGAGATATATTGGAAAAGGTGGCGTTCAACGCGCTGCCGGCCACGATCTCGAAGGACTGGACCTCGCATCAATACGACCAGCAGGTGAATCAAGTCATCTGCAATGTCGCGCCGCGCACATGGAGCAACGACGAAGAGGCGAACCTGTTCGGCCTGGAGCCGAACTTCGGCTGCTGCACGGCCAACATGCATCAGGGCTGGCCGAAATTCGCGTCCCATCTCTGGATGGGCGAAGGCAGCGGCGGCCTGGCGGCCGTCTCTTACGCGCCGAGCACGGTGACGGCCGAGGTCGGCAGCGGCGCATCGGCAACGATCCGGGTAAGCGGCGGATATCCATTCCGCGAGACGGTGGCCATCGAAGTGGAGCTCGACCGCGCGAGCGAGGCGTTCGCCATCTCGCTGCGCATTCCGGCCTGGTGCGAGTCGCCTGCGTTGACGATTAACGGCACGGCGTTAACACTTCATGTGATTAACGGTTATGCCCGAGTCGAGCGCGAGTGGAGCAATGGCGACCGACTGTCGTTGACGCTGCCGATGAAAGTGAAGACGACCACGCGCAATCTATACGCGGTGAGCGTCGAGCGGGGCCCGCTCGTGTACGCGCTGCCCGTTCAAGAGAATTGGCAGCTGCTGCAGAAGCGGGAGAAGTTCCACGACTGGGAAATCCTTCCCGGCTCCCAGTGGCAATACGGCCTGCTGGCGGACAGCGAGTACGAAGTCAGCGAGTCCGACGTGCCCTACCAGCCGTTCGAAGCGGAGCATGCGCCGGTGAAGCTCCGGGCATCCGGCCAGTTCGTGCGCGGCTGGAAGATGGAAGGCAACAGCGCCGGCACGCCGCCGCTCTACCCGAACGTCAAGGGGCAGGAGATTAAGGAGCTGACGCTCGTGCCGTACGGCAGCGCGCGCCTGCGCATCGGCGAATTCCCGCTGATCGGCGAACGAGAGAAAGCGTGGAAGAAGAAGCTGGAATAGAGGAATTCTGAGAAGCCGCGAAGGTCATAGACTTTCGCGGTTTTCGCGCTGTTTACGGAACGGACGGGCACGAAGAGGCGGGCGAGGAGTTTGACGGTCTTTTCACAAGGCATATACTATACTAAGGTAAGCGAGAATGACATTGCGGCGATGACGCGATGGGAAAGCGTGGCGATCAGTCATGAGAAAGATCGGAATCGATGCGGGCGGAACGTTGATCAAAATCGCCGGCATGGACGAGAGCGGTTCGCTCGAGCTCCGGAAAGCGCCCGTGCGCGAGATGGGCGCGATTGCGGCTTGGTTAAATGAAGAAGAGGATGCGCGGATTGTCGTGACCGGCGGCAGGAGCGCACAGCTGAAGGCGCGGATGAACAAGGACGTATCGGGCATAGCGGAATTTATCGCAACGATGAGGGGCGCCTCTTACCTGCTCCTGGAGCAAGCTTTCGGGGCGGATGACTACGTGCTGACGAACGTCGGAACCGGGACCTCGATTCACCGCGTGAATCCCGAGGGACACGCGCGAATCGGCGGCACCGGCGTCGGCGGCGGCACGCTGATGGGGCTGTCCAGGCTGCTGTCGGGCATGACGGACTTCGAGACGATCGTCGGGTTAGCGAAGTCGGGCGCGCGCGGCGGCGTCGACCTGAAGGTCAGCGATATCTACGCCGGCTCGGAGCCTCCGATTCCGGGGGACCTGACGGCAAGCAATTTTGCGAAACTATTCCTGCATGAGCACATAGACGACATTGCGAAAGAAGACTTGATCGCCTCGGTCATGGGATTGGTGGGCGAGACGGTCGCGACGACCAGCGTCCTGGCTGCCGGACAAAACGGGATTTCGTCCATCGTATATATTGGGTCGTCGTTTATTCGGAACGAGCCGCTGCGGGATGTCGTGCGGGCTTATACCGTGCTGCGCGGAGGCACGCCGTTCTTTCCGGACAACGGGGAGTATTGCGGGGCGATCGGGGCTTTGCTGAGCGGGAGACAGGAAATTTAAAGATTCATACCAGCACGAGCCAATTATGGCGGCAGCCCAGGGTTTGATCGGATGGGGAGCCGCCTTTTTGCGTTTGCTGGATTAACCGACATCGCAGATGTTAGGAAAAAAATGGTTGTAAGTATCAGTGATACATAATAGTATTAGGTAAACGGTTAACAGATACCCGGAAAGTGGCAACCTTCTTGGCTAAGGTGATTGTCTGCTGCCATGCGGCCTTCTCAGGTTTCGCATGCGGCATTCTAGGGGATCGTCGAACGAAAGGGGCGCGAGCCGCGGACGTTCATTGCGCCTTGGTCGAGCATCCATAACGGGAAGCTTCGGCCTATTTGTTTTGTGAGGCAGCGCGACCAAAATTCATCGTTCAGAGGTGCTGAGGGACATGGTTCAGACGTTAAACGAATTAATCGGCGGCAGGACGTTCGTGTTCAAATGCGAGAATGATTTCAGGCTTACCGCGGAGAGCCGGGAGGAGGGCGGCATTCGCTACGTCACGCTCCGCATGCAGTCGGATACGCCGAAGCTCCCTGCTTTCTCCGCGGAGTGGGTGCATGCGTTCAACGACATTCAGGCCCGGTTCACCGGCCACTACTGGGCGGACCGGTACATCATTCCGAACTGGTACGGGGGCATGAACATGGCGCCGCATAACGGCTCGCCGGTCTACGCGCTGTACAGCGCGGGCGGGGAGAACCGCGCGACGGTGAGCGTATCCGATACGCGCACGCGCACGCACATGGTGGCGGATATCGACGAGGGCGCTTCGACGATGCCAATCACGGTCAAGCTCATGCCGGAGCCGGGGTACGAAACGACGGATTACAGCATCGTGCTGCGGATCGACGAACGTCCCGTGCCCATCTATGAAGCCCTTCGCGACTTGTCCGACTGGTGGTCGGAGCTGGACGGCTGCCATCCGCTCCCGGCGCCCGATGCTGCGCGGCGTCCTTGCTATTCCACTTGGTACGCGTACCATCACCGGATCGACGCCGATAAGCTGGTCCACGAGGCGAAGCTTGCACGCGAGCTAGGCTGCGGCACCGTCATTCTTGATTTCGGCTGGCAGATCGATCGGCCGGGCGAAGCCGATCCTGCGTTCGGGCAGTGGGAGATCGCAGTCGACAAGTTTCCGGATATGGCGGCCACGGTACGGGAGATTCACGCGCTCGGCCTCAAAATCATGGTCTGGTTCTCCGTCCCCCACATAAACCGGTCGAATCCGCTGTATCCGCAGATGAGCGGCTATGTACTGGACTCGGACGAGGATCAGCCGCAGGCGCTCGATCCGAGGTATCCGGCGGTGCGCGATTATCTGGCCGACCGCTACGTCCGGGCGCTGGAGGAATGGAACATCGACGGCTTCAAGCTGGACTTCGTCGATCACTTCTCGCGCTATCTGGATTTCGCCGACAGGAAAAGCAGGCTGCGCAGCGATCCGGCGCATGACACGCCGAGCCTCGACTTGGCCGTCGATAAGCTGCTGTCCGCGATTACGAGCCGATTGACCGCGCTGAAGCCGGACATCATGCTGGAGTTCCGCCAAAATTACACCGGGCCGCGGATGCGCGCGTACGGCAATATTTTCAGGGCGATGGACTGCGCGCTCGGCTCGCACACCAACCGCTTCCGCACCGCGGATATCCGCATGCTCGCGGGCGACTCCGTCGTTCATTCGGATATGTTCGCGTGGCATCCGGACGAGTCGCCGGAATCGGCGGCGCAGCAGTTCATCGGCGTGCTGCACGCGGTGCCGCAGATTTCGGTCCGTCTTGCGGAGCTGAGCGAGCCGCATGCCAAGATGCTGAAGTTCTATACCGCCTTCTGGCTCGAGCACCGCGACGCGCTGCAGTTCGGCCGCTTCATGCCGGAGTCACCGGAGAACCTTTACCCTGCCATCACTTGCCAGACGCCGGATAAGCAGGTGACGACGGCCTACAACCGCATCGTGGCGAAGGTCGCGGAGGATGCGCGCACGCTTGTGCTGGTGAACGGCTCGCATGAACCGTACGTTGCGGCGGACTTCGGCAGCGGGACGAAGTGGGACATCCTCGTGCAGAACTGCATGGGCGATGTCGTGGCGAACGAAGTCCGCGCGCTGTCGGGGGTCGCTTCGATCGCGGTGCCGCGCTCCGGTGTCGTCACGGCGGTACGGATAATAGGCGAATAGGGAGCATCTGCGGGGGTTCTGAACGTTCGCGTTCCGAGAACTGGCTGACCGCGAATCGGCAGGGTTTTCTTTCCCTGCCGGCATGGTCCTAGTTTCATACATTTACGTCTTAGAATTGGACTACAGCGGGCGGAGAGCGCGGCCTATAATCAAAGTGCATCGGAAGGAACGACCAATCGCAAGGCAGATTAGAAGGGAGACCGAGCATGAGCTGGACGCTTGAAACCGAAGACATGCAGCTGACGGTGGAGGCCGGGCCCCATGCGCCGAGAATCGTCTGGGCGGCAGGGCGCCGGGGCTGGAACTGGGCGCAGCGGGGCACCGACGTGCTGCTGCCGGGAAGGCTCGCGGTGGGCGAGAGCCTCTATCCGCCGGAATGGACGTATCGGCATGCGGAGCTGGAGCGGCTTCCGGACGGAGACCGGCTGACGCTTACCTATAAAGCAAAGAAGTTCGATATTACGCTGACGTCGGTATGGATGTCTCGCCCCGGTCCCGGGCCGGTGCAGCACGGGATGGCGATTGAGAACCGCACGGGCCGCGGCATCATGATTTACGATCCGCAGTCGCTGGATGCGGAATTTACGGCCGGGCAGGAATCTGCGGACGTATTCTACGTGTCGAAGGACCGTCTTGCCCCGCGGGTGATCTCGTTCCAGAACCGGATCGGGACGTACTTGGAAGCGCTTACCGATCGTTATCACGCCGATGTCTGGACGACCGTCGACAGCGACGACACCGGCTACGTGCCGCTCGTGATGCTGCATGCCGGGAAGTCGCACGGCCTCTACGTCGGCTGGGAGTGGAACGAAGGCCGCATCCATGTCGCCGGACGGAATGGGGCGGACGGCTTGTACGCCGCGGTATCCGCGGGTATGCACGGGGATTTCTGCACGGAGCTTCCGGACGGGGAGACGTTCGAGGTGCCGAACGCGTTCATCGGCGCGTTCGAGGGCAGCCTGGACGACGGCTCGAACCGGCTGCGCAAATGGCTGTTCAACCATATGATGCCGGAAGCCAACCGGACGAACGAGAATATTCCGTACGTGCAGTGGAACGCCTTCTGGAACACGGGCGAGCCCCCGGGCAGCTGGAACCCGGTGGAGGTCAAATATTATCCGATGGTCGACTCGGTCGCGGAGGTCGGCATCGAAGAAATCACGATCGACGTCGGCTGGTGGCAGAAGCCGGGCGACTTCCGCGCGCATGAGGAGCGCTGGTCGAAAGGCATGGACGCCGCTTCGCGTTACGCCCATGAGCGCGGGATGCTCTTCACGCTGTATTTTGCCTTCCTCGACGGCTGGTCAGAGCATCCGCTGGCGCTGAGCTCGAAGGGGCCGACCGGCCATCCCGATTGGTTCGTGCACCGCTGGGTGGCGGACGTGGGCATCGACGAATGCCGGGATTTCCTCAAGGACGTGCTGCTGCAGCGGCTGAACGAATACGACGTGGACACGTTCCGCTCGGATCTCAGCCCCATCGCCCGCAGCAAGGCGAAGGGCAATGCGCATCAAGGCTGCCACGACGGTCCGTACTGGGCACAGAAGGGGTTTCTGCACATCATCGATCATCTGCTCGCGAACAAGCCGGGACTGCGGTTCCAGAACTGCAACTGTGGCGGCGCGTTCAAAGGCTACGCGATCATGAAGCGCTCCACGGCCGTACAGGTGACGGACATTTACACCGCGCTCGACGTGCGGCAGGCGGTTTGGGATTCCGTCTACGTCCTGCCGCTCATGCAGCTGCTGACGCAATTCGGCGACGTCGCCTCCGGCGGCAAGAGCGCGAGCGACTCGTACCGGTTCCGCACGTATCTCATTGGCGCCCCGTCAGCCCACTTCGAGCTGCCGAGCGAGATGCCGCCCGAGGAAGCGGCGACGCTGAAGCGTTTGGTCGGGGTGTATAAGGAGCGCGTTCGCCCGCTCGTGCGGCATGCCGACGTCTATCATGCGCTGCCGCGGCCGGACGGCGTGAATTGGGACGGTCTTCAGCTGTACGATCCCGTGCGGGGACGCGGGATGCTGACCGTCTTTCGGCCGGATAACGAGGGGGCGGAAATCTTCGTGCCGCTCCAAGGGCTTGAACCAAGCGCGCATTACGACATCGATTACGATGATGCATCGCTGCCGCCCGTGCGAGCGCTCGGAAGCGAGCTGATGGAGCGCGGGCTGCGCGTGTATCTGGCGGAGAAGTTCAGCGCGGAGTGGGTGTTCTATCGTTTGGCCGACAGCGACAGCGATATCAGCAAGAGCGGTGGCAGTAGCGAAGGCAAAAGCGAAGTCCAAGGCAAAGGCAAAGGCCAAAGCCAAGGACAAGGCCAAGGCGAGGGCATAAGCGTAAGCGAAGGAGGCGGGGCCGATGAATCCGTTGGCGAATAGGGAGCATGGCTGGACGTTGGCCACCGCGGATACGGAGCTTGCGCTGACCGTCCGGGAAGATCGGCTGTACCTTGTCTCGCTGAAGGGGCCGGCGGGCGTTGATTGGTCAGACCGCGAATCGGCGGAAGTGAAGCTGCCGTGCAGGCTGGCGGCCGGTTACGTGCGCCGAGCGCCGGAGTGGACGTTCGAGTCCGCGGCAGGGGAGACGATCGGTTCGGGAGGCACGGAGCTGACGCTGCATTTTCATGACGCGGTCAGCGGCGCAGCGCTGCGCTCCGTGTGGACGGCGAATGCAGGCCCGGGGCCGGTGCAGCATCAACTGATCATCGAGAATCGGGCGGAGCAGCCGATACTGCTGTTTGAGCCGGAATCGCTGGACATCGTCGTCGGCGCCGGAGAGGACACGGATGTCTTCTATGTACATAAAGACAGAGCCGCGGCGACAATCATGTCCTATATGCGCTCCGGTTACGGCACTTACCTCGAGCCGCTGCGCGACCGGTACGCGAAGGATATTTGGACGAAGCCGGACGACGACGATACCGGATTCATTCCGTTCGTCATGCTGCATGCCCGCAGCGGCCATGGGCTGTACGTCGGCTGGGTATGGAACCATGGGCGCATCGCGGTGCGGGGCATGGAAGGCGGAGCCTCCGGCGCCGCGAACGGAGCGGGCGGATCCGCCTCGGTCCAAGCAGAGATCCGCGCAGGCATGTTCGATGACTTTTGCGCCGAGATCGCGCCGGGTACGTCCTTCGAGCTGCCCGCGGCATTCATCGGCACTTTCAACGGCGATATCGACGACGGAAGCAACCGGCTGCGCAAGTGGCTGTTCCGGCACATGATGCCGGAGATTAACCGGACGAACGAGAATCTGCCGTATGTCGGTTGGAATGCCTATTACAATACGGCTATTGAAAAGGGCTCGTGGATTTGCAGAGAGGACAATTACTACCCGATGGTGGATGCCGTCGCCGAGATCGGCGCGGAGGAAGTGACCATCGACGTCGGCTGGTGGGAGGGCTACGGCGACTGGCGGGCCAGCGCGGAGAACTGGCCGCGGGGCATGCGGGCCGCATCGGATTACGCGCATGGCAAGGGACTGGCGTTCGCGCTTTATTTTACGCTGACGAACGGGGAATCGACCGACCCGGAGGCGCTCACCTCGGAAGGGGAGAACGGGCATCCGGCTTGGTTCGTCGATAACCTGAAGGCGGACCTCGGCGTGCCGGAATGCAGCGCATTCGTCTACGAAGCGCTTGCCCGTCGGTTTGACGAATACGGCGTCGACTCGCTGCGCACTGATTACGACCCGGTCGTCACGCGCAAGGCGGACGGCAATAAGCATCGGGGCTGCAATGACGCCGCGTATTGGGCGGAGCAAGCGTACGTCGAACTGCTGGATCGTTATAATGCGGAGCGTCCGGGCTTTCGCTATCAGAACTGCTCCGGCGGCGGAGCGCTCAAGGGCTACGCCGTCATGAAGCGGTCGAGTGTCGTGCAGGTGACCGATTATTTCGAAGCGATTAATATCCGGCGGGCAATGTGGGATTCGGTCTACTGCTTCCCGCTCATGCAGCTCATGACGCAGTTCGGGGACGCGGCGTCGGACGGCATCGTCGGCACGGCGGGTTACCGGTTCCGCACGTATCTGATGGGCGCGCCGTCGATGCACGTGGAGCTGCCCACGGAGATGTCGGAGGCGGACCGGGCGACGTTGGCGCGTTTGATCCGAACGTACAAGGAGAAAGTGCGTCCGCTCGTGCGGCATGCGAACGTGTACCATAACTTGCCGCGGCCGGACGGCGTCACGTGGGATGGGCTGGAACTGTACGACCCGGACACGGGCAAAGGGCTGACGATGGTGTTCAAGCCGGACAGCGGCGTGGATGCCTGGACCATCCCGTGGAAAGGGCTGGAGCCGGAGGCCGAGTATGCGGTCGCGTTCGAGGACGGCACCAATCCGCCGGCGCGCATGACGGGTGCGCAGCTGATGTCTTCAGGGTTGAATGTGAGGCTGGAAGGGCGCTTCGTCGCCGAGTGGATTTTCATCGAACGCATGAATTGACAGGCAGCCGTTCGAAGCATATTGACGTGTAGCCATTCGAAGCATCGGGTCAGGGACGGATATTTGACCGGCAGCAGGACCGCATCAGGATGGAATTATGAGCAAGCATTTAAGGAGGGCAATCATTCATGCCGTTTAAAATCGCTTTTGTCGGAGCGGGCAGCGTCGGCTTCACGCGCGGCTTGCTGCGGGATCTGCTGTCGGTGCCGGAGTTCGCCGATATCGAGGTGGCGTTCACGGACATTAACGAGTCGCAGCTCGACATGGTCACGCAGCTGTGTCAGCGGGATATCCGCGAGAACGGACTCGGAATCGCCATTCAATCGACGCTCGACCGGCGGGAGGCGCTCGCGGGCGCGAAATACGTATTCACCGTCGTGCGGATCGGCGGATTGGAAGCCTTCGAATCGGATATCGATATTCCGCTTCGCTACGGCGTCGACCAGTGCGTCGGCGACACGCTTTGCACCGGCGGCATCATGTACGCGCAGCGCGGCATCGCCGAGATGCTGAATATCTGCAAGGACATCCGCGAAGTGGCGCACCCGGACTGCCTGCTGCTCAACTACGCCAATCCGATGGCCATGCTGACGTGGGCGTGCAACAAGTACGGCGGCGTGCGGACGATCGGCCTATGCCACGGCGTGCAGGGCGATACGCGGCAGGTCGCGGAGGTGCTGGGGCTTGCGAAGGACGACATCGACGTCGTCTGCGCGGGCATTAATCATCAGACCTGGTTCGTGTCCATCAAGCACAAAGGGGAGGACATGACCGGCAAGCTGCTGGACGCGTTCGAACGGCATCCCGTCTATCGCGATACCGAGAAGGTGCGCATCGACCTGCTGCGGCGGTTCGGGTACTTCAGCACGGAGTCGAACGGCCATGACAGCGAGTATGTGCCCTGGTACCGCAAGCGGCCGGACGACATCGGCAATTGGATCGATCTCAGCGTCTGGATCAACGGCGAAACGGGCGGTTACCTGCGGGTATGCACGGAAGGGCGCGACTGGTTCAAGACGGATTTTCCGAACTGGCTGGCCGCGCCGCCGTTCCGCTACGCTTCCGAGGAGCGCGGCGAGGAGCATGGCTCCTATATTATCGAAGGCTTGGAGACGGGCCGCGTTTACCGGGGGCACTTCAACGTGCCAAATAACGGCATCATTACGAACCTGCCGGACGATGCCATCATCGAGGCACCGGGCTACGTGGACCGTAACGGCATCAGCATGCCGGTCGTCGGGGACATCCCGCTCGGCTGCGCGGCGGTGTGCAGCGCGAGCATCTCGGTGCAGCGGCTCGGCGTGGAGGCGGCGGTGCGCGGGGACGATCTGCTGCTGCGGCAGGCGATGCTGATGGATCCGCTGACGGGCGCCGTTTGCAATCCGCCCGAGGTGTGGCAGATGGCCGACGAGCTGCTCGTCGCGCAGGAGCGGTGGCTGCCGCAGTATACGTCCGCGATCGCGGAGGCGAAGGAACGGCTGGCTGCCGGACGCAAGGTGCCGACGCGCGACGATTACCGAGGAGCAGCCCGGTTGAAGACGAAGACGGTCGAGGAGCAGAAGGCCGACCGCGAAGCCGCGAACCGCAACGCGGGCGAAGCGGACAAAGCGAAGGAAAAGAAGGCCGCGGCAGGCCAAGGATAAGGGAGGACGAGACGATGCCTAAGGAACTGTACGGCGAACTGCGGGCTTACCTCGATACGGTGCCCGTCATTAATACGCACGACCATCATATCGGCAGCGGCGGGAAGGTAACGAACCCGTTCGGCCTCTACCTCGGCTACCTGCATTCCGACCTCGACGTGGCTTCCGGGCTGGAGGACCGTCCGTTCGCGCGGCTGATGACCAACGGCGACGCGCCGTTCGAGCAGAAGTGGGAAGCGTTCGCAAAGGTGCTCCCGAAGGTGAAGCATACGGCATACTACAAGTATTTCATGGCCGGCCTGGAGCACTGCTGGGGCGTGACGGAGCTGACGGAGGCGAACTTCCGCATGCTGATGGAGCGTTCCTCCGAGCGCGATACCGCTTGGCATGACCGCATCATGGCGGAGGCGGGCATCCGCGCGTCGGTCGTGGACATATCCGGGTACGAGGATTTCCGCAACATTATGAACGGGAAGGTGCAAGGCATCTCCGATCATGCGAAGTTCGCCGTCCCTCTGCCCGAACTGCACTTGATCCTCAGCATCGTATCGCTGCAAAAGCTGTCTCCTTACGCCAAGGGACCGATGCGCGAGCTCGACGATTTCATGGCTGCTTTCGACGGGTATCTCGATCAAGCGGTTCAGTTCGGCGCCGTCTGCCTCAAGGACCAATCGGCGTACCGCCGCGCGTTGGATTACGAGATGCATGCCAAGCCCGACATCGAGCGGATCTTCACGCGGCTCATCCAGTATCCGCGCGAAGCGCTGTCGTATGTGGAGACGAAGCCGATCGACGACTGGCTGTTCAGCGAGTACGCCCGCCGCGGCGCGAAGCGCGGGCTGCCGCTTCAGCTGCACACGGGCCATATGGCGGGCACGCGCAACGACGTGCGCAAGGCGAACGCGGCGCTGCTCATCCCGTTCCTGGAGACGCATCCCGACGTCAAAGTCGGCCTGTTTCACGGCAATTGGCCGTACATGGACGAATATCTGTTCATCGGCAAGAATTATCCGAACGTCTGGCTCGACCTCTGCTGGTGCCATATCATCGACCCTGACTATACGGTGGAGCTGATGAAGCGCGCCCTCAAAATCCTCCCGTACAACAAGGTGCTCGCCTTCGGCGCGGATGCTTTTACGACCGAGCTGACCTACGGCTACCTCGTGGCGGCCCGCGATAACGTCGCGCGCGCGCTGTCGGAGCTGGTGGAGGAAGGCTGGCTGTCGCTGAACGACGCGAAGACGGTCGCCGAGGATTGGTTCTATAACAATCCGAACGAGTTCTTCGGCTTCAAGCCGGAAGCGGGAGCATTGAAGGACGGCAGCACGGCAGACCAAGGAGGAGCGGCTTTATGAAGACGTTCCATCTGATCTGCAACGCGCATCTCGACCCCGTCTGGCTGTGGGAATGGGAGGAGGGCGCGGCGGAAGCCGTCTCGACGTTCCGGGTGGCGGCCGACCTGTGCGAACGGTTCGAGGGCTTCGTCTTCAACCATAACGAGGTCACCTTGTACAAATGGGTCGAGGAGTTCGAGCCTGCGCTGTTCGCGCGCATCCAGCGCCTGGTCGCGGACGGCAGGTGGCATATTATGGGCGGGTGGTACCTGCAGCCGGATTGCAACATGCCGAGCGCGGAGTCGTTCGTGCGGCAGATGCTGCTTGGGCGGCGGTACTTTGCGGAGAAGTTCGGCGTAACGCCGACGACCGCGATCAATTTCGATTCGTTCGGCCACAGCCGCGGACTGGTCCAGCTGATGAAGAAGGCAGGGTACGACTCGTATATCTTCTGTCGCCCGATTCCTTCGCAGCTGGAGCTGGAAGGGGACGACTTCGTATGGGTCGGCTATGACGGCTCGGAGATAACGGCGCACCGGGCAGTCGACATGTACGGCTCGCATCGCGGCCAAGCGGCGCAGAAGGCGGGTCAAGGCTTGGCGAAGTTTGCGGACCGGGACGTCGCGGCGATGCTGTGGGGCGTCGGCAATCACGGCGGCGGACCGTCGTACGAGGATCTGAAGGACCTGGAGGCGCTGATCGCCGAGACGGACGATACGTTCGTCGTTCATTCGACGCCGGAGGCTTACTTCGCCGAGCTGCGCGAGACGGGCAGGGAGCTGCCCCGCCGGGCAGCCGACATGAATCCGCATGCCGTCGGCTGCTACACGTCGCAGATTCGGATCAAGCAGAAGCATCGGCTCCTGGAGAACGAGATCTACATGGCCGAGAAAATGCTGACGCATGCGGCGCTGGCCAGTCTCGCTCCGGGTCCGGCAAGGGAAGGAGAGGCTGGCGGAACGGTTACCGCCGTCGTATCCGCGGAGGCTGTCTCCGAAGCAGCAGCGGCTGCTGTATCTATATCTACTGGAGCGGTCTTGTCATCCGCCTTGTCATCGGCCGCGGCCTTCCGCTATCCGGCTGCCGAATTGCATGACGCCTTGTGCGATCTGATGGTCAGCCAATTCCATGACGTCCTGCCCGGCTCGTCGATCCAGCCGGTCGAAGAAGCGTCGATTCGTCTGCTCGACCATGGACTGGAGATCGTGTCGCGGCTCAAGGCGCGGGCGTTCTTCGCCTTGTCGGCCGGACAGCCGACGGCGGCGGAAGGCGAAATCCCGATTCTCGTCTACAATCCGCATCCGTACGCCGTCGACGGCATCTGGGAATGCGAGTTCCAGCTGCCGGACCAGAACTGGAACGAGGAGTTCACAATGCCGTACGTGTACCGCGCCGGCGAGCCCGTTCCCTCCCAAGCGGAGCAGGAGCTCAGCAACCTCAACCTCGATTGGCGCAAGCGGGTCGCCTTCCAGGCGCGGCTCGAGCCCGGCAGCATGAACCGCTTCGACGTGCGGCTCGTCACGCTGCCGAGGAAGCCGGCGCCGGCGCTTCAGCCGCATGACGGCATCATCGCGTTCCGCAGCGCGGAGCTTGAGGTAGACATCAACTGCGCCACGGGGCTCGTCGACCGTTACGCCGCGGACGGCGTCGAATTCCTGAAGCCGGGCGCGTTCGCGCCTCTCGTCATCGCGGACAGCGACGACGCGTGGGGCATGGAGGTGCAGAGCTTTAGGAGCTTGGATGGCCGCTTCGAGCTGATGCAGCCGGAAGACGGCACGCGGTTCTCCGGCATTACGGGAGGCGTGCTTCCATCCGTCCGCGTCATCGAGGACGGTCCAGCCCGCACGGTCGTGGAGGCCATGTTCCGCTATAATCATTCTTTTCTTGTGCAGACCTACAAGCTGCCCAAGCAAGGGACGGAATTCGAGGTCCAGGTGCGCGTCATCTGGAACGAGAAGAGCCGCATGCTGAAGCTGTCCGTTCCGACGCTGCTGGATGCGGGCGCCTATTACGGCCAAGTCGCCGGCGGCACCGATCGGCTGCCGGAGGGCGGACTCGAAGCGGTCGCGCAGAAATGGACCGCGGTATACGACGACCGGTCCGATCTGGCCTTCAGCTGCATTAACGACGGCATCTACGGCTCGGATTACGATGCCGGGGAGATCCGTCTTTCCCTGCTGCGCTCGCCCGGTTTCTCCGGCCACCCGATCAATGACCGGACGGTCATGCCGCAGGACCGGTATTCCAATCGCGTCGACCAAGGCGAGCGGCTGTACCGGTTCTGGTTCGGCGGCGGAGCGGGACGCGCCAAGCTGGCGGAGCTCGATCGCCGGGCGCTGGAACGGGGCGAGAAGCCGTTCGTGCTCTCGTTCTTCCCGCCGGGCGCGGGGACGCCTGCGCCGCCGCTTGCCGAGCTGACGGGCGAAGCGGTCGTCATGACGGCGTTCAAGCAGGCGGAGGCCGGCGGAGGCTTCGTCGTCCGTCTCTACAATCCGACCGCGGAGACGCAGGAGACGGAGCTTCGAATTCCCGTAATTGGCCTGGCGGAACTGCAGCGGCTCGGAGCGTTCGAGATCAAGACGCTGCTCGTCGACGAGCAGCGCAAGCTTGTAACGGAAACATCGCTCATGGCCTAGTGACGCGAGTGCCGGACAAGAGGCCTGGCATGGGCCGAATAGCATTGCCAACTTAATGGGCTTGAATTCGAAGAATCGAAGTTGGGCCGAAATTGTGCAAAATAGCAGCTTTGAGAGCACGAATAGCCGAAGTAGGGCTGAAATTGTGCAAAATAGCAGCTTTGAGAGCACGAATAACCGAAGTTGGGCTGAAATTGTGCCGTATAGCAGCTTTGGGAGCACGAAAAGCCGGAGTCGGGCAGGAATTGTGCAAAATAGCAGCTTTGGGAGCACGAATAGCCGAAGTCGGACTGAAATTGTGCAGTATAGCAGCTTTGGGAGCTCATAAAGCCTGAAGTTGGACTGAAATTGTGCGAAATAGCAGCTTTGGGAGAACGAATAGCCGAAGTTGGCCCGAAATTGTGCAAAATAGCAGCTTTGAGAGCACGAAGAGCCGAAGTCGGCCGAAATCGTGTTTCTTCATATGAAGCACAACAACTGCCGAGTTGTGGGCAAAAAAGGCTGAAGTTCATTAAGGCTATGCAGCGCCGTCAAACGCAAGGCGCTGCCGCTCTTATGGGCCGCCAACAACGATACCAAAGGAGGTGATGCCCCGCAGGCATCCGCCGCCGCGCTAGCGGCGCAGAATCGGCTCTTGGGCAAAGGCTTGACGGCGATTCGAATGGTTTGACGAGATGAGGAGGAGGGATTTTATAACGTGATTGTCGACAACCGCATATCCGCAACAACGCTAACCCGTTTGCTAGCGTTGTTTGCCATCGCCTTCGGAGCCCTTATGACGGTCCTGGTCTGGGCGCCGAGCTTGGCGAACGCATCCAACACGACGTATTACGTCAACAACCAATCGGGCTCGAACTGCAGTGACTCCGGCTCAGGCACGTCGACCGGACAGCCGTTTTGTTCGTTCACGCCGATCAACGGCATCGGCACCTTCGGCGCGGGGGACCAGATTCTGCTCGCCCGGGGCGCGACGTTCAATCAGCAGATGGTCGTGACGGGCTCCGGCAATTCGGGCAGCTGGATCACGATCGGCGCGTACGGTTCGGGCGCCGACCCGAAGATCATCCGGAACGGCATCGAATCCGACCGGGGCATCCGGTTGAATAACCCGGACTACTGGCGGATCCAAAACCTCGAGGTCGGCTACGCCGGCGTCGGCATTCTGGTGACGTTCACGTCTTCCGGTCATCAGGGGCTCGAATTCCGTAATCTGTACCTGCATCACATCACCGGCATTCACGGCAATTCCGGCAGCGGTTCGCAGAACGGCGGCGACTACGTCATGAACTCCGCGGGCATCGACCTGACGGCGAACGGGTCGCAGAAGACCGAGGATCACTGGAACGGTCCGGTCATCGACAACGTGCTGTTCGACTACATCGAAGGTGCGCACAATCTGGACACGATCGCCATCGATTTCTTGGGCGGCGGCCTCTCGTACGTCGGGCCGGGCGATCTGCGCCATGACGCGGCAACCGACGTGGTCATGAATCATCTCTATTTCCACGACAACGACGCGAACGGCATGGGCAACGTCTGCGGCGAGAGCCTGGCGCTTAATGCCACCGACGGTTTGACGCTGATGAACTCGGTGTTCGATCATGCGAACAGCTGCCCGGCGCCGACGGGAACCGCGGCGATCTACACCGGGTTCCTGAACAACGCGAACTTCTTCAATAACATCATGAAGAACATGCCGAACACGAACTCGCCGGACCAAGTGTCCATCGATTACGAAGCGATCGTGTCGAACTTCAAGGTCAACAACAACTTCTTCGGCTACAATGCCGGCGCGGGTCCGTCCATCTTGGCGTTCAACGCCTATATCGGTTCCGTCATTCCGAACAAGCTGGACAATTTGAGCATCGAAGGCAACGTCATGATGAACAACGGGCAGGGCTCCATCCGCATCGCGGGCAACGGCCACAATCCTACCGGCCGAATCGGAGATAATTTGTACCACGATTCCACGTTCATCTACACGGAAACCGGCGGCACGGCGAGCAGCATGACGGTAGCCAACAACCGCTACATTCCGACCGAGTCCGACCTCTATTCGTCAAGCTACCAATTCGGCGGCACGCAGGGCGGCAGCAACTGGTCGTATCAAAGCTACAATGGCTCGTCCTGGTCCAATCTCGCCTACTACGACGCATCCGCCAAAGCCTGGCAGCCGAATGCCGGGACGGCCGTGCCGAACGTGCGGCAGTTCGAGCAGACGCCGGGCGCGAACGGCAAAATCGCCCGCGCGTGGACCGCGCCGTCCTCCGGCACGATCAGCGTCCGCGGACGGCTGCTGAAGTCGGATCTCTCCGGCGGAGACGGCATCACGGCGCGGATTACGAAGAACGGGACGCGCATCTGGCCGGCAAGCGGCGACCAGTCGATCGCCTACAACGACAAGGTCGGCGCGGAGCAGGTCCTCGACAACCTGTCCGTCACTGCAGGCGACGTCATCCGCTTCGAAGTCGACGGCAGCGCCAACAACGCGGCCGACGCGACGAGCTGGTCGCCTTCGATCGCATACACCGCCTTCGGCGGTATTCCTTCCGCGCCGTCCGGCCTCACGGCCACGGCGGGCAACGGGCAGGCGACGCTGTCATGGAACGCGGTCAGCGGCGCTTCCAGCTATACGGTCAAGCGGGGCACGTCTTCCGGCTCCTACGGCACGACGATCGCGACCAACGTCAGCTCGACGATCTATACGGACACGAGTCTGACGAACGGCACGACCTACTATTACGTCGTGACGGCGGTCAACGGCAGCGGGGCGAGCGGAAATTCCTCGGAGGCGTCGGCGACGCCGAGCTCCAGCGCGGCAACCTATGCGGCGGAGTGGAATTTCAATTCGCCGGGCGACTTGGAAGGCTGGAGTTTGCAGAACGACGTCTCCGGCTCCGTCTCGAGCGGTTCGCTCCACGTGAACATGGTGGGCAGCGACCCGTACATCGTGTCGCCGAACAATATCGCGGCGGCGGCATCGAGCAACGGCCATGTTTACCTCAACATGCAAAACAATTCGAGCGCGACGTGGGGCGAAATTTTCTTCACGACGAACGGCTCTCCCGGTTTCGATCAAACCAAATCGCGCACGTTCACCATCGCGCCGAACAGCGGCTATACCGTCTACGACATCGACATGAGCGGCGTCTCCGGCTGGTCGGGCACGATTAAGCAGCTTCGCGTCGACATCGCCGCCAGCTCGAGCAGCGTCGATTTCGACTCCATCAAGCTCGGCGGGGTAGGCGGAGGCGGCGGCACAGCGCCGAGCGCTCCGACGGGACTGTCGGCGTCCGCGGGCAATGCCCAAGCCGCATTGAGCTGGAATGCCGTCAGCGGGGCGACGAGCTATACGGTCAAGCGCGGCACGGCGTCAGGCACGTACGGCACGACGGTCGCGACCGGCGTCACGGGCACGACGTATACGGATACGGGCCTGACGAACGGAACGACCTACTACTATGTCGTGAGCGCGGTCAATGGCAGCGGCACGAGCAGCGATTCCAGTCCGACTTCGGCGACGCCGTCCTCGGGCTCGTCGTCCTACGCGGCGGAGTGGAATTTCGATACGGCAAGCAACTTCGAGGGCTGGAGCATGCAAAACGACGTCTCGGGCACGGTCTCCGGCGGCTCCATGCATGTGTCCATGACGGGAGGCGGCGATCCGTATATCGTGTCGCCGAACAATATCGGCGCTGCCGCAAGCAGCAACAAGCATGTCTACATTCGGATGCAAAACAATACGGGCGCGACCGTCATGCAGCTGTTTTACACGACGAATGCGGATTCCACCATTATGGAGGGCAAATCGGTGCTGTTCAACGTGACGGCCAACAGTGGCTACACGGTCTACGACGTCGACATGTCCGGCGTGAGCGGATGGACGGGAACGATCAAGCAGCTGCGCCTCGACTATTTCATGACGAGCGGCAGCACCGACATCGATTCGATTAAGATCGGCAGCTAGACTGGCTTTGCCGGGCCGGGACTCCCCGGTCCGGCCTCCAATTCCATGAATTTCGAGGAGGCCCTAATAATGACGATCGTTCAACCCAGGCTGACCCGCCGCGCGTGGCTGGCGCTGCTGACCGCATTCCTGCTGGCCGTGACCAGCGTGGCGATATCGCCGAAACCGGCGGCCGCATCCAATACGAGTTACTACGTCAACAACCAATCCGGCTCTGGCTGCAGCGACTCCGGTTCAGGTACGTCGACGCAGCCGTTTTGTTCCTTCACGCCGATCAACAACATCGGCACATTCGGCGCGGGCGACCAAATCCTGCTTGCCCGCGGTGCCACGTTTAACCAGCAGATGGTCGTGACCGGCGCCGGCAATTCCGGCAACTGGATCACGATCGGCGCGTACGGCTCCGGCGCGCGGCCGAAAATCATCCGCAACGGCAGCGAGTCCGACCGCGGTATCCGGCTGACTAATCCGGACTACTGGCGCATCCAGGATCTCGAGGTCGGCTATGCCGGCACGGGCATTCTGGTTACCTTCCTGACGTCCGGCCACCAAGGGCTTGAATTCCGCAACTTGTACTTCCACCACATCTCCGGCATCCATGGCCAATCCGGCAGCGGCAACCAAACGACCGGAGATTCCATCAGCACGTCCTCGGGCATCGTCATTACGGCGAGCAGCGCCAGGTCGGAGGATCCGTGGAACGGACCGGTCATCAACAACATGCTGTTCGACTATATCGAGGGCGCGCATAACCAGGATACCGTGACCATCGATTTCCTCGGCGGCGGCTACACGTATGTCGGTCCGGGCGTGACGCGCCACGATGCGGCCACAAACGTCATCATGAACCATCTCTATATTCATGACCACGACGCGAACGGCATGGGCAGCTACTGCGGCGACAGCATGGCGCTGAACGGCGTGAAGAACCTGACGCTGATGAACTCCATCTTCGACGAGGCGGGCGGCTGCGCGTCCCCGAGCGGAACGGCGGCGATCTACACGGCGTTCACGTACGATTCGAACTTCTTCAACAATTTGATGATCAACATGCCGAATACGGGCTCGCCCGACCAGGTCGGCATCGACTACGAGCACAGCGTGAACGGCCTGCACGTCAACAACAACTACTTCGGCAACAACGCGGGCTGGGGTCCTTCGATCCTCGCGTTCAACTCCTACATCGGCTCGGTTATCCCGAACCAGCTGTTTAACTTGGAGATCAACGGCAACGTCATGAAAGGCAACGGCAGCGGATCCGTCCGCATCTCGGGCGGCGGCGTCACGCCGACGGGCACGATCGCGAACAATCTCTCCAGCGACAGCCCGTTCATTTACACCGATACCGGCGGATCGTCCAGCAGCATGAGCATTTCGAACAACAAGACGCTGTCAGCCTCGGACATTTACCATGCCGGCTACCAATTCAGCGGCACGCAGGGCGGCAGCAATTGGTCATACCAGTCGTACAACGGTTCTTCTTGGTCCAATTTAAGCTACTACGACTCGGCTGCGAAAGCGTGGCAGACCAACTCGTCCACGGCCGTGCCGAACGTGAAGCAGTTCGACCAGACGCCGGGCACGAGCGGCAAAATCGCCCGCGCCTGGACCGCGCCGTCGAACGGCACGATCAGCATCCGCGGACGCGTGCTGAAGTCCGACGTTTCCGGCGGTGACGGCATCACTACGCGCATTACGAAGAACGGCACGCGCATCTGGCCGTCCGGCGGAGATCAGTCGATCGGCTACAATGATCTCGTGGGAGCCGAGCAGGTGCTGGACAGCATCACGGTCAGCGCAGGCGATGTCATCCGCTTCGAAGTGGACGGCAGCGGCAACAACACGGCGGACGCGGCAAGCTGGGCGCCGGCGATCGCGTACACTGCCTTCGGAGGAGGCGGAAGCCTGCCTTCGACGCCGACCGGATTGTCGGCAAGCGGCGGCAACGGCCAGGTAGCCTTGGGCTGGAGCGCCGCATCCGGCGCGACGAGCTACAATGTCAAACGCAGCACGTCCTCGGGCGGCTCGTTCAGCAACGTGGCGACGGGCGTGACGTCCACGAGCTACACGGATACGGGCGTCACGAACGGCACGACGTACTATTACGTCGTCAGCGCGGTCAATAGCATCGGGGAAAGCGGCAATTCCAGCCAAGCTTCGGCGACCCCGTCTTCGAGCGGCACGAGCTATGCGGCTGAATGGAATTACGATACCGCGAGCAATTTCGAAGGCTGGTCCATGGCGAACGACGTGACGGGTACCGTCTCGGGCGGCTCGCTGCATGTCACCATGACGGGCGGGGATCCGTACATCATCTCGCCGAACAATATCGGCGTCAGCGCGGCCAATAACCACATCTACGTGCGCGCGCAGAACAACACGAGCTCGACGAGCATGCAGATTTACTTCCAGAATACCGGCGACGGCGGATTTACCGAAGCGCATTCCAAGACGTTTACGATTAACGCGAACAGCGGCTACACGACGTACGACGTCGATATGACCGGCGTGTCCGGCTGGACGGGAACGATCAAGCAGCTGCGGGTCGACGCGTTCTCCGGCAGCGGCACCATCGACTTCGATTCCATTAAGATCGGCGGCTCCGGGGGCGGCGGCACCGTGCCAAGCGCGCCGGCCGGCCTGACCGCGACCGGCGGCAACGCGCAGGCTTCGCTCAGCTGGAGCGCCGTCTCGGGCGCGACGAGCTACAACGTCAAACGCAGCACGACGTCCGGCGGTTCGTACACGAACGTCGCGACGGGCGTGACGTCGACGAGTTATACGAACACGGGGCTGACGAACGGCACGACTTACTATTACGTAGTGAGCGCGGTCAACAGCGCCGGAGAGAGCACCAACTCATCGCAGGCGTCCGCGACGCCTTCCTCCGGCAGCAGCTACGCGGTCGAATGGAACTTCGACACGGCTTCTAATTTCGAGGGCTGGGCGATGCAGAACGACGTCTCCGGCACCGTCTCGGGCGGCTCGCTGCACGTGAGCATGACGGGCGGCTCCGATCCGTACATCCTCTCGCCGGGCAGCATCGGCGTCAGCGCGAGCAACGGCCATCTGTATCTGCGCCTGCAGAACAACACCAGCTCCACGAATTTGCAGGTGTATTTCCAAAACACGGGCGACAGCGGATTTACCGAAGCGCACTCGAAGACCTTCGCGATTAACGCGAACAGCGGCTATACGACTTACGACATCGACATGAGCAGCGTCTCCGGCTGGTCGGGCACGATCAAGCAGCTCCGTATCGACGAATACTCGACGAGCGGCAGCATCGACTTCGATTCCATCAAAATCGGCAGTTAATGAAGAGAGGGCGGCTCCGAAAGGGGCTGCCCTCAGCTGTTTTGAAGGTGCAGGGAATGAGATCGACTTCATGAGGATGAGGAGAACGAAAGACGTCATCGCAACTAGCGGCTGTAAGCGAAAACTTAACTAATTGTGAAGCAGGGCGGAGCGCAGCAGCGACAATTTCGAATGAGAGGGACTTGGAACAGCTGTCGGAGTTGTGTCGGATTTGTTACAATGTGGAGTGACACCATTTGAGGAGGCGTTCGCATTGTCGGGTTCACAAGCAATGAAATGGCTGACAGGCGTATTCGAGCTGATCTTGGCCATTCCGATCGTCGGCGGCTTGATCGTCGTCGGGAGCAGCTACAGCGTACTCGGCATAATGCTGCTGCTTCACATCCTGACGCTCGTAATGTCGGCGATGAGCAAAGAAGCCAAATACGGTTCCATAGTAGGCATCATCACGTCCGCGCTCGGCTGGATTCCGTTCGTGGGCTGGTTCCTTCACCTGGTCTCCGCGATTCTGCTTATGGTTTCGGCGGCGCAGCGCGGCGGCAGGGCAGGTTCTCCGATGTAAATTCGTTCCCTCATCCAATCGCATACTTGCCAGCTGCGAACAAGGGGCTGCCGCGTCATCCAGACGTCCGGGCAGCCCCTTGTTTTTTATTTTATCCTGCGTTTACGCGGTGTAATGCTTCTTCCGGAACTCCGCCGGCGTCATGGACGACAGTCCTTTGAACCATTGGGCGAAGTACTGCATGGACGAGAATTGCAGGCGCTCGGAGATTGCCTGCAGCGACGAGCTCGTATGCTTCAGCTCCGTGGAGGCGTAGAAGAGACGCTCGTGCTGGACGAATTGATTGACCGTCATGTTCATATGGCGCAGGAACATGCGGGATAGGTGGCGCTCGCTCACATAGCAGGCCTCGGCGATTTCCGCGACGGTCGGGTTGCGGTAGAAATGCTGCTGGATGTAGAGTACGGCATTCTGAAGCAGAAGCGTGGGCTGTCCGTGCTGATTGAGGGGCTGGGCGGGAGAAGCAGGGATGACGGATTGCAAACGGGACTCCAGCACCTTCCACACCATTTCGATGAGGCGCATATTGCCGAGCAGCCGGCTCCCCACGCTGGCATCGACGGCCGGGCTGCCGATGCTTTCGAAGATCGACAGCAGATCGCCGCTGGAGAAGCTGAAGGGGGCGTAGATACGCGAGAGCGGCTCCCAATGCACAGGGAATTTCAAGTCGACGAAGACATAATACAGTCCGAGCGGCGATATTTTGTCCGAATATTGGGCGTGCATCTCTTGAGGGGGAGCCATGTAGACGATGCCGGGATAGAGCTCCATTTCCCCGTTGTCCAGCTGGTTGCGGCCGATTCCCTCGGTAATGAAATGAATCTCGTACTGATCATGCTTGTGGGGGGCGATGTGCCATTCGGGATCCGGCGTAATCCGTCCCGCACCCATGATGGTGATCTCGACGCCTTCGTAATTCACCCGCATACGGCTCGACCTCCGATTCGTTCGGCAGCTCTTGGCGCTGGCGCATTATCAGTCAGCCCAAGTATAGCAATTGGAAGAGCTTCCATCTAGTCTGAGTTTCGTACTAATGTGTCTGAGTATTGGCTATAAGCGGTCCTGCGATTCCCTTAAAATGAAGGCGAAACCAACAATTTCATAGGAGGGTTAACCTTTGCCTACCCGTTTTCGCAAGCGCAAGATCGATGATACGGCCTACGAGGCCTGCAGCGTATTCGATGTCAACAACGACGGCGTACTGGATATTGTAAGCGGTGCCTTTTGGTATGAGGGACCGGATTTCGAGAAAAAGCACCCGATTTGCGAGGTTCAGTCGATCGGCGGCTACCATGACGATTTCAGCGATTTCCCGATGGACGTGGACGGCGACGGATGGACCGACATCATTACGGCTTCCTACTGGAGCCCGACCGTGCGTTGGCGCAAAAACCCCGGCGTGACCGGGGAAGAGTGGCAGACGTTCGATATCGGACCGAGCGTTTGCAACGAAACGGTTCGTTTCTTCGATATCGACGGCTGCGGCCTTCCGGAGATCTTCTCGAACGCGGTGCACGATCCGCAGCAGTACTTCAAGCTGATCGTCGACGAGAACGGCCGGGGAACCGGTCAATTCGAGACGATCGTCATCGGCGAGTCGGCGGCTATGCACGGCATGGGCTTTGCGGACATCAACGGCGACGGCCGCACGGACATCATCCTCGCGAACGGCTGGCTGGAGCAGCCGGAGGATCCGTCGCAGCGCCCTTGGGAATTCCATGCCGAATTCGACATGGGATTGGCCAGCGTGCCGATGCTGGGGCATGACGTCAATGGCGACGGCCTGATGGACATTATCGTCGGCCAGGGTCACGACTACGGACTGCATTGGCTGGAACAGCGCATCGACGAGAACGGTGTCCGGTCGTGGATCAAGCATGAGATCGACATGACGGCTTCGCAATTCCACGATATGCAGATGGTCGACATCGACGGCGACGGCGAGCTGGAGCTTGTGACGGGCAAGCGTTACCGCGCGCACAACGACGGCGATCCCGGCGCATTCGACGACATCGGCATTTACTACTATAAGATCCGCGACGGCGCCTTCGAGAAACACATCATCGATTACGGCCCTGCGGGCGAGGCATCGGGCTGCGGCATTTATTTCTGGGTGCAGGACATCACGGGCAACGGCTTCCCCGACATCGTGGCTCCCGGCAAGGACGGACTTTACCTGTTCGAAAATCTAGGCAATGACGAGACGGAGGCGTAACGAGCGTGAGTAAATTGAAAATCGGATTCATCGGTTCCGGCTTCATGGGCCAAAACGCGCATCTCTTCAACTACGCGATGCTGGAGGACGAGTGCGAGGTCGTGGCGCTGGCGGAGCCGCGCGCGGAGCTGGCGAAGAAGGTCGCCGCCCGTTACGGCATTTCTCGGATCTATGCCAACCATACGGAGCTGCTTGCGAACGAGCAGCTGGATGCGGTCATTGCGTCCCAGCCGTATCAGCGCCACGCGATCCTGATTCCGGACATCCTCCGCGCGGGCGTGCCCGTGTTCACGGAGAAGCCGCTCACGCTGTCGGTGGAAGCGGGCGATCGGCTCGTGCGCCTCGGTCAGGAATCCGGCGCGCTGCACGTCGTCGGCTATCACAAGCGTTCCGATCCGGCCGTCGAGTATGCCAAAACGCTCATCGACGAGTGGCAGGCAAGCGGCGAGTTCGGCAAGCTGAACTACGTTCGCGTCTCGATGCCTCCGGGCAACTGGGGCGGCGGCGCGGACAACGCGCTCTGGAGCGACGAGCCGACGGGCGCGACCGAATGGGAGCCGCAGCCGGTGCCGGGCATGACCGAGGAGCAGACGGGCAGCTACGACTGGTTCGTCAACTTCTACATTCACCAAGTGAACGCGATCCGCTATATGCTGGGCGAACCGTACAAGCTCGTCTATGCGGCCCGCTCGGGCGCGCTGCTGGTCGGCGAAAGCGACAGCGGCAAATGCGTCACGCTGGAGATGGGCACGTACATCACCTCGACGGATTGGCAGGAGAGCATCCTCGTTACCTTCGAGAAGGGATATATCAAAATCGAGCTTCCGGCCCCGCTTGCCCGCCAGCGCGCCGGCAAAGTCACCGTCTTCCGCGACAACGGGGGCACGCCGACCTTCACGGAGCCGGTGCTGCCGAACCAAGGCGCGATGCGCAAGCAGGCCATCAATTTCCTCGCCGCGGTGCGCGGCGAACGTCCGGCGCCTTGCACGGCCGAAGAAGCGCTGGAGGACCTGAAGATCGCACGAGACTACGTGTTGTTCATGTCGCGGTATAAGGAAGAGTCGAAGGTGTAAAGAAGCGGGCGGCCAATCGGCTCGCTGACGGGCAGTTATGCGGTTAACAAGTAACGGTATCAAGCATTAATCCCGTGGATCGTTAAGGTACCGAAGAACCGGCTGCTTGCTGCGATCGGCACGCACATCCTCGTCAGACCGCAATACCTCTGCAGTATAGCGATGCAATGGGATCACGCGCTTGGCGGCAATCGCTTGACGGTAGAAATAACTGCAAAAATGCAGCTAATCGGCGCGCTTATCGCTGAATACGAGCAATAACTGCAAATATGCAGCTATTTCAGCTATAAACGCGATACAGAAGCGAAAAACCCCGGAATAGATGCATATTTGCATCTATTTGGTCTTGGAGGGTATTTCCCATGCAGAATAAGTGCAAATTTGCATTTATTTGAATGGTTTCACCGTGCTGCAGAGCGAGCTGGCGTCGGCGTGTATTGGTATGGTGCTGGTGGTGCTGGTGCTGGTGCTGGTACTGGTGCTGGTACTGGTGCTGGTGCTGGTATTGGTGCTAGGTTAGTGCTGGTATTGGTGCTGGGTTGGTGCTGATGTTGGTATTGGTGTTTATGTTGATACTGGCGTTAGTGTTGGTGCTGTTGCTGTTGCTGTTGCTGTTGCTGTTGCTGTTGCTGTTGCTGGGTTGGAGTTGGCGTAAGTGCTGATGCTGATGTTGGTATTGGTACCGGTATTAATGATGGTGTTAATGAGGTGCAAGTGTTTGTATTGGCATTAATGTTGGAGTTGGCGTGGCGCTGGCAATGGCATTGGCATTGGTATTGATGTTGGTATTTGGTGTTGTTGTTAATGGCGTTAGTGCTGAGACTGATGTTGGAATTGGTGCCGGTATTAATGATGGTGTTATTGATGGTGTTATTGATGGTGTTATTGATGGTGCCGGTGTTTGTACTGGCATTAATGCTGGCGGCGGCGGAAGCCGCCTCCGGCCGACCAGGCCAAAGCGCAGCGCAACGCAACGAAAAGAAGGTGAAGTCTTCCACGACAGTCAGCCTTGCCTACCCTGCAATGCCCCCCTGCTGGGGGAAGTTCTGCAGGCCATGTCTTAAAAAGCCCCGGTGGAAGCAGGGGCCCGGAGGAGGTACGGAGTCGGAGATCGCCTTTGTAGTCGGAATTCCACCTCTAAATGTCTAATCAAATGAGAGAATTCCGAACTACAACAGCGAACGCAGACCCGTACCGCCGCAGGGCCCCCACGCCTTCCACCATCCGCTTTTCATCCATTCCAAAGAACGGGGTGTCCTTATGAGAAGAGTCGCCATCATCGGAGCCGGCAGCGTCGTATTCTGCAAAACGCTGATCCTGGACATCATGGCCACGGAAGTGCTGGAAGAAACCGAGTTCGTCCTCATGGCGCCGTCGACGACCAAGACGACGCATGTCAAAGCTTACATCGACCGCGTCATCGCGCAAAACAACCTCAAGGCCCGCGTCTCCATCACGACCGACCGCCGCGAAGCGCTCGCGGGCGCGAACTACGTCATCTGCTCGTTCCAAATCGGCGGCCTGACCGCTTTCGAGCTGGATTACAAGATCCCGCTCAAATACGGCGTCGACCAATGCATCGGCGACACGCTCGGACCGGGCGGCGTCTTCCGCGCCCTGCGCAGCATCCCCGTCATTCTGGACGTGGCGCGCGACATGGAGGAGCTGTGCCCGAAAGCGATCCTGCTCAACTACGTCAACCCGATGGCCATGATCTGCTGGGCGCTCGGCGAGACGAATATCCAGTACGTCGGCCTCTGCCACGGCGTGCAGACGACGCTCGACCTCATCTCCGGCTACACCGGCGTGCCGAAGCAGGAGATCGACTTCATCACCGGCGGCATCAACCACATGGGCTGGTTCCTGAAGATCGAGCACGAGGGCCAGGATCTCTACCCGCAGCTGCGCGAGAAGTTCGAAGAGCCGGAATTTTACGTCAACGAGAAGGTGCGCGGCGAAGTATTCCGCCACTTCGGCTATTTCATGACGGAGTCGACGGGTCACCTCTCCGAATACGTGCCGTGGTTCCGTCACAGCAAGAAAGCGCTCGACCTCTACTGCGACGAGCCCGCGTTCGGCGGCGAATCCGGCGCGTACTACAACTGGTGCATGTACGTGGCGAATAAATACACCGAGGCCGACCTGCTGACGGACGAATCCGCCGACCTGCCGCCCCGCAGCATCGAATACTGCGCCTACATCATCGAGGCGCTGGAGACCGGCAAGCCGTTCAAGTTCAGCGGCAACCTGCGCAACAACGGCATGATCAAGAACCTGCCGGACGACTGCTGCGCGGAAGGCCTCGTCTACGCGGACCGCACCGGCATCCACCGGACGATCGTCGGCGAGCTGCCGGCGCAGTGCGCGGCGCTGAACATGACGAACATCAACGTCCAACGGCTGGCCGTCATGGCGGCGAAGTCCGGCGATCCGGAGACGGTCGTGCAGGCGATCGCGCTCGACCCGCTGACGTCCTCGGTGCTGACACTGAAGGAAATCCGCGACATGGTGACGGAGATGCTGGACGCCGAGAGCGAATGGCTGCCGCAGTTCGGCAACCGCCGTCCGCGTCCGACGCCGACGATTCAGATCCCGCAAGACGTGAAGCGCGCCGACGTGCCGATCGACCCGGCGCTCGCGATCTTCGCCCGCCTTGGCGAGCTGGCGCAGTAAAGGAGCCTACGGACAATGACAACGTTCAAAGTCGCGCTGGCCGGCTGCGGCGGCATGGCCAACCATTGGGTGGAATACGCGCTGCAGCGGCCGGATACGGAAATCGTGGCGCTGATGGATATTTACCCCGAGCAGGCAGTCCGAATGGCAGAGCGCCACGGACTGACCTGCGGTACCTATACGGACCTCGCGGAGGCAATCCGCGAATCGAAGGCAAATCTCGTCTTCGATGTGACCATCCCCGCCGCCCGTTACAACGTCTGCATGACGGCGCTCGCGAACGGCTGCGACGTGCTGTCGGAGAAACCGATGGCCGTCAGCCTGACGGAAGCGCAGGATATGATCCGCGCCGCGGACACGCATGCCCGAACCTACGCGGTGATGCAGAATCGGCGCTTCCATCCGAGCATCCGCGCGTACCGCGATTTGATCGCGGAGGGGAAGATCGGGAAGGTCGGCCATTTGCAGGCGGATTTCTATATCGGCGCGCATTTCGGCGGCTTCCGCGATACGATGGACAGCCCGTTGCTGCTGGACATGGCCATCCACACCTTCGATCAGGCGAGATTCATCCTCGGCGCGGATCCCGTGTCGGTCTACTGCCATGAGTTCAATCCGCCCGGATCCTGGTACGGGGGCAACGCGTCGGCGATCTGCATTTACGAAATGTCGGACGGATCCGTGTTCTGTTACCAAGGCTCTTGGTGCGCGGAAGGCGCGAATACGTCATGGGAGGCCAATTGGCGCGCGGTGGGGTCGCAAGGTACGGCGTTGTGGGACGGCTCGAAACAGCCCCCGATCGCGGATATCGTCGTCGCGGGACAGGAGCCGAGCTTCACGCTGCGAACGGAGCGCGAATCGGCGGAGCTGACGTACGCAGGAAGAAAGGATCATTTCGGCTGCTTCGACGAGATGTTCGCGGCGCTCCGAGAAGGACGCCGGGCGGAAACCGACTGCCACGATAATATCAAGAGCATTGCCATGGTTTTAGGCGCCCTGGAGAGCGCGCGAACAGGCACCAAAATCGACCTGAGCGGCATCTAGGCTTAGACTAAGCCGATGAACCTGTGGGATGTCCTGTTGATTGCCGTCGTGTCGGCGCAGGCGCTGGCCGCGTCGTATTTGTTCCATCCGAAGTGGAAGGCGCTCGTGTTCGGGCTGCCTTTTCCGTTCACGTTCGCTTACTTGGCTGTAGGCAAGCAGGTGAATATCTTGAATATCCTGTCGCTCGCTCTCATGTTTCTGTTCATGCAAGCGGTGCGAATGCTCTACGCCGGCTGGCGGGTGCCGATTATCGCCGCGATCGCGGCATCCGCAGCCGGCTACTGCCTTTGCGGATATCTAATGGCTCAGGCCGTTCCGATCCGAGGCGAGCTCTTCTGGATCGGTGCCGCGGCCGCGTTCCTGCTGGCGCTGGCGCTGCTGCGCTGGATGCCTCCCCGGGAGGAGCCGGGCGAGCGTACGGCGCTGCCGCCGTGGGTGAAGGTGCCGCTTACCGTCTGCCTGGTAACGCTGCTCGTGCTAGGCAAGCAGGAGCTGCAAGGCTTCATTACCTTTTTTCCGTTTGTCGGCGTATTCGTGGCCTACGAGGCCAGGCGGAGCCTGTGGACGATGGGGCGGCAAAATGCCGTCGTCATGGTGACCGTGCTGCCGATGCTGGCGGTCATGCGGCTGGTGTTCCCTTCGCTGGGAGCGGGGGGAGCAGTAATCGCCGGCTGGTGCGCATTCATTCCTTCGCTGCTGCTGGTTACTCGCCTGAGACGGCAGGGGCGGAGCGCGGCCGACATGAAGAAGCCTCCGGCGGAAAACTCCGCCGGAGGCTAAGTTGAAAGCTGAAGCTTACTGTGCCGAAGATCCGGCAGCCGATTCCTCGGCCGCGCGCTGCCGGTACCAGTCCGCGATGAGCTGGCGGGGAAGCTTGATCTGCTCCTCCACCAGCTGCAGCAGGACATTCAGCTTCCGATCCTCGATCGCCTGCAGGATCAGCGCGTGGTTGTCCGGAATCAGCTCGTTTGCCGTGTTCAGCCGGTTCGACAGCGTGAGCATGTCGGTGATGATGGGACGAAGCGTTCCCCACAGCTGCAGCAGCGCCCAATTGTCGGCCAGCTTCATGAATTCGTAGTGAAACTCGATATCGAGCTGCTCCAGCTCTTGCAGGGAAATCCCGTTCTTAAGCATATTCGCGATGATGCCGTGCAGCGGCTGGGTATCGATCGTGTCGTTCCGCATGATCTCGCTGGCAGCCATCCGCTCTAGATTCTCGCGCATGTCGAACAGGTCATTGGCATGCTTCTCGGTAAAACCGACGACCTCGGAACCGCCGTTCGGAAGCGTTTGCACGAGTCCTTGCTGCTCCAGCGCGTGAATGGCGCTGCGCACGGGGCCGCGGCTGACGCCGTATTCCTCGGCCAGCTGGCCTTCGACGAGACGGAACCTGGCAGGCAGCTCCCCGGATAAAATTTGCAGGCGCAAATGATGCAAAATATCTTTGGCAAAGACGCTGCGGGAAAATCGATCGTGTTTGCGATTCACTTTGATCATCGAAGATTCTCCTTATCATGGTACATATAAAATGTGAGTATTTACTCTTATTGACAATTATAAGCCCTCCTCCTAGAATAGTAAATAGTAAATGGTATACGGTTAACCAAATGACAGTTAACCATATTATGCAATGATTCCTGAATTCGAGAAGGAGGAAATGCAGTGATTTTCAAGGATTCGGTCGTCGTGGTTACGGGGGCGGGAGGCGGAATGGGCAGAACCGTCGCGCTCGCTTTCGAACGGGAAGGCGCCAAGCTTGCACTCATGGATGCTTCATCTACAGGATTAATGGAAACGGTTTCAAAATTACAAAGCGGTAACGTCGTGCACGATACGGTCGATATTCGCGACGTGTCGGCGATCCGAAGCTTCATGAGCCGGACAAGAGAAGAACTCGGTCCCGTCAGCGTGCTCGCGAACTGCGCGGGCGTTTGGCATGAAGCGGCGTTCGACGAGGTGACGGAGGACAACTGGAACTTCGTCGTGGACGTCAATTTGAAGGGCAACTTCTTCTTGTGCCAGGAAGCGATGAAGCAGATGCGGGAAGCCGGCGGCGGCTCCGTGGTCAACATCGCCTCGACGGCAGGCGAATACGGCAGCATTCGTCCCGCGGCCCACTACGCCGCATCCAAGGGCGGCATCATCGCGATGAGCAAATCGCTAGCCCGCGAGGGAGCGCCCTCGATCCGCGTCAACGTCATTTCGCCGGGGCCGACGGATACGCCGATGCTGGCCAACACGGAAGAAGAGAAGAAGGAAATCGCGAAGCGCCCGCTCGTCGGCCGCTTGGGCACGGCGCATGACATGGCTTCCGCGATTCTCTATCTGAGCGATCCCGGCAGGGCGGGCTATATAACGGGCGAGGTGCTGCGCATCAACGGCGGCAGCTTGATCTGACGGAGGAGGGATGGCGATGAATGCTTATGCCGACATCGCGCCGGGCGGCTGCGCTGCGGAGCTGCCGCTGGACGGACTCGTAAAGGATCTGAGGAAAACGGTCATCCGCATGACGGAAGCGGCTGGCGGCGGCTATATCGCGCAAGGACTCGGCTCCGCCGAAATGATCGCGCATCTGTTCTACCGCATGCTGCGGCTTGATCCGGCACAACCGGATTGGGCGCTGCGCGACCGCTTCCTGTTATCCGTCGGCCATTACGCGATCGGCGTCTATGCGGCGATGGCGCGGCTGGGTTACTTCCCGGATGAGCTGCTGGACACGTACAGCGCCGATGGCAGCGTCATCGAGATGATCGGCAGCGAGACGACGCCCGGCTTCGAGATTACGGGCGGCTCGCTGGCGCAAGGCCTGTCGCAGGGCGTCGGCCTTGCGATTGCGGCGAAGCTTCGGCAGCATCCTTGGCGGACGGTCGTATACATGAGCGACGGCGAGCTGGAGGAAGGGCAGACGTGGGAGGCCGCGATGGTAGCGAAGCACCACGGGCTGGATAATCTGCTGGCGATCGTCGACGTGAACGGCATGCAGGCGGACGGCCGCATTTATGAAGTGACGGGCATTCTGCCCATCGCCGACAAGTGGCGGGCGTTCGGCTGGAACGTCGCCGAGATCGACGGCAACGATCCGGCCGCGGTGGAGCAAGCGCTTGGCGAGGCGTTTCGGAAGAACGGGAAACCGATGATCATCGTCGCGCATACGGTTCCCGGCAACGGCGTCTCCGAGCTGCACGGGAAGCATGACGTCCATTACGTGAGATGGACGAAGGAACAGTCCGAAGCCGCCCTGCGGGAGCTGGATTTCGGCATGGGGGGAGGAACGGCGCCATGATCGACGCGACGCAATCGGTTATTTACGGGGGCAAAGGCTCGCCGGAAACGCGGCTGAAAGCTTACGGCCACGCGCTTGCGGCTCTCGGCCATGCGCGTCCGGACGTGCTCTGCCTGAGCGCGGACCTGACCTCCCAGACGGAGGCCGACCTCTTCCGCGGCGAACATGCCGGCCGCTTCTTCAGCATGGGCATGGCCGAACAGAATATGGTCGGCGTCGCGGCCGGGTTGGCGCGCGCAGGCGAGATTCCGTTCGCGCACAGCTTCGCCTGTTTCATTACGCGGCGCTGCTTCGACCAGATCGCGATGTCGGTCGCGTACCCGCGGCTGAACGTCAAGCTGGTCGGCATGATGCCGGGCATCTCGAGTCCCGGCGGCGCATCGCATCAGGCGATCGACGATTTGGCCATGATGCGGGCGACGCCGAACATGCGCATCCTCGACGTCGGCGAGGCGTCCGAAGCCGAGCAGGCGCCCGAACTGGCGGCTGCCACCGACGGACCGGTGTATCTTCGCCTTCGCCGGGGACTGCTCCCGAAGCTGTTCGACGGGACGGCATACCGGCTGCAGTGGGGCGAGAGCTACCTGCTGCGCCGCGGCAGCGACGTCGCGCTCGTCACCTCGGGCCTGATGACCGAACGCGCGCTTCAAGCAGCCGCCCTGCTGGAGGAGAACGGCATCCGCACGGCCGTGCTGCACGCGCCGAGCATCAAGCCGCTGGACGAGGAAGGCATCGCGGCTGTCGCCTCGACGTGCCGGGCCGTCCTGACGCTCGATAATCATTCCGTTATCGGCGGTCTCGGCAGCGCCGTCAGCGAGGTGCTCGCGGAGCAGCGGATCGCCGTTCCTTTCCGGCGGCTGGGCTTGCGCGACGTATTCGGCAAGGCGGCGTCGAACGCTTATATTTTCCGACACTTCGAACTCGACCCCGACCAAATCGCGCGCGCGGCGCTGGAGCTGCTGGAACGCGGAACCGAGCTGCGCGGCGCCGGGAACTGGAGCATGGCCGGCAGCGGCGATTCGGGCTGGGGCGAGGCATGGAAGCAGGGCGAGGACGGCCGTGCACAGGGACGTTGAACGATGAACCAACGTTAAACCATCGGATGGCCGCACATCCAGACATTCGGCCGCGTACGAAGCCATCCGCATCCCATACTATTCGCGGAAGAGGTGTAGAGATGATCAAGCAGAATCCGGCGGCATCGCCCGGCAACGACAAAATCGTACACATCGAAACGTACCGGTGGAAAGAGCAGCCGAACATCATTTGGGTCGAGATCACGACGGAGAACGGCTTCGTCGGACTGGGCGAGACGTATTACGTGCCCGGCGCGGTGGAGGCGGTCATCCACGAGATGGCGGCGCCGCTCATCCTCGGCAAGAATCCGTTTCATATCGAGGACATTTGGAACACGCTGTTCGTCTGCGCGAACTTCTATGGGTACGCCGGCGCGGAGATGCGGGCGTTCTCGGCGATCGACATCGCGCTGTGGGATATTTTGGGCCAGGCGACGGGGCTCCCGATCTACGCGCTGCTCGGCGGCAAGACAAGGGACAGCATTCCGATCTACAACACCTGCATCAACTTCGGCAAGTACCGCGACATGGACGATTCCTTGGAGCGGCCGGGAGATCTCGCGGAGCATCTGCTGTCGCAGGGCATCAAGGCGATGAAGTTCTGGCCATGGGACCGGTTCGCGCCGCAGCTCAAGGTCGAAGCGATCACGGGTCCGGCGGGCTGGGCCGCGGTCGGTCCGGCTGGCAGCTACCTCAGCTTGGAGGATCTGAAGAAAGGGCTCTGGTGCGTGGAAGAGATCCGCAAACGGGTCGGCGACAAGATCGAGATCATGATCGAGGGCCACTCCCGCTGGGATCTCAACTGCGCGATCAAGATCGGCCGGGCGCTCGAGCCGCTGCAGCCGTTCTGGATGGAAGACATCATGCAGCCCGACAGTCCCGATGATCTGGCTCGCCTGGCGGACAGCGTCCGGCTGCCGCAATGCGTCAGCGAACGGCTCTTCACCCGCTATGCCTTCCGTCAAATTCTCGAGAAGAAGGCCGCGCATATCGTTATTCTCGACCTCGTCTGGACGGGCGGCATTACCGAAGGCAAGAAAATTGCCGCGCTCGCCGACACCTACCACCTCCCAGTCGCCCCTCACGACGGAACCGGCCCCGTTACCATCATTTCCAGCATGCATCTATGCGCCAGCGTCACCAACGCCCTCACCATCGAAACGGAACGCGCCTTCTACGACGGCGGCTACTATACGCAAGTCGTCACCAACAATCTGCCTATCAAAGACGGTCATATGTGGATTTGGGATAAACCGGGCCTCGGCACGGAGCTGCTTCCGGAATTCAAGTCCAGAGAGGATGTCACGAGCCGAAAATCCAAGGTTGAAATCGTATGATTTCTGCATCGCTGGAGGATCGATTAAGGTCGTATATCGTTAACGGTATTACACCGAGTTTGTCCATCGCCGTCGGCAGCAAGGACGAGGAGCTCTATACGTTCCAGGAAGGGACGATGTCCTTCGTTCGAGAGGCGCCGGTGAAGCCGGAGACCCTGTTCAATGTCGGCTCGACGACCAAAATGTTCACGGCCGCGCTCATCGTCAAGCTGGCGGAGGAAGGGGAACTGACGCTGAACGATCTCGTGCGGCGCTTCATTCCGGAGTTCCCGGTGCCGCAGGTAACGATCGGCCATCTGCTCACGCATACCTCGGGACTGCGCGAGGTGAAGCTCGGCTGGCCTGGGCTCGGCGGTATCGAGGCTTACTTCGAGGCGCTCTACGGCCGGACCGGATGGAACACGCTGCCGGAGACGCAATTCGCCTATTATACGGCCGGTTACTCCATGCTGATGGACGTCATCGAGCGCATCACGGGCGCTCCGATAGAGGCGTTCGCGAGGGCGAGTGTGTTCGATCCGCTCGGCATGGCGCGGACGACGTTCGACACCGCGTCGCTCGCGAACGGCGAATTCACGGTGCCGTGCCATAAGGACCGGCCGGGCGACGAGAGCGGCGAGTTCCGCTTGGCGACGACCGGCGACAGCGGGCTGCATTCGACCGCGGCGGAGCTGATCCGCTTCGGCCGGATGCTGTTGAACAAGGGGAACTGGGAGGGACGGCGAATCTTTACCGAAGCTTCCGTCGATCTCATGTTCCGCGAACGCACGGGCGGCCGGCATGCCTTCTCGGCGATCGGCATGATGAAGGCGGCGAACAATCCCCACGGCTGCTTCAGCGATTTAAATTCGCCGGAGACGATCGGGCATCCCGGCTACAGCGGATGCATGCTTTGGATCGATCCCTATTATGGCTTGACCGGCGCAGTGGTCACGAACAGCGAGAATCTGCATGAGGATTGGCGAAATTACCGGACGCTGCTCGCGCTGTCGATGAAGCGGGCGCTCCGATAAAAGGGGAAATCGGCATGCTGAACATAGCGCCCATTCTAAGCGACGGCATGGTGCTGCAGCGCGGCAAGCCCGCGCCGCTGTGGGGCAAGGGCAATGAAGGGGCGACGGTGAATGTCTGGTGCCGCCGGACGGAGGCTCCTGATGCTCAAGTTACCAATACTGGAGTCGCGGACATTCGCATGCATGCTAGCGGAGCGGCTTCCGATGCGCTTGCCGAGGAAGCGCGAATCGAAGAGGCTGGGATGGCATCCTTGCAGGCCATCGGCGATGATGTCGCCAAAGCCGGTACGGTCGTTCGCGGCGGGCGCTGGTCGCTTGCGCTGCCTGCTATGGCGGCAGGCGGACCGTTCGAGCTCACGGTCCAATCGGAAGGCGAGCGGATTACGATCCGAGACGTCTGGTTCGGCGAGGTGTGGCTGGCCGGCGGCCAATCGAACATGGAGATGCGATTGAAGGATACGCTCGGCGGCAGGGACGAGGCGGCACGGGCGAAGGAGTCGCTGCTGCGCTTCTACGAAGTGCCGCCGATCAATTACGACGACGGCCGGGAGCATCGGGGCGAATGGCGGCAGGCGCTTCCGGAGCATACCGGGCAGTTCTCGGCGGTGGCGTATTATTTTGCGCTGGAGATTCTGCGGACGCAAGGCGTTCCCGTGGGTATCATCGGCTGCAGCAAAGGCGCCACGTACGCCAACTGCTGGGTATCCCGGGAGACGTTGGCGGACGACGAGGAGCTCTGCGTCTACCTCGACGAGTTCGCGGAGCAGACGAAGGATCTGGATCTGGAGGCGTACTATGAGGCCGATCGCCATTTCAATGCCGTGGCGACCGAATATTACGCGCGCTTGGATGAGGGCGTACCGGCGGAACAGCTCGTCGCGCCCGAGTGGCCTCCGCCGATCGGCCCGCGGTATTTCCTAAGGCCATGCGGCATGTACGAAGTCATGCTGAAGCATGCGGCGCCTTACGGGCTAAGAGGGTTTATCTATTACCAAGGGGAAGCGGATACGGGGCGTTCCGGCCTGTATCCCCGCATGATGGAGGCGCTCGTGGACAATTGGCGCGCCGACTGGGGAGATCCGGAGCTGCCGTTCCTGTTCGTTCAGCTCTCGAACTTCGGCTGCATGGGCAACGAGAACGGCGAGGACTGGGCCTTGCAGCGGGAGGCGCAGCTGATCGCTTCGCGGCGCATTCCCGGCGCGGGCATGGCGGTTTCCATCGACTGCGGCGATTTCGGCGATATCCATCCGCCGAACAAGCGGCCCGTCGGCGAGCGGCTGGCCTTGATCGCCCGGGAGCAGGTATATCGGGAGCCGGTGAACGGCAATGGCCCCGTGCCGCTCGTAAGCGTCGCTCGGGAGGACGGCTCTGCCGAGCTGACCTTCGGTTATGCCGAAGGCGGCCTGGCCAGCGGCTGCGACGACGGACTGCGCGGCTTCGAAATTGCCGGCAGCGACGGGTTGTTCGTCCCGGCGTCCGCCGAGATTGAAGACGGGGCGACGGTCGTACTTCGCGCCGATGGCGTAGACGCTCCCGCGCGCGTTCGCTACGGCTGGCGCAACTGGACGGACGCCAATCTGTTCGGCGGTTCCGGCTTGCCGGCTTCGCCGTTTCGGCTGAGCATCGAGCCCTAAGCGCGGCACGCGGCAAGGGGACGGCCGGCGCTGCATCTGTGACTAGCGCCCGGTCTGCCGCCGGCCTTCCCCTCGATCCCTATCGGAACCGCCCCCGATATTCCCGCGGCGTCTGCCCCTGCAGCTTGGCAAAGCTGCGGATATAGTACGTGGCGCTGGAGAAACCGACGTCGACGGCGATCTGCGAGATCGGCATGCCGGTGTTGATGAGCAGCAGCTTGGATTGATCGACGCGGTGCTTGGTCAAGTATTCGAGCGGCGTCATCTGGTAGACCTGCTTCATGCAGCGCGCGACGTAAGTGGGATGGTAATGCAGCTGATCCCGGTACTGCTCGTAGCAGTCGGCTTCGCGGTAGTTCTGGCGCAAATACTGCTCGACGGCTTCGGCGATCTGCTGGGCGGGGGAGCGCAGGCTGCGATGATTCTCGTTCATGTCGAACAGCAGCGCCTGGAAGATCGTCTGCTGCTTCCACCGCGAGGAGGCGCTCGGCTCCTTCTCCGCCTCGATCAGCGCAAGGACGTTGGCGTAGAAGCTCAGGGCGTCGGAGAAGCCGCAGTACCGGGGCAGGTAGATCGTGAAATGCTCGATCCGCTGGTAGCGGCGGTCTTTGTCCGGATCCGTCATGGGTACGGCTTCGGAAGCCTCCGCCCATTCGCCCGTGCTTTGAAAATGCAGCCAGTAGAAATGCGTCCGCTCCGTGCATGCCCGGTAAGAGCCATGCTGCCGCTGAGGATGCAGGATAAGCGCCTCGCCCTCCTTGACCTCCCAGCGCTGGTCCTCTTCTTCCATGTAGAGGCAGCCCTCGGTGACGATGATCATATCGAACAGGCTGATGTTTTTGCGGGTGGCGTGCAGATCCCCGGCTTGATAAACGGCTTCGCCGCCAACGATATAATGCGGCAGGGGCGGTGCCGTAAACCGAAAGTAGTTCATCGGAGGGCTCCTTTCGAACGAGAAGTTCATATTGTGCGATTATGTCGTTCGCTTACAGGCTATTTGAAACTCATTATAGCATCTATCATGGGAATAGAAACCAACCTGCGATAAGAGGTGATGAGAAGGAATGAGCATGGCCAAGCAAAGCGCGTCGGCCCCGGAGGATTTGGGGAAAACGTTCGCGCGGGTACCTTTTCAGCAAGTGACGTTCACGGATGCCTTCTGGGCGCCGCGGCTGGCAGCGCACAAGACGAACACGATCCCGGCATGCCTCGGCTTCTCCAAGAGCCGCATCGACAACTTCGCGAAGGCGGCAGGGCTGAAGGAAGGCGGACACGAAGGCATTTTCTTCGACGATTCGGATCTGTACAAGATTCTCGAAGGCGCGGCATACTCGCTTGCGCTGCAGCCGGATCCCGAGCTCGACAAGCAAGTCGACGATATTATCGCGCTCATTGCCGCGGCTCAAGAGGAAAGCGGCTACATCAACACCTACTATCAGTTGGAGAAGCCGAACGAGAAATACACCGACATGGGCAAGCACGAGCTCTACTGCGGCGGCCATCTCATCGAGGCGGCAGTCGCGCACAAGCAGGCGACCGGCAAGACGAACTTCCTCGACGTGGCGATCAAGCTGGCGGACCATTGGGACCGGTATTTCGGCCCGAATCCCGATCAGCATCTGTGGGTGGAGGGGCATCAGGAACCGGAGATGGCGTTAATCAGGCTGTACCGGGAAACGGGCGACGAGCGCTACTTCAACCATGCGAAGTGGATGCTGGAGGAACGCGGCAGCCGGCACGGCGAAGGGCAGGGCTGGCATCACGAGGACCAGGAGTATTGCCAGGGCAATGTTCCGTTACTGGAGCAAACGGAGCTGGTGGGCCACGCGGTTCGTACGGCGTACATGTTCTCCGCCATGGCGGACGTCGCGTACAAGACGAACGACGAACGCTACAAAACAACGCTGGATCGCATGTGGGACCGGCTGATCAACCGCAACATGTTCGTCACGGGCGGCATCGGATCCACGCATGATAACGAAGGCTTTACGCGCGACTTCGACCTGAACAACGAGAAAGCCTACTGCGAGACATGCGCATCCATCGGCATGGTGTTCTTCAACCACCGGATGAACCTGCTGCACGGCGACGCCAAGTATGCCGACGTCATGGAGCGCTCGCTCTACAACGCCGCGCTGGCGGGCGTCAATCTGGCGGGCGACAAGTATTTCTACATTAACCCACTGAACGCGGACGGTCTGCATCACCGCTTCGAATGGATCGGCTGTGCTTGCTGTCCTTCTAACGTGGCGAGATTTATTCCTTCCATCGGCAGCTACTTGTACGCGACGGGCGACCGGGAAGCCGTCGTCAATCTCTATGCGCAAAGCGAAGCCCGCCTGACGCTGGGCAGCGGCGCGGTCGTAAAGCTGAGCCAGACGACGGAGCATCCGTGGGAAGAGCGGGTCACGCTCAAGGTCGAGCCCGAGAACGGCGAGGCGGAGTTTACGCTGAAGCTGCGGTATCCCGGCTGGTGCCGAGATCTGCGGCTGCAAGTGAACGGCAAGGAAGTCGACCAGCTGAATTTGGAGAAAGGCTATATTCGCCTGAACCGGGCATGGAAGGCCGGCGATACCGTTCAACTGACGTTCGCGATGCCGATCGAGCATGTCCACGCCGATCCGCGCGTCGAAGCCAATGTCGGGAAAGTCGCGCTCCAGCGCGGGCCGCTCGTGTACTGCTTCGAGGAGACCGATCAGCCGATCGACATCGAGACGCTGACGATTGCTCCGGACACGACGTTCACGCTGAGCCGGAACGAACGGATCCTGAATGCGGTGCAATTCAATGAAGCAACGGCTGACGGCAGTCCGGGCGTCGTGGCGGTACCGTACTTCGCTTGGGATAATCGCGAGCCGGGGAAAATGAAAACCTGGGTGCCGGAGCGAAACGGCTCCTAACGTGGAGGAAGCGCGGGATATGTCATGGTCATGGTCATGCTATCCCGCACCGCACGCCGCACGCCGTCTTATGGAGCATATTGCCGTCCCGGCGTCCCGCGGGGGGCCAACCCGAATCGGCCATCATGCATTCGGCCATTCGGCGCCATCATGCGACTCTATAACTCTATAAAGGAGGAAAAAATCATGGGCGGTCTAAGCATCGGTTGGGCATCCGGCGACATTACGCCGGCGCGTCCGGTTTACTTATGCGGGCAAATGTTCGAGCGTCTGTCGCAGTATGTCCGGGACCCACTGACGGCGACCGCGCTGGCGCTCGATGGCGCCGACGGCGGTCAGGCGATCATCGTGTCCGTGGATCTGGTCATCGTCACCCGCGAGCTGCAGAACGGGCTTGCGCAGCGGCTTCGCCGTTCGATCCCCGACTTCGACGCCGCCAAGCTGGTGGTGTGCGCGACGCATACGCATAACGCGCCGTTCGAGGACTACGAGCAGTTCTCGCGGTTGTCCGGCGGCACGAACGTCTACGACTTCAGCGATCCCGGCGCCATGCATCCGCCGGAGTACATGGAGCAGCTGCTGGGTACGCTGGATACGCTGGCTGCGGAGGCTTGGCGCGCAAGGGCCGCGGGGGCGGTCAGTCCGGCCTTCGGTTACGCCGTCGTCGGGCACAACCGCCGTTCCACTTACGTGGACGGTCGGGCGATGCTGTACGGAGCCGTGCATCACGATATCTTCAAGGCAATTGAAGGACCCAGCGACCATGGGGTGGAAATGCTCTATCTATGGGATGCCGCAGGGCAGTTGACGGGCATCGTCATGAACGTCGCGTGCCCGGCGCAGGTCATGGAGGGCGAATCTTTCATTACCGCGGACTTCTGGGCGGAAGCGCGGGATCAGCTGAGGGAGCGGTTCGGCGACGGACTGTTCGTCCTGCCCCTCGTCGGCGCCGCCGGCGATGCGGCGCCGCATGGCGACCTCATTCGCGCAGGCAAGGGCGCGGAACCGGACATGTTCAAAGCCGAAGGGATGGAGGAGCTCGGCAGGAGGCTGGCTGACCTCGCCTGGAGTCAATTCGAGCTGGCGCAGGCACGCCAGGAGCGCGAGCCTGAATTTCGTCACGAGGTGCACGCCGTCCGGCTGCCGCTCAGCTTCCCGCGCGAAGAGGAGACGGAAGCGATCGTGTCGGATTACATCGAGGATCTGTTCCGGGAGCCTGAACGCGCGGAACGGATCAGGCGCAAGGTCGCGCAGCGAATCGCCGAAGGCGCCGAGTTTCCGTTCTTCGACGCGGAGGTGCATGTCATGCGGCTGGGCGGAATTGCGATCGCGACGAACCCGTTCGAGCTGTTCGCGGAATTCGGTCTGCGGCTGAAGGCGCTGAGCCGCGCGCGGCAGACGTTCGTCGTCCAGCTGGCCTGCGATTTCGCGGCTTATCTGCCGACGGAGAAGGCAAGAGAGGGCAAAGGCTTCAGCGCGTTCGCGCTTGACGGCCTGGTCGGTCCCGAGGGGGGACATGAGCTCGTCGATCGCACGGCGGAGCTGCTGAACGACCTGTTCCAGGTAGAGTGAAGGAGTAGAAGAATCAGAGAAAACTGTAAAGATTTTGCTTGCAAAGCCTAGAGGGCTATCATATGATAGAGGTGCAAGTAATTTGGTTAACAGTCATCGGTTAACTGAAAGTTCATTGTACAAAAACCACATAATGAAAGCGCATACTCTAGCATTCGGATTCAGAAAAACCATTCAGTACGGAGGGGATTTTCTTGAAAAGGATGAACAAGAGAGGAACACTGCCAGCACTGGCCGTCATCATGGCACTTTCAATGGCTTTGGCCGCTTGCGGTAACGACAACAACGGAGACACGGGAAGCAATACGCCGAACAACGGCGGCACGAAGAACACCGACACCACGGCACCGACCACGAACAATACCGCGAACGACACCACGAACGACACGACGAACAACACGACGCCGGATGCTCCCGCAGCCGACGAGCCGGTCACGCTCAAGCTGGCCACCTGGATTCCCGCAGACGACAAATGGACCAAAATGCTCGAACTTTTCAACGCCAAATTCCCCAACATCAAGGTCGACATGATCAGCTGGCAAGGCACGAAGACGCTGCAAGAGAACATCGCGGCAGGCGAACCCGTCGACGTCTTCTGGGCCAACACCATGTGGGAGCCGCTCTCCCAAGGCTACGTGGAAGATCTTCAGCCTTACATCGATAAAGATCCCGAATTCGGCGATTATCCGTTCCTCCCCGGCATTCTCGACACCTTCAAGGTCGGCAACGACATCTACGGCTTATCCCGCGGCAACGACCTTGGCGTCATCTACTACAACAAAGACCTTCTCGACAAGTACGGCATCGATCCGCCGGCAGTGAACTGGACCTTCGACGACATGAGAGAGATGGCGAAGAAGGCGACGAATGCCGCCGAGAAGACATGGGGCTTCAACAATACGTCCTACAACATCGGCTGGTTGGCTTCCACCGTTCCGTACGCAAACGGCCATACCGAAGATATCTATGGCTTGAACAAGGCGCATGACAAGATCATGTGGACCGGCGACAATACCGCCGCGCTCGACGATCTGAACTATTTCTACGATATCGTAACGAAAGACCAATCCATGCTGAACTGGGGCGATTCGCAGAAAGCCGGCTTTACGGGCGGCGATCTGTGGGAGAAGGGGCAAGCGCTCTTCAACTACGGCATCTCGTTCCAAATCCCGGGCTGGAGCAATCCCGACACCGGTCTGAAATTCAAATGGGACATCGCGCCGATTCCGGCCGGTACCGCGACGCAGGCCAACTACGCGCAGAATAACCCGATGTTCCTGGCGGCGGCGAGCAAGCACAAGGAAGCGGCTTGGGAATTCATGAAGTTCTGGACGACGAACAAGGATTTCCAAAACCTGTTGGCCGACAACGGCTACACGTTCCCGAACTCCAGCGACGCGGACATTCAAGCGCATTTCAAAACCATTCCTTCTTATGCGGCCGTCAACCAGGAAGCGTTGGCCTTCGCGTATAACCACCCGATCTACGATCCTTCCTACGGCATGATCGGCGGCAACTTCGCCGGCGAAGCAACGGGATATATCGCGGACCAGGTTATCGAGAACAAAATCAGCGCGTACGACAACCTGCCGAAATCGGCCGAGGAGAAGAACGGGCTGATCGCGCAGGCGAAATCGACGGCGGAGAAAGTATTCAAGGTCCAGGCCGAGAGCGAGGCCGCGGCCAAGTAATCGCATGGTTCGCGTATGGACTCAAACCTCAGGGTTCCTGGGGTTTGAGTCCCTTTTCCAAGATAAGCGCGTAAGCCGAAGGGGAGGGCAAGTCATGAGCAGCGTGTCGTTTCAAAGGGTGTGCAAGCGTTACTCCGGCGAGAAACGCAATTCGGTCAACAACTTCAATCTGGAAGTGAACGACGGCGAGTTTCTGGTGCTTGTCGGGCCTTCCGGCTGCGGCAAATCAACCTTGCTTCGCATGCTTGCGGGGCTGGAAGAAATATCGGAGGGCGAGATCCATATCGGCGAGCGCCTGATCAATTACGTATCGCCGAAGGATCGGGATATCGCGATGGTGTTCCAGAATTACGCATTGTATCCGCATATGAGCGTGTACGAGAATATCGCATTCGGACTCCGGCTTCGGAAAATGGCGAAATCCGAAATCCACGAGCGCGTCACCCGCGCAGCCAAGATTCTTGAAATCGAAGCCCATCTGCAGAAGAAACCGAAAGCGATGTCCGGCGGCCAGCGCCAGCGGGTCGCGCTAGGGCGCGCCATCGTTCGCGAACCGGACGTTTTCTTGTTCGACGAGCCGCTGTCCAACCTGGACGCCAAGCTGCGCGTGCAGATGCGGGAAGAGATCGGCAAGCTGTACCGGCGCCTGAAGGCGACGATGATCTACGTAACGCATGACCAGATCGAAGCGATGACGATGGGAACGCGGATCGTCGTCATGAAGGACGGCAACATCCTGCAGGTCGCGACGCCGGAGGAGTTGTATACGAAGCCGGCCAATCTATTCGTGGCGGGATTCATCGGCTCGCCGCCGATGAACGTGCTGCGCGGCAAATTCATAGCGGAGGGCGGGGGCGCCTATTTCGAGACGCGCTTGTTCCGGCTGGCCATTCCCGCGGAGAAAGCGAAGCCGCTTATCGATGGAAAACTCCACGACAAGGAAGTCGTGCTCGGCGTACGCGCCGAAAATATCGTGTACCGCAACGACGAATTGGCAAGCGAGACCTATGCGGACACGCAGCTGGAGGTCCAAGTAGAGATGAAAGAGTTGCTGGGCTCCGACGTCTACTTGTACGTGCGGAACAAGGAATATAAGCTCGTCGTCCGCGTTGATCCGCGCACGCGGTTCGAAGAGGGGCAGAAGATGCGGATCGCGCTCGACATGGAGCTCGTCCATTTCTTCCATCCTCAAACGGAGGGACGATTATGCTGAAGAGCACGCGGAAGGCGGCGGAAGCGGAGGCGGGCGAGAAGGTCGGCGGGCGCAATACACTCCGCTTGGCAGTGCGCCCTGCAGTTGGCAGGCGCTTGGCCATACTTCTAGGCGCCCTTATGCTGCTCTCCTTGACCATGTCTTCGCTGCCGACGGTTTATATGGACGGCGCCGCGAAGCAAGCGGCTGCTCCGGCCGAGTACGGCTTGGGCGACGGAAGCGTAACCTACTTGGAATGGCTGCACACCGCGGCATCCGGCGTTCCTGATGGGGTTTTGGCTTCCGGCGGAATCGAATTGACGGCGAATTCGTATTCGTCCGTGTCGGACCCGGCGCTATTTCGGCAGCAGGACGGAGGCGGCGTACTGTGGGGCGACGGAGAAGGATGGATCGCCTATACCGTCGATATCCCCTCGGACGGGCTGTACGACATCGGATTGACGTACGACTCCGCCGACGACTCGGGTCAGGACATTAACCGCGGCATTCAGATCGACGGACGGTCTCCTTACGGCGAGGCGGACCGGCTGCTGCTGAAGCGCGCGTTCACGCAGACGGCTTTCCCGCTGAAGACGGACGGCCACGGCAATGAACGAAGCCCGGATTCCACCGAGGCGAAGGGCTGGAAGAGCGTGCTGTTAAGCGATTATACGATCAGCCCGGAGCCGCTCAAATTTCATCTGACCGCCGGCAAGCATGAGATTCGCTTGACGTCGAAGCAGGCGCCGCTGCTGCTCAAAGGGCTGACGATCGCGGCGCCGCAAGAGCTTCCGAGCTATGCGGAAGCGGCGAAGAGCTATCCGGCTCCGGACATGAACGGGACCTGGATGAAGATCAACGAGGCAGAGCAGCCGACGCTGAAATCCAACGCTTCGATCCGCGCCTTGTCGAGCATCGGCACGCTGATGTCGCCGGAGACGACGGGCAAGACGGTCTACAACAATATCGGGGGCGAAGGCTTCGGCGACAGCGGCCAATGGCTGGAATGGACGTTCGAGGTGCCGAAGGACGGCCGCTACGAGATTGGTTTTCGGTTTTTGCAATTATACGTCAACAATTCCTTTGCCTACCGCGACATTACGATCGACGGCGAACCGCTCTTCAAGGAGCTGCAGAACGTCGGCTTCCCGTACGACCATAACTGGCAGTGGGACGGCTTGACGCTGTCGGACGGCAGCGGCGATCCGCTGCTCTTCAACCTGAAGGCAGGCAAACATACGATGCGGATGACCGTCACTTCCGCGCCGACGCGCCTGATCTACGAGGGACTGCTGCGCAACCTGAACCGGATCGGCGAGCTGAACCAGCAGATTCGCCGCGTGACCGGCATTTACGACAAGTCGAGCTCCGGCGCGGATATGAACCGTACGTGGGATCTGGAGCAGTACATTCCGGATATCAAGCAGCGGCTGACGGAATTCGCGGGCGATCTCATGCAATTGGCCGACCTGCAGGCGGCGAACACGATGGGCCAGGGAGAGACGGAAACCTCGTTCCGCCGGGCGGCGGAGAACCTGCAGAAGCTGGCGGCCGACATCAACCAGGTGCCGAACCGGATCAATTGGTTCGAATCGATGGCGAACGACCTGGCCAGCTGGACGTACAGCTTGATGTCGCAGAAGCTGTCGCTCGATTATTTCTGGGTCGCCGAGCCGGGCGCGAAGCTGCCGAAGGTGACGCCGAGCTTCGTGGACAACGTGGCGAGCCAGTTCAAGCGCTGGGTCGGCTCGTACACGAACGATACGAATTACCGCAGCAAGGAATCGGGCGCGCTCGACGTTTGGGTGGTCAACAACCGGGATACGGCGGAGCAGATCCAGAAGTTCGCGGACGATTATTTCACGAGCGAGACGGGAATCCCCGTCAGCGTCAATATCGTGCCGGATCCGTCGCAGAAATTTCTGCTCGGCAACATCGCGGGCGATTATCCCGACGTGACGCTCGGTCTCTCGGAAGAGATGGCTGGCGACTTCGGCATGCGGGGCGCGCTCGTCGACCTCTCCAAGCTGCCCGGTTACGCGGAGACGGCGAAAGCGTTCCAGCCGGGCGCCCTGCGGCCGTTCCACTATGACGGCGGCGATTACGCGCTGCCCGAGACGCAGGCGTTCTCGGTGCTGATGTACCGGACGGATATTTTGGGCCAGCTCGGCATCAAGCCGCCGGACACGTGGGACGATGTCGTGAATATTTTGCCCTCGCTGCAGCAGAAAGGCTATGACTTCTACATGCAGTCGCTCCAGTTCCAGTCGTTCATGTACCAGAACGGGGCGGATATGTATACGCCGGACGGCCTGCAGTCGAGCCTCGATACGGACGCGGCGTACAAGGGCTTCAAGCAGTGGACCGACATGTTCTCGCTTTATCAGATTCCAAGTAACGTGCCAAGCTTCTACACGCGGTTCAAAATGGGTCAAATCCCGATCGGGATCGCGGATTACTCGACGTACATCTCGATCATGAACGCCGCGCCGGAACTTGCCGGGCGATGGAAGATCATGCCGATTCCGGGCGTGAAGCAGCCCGATGGCACGGTCGTGCGCTGGTATCCGGGGTATATGACGACGGATATCATCTCGCAGAAATCCGACAAGCAGGCCGAGGCATGGCAGTTCCTGCAATGGTGGTCGTCCGCGGAGACGCAAAGCCGGTTCGGCAACGAGCTCGAAGCCGTGCTAGGGCCGAAGTATCGCTGGATAACCGCCAATTGGGAAGCCTTCAAGCAACTTCCGTGGCCGCGGGAGGATCTGGCGGTTATCGCGGAGTCGCGGAAATGGTTGAAGGAGATGCCGATCGTGCCGGGCTATTACATGACCAGCCGGATGATCACGGACGCGGAGAAGCAGGTCGTCCTGGCGAAGCAGAATCCGCGCGAAGTGTTGGAGAGCGCCGTGGCCGACATTAACCGGGAGATGAAGCGCAAGCAGCGCGAGCTGGGGCTGCGCGACGACAGCGGCCAGGTGCTGAAGACGCTGGACGTTCCGCAAATCACGGAACCATGGAAGGAGGCGACCCCATGAATGCAGTAGAAACGACCACGGCGCCGGCGGCGGTACATGCCAAGCCGCTCGGCGCGCCTCTGAAGCGCAAATCGGTGCTGCAGCGGATGCGCGAGAACGCGTCCGCCTACATCTTCGTCGCGCCCTTCATGATTACGTTCATCGTCTTCGTCGCGGCGCCGGTCTTCCTGTCGCTGACGCTGTCGCTCTTCCAATACGATTCCGTATCCGCGCCGAAGTTCGTCGGCTTCGACAACTTCCTGTCCATCTTCACGGAGGACCGGCTGTTCCTGCGCTTCGCGCTGCCGAACACGTTCTTCTATGCCATCGTCGTCGGGCCTGTCGGCTATGCGCTCTGCTTCTTCCTGGCCTGGCTCATCAACCAGCTGCCGAAGCGGTGGCGGGATTATTTTACGCTGGCGATCTATATTCCTTCCATGGGCTCGGCCGTCAGCATGGGCGTCGTCTGGATGGCGTTCTTCGGCGGCGACGAGACGGGGTATCTGAACCGTCTGCTGCTGCAGTTCGGTTTCATCGATCAGCCGGTCGCCTGGCTGTTCGATCCGCGGTATTTTATGTGGATTATGATTATCATCTCGCTCTGGCAGGCCATGGGCATCGGCTTCCTCGCCATGCTGGCGGGCCTGCAGACGATCAATACCGAGCTGTACGAAGCGGGCGCCATGGACGGCATCTCGAATCGGCTGCAGGAAGTGTGGTACATCACGATCCCGTCCATCCGTCCGCAGCTGCTGTTCAGCGCCGTTATGTCCGTCGTCGGCACGTTCAAGGGCGGCATCGTCGGCCAGTCGCTCATCGCTTCGACGAATCAAGACATCACGCCGGGCAATGCGGGACTGCTGATCAGCAACCATCTCGACGACTACTTCCGCAACCGGTTCGAGATCGGTTATTCCTCGGCGCTTACCGTACTGCTGCTCGTGATGATCTACGCCATGACGCGCTTCTCCTTCCACCTGTTCGGACCGAAGGGGGATGAGTAGCATGCGCTTGCCATTCGGAAGGCGGCTGAAGATGAAGCGGCTGAGCGCATTCATGCTGCTCAACATGGCGTTCCTGACGCTGCTGGCGCTCATCATGCTGCTGCCGCTGATCTTCACGCTTAATCAAGCGTTCAAGCCGATCACGGAGCTGTTCCTGTTCCCGCCTAATTTCTTCGTGCATCACCCGACGCTGTCGAACTTCCGCTCGCTGCTGCTGAGCGAATCCATCGTGCCGTTCACGCGCTACTTTACGAATAGCGTCATGATGTCGGCCATTACCGTAACGGGCGTCGTCATGGTTAGCTCGATGGCGGCCTTCGGTTTCTCGAAGAAGAAGTTTCCCGGCAGCGCGGCGATGTTCGCGATCATTATCGTCTCGCTTATGTTCTCGCCGGACCAAGTGTGGATTACGCGTTACGTGGTCGTGGCGAAGCTCGGCATCATGAATACGTATTGGGTCCATTTTCTCCCGTTCCTGGCGATGCCGGTGTGCGTCTTCCTGATGAAGCAGTTCATCGACCAAGTGCCGGAGGCGCTCATCGACGCGGCCAAGATCGACGGCGCGAAGGAACGGACGATCTTCCTGCGCATCGTCCTGCCGATGTGCATGCCCGCGGTGTCGACGATTGGCATTCTCGCCTTCCAGCAAATCTGGCCGGAGACGGAATCGTCGGTGCTCTTCACGGGGATCGAGTCGCAGAGGCTGCTCAATTTCTTCGTGAACTCGCTGACGAACGGATCGGGCACGACATCCTCGTCGGTCGGCTCCGTGAACGGCGTTGCGGGCCAGGGCATCCAGGCCGCCAGCGCGCTGGTCGTCTTCCTGCCGTTCGTGGCCGTGTTCCTGTCCTTCCAGCGCAAGGTGCTGCAGACGATGGCGAATTCGGGAATCAAGTAGAAGGAGGCAGCTTACATGCGAATGCAGATCCGCACGATTACCATCAGGCTGCTCTGCCTGACGATTCTCGCCTTGCTCGCGCAGTTCGCCGCGAGCCCGCGCGAGGCCGATGCCATCGTGCCTTACCCGACGCTCTCGATCAATGCGGAGGGAGAGTTCATCAAGGCCCCCAACGCGTTCGTGCCGGGACCGGTATGGCGGGGCTTCAGCGATCCGGAGGACTTGTTCGTCGCGCCGGACGGCGGGATCTACGTGGCGGACACCGGCAACAGCAGGATCGTCCAGCTGAGCGCGAAGGGCGAGGTGCTGCGCACGATTCCGGCCTCCGCGGCGGACGTTGACGGCGTTAAGGACACGAAGAAGCAGGCGAAGGACGGCAAGGAGACGCTGCGCAACCCGGAAGGGGTCTTCGTCGACAAGGATGGAACGATCTTCGTGGCGGATACGAACAATCGGCGCATCGCGATTTTCAATAAGGACGGCGCCTTCGAGCGCGAGATCAAATCGCCGGCGACCGACCTGCTGCCCAAGACGTATACCTACGTCCCGTCGAAGGTCGTCATCGACAAGCGCGGCTTCATGTATCTCGTGAACAAGGGCGGTTTCCAAGGGCTGCTGCAGCTTTCGCCGGAAGGCGAATTCATGGGCTTCTTCGGCGCGAACAAGGTGAAGACGGATTGGCTGACGGCGCTGAAGCGGAAATATTTTACCGAGGAGCAGCTGAAGAAGGAGCAGCAGGACCTGCCCGGCACGATCGGCAACGTCACGGTAGACCGGAACGGTTTCCTCTATACGGTCAACGCCAGATTGTCGAACGGGCAGCTGAAGCGGCTGAATTTTGCCGGGGACGATCTGCTCGGGGGCAAAAACTTCGCTTGGTGGATTCCGCCGCAGGAAGTCGATCAATTCGCCTTCGCCGACGTATCGGTCGACGAGGACGGCATCATGACGCTGCTGCAGCGGCAGAACGGTCAAATCTACCAGTACGACACGAACGGCAAGCTGATCTTCCGCATCGGGCTGGACGGCGTCGGATCGCAGCGGCTCGGCTTGTTCAAGTCGCCGATGAGCATCGTTACGCTGCAGGATGGCACGATTCTCGTCGCCGACTCGGAGCAGAACATGATCCAGACCTTCAAGCGCAGCCATTTCGGCGACCTGATGCACGACGCGATCACGGCGTACAACGACGGCCGCTACGAGGAGAGCGAAGGCACGTGGAGCGAGATTCTGAAGATCGACGCGCTGTTCGACCGGGCTTACTTGGGCCTGGCCAAGCGGGACCTGCAGGAAGGGCATTTCGAGGACGCTGCCGCGCATTTCAAGACGGCCTCCAATAAGCAGGGCTATTCCGACGCGTTCTGGGAAATCCGGATGAGCTGGCTGTTCAAGTATTTCGGCTGGATCATGCTCGGCGTGGTCGCGCTGCTGGCCGGAGGCTTCGTCATGCGCATCGCGCAACGTTTCCGCACGCGGAAGCGCGCCGCTGAACAGGAACTGTCGTCCGCCGGCGACGAGGAGCTGGGCCGCATGCGCTTCGGCGCGGAGGAGGAGGGGGAGGCAGCGAAACGGAAGGTGCCGGAAGGCGGCATTGATCCGTTCACGGGTCTCATCCGCTCGAAGACGAGCAACCGCTGGCTCATCTCAGTGCAGCGGACGTTCAGTCTGCTGAGCCATCCCGTCGGCACGATGGACGATATCGTGGAGAAGGAACAAGTGCGGTTCTGGTACGCCTTTCTTCTCGTCATCGTCGGTTTTCTCGTCAGCATCTTCGGCAAGGCGATCGTCAGCTACCTGTTCAGCAGCACCGCGTTCGTCGATCTGAATATCAAATCCGAAGCGCTCTATTATCTGCTTCCTTGGTTCACGTGGGTGCTGGCGAACTATCTGATCGGCTCTATCATGAAGGGGGAAGGCACGTTCGCGAAGGTGTTCATCGTTAACGCATACGCCATGGTGCCCGCGATCCTCTTCACGCTGCCGCTCGCGGCGTTCTCCAACCTGCTTACGCTCGACGAAGGCGTCATCTACAATTTCCTGCATCTGGTCATCCAGATCTGGGTGGTCGTACTCATGTTCCTCGGGACGCAAACGGTGCATAACTACAACATGAAGGAATCGCTCAAGATGATTGCGGTATCCCTTCTCACCTTCGGCTGTCTGTGGGTATTCGGCTTCGTACTCGTCGGATTGATGTACATGACGGCCGACTTCTTCACCGGACTCGGAAGGGAGCTGTTGAACCGTGTTTAACGCAATCGGAAAAGCTTTCGTCCGCTGGCTGCGCAGCAAGGTGCCGGCTATGGCCGTCCTGCTCGCGATCGCCGCCGTCATCGTCTTCGTCCTGATGTCCGCGGAGAAGAGCCGGTCGTTCCCGACCAGCTACTCGCCGGACAAAGCAGCGGCGTACCTGACCGGCCTCAGCTTCAAAAGCGGCAGCCCTTCCGGCGCGACGATGAATTACGGCGGCATGGCTTGGGTGCGGGCCGCGCAGGACGGCGACGCGTCGCTGTGGGTCGATCCCGCTACCGGCAAGGTCGCGCTCGAGAGCGGCGGCGTCATGCTGACGAGCAACCCGACCCCCGATGAGCTGGCGGAAGAGACGAGCAAGGGCCAAAACCGTTCGAACCTGGAGTCGCCCCTGCTATTTCGTTACCAGCCTGAGGGCCGGACGGCCGATACGTCCTCCAACGTGACGGCGGCCAAGGCGGCCGTGAAGTGGCGGCAGATCGAAGGCGGAATCGGCTTTCAATACGAGATGACCGAGCTCGGCTTTACGATCTACATCGAATACCGGCTGGATCAAGGGCAGCTCGTGGTCCATATTCCGGAGCTCGGCATCGCCGAGAGCAAGAAGAACGAACTGACGAGCCTGGACGTGCTGCCGTATTTCGGCGCCGCCAGGAACGACGCGGGGGACGGCTATCTGCTCGTGCCGGACGGTCCGGGCGCTTTGATCCACTTCGGCAAGACGGCGCTCGATAATGTACTGCCGTACAATTTCCCGATCTATGATCAGGATCCTTCCGCCCCCTCGGGCGATCTGCTGAACGGAGACAAGGGCAGCCGCACCGGCATCGCCTATCCCGTCTTCGGCATTAATCGGGGACGCAACGGGTTCATCGGCATCGTGGAGGAGGGCGCGACCAAGACGAATATCGTGGCGACGCCCGCAGGCATCGGCACCGGCTTCAATCAGGCGAATGCCCGCATCATCCTGCGGCGCTTCTACGAGGAGCAAATCAGTACGACGAAGTCGAATTTTCAGTTCGAGACGGGGCTGATCTCCCAGTCGTTCACGAGCCGTTACGTGCCGCTCGGGCAAGGCGCCTCGGACTATGTCGCGATGGCGAAGACGTACCGCGAATACTTGATCGATCACGCGCACGCGGTGCCGCTCGGCGATCCGGCCGGTCCGCCCCCGCTGCAGCTGAACGTGCTGCTCGGCACGAAGGAAATGAACGCCAACGGCAGCAAGCTCGTGGCGGCGACGACGCTCGCGGAAGCGGGCCGAATGGCGGAGCGGCTGAAGCAGGACGGGGTCGCTTCGTTGAAGGTTGGCCTGGAGGGCTGGCAGAACGGCGGCTATCCGGGCGATCTGCCGGACCGGTTTCCGGTGGATTCGGCCGTCGGCGGAGACGCCGGCATGAAGAGCTTGGCCGCGAAGCTGAAGAATCTCGGCGTGCCGCTCTACCTGAACGACGCGCTCCAGGTCGCGATGGAGAAATTCGGCAACGGCTTCTCCGTCGGCAAGGAGGCGGCGAGGGGCATCTCGGGCATTTCCATCAATCCGAAGCTCTTCAACCAGAACGGCGAGGCGTCTTCGTACTACCTGCTCAATCCGCAGCGGATGCTGAACGATACGCTGCCGGATGCGATCAAGGGCTACAAGAAGCTTGGGGTAAGCGGCGTCAATCTGCTCGGCATCGGCGGCATGGTCTACGGCGACTTTAATGCGGGGCAATACGTGGATCGCGAGTCCGCGGTCAAGCTCGAACGCGAAGCGATGGCGAAGCTGAAGGAAGCTTCCTTGGCGGTGACGGCTTCCGGCACGGAAGAGCTGCAGGGCGGCACGAACGGCGCTTATGCATACGGCCTCGGCATCGCAAGCCATCTGGCGCATTTCCCGATGGATTACAACTACGACATCGTCGTCGACGAGCAGGTGCCGTTCTATCCGATCGCGGTACACGGCTTGGCCACCTATTCGGGGACGGAAGGCAATCTGCATCCCGATCCGCAGGTGGATTTCCTTCGGGAAATCGAATACGGCGCGCTGCCGACTTACCTGGTAACGGAGAAGAACCCCGGCATGCTGGAGCGCACGAGCTTCTCCTGGCTGTACAGCTCGCAGTTCAGCGTCTGGGAGCCGCGCATCGCCGAGACGTACCGCGCGTTCGAAGAAACCTCGAGCGGCGTCTGGGGCAGCTTCATCGATAATCACCGCAAGCTGGCGGACGGGGTATTCGAGACGACTTACGCTGGCGGACGCAAAGTATGGGTGAACTACAACGATAAGGACTACACGGCTGAAGGCCACGCGGTAAAAGCCATGTCCTACGCAGTGGTGGAGAAGGGAGGCGCGCAATGAGCGAGCGGAGCGAAATCGGCAAAGCGTTTGGCGCAGGCGCGCCGGATGCAGGCAAGGCGGGCGCGGCAGGTGCAGGCACGGCGATGGCCGCGGGCTCTATGCCGGCGGCGGGAGTCTCGGGCGCGGCGGGGAAAGCCGCTGCCCCGAGACAGTCGCTGACCGAGCGGGAGCATCGCAGCCGCAGACGCAGGCTGAACGCGGCGGAATCGCTGAGAGGCCTCCTCTTCCTGACGCCTTGGCTGTGCGGCGTCGCCTTCTTCCTGGCTTACCCGTTGATCTACTCCATCTATGTCAGCTTCAATAAGATCGGCGTGAAGCCGGACGGTTCCGGCCTGTCGTATACCTATGTCGGCTGGGGCAATTTCCGCGACGCGTTCATTCTCGACAACGAGTTTCCGGTAGAAATGCTGCAGTTCGTTTATCGGTCCGTGCTTACGGTGCCGGTCTCGGTCATCTTCGCGCTTCTCGTAGCGCTTATGCTGAACCAGCGCTTTCCCGGCCGGATGGTGTTCCGGACGATCTTCTTCCTGCCGGTCATCTTCGCCACGGGCGAAGTCATCCAGGAGCTGAACGCGCAGGGGCAAGGGACGATTCCTTTCCTGGAGCAATACAACGTGGCGGACCTGCTCTATACGACTTTCTCGCCAACGATCGCGAAGGCCATCGTCGGCATTCTCGATCAATTCGTCATCGTGCTGTGGTACTCCGGCATTCAGATCCTTATCTTCCTGGCAGCTTTTCAAACGATCGCGAAATCCACCTACGAGGCCGCTCAGATCGACGGGGCTACGCCTTGGGAGTCGTTTTGGAAAATCACGTTTCCGGCAATCGTTCCTTTTATCGTATTGAACCTGATCTATACCGTCGTTGACCTGGCTACGTATCCGTTCAACCCCGTGCTGAAGCTCATCACGCTGAACATGGAGGACGTGGATACCGGTTACGGCTATGCAAGCGCGCTGGGCTGGATCTACTTCGTCATCCTGCTCATTCCGATCGCCGTCCTGGTGATCTGGTCGCGCAGGCAAACTCGGGAGAAGAGGTGAGGCGCATGGCTTCAGGCAGCAACGATTTATGGAACGCCGAGGCGAGGAGGGGCGATGCGCCTCCAGTGGAGAAGAACGGCTGGCGCGCGGGTTTGGCCGGACTGCGCTGGAGCGGCGGGATGGCGGCGAGGGCAAAGCGGATTTTGCTGGGGCAGAACATCAACGACGGGGTGCTGTTCAAAATCGCCTTGTACATCGTGCTGCTGTCGATCGCGGTCATGTATATTCAGCCGGTGCTCTACATGCTGGCCACCTCGTTCAAGTCGATGAGCGATCTGCTGGATCAATCGGTGACCTACATTCCGCGGCAGTTCGACCTGCAAGGTTATGACGATGCGTGGATCGGTCTCGATTACTTGAGGGCGCTGTGGCAGACGACGTACATGTCGCTGTCGGCGGCCATCCTGCAGGTGCTCTCCTGCGGCCTAACCGGCTACGCGTTCGCGCGGCTGCGCATTCCGTTCAAGAACGTGCTCTTCTTCATCGTCCTGCTGACGTTCCTCATTCCGCCGCAGGTGCTCGTCATTCCGCTGTACGTCACGTACGCCAAGCTGAATTGGACGAAGACGGCGCTGCCCTTCATCATTCCCGCGATCTTCGCGGCAGGCTTGAAGGCGTCGCTGTTCATCATCATTTACCGCCAGTTCTTCGCGACGCTGCCGAAGGAGCTGGAGGAATCGGCCAAGATCGACGGCGCGGGTCCGTTCCGCACGTTCGTCAAGGTCATGCTGCCGCTGGCGCGGCCGGCGATCCTGATCGTGTTCCTGTTCTCGGTCGTTTGGCACTGGAACGATTATTTCGAGCCATCGGTTTATTTGCAGGCAGCGCAGGCAAAGGATTTCGTACCGCTTGCCCTGCGGCTCGACCGGATGCAGGAAGCGCTCAATCTGCACAAGTCGCTCGCGACGGGTCAGAACGTGCACCTCATCTTCGATATGAACGAACCGCTCAAGATGGCGGGGGCGATTCTGATCATCGGACCGATGCTGTTTCTGTATATGTTCGCGCAGCGGTATTTCGTGCAGGGCATCGAGCGTTCGGGCATCGTGGAATAGGAGAAAGAGCGGCTAGCGGCTGTGCGGGTTGATGGCAGGCCGTGCTAAGTCTGGCGTCCGGAGGGAGCGTGAACAGTGGTAGTACAACTGAAGTACGAGGATTATTTGAATCAGGTGCACGGGGGCTGGATCGGCAAATGCATCGGCGGCGCGATCGGCTTCATGCAGGAGAACAACAAAGGCATTCTCCACTATACCCCGGAATCGGCGTTCCCGCCGGAAATTCCGGCCAACGACGATCTGGATCTGCAGGTGCTCTGGCTGCAGGAGCTGCTGGAGAAGAAGGGTTCGCGCTTCACGCCCGCCGACGTGGCGGATGTGTTCGCGAGGTATAACCTGCTGATGTCCAACGAGTACGCCATCGCGGTGCGCAACGTCGAGCTCGGCATCGGACCGCCGCTCTCGGGCAGCTTCAACAATCGGCTGTGGATCCATTCGATGGGCTGTCCGATCCGCGCGGAAATCTGGGGCTTCATTTGCCCCGGCAATCCCGACGCGGCAGCTCGATACGCTTATATGGACGGTATCATCGACCATGTCAGCGAGAGCATCTACGGCGAGCAGTTCTATGCGGCCATCGAGGCGATGAGTTTCGTGGAAAAGGATCTGCGGACGCTTATCAACGCGGCGCTGGCGCGTTATGTGCCGGAATCGTCGAAGCTGCACCGCTGCCTGCGTTTCGTCATCGGCATGTACGACGACGGCAAACCGTGGGAGGACGCCCGCATGGCGATGCTTCGCCGGTTCGGTTCTTCCGATGCCGCCGACGCGGTATCGAACATCAGCTTGACGGTGATGGCCTTGCTGTACGGCGAAGGGGATTTCGGCAAGACGATGATGCTGGCCGTCAATTGCGGCTACGATACGGACTGTACGGCCGCGACCGCGGGCGCCATCATGGGCGTCATCGGCGGCGTCTCGTCCATCCCCGAATGGTGGCTGGAGAAGGTCGGCAAGCAGTTCGTCATAGGCACCGTGGATATAAAGCGGTATTCGTACGAGATTCTCGACCTTGCGAAGGATACCTGCGGCGCGGGTCTGTCGCTTGCCCGGGACGGCGTCACCGACGTCAGCTTCACCGAGGTGCCGGAAGACGTGCGGCCCACGCTGCCGTTTCCGGAGAAGCCGGCGTCGGTCGCGTTCGAGGTCGCCTATGACGGTCTGCCGAGCATCGGGTGCGGGGAGCCGAAGACGGTGACGCTGACGGTAGCCAACGCGACGGCAATCGCGCGTCGCGGCAAGTTGACGTTCGCGGTGCCGGCGCATCTGGAAGCGCGGATCGAGGCTGTCGAGCCGCACGGTGCCGATGCGCCCGGGGCCGACGAAGTCGCGGCTTCCCGCGCGGAGAAGGATGGCGGTGCCGGACCGAAGGCGAGGGTGAACGAAGCCGGTACGCCGGGAAACGCGGCCGAATCCCCAAAAGCCGCAGCGGCTGCGAATGCGGCCGGCGACAAGTCGGCGCCCGGAAATGCGGCTGACGAGGTCGCTGCCGAGCTGGTGCTCGCGCCATTTCAAACCGTGCAGGTGCAGGTGACCTTCGCCGTGAAGGAGACGGCTGCCGCGCTGCCGCAGAAAAACCTGATCGACGTCTCCTTCCTGGAGCAGGACGGATTGTCGCATCCGTATCGGTTCGGGCTGTCCGGCGCCGCCCGCGTCAAGCTGATCGGCCCCTTCTGGGACGATTACGACACGACCCGGTTCGACGCCGACCCGTACGGCGAGAAGTCGCAAAAGATGAACGGCATTCCGGACCCCAAGGCGATGTTCAATTCGTTCGTCAACATCGACCGGGCGTACATCGACGAGACGGACGCCGGGCTGGACGCCGCAGAAGGCGTCTACACCAATCTCCACGAAGACCGGATCGACCTTCGGGAGCATGTCGGCTATTACGGTCCGTGCTGCTTCTATCTCGTACATGAATTCAACATGCCGTTCCGCAAAGAAGAGTCGGAGATGTTCATCGGCAACGACGACGCCTACCGGATTTGGCTGAACGGCGAGATGCTCATGGAAGGCCGCGAGTCCGACATGTATATGCCGTACAACAACTTCCGCCTGGACGTCACCTATAAGGAAGGCGTCAACCGCGTCGTCGTGAAGCTGATCCGCAAGGGCGAGCGTTTCGACTTCAGCTATATGATGCGCACGCCGTCGTTGGGCTTCCGGTGGTACACGGACATGGAGCACGTGATCCGCGGCTAGCGCGGCACTGCAAGGCATTCAAGCTAGGCGCCCGGATTCGAACCCATTGAGAATTCGGAGCCTTTGATCCAAAAAACCACTTGAGATGGTGCCGTGACCGTAGGTCGGTGTGAGTCGGAGCAGCGATAGCGATCGCCTTTGTATTCGGATTTTCACATCTGAATCCTAACTCAATAAAAAATCCGAATACAACAGCGAGCGTAGACCACACCGACCGGAGGTCGCCGTTCGCCAATAGGAAAGGGAGCGACCACTGATGCTTAGAGCCAGAGTCTGGGGCGAGAATTTTCACGACCGCCTGAACCATATCTGCCAGCGCAACTATCCGACGGGGATGCACAACTGCATCGCCGACGCGCTGCGAAGCGACGAGATCGACGTGAGCGTCTCGATTTTCGAGCACCCGGAGCATGGGCTCTCGGAGGAGCAGCTGAACGATACCGACGTGCTCATCTGGTGGAGCCACTCCCGCAACGAGGACGTTCCCGACGAGATCGCCCATCGCGTGCAGCGCAGAGTTCTGGACGGCATGGGGTTCATCGCCCTGCATTCGGCGCATCTCGCCAAGCCGTTCCGCAATCTGATGGGCACCGGCTGCGGGCTCACGTGGCGGGAGGCGAACGAGAAGGAACGGCTGTGGGTCGTCGATCCGACGCATCCGATCGCCGAGGGCATCGGGCGCTATTTCGAGCTGGAGGAAGAAGAGATGTACGGCGAGCACTTCGACATTCCCGCGCCGGATGAGCTCGTGTTCATCAGCTGGTTCGAGGGCGGAGAAGTATTCCGCAGCGGATGCACGTTCAAGCGCGGCAGAGGCAAGGTGTTTTACTTCCGTCCCGGCCACGAGATGTATCCGACTTACCATGACAAGAACGTGCAGCGGGTCATCGCGAACGCGGTCCGCTGGGCGAAGCCGACGAACAACGAGCGGCCGAATTACTGGGCCAACGTCGAACCGATGGAGCCGCTGAAGAAGCCGATTACGATCTTCAAGTAAGCATCCGCATCATTATGCCAAGGAGGTGATTCATGTAGGAAACCGCCTGGCTCGATTCTGCAAGTGCGTTCGTCAACCAGCCAAAGCATACATTTTACATCAGTTTGGGGGGAATTGAAGCCATTCATAGCAAGACGCGATCACGTTTATCAAGGCCCTCGGCAGGATTCGCCCGTTTGAAAAACATGCCGGCGATGAAAGGGTCCTAGGACCGATAGGCCGAAGGACGCCCAACATCCAGCCTGGCAATGGAGGGATTCGCGAAGATGACCGTTTCATGGTTTAAACCGAATGTTAGAAGACTGGTGTCCGCAGGGCTGGGCAGCGCCATGTTCCTGCTGCTCTGCATCTACTTCTCCGCTCCGGCGGAAGCCTCGAACGCGACGTACTACGTCAATAACCAATCCGGCTCGAATTGCAGCGACTCTGGATCGGGCACCTCGACCTCGCAGCCATTCTGCTCGTTTACCCCGATCAACAATATCGGCACGTTCAGCAGCGGCGACCAAATCCTGCTGGCGCGCGGTTCGTCGTACAACCAGCAGATGGTCGTGAACGGCACCGGCTCGTCCGGAAACTGGATCACGATCGGAGCGTACGGCTCCGGCGCGCGGCCGATCATCAGCCGCAATTCGAGCGAGTCCGATCGGGCGATCCGGCTCACGAATCCCGACTACTGGCGCATTCAAGACCTCGAGATCAGCAACGCCGGTACCGGCATCCTCGTCGCCTTCACGAACTCGGGCCACCAAGGGCTGGAGTTCCGCAACATTTACCTCCACCACATCAAAGGCATCCATCAAGGCTCCGGCAGCGGCGCGAACACGAGCAGCGGCGACTATATCTGGAACTCCGCGGGCATCGAAATCACGCTCAAGGACGGCTTTACGGAGTCCCCGTACTGGAACCAGCCGGTCATCAACAACATGCTGTTCGACTACATCTCGGGCGACAATAACCTGGATACGATCCGCATCGACTGGTTCGGCGGCGGCTACTCCTACGTCACGAGCGACATTCAGCGCCACGACGCCGCGACGAACGTCGTCATGAACCATCTCGACATCCGGGACAACGATCAGGGCGGCGGCGTGACGGGCTGCGACGATTCCATGGCGATCAAGGGCGTCTATGGCTTCACGATCATGAATTCCACGTTCGACGAAGGCGGCAAGTGCTATTCCGCGTCGGGGACGGCGAGCTTCATCCTGCTCTTCGTCAAGGACGGCAACTTCTTCAACAATATCTTCACGAACGTGCCGAACACCGGCTCGCCGGACCAAGTGGCGATCGATTACGAGCACAGCTCCGTGAACATTAACGTCAATAACAATTATTTCGGCAACCATGCGGGCGCGGGTCCGTCGATCCTGGCGTTCAACTCCAACATCGCCGGCATCACGAACCATCTCGACAACCTGCATATCGACAGCAACGTCATGGTGAACAACGGCGCGTCCATCCGCATCGCGGGCGGAGGCCTGACGCCGAACGGACGCATCGGGGATAACCTGTACGGCGACTCGACGTTCATGACGATCGAGAACGGCGCGAACGCCGGCAGCATGAACCAGACGAACAACAAATCGATCTCGGCGTCGAACATCTATCATTCCGGCTTCCAATTCAGCGGCACGCAGGGCAGCAACAACTGGTCTTATCAATCGTACAACGGTTCGTCCTGGTCCAACCTGTCCTACTACGATTCGAATGCCAAAGCTTGGCAAACGAATTCCTCGACGTCGGTGCCGAGCGTCAAGCAGTTCGAGCAGGCGCCGGGCACGAGCGGCAAAATCGCGCGCGCATGGACCGCGCCTTCCACGGGCCAAATCAGCATTCGCGGACGCATCCTGAAGTCGGATTACTCCGGCGGCGACGGCGTCACGGCGCGCATCACGAAGAACGGCACGCGCATCTGGCCGTCCGGCGGAGACCAATCGATCGGCTACAACGACAAGGTCGGCGTCGAGCAGGTGCTCGACAGCATCTCCGTTAACGCCGGCGACGTCATCCGTTTTGAAGTGGACGGCAGCGGCAACAACACGGCGGACACGGTCAGCTGGGCGCCGGCGGTCGGTTACACGTCGTTCACCTCGGGCGGAACGGCGCCAAGCGCTCCGACGGGCCTCTCCGCTTCCGGCGGCAACGGCCAAGTCAGCCTAAGCTGGAGCGCAAGCGGCGGCGCGACGAGCTATACCGTCAAGCGCGGCACGTCTTCCGGCAGCTACGGCACGACGGTGGCTAGCGGCGTCACGTCGACGAGCTACACGGATACGACGGTCAGCAACGGCACGACGTACTACTACGCCGTGACGGCGACGAACAGCAACGGCACGAGCGGCAATTCGGGCGAAGCGTCGGCAACGCCTTCGTCGGGCGGCGGCGGCTCGTACGCGAAGGAATGGAACTTCGACACGTCGGGCAACTTGGAGAGCTGGAGCTTGGCGCATGACGTTAACGGCTCCGTGGGCAGCGGCTCGCTGCACGTCAACCTGACGGGAACCGATCCGTACATCATCTCGCCGGACAGCCTGAACGTGTCGGCAGCCAATAACCACGTGTACCTGCGTTTGCAGAACAGCACGGATTCGCAGTACTTGGACGTGTACTTTAAACGCAGCGGCGATGGCGGCTTCTCCGAGACCTACAAGAAGACGATCTCCATCTCGCCGAACAGCGGCTACAACGTCTACGACATCGACATGAGCACGGTTTCCGGCTGGTCGGGCAGCACGGTCAACCAGCTTCGCCTGGACGTCTACGCCAACACGGGCAGCCTGGATTTCGACTACATCAAGATGGGCGGCGCCACGATCAGCGCACCGAGCGCGCCGACGGGTCTGACCGCTTCCGGCGGCAACGGCCAAGTGGCCTTAAACTGGACGGCCAGCTCCGGCGCGAGCAGCTACACGATCAAGCGCGGCACGTCCTCAGGTACGTACGGCACGACGGTCGCGAGCGGCGTGACGTCCACGAGCTACACGGACACGACGGTCAGCAACGGCACGACGTACTACTACGTCGTAACGGCTACCAATAGCGGAGGTACGAGCGGCGATTCCGGCAGCGCGTCCGCGACGCCGTCTTCCGGCAGCAGTTACGCCAAGGAATGGAACTTCAGCACCGACGGCAACCAGGAAGGATGGTCGCTCGGCAATCAGCTGACGTCCAGCGTTTCCGGCGGCTCGCTGCATCTGAGCTCCAGCGGCACGGATCCGTACATGTTCTCGTCCGATAACCTGGGCATCACGGCGAGCGGCAACGGGCACGTGTACGTGAGACTGAAGAACACGTCCAGCTCGACGGGCATTCAGATTTATTTCATTACGAACTCGGATACGGGCTACGGCGAGAGCAAGGTCGTGAATCTGTCCGTAACGCCGAACAGCGACTATACCGTTTATGACCTCAACATGTCGGGCAATGCCAACTGGACGGGAACGATCAAGCAGCTCCGTTTCGATCCGGCCAACGCCAGCGGCACGATCGACGTGGATTATATCAAAGTCGGTCCTTGATTCGCACGATCGCATTGAAACCCCCGCAGCCTCGGCAGGCAGTGCACTGCGGGTTTGCGGATTCCTGAACCAACACGTTCCGGCCGGCGCGTCTGCCGGCCGGAGCGATTTTAGGCGAAATGGGGGAGATACCGGACATGTCCGCTTCGAAAGCAACAGGCAAGCTTGCGGCGGGGCTCGCATTCGCGCTGCTCTTCACACTGTTTTACGCCAACCGGCCGGTTTCGGCTTATGATTTGACGAACAACATGACGCCGTTCTGGTCGTCGACGACGATGTTCAACGAATCGGTGCTGATGGTGTCGACGAACGGCGGCCTGCCGGAGGCGCAATTGCTGTTCACGCCGACGTCGATCATCTCCGTGCGCGACAGCGCGCTCGGCGTCACGTACCAGCAAGGCACGGACTGGACGTACGACAGCGCAACCAACAAGATCAAGCTGACGAGCAATTCCAGCGCGGTCTATCTGACGAACGGCGACATGTACCCCGGGGGCGGCTCGGACACGCAGCCCAAAGTCGGCGGCGGTTATGTCGTGTTTCACGAAGGCATATGGTTTCACGAGCATCAGCTGGCGGTCACGTACACGCATAACGCGAACGTCTGGAACGGCCCCGTGCCGACCTACGATGCCTCCAAGCTGCCGAACACGCTCGCGAAGCTGCAGAACGGCAGTCCCTTGAAGATCGCGCTCTTCGGCGACAGCATCTCCGCCGGCGCCAACGCGAGCAACTACTACGCGCCGAATCTTCCGAGCTTCGGTCAGCTTGTCGCAGACAGCCTGGCGGCCCGTTATTCGTCTGCCATCACGTACGTCAATCCATCCGTCGGCGGCACGGATTCCGGCTGGGGGGCGGGCAACATTCACAATTTCGTCAGCACCGGCAATCCCGATCTGGTCATCCTCGGTTTCGGCATGAACGACGGTTCGGGCTATGTCTCCGGCGCGTCTTACAAGTCCCACATCCAATCGATGATCAATGACGTCAAGGCGTCGAACCCGAATGCCGAGTTCATTCTCCTTGCGCCGATGCTGGCGAACCCGGAGACGTATTTCGCCGGCAACCAGACCGCGTATCTGGGGGAGCTTCAATCGCTGTCGGGCACTGGTATCGTTTCTGTCAATATGACCGGCGTTCACCAAGAGCTGCTGAATCATAAGAAATACGCCGACATGACGGGCAACAACGTCAATCATCCCAACGACTTCCTGATCCGCTGGTACGCGCAGATGATCGCCGGCACGCTTATTCCGGGTTCGACGACGGGCACTCCGCCGGCGGCTCCGGGAGGATTGACGGCAGCGGCGGGCAATGGGCAGGTGGCGCTGAACTGGAACGCTTCGAGCGGGGCGTCGAGCTACACGATCAAGCGCGGCACGTCGTCCGGCAACTATGGCACGACGGTCGCATCCGGCGTGACGTCCACGAGTTACGCGGACACGACGGTCAGCAACGGCACGACCTATTACTACGTCGTGCAGGCGTCGAACGGGTACGGCACGAGCGGCAATTCCAGCCAAGCATCGGCGACGCCGGCATCCGGAGGCGGCGGCTCATATGCGGCGCAATGGAATTTCGACGGTAGCGGCTTGGAGGGCTGGACGCTGGCGAACGACGTGAGCGGATCCGCGACGGGCGGCGTGCTACACGTTAACCTGACCGGAGGCGATCCCTACATCCTGTCGCCGGATAATCTCGGCATTAATGCTTCCGCGAACGGGCATGTGTACGTGCGGCTCAAGAACAACACCGGCTCGACGAATCTGCAGATTTACTTCTCGACCGCTGCCGACGGGGGCTTCTCCGAAAGCAAAGCCAAAGTATCGCCGATCTCGGCGAACAGCGGCTACGTCGATTACGACATCGACATGGGAGCGGTGTCCGGCTGGTCCGGGACGCTTAAGCAGATCCGCATGGACTTCTTCGACAGCTCGAACAGCGTGGACATCGATTCCATCAAAATCGGCGGAGCGGTCAGCAGCGGACCGGAGGCGCCGGGAGCGCCGACCGGATTGAGCGCAGCGGGCGGCAATGGCCAAGTGGCGCTGAGCTGGAACGCGTCGAGCGGCGCGACGAGTTACACCGTCAAGCGCGGCACGTCGAGCGGTACCTTCGGCACGACGGTCGCTACGGGCTTGACGTCGACGAGTTACACGGACACGAGCGTCTCGAACGGAACGACTTATTATTACGCGGTGACGGCCTCGAACAGCGCCGGCACGAGCGGCAATTCGGCGCAAGCTTCGGTTACGCCGGCGGGCGGCGGCACTTACGCGGCGCAATGGGAGTTCAATACCGATGGCAATTACGAGGGCTGGGGCCTGACGAACGAGCTGACGGGCTCCGTGTCCGGCGGTTCGCTGCATCTGACCTCGAGCGGCTACGATCCGTATGCGGTCGGGCAGGATAATCTCGGCCTGTCGGCCAGCGCCAACCCGACGATCACGATTAAGGTCAAGAACAACACCGCCAACACGGCGGGACCACGGATTTATTTTACGACCGCGGGAGATCCGAACTGGAGCGAAGGCAAGCACGGCGAGTTCACGCTCGTCGCGAACAGCGATTACACGATCTATACGATCAACATGGGCGCGGTCAGCGGTTGGAGCGGCACGATCAAGCAAATCCGCCTCGACCCGATCGCGAACACCGGAACGGTCGACGTGGATTTCATCCGGGTCGGTAGCTAGGCCACGCGGTCATAACGCCCGGACGGCCCGCTCGGCCGTTCCGGGCGCATGCCCGCAAGCTGGAGGACGACAGCCAGACCATGGAGGAGAGGGAGATCGAAATGGAACCGATGCAGGAACTCGGCAGTCAGAAGGTGCGCAAGATCAGCTTTGAAGGCGATGCGCTCCGTATGTCCATGGACTGGACCGTGGAGGATTTGGAGAAGGTACAGGTGCTCGTGGAGAGCACGGACGGGGCCAGCCACCCCAGCTCCTATCATTTGGGCGAACTGGTAAGAGAGATGGAGAAGGGCGTCTTCCAAATGGGAGGCAAGCCGGCCATCTATACGACAACGGACATTTGCGACGGGGTGGCGCAGGCGCATGACGGCATGCGTTACTCGCTCCCGTCGAGAGATATGATTACGAACATGGTCGAGATTCACGCGCTCGCGACGCCGTTCGATGCCATGGTGCTCGCTTCCGCAGGCGACAAAGCTGTGCCGGCTCACCTCATGGCGATCGCGCGTCTCGATATTCCCGCGATCCACGTGCCGGGCGGGGCGATGGGGGCGGGGCCGTGCATGCGCTCGAACGAAGAGCTGTGGCATATGAGCGTGCAAGTCGACGAGAACAAGATGACCAAAGAAGAATTTCTGGCCTTCCAGCGCGCTTGCTGCCCGACCTGCGGCGCTTGCCAGTATATGGGCACGGCGGCGACGATGCAGGTCATGGCCGAAGCCTTGGGCCTCGCGATGCCTTGGTCGGCGCTCATCCCGGCGACGAACGCCGAGATCAAGCGCGCCGCGCGGCTGGCGGGCCAGCAGGTCATGCGCCTCGTGCGCGAGGGGATTACGCCTTCGCGGATTTTGACGCGCGAGGCGTTCGAGAACGCGATCATGATCCACTCGGCGATCGGCGGCTCGCTGAACGCCGTCATGCATTTGATCGCCGTCGCGCGGGAGGCGGGCATCGAGCTGACCGCCGAGACGTTCGACGAGATCCACCGGCGCGTGCCGGTGCTCGTGGATACGAAGACGGCGGGCAAATATCCGACGGAGCTGTTCTGGTACGCGGGCGGCGTGCCGCAGGTCATGCTGGAGCTGAAGGAGATGCTCCATCTGGACGCGCTCACGGTCAGCGGCAAGACGGTCGGCGAGAACTTGGACGATTACGCTAAGAATGAAATGCCGCGTTTCGCCGAGATGTTCCTCGCCAATTACAAGCTGAACCGCCGCGACGTCATCTATTCGATTCGGAAGCCGCTTAAGGAGGAGGGGTCGCTCGCGGTGCTGAGAGGCAGCCTTGCTCCTAGCGGCGCCACGATCAAGAAGTCGGCCGTGGACGCCGCGATGCAGGTGCATCAAGGCCCGGCCAAAGTATTCGACACGGAGCGGAGCGCGGTCGACGCGCTGCTCGCCAAAGCGATCGAGCCGGGCGACGTCGTCATTATCCGCTACCAGGGACCGAAGGCGATCGGGATGCCGGAGATGTTCTTCATGTCCGAGCTGATCGCCTCCGATCCGGTGCTGTCCCGCACGACGTCGCTCGTCACGGACGGCCGGTTCTCCGGCGCGACCCGGGGGCCGTGCGTCGGCTACCTCGGACCGGAGGCGCTGGACGGAGGACCGATCGCGTTCGTGCGTGACGGCGATCTCGTCCGGATCGATATCCCGGGCCGCGCGATCGATATCGTCGGCACGGAGCGGGAAGAACGGCCCGTAGCGGAGATCGAAGCGATTCTCGCGGAGCGCCGGGCGCAGTGGGAGAAGCCGGTTATCGCCAACAAAGGCGTGCTCGGCCAGTACACGCGCTTGGCGCGGCCGGCGCTGGAAGGCGGCTCGAGCTCGAGCTGAGCCGGGCTGGGCAAGAGCTGAGCAGGAGCTGAGCAAGAGCTGGGCAGGAACTGAGTAAGAGCGGGCAAGAACTGAGCAGAAACAGAGCAAGAGCTGAGCAGGAACAGAGCAGGAACTGAGCAGGAACTGAGCAGGAGTTGAACAGGAACTGAGTAAGAGCTGAGCAGGAACAGAGCAAGAGCTGAGCAGGAACAGAGCAAGAGTTGAACAGGAACTGAGTAAGAGCGGGCAAGAACTGAGCAGAAACAGAGCAAGAGCTGAGCAGGAACAGAGCAAGAGCTGATAGCTGAAGGAGATCGAAGCGATTCTCGCGGAGTGCTTTTTGAGTGGACGAAGTCGGTTATCGCGAACAAAGGCGCGCTTGGCCGAAATACGCGACGCCGGGAACGGCAATTTCAAACCTCGGTTCGGGCAGGTCGAACCTGGGAGGAGAGGGAGTACGTAAAAGCCGTCTTGGGCTTGGGGCGAGATGGACCACGTAAGACGGACCCCATGAAATAACTGCTATTTTGCATCTATTTTCTCCCAAACTCGCTACTCACGGATGAATAACTGCATAAGTGCATCTATTTCCCATGGAAACGACCAAATTGACGGATTTCCAATGAAATAGCTGCATATTTACACTTATTTCGAATCTTAGGGAGCGCTCTAGTGAAAATAATTGCAGATTTGCAGTTATTTCGAGAATTTGACTTTCAAGACATGACAGCCACTTAGCGGCTATCGTTGCGATTCATAATTCGCAGTCAGTTATTGAGAGAACGAACGGAGGTTGAACGATGAAAAGCTATTCCGAATCGGAACGACTGCTCGCGGAGTCGAGCAACTACTTGGCCGGCGGGGTTGCGAGCTCGCTGCGCGCGGCGATGAAGCCGGTGCCGCTTTATGCGGCTAGCGCCTCGGGTTCGCGAATTCGCGATGTGGACGGCAACGAATACATCGACTATTTGCTCGCGTACGGGCCGTCCTTGCTTGGGCACGCGCATCCGGCCCTAGTCGAGCGCATCTATCAGGCCATGCAGCAGGGCATCACATTCGGTTTGCAGCATGAAGGCGAGCTTGCGCTTGCCAAGCGGCTGACGGAGATTCTCCCTTGCGCCGATCAGGTGGCGTTCAGCGGCTCCGGCACGGAAGCCGTCATGCTGGCACTGCGCCTTGCGCGCGCGTATACCGGCAAACGCCGGATCGTGCGTTTTCACGGCCATTATCATGGCTGGTCGGATGGGATCTTCACGTCGTTTCCGAGTGCGGACATGAGGGCTTCGGGTACGGCGGCGGCTGCTAGTGACACGATCCTGCCCGGAACCGGAGGACAGAGCGACAGCAGTCTCGAGGATATTATCCTGCTGCCATGGAATGACGAGCAGGCCGTCGAGCGCTTGCTGCGAGATTCGCACGCGGACATCGCCGCCGTCATTACGGAGCCGGTCATGTGCAATTCCGGCTGCATCGCGCCGAAGCCGGGATACCTCGAGAAGCTGCGCGAGCTGACGGCGGAGCTCGGCGTCGTGCTCATCTTCGACGAGGTCATCACCGGATTCCGGCTTGCGCTCGGCGGCGCGCAGCAGCGTTTCGGCATAACGCCGGACCTGATGACCATGGGCAAAGCGCTCGGCGGCGGCATTGCTCTCAGCGCCGTCGGCGGAAAGCGGAAAATTATGAAGCTCATCGAGGACGGCACCGTCAGCCATCTCGGCACGTTGAACGGCAGCGGCGTCGCCATGGCGGCGGGGCTCGCGACGATCGACGAGCTGGAGAAGAACGGCGGAGAAGTACTGGCGCGCATGGAGCGGCTCGCCGATAAGCTGACGGACGGACTTCGTTTGCTGCTGGAGCGGCACGGTATATCGGGCGTCGTGAACGGCATCGGCCCCGTGTTTCATTTCATGTTCGTTCCGCTGGCAGAGGTGACCGACTTTGACGCCTTCGCGAAACGGGACTCGGCGCGCTATGCCAAATTTGCGGAGCTAATGCTGCAGGAGGGCGTGCTCGTTCGTCCGAGCGGGCTGTGGTACGTGTCGGCGGCGCATACGGAGCAGGATATCGAGGCGACGCTGGCTGCGGCCGACCGCGTACTCGCGGCGCTGAGCTAGTCGTTTGACCGAAGTCATGCATAGGAGAGCTGCCGAACAGCAGCAAACCAGTACGAACCCAGGGGCAAGGAGCCCCGAAAGCTGCCAAACAGCAGCAATCCAGCATGAATCCGGCGCCAGGAGCTCCTAAAGCTGCGAAACAGCAACAATCCAGCATGAACCCGGCGCCAGGAGCTCCGAAAGCTGCGAAACAGCAGAAATCCAGCGTGAACCAGCGCTCTGTGCTCCGAAAGCTGCGAAACAGCAGCAATCCAGCGTGAATCCAGCGCCAGGAGCTCCGAAAGTTGCAAAACAGCACAAATCCAGCTTGAATCCAGCGCTCTGTGCTCCGAAAGCTGCGAAACAGCAGCAATCCAGCATGAACCCGGCGCCAGGAGCTCTGAAAGTTGCGAAACAGCACAAATCCAGCTTGAATCCAGCGCTCTGTGCTCCGAAAGCTGCGAAACAGCAGCAATCCAGCGTGAACTCGGCGCCAGGAGCTCCGAAAGCTGCGAAACAGCAGAAATCCAGCGTGAATCCAGCGCCAGGAGCTCCGAAAGCTGTGAAACAGCAGCAATCGGGCCCGAACCTTCCGGCCCAAGCTTCCCGGCCTTGCCTTTATGCATCCCCGCGGGCCAAAGCAACAGCGGGCCATTCACTTTCCCAACAAAATTTAAGATTAACCATCTTAATTAGAATGCGAGGTTTTGTACTATGAGCAACATTATTCGCGGAGCGGTCATCGGATACGGCGGCACGCTGAACATGGGCAAGAGCCATGCGTTTCATATGCGCGATAACGGCATTCAGTTCGTGGCGGCCTGCGACATCGATCCGGTGCGATCGGCGCTGGCGAAGGAAGATTTTCCGCATATCGAGAGCTATACCCGCTCGCAAGACTTGCTGGCGCGGGAAGACATCGACCTCGTCTCGATCGTCACGCCGCATCACGTGCATGCGGACATCGCGCGCGAGGTGATCGCGGCAGGCAAGCATTGCGTCATCGAGAAGCCGATGTGCATCCGCGCGGACGACGCGTTCGAGCTCGTCGAGCTGGCGAAGGCGAAGGGCGTCATGCTGTCCGTCTACCATAACCGCCGCTGGGACGGCTGGTACATGACGGTGCAGGACTTGATCGCCAAAGGCATCCTCGGGGACATCTACAGCGTGCACATGTTTTTCGGCGAATACGGCCATCCCGGCTCGTGGTGGCGGGCCGACAAAACGATTTCCGGCGGCGTCTTCTACGACTGGGGCGCGCACTACATCGACTGGCTGCTGACGATCGTCCCGGGGCCGGTCCGCTCCGTCCGCGGCTTCATTCATAACCGCGTGTGGCATGACATTTCCAACGAGGATGAGATCGAAAGCATCGTCGAATTCGAAAGCGGCGCCGTCGCGCACGTGCAAATGTCCAACATAGCTAGAGCCCGCCGAGCGCCGGTCGTCATTCAAGGCACGAAAGGCTCCGTCGTCGTCAACGACCTGTTCAGGAACGACGTGACGCTCTATACCGATGTCGAAGGCGTGAAAGTAGAATCGAAGATTTATACGAAGAGCGATCTTCCGCTCGCCTACTACGGCAACATCCGCGAGCATCTGCTGAACGGCGCGCCGCTTGCGGTACGCCCCGAGGAAGCCGCGCGCAACATCGCGCTGATCGAGACGACGGAGCGTTCCGCGTTGAAGCGCGAGCCGCTGCCGCTGGCTTGCGACAAGAGCATCGGCATACCGGCCGCAGGCGGATTGGCAGGCTGAGTCCCGGGCCGCAAAGGAGGGAATGCGCATGAAAATCCTGGTCGGCGCGATCGTGCAGGAAAGCAATACGTTCAGTCCGTACCGCAGCGGGCTGGACGATTTTCGCGGCAATATCTATCTGGTCGGCGACGAGCTGCTCGGCCTCGAAGTGGAAAACGAGGTTCGCGGCAGCCTGCAGGCGCTGCAGGACAACGGGGCGGAGGTTCTTCCGACGCTGTGCTTGTACGCGGTATCCGCGGGCCGCTTCGACGGAGCGGACTTCGCGGAGCTCGAGCAGTTGATGACCGAGCGCGTGCTTGCGGCGGCCGAAGAATGCGACGGCGTTTTCTTCGCCATGCACGGCGCGATGTCGGCCGAAGGCTGCGACGATGTCGAGGGACGGCTGTCCGGCATCATCCGGTCGTTGATCGGCGATAAGCCGTTCGTGCTGTCGCTGGACCTGCACGCCAACATCACCCGGGAGATGGTCAGGCATCCGGATGCGATCGTCGGCTACCGTACGTTTCCGCACACGGATTTCTACGAAACGGGCTATCGCGCAACGGAACTGCTGCTGTCCATGCTGCGAACGGGCCGCCGGCCCGCGATGGCGTACCGCAAAATCCCGATGATCATTCCCGCGGAAAACCAGCAGACGATGTACGGTCCGTTCGCGGAGCTGTGGGCGGAAGCGAGCGCGGGGGAAGCGGACGGCATGTCGGCGGTCACGTCGATTTTTCCCGTGCAATGCTGGTTGGACGTCGAGGAGTCGGGGGCTTCCGTGATCGTCGTCGGGGAGGACCGCGAGAAAGCGGAGCGGGAAGCCGACAGGATGGCCGCGCTCTTCTGGAACAAGCGCCATGCGTTCGACGTGCAGCTTCACGGCGTGGCGGATATCGTGGAGCTCGCCCGGCGGCTGCGCGGAACGGAAGGGCCGATCGTCATCTCGGACTCCGCCGACAGTCCCGGCGCGGGCTCGACGGGAGACAGCGCGGCCGTCCTTCGGCAGCTGCTGGCCTGCGGGGCGGATAAGGACATCAACGCGCTGCTCGTCGTGACGGACGCTCCCGCGGTTGCCGTAGCGATCGAGGCCGGTGTCGGCCGGGAAGTCGCGCTGTCGATCGGACATACGCTGAATCCTGCGGGCGAACCGATTGCCGTGCGGGGGACGGTCGTTCGGATCGGCGATGGACGCTTCAGGCTTGGCGGCGGACACGCGAAAAACACGGTGGCGCGCATGGGTCGCTGCGTCGTGCTGGAGATCGGTCGGATCAGCCTGCTCATCGGCGAACGGGCCGTCTTCTCGGGCGACCCCTCCATGTACCGGACGATGGGGCTGGAGCCGACGGCCGCCGACCTCGTCATGGTCAAGTCGGCGAGCCAGTTCCGGGCGGATTACGACGCGCTGTCGCGTCATATCTACATTTTGGATACCCCGGGAAGCAGTCCCGCGAATATCCGGTCGTTGAAGTTCGAGAAGCTGACACGTCCGTTCTATCCGTTCGACGACGATTTCGATTGGAGGAAGAGCGAAGGCCATGACAATTAAGCTTCATCTAGACCGCATCGCGGCAGGAAACGGCGGCATCATCAAACCGCTGCACGGAGTGAACAACGGGCCGATCGGCTACGGCTCGCTTGTCGACGTCTCCCATCATTTCAAGGTGGCCGAATTCCCGCTCGTCCGGCTGCATGATCCCAATTTTCCGCATCCGCGGGAGATCGATATCCATACGATTTTTCCGGATTTCAGCCGCGACCCGGAGGACCCGGCGAGCTATGATTTTGCCAAATCGGACTATTACATTCGCATGGCGGCGGCCACGGGCGCCCGTATTCTGTGGCGGCTTGGAGAAAGCATCGAACACACGCCGACCAAATACTACGTCTATCCGCCGGAGGATTACGCCAAGTGGGCGCGCATCTGCATCGGCATCATCCGGCATTACAACCAAGGGTGGGCGGACGGCTTTCATTACGGCATCCAATATTGGGAGATTTGGAACGAGCCGGAGGGCGGCGGCGGTCTGATGTGGAACGGCACGGAGGAGCAGTATTACGACCTGTACCGGGTCGCGGCTCCCATCATCAAAGCTTTTGACCCGGCGCTGAAGATCGGCGGTTACTCCGCTGCGCAGGTGAAGGTCATCCCGCATTTCTTCGAGCGTTTCCTCGGCATGTGCAGGGAGGAACGTCTCCCGCTCGATTTCTTCTCGTGGCATTCGTACAACGACGATCCCGAGCTTGTCCGCGAGCTGAGTCATTATGTGCGGGAAGGGCTGGACCGGCATGGATTCACGGAGACGGAGAGCCATTTCAACGAGTGGAATTTCTTCGACGCGCAGTGGGAAACGTTGTTTCTGCCCGGAAACGAGTATTATCGGCGGGATCTGTTCGAACGTGCCAAGAACGAGCAGGGTGCCTCCTATGCCGCAGCCGTACTGGCCGTGCTGCAGGACTGCCCCGTGGATGAAGCCAATTATTACGACGGACAGCCGACCGCGCTGTGGTGCGGCCTGTTCGATTATTACGGCGTGCCGACGAAGACGTACCACGCGTTCAAGCAGTTTAACGAGCTGCGGCACTACGCGCGGCGGGCGGAAGCGGAATGCGAAAGCGCCGGCGTCTATGCATGCGCGGGCGTGAACGGGGCTTTTGGCGATGGAGCAGGCGTCACGGCCGGCGAACCGGCTTCGGCAGCGGCGCTCATCAGCAATTACCGCGGGCAGTCCGTCTTTTATGAGATCAGCATCGGCGGCCTGCCCGATGGGGAGCGCTGGATCGCCGAGGAGTACCGCATCGACCGGGAACGTACGGATCAGCTTGCTGCCTCTCACGAGCTCGATCGCACGGGGCTGCTGAAGCTGTTCATTCCGAGGCACACGGTCGTGCTTTTGAAGCTGAGGCGTGCGTGAAGTCTCAAGGTAAGTTGATGTGTGCATAGGCGCGGACGGCAGCTGCACGTGTTCATAATAATGTTCAACCGCAGCCTAAGCCGATAGCGAGAGAGTCATAAATCAGAAAATCCAATCAAGGAGCGCTGCCCCATGCATACCAAACAAACCCTTCTCCGCGATTTGGAGAAGATGCGGATCGATCCCCGCGGCACGCTGTTCGTTCATTCCTCGTACAAGGCGATCGGTCCCGTCGAAGGAGGGCCGGATACGGTGCTTGATGCGCTGTCGGAGTACATGCAGGACGGATTGCTTGCCTTGCCTGCCCATACGTGGTCCTACATCGGAGAAGGCAACCCGCGCTTCAACGTGCAGGATTCCCCCACGTGCGTGGGGATTCTGACGGAGCTGTTCCGCAAGCGTCCCGGCGTGCTTCGTTCGCTTCATCCGACGCATTCCGTATGCGCGCTCGGCAAGGATGCCGCGTCATTCATCGCGGGCAACGAGCTCGGCGATACGCCGTGCGGACGGCAATCGTCCTACGGCAAGCTGCTCGACCGCGATGCGACGATCCTGTTCATCGGCGTCGATCTGTGCAAAAACACCTTCATCCACGGCGTCGAGGAATGGAACGACATCCCGAACCGGCTGACGGACCACCTCGTGCCGTACGTGATCGAGCTGCCGGGCGGCTCGGAAATCTCCGCGCCTTCGCGCAAGCACTGCGGCGAGCTGTGGTCGTATTATTTCTGGAAAGTGAACGATTTGTTCATTCGCGAAGGGATCATGTACACCGGGCACTTCGGCTACGCCGATACGCGGGTAACGAACGCGGCAACGACGAACGAGCTGCTGAGCCGGATGCTTCAGGCCGATCCGGATCTGTTTTCGACGAACGAGCCGCTCGCTTGAGTTTTTGGTTACCGGCTGCGGCCGACAAGGAGGCTTGAACGAATGGAACCGGCTGCAAACGAGCGATTCATCCCGTTAGATTTAAGCGGGGTTAACAATTATAGAGCCGCAGAGCTGCCGGAAGGCGTGCTCTCCGCGAATGCATACGCGCTGCGGGGTGCGTTTCTTCGCGGGGCGCAGCAGCTGTGGGGGCTGCCTTTTCAGTGCGGCGGCGGGGAGCTGCGCGTTCAGCAGGATCGACAGGATCAGCAGGATCAGAGAAACCAGAGTCAGCCGAGAAACCAGGATGAACCGAAAAACCAGAAAGAGCAACAAGAACAGGCAGACCGTAATGACCTGTTCGTGCTCCGGGAAGCCGCCGAGCTGAAGCTGGGGGAGCCGATCCGGGCGCGCTATGTGCTGTTCTTGCACGCGTCGGATTTTCCGGAGCGCCGCTTGCGCGAAGATGGCTTGTACGCGCGTCCCATCCGCGGCACGACGGAGCTTGGCGACGAAGCCGGCTATTATGTGCTGCATTATGAAGACGGAACCTCGCATGGCGTACCCATCCGGCGTCGAATGGAGATCAGCCAGCTCGGCGTGTCCATGGGCGAAAGCAGCTTCGGCTGCGTGCCGCATGCCATGCCTCGCGCGCGGGCGGAGACGTCGGAGTCGATCCGGTCCGGCGGTATCCCGGATACGGCGTGGGGCGAATCGCAGAGCAGAGTGACGGCGGATTTCGGCCATCCGCTGGCGTACCACTGGATCTATGCGCTGGAGAATCCTCGTCCGGAACAACGCATTCGCTCGCTGGGGTTTCTTCCGGGGACAGGTGCGATCCTGCTGTTCGCCATCACGCATACGGAGGAGGCGGAGCATCCGCTGCGGCTGCTGCCGCGCGCCAAGTTCGCGCTGCGGACCGAAGCCGGCTCCAAACCGCCGGAATTGGCGATCGACCGCGGGCGCATCATCTCGGTGCGTCCGGCCTTCGATTACCCGGTCGGCGACGAGTGGGATCGATCGTACGCCCTGAAGCCTCCTTCGATATCGTCGGAACGCTGGATCGTGGAATACGCCGCGCATCCTCGAGCGCGAATTGACGGCAGCGAGCACTGGAAGGAAGGGCTCCCCATTAGCGAACTTGCACTCGAAGACGGCGTGACCGTCATTCCGCAGCGAGCACGGCCGGTAACCTTGCATGTGCGCGAGCGGGGGGCGAGCAGCTTGACTGCCAAAACGCCGGTCCGTCTCCATATCCACGGCGAGCAAGGGGAAACGATCGTCCCGTTGAACCGGCACCGCCGGCCGAACGGGGAATGGTTCGAGGACTACGGCGCGGACTGCACGGAGAAGGGGCATTTCACGACGTATATCGACGGGCGCGCGGAGCTGCGTCTGCCTCTCGGGAGCGTTTATGTGGAGGTTACGAAGGGTTTTGAATATATACCGGTCCGGCGCAGGTTCGAGATCGGCGAAGCGACGGATAGTCTTACGATCGAGCTGGATCGAGGTCTGGATTGGCGGAGCAGAGGCTGGGTGACGGCGGATACGCATGTCCACTTCCTCTCCCCGCAGACCGCGCTGCTGCAGGGAAAAGCCGAGGACGTGCATATGGTTCATCTGCTGGCGAGCCAGTGGGGCGAGCTGTTCAGCAATATCGGCGATTTCGACGGCGAGACGACGATCGGCGCCAAGGATGCGGATGGGCGAGGGCCTTATCTGGTCCGCGTCGGGACGGAGAACCGGCAAGCCGTGCTTGGCCATCTCTCGCTGCTCGGCTACGAGGGCGACATGATCATGCCGCTCTGCACGGGCGGCCCGATGGAATCCGCGCTCGGCGACGCGCTGGAAGCGACGATGCTGACTTGGGCGGCGAAGGGGCGGGAGCAGGACGCGCTCGTCGTGCTGCCGCATTTTCCGAGTCCGCGCGGGGAGGAGGCTGCCGTGTACATGGCCGGACTTGCGGATGCCGTCGAGGTCTGCGCATGGTCCTGTTCGCATGGAGGCATCAGCGCGTATACGCTGAGCGACTGGTATCGATTCTTGAATTGCGGGTATCTGCTGCCCGTCGTAGGCGGCACGGACAAAATGTCGGCCGGCGCCGCCGTCGGCAGGCTGCGTACCTACTCCCGGCTCGCCGGAGGCGGAGCGGCAGCCGCGGCGTTCGGCAACGCCGAGTGGAAGGCATCTGTTCGCGGCGGTGAAACGTTCGTCACTGTCGGACCTTTGTTAACGATCAGCGTGCAGGGGCAGCCGATGGGGTCGAGAATCGATATCGGCGGCAACGCCGTCCTCGAGATCCGCTGGGAGGCCGCTTCCGTTACGCTTCCGATGACGCGGGTCGAGCTTGTACAAGGCGGCGAAGCGGTCGTCCGGCAGGATTTAGACGGAGGCACGGCCGGAACTTTTTCCGGTACCTGGGAGGTCGCCGTATCGGAGCCGACGTGGTTCGCGCTGCGGGTATGGGGATGCCAAGAAGGCCAGCGGGAAGCGATCGCGGCGCATACCAGTCCGGTCCTGATTACCTCGGAGGGCAGGACATGTTTTAATGCCGTCGACTCCGGCTCCATCATGGAGCAAATCGAAGGGGCGCTGACCTTCTACGAGACGCTGGCGACCCGGCCGCCGGAAGCGGATTATCTCCGGCTGCGAGGCGCCTTGGCGGAAGCCTGCGATAAGCTTCGGCAGCGATGCGACGAGGAAGAGCAGCATTATTCGAAGGGAGTTGGGTCGGCATGAGCCGCGGAAACGCAACCTACCAGATTTGGCTGGAGCTATTATCCGAGAAGCCGGTTTTCAGCACGCACGAGCATCATATGGAGTCGCCTAAGCAGCAGCAGTTGAATCTCGACAGTCTATTTAACCAATCGTACGTGGGCTGGTGCAAGCCGGCTCCGGCCAATGACCGGGATCTGCGGGCAGCCTGGCTGGACGGCATTCGGACGAATACGTATTTCAGCTGGCTGCAGAAGGCGGTCTGCCGGATTTACGATGTCGACGAGATCACCGCGGACAATTGGGATGAACTATCTGACCGCATCACGGCCGCGCACCAGGATCCCGACTGGCATCTGAGCGTCATGAAGGAGCACGGCGGTTATGCCGGATTTCTGGAGGATTGCTACTGGGACAGTGGCAGCGACGTCGGCTACCCCGAATTCGTGACGCCGATCTACCGGCTGGACATGTGGATGATGGGCTTTCATGCGGAGTCGTTGACGAACGAAGGTACGAGCTCGCACGCGCTATTCCCACAGCCGCCTTCTTTCGAGGCTTACATGGAGCGCTTCGAGGAGGAGCTGCGCAGGCGGCGCGGCCGGATTGCGGGATTGAAATGCGCGTCGGCATACCAGCGTACGATCGGCTTCCAAGCGGCAACAAGGGAAGAGGCCGCGAAGGTCTTTGGCAAACACCCCTCCGAGACGACGCAGGCCGAGCGCAATGCCTTTGGCGACTATGTCCTTGGCCGGGGGTTGGAGATTGCCGAAGCCTTGGAGCTGCCGGTTCAGTTCCATACGGGGCTCGCCCAATTGAGCGGCTCGAGTCCGCTGCTCATGGAGCCGCTGATCGCGGCGCATCCGCGCAACCGGTTCGTGCTGTTTCACGGCGGCTTCCCGTGGATCTACGAGACGGCGGCGCTGGCGCATAACTACGGCAACGTGGTGATCGACATTAACTGGCTCCCTCTCATCTCCACGACCGCGGCCGTCGACGCGCTGAACGTTTATATCGATGTGCTGCGCGACAACGGCTCGATCGCTTGGGGCGGAGATACCTGGACAGGCGAAGAGGGGGTCGGCGCCTCGATGGCGTTCCGGCATATCCTGGCGAAGGTGCTGTCGGAGCGGGTGGAGGACGGGTTCTGGACCGCGAAGGACGCAGAGCGGTTCGCCGACAAAATCATGTACGAGAACACGCTCCGCATCTACGGTCTAGAGAGCAAACGCAGCCTATTCGTCTACGAGTAGCGGCTTCTGCCAGAGGAAGAACCGCGCGCTGGAGCCGCCGTCGACGGTGATCGTCTGGCCGGTAATGAAATCGGACTCCGCCGACGCAAGAAACCCGACGAGCGGCGCGACGTCGTCCGGCATGCCGACGCGGCCGATCGGGATCTTCCGGCCTTCGATATCGCGGTTGTACCACGGAATGTCAGTGAAATATTTCTCCACTTCAATGACGCCCGGCGCCACGCCGTTCACGTTGATGCGATACGGCGCCAGCTCCAGAGCGAGCTGGCGCGTCAATGCATTCATGCCGCCCTTCGAGGCGGAATATGCCCCGTAGCCGCGCATCGTCGTGTTCCCATGCACCGAGCTGATGTTGATGATCTTGCCGCTGCCGCGCTTCTTCATCTCTTCCGCGCAGGTCTGCGCGCTGAAGAAGGTGCCCTTCAGGTTCGTGTCGACGACCCGATCCCAGATCGCTTCCGTCATCTGCGACATCTCCACGACGGGATCGATGGCCGCGTTGTTGACCAGAATATCGAGCGCGCCGAATTCGGACACGACCCGTCCTGCCATCTCTTTCACTTGGCTCACGTCGGCGACGTCCGCGCGATGGGCGAAGACGGCATGTCCTTGCGCGCGCAATTCCTCTACGAGCGCTTCGGCGGATGCCTCGCTGGTTGCGTAGTTGATGCAGACTGAGGCGCCCTGGGACGCCAGCCTTCGTGCGATTTCACGGCCAATGCCGCGTGCGGCGCCCGTAACGAGCGCGATTTTGCCATTCAGATTGGACATCATTACTCGAACCTCCAATTAGAAATAATAGGATGAATATCCTTATTATAAGAAATTTTTGAATCATCGTAAACGATTAACCGTTAACCATTTTAAGTTTGGTTATCGCTTTTTTGATACCGACTTCGCGGTCTGTTTGGAGTAAATAGAACGCAAAAATAAAAAGAGCTCTTCTCGATGCCGCATGTGCATCGGGAAGAGCTCTTTTTACAAAATATAGGTAGAAATGCACGCGGGAATACGTTAGAATACGAATATATGTTCCTGTTTCGTATGAGGAAGGTGGGATGCTGGATGAAGGAAAAGGACATCATTGGTCTGGTTGCCGCGGATGATTGGATGATGGATGTCCTTCGCGCCGCGCGGTCGCTGGAGCTGCCGGACTGGTGGGTATGCGCGGGATTCGTTCGCTCCAAGCTTTGGGATGCGCTCCACGGCTTTGCGGAGCGTACGCCCTTGCCTGACGTGGACGTCGTTTATTTCGATCCTGCTTGTCTGGACGAGGCGGCGGAGAAGGATTGGGAACGCGAGCTGCGCGAGCGCATGCCGGATGTTCCGTGGTCGGTTAAGAACGAAGCCAGGATGCATGCCGTGAACGGTTACTTGCCGTACGCGTCGACGGTCGATGCCATCTCCAAGTTTCCGGAGACGGTGGCAGCGCTCGGATTGTCGTTGAACGCGGATGGAGAGGTCCTGTTGGCGGCGCCTTGCGGCATCGGGGATGTCATCGCTATGATTGTCCGGCCGACGCCTTACTTCCGCAGCCATCCGGCGCTTGAAGAAGTGTACCGGGCGCGTATCGCGAAGAAGAACTGGCAGCGGATTTGGCCCCGGGTACACGTCCTGTCGTTCGACGCGAATTGACCCCCGGCAAGCCGAGGGCCAGGAGGGCTGGACTGGTTCAGCCCCTGCGTGCATTCCGAGGGTAACGGGGCTGGTTGGCTTGCCGCGAATCCATTATTCGCAATCTCAACTGCCCGAGCCGCTGCGTCGCTTGAGACGGAAGAGCTGCTGCTGCAGCACGTTGTTGCCGGTTTGCGGCGTCATCGGCTCCGAGCTTAAGCCGGATACGTTCAGGATGACGTTACGGTTAAAGGCTGCCCGCGTAATGCGAACCTCGTATTTGAACTCGACGCCGGAGACGTCCGCATAGACGAAGCTTGAGGTGCCGGGAGCGAGCGATACCAGGCATTTGGTGGAATTGCACGGCACGAGAGTCAGGGGAACGGGCATTCCGCTCGACCAGTCGAATACTTGCACGGTCATCCGATTGGCAATCGTGGAGCCGAGATTTACGAGATCAACGAGCGCATAGCTCGTACCGGGGCTGCGACGAAGAATGCCTGTCGAGAACACTGCCCGCTTGGTCGTTGCCCGGGCGCTGACCATGCGGGTCCCCAAATTGCGGTTACGCATTCCGCTGCTTCCGCTTGAGACTGTCTTGTTCGATGTGCCCTTATCGGAGGGGCCGCTCTTTACCGGGCCGCTACTGGCCGGTCTGCCTTTGGTCAGACAGCTTCGTGCTGCGCCGCGCTTAACGGCTCGCCCTGCCGGTGTTCTATGAATCGCCATCCTACATCCCTGCTTTCTCTTTCAATTAGAAGGCTCGTCATGCAAGCTACTACTAATAGATGCAGCGGGAAAAAGGTTTGTTAGGGGAAAAGCCTCCTATTATTTGGAATATTTCTAACAGGAAGCTTTCCCTTATAAGGGAAGATAGCAAGAATAATCAAACGCCGCCTATTAAGTTGGTTTACAGTAGTTCCGTACTAACCGATTCAGCACCGAAAACAAACGGGCGAAGAAGAGCAAGCATCGTCAAGATTTGTTCGGTATCGCCGCGTTACAATAGCAGCAGCACAGGAAGGGAGGCCGGAGTTCGAATGCGGACGGACTACTTGAAGCAGATCCAAGCGACGGTCGACTATATCGAGGCGCATTTGGCGGAAGAGCTGTCCCTCTCGCTGCTGGCGAAGGTCGCGCTGTTGTCGGACTTTCATTTTCATCGCGTCTTTCAATCACTGGCGGGAGAGACGGTGATGGAATACGTCCGCAAACGGCGGCTTGCCCGGTCGGCTTATCAAGTCGCCCATACGGATGAACGGCTGCTCGACATTGCGCTGGCGAACGGGTTCCAGAACCACGAGACGTTCACGCGCGCCTTCAAGCGGATGTTCGAGCTGACGCCGGCCAAATATCGCAAGCGGGGAATCCGGATCCCGGCGTACGCGAAGCTGAATGTGCTGCAACGGAAGTACAATCCATATCTGGGAGGTATTCAAATGGACTACCGCATCGAGACGAAACCGGCTTTCAAGGTGATTGGCTATGAAATCAAAACGACAAGCGACGGGGAGAACCTGAAGCAAATTCCGGCCTTCTGGCAGACGTACATTCAGAACGACTTGGGCAGCAAGATTCCGAACCGCATTCATCAAGAGAGCCCGATCGAGCTTGGCGTATGCCACGGCTTCAACATGGATGAGGGCACGTTCCTGTATTTGATCGGCATGGAGGCGAAGAGCTTCGACAACGTGCCGGATGATATGGTATGCCGCGAGTTCGGGGAAGCGGAGTACGCGGTGTTCACGACGCCGAAGGTACCGGCGGAGCAGTTCTCGCCATCCATCCAGAATACCTGGCAGGCGATCTTCAGCGAATGGTTCCCGCATTCCGGCTACGAGCATGCGGGCAAGCCGGAGTTCGAGCTGTACGATTCTCGGAGCGGTCCTGGCAACGAGCTGTGGCAGATGGATATTTACGTGCCTGTGAAGCGCAAGGATCAGTAAGCGCCTGCCATAGCATGGTGGTCGTTGTGCCACCGGCCAAAAGGTGAAAGCAAAAACAGCTGCTGCCGGGCTGCGGACTGATCCGCTTCCCGAGCTGCAGCTGTTCTCGTCGTTTCGTTATCGCTTTCGAATTTCGAAAAATTCACACGCCGTGCGATCGTGGTAGGCGACGTCGCTGACGCTGGACTGGCTGACGACCGTCGTGTCGTCGAACCGGATGATGACGCCGCCGGAGTCAATGATATGATCGTCTTTGAAGACGCGCAGCCTGAACTGCCGCGCCATCGCTTCTTCGAAGTCTTCGTCCGTTACTAATCGGCGATATAAGGCCATGCCGCTCCTCCTTCTTGAATCCGCATCGGCTGCTCGTTACAGCTTGCGTTCGAAATGGTACTTCATATCGCCGCCCAAGGCAGCCGGCGTGTCCCCTGTAAGCCGATAGTCATGGCTGTACAGCAGCTGAAAATCGCCGAAATCGACTTGCTTGTAGAACTCGAAGCACGGAAAGCCGTCATGGCTGCCTGTGATGTCCACGGTGCCGTCCTCGCCGTTAACGGTCACGCGCAGCATGTAATCCACGGCCGGCGCACCTGTACGAAGCGGGTTTGCCGCGCTTGCGCGCATCACGAACGAGACAGACATGGCTTCCCAAGCTTCATCTTCCACGCGCACGCCGTCCGCCGACGCTTTGCCGCGCGTGATTTGCGCTTTGCCGTCGGCAGCGGTTTGCTTAACCGCGGTGAAGCCGGTATCGGCATACGTGAAGAGCTTGCGCTTCACGAAATCGACGACGACCTCCTGCTCCACCTGAGAACGTCCCGTGTTAACGGCGTGCGGCGTGAATTCGCGGGCATCTCCTGCGTATTCGAGGGTAATGCCCGTCTCCGGTTCGCGGATAGCCGGCAGCCAATGAAGTCCGCCGATAAAGGCGCTGCCTCGGATTTTCACAAGATCAGCCATAACGATAATTGCTCCTTTAATGTGGAAGTTTCCATCTATTTTAGCACAATCCGAGCGCTGATTGGTTCCGGCGTACGGCTTCCATGCATCCTCACATATTTTCCCGCGGGATGAGCCATATTACGAGTATGGACAAAGCTGGGAAAGTGGTGGAGACATTGATTAAACGTCGAGAGTGGATCATCCTGTTGGCGGCGCTGCTTATTGCGTCGGGACTGGCGTACTTGAAGCCCGCGGCTGCTTCGCCAGGCGGCAACGTGTTTCATTTTGGTTTCAAGCGAAGCGTCGGAGGCGCCTTGCCCTCCATTAAGGAAGAAGGCTTTCAGAGCGTGCTGCAGCAGCACGGGGCGATTTTTCTCGGGGATACGTCGCAGCGCGAGCTGTATTTGACCTTCGACAACGGTTATGAGAACGGCTATACGCCAGGCATTCTAGATGTGCTGAAGGCGAAGGGCGTGCCCGCGATCTTCTTCATCACGGGGCATTATGTCAAAGACAAGCCCGAGCTCGTGAAACGGATGGTTGCGGAAGGGCATCTCATCGGCAATCATTCCTGGAGCCACCCCGACATGAGCGTCATCTCGAGCGGTCAGATCAGTACGGAATTGGCCAAGGTGAAGACTGCGGTCGCCGAGCTGACGGGACAGCAGGAGATGGTGTTTCTGCGTCCGCCGCGCGGGATTTTCAACGACCGGGTGCTTGCCGTTAGCAAGGAGCAAGGATACACCAGCGTGTTCTGGTCTGTCGCGTACCGGGATTGGGAGCCGAACGCTCAACGCGGCTGGAAGTATGCGTATGACAACGTGATGGCGCAGCTCCATCCCGGGGCCGTCATCCTGCTGCATTCGGTGTCCAAGGATAACGCCGAAGCGCTCGGCCGGATCATCGACTCGGCACGCGATAAAGGGTATACGTTCAAGCCGCTGAACGAGCTGGAGAGCAAGACGTACTAGAAGCTCCCGTACATAGCGCGGCCTGCAAAACGCAGGTGCGACTGCGCAAGATGGCTAACGGGCGGATATAGCTGACCCCCGAAACTCGAAGCGCGGGAATATCGTTGCCTGCCAGCGGTTAGAGAACGTGCAAAGAGCCTTGTTCCTCCAAGGGAACAAGGCTCTTCATAATGTCTGCGCATAGGGCGTGATGACGGCTGCCGCCGTGATGAACCTCAAAACCACATGAACATCGATTTGAATAAGCCGCGTCTGCGGGAGCTGGCGGCAGGAGCAGGGGAGGCGGGTTCGTTCTTCCGAGGCTGGTCTACGGCAGGGAGCGGTTGGCGAGCAAGCTCCATCGAAGCGGAGAGCTGCTCGATCATGCGGCGCAGTTCCTCGAGCTCCTGGCGATGCTGGCGGATCTGGGCATTCACGACCTCGTCGGCCTTCTGTTCGAGGCGATGCTCGACCTGCAGGATGCGCGTCAGCATATCGTCGTCCGCGGTCCGCAGCAGCTCGGAGCTTGCCGCCGTCTCGAGGAATGCCTCATCCAGCCTTGGCTGCTCCATGCCCGGGACCGGCAGTTTGATCTGCTCCATCGTTTCCCCGCGTTCGATGGCTGATTTGATCAAACCGAGCAGCTCAAGGTCGCGCTCATTAAACATATAGTGACCAAATCGGTCTTTGCGAAACACATCGGGATAGTAGGAGGCCCATCGTTTAATCGTCGTTTGACTCACGTTCAGAGAAAGAGCAGCGTCTTTGCTTTTCACGGCTTCCATTCCTCATCACTCCGCTTCCGTTGGGATTGATAAGAGTATTCGAGATGCCGCGGCCGCCCCCCTGCAAGGGTGACAAAGGTAGTGTCCATTCGCTAAACAAAGTGGTTATACGCGATTGCTCGCGCGGAAGGCGAAGTTTGGCGCTCGTCAAGAGGGCCCACGCAGGCTGGGCCGCATGGGCCGGAAGCGGTCAGATGATAGGTCAAGAGGCTGATTCAGCAGCCCATGGAGCGAAGAAACGAGAAGGAAATCGGCCGAAGAAGGAGCGAGTTCAATAGACTTCCGGAAGAGCAGTTACAAATTGCGAAATGAAAGATTGCGATTTCGGGGAGCGAAACAGACCGCATAAAGTCGAAACCGGCTTGGAACAAGTCCAGGCCGGTAATCTGCAAGCAAGCGGCTATTAATCATTATCAACGATCATTTCTTGTACAGTCCGCTTACGGCGCATCTTTCGATTCGGCCGCCGCATCGCCGCTTGCCGCGGCATCCTCGCCTGCCTCAGGCTCCGTAACCGCCGGCTGCGACGCGGAAGAGCCGAATGAATTGACATCGATGAACGGCACGGCGCCGCCGGTAACGCTCGGCAGCTTGCCGTCCCATTTGTCCACGGCCATCTCCTGCACCTCGATCTGCTTCAGCTGAATCAACTCCGGCGTGACCTCCTGCTTCTTCAGCTTGAGCGATTCCGCTTCCGCTTGTGCCTGCGCGACCTTCTGCTGGGCTTCGATCTGTACGCGCTTCAGGTCGTTCTCGGCTTTGAGCGCCTGCTGCTGGGCAACCTGCTTCGCTTCGATGGACTGGTCGAACGCATCGGAGAACTTGAAGTTGACGATATTAATGTCGTTCACGAGCAAGTTATACTTGGCCAGCCGCTTCGTCAGGGCATCGCGCACCTCGCCGGCCACGATGTCCCGCTTGGCGATCAGATCCTCCGCCGGATAGCGGGCCGTTACTTCTTTGACGATTTCCTGAATCGCCGGGTTGACGATCACGTTGTCGAAGGAGCCGCCGACGTCGTTCATCAGCTTGTAGGCCGATGCCTTATCGACGGAATAGTTGACGGCCACGTGCGTCGATACGGGCTGCAGGTCTTTGGACGAGGCGGATGTATCGGTCTCCGCTTTCGTAACCTGCACGTTCACTTGAATAATCGACTGTACGAATGGGATTTTGAGGTGAATACCGGGTGCCAGGATATTATCGTTGAGCTTGCCGAACGTCTTGTACAGGCCTACATTCCCGTATTGAACGGTCGCGAAAGAATTCAAAATAATGAGAAGCCCCGCAAACACGACTACGGCGGTCCAAATCAGGATCCGCAAAGGAAATCTCGGTTTGTTCGTATTCGGTTCCACGACGTGCATGGTTAACCCCTCCAATGTCAGTTGGCCATGACGCACTGGCGTATGGGCGCTTATGGAAATCATACGCCCGGGGGAGGGGAAAGTGGCAACATTTTTTGGTAAACTGAATGGAGCGCATTGAAGGAGGAGAATCGATGGAACAGGATCAGAAAATAGAAGAAATCGCACAGTGGATGCTGGAGGAGCTCAGAGAGACAGGCAAGCTGTATCAGGATCAAGCGGTAGCGCATATTCGGGAGAAGTATGGCGATTCGTTCATCTATATCAACGAGAACGGCAACGTGTCGATCGACAAGGAAGTGAAGAAGCGCTTCAAGAAACTGCACGGCGGGCGCGCAGCCTGGGAACGGGACGCTTTTTTCTGGGCATGGGTGTAGCGAAGAGGGCCGCCTAAGCAGGCAGCCCTTTTAGACGCGCGCAGCAGCGTGAGCTGCCGCATTCATTGCGCAAGCATGATAATTTGAAGCTCCAAACTAAACGTTGTAATCGATGCGGCCGTCTGCCCAGATGGTGAGCTGCTTGCGATTGGCATCGTACTCGACTTCCCCATGCGTGGAGAAAAACCACGTTTTGCGGTCAGCGGCGCCGCTCGGCACGAAGAAAATATTCAGTTCGTCGCGGCTGCTGCAGATGCCCTCTGCTTGTGCGCTGTCGCCAATGTCGATGGTGATTTTCCAGCCATCCCGGATCGCGGCCGGCTCGATGGCAAACGGCGCAGCATGCTTGATGGAATCCAGGAACAGCCTCCCGCCTACGGTGTGGCGGATATACAAATGGTCCATGACAACCCCTCCTTGACATCCTTACTATAGCACAATATGATACTTACATAAAGTAAGTTAATAAGCGTTTGGAATGTGGATATCGCATAAGACGAATGATGAGCTGTACCGATGAACAAAGAGCGTTGAATCTTGATCAAGAATGATGAATCATAATCAAGAATGATGAATTGAACGATGATCATTATTTGTGCAATCACTAAGGAGCGTGTTTCCCATGATTAACGTATACCCGGCTTCCTCGCGTCATTCCGGCGATCTTGGCTGGCTTCAATTTAATTTTAGTTTCTCTTTCGCGGATTATTACGATCCGGACAATGTCAATTTCGGTCCGCTTCGCGTGTTCAACGAAGATTATATTCAGCCTTCGCGCGGCTTCGGCATTCATCCGCACCGCGATATGGAAATCGTAACGGTCGTGCTGAAAGGCGAGCTGAAGCATGAGGACAATACGGGCGGAGCGGGCCTGATCCGTCCGGGCGAGGTGCAGCGTATGACGGCAGGTTCCGGCATCCTGCATTCCGAAGTGAATGCGTCCGATACGGAAGTCGCGAATTTGCTGCAGATGTGGTTTCTTCCGGAAGCGAAGGGGCTGACGCCATCTTATGAGCAGAAGGCGTTCGACCAGGGCGCGATGAGAAACACGCTGCTGCCGATCGTCTCGAATGCGATCCAGGATGAATCGATCGTGAGCATTCATCAGGACATGACCATTTATTTGTCCGAACCGGATGCCGGCACAACCCTGACTTACGAAGGCGCTGCTTCCCGCAAAATCTTTCTCTTCGTCATGAAGGGCGAGGTAACGCTGAACGGAGAGCATACGCTTGGCAGAAGCGACTCCGCCCGCATCACCGATCTCGCGAAGCTGGAGGTCGGCTCGAGCCAAGGGGCTCATTTCATGCTGATTGATTTGCCGTGATTCGAATAAGCCTGCCAAGTCCCGTCAACACTGAATCGTAGGATGGTCAGCATCGTACGCGAGGAGGAGACGAGATGGAGTTTAAGCCGGCGCTATTGGACCGGATAGCCTTGACGCAGCTGCAGCAGCTCGAGAATGAGCTGCGCGTGCATACCTCGGAGGAAATCGTCATTGTCGCTTATAAGGCGACGGGCGATTCGGAGCATGCGACGCATACAGCTGATTAATGGGGAATAAGCATGGAGCAGCCGCACAGGGCGCGAACTGTAACAAGTTCGTGCCTTTTTGCTTATACAGGGGGCAGGATTTGCCGCTAGGCCGACGAAAGAAGTTAGGCGAGAACGGCAAAACAAAGGAGCAGAAGAAGAAACATGCGGTTACGAACATCCATGCTGGCGCTCGTATGCGCGGCTTTAGCGGTCTTCATGCTCACGGGCTGCAGCAAAAGCGAGACGCCGCTGACCTATATGGATCAGGTCGATTCTACCGATCTGAGCGCCGAGAAGGGCGGAGCAGCCGATCTTGGCATTAGCGAGCAGGAACTCGTGAACCAGAAAGGCAAGCCGATCCGAACGCTGAACGACGGCGGTCGAAGCTTTATTTTCATGTACTCGGATTTTCAGTATACGTCGGTCGACAACGAGGTGGTCGGCTACACCTTGAGCCCCGAGTCGATGACAGCCAAGGGACTGAAGCTAGGCGCCGCCAAGGCGGATGTCTTGAAGCAATACGGCGAAAGCTTCTATACGAGGGGCGAAAGCGGAAGCTCGGCAACGGTCGGGTATATCGACAAGACGAACAAGCTTGCCATAGAGTTCGAGCTGAAAGACGATCTCGTGAAGAACATCAGCGTCACGCTGCTGAAGATGTACGAGTAGGAGTAGAGAGAGTTGGGGTTGGCAGAAGCGAACGGCTTGATGGGCGATTGGCGGAGAACGTTGCGGCCGAAGCGCGCCTGTTGAACAACGATGCGGTATACGCAAGTAACGCAAGTGGCTTTGCATCAGGTATGTTGATTTCGAGACATTCAGCGGCGGCAATCGAAAGAGCTTCAGAACCGTATCCTTGCAAGTTCCGCACGGCCAGAAAGCGATGAAAGCTGCAGATTTGCATAATTTCAGGCTCTTAACGGGTACAATGCATTCAAAAGCTGCTGAATCGCATAATTTCAAGCTCCAAACGATGGAAATACGCTGAAAAGCTGCTAAACCGCATCTTTTCAAGTGCCACATGAACAGAGTGAACCGGAAAGCTGCAAAACAGCACCTTTCGCCACGCAATTGTATAAGTCGAAGTTGGCATGGACGAAAGAGATGCAATTTCTTGGGAAACCGCAGGTTTCCGCGATTTGAACAGAAAAACGGCTGCCCCGAGGGCAGCCGTTTTTGCGTTTGTTGCGGTATTAGTTCACGGTATTAATTCGCGGTATTAATTCACGATATTAATTCACGACATTAACTTGCGCTATCGGATGGCGATCTCGCGATTAATAAGCGGACCAGCCGCCGTCCGCGGTCACGACCGTGCCGTTGACGAACTTGGCGTCATCGGAAGCGAGAAACAGCGCCACGCTTGCGATTTCGCTCGGGTCGCCCGGCTGCGTACGCTGCAGACCCATGCCCGCCATGGCTTGCTCCAGCCCGTATTGATCCGGCTCCGAGCCGCCGATGCCGATGTTGGTCATGACGGCGCCAGGAGCGATCGCGTTACAGCGGATGCCGAGCTTGCCGTATTGGAAACCGACGTTCTTCGTCATCCCGACGACGGCATGCTTGGACGCCGTATAAGCAAGTCCTGCCCGCGAGCCGAACAATCCGCCGACCGAGGCGGTGTTGATGATGACGCCGTGGCCTTGCTCCTTCATAATCGGAATCGCTTTGCGAATCGCCCTCATCGGCCCCGTGACGTTGATGCTCATGACCTTGTCCCACATGGCATCGGTCACGGCTTCCGCGCTCATCATGGCGTCCATGACGCCTGCGTTATTCACGAGAATATCCAGCTTGCCGAAGCTTTCGACCGCCGTATCGATCATCCGGGCGACGTCTTCTTCGCTCGCGACGTTGACGGTGACACCCTTGGCATTGCCGCCGGCTGACGTGATTTCCTGCACGACGGTTTCTACGGCCGAGGCATTGATGTCGGCGACGACGACGCTTGCCCCTTCGCTAGCGAACAACAGAGCCATGGATCTGCCCATGCCGGATGCGGCCCCTGTGATGACTGCGCTTTTCCCTTGCAATTTCATCTTTGTTCATCCTCCTGTCGAATGGTCGAATGGTTCGTTCATTGTGGCGCTATGGTCTAAACGCTTATAATAATAGCAATCCGTCAGCCGAATAGATGACATTTTCCCCGAAAATGTAGTCTTGCCGCGAAGTTGGCGAACATGCGCAAGGGTGGGAACCCAGGTATGACCAAAGCCGTTCAAGAATCGGATGCCAGAATCGTCCGCTCGCGCGATCAGTTGAAGTCGGCGCTGCTCGAGCTGCTGGCCGAGAAGCCGTTCAGCCAGATCCGAACCAAGGAAATCGCCGGGCGCGCCCGCATGAATAGAGTGACCTTCTACGATCATTATGCGGCGAAGGAAGACTTGCTCGAAGAACTCATCGATGACGTGCTGACGGAATACGCGGACATCATCGAGAATACGCCGAGCAATCTGATCGCCCAATGGCCTCCCATGCTGCTCGTCAAAACGATTCGGCAGTCGATCCGGCATATCGGGAAGCATGCGGAATTCTACCGTATCCTGCTGCTGACGAACGGCGTGCCCGATCTGACGAGTCGACTGCATGATCAGATGAGCCGTTCGCTGCATATCTCACTCGGTCGAATGAGCACGAAGCATGCCGATATCGACTACGACCTCTTCATCGATTGGATCATCGGCGGCGCGATCGCCATCTATAAATATTGGCTGCAAGGCGGCATGAAACAGACCGAAGAAGATATCGCGAAGCAAATGCTTCGCATCACGCTGGCCGCAGGCCAGGTGTTTAACCCGCGTCGCTCCTATTAGGCGTAGGCGGCAGCCGCCTGCATGGACAAGGGCATACGGCTGCCGCATCAAATAAATGAAAGGGCCGCCCCGACGTCAACAATCTGACGCCGGGGCGGCCCTTTTCCATATTAGATCAGATCCACATACAGCGGACCGAACGTCTCTTCCTTGCCGCCGGCGACAAGCTTCAGCTCCAGCGCGTCGCCGTCCGCAAGCGGTCCGACGCCGGCCGGCGTGCCGGTGTAGATAATATCGCCGGCGCCGAGTCCCATGCGCGTGCCGATGAAGTCGATCAGCTGCTGCAGCGAGAAGATCATGTCGCGCGGCGAGCCGGATTGCACGGTCTCGTCGTTCTTGATGAGACTGAAGACGACATCTCCGAAAGCCTCCACGCCTCCGAACGGCTGAAACGGCCCCAGCACGGCCGAGCCGATGAAGCCTTTGGCAAGCAGCCACGGGTGACGCTTCTCTTTCAGCTGCGACTGCAAGTCGCGGGCGGTCAGATCGATGCCGAGCGCGATGCCGTCCACGAGCTCGTCCGCGGTCATGCCCGGCTTATAGGTTTGTCCGATGCGAGCGACAATCTCGAGCTCATAGTGGATCTCGCCGATCGAGCCGGGCAGCGCCAGCTTGCCGCTTGCCGGATGCAGCGCGTGCGTCGGCTTGGAGAAGATCATCGGCTCCTCCGGCACGTCATTGCCAAGCTCCTTTGCATGCAGCGCATAATTGCGGCCGACGCAGTAAATGTTGCGAATATCTTCCATGTTTCCTATTCTCCTTCGCTTACGAGGTCTATTTTTCCATCATTCCCTAATGATAGCACGAGAGGGGGGTAAACTTCATATCTGGTCGCCAGCACCTTAAAAAAGCAAACCTCATCCCTTGATTTCGCGCATTGTTGAAAAGGGGTTGGTACATGATAATAAGCGTATATTAACCCAAGGGGGATTCAAAGATGGTTAAAAAGTCTACGAAAACAGCAGCAATTGCTTTGACCGCGGCAGCACTGCTTCTAGGCGCGACGGCATGCGGCAACAAAAACGATGATAATACGAATACAAATACCGGCAATACAGGCACGAACGCGGGTACGAACGCCGGCACGAACGCAGGCGCAAGCGACGAGAAAGTAACGATTACGTTCCAGAACATCTACCCGGATCCGGCGACCCCTTCCTACAAAATGCTCCACGCGATCGTAGATCAATACCAAAAGGATCACCCGAACGTAACGATCTCTCTCGACTCGATGAACACGGACCAACAAAAGCTGAAACTGAAGACGCAAGCGGCTTCCAACACGGTGCCGGACATCACGATCGTCAACCCGTCCGCTCAATTGCAGCCTTACGTCAAAGTGCTTGCTCCGCTGAACGACATGATCGATCAGAACGGCCTGAAAGACACGTTCCAAAAAGGCCTGCTCGACTATTACAGCGTCGACGGCAACACATACGCATTGCCGGACGGCAACAACATCGAAGTCGTTTATTACAATAAAGACCTGTTCCAACAAGCGGGCATCACGGCTCCTCCGACGACGTTCGACGAGTTCTTGGCGGACGTAAAAGCATTGCGCGCGAAAAACATCACGCCGATCGCGATCGGCGAGAAAGATTCCTGGACCGGTTCGTTCCTGTTCATGAACATCCTGCTCCGCACGAACGGCGGCCCTGGCTTCCTGCAAGACGTCGTTGACGGCAAGAAAACATTCAAAGACCCTGCATTCACGGAAGCCGTATCCGCTATGCAAGATCTGATTCAAGCCAAAGCGTTCGAAGACGGCGCAACGTCCATCGATTACAACACGGGCGGCAATCTCTTCAAAACAGGCAAAGCGGCTATGATGGTTATGGGTACTTGGGAGACGGGCGCAGTCGACGCATCCGCCATCGGCCCGAAAGCAGGGGTATTCAAATTCCCTACCGTTAACGGCAAAGGCGATCCGGATCAATTCATGCTCGCTCCGGGCTCCGCGTTCGCGGTATCGGCGAACAGCAAACACCTGCAAGCGACGAAGGATTTCCTGAACTACTTCATGACGGAAATGCCGAAGAAACAATTCGAGCTGAAAAACGCCGTGGGCAGCGGTCAAATCATCGAAGGCGACTTCAAAGCCGCTGGCTACTCGCAGCTCGCAATCGACACGCTGGACCTGTTCAAAGGCGTTAAAGGCGGCGACCTGGCATTCGATAACACGATGAAGCCGGCCATCGCGCAAGCTCACTTGAGCAGCATCCAAAACATGTTCGTCCAAAAGGTTGATCCGGCTGCAGTAGCCGCTGAGCACCAATCCGCTTTCGACGCTAACAAATAAGACGCTTCAACCAGCCTTGGTTGCGGGTGGAATCGCTCCGGCGGCTCCGCCCCAATCGGCTTTCTTTCCCCGCCCGGATTCCTTCCGACGGTCGTTATTATCATCTTGCTATGAATCAGGAGGCAACCCCAGTGAATGTTTTAAAAGTACCGGCCCGCACAATCGCCGTATTCGTCCTGCCGTGTCTACTTATTTACATCGGTCTCGTGTTTGTTCCCATTATCGTATCCATTTACGACAGCACGTTGGATTGGGACGGCATCAATACGGCGAAGCATATCGGGATCGATAACTTTAAGACGATGTTCGCGCACGATGCGAACTTCTGGCCAGCCGTCCGCCACACCTTGATGTATGCCGTCTTCTCCATGCTTGAAATTCCGATTTGCTTGTTTATCGCGGCACTGATGAATCGCTACGTCAAGAAAGCGAACACGCTCGTGTCGATTTATTTCGTCCCTGTCATTTTGTCCACCGTCATCATCGGCCAATTGTGGAAAACGGTCTATAATCCGGCGGAAATGGGCGGTATGCTGAACGGCATTCTGAATTCGATCGGTCTTGACAGCTGGACGCGCAGCTGGCTCACGGAGCCGAAAATCGCGATGTATTGCTTGTATATCGTATCGCTCTGGCAATATTTCGGTTATCACCTACTTATTCAATTCACGGGCGTTCAGAACATCCCGCAAGAAGTATACGAGGCAGCCAAGATCGACGGCGCCGAAGGTTTCAAATCCGATTGGTACATCACGTATCCGATGGCTGTTCCGATCTTCAAAATTTCTATCGTACTCGCGTTTATCGGCTCTTTGCAGTCGTTCGACCTCGTTTGGGTCATGACTGGCGGCGGTCCCGCGCACGCGACGGACACGATTGCGACGCTCATGTACACGAGCTCCTTCTCGTCTAATCAATACGGTTACGGAAGCGCGATCGCTACGTTCCTCGTTGTCATGTGTCTGGTCGTTACGGTCATTATCAACGCCGTGTTCAAAAAAGTCGAAGCGAAGTACAGCTAGAAGGGAGAACGGCAATCATGAAGGCAATTTCAAAATGGGTCGTATATTTACTGCTGGCGATCCTCGTTATTACGCAAATTTATCCATTGTTTTGGCTCGTTCTGTACTCGCTCAAGACGAACGATCAGATTCTCGGCGGCAGCTTCTTCTCGATGCCGACGACGCCGCAATGGGCTAACTATAAAGCCGCCTACACGAGCGGACATTACTTGCAATATCTCGGCAACAGCGTGCTTGTCACCTGCGTGACGCTGCTGTGCGTCATCGTATTCAGTTCCATGGTCGCTTACGCGATCTCGCGCTTCAAATGGAAGTACGGTCCGATCGTCACGCTTATCTTCTTGATGGGCATGATGATTCCGATGTCGGCGACGCTGCTGCCGCTGATGGTTATCTTCAAGAACATTCATATCCTGGATACGCGTTGGGCGCTCATCCTGCCGTATATCGCGTTCTCGACGCCGATCTCGGTCTTTATCCTGAGCGGCTTCATGCGAGGCATTCCGGCAGAGATCGAAGAGTCGGCTTTCATGGACGGCGCGAGCGTGTACCGGATCTTCCGCAGCATCATCCTGCCGGTTTCGGTGCCGCCGATCATGACGGTCATCATTCTGACGTTCATTACGATCTGGAACGAATACATCATGGCCGCGACGTTCATCTCGTCGGAGAAGTTGAAAACTCTCCCATTCGGCATCTATACGTTCGTCAGCCAGTACAACGTCAACTATGGCGCAATCGGCGCATTCCTCATCCTGGGCGCGCTGCCGGTATTGCTCGTATACTTCATCCTTTCCGAACGGATCACGAAAGGTATGGTAGCGGGAGCGGTTAAAGGGTAAGATTAAAGGGTTATGCATAGGGAATGAAGTAAAAAGGGTAAGCAAGAAGGAATGCTGCCTTGGAAGGGCGGTAACGGCGTGAAGCGCGGTTTTCATTCCATTCAATATCGGCTGTTCGTGCTATTCTTGATCAGCATGTCCGCGATCGTGCTTACGGTCAGCGTGCTGTACTACAACCGTACGACGGTACAATTTCATGAGAAGATCAGCAGCCTGTCGAAGCAGAACGTATCGCAGACGGCAGGCTTGTTCGATCTTCTTCTGAAAGGGTATGACAGCTTGTCCAAATCCGTCATCGGCAATAACGATCTTAATCGCATATTGAGCAATCCCCAAATCGACAGCCCTGCTGTCGATTATTTTAATGAGCGGGCCATTACCAATATTTTGGGAGCCGCTTTTTTGTCGCAAGACGACCTCATCGGCATTCATGTGCTGACGGATAAAGGGAAAGTCTATAATTACGGTAACTATGCCAATGTCATCAACCCGGACTACAAGACGACCGGATGGTATGGCCTCATCGCGGCTTCGACCGGCGACATGCAGTGGCTCGGCGTGTTCGATCACTCCATCATCGACCAAGTGGATGACCGCGCCGTCTTCGCGTTCGGACGGCCGATCTACGATCTCAACAATCATCGGCCGATCGGCGTTGCCTTGTTCGAGACGAATCCGGAGGCGATCATCGCCGCCATGGATAATTTGAAGCTCGGCGCGCACAGCGAGGTTTTCCTGATGAACAGCAAGGGAGATATTATCTCCACGACCGCCTTCCATTGGGATCCCGCGTGGCTGTCGAGCTTGCCGCGTCCGCGGAACGGCGTGCCGGTCGTCGAGGAGCAAGACAAACAGCTGATCGTCGCTTCGCAGCTGCCGTTCGCGGACTGGACGGTGCTTAGCGTGACGCCGGCCCGGGATCTGAACGTGGAGCTGACGGAGACGAAGCGGTTCCTGATCATCGTCGGCGCCATTCTCGTCGTGTTCTCCGTGCTGCTCGCGACGATCTTCTCCCGGACGCTCTCATCGCCGCTGAAGCGGCTGATCTCCGAGATGAAGCAGGTCGAGATCGGGAATTTCCGCGGGTCGCTTAACGTGACGTCTTATCGGGAAATCAATATTTTGGTGGCATCCTTCAACCAGATGGTTAATCATATCGCGGAGCTGATTGAGCGGGTGAAGGTATCCTCGATCAGCGAGAAGAACGCGGAGCTGCAGGCGCTGCAATCGCAGGTCAATCCGCATTTTCTGTATAACACGCTCGACATGATTTATTGGATGCTGGACGAGAAGGGGCATGACCGCCTCGGCGAGGTCGTGCTCTCGCTGTCCCGTCTGTTCCGCTACAGCAGCCACTGGGTGGATGGCGCCGCCGTCACGCTTCGGCAAGAGACGGAGCAAATCCAGCATTATTTGAACATTATCGTGACGCGCCTTGAAGGGCGTTTGACGGTCAAGGTGGATGTCAGCGAGCCTTGGATGAGCATCGCGCTGCCCAAAATGACGCTGCAGCCCGTCATCGAGAACGCCGTCAAGCATGGCCTTGAGCCGCTTGTCGATCGCCCCGGCGTGCTGCGCGTTTATACGGAACAAGACGACCGCCAGCTGCGCATCATGGTCGAAGATAACGGCATCGGCATGGATGCGGAGACGCTGGCGCAGCTGCATGCGGTGCTGGAACGGGCGAAGGACGATACGGCATCGGACGTGAACGAAGAGTCGGAACGCCGCGAGGGCGGCATCGGTCTCGTCAACCTGCAGCGGCGCATTCAGCATATGTTCGGGGAAGCGTACGGGCTTGAATTGCGAAGCGAGCCGAACCGGGGGACGACGGCGATCATTACGATTCCGCTCCCGCTACAAAAGGAAGGAGGCGCTGCACTTGGCAGTGAACATCCTCATCGCGGATGACGAAAGCGTCATTCGAGAAGGTGTGAAACGAACCATTAACCGGGCTTTTCCCGACTACCATATTCATCTGGCCGGCTCCGCGGAGGAGGCGGTCAGTATTATCGACGAGCAGCCTATCGATATCGTGCTGACGGATATTCTCATGCCCGGCATCAACGGGCTGGAGTTCATGAAGATGTCGCGGCGTAAATATCCGCATGTGAAATGGGTCGTGATCTCGGCGCACTCCGAGTTCTCGTATGCCCAAGAGGCGGTGCGGCTTGGCGCGCGCGACTACCTCCTGAAGCCCATCGGGAAGCAGCGGCTTGTCGAGCTGATGGAGCAGCTCGCGGAGGAGGCCAAGACGGAGACGGAGCTGTCGCGCGAAGGCGATCTGCTGAAGCGGAACCTGAAGTATCTCCGCGAGGCGGTCTTCCAGCGGCTAGCTTCGGGGCTGGATATCGGCAATATCGACATTGCGCCGGTGTTCGAGCATTATCCGGATTTTCATCTCGTGATGACGCATATCGAAGAGGCGGTCAAATCGGTTCATCTGGAGCATTTCATCATCGAGAACGTGCTGTCCGAGCTTGTGGACCGGCACGGCGAAGGGTTCGTCGTCAATTTCGACCGGCAGAGCTTACTGGCCATCGTCCATTTCAAGGACTTGGCTCAGGAGGAGGCCATGCTGGCGGAGCTGCGGACCCATCTCGGCCATTATTTGAAGCTGCCGTTCCGCATCTCGCACTCCGGCAACATCACCGACGTTCATGACATTGCCTTGGAAGTGAAGCGGCTCCGCCAGGCCTCCTCCATCCCCGGCTTGGAGCGCGGCGAGGGAAGCGATCGGGCGATCGAGGTTTCCTTGCAGTACTTGAAGGCGCACTACAACGAGGAGCTGTCGCTCGAGAAGGTCGCGTCCGTCGTGTTTCTCAATCCCATCTACTTCAGCCAGCTGTTCAAGCAGAAGACCGGGCAGGGCTACAAGGACTACGTCATCAGCCTGCGCATCGAGCAGGCCAAGGAACTGCTTCGGCAGCACGGCCTGAAGCTTGCCGATATCGCGGAGCGGATCGGCTACGGCGATGTGCGGCACTTCACGCAGGTGTTCCGCAAGAAGATGAACGTGACGCCTACGGAGTATCGTCAAATGATTCTCGCGGAGCGGATGTAGGGGGAGTTTCCCCCTGTGACCCCCTCTTTCCTTCTCTGTAAAGCTGTAAACCTTCAACCTTAAAGCTTTAATCAAAAGCGTTTCACAACCCCCTAAATCCCCCTTGCCTAAGGGGGACCCCAGGGACTCCGTCCCTGGACCCGGGTGTGGCGTGACTGCTACGGGGCCGTCTTCGAACTTGCGTTTGAGGAGGGCTCGTTTTCGTCTGCCTTTGCAGACACACTTTGCTTTTTGCGTGCTTCCTTTCCTTGATGCCTGATGTTGGTAGGTCTAGCACGTGCCGTGCGCGACCTGCTTAACACAACCCCCTAAATCCCCCTTGCCTAAGGGGGACCCCAGGGACTCCGTCCCTGGACTCGGATTTGGCGTGACTGCTACGGGGCCGTCTTCGAACTTGCGTTTGAGGAGGGCTCGTTTTCGTCTGCCTTTGGCAGACACACTTTACTTTTTGCGTGCTTCCTTTCCTTGATGCCTGATGTTGGTAGGTCTAGCACGTGCCGTGCGCTGCTGCAAAGCAATTTAAGTGCTCGACTTCCTGGACCTGGAAACTTGCTGCCTGCTTTGGGGCATCTTTCGTGAGAAATTTAGTGATTGACATCAAGGGAATTAATCGATATTATCGTATTTGTTTGATAATGATTATCAATATCAATAAATGAGGGCGAGGGAGACTCCGCTATTCTGATGCTGATAGGGCATTGGGCTGCGTTGGAGGACATCTGATCGATAACAGGGGGAGAAACGACTGTCATGAGAAAGAAATTTTTATTTAGCGCGCTTATTCTTGTATTCACGCTTATTGCGAGTGCTTGCGGAAACAATTCCAATGAGGCTAACACCAACGCGAGCGCGAACACGAACGCCAACACCGGCACGGACGCGAGCGCAAATGCTGAAACCGGCACGAAAACCAACACTGAATCCAACGCAGAGTCTAGCACGAACACCGGTACTGCCGCAGGCACCATTACATATCAATCGGAGAACGGTCCTGTCGAAGTACCGGCCAATCCGCAGCGCGTAGTCGCGCTTGCCGGATTTTCCGGGCATCTGCATACGCTGGGCATTCCTATCGTAGCGGTTGATGAATGGTCCAAACAGAATCCGAACTTTGCTGCCTATTTAGGCGATACGCCTGAGGTTAACGATGAAGATTTGGAGAAAATCCTCGAGCTGAAGCCGGATCTGATTATCGCGGCGGGCGATGTGAAGAACTTCGACAAGCTGAAACAAATCGCGCCGACGATCACCTATACCTACGGGAAAGTCGCCTACCTGGATCAATTCCTGGAAATCGGCAAGCTGGTGAACAAGGAAGCGGAAGCGCAAGCATGGATTGACGATTTCAAGAAACGCGCCCAAGAGGCAGGCGAGAAAATCCGGACCAAAATCGGCGCTGACGCAACCGTGACGGTCATGGAGAGCTACGAGAAGCAGCTTTATGTTTACGGCGATCATTACACGCGGGGCACGGAAATTTTGTATCAAGAGATGAAATTGAACATGCCCGATAAAGTCAAACAGCAGGCTCAAAAGGAAGGCTACTATGCGCTGTCTACCGAATTGCTGCCGCAGTATGCAGGCGATTATATCGTGTTCAGCAAGGATATTGCGCAAGACAACTCCTTCCAAGAAACGACGATGTACAAAAACCTGACGGCGGTGAAGAACAAGCACGTATTCGAGGTGGATACGAACCGCGCTTACTTCGATGACCCGGTCACGTTGGACTATCTGCTGGATTTCATCGTAAAAAGCTTCTTGGGATAATCCCATCGGTACGGCAGGGCCGTCCTCGAACATTCGTTTGAGGACGGTCCTATTTTTGTTTTTTGCTGCTTCTTCGCGCGTGCCTCTGCGACGCATACTCGGGGTTTATGGCGTGCGTCATAACTACCAGGGCGGTGGTAATTATTGAGAAATTGTGTCCTCGCGACCTATAGCCAAGCCAAGCGGAAGTGCGTTAGCGTGGTAGAGAATGGAAATCGAAGGAGGTAACGTAATGAAGAAAAAGATGCTGGCCGCTCTGCTCTTATCCACGGCGGCGCTCGTGGCGGTGACCGGCTGCGGGAACAAGAACGATAACGCTTCCGGCTCAGGCGCCAAACACTATTCCATTGCGATCTCGCAGTACGTGGAGCATCCGTCGCTCGATGCGACGCGCGAAGGCTTCCTCGCGGCCCTGAAGGACGCGGGCATCGTAGAAGGCGATAACCTCAAGGTCGATATGAACAACGCGCAGGCCGATGCCGGCAACAACCTCGCCATTGCCCAAAAAATCGCATCCGAAGACTACGATCTCGTTCTCGGCATTGCCACGCCGTCCGCGCTCGCCATCGTCCAGCAGGAGAAAGACAAGCCGGTTCTGTTCGCTGCCGTTACGGACCCGCTGAAGGACAAGATCGTCGGCAGTCTGGACAAGCCTGGCGGCAACGTATCCGGCGCTTCCGATACGAATCCGGCGGCAATCACGCAATTGATGGATTTTATCGCGAGCAATTTCGCGGACGTGAAGACCGTCGGCATGGTCATTAACGAGGGCGAATCGAACGCGGTCATCATGGCGGACTATGCGGAGAAGGCGCTTGCGGCGCACGGGATCAAGCTTCTCAAAGCGCCCGTAACGGGAACCTCCGAAGTCAGCCAGGCGGCGGAATCGCTTGTCGGACGGGCGGATGCGCTGTACATTGCGCTGGATAACTCGGTTGTCAGCGGCGTGGATGCCATCATTAAAGTCGCGAACGACAACAAAATCCCGTTCTTCTCGAGCGACCGGGATACGGTCGAAGCGGGAGCTTTTGCAACCGTCGGCTTCAAATACTATGACCACGGCTATCAAGTCGGCCAAATGGCGGTCGATATTCTGAAGAACGGCAAGAAACCGGCGGATATGAAAGTAACCATCCCGGACAAGCTGGATCTGATTCTCAATCTGAAGGCCGCAGAGGCGCAGGGCATCACGGTGACGGACGAGATGAAGAGCGAAGTGAAGGATCAAACGACCAACATTATTGAGTAACCACTAGCGGCAATCAATCGGGGCGGGCGTTAATGGCGCTCGCTCCTTTTCTATGAGGAGGCTGGCCGATGCTGAATGCAATAACGGGAGCGGTAGAGCTGGGTCTGCTGTATGCCTTAATGGCACTCGGCGTCTACATCACCTTCCGTATCCTGGATTTTCCCGATTTGACCGTCGACGGCAGCTACACCACGGGAGGCGCGGTTGCCGCGATCATGATCGCGCACGGGCACAGTCCGATAATCGCGACGCTGTGCGCGTTCGTCTGCGGCTTGGCTGCCGGAGCATGCACGGGACTGCTGCATACGAAAGGCAAGATCAACGGGCTTCTTGCCGGTATTCTAATGATGATCGCGCTGTATTCGATTAATTTGCGTTTGATGGGCAGGCCGAATATTTCGCTCCTCCGTACGGACACCTTGTTCTCGGCCATCTCGGATAACCGTGCCGTGTTCATTCCGGTGCTTGCCGTTGTAGTGCTGGTCGTGAAGCTCCTGCTGGATGCATTTTTGCATACTGACATGGGTCTGGCGCTGCGCGCGACCGGCGACAACGCCCGCATGATTCGCAGTCTGGGCGCGAATACCGATACGGCCAAAATCCTCGGCGTCAGCCTCTCCAACGGACTCGTGGCCTTATCCGGGGCGTTCATCGCGCAGGAGGGCGGCTTTGCGGATATATCCAGCGGGGTCGGCACGATCGTGCTTGGATTGGCTTCCGTTATTATCGGGGAGGCGATTTTCGGTTCCCGTACGGTGTTCCGGGCTACGCTGGCGGTTGTTCTGGGCTCCATCGTATACCGTACGATCTATGCGCTGGCGCTCCGTATCGATCTGCTGGATACGTCGGATTTGAAAATCATGACGGCGCTGATCGTCATTGCGGCTCTGGTCATCCCGACCGTAAGGCGTTCCCTGAGGCAGAAGGCGTTGGCCCGCAGGCGAACCGAGGAGCTGCTGGGCGGGGCAGGCAGCCAGGGAGGTCGAGCGTAATGCTGGAAATCAATCAAGCATCGAAGCTGTTCAACCCGGGGACGCCGGACGAGAAAATCGCGCTCATGAACGTTCGGCTGAAGCTGGACCCGGGCGATTTCGTGACGGTCATCGGCAGCAACGGCGCGGGCAAATCGACGCTGATGAACATCATATCCGGCGTCATGAAGCCGGACATCGGCGAGGTGCGCATCGGCGGCAAAGCGATTCAGCACCTGCCCGAGCATACCCGCAGCCGGTGGATCGGACGCGTGTTCCAGGATCCGATGGCAGGCACGGCTCCGACGATGTCGATCGAGGAGAATTTGGCGATGGCGTACAGACGAGGCAAGAAGCGCGGACTCGGCTGGGGCGTGAACGCTTCCCGCCGGAAGTTGTTTCGCGAGGAGTTAAGCCGTCTCGGCATTGGACTGGAGGAGCGGCTCGGCGCCAAAGCAGGCCTACTGTCCGGCGGCGAACGGCAGGCGCTTAGCCTGCTGATGGCAACGTTCACGCAGCCGCAGATTCTGCTGCTGGACGAGCATACGGCGGCGCTTGACCCGGCGCGCGCGGCGCTCATAACGGCGCTCACGGAGGAGATCGTTCGCGAGACAAGGCTCACGACGCTGATGGTCACGCATAACATGGAGCAGGCGATCCGCTTGGGCAATCGCTTGATCATGATGGACAAGGGACGCATCATCCTGGACGTTCCGGAGTCGCGCAAGGGCAGCTTGACCGTTCCGCAGCTGCTCGGTGAATTCGAGCGAATCAGCGGCAGCCCGTTGTCGGACGATCGGATCGTCCTGGGCTGAGCGAGTCGGGATAGCAAGAGAAGGGAACAAGAGAAGGCTGGCAGGGAGGCTGGCGGAATGACTGGCAGAATGGCGAGCAGGTGAAGGCAATAGGCCTTCACCTGCTTTTTATTAGTCCAACGTTAGGGATCGATCCGGAGAAAGCAGCGTACGGCTTGGCTTCTTCTTGATCGACCGGGCGCCGCATACATTGGCAATAGCGCGCACCAACAGCGATGCAAAGGAGGCAAGAAGAATGGCGTTCCCTTCCAATATCCAGTTCGTTCCCATTCGCGCCGGAGGCGTTATTCCGTCAGACCCCGCAGGGGACGTGACGCCCAGTTCCATGGACATTGTCGGGGATGCGCGTTTCCCTCCGGCGTATTTCGCTTACGACGGCCAAAATGTTTATTTCCGTCTGCGGCTGCAGGGCGATCCCAGATCCAATACGAGCTTTCAAAATCTGATCTGGGGCGTGCTGCTCGCCTTCGGCGGCGATCCGCAGTCGTACCAATGGATGTTCGCGGTCAATGGCGGCAGAAGCTGGATCACGCTCGTCCAGAACCGGACCAAAGGAAGCGCCCCGCTGACGGACCCGCCCGAGGGCTCGGACGGCGCCGGATTCCCGAATTTTCACCGCCCGATCAACAATTTCGACCTCGCCCGCGCCCGCCTGACGGACGACGGCTCGACTTTCGGGGGCAGCAGCAATTACTTCATCGACTTCTTCGTCGATACGGGTACGTTCTTCAGCCAGCTGGTCATTAATGCATCGACGCCGGTGAGGCTGTTATTCTTCACGTCGACCACGACGCAGCAATTCGATAAAGACTCGCTGCCGTTCTCCGATCCGGTGACGTTCAACCAAGCCAATGTCCGGGCATCCCTGCAGGCGCAGGAGACGCTTCTCGCGGCGCCTGTCGTCATCACGGCCGGCGGACCGGTGTCATTGACGGCGAGGCTTGCGGTGAGCAACGCCGGATCCAGCGGCGCCTTGGCCGTGTTCGCCACCCTGCCGTTCGAGGCGGCTTCCGTGTCGTCCTTGAACATAGACGCGGCGACGCTGGGCAATGCCAACTATAACGCGTCCACCGGCACGCTGAGCTGGAACATCGGCAACCTGGCCAGCGGCCAGACGGCAGAGCTGACGTTCACCCTGACAGCGGTATTCACGACCTCCGGCGAGCGCAGCTTGAACAGCTTCGCGGTCTCGGGGATCGACCAATTCACGGGCAATACGCTGCCGTCCGTGACGGGCGCTCAGCAGGTGACGGTCCAGGCATCCGGCAGCGTATCCGGCATTGTGCAAAATACCGCGTCAGGTCAAGTACTCCAGGGCGTATCGGTGCAGCTTCTTCCCGGCGGCGCTGCGACGACGACCGGAGCCGATGGCGGCTACGGACTGACGGGCATCGCGCCTGGCAGCTACTCGCTGCAATTCTCCCTGGCCAATTTTGCGACGCAGCAGATCCCCGTGGCGATTGCCCCCCAGCAAACGCTCGCCGTCAATGCGCTGCTTGCTCCGCTGCCTTCTTCGATCCGCGGGGGCGTAACCTCGGCTGCCGACGGCATGCCCATCGGCGGTGCGGTGCTGCGTATCGAGGACTCCGTCGGCGCGCCGATCGCGCAAGTAACGACGGCGCCTGACGGATCCTACGCGTTGTCCGGACTGCCTGCCGGGAAGCTGCAAATCAGCGCCGGAGCAGAAGGATTCCAGCTGTCGACAGCGGTCTTTACCACCCTTCCCGGAGCGGAATCGACGTTTAACATCGTCCTTCGCGTCGCGCCCGGCGGGGTCATCGGAGTCGTTGCGGATGCAGCAGGGCTGCCGATCGCCGGGGCTGCCGTCACGCTGCTGAACGAGCAGACGGTTACGCAAGTGGACGTAACGACGAACGCAGCCGGGCAATACTCGCTTCTATTGCTCGTCCCCGGTATCGTCTATTTGATTCGCGCGGCAGCACCGGGTTTTACGGCTTCGGCTTCGTCGGTAAGGGTCCGGCCGGGGGTGACAGCGACGGTCAATTTCACGCTGGCTCCGACTCCCGGCAGCTTGTCAGGCGTCGTCACGGAATCGCAAGTCGGGCAGCTGCTTGCGGGCGCGGCGGTCCGCCTTGCCGATGTAAGAGGCCTTGACCTGGAGACGACGGCGACGGATGCGGCCGGCCGGTTCTTCTTCGATTCGCTTGCTTCGGGTGCGTACACGCTGCAAGTCAACGCGTCCGGCTTCGCCAATCAATCGGTCGGTGCCATCGTGCAATCGGGGCAGAACACGGAGGTCACCATTGCGCTTACAAGGCAAACGGGGACGATCAGCGGCCGGGTAACGGCTTTCGGGGGCGCTCCGATCGCCAACGCCGAAGTGAGCGTCGTCCTCAGCGGTGCCGTCATTATCCGGACGATTACGGACGCGGATGGCAGTTTCTTTATTCCGAGCTTGTATCCGCAATCTTATATCGTGATCGCGGGAGCGGATGGCTTCGCGATGCAGTCTCTAGGCGTGCTGGTGGAGCCGCTGCTGGAATCGTCGCTGGAATTCGCGCTCATTCGGCAGACAGGGAGTATCAGCGGGTTCATAACCGATGCTTCCGGGGGACCGCTTGCGGGAGCGACGATCAACGTGCTGGTCAATTTTCTTACGGTGACGACGCAAGCCGCGCTGGTCATTTCGGACGACGCCGGCTTCTACAGCTTGTCCGGCTTGCTGCCCGGGCAATATACGATTACAGCATCCTTGAAAGGTTTTCAAACGGCGATCGGCGTCGTGATGGTACTGGAGCTGCAAAATACCGAGCAATCCTTCGCGCTGCTGGCGAATCCGGGGAGACTGGAGGGCTTGGTGCTGAATGATCAGGAGCAGCCAATTACGGATATTACCGTGTCCGTTGTCATTTCAAGCTCGAACGGAGCTACCGTATCCGCGGTATTTGCCGGTAACGACGGGCGTTACGTCAGCGGCGACCTGGCTCCCGGCTTCTATACGCTCTTGGCTAACGCCAGCGGCTTCAGGTCGGATCAGGCGACCCGACAGGTCGACGCGGGTCAAACGGTGTCGGCCAACATCATTCTGATACCGCTGCCGGGCGCCGTTCAAGGTACGATAACGGATGATCGCACGGGAGCTCCTGTACCGGGGGCGACGGTCAGAGCGCTGACGCAGAACGGCGTCGGGCTGGACGCCGTGCTGACAGACAGCGAAGGCTTCTATCGGTTGGAAGGTTTACGTCCGGGGGGGTATTCCATTGTCGCTTCTTCTCCCGTCTACGAGTACCTCGTCGTCGGCGCGATCGTGCTCGCGGATACGGTCACCCAGGCGGACATTCGGTTGAGCCAATTGACGGGCGATTTGACGGGCGCCGTTGAGCCGCCGATCGCCGGCGTGCTCATTCAGCTGTACACGGACCGCAATGTGCTCCTCGACAATACGTACACCGATATGAACGGCAACTTCCGATTCATGGTCCTGAATGCCGGGAACTACGTGTTATCGGCGGAAGCCGTTCATTACTCATCCAATCCCGTCGGCCTAACGATCGTTCCGGGGCAAACGTCGCAGGCGGTCATTCGGCTTGTGCCCAATCCGGGCGTCATCAGAGGCACCGTCAAGGATGAGCAGGGAATTCCCGTTTCGAATGCAACGGTTCTCGTACTGGACCGCAACGAAACGGTCAGGGGCATCGGGCAAACGGGGCAGTTCGGCGCCTATGCAGTCGGGAACCTTCAAGAAGGGACGCTGAGCCTCGTCGTATCGGCGCCGGGCTTCGCCAATGCGCTGGGAGCGGTGAAGCTGCCGCCGGGAGGCGACATTCCGGGCATCGACTTCGTGTTAATCGCCAACTCCGGCGGCATCAGCGGGCTGGTCACGGACGCGGACACGGGAGCAGTCATTGCCTCCGCGCAAATCGAGGTGCGTCAGTCCGATGCCTCCGGCATCGTCATTGCCTTCGCGGCCACCAGCGAATTCGGCGAATTCGTCGTCGATAATCTTCGTCCTGCCTCCTATGCGGTATTGGCATTCGCGCGCGGCTTCGCGTCCCGAGCCATCGGCGCAATCGTGCAGAGCGACATCCGGACTAGCGCGTTCATCAGTCTGAGCGGGCTGAAAGGCTCCATCTCCGGCACGATTCAAGGGCAAGGGGGAGCGGAGGTTGCTGCCGACGGCACATTCGTTAAGTTGTTCACCGTGGCCGGCGCCTTGATCGAGACGCTGTTCGCGGACAATGACGGCAACTTCTCCATTGCCGACCTTGCTCCGGGCACTTACGTGCTCAGCGTATCCGCGATCGGTTTCATTACGGATACGCAGACCGTATATCTGGAAGCGGGCAGGAGCGAGACCGTAGCCTTCACGCTGTTTCCCGAAGTTATCAGCATAACAGGGCAGGTCGTGGACGCCGATACGGGCAGTCCCATCGCGGGCGCGCTGATCGGCATCAACGGCAGAATCGCCTTTCCGATCGAATCGTTGACCGCGGACAATAATGGGGAATTCGTCTACACCTCGCTTCCCGTCGGCCGATTGACGTTATTCGCGTCGGCGGTCGGCTATGGGGCTGCGTCAGCGGCGATTAATGCTTTGCCCGGGAAACCGATTCATCTGGTCTTTCGGCTGCAGCCCGATCCCGGTACCGTCTTCGGCTTCGTAACCGACTTCGATGACGGGACGGCGCTGGTCGGGGCGGAGATCAAGCTGTTCAATCGGAGCCAGGTGCAATTGGCATCCGTGTTGACGGATAACAGCGGCATGTACACGTTCAACGAGCTTGCGCAGGGCAATTACTTGAGCATTGCCTCGTCGAGGGGGTTTGCTTCCAGCCAAGGCGCTTTCGCCATTGCTCCCGGCCAAGCGACCAAGTACAGCTTTGCGCTGCAGCCGCTGCCCGGTTCGCTGACGGGCGCGGTGACGGATATTTCCGGGCGCCCGATTCCGAATGCGGCGATCATCCTGCGGCCGTTGAACAATTTTGCGGGACCGCTTGCGCTGACGACGACGAACGGCGGCGGCGTCTACCTGCTGGATGAGTTGTCCGCAGGGAACTATACCTTGAATTTGGCGCAATTCGGGTTCGAGACGAAACAATCCTCCTTCTATGTCGGGCGCGGGGAGCGGGTCGTTCAGAACTTCGTCCTCCAGGCGACGCCGGCGATCGTGGAAGGCATCGTGACCGATCCCGATTCGGGCCAGCCGATCCAGGACGTGCTCGTGACGGGAATCAACAGCAATGGCATTATCATCGGGCAAGGCGTGACGGATGCCGAAGGCTTTTATTCCATTGGCACGGGCACGGAGGCGCAGCTATGGATCATCGGTGTCAAGGACGGGCGCCAATTCGGCGAAACGTCGGCGCTGCTCGCGCCGGGCCAGCGGGCGAGCTTGAATTTGACGTTGGCGGGAGGGCCGTCCATGATCAGCGGAACGACGCGCAATGCGGCGACCGGATCGCCGATATCCGGCGTCGTGCTATCCGTGCTTACGCTGCAGCATATCGTCATCGAATCGATACCGAGCGATGGGGACGGCGTATTCGCGTTTAATACCCTCGCTCCCGGCACTTATTTCGTATCCGCGACGTCGCCGTTCTACGGCTCGACTTCTCAGCGGGTTACCGTCGCCCGCGGGGGCGCCGCCGTTCTCGTCTTCGACTTGTCTCCGACCTTCGGGGGCTTGAGGGGGACGATCCGCGATATCGCGGGCAATCCGTTGAACCTGGCACTGGTGGAAATCTTCCTGGAGGAAGTCATGCGGTCCGCGGCGGCGCAGCCGGTCCCATCGCGTTCGCGCGCCAAAGCAAGAACCAAGGCCAGGCCGAAGGCCAAAATTTCAGCGCTGCAGGAAGCGCTGGCCCTTCCCGTGAGCGGCACCTTCATGCGTTCGTCGATCAGCGCCGTGGACGGCGGTTACGCGATCTCCAACCTGCCGCCGGGCATGCTGGTCGCGGGATTCTCGTTCCCCGAGAAGATGACCGCACTGCGAGAACCGGTCATTAACGCGGGGCAGTTTACGCTGCTGGATATCGTGTTGGAGGATGAGGAAGAGGAATAGGTGCGCATGACGCGGACGGGAGCAGCGGCAGTCGTGGATTTGCGCCGATGCTGTTCGTTCGAATGGGATTTCTTCGGCTGCGCAAATCGCCTGCATACCGGCAGTCCGTTCTTACCAGGGGAGCGGGCTGCCTTTATGCGCTTCCGGTGCCTTTACTGGTGCCGCGTTCGTTCTCGCTTCCAGTGCATCGCCTAGACCCGTATTCGGCGCCGCGGCCGGCCAGTCCCTTTGCAACAGGTTCGCCCATAATGGTATGGTGTAAGAAGGTAATTATAGGAGGAAGAACATGGCGAACGAATCGAAGAAAAATAAACAATTTGCCAATCTGTCGCTCGGCGGGATGGCTGCCGGCTTCGCCGCGACCCTTCCGTTCGGCGGCGGCGGGCTCGGCCTGCTGCATGCCGGCTTCGAGGCCGGCGTCATCGGCGGGCTCGCGGACTGGTTTGCCGTGACGGCGTTGTTCCGTCATCCGCTCGGCATTCCGATTCCCCATACGGCGCTGCTGCCCCGCAACCGGAAGAAAATGACGGAAGGCATCGTGCGCGTGCTGGAAGACCGGCTGCTTGCCAAGGAGAGCATGCTCGAGAAGCTGAGGCAGTTCGAGCTGATGGAGCAGCTGCTGCCGGCCGTCCGGAACGCGGTGCATTCGGCGGTGCACAGCGAACGCCTGCCGCATCTTCTGGAAGGAGCAGTCCGCAGCGTGGACGCGGATCGGATCGTGCCGCTGCTGTCCGGCGAGATTCGTGACGCCGTGAAGCGGATCGACTTGGAGGCGGCGCTGCGCGCCTTCCTGCGCAAAGCGGAGGCCGACGGCACGGATGAACGGATGCTCGACCTGCTGCTGGAGCGCGCGGAGTCGTGGATCGCGACCGAAGGCATGCGCCGCGAGCTCGGCAGCGCGGTCATGACGCTGATCAAAGGGCTGAACCTGGGCGGCCTGATGTCGTTCGCGGTGAATGCGTTCATTGGCTACCTGGAGGAAGACAAGCTGGGCACGATGCTGCAGTCGTTCGTCCTCTCCAAGATCCATGAGCTGAAGATTCCGGATACGCAGCGACGCTTCGTCGTGATGAGCAAGCTGCGCGAGGCGCTCGATATTCTTATCACGAGACTGGCGGAATCCGGTCAGCTGGACGCGATGAGAGACGAGATGCTGAACGCCTTCGATCTCGACGGCGAGCTGCATAAGCTGTTCGAACGCCTGCGGGAGCAGGGGGTCGCTTTCCTGCACGCGGAGGATTTTGCCGAGAAGACGTGGCCGTTCCTGGACGGCCTGCTGAAGCGGGTGGAAGAGAACGAAGCGCTTATCCACGATGCCGAGCAATGGCTCAAGGGGCAGGCCGCGTCGCTGATCGAGCGCAACCATGTGCGGATCGGTTCCTTCGTGAGAGAAAACCTGGACCGCCTCGACAACGACCAGTTGGTCGAGCTGATCGAAGACAAGGTCGGGCAGGATTTGCAGTGGATCCGGGTCAACGGAGCGGTCTGCGGCTTCTTGATCGGTGTGCTGTTGCGCGGGATCGAGATGGCGACTGGGAATGGATGAAGATGCCGGCATTCGCCAGCTACGGAACAGCGGCGGGGCTAATAAACCCTGCCGCTTCGCCGTTTTTACAAAAAACGTTCATTTAGCGAGGTAGCGGGAGATTGCTGGCGCCAGCCGCCATTGTAAGCGTTATATCCGAGTCGCTTGGCTGTACACGCGACCGGATTACCAGTGAATTTCCTTTACAAAAAGCGGTGGCAGGCGTAACATACGATTCGTGCTAAAACAAACAACGTGACAACTACGCTGAATTTCCGAAGTAGGAAAACGGGGGAACCAATGACAGCTCAAGCATGCGAAGCAATTGCTTCCGCGCTTGCCGTCTGGGGTGAATCCTGAGCAAGGCAGTTGCGGCAGCCGTGCTCGGGTAGGGCAGCTCTCATGCCCGAATCCGACAGCTAACCTCGTAAGCGACCTGAGAGAGGCGACGAATATGCGTGCGACAGGACACTTCATTATAAGATGTGCCAGGAAGCCGCGAAAGGCGTTCCTCTGAACAGAGGCCGTGTTTCGCCGGCTTCTTTTTTGATGCTCGTATTCATCCGGGGCATAAGTTTCGGGCAAAGATGTAAATTTATAGGTATAGGCAGGAAAGGGGCTTGTTGTTATGGCCGGCTACCGGCGTAAAACTCCGGAGGAATTGCTATTATCCATTTCGAAAATCCATCGCGGACGTCTCAAGATCTATATCGGCGCCGTCAGCGGTTCCGGAAAAACCTATCACATGCTGCGCGAGGGGCAAGCGCTTAAGCAGCAGGGGATCGAGGTGGTCGTCTGCGCGGTTTCGACGATGCGCCGTCCGGAAACCGTCGAGCAGCTCGCGGATTTGGAGCGTATTCCGAGCATCCATTGGATGAAGGGCGACGTGGAGAAGAAGGATTTGAATTTGGATGCGATCGTGGCGCGCAATCCGGAAGTGCTGCTGGTCGATTCGCTGGCGCATGAGAACCGCCCGGATGCGAAGTTTCCGACCCGGCGCGAAGATATCCGGTATTTGCTCAGCCTCGGCATCAGCGTCATCACGACGGTGAACGTGTATGAGCTGGAAGGCGTGAAGGAGCAGGCCCAGAAGCTGACCGGGATCGCGCCGGAATGCACGGTGCCAGCCGATCTGCTGGAGCTGGCGGACGAGGTGCGTCTGATCGACGTATCGCCGGAGACCATTCTGAGCAGGCTCAGCGAAGGCCGGCTGAATAACATCAAGGATCCGGAGCTGCTGAAACGCGGCAACGTCGGCAAGCTGCGCGAGCTGGCCCTTCGCCTGGTGGCGGAGGGAGTAAACGAGTCGCTGGAGAAATACCGCGAGGAACAGGGATTTATCGGACCTTCCGGCGCATCGGAGCGCATTCTGGTTGCGGCGCAGTACCACATCAACGGCTCCATCTATATACGGCGCGGGCAGCAGATTGCCAAACGGCTCGGAGGCGACCTGCAGGTCGTCGTCTTCAACGATTCCAGCCAGGAGCAGACCAAGGAGCGCGAGGCATTCAAGAAATCGATCATGAAGCTGGTCGAGAAGGTTGGAGCCGGCTTCCGCGAGATTGCCGTCTCGAACCGCAAGCAGGTGCCGCGGGCGATGATTCGCTATGCGATGCTGATTAACGCGACGCGCATCGTCATGGGCCATTCCAAGCAGACCCGCTCGGAAGAGCTGCTTCATGGCTCCATTGCGCACAGCCTGCTGAAGCAGACGCGCAATATCGACGTGTTCTTCATGGCCGACCGCGCCGAGCATGAGGGCGAGCGGGTGCTGCCGACGAAGCGCGACGTGCCGAAGCCGGCATCCGAGCCTTACCGTCGCCTGAGCGAGCAGGAGGTCGAGAAGAAGATCGAGCGTATCCGGCGGGGGACGTTCAAGGTATACGTCGGAGCGGCGCCGGGCGCCGGCAAGACGTATATGATGCTTCGCGAGGGAAATGACTTGCTTCGCAAGGATATCGATGTCGTCATCGGCTGCGTCGATGCGCACGGAAGGCCGGATACGGAAGCCCAGATCGGCCGCTTGGCGGCCGTTCCCCGAATTGCGATCGGGGAGAACGGCGCCGAGGAAATGGACGTCGCGGCGATCATTGCGCGCAATCCGGAGGTCGTGCTGATCGACGAGCTGGCGCATGCCAATGTGCCGGGCAGCCGCAACAAGCATCGCTACGAGGATATTCAGGAACTGCTCGATGCGGGCATATCGGTCATCTCGACAATGAACGTACAGCATTTGGAGAGTCTGAAGGATGCCGTGGAACAAATCACGGGAACGAAAGTAACCGAGACGGTGCCTGACCAATTTCTCCGCATGGCGGATGAAATGGAGCTGATCGACGTAGCGCCGAGCGCGCTGCAGGAGCGGTTGCGGGATGGACAGATTTGCAGGGCCGAGGACGTGGAAGGCGAGCTTGCCGGCATCTTCAAGACCGGCAATCTGATCGCGCTGCGCGAGCTGGCGCTGCGCGAGATCGCCGACGATGTGGATGAACGCCTGGAGTCGTGGGAGCGTCACGGCTCGCTGCGCGGACCATGGCGCCGCCACGAATCGATCTTCGTCGGCGTCACGACGAGCAAGAACGCGGAGCGGCTTATCCGCCGCGGTTTCCGCATCGCCTACCGGCTTAAGGCCGATTGGCATGTGCATTATGTGCGTCCCGAAGGGGAGCGTTCGGCTGCCTGCGACCAGCGGATCGAGGAGATCAAAGCGCTGGTCGACCGGCTGGGCGGCACGTTCGAAGCCGAGAACGGCGTAGCCGCGAACCGGATTCCGGACGCGCTGCTGGCGAAGGCGAACGAGCTGAAGAGCACGCAGATGATTCTGGGCCAGTCGGGACGCGGCTTCTGGAGCCGGCTGAAGCAGAAACCGGTTATCGATACGGTTTTGCGGGAAGGCCGTCATATGGATGTTCTGATCGTGGCGGATTTCAATCCGAACATGGCGCTTGGGGAAGAGGAAGAGTAGAATAGATCGGCGTTCGGACATTAACGTCCGGTTCTGCTGCGGAAACGCGGAGGACCGGACGTTTTTTTGCGAACATAATGTTAGATTATCTTACATAGATATCACAAAAGGATTGAATAACCGAACAATTCTTGATAGGATGGGATTGAAATTCGGATTCTATCGAGGAGGACGCGACATGAATAGACGATTGGCGTTAGGTATTGTGACAATTCTGTCTGCTGCCATGCTTGCCGGCTGCGGAGCGAAGAAGGTTGTCAATGAGACTGAAGGCGCTGCAACAGGTAGCGAGAATAACGGAAATGTCGCAGCGGGTAGCAGCAACAGCGTCACCGGCGGAAACGCCGCCGAGGAGACGACGTATCTGTTTGCCAGCGATGGCAGCTACGCACCGATGGAATATTTGGATAAGGATGAATTGAAGGGCTTCGATATCGATTTTCTCGAAGCGGTCATGAAGGAAGCCGGTCTGAAGTACGAGGTCCGCAACGTCGCTTGGGACGCGATGCTGGAGAGCGTAAAGCAAGGCACGGAATTCCAAGCCGGCGTATCAAGCATATCGATCACCCCGGAGCGGGGAGAAACCTACGATTTTTCCATGCCTTATTTTGAATCCAAGAACGTCATCCTCGTCAAGGAAGACAGCGACATCCAGAGCGCGGAGGACCTGAAGGACAAGAAGGTCGCGCTGCAGGGCGGAACGACGGCGGATATTCTTATGACGAAGATCATGGGCGAAGGCAATACGGACCTGAAGAAATTCGACAGCAACGCGGTCGCCCTGCTGGAGCTCGACCAAGGCGGCGCGGATGCGGTCGTCGCGGACATCGCCATCGTGCGGGATTACATCAAGAACAATCCCGGCAAGAAATACAAGGAAGTGGTGGACGACGTCAACTTCAATCCGGAATATTACGGGCTTGCTTATCCGAAGGGCAGCGAGCTGAAGGCGAAGTTGGATCCGGCGATCAAGGCAATTATCGAGAACGGCACGTACGCGGATATCTACAAGAAATGGTTCGACGAAGCGCCGGACACGACGCATTTGCTGGAAACGAAATCTTAGACGGATGGCGGGGCATGCGTAATCGAGAACGTTACGCGTGCCCTTGCTGTCCCTGCAGCTGAGCGAATGCGAAAGGGCGAGTGGACATGGATTTCAGATTCGATATTATACGGGATTATTTGCCGCTGCTGCTGCGGGGCACGGTGTATACGGTATGCATTTCGCTGGCGTCGATCGCGCTGGGTTCGATACTTGGACTGGGCGTCAGCTTAGGCAAAATGTCGCGTTATTGGTTCTTACGCTGGCCGATGCACGCGTACATCAATTTCTTCCGCGGGACGCCGTTGCTCGTCCAAATTTATATGGTGCATTTCGGCCTTATTCCGCTCCTCTACGGCAAGACGGACGCGATCGTGGCGGCGGTGACCGCGTTGTCGCTCAATGCGGCGGCGTACACGGCGGAAATCTACCGGGCCGGCATCCAGTCCATCGACAAGGGACAGACGGAAGCGGCGCTGTCGATCGGCATGTCGCCATGGCAGGCGATGCGGAGCGTCGTGCTGCCGCAGGCGGTGAGACGGATGATTCCGGCGTTCGGCAACGAGTTTATCGTGCTGCTGAAGGATTCCTCGCTGGTCGCGCTGATCGCGACGCCCGAAATCATGTACTGGAGCAGCGCGATGAAGAATCAGTACATCCGGGTTTGGGAGCCGTATTTGACGGCGGCGCTGATTTATTTTATTTTGACGTACACGCTCAATAAGCTGTTGGTTCTGCTGGAAAGGAAGGTGAACTAACGATGGCGTCGGCACATATGCCCATCATTCAAGTGACGAACGTGTCGAAGCGGTTCGGGAAGCACGAGGTGCTGTCGGACATTACGCTCGACGTCGCGCCGCGCGAGGTGCTCGTCGTCATCGGACCCTCCGGCTCCGGCAAGTCCACCTTGCTGCGCTGCCTCAACTTGCTGGAGCAGCCGAGCGGCGGCGAGATCGTCATCGACGGCATGCCGCTGCTGGCGAAAGAGACGAATATCGTCTCCGTCCGCGCGGAGCTCGGCATGGTGTTTCAGCAGTTCAATCTGTTTCCGCACCTGAAGGTGCTGGACAACATCACGCTGGGGCCGTTGCGCGTCCGCAAATGGCCGGCGGCAAAGGCGCGCGACAAGGCGATGGAACTGCTGCGCAAGGTCGGCCTGGAGGACAAAGCCGGCGCTTATCCGTCGTCGCTCTCCGGCGGTCAGGCACAGCGCGTCGCGATCGCCCGCGCGCTCGCGATGGAGCCGAAGATCATGCTCTTCGACGAGCCGACGTCGGCGCTCGACCCCGAGATGGTCGGCGAGGTGCTCGCAGTCATGAAGCAGCTGGCGAAGGAAGGGATGACGATGGTCGTCGTCACGCACGAAATGGGCTTCGCCCGCGAGGTCGGCGACCGGGTCCTCTTCATGGAGCAGGGCCGCATCGTGGAACAGGGGGAGCCGAAGGCGCTGTTCGAGCGTCCGCAGCAAGAGCGGACGCGGGTTTTTCTGTCCAAGGTGCTGTAGCGGCGATGATTGAATGTACTGCGGGTTAGGTGAATCTTACCCGCCATTAAAAATAAAACGCTGGGAAGTCCGATTGCGGACATCCCAGCGTTTTTTAGCATGCATGATGCTGCTTGATTAGATGAAGCATTGACAGGCGGCCAGCTCGCAAGCGGCCAACCGGTGCAAACCCGAGCTAGATCGCCCAGTTGCCGCCGCGCATCAGGGGCTCGGCAGAACCATCGGCGCGGATGCCGTCGATGTCGAGTTCGGCGGAGCCGATCATGAAGTCGACGTGAACGAGGCTGGTGTTAAGGCCGGCGGCGATTTGCTGCTCTTCGTTCATTTCTTTGCCGCCCTCGATGCAGAACGCGTACGCTTTGCCGATGGCAAGGTGGCAGGAGGCGTTCTCGTCGAACAGCGTGTTGTAGAAGATGATGTTCGTATCCGAGATCGGCGAACGGTGCGGCACGAGCGCGACTTCGCCCAAGAACGCGGCGCCTTCGTCGGTGCCGATGAGGTTCTTCAGCACCTCAAGGCCTTCCTCCGCCTGAATGTCGATCACCTTGCCGTCCTTGAAGGTCAGCACGAAGTCCTTGATCAGGTTGCCGCCGTAGCTAAGCGGCTTCGTGCTGGTGACGGTGCCGTTCACGCCGCCGCGCAGCGGAGCGGTGAACACTTCTTCCGTCGGCATGTTGGCGACGAAGATATCGCCTTTCGTGTTCTCGCTGCCCGCGCTGATCCAAATATGGCCGGGCGCAAGCTCCAGCGTCAGGTCCGTGCCCGGGCCGGTGTAGCGGAGCGCAAAGTATTTCTTCTCGTTCAGGAAAGCGGCCTTCGTATCGAGCGTCTCGATATGCGTCTTCCAAGCGGCTACCGGGTCCGGCTCGTTGATGCGCGTCGCCGCGAAGATCGCGTCCCACAGGGCGTCCTCTTGCTGCTCGGACGCAACGTCCGGGAATACTTTGGCGGCCCAGTCCTGCGAAGGGACGGCTACGATCGACCAGCTGACTTTGTCCGACATCGTGTATGTACGCCATGTCTTGAGCGCGATGCCCGCAGCCTTATTGGCATTGGCAATCCGCTCCGGGTTGATGCCCTTCAGCAGATCGGGGTTGGCCGCGATGATGCTTAGGAAAGCCGCGTTATCCTTGGCCATATCTTCCCAGCCCTGCGCGCGCCACTGCGGGTACTCCGTAAACGCCTCGTCGGGAGCGAGCTCGTACTTGGTGCGGGTAACGACATCGTCGTTCCACTCGACGTGGACGTTCTTGGCGCCCACTTCGTAGGCTTTCTTCACGACCATGCGCACGAACGGCGCGGAAGAGATGCCGGCCGTGACGACAAGCGTTTGTCCGGGCTGCACGTTCACGCCGACCTCGACGGCAAGCGCCGCGTAGCGTTCAAGCTTGGTTTGGAAATCATTTATCATTGAAAACACTCCTTACGTTCATATAGCCCTATTTTAGCATAAAAGGTCTTCAAACCCTAAAGCGGGAAAGGGGCCAGGAATGAAATTCCAGCCGAAACGGACGAAGCGGATCTGGTTGCGCGGGGATGCTTGAACTTGGATTCGAAAGGTCATTTATCAGGAAAATTGGCGAAGGCCCATCAGAAAATTTTACGAACATATTTTCGTATAAATGGCTGTGTGCACGGTAGAAGTACGCTATACTAGGAAATACTAGAAATACATCAGGAGCTCGGCTGGCGGAAGGTGAACGCGAAGGTAAAGAAGCGGATGGAGATAATGTCCGATGCTTCGAGCATAAGCCGTCTCCCGGGCCGCCGCGCGAAAGGAAGGTTCGAGGATTGACGCCTTTTACAGCAGACGTAGTGAACATCATTCGGAGCATACCGCCCGGCCGGGTCATGACCTATGGCGGGATCGCGGAACGGGCGGGAAGCCCGCGCGCCGCAAGGCAGGTGGTCCGCATTCTCCACTCCATGAGCGGGAAGCACGATTTGCCGTGGCACCGCGTCATCAACGCCAAGGGTGAAATCGCGATCGGCAGCGACGAGGGACGGTTTATGCAGCGCGCGCTCCTTGAAGAGGAAGGCGTCTACGTCAATCCGGCGGGAGTCGTCGATTTGACGGAATTCCGGTACGAGCAGGACCAGCCGAGTGAAGTGGAATGATATGAAGGAAAGAAGGATGTTTCGGTGCCAAGACTCGTCTATGTCGCGCTTCTGTGTTTAAGTCTCATCTGGGGCGGGTCGTTTTATTTCATCAAAATGCTTTTGCACGATTTCGGACCGTGGTCCATCGCGTGCCTGCGTTCGACCTGCGGACTTGCCGTCGTACTGCTCGTTATGCTTGTCCTCCGCAAGCCGTTCGGATTTCGCGCGATTCCATGGTTTGCGATGTTCGTCATGGCGGTCATTAATACGGCGGTGCCCTGGACGCTCATCGCGTTCAGCGAACAGCGGATTACGAGCGGAATGGCCTCGATTCTGAATGCGACCACGCCGGTGTGGACGGTGCTCGTCGGCATGGCGTTTTTCCGCGGTCGCTCCGGCCGGATGCAATGGGTTGGCCTCGCCGTCGCCACGTGCGGTCTGCTTGTCCTGCTGGGCATTCGGCCGGGTGCGCTGCTGTCCGTGGACGGAATCGGTTTTGTCGGCATGATGGGTGCGGCCTGCTGCTACGGCATCGGCTCTCAGCTGTCCAAGCGGTTGTCCGTGCGCGGCTGCACGACGTATCAAATCACCTATGGGACGCTGATCAGCAGTGCGGTGCTTTGCGGAGTCATGTCCTTAATGACGGAATCCATCGAACTTCCAAGCCTGACATCCATGTCCAACATACCGATGCTCATCGGTTTGGGCTTATTTGGCTCCGGCATTGCCTATCTGCTGTTCTACTATATGGTGGAGAAGGGAAGCGCCGAGTTTGCCTCCATGGTCACGTATCTCGTGCCATCGACGGCCTTGGTGTGGGGCTATGCGCTGCTGAACGAGACGATTAAATGGAACATGCTTGCCGGGCTCGTCATTATTTTGGCCGGCGTCTTCCTGGCCGGGCGCAAAGGTCCGGGCGGCGAGCGGCTGCCGGCGCGGCGGAAGGGCGTTCCATCAAGTTGAGCCCTTGAGGGCAGAAGGAAATGGGGGAGAAAGCGTGTCTTTCGTAACAAGGCTGCAATGGTTTTTCAAAACAAGATGGCTGCATTATACGGCAGCGATCCTGCTCATGGCGACGGTCAACCTGCTTCAGACGATCCCGCCCAAAATGATCGGAAACACGATCGACGATATTCAGAAGGGCAGCTTGAACGCGGCGGAGCTGAGCCATACCGTACTGCTGCTGATCGGCTTGGCGCTGGGGATGTATGTGCTGGTGTACGTCTGGATCACGACGCTGTACGGCAACTCCGTGCTGCTGGAGAAGCTGCTTCGGGGACGCTTCATGGCGCATCTGACGCGAATGAAACCGAGCTTCTTCCAGCGCAACAGCACGGGGCAGCTCATGGCGCTCGCCACGAACGATATTCTGGCGATCGGCAATACGGCCGGCTACGGCGTCATGACCCTCGTCAATACGCTGGTCGGCGCCTCCGTCGTCATCATCACGATGATCTCGCTGATCGATTACAGGCTCATGCTGGCCGCGCTTATTCCGCTGCCGCTGCTTGCGGTCGTCATCAGCTACCTCGGCGGAAAGGTGAGGGTTCGCTTCCTCGCGGCCCAGGATGCGTTCGGCAAAATGAACGACCACGCGCTGGAGTCCATTTCCGGTATCCGGGTGCTGCGTTCTTACGTGCAGGAGAAACAGGACATAACCGCCTTCGACGGCGTGACGACCGGGGTCATGGATCGGAACCGGGAAGTATCGCTGCTGAACGCGCTGTTCCAGCCGCTCATCTCCCTCATCGTCGGCATCAGCTACTCCATCGGCATTGGGTACGGCTCGTATTTGGTCTTTCATGATGAAATCTCGCTGGGACAATTGATTTCGTTCAACATTTATTTGGGCATGCTCATTTGGCCGATGATTTCGTTCGGGGAGTTCATTAACGTGCTGCAGCGCGGCAACGCTTCCGCGGATCGCGTAGAGAAGTCGCTTATCCAGCAGCCGGACTTGGCCGACCCGGCACAACCTGTCCAAGTCGACGTGCCGGAGGTTATCGAGATGCGCGGACTGACGTTCACGTATCCGGCCGCCGAGCATCCGAGCCTGAAGGACGTTTCCTTCTCGCTCGCGCGCGGCGGAACGCTCGGCGTCGTCGGACGCACGGGCAGCGGGAAGAGCACGCTGCTCAAGCAGCTGCTGCGGCAATATCCGCTCGCGGAGAAGCAGCTGTTCATTGCCGGCGTTCCCGTGGAAGAGATCCTGCTCGACCGGGTGAAGCAATGGGTCGCGTATGTGCCGCAGGAGCATCTGCTGCTGTCCAAGTCGATTCGCGACAATATCGCGCTCGGCAAGCCGGACGCGACGGATGAGGAGATCGCCAAGGCGGTGGAGATGGCATCCTTCACCTCCGATGTCGCGCTCATGCCGGAAGGACTGGGAACCATCGTCGGCGAGAACGGCGTCATGCTCTCGGGCGGCCAGAAGCAGCGGCTGGCGATTGCAAGGGCGCTCTTGCTGGATGCGGAAATTCTGGCGATGGACGATTCGCTGTCGGCCGTCGATGCCCGGACCGAGAGCCGGATTCTGCAGCATATCCGGCGGGAACGCGCGGGTAAAACCACCTTCATTACCACGCATCGCCTGTCTGCCGTCAGTCATGCGGACTGGATTCTCGTGCTTGACGAAGGCCGCGTCCTGGAAGAAGGGACGCATGAGCAGCTGATGCACTTCGGCGGCTGGTACCGGAAGCAATGGGACCGTCAGCAGATGGAAGCCGGGCTGCAGGAGTAGGCATTTTATGCGCCCTTCGGGGTGACATCGTCAGGAGGTCGTCCGATGAAATCAACCACGACGAGCAGGCTGTCCCGCTATGCCCTCGTCTACAAATACCGTATTATCGCGGCTATTCTCATTCTGTGCTGCGCCGTCGGCGCCGAACTGGGCGGGCCGTATATCGCCAAAACCATCATCGATAAGCATTTGTCCTCAGGCGAAGGTGACATCGGCGCCGTTCTTCGGCTGCTGGGCCTGTATATGGGTCTGCTGCTGACGGCCAGCGTCTGCAATTTCACCCAGTCGTATATGCTGCAAGCCACTGCGCTGCGCATTATCAAGAATATGCGGATGGATCTGATGAAGCATATTTCCCGCATACCGGTGCGGTATTTTGACAATACGCCGATCGGCCAGGTCGTCTCGCGTATTGCCAACGATACGGAAGCGATCCGCGATTTGTTCATGAGCTTCATGGCAACGTTCGTCGTGAGCATCGTGCAGCTGATCGGCATCTACACGGCTTTGTTCATCCTGGATGCCCGGCTGGCGTTATTCACGCTGCTGCTGCCGCCGCTGTTCGTCGTGATCATGTACGTGCATCTGAAATACTCCAAGGTGTACATCACCATTATGCGCGCCCGGCTGAGCGACATGAATGCGATGTTCAGCGAGACGATCAACGTCATGCCGGTCATCCAGGCCTTTCGCCGGGAGAAAGTGACGATCGACGAGTTCGAGACGCTTAATCACGACAGATACATCAATCAAGTGAAACAGTTTCGCGTCTTCTCGCTGTCCTCGCGTAATATCGTCGGCACGATCGGCGGCCTGTTGACGGCAGGAGTCATCTGGTATTTCGGGAACGAGTCGCTCACGGCGGCATCCATATCGTTCGGCGTGTTCTATGCGTTCATCGATTATTTGGGCCGGATCTTCCAGCCGATCATCGGGTTCTTCGACCAGCTTATGAATGCGCAGCGCGCATTCGTGTCCGCGGACAAAGTGTTCGCGATTATGGATATCGAAGGCACGGAAGTGGAGGGAGCGGAAGGAACGGCCCGTCCGGAGGGCGTCGTGAAATTCGATAACGTCACCTTCGCCTACAAGGAAGGCGAGAATGTCCTGAAAGGCATTTCGTTCGAAGCGCGCAAGGGCGAGACGCTTGCGCTGGTCGGCCATACGGGCTCCGGCAAGAGCTCGATCATGAACCTGCTGCTCGGTTTCTACGAGCCGCAGCAGGGCGTCATCTCCATCGACGGGCGTGATATCCGGAAGTTCTCGAAGCAATCGCTGCGCAAGCATATGGGCATCGTGCTGCAGGATCCGTTCCTGTTCGCGGGCGACATCATGTTCAACGTCAGCCTGTATAATAAAGACATTACGCCGGACCGCGTGAAGGGCGCGCTGCGCGAAGTCGGCGCATCGGCGTTCATCGAGCAGCTGCCGAACGGCTATGCCGAGCAGGTCGTTGAGCGGGGCAGCACGCTGTCTTCCGGTCAACGGCAGCTTATCTCGTTTGCCCGGGCGCTCGCTTTCGATCCGTCCATCCTCATCTTGGACGAGGCGACGGCGAGCATCGACAGCGAGACGGAGGGGCTCATCCAGCAGGCGCTGAAGGTCGTGAGCGAGGGGCGGACGACGCTGGTCATCGCGCATCGCCTGTCGACGATCCGCGATGCCGATCAAATACTCGTCCTTCATCGCGGCGAGATTGTCGAGCGCGGCAATCATCGCGAGCTGATGGCTCTAGGGGGAAGGTATTTTAAAATGTACCAGCTGCAGACGGGCGAAAACGCATTGAAGCCAACCGAAGGTGCGGTTCCGGATAGTGGGACGGCCTCAGGGAGCGGAACGCCGCAAACGGGCGGGTCGCCGATCGTGATCTAGCTCGGCGGCTGCAAACGCAACCTTGCAAGGCTGCGGATGACTGCTGAACTGCGTGTAATTGGAGGGGAGCAGCGGAAATGAACGAGTGGATAAAACCGGACGGCACGCTGAATGAAGCGTTAGTCGAAGGACGGGAGACGCTGTACACGGGAATGAACGGGCAGCGCGTGGAGCGGCTGTTTCTAGTGACGGGAGAGAGCGTGATCTACAAGCCGCTGACCAATGACAGCCAGCTTGGCAGGGAAGCGTGGGTATATGAGCATGTTTTGCCGGCGTTTCCGCCTATATACCCTCGGCTTCTTGCGTATTCGGGGGTCAGGGGAGAAGCATGGGGGCAAGCGGGCATGCCGGCTGGAGAAGAAGCGGCCTCAGGCTCAGCCTCAGCCAATGCTGATGAAGTGGTGACGTCCGACTTGGAGAAAAGGGACGGCGATGGCTGCTGGTGTCTGTTCGAGGACTTGGGCCCGCTGTCTCACGCGTTCGCCGTTCGGACGGCTGCCGGGTTAATCCCTTCGATTGCCCATTGGCAGGCGCTGCCGACGGAAGGACTGCAAACTGCTCCGCTGCTCGGACCCAAGCCGATGATCGAGGTGCTTCTGCAGGACGTCCTGAGGCAGGAAGAGGAGCTGAGGGCTGCACTGACTGAGATTCAGTGCGGCAGCGAATTGCTGGCTTTGGTGCTGGATCCTGTACGGATCGGCGGGGAGCTGCCTGCCGGCTGGATGCGCCGGGTTCTATCCCACGGCGACCTGCATCTAGGCAACTATGCGCTGGTGAACGGGGAGGCCAAGGTGCTGGACTGGGAGCATGTCCACCTTAACAGTCCGTACTGGGATTTGTATCATTTGCTGGACCTGTCGCACCCGGTTTTCCCGAAGGTATTGGACGTTGTATCGAGGCAGCACTTACTGGATTCGTATGTGCAGGAAGCGCGTTTGCTCGGCGCGGAGGTTGAGGCTGTCGGTTTTAAAAGGGAATATGCCCGCTTCGCGGCCGTGTTCTCGCTGTGGATGCTGCTTCTGATCGAGAAGGATCTGAAGGCGGCAGCGGCAGCTGCCGGATTGCCTGCCAAATGGTCGCCGGAGCAGCTGCGCAGGCAGCGGACGGAGACGATCGACAGCTTCGTCCAGTGCGCGGAGATGCTGGGTTAAAACTCGGGAGGGATGGCCTGCCTATGGATAAGGAACCTCGAACGGAAACCGCGCTGCTATCGGAATGCTGAAGGGCTGGTTGAGCGGCTGCTTGCGGACGGGGAAGCGCGTGGAATCAGCATCAATACTAGCGTTGGACCGGCTTTATTGGATAACGCGTATTACCAGGGCGTGCAATTCACGATCAAAACCCGGATCGAGGGGCGCGAGCATGACATCGGCGACGGCGGATTCGTCGATTGGACGCAGCGGCTGCTCGGCAGCAAGAAGGAACGGTTGCTGATCAGCGCCATCGGGCTATTCCGGCTGCTGCTGCCTTGAATTATGGGCGAGCGTTGTAAAAAAGCACTCTCCTGACTGGCGGTCAGGAGAGTGCTTTTTGATGTTTAGACGGATGCTTGCAGGTTGCCGGCCTCGGCGATGAGCTCAAAGGAGTGCATCCGTGCGCCGTGATCGTAAATTTGGGAAGTAACGATGAGCTCATCGGCCATCGTATCCCGGAGAATCTCCTGCAGGCGCGCTTCGACCGCAGCCTTGCTGCCGGTGATGCCGAATTGGAACTTGGACTGCAGCGCTTCGCGTTCATGCGGCTGCCACAGATCGTCCATGTTGTCGACCGGCGGTCTCAGCTTGCCTGGACGTCCCCGGATTAAGCTGAGAAATTGCTGCTGCTGCGAGGTCGCGAGGCGTTTCGCCTCTTCGTCCGTATCTGCGGCTACGATGTTGACGCCGACCATAATATAAGGCTTGTCGAGCGCTTCCGATGGGCGGAAGCTGCTGCGATACAGATGAATGGCAGGCATCAGATATTCGGGAGCAAAATGGCTCGCAAACGAGAACGGCAGGCCAAGCTCGCCCGCCAGCTTGGCGCTGAAGCCGCTCGAGCCGAGCAGCCAGATCGGCACGTTCAGCCCTTCGCCGGGCGTCGCGCGGACGGGACGGAACTCATCGGCCGGCGGATTGAAGTAAGCGCGGAGCTCGGACAGCAGCTCGGGGAATTCCTGTCCGTGCGTCGCCAAGTCGCGGCGCAGCGCACGTGCGGTCGTCTGGTCGGAGCCGGGCGCGCGGCCGAGGCCGAGGTCGATTCGGCCGGGGTACATGGACTCCAGCGTGCCGAATTGCTCGGCGATGACCAGCGGCGCATGGTTCGGCAGCATAATGCCGCCGGAGCCGACGCGAATCCGCTTCGTGCCGCCTGCTACATAGCCGATGACGACGGACGTGGCGGAGCTGGCGATGCCGGCCATGTTATGATGCTCCGCCAACCAGTAGCGGTTATAGCCCAGGCGCTCGGCATGTCGGGCCAATTCCAGCGTTTGCGGGAAAGCCGCGGCAGGCGTGCCGCCTTCTACGACAGGAGCCAAATCCAATACGGAAAGTGGAACGGAACGTTCAAGGGTCATGTTGAAAAACCTCCTAAAAGTTTTGCGGCGGAGCCGCGAGCCGGGAAACCCGGCGAGACAAGCAAAACTACATCGGAAGCATACGCTAAGTTTTGCGGCGGAGCCGCGAAGCCGGGGAACCCGGCGAGACAAGCAAAACTACATCGGAAGCATACGC
>NZ_JBWDNI010000007.1:0-252278 GCF_056269105.1 Paenibacillus sp. J31P316 | reverse complement strand
GGCGATGGCGGAGGGGAACCACGCGTACCCATCCCGAACACGACCGTTAAGCCCTCCAGCGCCGATGGTACTTGGACCGCAGGGTCCTGGGAGAGTAGGACGTTGCCAAGCACGATGAACCGACTGCAGAATTGCAGTCGGTTTTTTGTTGTTTATTTCATCCAATGCTGGAGAGAACTCCTTCACAACTCTAACCAATCGAGTGAACATACTACTGTTAATGTAGGTCGATGGGAGTTGATCACGAGGATGTTAAAGTATGCAAAAGTTATGCTGTTGTGCATGACGGCCATCTTAGGGATGACGAGCTGCAGCGGACAAGCCCATAAAAATGAGCCGGGTTTACCGCCTTTACCTTCGCAGCCGATGACGAACGCAACAAAATCGCTGCGGATTCATCCCATACAGACGAATCGCCAACCAACTGAAATCACCAAATTCCGTATGACTAGCGGACCTGAAATGAATCAAGAGCAATATGAGAACCGTTCCCGGGCAGCAATTCAAGTGCAATCTCAGCAAACAGGACCACTACGATCATTATCAAGCCGCAAACAACCGGTAAGAGGCATTTATGTGTCCGGATGGGTGGCAGGCAGCGAGCGCAGACTTAATCGGCTCATTCAATTAGTTGATAAGACGGACTTGAACGCGATGGTTATCGACGTGAAGAACGATTACGGACAATTAACGTATCGCTCCTCACTAAAAGCAGTGAAAGCTGTTGGAGCGGACCGTCATGTTGCGATTAGAGACATAGGCAGTTTAATTCGCAAGCTTAAAGCCAAGAACATCTATGTGATCGGCAGAATCGTGACATTCAAGGATCCGCTCTATGCGAAGCAGCATCCGTCCATGGCGCTGCAGCGGAGGAGCGGCGGCGTATGGCGAGATGCTCAGGGGAAGGCGTGGCTGGATCCTTTTCAGCAGCAGGTGAGAACGTATAATACGGCAATCGCGGCGGAGGCGGCCTCGAATGGATTCGATGAAATCCAGTTCGATTATGTTCGATTCCCCGACAACGGCGGCAAAGTAGATCGAGAAGTGCGGTATTCCGATATACACGGGAAAAACAAGTCGCAAATCATCTCGGCTTTCCTGAGGGATTCGCGTAAGCAGATTCATGCCAGAGGTGCACGGGTTTCCGCGGATGTCTTTGGACTCGTCACTTCTTCGACGAACGATATGGGCATCGGTCAGTCCTGGCGTTCGATATCCGGTGCTGTAGATGTCATTTCCCCGATGACGTACCCTTCCCATTATTCGACGGGGATGTATGGCGTTCGACAGCCGGACCTAAGTCCCTATGCCATAATCCATCATGCCATGTCTGATGCGATGCATCGGAACGCCGTGATGCAAAACAGCGGCACGACAACGGCAGCGGTCCGGCCGTGGCTGCAAAGCTTTACGGCCAAGTGGGTCCATCCTCATCAGACGTATGGAGCGGAGCAGGTGAATAAGCAAGTGAAGGCTGCGCGCGAACTGGGCGTAAGGGAATTTCTGCTATGGAGCTCCAATTGCAAATACGATTATCGTTCGTCGTTTTGACATCATTCCCCGGCGGGTACATCCTTGACAGCCTACTACCCCTCTGCTACTATTTCAATAATATGCGCGGCTCCTGTTCAAAACAGCGTTTTTTCAAGCTCGAACCAGGCACGCAAACGTTTGAGGAGGAACCAATCCGTGTGGGAAAATAAATTCGCCAAAGAAGGTCTAACCTTCGATGACGTACTGCTCGTTCCGCGAAAGTCGGAAGTACTGCCTAGGGAAGTTGATGTTTCGGTCACGCTTAGCAAGACGGTCAAGCTGAATATTCCGCTTATCAGCGCGGGCATGGATACGGTCACCGAAGCCAAGCTGGCCATTGCCATGGCGCGCGAAGGCGGTATCGGCATTATTCATAAAAACATGTCCATCGCTCAACAGGCGGAAGAGGTCGACCGGGTGAAGCGTTCGGAAAGCGGCGTTATCACGAACCCGTTCTCGTTAACGGCTGATCATCATGTATACGACGCGGAAGAATTGATGGGCAAATATCGGATCTCCGGCGTTCCTGTCGTTGACGGCGATCAGAAGCTGGTCGGTATTATCACGAACCGCGATCTTCGCTTCATTCATGACTATTCCATGAAAATCAGCGAAGTCATGACGAAGGATAATCTCGTCACGGCTCCTGTCGGCACAACGCTGCAAGAAGCGGAAGGCGTGCTGCAGAAGCATAAAATCGAGAAGCTGCCTTTGGTTGATGAAACGAACACGCTGAAGGGCCTCATTACCATTAAGGATATCGAGAAAGCGATCCAATTCCCGAATGCCGCCAAAGACCCGCAAGGCCGTCTGTTGTGCGGTGCTGCCGTAGGCATCGCGAAGGATACGCCAGAGCGTGCGGAAGCGCTCGTTCAGGCAGGCGTAGACGTGCTTGTCATTGATACGGCGCACGGGCATCAGAAGAACGTCATCGAGATGGTTCGCTTATTGCGCCGGAACTATCCGGAACTGACGCTGGTCGCAGGCAATGTAGCTACTGGCGAAGGCACGCGCGAGCTGATCGAGGCAGGGGCTTCCGTAATTAAAGTCGGTATGGGTCCTGGTTCGATTTGTACGACGCGTATCATTGCTGGGATCGGCGTACCTCAGATCACGGCGATTTACGACTGTGCATCCGTTGCGCGGGAATATAACATTCCGATCATCGCAGACGGCGGCATCAAATACTCCGGCGACGTAACCAAGGCGATCGCAGCCGGCGCAAGCGTGATTATGATCGGCAGCTTGTTTGCCGGTACGGAAGAGAGTCCTGGAGAGTCCGAGATTTACCAAGGCCGCCGCTTCAAGGTTTACCGCGGCATGGGCTCGCTCGGCGCCATGAAAGAAGGCAGCAAGGACCGCTACTTCCAGGAGAACGAGAACAAGCTCGTTCCGGAAGGCATCGAAGGGCGCGTTGCTTACAAAGGTCCTTTGGCGGATACGGTGCACCAGCTAATCGGCGGTCTGCGTTCCGGTATGGGCTATTGCGGTGCGCAAAACATCGACGAACTGAAGAACGATACGCAATTTGTACGGATCACGAATGCGGGCCTGCGCGAAAGCCATCCGCATGATGTCCAAATTACGAAAGAAGCACCAAACTATTCGCTATAATGGTCGTGTTTAGCGATCGCTATCAATAGAACTGGACCTCTTTTATAGCAGTAAAAGGAAGCCTGACAGGAAGATGGTGGATTTCACCGTTTTCCTGTCTTTCTTTTATGTGGCTGGCTCTTTGTGTTACAATACTAGAGTAATTTTAACGCTATGTTTTGATAGAAGAGGAGAGAAGACGTTGAAACGGAAGAAGGGACGGGTACGGTTTGTACCTACCATTTGCGCGACTGTCATTGCTATGATGCTTACGACGAATCTCGGTTCCCATGCCGCACTTGCAGACAAGGTAGAAGTGACGCCGAACCCACTCGGAGTAGAGGCGCGTTCAGCGATTCTTATAGATGCCGATACGGGACAAATACTCTATGCCGTGAATGCGGATAAAGCCTATCCGCCGGCGAGCATGACCAAACTGATGACGGAATATTTGGTGCTGGAAGAGATCTCTGCGAAACGTTTGAGTCTGACCGATATGGTCACGGCGACGAAAGAAGCAGCATCGATTCCGCCGGACGGCTCTCAAATTTATTTGGCCGAAGGCGACCAGCATACGGTAAAAGACTTGTATATGGCGATGGCCGTTCAATCGGCGAACGACGCTACGATTGCGCTGGCCGACCGTATCGGCGGCACGGAGCAAGGGTTCGTCGGGAAGATGAACGAGACGGCGAAGGCGCTCGGCCTCAATTCGGCGCATTTTACGAGTGCCACGGGTCTTGCGGACGATACCGTTATCTCCGCGAGCGACTTAGCCAGATTCGCCAGCATTCTGATCAAGAAGCACCCGGAGTTCCTCGAGTTCTCGAGCACCCCGAGTTATAAGTTCCGCGAGCGCGACAAAACGCCGATGGTCAACTTGAACTGGATGCTGGAGACGAACAAGAGCATTCCGAATTTCAAACAATACGCTTATCCGGGCGTTGACGGCATGAAAACCGGCTATATTGGCGCAGCAGGCTACTGCTTCACGGGCACGGCAAAGCAAGGCGACCTGCGCTTGATCTCCGTCGTCATGGATACCGCATCCAAATCGTCCCGTTTCGTGCAAACGGCGAAGCTGTTCGACTACGGTTTCGACAATTTCGAGAAAAAGACGATCGTTGCGCCAAAATCGGTTGTAGAATCGAACAAGACGGTCAAGATTAAGAAGGGCACGTCTAAGCAGGTGCCGATCGTGACAGCATCTGACGTCACTCTCCTCGTGAAGAAGAATACAACGCCTAACGTAACGGTAAGCAGCGTGAAGCTGAAGTCGGACGGAGAACTTGTCGCTCCGATCGCGAGTGGAACGGTCGTCGGAACGGCAACCTATTCGTACAAGGATCCGGATACCGGCAAGACGCTGGATAAAACCGTCAATCTGGTTACGTCCGAGGATGTTAAGAAAGCCAGCTGGTGGCGTTTGATGTTCCGCGGTCTAGGCGGTTTCATCTCCAGCCTGTTCAAAGGCATTGTGGATTTGTTTTAGGCAGGATTGAGCCCGAACGCAGGCAGCCATTTTCTAACGAGAATGGATGTTGTCGAATGTTCGAGTATGCTGTAAAATAAATGGTTAGAGCTAGTCCGGATAACGGAGATCAGCATATAAACTCAGCATGTGCTGCAGCGAGCGTCCTGTTTTCGCAGACGCTTAGGCACAGAGGCATGCAGAGACTTTTAGGAGGATTCACGAATATGGAAACAGGAACTTCGCGTGTAAAACGCGGTATGGCTGAAATGCAAAAAGGCGGCGTCATCATGGACGTTATGAATGCCGAGCAAGCAAAAATTGCCGAAGCGGCAGGCGCAACGGCTGTTATGGCACTTGAGCGTGTACCTTCCGATATTCGTGCGGCCGGCGGCGTAGCCCGTATGGCTGATCCGACGATTCTTGAAGAAGTCATGAAAGTCGTGTCGATTCCGGTTATGGCGAAAGCACGTATCGGTCACTATGTAGAAGCTCGCGTACTGGAAGCACTGGGTGCGGACTACATCGATGAGAGCGAAGTACTTACGCCTGCCGATGAAGTATTCCATATTTCGAAACGCGATTTCACGGTTCCGTTCGTGTGCGGCGCGAAAGATCTTGGCGAGGCGCTTCGTCGTATTCAAGAAGGCGCGGCAATGCTTCGTACGAAAGGCGAGCCGGGAACAGGCAACATCGTTGAAGCTGTTCGCCATATGCGTCTGATCACGGGCCAAATCCGTAAAGTACAGAACCTTTCGAAGGACGAGCTGTACCATGAAGCGAAGAACCTCGGCGTACCTTACGACCTCCTGCTGGACGTTCACGAAACAGGCAAGCTGCCTGTCGTTAACTTTGCAGCCGGCGGCGTAGCAACGCCATCCGATGCCGCTTTGATGATGCACCTGGGCGCTGACGGCGTGTTCGTTGGATCCGGTATTTTCAAATCCGAATATCCAGAGCGTTTCGCTCGCGCAATCGTTGAAGCAACGACGCACTACACGGATTACAAGCTGATCGCGGAAGTATCCAAAAACCTGGGTACGCCGATGAAAGGCATTGAAATTTCGAAGCTGGCGCCTAACGAGCGCATGCAGGACCGCGGCTTCTAAGAACGGAAAGAAGGCGGTAAAGCGATGAAGATAGGCGTATTGGCGCTGCAGGGCGCCGTTGCGGAACATATACGCAGCATAGAAGCTGCCGGCGGACAAGGCGTTGCCGTGAAGCGTATCGAAGAGCTTCAGGAGCTGGACGGCCTGATCATTCCCGGCGGCGAAAGCACGACGATCGGCAAGCTGATGCGCAAGTATGGCTTTATCGATGCGATCCGCGATTTCTCGCAGCAGGGCAAACCGATTTTCGGCACATGTGCCGGTTTGATCGTGCTTGCCGATCGAATCGATGGTCAAGAGGATGCGCATCTGCAACTTATGGATATGAAGGTTGCACGCAATGCGTTCGGACGTCAACGAGAGAGCTTCGAGACGGACCTGGCCATTAAAGGCATCGAAGAGCCGGTACGCGCGGTATTCATCCGTGCGCCGCTCATTATGGAAGTATCGCCGAACGTCGATGTGCTCTCGACCTACAACGGCGAGATCGTGACTGCGCGGCAAGGGCATCTGCTGGCCTCATCGTATCATCCGGAGCTGACGGACGATTATCGTCTTCATGCGTATTTCCTGGATATGGCGAAGGAAGCAGCTGCTGCAAAAGAACAATAACGGCTGGAGACTGCGGGAGCGCAGTCTTTTTGCCGTAATGGCCGTTTTGAGCTGTACGGAAGTCGCAGGTTTAGGCAAAACAGTTTGGCGCGTACGCCACTTTGGATACACTACTAGAATAGCCATAAGAAAATGAGAGGGGATACCCAACGTGCTTGACGTAAAACTGCTACGGAATGATTTTGCCAAAGTAGAGCAAGCGCTCGCGAATCGCGGAAAGTCGCTTGACCTGATTGCCAATTTCCCGGCGCTGGACGGCAAATGGCGCGATATGCTGCAGGAGACGGAGCAGCTGAAGAACCGCCGCAACAACGTATCGCAGGAAGTGGCGAAGCTGAAGAAAAGCGGCGGGGACGCCGAAGCGCTAATCGTGGAGATGCGCGAAGTCGGCGACCGGATCAAAGCACTGGACGAGGAGATTCGGGCAGTGGAAGCGGAAACCGCCGAGCTGATGCTCTCTATTCCGAACGTGCCGAACGAAAGCGTGCCTGTCGGTGCTTCCGAGGACGACAACGTTGAAATTCGCCGTCATGGCGAGGTGCCGACGTTCGCCTTTGAGCCGAAGGCGCATTTTGAGCTTGCGCAGGAATTGAACATCCTGGATTTTGAACGGGCGGCTAAAGTAACGGGCTCGCGCTTTGTGTTCTACCGCGGTCTCGGCGCACGTCTGGAGCGGGCACTCATTAATTTCATGATGGATCTACATAGCGACCAGCATGGGTACGAGGAAATTCTTCCCCCGTATATCGTCAATCGCGACAGCCTGGTCGGCACGGGACAATTGCCGAAGTTCGAAGAGGATCTGTTCAAGCTTGCGGATACGGAGTATTACTTGATTCCGACGGCCGAAGTGCCGGTTACCAACATCCACCGGGAAGAAATTCTCTCCGCTGACGATCTGCCGAAGAACTTCGTCGCCTACAGCGCATGCTTCCGTTCTGAAGCCGGCTCTGCGGGCCGAGACACGCGCGGATTGATCCGCCAGCACCAGTTCAACAAGATCGAGCTGGTGAAGCTGGTGAAGCCGGAGGACTCCTACGATGAGCTGGAGAAGCTTACGGCAAACGCAGAGAAGGTGCTGCAGCTGTTAGGCCTTCCATACCGCGTATTGACGCTGTGCACGGGCGATATGGGTTTTACGTCGGCGAAGACGTACGATCTCGAGGTATGGATCCCAAGCGGCAATTCGTACCGCGAAATTTCGTCCTGTTCGAACTTCGAGGACTTCCAAGCGCGGCGCGCGAACATCAAGTACCGTCCCGAAGCAAAAGGAAAGCCGGAATTCGTGCATACGCTTAACGGCTCCGGACTTGCCGTTGGACGGACGGTTGCAGCGATTCTTGAAAATTACCAGCAAGCCGATGGTTCAGTTATCGTACCCGAAGCGCTTCGTCCTTATATGGGCGGACTTGAAGTCATCGCTGCCCGTTAGTGGAAGTTCCGCTACGAGCCAAATGCTGCGGTATGCATGCTAGAAGTAGTGATTTCGGAGTTGCGTTATTAATTTGGCCTGTGGTACAATACGTCCTGTGACCTTGAACAAGGTTTGGTTCATCAGGATGGAGAGATACCGAAGCGGTCATAACGGGGCGGTCTTGAAAACCGTTAGGGTGCAAGCCCACGTGGGTTCGAATCCCACTCTCTCCGCCACCTATAATAACAACCGACAGCGCTCGGGCGAATAAACATTCGCTTGGGCGCTTTTTGCTTTTCTGTATGTGTTCCTGCCTGCCGACCTCGCATAAAACAAAGGCCGGAGCCGCATATTATCCGCATGGAGGTGGGAAATCAAATGAGCAAACGCGATGAGTTGACCATCAATCAGCAGGAGCTGACCGAAGCTTGGCAGCGTGCACTGCCCGATACCATTCAGAACGCGGATCGAGCCGAAGTGAAGGCCGACGAAGCCGATTCCAAGTCGCTGCGCGTCACCATTCATACGGCGGGCCATCAGATGTACAGCTTTGATTTTAAAGTCACGTACGTGGACAGCCGCGAGATCCAAACGACGCTGATCGACGTGGAGAAAGACGGACGCTCTGTCGACGAACGTACCGACATTATCCAGCAGCTGATCGAGGATTATACGCGCCATATTCATGAATGCGCGCAGGCGCTGCATGAACTGACGCATGCATAAGCATTGTCGTATTGCGCTGATCGCCTAGCCTAGAGAGGAGCATACGAATCATGACCAAAGCGAAAGGCACCGCCGACAAAAATTTAAGCAACGTCGTGGAAGACCTGGACCAAAATCCGGTCAACAGCCATCAAGCCCAGCAGCTGCAGCAGGATACGAACGATCGCCGCCATCAGGATGCGCTTAATCATGTTGAGCCGTCCGACCTGTATCATTCTCGCAGCTAAACAAGCTGTCCGCGATCGTTCATGAGTATGATGAAGGAGATGAACGCAATGGGTAAGCCGAAAAGCGTACCGGTTCAAAACCCTTACGAAGGAAACGGTCAGCCGTCCAGGTCCCGTAAGGATTCTTCTCAACCCCAGGAGCCGTTGTCCGGCTCGAAGAAGACGAAGCAAGCCAATCACGTCGACCATCACAACCCGCAGGGGTAATGCCCTTATCTCTCTACAACAGCCCGTCTGCGCCCGATGGAATCGGCGCGGGCGGGCTTCTTCCTGTGCGATTGTCTTTTCAGACCTATTTTGGATAGGGTAAAATGAAAGATGCGCACAAGGAGAGGGGCAATGGCGGATGAAACCATGGAGACGCGGTACGATTACGCTGCTTATCGCGGCAATGGCTGCAGCGACGGGCTGCAGCTCGTCCGATTCACCGAAGGATGCTTGGCTTGAAGCGATCGCGAACACAAGTGATGCGGATTCATTTACATACGCAGGTTCTCTTACGATAAATAATATTCGTCTGCCCCAGCCTGCCGGTGACTTGTCCGATCGGGATGCGGCGCTCATGATGGCGCTGCCGATCCTGCTTAAGGGCGCCGTCATTCAATTTCACGGAGCGGTTCAGAAGGATCCGCAGCGCGCTGAATTGTTGCTTGATGCCACGCTTGGAACCGGGGACGTCCAATTAAACGTGAAGCTTCCGATTCTCGTGACAGAGGATAAGATCTATATGAAAATTCCGCAAATTCCCGGAGTCGCTGTCCCTGCTGCCGTGGCTGACCGTTTCGTTGTTATCGATGCCAAGAAGCTGGCGCAAGAGCAGGGCGGCGCGAATGTACTGGACGGAGAAGCGCCGACGCTGGCGAAGAGTGCGCTCGACTCTTTCTTCGACGGCCTGGACGACGCCTATTACAGCGAGCCTGCGGCTGCCGACGTGAAAGAACTGCCGCCAGGCTATGAAGCCGAGCGGTATGTGCGAATGACGGCTGATGAGTCGCATTCGGACGCGCTGCTGACGTCCATCGCAGAGAACGCCATCCCGAAAATGATCGATCTGCTGCTTGGCAACGAAGCCTATATGAAGACTTTTGGACTAACGAAGGAACAGCTGCAAGCATCCAAGAGCGAGTCGAGCGCGGAGAAGCTGCAGAAGCGGTATACGATCAAGGCGTTCGAGATGACCGGCGGCATAAAGGATGACTATGTAACGTTCGAGGCCGGGAAATTGCAGCTGAACGCGACGGATGTTGGCGGTATGCAGTTGGATATCGCGTTCATGCTTTCTCAAGACGCGTTGAATAAGAAGGTTGCTTTCGAGGTTGCGCTGCCCAAGGATGCCGTCCCTGCGGATAAATGGCTGCCCTAAGCTCGCTAGACGCGTTATCTAATTAGTTGACCAGGAAAGAGCCATAATATAGACCAAGAACCACCTGCAAGGGTGGTTCTTTTGCTCGTCCTATAGGAGTTCAGTCTGTGACCAACATGCCGCTAAAGCTCTCTGGACCGACACGGATCGTGCCAATAATATTGGAGCTGACGAAGGCCGAGTACGTCAATAGAGGCGTTATCGGCGGGTTGTAGTCATTTGCTTCGAAAGCAATGACCTGGGGTGCGAGCAGGGATAAGTCAAACGTTGCCGTTGCCGTATATACAAGGTGATCTGTCGGAAGCGTACCCCTTACTATGGTGATGGTAACGCCAGCCAGCGCCAAGGGCAGCTGGACGGACATCGTTCCTTGCATGCTAACCCGAGGAGTGGCTCCTGCGCCTGCCGTGTTCAGACCGATTACTCCGAATAGCTCGGGCGTGTTAATGAAAAGAATAGGAACCAAAATCGAGTTGGCATAGCTGGCATTTTGCGATGTTCTTGCATCTATAAGTTTTCCCATTCTACTACACCTCCTTTCACAGTACTACTCTATACTATGCAGGAGTTGCTAGATTGTGAGTTTCATAGAAAAGACAAGCTTCTGCGGATGGTCGCTGAATCGGGGGACCTTTTCACGGCGGAGTTGCAAATAAGGCACCGTTATTTTTGAAGGCAGGAGCCGCCCGTACTTTTCGATAAAAGATCGGTCTTTTGCTCAAAGACTTCCCTATATGAAACGGTTACATTGAGAAGAAACGCAATATAGGAGGAGCTGCATTAATGAATAACAAGAGAGTGCTGTTCACCAAGCCATGGCAGGTCGAGGTCATAGAAGAAGCGTTCCACGCATCGTCCTTAGCGGCTGACGAGGTCATCGTCAAGAAGCTGTACACGCTGATCAGCCCTGGCACGGAATTGGCCTGCTTGTCCGGCGGCGAGAGCTGGTTCCAGATGCCGGATACGCCGGGATATGCATCAGTCAGCGAGATTGTCGAGACGGGGGCGGATGAGCAGCGGTGGCATAAAGGGGATATCGTCTTCCATTACGGGGATCATTCCCGTTATCAGGTCGTCTCGACGGGCGGCACGTTCCTGGAGGTTCCGGCAGACTTGGAGCTGCGCTGGGTGCCGTTCACGCGCATGGCGACCGTCGCAGCGACCGCGATTCGCGTATCCGATATCGAGCTAGGCGACATCGTAAGCGTCACCGGCCTCGGACTGGTCGGCAACATGGCTGCGCAGCTGGCTCAGCTGCAAGGCGCCGACGTTATCGGCTTAGACTTGTCCCGCGAACGGCGGAACATGGCGGAGCGATGCGGCTTGTTCCATACCTACGACAACGGCATAGGCGATACCAAAGAGCGAGTGGCCGAACTTACGGGAGGCGTCGGCGTCTCGACGCATATCGAAGCGACCGGGCTGTCCAAGGTTGCGGCGGAGAGCCTGGGCTGGATCGCCAAGTCAGGTGAGATCGTCTTGCTCGGGAGCCCGCGCGGCGAATACCAAGCAGACCTGACGGATGTCCTGAATTATTGCCACTTGAGCAATCGCGGCTGCATTACTTTCAAAGGCGCGCATGAATGGCGGTACCCGGTCGAGCCGAACGCGTTCGTCAAGCATTCCCTGGTGCGCAATTCCCGCATTGTGTTCGGCCTCATGCAGCGCAGCAAGCTGCAGATCGAACCGCTGATCAGCCATGTATTGAAGCCGGATGAAGCGGCGTCCGCTTATGAGGGCTTGCGGTTCGACAAGGATCGGTATCACGGCGTCCTGTTCGATTGGCACGACTAGCATCCATGCATTGGCCTCCCGGCGCTCTTCCACTACAATAGAAGCATTAACGTTCCTCTTCGAGTGGAGCGGTTCAAGTCGGAGGTTTGGCGCATGGAAGCTTGGCTGCATACCGTCTCTCCGTTCGTAAGAGCGGTCAAAGTATCAAGGTCCATTTCCTTATACGGGGAATGGGTCGATTACGACCATGTGTTTACGTATGTCGAGCAGGGAGAAGCGGACTTTATCCTAAATGGGTTGCAGTATAGGGTCAAAGAGGGAGACCTGCTGCTGATGCCAGCCTTCATGTCCCATATTATCCGCACGACCTCCGCGATCCCTTTGATCCAATGGATCTGCCACTTCGACCTCTACTATGACGAAGAGCGAAGTGCTTGGAGCGAAGTCGGCACGATGACGGACAGGCAGCGGACGATAGCGGAACGGGAGACGGCGTTGGCAGCGATCGTGCCCATCGCCCATCTGCGGCCGTCGGACCGAATCGATCTGAAGCACAAGCTGATGACGATGCATAAAGCGTTTGCCGAAGGGGGAACGTACAATCCGCTGTTGCTGAAGGGGTTATGTGCGGAGCTGCTGCACGCGTTCTTTAAAAGCCAAGCCGAAGGGCAGGGACGCGAGGGCAAGATGACGAGAAGCTGGGTCTCCATCGAGAAAAGCCTGGCGTACATTAACGAACGTTACTGGGACACGCAGCTGGACAATGCCGCCATCGGCGAGCAGGCGGGGATCTCGACCAATCACTTGTCCTCGCTGTTTAAGGAGCAATTAAAGATCACCGTCCATAAATATGTCACGCACGTCCGCATCGAACAGGCGAAGCTGCGGATGATAGAGAGCGGGCAGACGCTGACTCAAATCGCCGAGGATGTGGGGTTCTCCGGCATCCATCTGTTCAGCCGGGCGTTCAAAGCCAACGTTGGCGTTACGCCCAGCCAATTCCGGGCTACCAATGCCAAGTCGCGGCGAATCGATATCGCGTCCTCTCCTTATGGGATAAAGCCCGGTGAATCGTAGGGCGGGATTTATCCGGGAAGAACTGGATAGCTCGCGCAGCATAGCTGGCGTATCCAAATTCATTAAATACAAAGGCAGCGCCATCTCCGATGGCGCTGCCTTTGTTGTATGCCAAGCATAGGCGTTCGCCTACTCTATTTCCGCTAGGGGGACTGTTCATCCGGTTTGTGTCCTATGAAAAAACAAAAAACCTTGCAAGTACAAGGTTTACATAGATGGCGCGCCCGATACGATTCGAACGTACGACCTGCAGTTTAGGAAACTGTCGCTCTATCCTGCTGAGCTACGGGCGCGCGGCAAGGATAATAATAGCATGAAGAACAAGAGCGGCGCAACTTTCCAGTCGGCGAATAAAATAGATGTGCGGAATGGATACGTCCGCGGGGAATGATCGTTGGAGCAGTCTTCTAAATAGGAGGTATGCTGGTCTCTGACCTGGACTTGGAGGGAACTGGACCTAAAGACCGATGAAATTAGTCCTATTTTCGGTTCTCGTGTTGAATGGTGTCGATATATTCACCGAATAAACTAGTATATTGTCGACAAGATTTTACAAAAATAACAACCTTAAGCGTATATAATGAAGATGTTACTATTTGTAACTAACTGAAGATGATGCGATAGGAGCTGTCCCGCGGGCGTCATGAACGACAAAACTACATTACTCCACGAATTGCAGGTGCTTCGCACGAAGCTTTTTGAAATGGCCGAGGCACGAGGAAGTCTTACTGACCCTGAGGTACTGGCCCTTAGCGAAGAGGCCGATCAGCTGATCGTTATGCTTCAACATATGCAGAAGGAAGAACGACTCCGAGGCGCCGCTAAGCACGCCCTCGCAAACGACGGAAAAACTGGGTAAGTAAATCCGCACATTCTTGCTGCAGCAGGCCGCCGACGAGCTCCGTCTCATGGTTGAAGCGAGGTTCCTGCAGCAAATTCATTAATGTACCGGCACAGCCGGCCTTCGGGTCGATTGTGCCGTACACCACTTTTCGAATACGACTCTGGACAAGCGCTCCCGCGCACATCGGACAGGGTTCAAGCGTGACATATAACGTACAGTCCAGCAGTCGCCAAGCTTCCAAATGCCGGCTGGCCTCCCGAATCGCGATCATCTCCGCATGCGCGGTCGGATCCAAATTCGTTTCCCTCAGATTATATCCTCTGCCAATGATCTCTCCGTTCTTGACAATGACTGCACCGATCGGTACCTCTCCGATGGCCTCCGCTTTCTTGGCTTCCTCGATGGCAGCCTGCATCCAAACGAAATCGTCTTCTCGGAAATAGTCTGTTTCGCTCATGATTAGTCCTCCTGTTATGTCTGTTATAGAGTCAAATAGCCTATGTATGCTACTTCGGCTGTCGATAATCCTCGAATTGTGCTACGAACAAATATTCGTTGTTAACAGCTTGTGGATGAAATTGTGCATAAGTCGGGGTTATGCACAGATTTACTAACAAATTATTAAATGGTCATGTGAATATTGGGATAAACCTGTGTATAACTTCCGGGGATATCCGCTGCTTATCTTAGAATGACAAGGATAGAAGTTTTTCCCACATTTATGTTATGATCCAACTAGGTGTCCACAAGCTCGATAAAAAGGGTGTGTCGCATATTGTCAGTTAAGATTAAGCTGTCTCTTATGATTTCGCTGATCGTATTCGTCCTGCTCTTGCTCAATGTCATTTTGAACGAATATTCCACCAGGGTCAATCTGAGATCGGACGTCGAACGGAATATGGCGACCATCACGCATCAGATCGCCGCGGATGTTCAGCAAAACACGAGCGAGAACGAATTCGTGCAATCTGTTCTAGCTGACAATTTGAAGATGGCCTCTTACTCCGCATCCGAGCAGCTCCCTCATCAAATCAACGAGATCACGAGCGAGCAGCTGGAGCTGGTGGCATCCCGCATCGGCGTCTCCCGTCTATCCGTCATGAAGAAAAACGGCACGAATTACATGATCGCGATGTCTACGGAGCCAAGCGAGAATGGAATGATCAGCAAGACCTGGCCGTTGCGGAATCTAATCGTGCGCGACGAAGCGGACAAGGATTATCAGTTCTGGACAAGTCCGAGCGAGCGATCGGTTACGGGGACGTCCGTCCTGCTGGGACAGGAATCCTTCTATACCGACAATGAAATCAATTATATTATTCGCTGTTACATGGAAAGCGACGCGCTCATCGATTATCAGAAGATGGCGCATACGACAGCCTTTCTTGAAGATATGAAAGCCAGCAACCCGACGATCCTGGAAATCACGGGCTTCAATCCGGGCCTGTTCCGAAGCAATTCCATCATGAATATCCCCTCCATTATCAGCAATAAGGAGCTTGCGGATCTGCCGATTCCGTTCGGTACGTACGACTACCGCAGCATCGATGAAGACGTGAACAGCGTTCAGGAAGCTTTGAAAGGGAAGAAGGTATTTCGCTATACGACGCTCCATCATCGAGAAGTGATCAAGAGCTTTATTCTCATACGTGATCCGAAGCCGTACGTCGTCGGACTTGTGCTCGACAAGAAACCGCTGATGCGGCTGATGGACGAACAGCGTACGAATCAGCTCTATATCTCCGCGGTACTGCTGTTCATCGTTATTATTTGCAGCTACTGGCTGTCGCATATTTTGCTGCGTCCCGTCCGCATGATTCTGTGGAAAGTCAACGAGTTGTCCTTCGGACGCTTCGACAGCTCGATCGTCGTCAGGCGCAAGGACGAGCTGGGGCAGCTGGCGCAGCGCGTGAACGCGATGTCGAAGAACCTCAGCATCTACATGACGAAGCTGAAGATGGCGTTCGAAGAAAATCGCTCGATGAAAGAGTATTTGGAATCCTTCATCAATCATACGACGGACGCGATTCATGTCGTGGGCCTGGATGGCCGCATCATGCAGGTCAACCGTGCCTTCGAGCAGTTGTTCGGCTATACGACGGAGGAGGCGGTGGGCAACGTGCTTTCGCTGGTGCCGGAGCATCTGCGGGACGAAGAGCAGCAGACGATGGAGCTGTTGAAATCAGGCAAGCCGCTCTCGGCACGAGAGACAACGCGGCTCACCAAGGACGGAGACTGGATAGCGGTCAGCGTGACGACTTCGCCGATCCGGGATAAGCTGGGCAGCATCCATGCAATTGCCAGCATTACGCGGGACATGACCAGCCGCAACAAAATGGACGAGCTGCTGCGCCGATCCGAGAAGCTGACGACCGTCGGACAGCTGGCTGCCGGCGTCGCCCATGAGATTCGCAACCCGCTCACGACGCTCCGCGGCTTCCTGCAGCTGCAACTGCAGACGTCGAAGCTGAACACGCGGCATGTCGATCTGATGCTGTCCGAGCTGGACCGCATTAATCTGATCGTCGGCGAGTTCTTGATTCTGGCCAAGCCGCAGGCTACAAGGTTCGAGGTGAAGGACATCCGGTTTACGCTGGGGGACGTTATCTCTCTGCTCGACAGTCAGGCGCATCTGTGCAATGTCGTGTTCGCGACTGATTTTGGCCAGGAGGAATGCCGGATCTCCTGCGAGGAGAACCAGCTGAAGCAGGTGTTCATCAACGTTCTCAAGAATGCGATGGAAGCGATGCCGCACGGAGGTCAAATTACCATCCAGGTTCAGCATCAGGAACGACAGTTATGTATCTCGATCGCGGATGAAGGCATCGGCATATCGGAGGAGAAGATCGCCAAGCTGGGCGATCCGTTCTATACGGACAAGGATGCAGGAACGGGCCTGGGCATCATGGTCAGCCAGCGGATTATACAGAGCCATCAGGGAACGTTCGAAATCAAAAGCAAAGTGGGCGTGGGCACGACGGTCCTGATTACGCTCCCGTTGTACAGAGCGGATAATTCCGGGAGCTAGCAAGCAGGGATTCGCGGTTTCATGTACAATACATACAGGAGAGGTGAGGACATGCCGCGTACGGAAGGCTATCGCGCGCTTCTGGCAGGAGCTACCGGCCTTGTCGGGTTCCAATTGCTGCAGCAGCTGCTGCAGGACGAGCGCTGCAGGTCGCTGACGGTACTCACGCGACGGCCGCTGCCTCTCTTGCCGGGAGACGAAGCTTCGAGCGGGAAGCTGCACGTCATTTCGGCGGATTTTGACCATCTGGAGGATGCGCTGGCCGATGTTCAGGCGGATGTGGTGTTCTGCGCTCTTGGCACGACGATCAAGAAGGCAGGATCACAGGAGGCGTTCCGCCAAGTAGACTTGGGCTATCCCGTGGCGCTCGGGGAATGGGCGAAGGCGCATGGCGCCGGGAAGATGATCGTCATCTCCGCGATGGGAGCGAATGCGCAATCCGCCGTGTTCTATAACCGGGTCAAGGGCGAAACGGAAACGCAGTTAAGCGCGATCGGTTTGCGCGAGCTGCAGATCGTCCGCCCCTCGCTGCTGCTCGGGAAGCGGGAAGAATTCCGCCTTGGCGAGCGCGTGGCGGTCATGCTCAGTCCGGTTCTCCGGCTGCTGATGCAAGGACCGCTTGGCAAATATCGGCCGGTTCGGGCCGAGGATGTGGCTGCTTTCATGCGCGAGGCCGCGGCAGCGCCGCCGGATCAACTTGCGCCGGCCGTCCATATTTATGATAATCACGCAATAACGACGCGTCAGTCGGTATTAGTTTAAGGCACCATATGCGGGGTGAATAAGTCAGTTGAGGATTAACAAGTTTATTAGCGAAACGGGCTACTGCTCCAGACGAGAGGCCGACAAGCTCGTGGAGAACGGGAAGGTCACGATCAACGGCGTCGTAGCGGAGCTCGGCAGCCAGGCGGAGCTCGGCGATGACGTGCGCGTGGAAGGCAGACCCATCGGGGAGCAGAAGGGCCATGTGTATATCGCGCTGAACAAGCCCGTCGGCATCACGAGCACGACGGAAGCCCAGGTCGCAGGCAATATCGTCGATTACGTGGGGCATGAGGAACGGATTTTCCCGATCGGAAGATTGGATAAGGATTCGGAAGGGCTCATATTGCTGACCAACGACGGCGATATCGTCAATCGCATCCTGCGCGCCGAGGGCAAGCACGAGAAGGAATATATCGTTACGGTCGACCGTCCCGTCACGCCGCGGTTCCTGAAGGCGATGAGCGAGGGCGTTCGCATTCTTGGCTCGATGACGCTGCCTTGCAAAGTACAGAAGGAATCGGACCGCGTGTTCCGGATTACGCTGACGGAAGGCAAGAACCGCCAAATCCGCCGGATGTGCCAAACGTTCGGCTATAACGTCCGCAAGCTTCGCCGCGTGCGAATCATGAATATTCAGCTGGGCCAGCTCGCGAACGGCAAATGGCGGGATCTGACGAAGGGCGAGCTCAGCGAGTTGTTCGACCTGCTCGACTATCGTTAAGTTCGTAAGCTTCCTCGTTTCCCGGAAAATAACGAGAAAACCAACATCCGTTCGACGCCAGCGTCGATGGAGTTGGTTTTTTTGTTGCAAGCAAGGAGAGCTTCGATTATCCGCTGAAGGCTCGCGGTTACGGGGCTGGTGGTCGTTTCATCTTGCCATCCTAGAAAACATGAAGTAAAATTATAAAGGATTGTCTTCTGTTTGCATAGAGGTTTTTGAAAAATATTGTTTCGCCGGATGTGCGATTCGCTCAAGGGCAATAAGGCATCGGCGGTCTTATTAGGATGTAGTTATTAGGTCGTCTTAAGAATGTAAAGATTAAATTGGATTAAGTATGATTCGCTGTCTGGAATCCATGGCATACATACGTTAGCGGTCGTTTAGAAGAATAGTGGACGAGCTGATAGGGGTGCCTGATTCCGCGTACGGTGCAGGGCCTGGCTATGAAGCTCATGTATAAAGAAGGCGATGGGCAGATGCACAAGACGATAGGAAGGGCGCGTGACGCGCAGCCCTCGGGGAAAGGACCATTGCGATGACGACGAAATTCCAGCTGCAGCAGCTGCTGCAGGAAACAACCGTAACAGAAGCTTATCAGGCCGGGGACATCGAAGTAACCGGCATATCCTATCATTCGCAGAAGGTGTCGCCGGGCGAGCTGTTCGTCTGCATTACGGGCTACAGCACGGACGGCCATCGCTACTTGGGGGATGCGGTCGCACGCGGCGCGGTTGCGGCGGTCGTCGAGCGCATTCAGCCCGACATCGACGTGCCGCAGTACGTCGTGCCGAACAGCCGGATCGCGATGGCGCAGCTGGCGAGCGCGTTCTACGGCCATCCGGCAGACCGGATGAAGATGATCGGCATTACGGCGACGAACGGCAAGACAAGCACCACGTACATGACGAATGCGATTCTCGAGCAGCACGGCTTCAAGACGGGCATGATCGGAACGGTCGTCATCAAGATCGACGAAGAGCGCATCCCGTCCGAGCTGACGACGCCGGAATCGCTCGATCTGCAGGCTTACTTGAAACAAATGGTCGACCGCGGCGTCTCCCATGTCAGCATGGAGGTTTCTTCGGCGGCGCAGGAAACGCACCGCGTCGAGACGGTCGGTTACGACATCGTCTGCTTCAATAATCTCAGCCGCGAGCATATCGATTCCCATGGCACGTTCGAGAATTATTTCTTGGCCAAATCCCGGCTGATCCGGGAAGCGGGAGAGAACAGCTTCGCCGTCTTGAACCTGGACGACGACTATGCGGCGTCTCTGGCGACGCAGACGCGGGCGAAGGTCGTCACCTTCAGCATGCAGAACCGCGAAGGAACGCTGCACTGCAAGGACCTGGATCTGTCCACGGGGCGGGCGAAATTCACCGTGGAAATCCTGAAGCCTATCCCGGCGGACAGCGGCACCGTGATCGAGCCGGGCGAGTTCCGCGTGGAGCTTCGCATTCCGGGTCTCCACTCCGTCTACAACTCGATGGCGGCGATCGCCATCGCGCTGCTGTGCGGCGTACCCGTCGCGACGATTCAAGAGACGCTGCGCACGTTCGGCGGCGTGGAGCGCCGGTTCGAATTCATCCACGAGGATGCGTTCACGATCATCGACGATCATTTTGCCAATCCCGGCAATATCGACGTGACGCTGGAGACGCTGCGCTACATGGACTACGAGAACTTCCACTTGGTCTATGCGATCCGCGGCGCACGCGGGCCGATCATCAATCGCGAGAATGCGGAGTCGATCGTGAAGTGGCTGAACCGTCTCGAGAAGCGCGAGCTGATCGCAACGCGAAGCCAGTCGCATGTGAATCGCCATAACACGGTAACGGACGAGGAAGTGGATGTGTTCCTGGACGTGATGAACGAAGCGGGCATTGAAGTGAAGCTGTACACGGAGCTGCCGGAAGCGATCGCTACGGCGCTGTCGCAGGCGCAGCAAGGCGACCTGATCCTGCTCGCGGGCTGTCAAGGGATGGACCCCGGAGCCGAGATCGCGCTGGGGCTGCTGAGAGAAGAAGGTTCAAACGAAGGCTGACCGGGTACTCGTCACATAGCACGATTATTTCATATAAAGTAGGTTGAGTCATGGAACGTAAACGATTAGGTGTTCTGGGCGGGATGGGACCGAAAGCAACGTCCGTATTTATCGATCAGATTATCGACGGCACGGCAGCCGACAGCGATCAGGACCATATCGACATGGTGATTTTGAACCACGCTTCTATTCCGGATCGGACCCAAGTGATCTTGGAAGACACGGCTGAGCTGTTCCTGCGCGAGATCGAGAAGGATATCCGGCTGTTGGAGTACGCAGAGGTCGACAATATCGCCATGCCGTGCAACACGGCGCATTATTATATCAACGAGATGCAGGCCATGACGACGATTCCGATCATCGACATGGTCGAGGAGACGATGCGGGCGATCGTGGATTCGTTCGGCAGCGGCGGGAAAGTCGGCATCTTGGCGACGAACGGCACGCTGCGCAGCGGCATCTATAGCGAGTCGGCGCGCAAGTACGGCTTGATCCCGCATGAGCCGGACATGGACGTGCAGCAGCAGGTCATGAATATCATCTATCGGGACATTAAGCGCGGCATCTCGAGCGATCCGGCAGAGCTGGAGGGCATCATTCACGATATGGTGGCCAAGGAAGGCTGCAGTTGCGTCATTATTGCCTGCACGGAGCTGTCGATCGTGAAGCTGAGCGAAGAGGCGAGACGGTACAGCATCGATGCGATGGACGTGCTCGTGCAAAGGTCGATCGAGCTGTCTCTGCCGCCGCAAGAGTAAGCGCCAGCCTACGAGCTTGTCGACTGCTGCGGCAATGGTCACCGTCACTGCAGGCTGTTTGGACAGCATAACAATGGATTACGCAGGGCATGCCGCGAGGCTGGCTTTATAACATAGCAAATCGTAATCGTAACCAAAAACCCCGTCAGGCGGACGTGAACTGTGGTTCAGTTCCAAGCCTGACGGGGTTTTGCATTTCGTATGGACGGTGCAGATAAAGCAGATGGAGCTATTGATTCGCCGTCGTTGCGGATACGCTGACGTTCTTGGCGGTATCGGCAAACTTCCGGATAATCGATACCTCGACGCGGCGGTTCTTGGAGCGACCGGCAGCCGTATCGTTGCCGGCAATCGGATGATATTCGCCGTAGCCGATGTTGCTGAAGTTCTTCGGATTGAGCTGCTTGTTATCGAGTACGATGTTCATGAAGCGAATCGCCCGCATGGAGCTGAGCTCCCAGTTGGATTCGAATTCGGTGTTGTTGATCGGCACGTTGTCGGTATGTCCGGAGACGATAACCTCATAGTCGGAGTATTTCGTCAGCATATTGGAGATCGCGACGGCGAGCTTGCGCGATTCTGGCTTTACCTTCGCGCTGCCCGGCGCGAAGAGCGAGCTGTCGCTGATCGTGATCGTCAACTGGGACTGGTTGAGCTTCGTGTCCAGCTGCGTGGTCAAGCCGTTCGTCTGAATGTACTTGTCCACTTGTTTCTTCAGCTGCTCGAGATCTTCCTGTTCCTTCTGCTTCAGCGCGGCCAGGTCGTCCTTCTGCATATCCTTGGTATCTTCATGCCGCTTCGAGTTATTGCTGTCTTCCATCATCATATTGTCCGCGATGACGGACGACTTGTCCAAGACGCCGATGCCGCTGTTGAAGGCAAGGTTGAACGCCTTGCTCATGTCCTGGAACTTCTTCGAATCGGTGGAGCTCATGGCGTACAACACGATAAACAAGGCAAGCAGCAGCGTCAGAAGATCGGCATACGGAATCAGCCAGGTTTCGTCGGCATGCTCCTCGTGCTCTTCTTTCCTATGCCTTTTGCTCAATGGCTTCCGCTCCCTTCTGACTCATCGCATAACGTTCGGTCGGCGTTAAGAAGACGGAGAGCTTCTGGTTGATCGCGATCGTGGAGACGCCGGATTGAATGGACAGCAGGCCTTCGACCATCATCAGGCGAAGCTCGACTTCATTCTTCGACAGGCGCTTCAGCTTATTGGAAATCGGGTGCCACAATACGTATCCGGTGAATATACCTAGGAGTGTAGCGACGAATGCCGCGGCGATGGCGTGCGCGAGCTTGCCCATGTCGCTCATGTCGGCAAGCGCCGCGATCAGGCCGATAACGGCCCCGAGTACCCCGAGCGTCGGCGCGTACATGCCGGCTTGCGAGAAGATCAGCGCGCCCGCGCGGTGGCGTTCTTCCGTCGCCGCGATATCTTCGAGCAGCACGTCGCGAACGAGATCCTGATCGTTGCCGTCGATGATCATCCGCATGCCGTTACGCAGGAACGGATCTTCGATCTCGTCGACCTTCGATTCCAGCGCGAGCAGTCCTTCGCGGCGCGTAATCGTCGCCCACTCCATGAATAGCGCGATGACTTGCTCGCGCGGGAGCAATTTTTGCACGACGAAAATCATTTTGATGAGTTTCGGGAATTTTTTGAGCTCTTTCAACGGGAAACCGATGAATAACGAGGCAGCGGTTCCGACGATAATGATGGTAAAAGCTGCCGGGTTGAGCAAGTTCTCGATCGGCGCTCCCTTGAGGGTCATACCGAGCAGGACGGCAACGAGTCCGAGAACAATACCGATAATTGTAGATTTTTCCATGACGCACCTCGTTCGTATAATGATAAAGACTATTGATGAACCGGCAGTCGCCGTTCAAGCCCGAGAACCGTAATCGAATGCGCGTCATTTCGGCTTACGACACAAAACGCAACGATTCGACTGTCTATCTTCTTATTTATTATCGTCAAATGCGGCGCGTAGATTAGAGCAAAATGGATGTTTTAGGAGTTTTCGCCCCAATTCGTGTAGAATAGGGAGCAGAGGCTTACATGAAAACCGGAAAGGAAGGCATGGCAATGGGCGTAAAGCATGCGAGAGAATACGAGGATATCCTGGTGGAGTTGAAAGACGCCATGTTCGACATCGGAGATGGCTATCTATTCTTCGAAATGGATACGACGGAATGGGATGAGCTGGAGCGCGGGCAGCAGCTGGAACTGATGGAGGCTTTGGCGGACGATGTGTTCTATGCGCTCGGGGAGGACCCGGTCCTGCATGTCGGCAAAGGCGTAGTGACCTATCGGCCGAAGCATCATATTATCGAAGTGTCCGTGGACGAGAAGGAGAGCCGCATCATCCGTTTAATCTGAGGCAGGAAGGTGATGGGATGGGTAAACTGGAGAAGATGACGGCGGAGGCGGCCGATGCTGCCGTGGCGTCATTGGAAGGCTGGGCGCGCGAGGATGACAAATGGATCGTGGGCAGCTACAGGTTTGTCACCTTTCCTGCCGCAATCGCCTTCGTAGGACAAATTGCCGAAATCGCGGAAGAGCTGAACCATCATCCGTTCATCGGCATCGATTACAAGAAAGTGACGCTGCGGCTCACGACTTGGCATTCGGGAGGCTTGACGGAGCTGGATATCCAGTCTGCCGAGCGATATAACGAAGTTTATAGGGCGTCGATTGCCGGGAACCGGTAATCGGCGTTTTTTTGCGCGCGTAAGTTGGCGGAAACATGGACTTTACAAGGGTCCGGCACTATTTTACAATAGGAGAAATCAGCTTATGTGAGAAAATATGACATCATTCGACGCAAGGAGACACGGCGATGAGGGAAACAAACGACATTCGGGCGAGCTTGGCGGGCGAACTCGTCCCGTATTATCAGCCGATCCTTGCGCTGGATACGCGAAGAATCATGGGTTACGAGGCGCTTGGCCGCATCCGCAGCGAAGAAGGCGTGCGCAGCGTCGGGCCGTTCTTCGCGAACAAGAGGGTGCCGATGGAGGAACAGATTCGCGTCGACCGGCAGCTGCGGGAAATGGCGTTCGCGAAGTTCGCCGAGACCGGTCCGGATGAAGGCAAGCTGTTCATTAACCTGAAGCCGTCGTGGATCTTCCAAACCTATGCGATGACAGGCGAGCTTCCTACGCTTCGCCTGCTTGATAAATATTCGATTGACCCGCGCCGGGTCGTGATCGAAATCACGGAGGAGTCGTTCCTGGAACCGATGGAGCAGCTGCGATCGGTGGTCGACCTCTACCGGAACGAGGGCTGCCTGGTTGCGATCGACGATGTGGGCAGCGGCTTCAGCAATATGGATCGAATCGCCCAAATTCAGCCTCAGATTCTCAAAATCGACATTCATATGCTGAAGCGGAGCGAAAGTCACAGCGGCTATTACGGCGTGCTTCGCTCCTTCTCGATGCTGGCGGATCAGATCGGCGCTTCGCTGCTCGTCGAAGGCGTCGAGACGGACCAGGATTTGCAGCGGGCGATCGAGATCGGCGCCCGGTTCGTGCAGGGCTATCTCTTCGCGCCGGCGGAGGCGGAATTCCGGCCGGCGGCGAGCTTCGCGGCGTTGGTCGAGGAGGGCTTGGATCGACGCCGAGCGTGCATGCTGCAGCGCGAGCGTCATTGGAGCAGCGAGGCGGACAAGCTGCGGCAAGCGGTGGACGCGGCATGGGCGGATGCGCGCGAGGGTGGCAACGGCAACGAGGACGAGTTCATCGCGCGGCTGCTTCCGGGCTTGGCGGAATCGTCCTGCATCCGGGTTTATGTATGCCGCGGCGACGGCATTCAGATCAGCTCCAACTATCGGCGCGATAACGGGAGCGAGTGGCTTCGGCAGCCGGAGTACAAAGGCTTGAACTGGAGCTGGCGGCCGTATTTTATTCCGATCGCCGTCGAGCTCGTCGAACGTCCGCGCGCGATGGTGTCGCAAGCCTACACGGACCTGGATTCGTTCGATCGGATCCGCACGATTTCGGTGCCGGTGGGGGAGAGCGAGATTTTGTTCCTGGATGTGGCTGATGTGGATGGCGAGCGGTAGCGTGATGAGAGGTGCGTGCTGCGGATAGCGGTTAGCAGTAGGCAGGTAATCGTGCCAGCGGAGAGAGCGGCTGCGGGGCGAGTGTATGCTTCTGCGGGGTGCGCTAGAAGCAGCGTCGACTGGTTAGGCTTTACGAAGCGACCTTTGTTTTAGGCCGATAGAATCGGATTCGCTTATAAGGAAATCGCGTTCCGCGTATCTGCAAGACGGGTGACACCGCTGAAGCCGCCGTAACTGCTGCCGAAACGTCGAGATTTGTGAAAATCCTCGAGCTATACAGTAACCGTGAAACTGCTAAACTTTTTTGAAACCCATGAACCTCGAGTCCCCGGCCCAGAAGCTTCGAAACCCCGAGAATCGAAAACACGAACTCAATCCCCTGATTTTTTCCCAAGCCATTCTCCAATAGCGGAATCCTCCAGCTAAGCTGTTCAAACACAATCGGCTCTGTTATTTCAATGCCGCGGTTCAGGCCAAAGCCGCCGCTACAGGGCTTCCTCCGGCAAATAGCACATGCAATAGACGTCTACCAATCCGGTATGCGTTTGTTTGGCGTACGTATCGGTAATGACAAACCCTGCCCGCTGGTAGGTGAGGATGGCTCGGTTATTCCAGGTGTGCACTTCCAAATCGATCTCATCGTCCGGGGCTCGTCGCAGCGCCTCCGCCACAATCGTTTGAACGAAGGAGAGGCCATGGCCATGATTGCATAAATCGGGGCGCAGGCCTAATCCGAGACGCGTCAGCCCGAGCAGCGGGAAAAACTGCGCGAAGCCGATGAAATCGCCGTCCGCGTCCAAGACGGCGGCATATTGGCGAATACGGATGTCGGGATCGCCGAATTCCATGCCGAGCTCCAGCATGACCTGCCACGTCGTCCAGTTGTAGAAGTCGAAGGGCGGTTCGTACCGCCAGGAGGATAGCTGCTCGGCATAGGTCTCCGACAGCGGAATGACGTTGTAGCGCTGAAGCTCAGCGCGGGGGGAATTGGACATGTTCGCGTTCTCCTCGGTGGTTGACTATCGCTTCATTCGACAGGCGGGGCGCGTTCCGAATGGCTCTCGAACACATTGTCGGCGAAATGGCGTCAATTATCAAGCGCCTGCTTGTTAGTATCGGCAAGAGAGCGGTTCAAAAAACGGAGCAGCAGTGCTATAATGGGGCGGCTGAAAGGGTGGATGTTCGCGTGCGTAAATTAATTATACTGGGGTGTCTCTCGTATCTGGTCATCGGCTTGGGCCATGTCGCGGTAGGGGCCGTGATGGAACAGCTGGTGCTGCACTATACCATCGATTACGAGACGGGCGGCCAGCTGATCATGAATCAGTTTCTCGGCTTCTTGGCGGGGGTGCTGCTAGCGCCGACGCTAATCCGGAGTCTGGGACGACGCGGTTCAGTCATGCTGGCATTCGTCGGTTTTGCCATTGCGGAAGCGGGATATGCGTTCGAGCCCGGTTGGACCGTGATGCTGGTGCTTGCCTTGTTCGCGGGCTTCGGTTTCGGTCTCGGCGAGACATGCATCGGAGCGCTCATTATTGAAACGCTGGGTGCGCGCAAAGCCTCGGCAATGTCGCTGCTGGAAGTGTTCTTCGGCGTCGGGGCGCTTGCGCTGCCCGCGGCTGCGGCGTGGCTGATCGTGCAGGGGTATTGGCTATGGACATTCGCTTCGGTAGGCGTGCTTGCTGCCGTTATGCTGCTGCTGTGGCTGTTCCTCCCGCTGGGCGAAGCGGAGGCGTTCATGGGCAAAACGATCGAGCAGGGTGGATCGTCCGAGGCTGGAGCGGCTGCGGAAACAAAGGATGGTTCGAGAGTGGTGGACGGCAAGCCAGCTGCGAGCCATTCGAAAGCTTGGTATTCCCGCGGGGATCTGCTGCTTCTGGTGCTTGGCGCACTCTTCTTCGCTGTTTATGTCGGGCTGGAAATGAGCTTCGCCAATTATTTGCCGGCCATCATGGGTCGAAAATCGGGTCTGAGCGAGTCCAGCGCGACGATCAGCCTCAGCATCTTCTGGGCCGCGATGTCCTTCGGTCGGCTGTTCGTGGGACGGATTACGGGCCGGGTTGGGTATCGCAACTTCCTCCTCGCCTGCTGCGCGGGCACGACGATTGGTTTTGGGGCCTTGATGCTGCTGGATCAAGCAGCCGTGGCAACGGGACTGATCGTGGTGACGGGCCTCGCGATGGCGGGCATCTTCGCGATGGGTCTCGTCTATCTTAACGAAGCATTCCCGGATAAAATCGACCGGACCACGAGCATACTCATCGCCTGCGGCGGACTTGGAGGCGCTTTTCTGCCGAAGCTGACGGGATGGCTGCTCGATTCCTTCGACGTCGATCATGCGATGGGGCAGTTCGTCGGCTGTGCGGCCGTGCTTCTGCTGCTCATGCTGTTTATTGTCAGGGAGCATGACAGGCTGAGACGGAGAAAGCGGGCGCTGGTCAACGTCTGAGTACATGCGTGAGAGAGTGAAGGGCGCAGAGTACGATGGCAGGCCGAGGCTAGGGAGGTAACGTGCAGCGGGTTAAGGTAGGGATAAACGGTAATGAAAAGATGCCCGCCGAGAGCGGGCATCTTGATCGTTATGGGGATCCACGCCATAGCGTGCGTTGACGGTTTAGTAACGGTCCATGATTAGTTGCGTTTTCAGCGAATCCTGCGCCAGGAACCAGCCTTTGCTTTGCAGGAAGGTGATCAGCTGGTCATGCTTGGTGGAAGCCGTCGCGGAGCTGGTTGTTTTGAACGACGCTTCGACGATGTATTCAGTGCCTGTGCCTGCGGCATTCTTGATCGGCCATACTTCGATGTACAGCTGCAAGCCGCTCCACGTGCCGACGGAACGTTTGGCCAGGACGGGACCGAAATACCGGGAGCTCGACAGCTTGCTCGTGCCCCAGCCGCTGGATACCCAGTCGTTGAATTTATCCGGTGCGTTATTGATCATCAGGCTTCGGGCGTCGGCAATCGATGGGAGATCCATGCCGCTGTAGCCGGATTTACTGCCGCTCTTCGTACGGGTGATGCTGAGCGTTTGCTTCTGGTAGCCCCACTCGACCTGCGCTTCATAGTTGGAGTCGCCGGAGTTGAAGCCTTCGTTGTTCGCTTGCGTCAGTGCGGCCGCGATGTTGCCGTTCGTGATTGCATAACGCTTCTTGTAGCTGAGCTCGAAATCGGATTCTCCTTCAGTCTTACGGATGCGCGGGCTCCAGCCGTTATTGTAGATGTCCTTGGCGCTCGTATCCAGGAACGCGACGTTCATCTTCGTCACCGTCGTCGGCATGGAGAAGGCGCTCAGGACAGTGCTGGTCAGTTTGAAATCGGAACCCAGCACGGCGCTTGGATTCATGAGCAGCTTCACCTCATAGTCGGGCACCATATTGCTTGCCGCATGCGCAGGCGTAGGCGCGACTCCGGCTTCCGTGACGAGCGCGGCACCGAGCGTTACGATAATAGCGGCTGTTCCTAACAAACGTTTGAACATGAATTCATCTCCTTCGAACGATTAGTGGACAGCTTAGGTCCGCAACTGATCGTAGTCGAGGAGTGTTCGCGCATGATTAGAGATAGTTACAGAATTTGTAAAGCGAGCTGCGGCAAGGCGCCGCGCCGCGGAATGAGGTATAATTCAGGTAAAGTCAAGATATTGAAAGGCGGATGAATGCTGTGAATTCAATCGTATCGTTAAAATGGCTGCTGGCCCGTTTGTATGAATCCGACATCGTAATTGTCGACTGCCGCTTCCAGCTCGGCAAACCGGAGTCCGGCCGCGAGGCTTACGAGGCTTCCCATATTCCAGGCGCGGTATACCTCGACCTGGAGAAGGACTTGTCCGCGCCGATCGAGGAGCATGGCGGACGCCATCCGCTGCCGGACATCGCGCAGCTGACGGGCACGCTGAGCCGCGTCGGCATCAGCAACGAGACGCGCGTCGTCGCGTACGACGACCAAGGCGGGGCGATGGCTTCGCGTCTGTGGTGGCTGCTCAAGTATCTTGGCCATGAAGAAGTCTACGTGTTGGACGAGGGCTTCACGGCCTGGCAGCAGGCAAGCTTCCCGGTGAACGCCGATCAGAAGGTGCTTATTCCGGCTAAGTTCCTCGCCACGGTGCAGCACAACATGCTCGTAGAGATGGATGAAGTGCGCGAGAATATCGGGAAGGATCGCGTGACGCTGATCGATTCCCGCGACGGCGCGCGTTATCGCGGCGAAGTCGAGCCGTTGGATAAGGCAGCCGGTCATATTCCGGGTGCCATTAACCGCCTCTGGTCCGAAGGCCGCGGCGAAGACGGCAAGTGGAAGAACGCGGACGAACAGGCTGCGCGGTTCGAAGGGCTGGACAAGGATCGCGAGACGATCGTGTATTGCGGATCCGGCGTGACGGCTACGCCGAACGTGCGGGCGCTGCAGGAAGCGGGATTTACGAATGTGCGGTTGTATGCAGGGAGTTGGAGCGACTGGATTTCATACTCTGACAACGCGATAGCCGTTGGCGCTGAAGATGCACCGAAGGGCAACTAACAGACGTAAGTGGAAAGTACAGAGCATGGCGTAACCACCCCGTCGCTCTGTATTTTTTTATGCGTCGAAGTCAACGCGGAATCAACAAGCGGCTCCTGAAGGTATTTCAGGCTAGGTAAAGTTTATAGCAAGTTGAAGGACAAACTTTAAGAATGAATGAGATAAAGCAGCCGATGGCCGGATACCAGTTTGTACGTTATAACTTGTGCAAAGTCATTCGATGAAAGTTAACCCCAACACTCGTCTCACCGCTATTAACGGGAATTCCGCCATTGTCGGAGGCGCATTGCGTCACAATACGAATAGTAGTCTGCCAATTAGGTTAAGGATAATGAGAATGTCTGTTGAAGGCCGCACAATCAGAGGCGATGACAACGGTGAGGAGGAGTTTGCTTGAAATTAACGTCGGAACAGCGAATCACGCTGCATGGGTTCAACAATTTGACCAAGTCGCTCAGCTTTAACATGTACGACATCTGCTTTACGAAGACGAAGGAAGAACGCGAGGCTTATATTGCGTACATTGACCAGCAATACAGCGCGGAACGTTTAACGACGATTCTGAAGAACGTGGCCGACATTATCGGCGCTCATGTCCTGAACATCGCCAAGCAGGATTATGAGCCGCAAGGCGCGAGCGTGACGATGCTGGTGTCGGAGGGACCGATCGAGCAGGAGCCGAACGAGTCGTTCGAGGAGTCGCCAGGGCCGCTTCCGAATGCGGTCGTGATGCATCTGAACACGAGCCATATTACGGTACATACCTACCCGGAATATCATCCGGACGAAGGCATCAGTACGTTCCGTGCCGACATTGACGTCTCCACTTGCGGGGAGATATCGCCGCTTAAAGCGTTGAATTACCTGATCCACTCCTTCGAAACGGATATCATGACGATGGATTACCGGGTGCGGGGGTTTACGCGCGACATCAACGGGCATAAGTTGTTTATCGACCATGAGATCAGCTCGATTCAGAATTATATTCCGGCCGAGGTCAGGGATTTATACCAGATGATCGACGTTAACGTGTATCAGGAGAATATTTTTCATACGAAGTGCAAGCTTCGCGAGTTCGACCTGAACAACTACTTATTCGGGTACACCAAAGAAACGTTGAGCATGGAAGAGCAATCGGAAATCGAGAAGAGCATCAAATGGGAGATGGACGAAATCTTTTACGGAAAGAATATGGTGTTCAACTAATCGTTCAAACATCGCTGCGGCGCACGGGCTGCTTGGCGATGTTTTTTTTATCGTCCGAATCCAATATGGAGCGACTGCAAGTCGCCGCCAATGCGCGATGAGGTAAACCTGCTTCACCATAGTAAAGGAATAATCCGGCGTTCCGATCATACAATGGGGATGGAAACACTAGCTTTCATCCTAAGGAAACCGTCTGGAGGTGATAGACATGCCGAAAGTGGTGGATATTAACTTGGATGCCGGGGAAATGGTGCTGACGCTCGAAAAAGAAAGTACTCCGAGGACGATAGCGTACAGCAGGCTCGATCGTATGGTGAAGGAGCAGGCTACCGTAAGGAAGCTGCTTTGGACCGTCCAGGTGAAAAGGATCGAAATGCACGTCAAGGGAATGGATGATCCGATCGTCGTCGCAAGCAACAACGTCGGAGACTACGAGAACGTCGAGAATCGCTTGATGAAAGTCGCGGAGGAGTACGGTATTTCGATTGAGGAGCAGCAGTAGTTCGCAAGGGCAGCTGGAGCGACCGGATATCGTTTAGCTAGAAATGCGTCACGACGGGGGAAGTAGGCGCCTCTATGCGGTGCCGGATAAGGCTTTTGGGGGCAGCAACAGGCTGGGCGCAAGCGACCTGTTGCTGCCCTCTTTGTGTTTGGAACGGGCTTACGTTTTCGGTTTGCGCGGCCAGAACGTATAACTGAAGCTGATGATAAAATCGATGACGAGGACCAATGACCATAGGCGGATGACCTGAGAAAGGCTAGCTGTACGGGCTCCGTCGCCGATCCACAAAATAATGGCGAATAGCAAGGAGCAGCCGATGAACCAGGCAAGAAGATGGAGGAGCCACGCCTCCCGCTCATTGCGGGCATGTTCGGTTCCGACTTTGATTTTCTTGGCTGGAGGGGGACCGCCTGCAAAACGATGCGCGAAACGTATATCCGCCCAACGGATCATTCGGCTGCCGAACGCAATCGACACGCCGACATAGATGGCAGACAAGCCGTGGACGAAGCCGGCTTCGCCACCCCTATGCAGGTCGATGACGGTTGCCGCAAGCAAAACGAGATCCACCGCCGGCGTACAGGCAAGAAGAACCATCCCCAACTTTTGGCGCCGAAGCGGATAACGGCATAGTAATCCGGCAAGCACGAACACCCAAAACGCGACTTCGCAGCCAATGATCAGAGCGAATAACATAGCTGTGCAGAGCTCCTTTGAAGTGCAGTTGTTTGAATACGATTATAACATCTATCCACGATTTTCCTGCACGCTAAAATTGCTAGCATTGCCTGGCAGTCTCAAGGCTTCTGCGATGCTTTTTACTGCTTGGCATGCCGGTTTGCCGTTCGGGGGAGCGAATCCTTAACAAAAATAAAAGCCGCCGAACCCCCTTTAGGCGATTGCAATTCCCCCATAATCATAGTACCGTTTATTGGTAAAAGATTACACGAAATGAGGGGAAAACTTGTCTAACCATACGAATGCAGCTGTTGCTGCGGAGGAAGCGCCGTTCTCGATGAAAGCGATCATGGGACCGCTGATGGCGATCGTCGTCGGTATGATCATGGTCATACTCGATAGCACGGTCATGAACATTGCTTTGCCGACGTTGATGGATGATTTCGGAGCGTCCGTCAATACGATGCAATGGTCGATTACGGCGTATACGCTGGCGCTTTCCGCGGTCATCCCGTTGGCAGGCTGGCTGACCGATCGATTCGGCGCCAAGCAAATTTTTCTGATTACGATCTTCTTGTTCGCGGCAGGCTCGCTGCTTTGTTCTTTTGCGGCGACGCCCGAACAGCTGATTATCTATCGCATCATTCAGGGAGTCGGCGGAGGCATGGTGCAGCCGATCGGGATGGCGATTATCTTCAAGCTCGCTCCGCCTAACAAGCAAGGCGCGGTCATGGGCATGCTCGGCATACCGATGATGCTCGGCCCCGCGCTCGGACCGGTATTGGGCGGTTATTTGCTCGAATACGCGACTTGGCACTGGATCTTCCTTATCAATCTGCCGATCGGCATTATCGCGATTCTGGTCGGTCTCAAGTACTTGCCGAGAGTGGAACGCAAAACCGTACCGCAGCTCGATATGTGGGGCATGCTTCTCGCGCCGATCGCATTCGCGACGTTATCCTACGCGGTTAGCGAAGGCGGCAAGGACTGGGGTTCCACGAAAACGCTCGTCAGCCTTATCGTGGGCGTCGTCGCATTGCTGCTATTCATCATCGTCGAGTTTCGCCATAAACAGCCGTTACTGGAGCTTCGCGTGTTCAAGTCCTCGGACTTCACGATCGGCATCGTCACGTCCTGGTTGATGTTCATGGCCTTGTTCGGTTCCTTCTTGTTCGTGCCGATGTACATGCAGCAGGTGTTCCATTACGCGCCGCTCAAAACCGGATTCATGATCCTGCCGCAAGTCGCGATGACGGGTCTGTTCATGCCGATCGGCGGCAAGCTGTTCGATAAATTCGGCGCGCGCGCCGTTTGCGTGGTCGGCATTGCCTTCGTAACCGCGGGCATGTTCTATATGTCGCAAATTCAAGCGGATTCGGGAGCGGGCTATGTAATCATCGCGACGATGATCATGGGCGTCGGCATGGGGCTGTCCATGATGCCGGTGAACACGCATATCTTGAAAGCCGCGCCGGCCAGACTCGTAGGCCGGGTAACGCCGCTTACGTCGGCTGCCCAGCAAGTCGTGGTCTCGTTCGCCGTTGCGGGATTGGCCAGTTACCTGAGCACGCGGATAGCGGATCACATGGCCGCGAGCAAGGGCGATGAGGCTGCCTCGCTCGTCTCTTCTTTCGGAGATACGTTCTTCATCGCCGGCTGCATCGGCGCGGCCGGTGCCTTGCTGGCTCTGCTGCTCCGGAAGCCGAAAGTCTCCGAAGACGACGCAGCTTCAGCGGATCAGGTTAGTGCTCCGATGATGATGGGGCATTAAGAATCATGGCATGAAAAGAGGCTGCGCGGTCCCAAGGACCATGCAGCCTCTTTTTGGTTATTGTCGCTTACGTGCCCAGAAGCTCCAAAGGCAAAAAGGCATATTCGCCGTTCCTGACAATGCCGGCTTTGCGAACAGGAATAGGGTGCTTGAAAACAGGACCGTCGATGACGGTGGTGTGGAACTCGCCGCCTTCGCCGCACGGGTCGATACCGCGAGCTTGCAGTTCCTTGACGTAGTCGTGCGTCAGCGTTCTTCCCAGATCCTCTTCCCGCATCCCCAGCGACAAATTCACGGTGACCAGCATCGAGATAAACCCGAGATCGATAAATTCCGTGACAGCTTCGAGATGATCCATTTCCCACAGGGGCATGCCAAGCTTTAGGCCGGCATTTTGGGTCACCTTGTCATGCCAGCAGCCCACGACGGGCATATCCAAGTCTCCTGTGACTAACGTTTCTGCGCCTTCACGCTTCGCCTGTTCTAACAGGATCATGAATTTGTTTTCATAGTCGTCCCAGCTTGCGGCTTCCGTATACACGGGCAAGCCGATCGACTCGGCCTGGGCGCGGATCAGCTCCGGAGGCATTCCGTGGGATCTGGAACGTTTCCCTTCTTCCTCCATCATGACGACGAGTCCGATCGCTTCACCGACCTGCATTGATTTATAGAGGGCTAGAACGCTATCTTTGCCCCCGCTAAAAGACGCGATGAATTTACGCCCGCGAGCGCCGGTTTTCCAGCTTGGCGTTTCTTTCATTCCGATTGTCCTCCTTTGTTCTGCTCTGTGCATTGTACCATGTCCCCTTGGACAGCGAACACTAGACAACAGCCTCGGCAGTAACAGGCAAGATCGATCGATTACTCGAAACTACAGCGAGCGGAAGCAAAATCGCAAACGTCGTTCCGGCACCCGGAATGCTGTTGATCTCCATCGTCCCGTTATGCGACGTAATGATTTTGTTGCTGATCATTAACCCGAGCCCCGTTCCCTTCTCCTTCGTCGTGAAGAACGGCTGGCCGATGTGCTTGAGCGTTTCCGGCGGAATGCCGCAGCCGTTGTCGATGACGGACGTGACGACCCTGTTCCCGAGGCGTTCCGCTTTGATCTTCACTTCGCCGCCTTGGGCAGCTTCGATGGCATTCTTCATAATATTGATAAACACTTGTTTGATCTGATTGGCGTCGCATAGGATGGGATAATCGAGTTCGGTTCGTTCGAAATAAATGCGCACGTTATGCAGGATGGCTTGCGATTCGATCAGCGAAATCACATGCTCCAGCAGTTCGACTAAATTGCGCAGCTTGAATTGGGCGTTCTGCGGCTTGGCTAGCATGAGCAGCTCGCTGATGATGAGCTCCATCCGGTTGATTTCGGAAATCATGATCGGGAGGTAGTCGGCCTTCTGAAGGCCGCCCTGCATCAACTGCACGAAGCCCTTGACCGACGTGAGCGGGTTGCGAATCTCGTGGGCGATGCCCGCTGCGAGTTGTCCGGCCAGCGACAGCTTCTCGGACTCCCGCAACATCGATTCATTCTTCTTCCGTTCGGAGATATCGGTGAAATTAATGACGGCACCGACTACTTGTTCGTCCGTGAACATCGGCGAGACGTGGTATTCGATGGGGAACGGTCGGCCGTGCTTATGGAAAATCGTTTCTTCCGCGAACTTGTCCCTGCCCGTCTCATAAACGGATTGAAACAGGCACGTATCGTCGCTCGAATTCGTACGCCGAAACGTATGCGACAGCGGACTGCCGACAACATCCTCGAGGCTGAACCCGGTTATTTTCTCCGCTGCCGAATTCCAGAACAAGACGTTCATCTGATCGTCCAGCCTGACAATCCCTTCGGCCACCGAATTCAGGGTGTGCGAATACATGAGATTCAGCTGTCGCAGCCGTTCCTCGCTTTGTTTCAACCGGTTGTCGATGAGCATGATGACGATCGAGTAGACGAAAATGATCGCAGCGACGAAGATGACCGTCAACGCCAGGATCAAATTGTTATCATGCACGGCCGTATCGGCTGCGCTATGCATATGCTCCATCTGAACGACGGGCATGTTGCCATAATGAATGAAGCTGATCGCCGCGGATACGAGCAGCGCGCTGACCATCGACGTCCGTACGCACGCCTTTGAAATGCGGTCCGGATGAAAGGCGAAGATGAACGCGGGAATTAGCGGCAAAATCGACACGACGGCAAGGAGCGGGTTGAAGTGCATCTCGGCCGACGTCTTCATCGCAAGCAAACCGACATAGTGCATCGCACATACGCCGATTGTCTGAACGACGCCGGCCGCATACCGCAATTTCTTGTACGGACCCGATAAAGCATACGAAAATAACGCCAAGGCTACGTAGGACATCACGACGATAATGCCCATCGATAGAAACACCGTGCTGAAGTGGTACATGACCCTTACAGGAAACGCATGGGCCAGCATCGCGACGAAGTGCATGGACCAAATGCCGATTCCGAATACGAATGCCGCGCTGATCAGCCAAAATCGCCTTGTATAGCCGCCCGCGAATAGGCGCACAAAGAGATTCAATCCAATAAATGCCGAACAGAAAATGAGCAGAAATGCGGTGACCGCCAACCAGGAATGTGCCATACGTAACCAAATCGCCCCTAACATCCAAAAAAGCTCTACCATTAACTTCGGATGCATGAAAAAAATTATGTATATTTTTATGAAACACTTGTACTTAAGGAGCGGGATGTCAGAAAAAGAAAATGAGAAAAGGCCGGATCTGCCGCCATTACGGCGGTCAGTCCGGCCTCTTTATTATCCGCGGAGCGATTAGCGTCCCATCACCTTGACGATCTCATCCAACAGTCGATCCAGCGTGATCGGATCGTCGAAGTTGTACTTGCTGTCCAGCCAGTAGACGTGATTGGCTTTAACGGCAGGGTTGGATTTCCACAGGTTGCTATCCGTCAGCGTGGTCTGCCTTGCGGTCGTCTCGCCGCTGCTGTCGCCCAAAGCGAAGATCAGCGATCCCATATAATCGGGCAGAACTTCGTCCGACACGTCAACGAACCGTTCGTCCTTATCGATCAGCTTCTGCAAGCCGTCCGACGGTTTGATGCCGAGCTCGCCGAGCAGCGTCCGGTTGAAGCCTTTATTGCCCATAATGTACATGTCGGCACCGAGCAGCAGCAGCGTAACCGCCGTCTCGTCGCCCTTCAAATTCAGCTTGGCTTTGGTTGCTTCGGCCTTCGCATGATAATCGTCGAACCATTTCTTGGCCTCATCGGTACGCCCTAACAGCTCGGCGATCTTAGTGACGCGTTCTTCCGTAGGGAAGGTGCCGTCCAGGCCAACGACGATCGTCGGCGCGATTTTGCTCAGCTGCTCGATGCCAGCTTCGTCCCAATCGTCGAACAGGATCAGGTCCGGCTTCAAAGCAAGGATCTTCTCGGCCGCGAATGGATAACCAACGTCCTCGATGCCTTCGATGAGATCCGGATAGGCGATCTGTTTGCCGATGACGCTTAGCGTAGCGCCGATCGGCTTGATGCCGATCGCCAGCAGGTCGCCGGGATTGCTACCGACATAGACGATCTTTTGCGGATCGTTAGGCACTTCGACTTGTCGGCCTTTGTAGTCCGTATAGGCGTGGGTGGAGCCGGATGTCTGGTTGGCCTCCGGCTCGTTAGCCGAAGCTGCGGTTTCGTTGTCCGCGGCCGGCGCGGCATTCGTGGAGGCGGCGGGCGAATTTTCTTTGCCGCATGCCGATGCAAGCAGGGTTAGCAGTACAAGTGCAAGCACGAGCGGGATGGATCTTTTCATTAGGGTGCTCCTGTTCTATCTCGTTATTAATAATGATAATCATTATCAATTAATGATTATAGAGGAGCTTCCATGATTCGGCAAGTACGAATTTATGCAGTCGTGCATTGCTGCCTACTCCGTCAGATAGGCCGAATGATTTAACTTGCCCATCCCTTTAAGATTCATTAAAGGTTTGACCCCTAAGATAGAGGCACAGAGGCATTACCTTTGTGCTGGCAATCCAAACGTCGGGTCGATGACTGCAGAGCTATTGCTGCCGTAACCCTAAAACAAGAACGGAAGGTGAAGAGAATCGTGACGATCAAACAAGCTGCAAAAATAGGCCTATTGGCTTTCGTGATCGTATCCATGCTGAGCGGTTGTACGATGTTGAATTCAGGCAAAACAGAAGCTGCGTCGCTTGGCTACGTGAATCAGATGGACAAAACGAAAATCATGTCGTTTCAAATCAAAGCGGACGAAACCAAGTGGCAGGCCATGCTGGACAATGCGGCGGCCGAAGAATATATTCCGGCGGACATTACGATCAACGGCACGACGATCAAGAACGTCGGCATTCGCCCGAAGGGCAATTCCAGCCTTTCTTCGATCGTGCGGGACGATACGACGGACCGTTACAGCTTCAAGATTAAATTCGACGAGTACGTGGAAGGTCAAACCTGGCTGGGCCTGGACAAAATCGTGCTGAACAACAATTTCTCCGACGCGACAAGCCTAAAGGAGTACTTATCGTATGACATCATGTCCACGGTTGGCGTGAAGGCACCGCTGTTTGCTTTCGCGGATATCTCGCTGAACGGCAAGACATGGGGCCTCTACCTGGCCGTCGAGGATATCGACAGCAGTTATCTTGAACGTGCTTATAACGATGAGGGCGAGCTGTATAAGCCGGAGGCTGATAAAGGTGCAGGCGGCATGGGCGGTGGAGGGCAGATGCCCGGCGGCGCCAATGGCGGGCAGGGCTTTGCGCCTCCCGAGGAGAATGACGGGGATTCCGGCAAATCCGCTTCGACGGCTGCAGCCGCGCCGGACTCGAATACGAAGACCGATTCAACGAAGAATCCGACTGATGCGGCGAAGAACTCTGCGGATTTGACGAAGAATTCGACAGATGCGACGAAGAACTCTGCGGATTTGACGAAGAATTCGACAGATGCGACGAAGAACTCTGCGGATTTGACGAAGAATTCGACAGATGCGACGAAGAGTCCGACGGATGCATCGAAGAGCTCTGCAGATTCGACGAAGAACTCTGCAGATTCGACGAAGAATCCGGCGCAAGGGATGCCGAACCGACAGAACGGCGGCGGGATGCAAGGAATGGCGAATAACGGCGTCTCCCTGCAGTATACCGACGATCAGATCAGCAGTTATTCCGCCATCTTCGACAATGCGCAGACGAAAACGGACGACGCCGACCAGCAGCGCGTCATTGAAGCGTTGAAGAACCTCGGCGAGGGCAAGGAGCTTGAAAAATACGTGGACGTCGACGCCGTGCTGAAATATTTCGCCGCGCACACGGTGGTCGTCAATCTCGACAGCTATGTATCGAATATGGGACATAACTATTATCTGTACGAGCACGACGGGCAAATCAGTATCCTGCCATGGGATTACAATCTTGCGTTCGGCGGCTTCCAGTCGGGCAGCGCGTCGGATGTCGTGAACTTCCCGATCGACACCCCGGTGTCGGGCGTGAGCCTGGAAGATCGTCCGCTGCTTGGCAAGCTGCTCGAGGTGCCGGCGTACATGGAGACGTATCACAAGTATTTGCAGCAGATTCTCGACGATTACTTCAACAAAGGTAAATTCGATCAGACGGTCGACAAGCTGAGCGCGCTGATTTCCGATTATGTGAAGAACGACCCTACGGCCTTCTACGACTTCGAGAAGTTTCAAGCGGGAGTCGCGGAGCTGAAGAAACTGGGCGACCTTCGCGCGGAGAGCATTCAAGGCCAGCTTGACGGCACGATACCCTCGACGACGGAGGGACAGAAAGAGGATTCCAGCGCGATTATCGACGCCTCGTCTATAAACCTGCAAACGCTCGGGGCTCAAGGTGGCGGAGGCGACCGCGGCGGCATGGGAGGCGCAGGCGGACAGGGCGGTCCAGGCGGATTTTCCGGGATGAACGGGCTTGATCGCGATGTCATGCAGCAAGCGATGCAGGTTCTGCAAGACGCCGGCGGCAAGTTAACGGACGAAGCAAAAACGAAGCTCGTTGCGCTAGGCTTAACCGAAGAACAAATCGCGATGTTATCGCAGATGGGCAATCGGCGTCCGAACGGTGCGAACGGTGCGAACGGTGCGGACAATGCGAACGGTGCGAGCGCGGGTAGTCCGAACGAAGCGAAGTAAAGGTAAAGGATGTAGCGAAGAGTACCTTGCTCATGCGGCGAGGTACTCTTCGTGTTCTTGCTCATTGGGCGAAGCGACTGCCGGGGTAACCGCCGCTCCCCTAAATGCCCGGCCTTTCGATCAAAAACCGCACTGAATGATGCACACCGTCTGCGCGGTCAAGCAGATCGGAGCGCACAAGGCCGCGAAGATACCGCAGGCGGCCCGGCAGCGGTTACCGATATCAACGCATCGCGCTCTGCAGGCGGGATCGGGAGCGGCGGCCCCGACTCTGCGCGTACGCGGAACCAGCTTCTCGATCTCGCGCGCAAGCTTCGCGAACAATCGCGCGAGGGCAAGCTCGAGCGAACGGTCGATGCTGATCTTCAACGTCGTGCCGTCTTGGAAACGGACTTTCTTCGGATCCGAGCATTTGCACTTTTTGCAGCCGCAGCCGCCACCGCCGAATTTGAGCGGAACGATGGCTTTCTTATTGATGAACCCTCTAACGGAGAGCTTGCCGTTCTTGTCGCGGAGAATGAGGTTGGCGCTGGAGATGCCTTTGATTGCATCGCCGAAGGAGGCCGTGAGCCTGCTGCTCGTGCTGGTCAGCGATTGTATCTTGAACGTTGCTACGTTGCGTGCGTTCTGCGTGATGTTCAGGAAGATGTCCGAGACGCCGCGGCTCTGATTGGTGACCACATCGACGTTTGCGCTCAGAATGCCTTCTTGCTTGGATCGGATGCTTGCCGTTGCGAAAAGGCTGGTCGTTCCGTTCACTGTGCGTAACAGTCCGGGCACAGCTACCACTCCCTCTATTCGAATAGTGTGTGATCACCCCCAACATATTCGGAACCGATAGGCTTGGAGTGGGTGAATAACCACCGGCCTCCGGCAAACGTAACGGAATGCGGAAAATAGGCTTTCGGCAGGCATGTGATATCGCGAATGCATTCGCAATCGCGTCAAGATCGATCGTCATGCCGCCGCCCCCTGTCATCCCCGCGTTTTTGCCCCATTACATCAAAATGGCCCGTATAATAGAGGAATCGAATAAGCGCTGAAAGGGGAAGTAATCGATCATGAAACGATTAGAGGGCAAAGTAGCTTTGGTAGCGGGGGCGACTCGCGGCGCCGGTCGAGGAATCGCGATCGAGCTGGGGGCGGCAGGAGCCACCGTGTACGTAACCGGACGCACGACAAGAACGCAGCGCTCCGAGTACAATCGTCCGGAAACGATCGAAGAGACCGCCGAGCTTGTTACCCGCGCGGGGGGCAGAGGGATAGCGGTCGCAGTGGATCATCTCGAACGCGAGCAGGTTCAAGCGTTGGTTGCGCGCATCGAGCGCGAGCAGGGGCGGCTGGACGTGCTGGTCAACGATATTTGGGGCGCGGAGCATCTGATCGAGTGGAACGTGCCGATTTGGGAGCATTCATTAGAGGGCGGGCTTCGCATGCTTCGGCTTGCGGTCGACACGCATCTCATTACGAGCCATTACGCGCTGCCTCTGCTGATCCGAAGCGGGAGCGGGCTCGTCGTGGAGATGACGGACGGCACGGCGTCGTACAACAATCAGAACTACCGGCTGTCGACGTTCTACGATTTGGCCAAAATGTCGGTCATCCGCATGGCCCAATCGCTGGCGCGCGAGCTTCGGCCGCACGGGTGCACGGCGGTTGCGGTTACGCCGGGCTGGATGCGTTCCGAGATTATGCTCGAGCACTTCGGCGTTCGGGAAGACAACTGGCGCGATGCGCTCGGGAAGGAACCGCACTTCGTCATCTCGGAATCGCCGCGGTTCGTAGGCCGCGCCGTCGCCGCACTGGCGGGCGACCCGGAGCTTGCGCGCTGGAACGGCGAATCCGTATCGAGCGGCCAGCTTGCGCAAGTCTATGGGTTTCGGGATTTGGACGGCTCGCAGCCGGATGCCTGGCGCTATATCGTGGAAGTGCAGGAAGCCGGTAAACCGGCGAATGCGGATGGGTACCGGTAGGCAGCATAAGCATAAGCAAACAAGCGGCAAGCACGAAGAAGAACAAAATGCACAAAAAAGCACGAAGAAGCCGTCCCTTATTCATCCACGGATGAATGAAGGAACGGCTTTTGCTGTTCTGCCGTGTCGCCGGGCAGCCCGAGCCGACAGTGAAGCTCTTCTTACTTCGTGCCGTTCAAGCCGAGCGTCGGCGTATGGTCGAAGAAATTCCACGGCTTCAGCATCGCGTAGACCCACTCCGTCGGCATGATCGGCCATTCTTCGGCGCGCGCGATATGCGTCGTGCCCGTCGTGAGCCAGACCACGTCGTCGGTATTGACGATGGACTCGTCGTCCGAGATGAATTGGCCGAGCCCCGTGTCTTTGTCGGCGCGGTTCGGGTACTTGCCTTCCGGGTAGCGTTCGTCCGGATCGTATTTGGTCACCCAAATCTGCTTGTCCATGAAGTTCACGCGGTTAAACAACCATTCGTCGTCGCTGAACTGCGCGCCCTTGGCGATCGGATGCGTGCCGCCGGCGTACGGGATGAGCTGGTACGACACCGGGTTGCCGACTTTGTTTTCCTTGTTCGTGTTCGTGATGAGGCGGACGGTGGACGGATCGAATTTCTGCGCAGCTTCCGACTCCGTCGAGACGATCCGCTGTTCGGTCTGCATCGTGCTCTCGCGGGGTCCGCCTTCGGTGTTGTCGGCGATGACCGGATTGACCTCCATCAACGAGTTCTGCTCGCCATCCACGTCCATGTCCAGCCGGAAGTTGTAGATATGCTGGTGCGTCGTGCCGACGATGTTATTGTCGAGCAGCGTGCCGTACTTCGTGTCTTCGGCGGCCGTGTCGTCGTGCATCGTCTCGGAGACAACCCCTTTGACCGCCTCGATGCCCGTGGCGCCCGCGTTGATGCCGATCGTCCCGTTCTCCGCGAACACCCAGTCGAAAATGTAATCGTAGTTGCCGACCGTGCTGATCCAGCGTACGACCAGCTCTCGCCGTTCCGCGCTGACGTTGTCCTGCCCCATCTCCTGATGCTTGTACTCCGGACCCGCATAACGTTCGAAAATCGACATCGCGTTCGGAATCGTCATCGGTTTGCCGGTATAGTCGGCGATCGTGGCGTCCAGCAGCACGGCGTTATCCGGGACGTCCTTGCCTCGCTGCAGCGTCGAAGTCAGCGTTCCCATGCCGTACTCCCCGGAATCCAGGTACGCTTTGAAATACCAGCCTACATCCGGATCGCCATAAGGCACGATCATGCCGCCGAGCGAGCCCTCGTACATGATTTTTCGTTTCTTGCCCGCGTCATCGTAGGTCACGGTCGAGAGAATCGGGCCTACCCGCGAATCGAGACGCAGATGGAAATCCCAGTTCTTCCAATGAATCGTGTTGCCCGTGATCGTGTAGTTCTTGCCGTCCGGCTCGCTGATTTCCAGCGGCTTGGATGCTTCCGAGGCCTTCTGGTCGCTACCATCGTACGGCTTCGGCTGCATCGGAACCGGAATCACGCCGGCATCCTCGAGCTTGATGACCTTCTTCTGCTCCAAATCCACGACCGCGACCAGATCCTCGATCGGATGCGCCCAATAGTTGCCGTCGCCCGTGTTCAAATACGCCACGACCTTCAGCAGCCGCTTATCCTGCTGGAGCTCGTCCTTCCCGCCGAAGTAGCCGACGGTGAGCGGCGTGGAGACGACTTGCTTCACGTCCTTAATGCCCCGTTTCAGCAGGGCGGCGGCATATTCCGGACTGGCCTCGATGGCGGCTTGCACCGTCGCGAAGTCGTCGAGCAGAATCATCCCGTGCGCGCCTTCGATCTCCTTGAATGTCAGCACCTTCTTCGTTACGAGATCGACCGTGCCTTCCATGACCGTCTTCCCGTCCAGGATGACGAACGCGGAGGTACGGTCTGCCGTTACCGGCGTCCCCGTCAGGTCGAAGCTCCATACTTGTTCCTTCGGCGGCGCCTTCAACGTGATCTCGGTAAACCGGTAGCTCTCTTTGTAATTGCCGGACGCCTTCAGAATCGTAACCGTGTCCTCGATTTCCTTGGCCGTGAGCGGATTGAGCGGATTCGGCGTCGTCTCGACTCGAAACGTCTGATCGAGGCCGGATTGGAACACCTCGTTCACAAAATGATGCGACACGTACGCCAGGTTCCCTTTCAGCACGACCGGTCCTTCCATCTCCAGCCGCTGCCCGTTCACGAGCGCGATGTTGGAGTTCGGCTTAATCCGCACCGTCGTGCTGTTCTTCGTCAGCGTGATCGTACCCGCGAAACCATCCCATTTCACCGTCGCGCCGAATTCCGCCATCAGCGGACGAAGCGGCACGAATTCTTCCGCGCCTCCGTGCGCCTCGGCGATCGGCGCTTTCAGCGGCCCAAGCGTTGTTCCGCCCAGCGCCACTGCCATCGCTGTGCCCAAAATGACCGATTTCTTCGCAAACTTGCTTGTCCCATTTCGCATCCGTTCCAGCCTCCCAGGTCCATTCTGTTCTTGATGTAAATTTATCTGACATGTTGACGTGGGTATTGTAAAAAACGGAACTAATTAAATCTTCTGCGTCATGTTACATTACATAGAGTGGTTGACGATTTCGGAAAATCTCTGGTATGGTTATACAAAATTCAACCCTGCGGGGGGAAAACAATGCGTCCGGCCGGGAATCCCATGGCAATGCAAAGCGGCATTCAATACGGTCTTCAATGGCAAACGACCGGTTACAGAGAGCGAATGATCCTATATGCGGGACAGCCCGCAATCTATTATCAGCTTGTTACGCATGCGGCGGATCATCCCATCAACGTCGTGCCGGATGGCTGCGTCGACCTGCTGTTCTGCTGCGATGCGAGCCATCCTTCCGCCCAAGTCTGCGGAAGCGTGCTGGACGGGACGGGAATCCGCCTGATGCCGGGCACTTTGTATTTCGGCGTACGGCTGTCCTACAAGCAGAGCTTGCTGCTGCCCGGCTTGTCGCTGAAAGAGATCATCAACGTGCAGGCGCCGATCGAAGATGCACTCGCCCCGTATGCGTTCCTGTGCGAGAAGTTGGCGGCCTGCGCCAGCTTCGCGCAGCGGATGGCCTGCTTCGAGCAGCATGGCCTGCCGCTGCTGACCGGGGCGCCAATGCGGGCCGACAGCCTGCTCGATTATTGCCTGACAGCGATCCACCGGACGAACGGCGCCGTTACGGTCCGCCATTTGGCCGCGGATACGGGCTACTCGGAGCGGTATTTGCGGGTCAAATTCGAGCAAGAGGTCGGCATATCGCCCAAGCTGTACAACCGGATCGTCCGGTTTCAAGGGGCGCTCGGCGACATCGTGCGGGGAGGAAGACCGCTCTCAGACGTTGCCATGGAGCGAGGGTACTTCGACCAGGCGCATTTGACGAAGGAATTCAAGCAGTTCAGCCAACTGACGCCTGTGCAGATTCGCAAATTATCGCATAAAGGACCGGAACCCCTGCAATGACGGGCGGCCCGGTCCTTTGTTTTGCCCTTCAGGGATGTAGAGGGGTTAGAGGCATATAACACGGATTAACTCGGATTAATTCGTCTGCGATGACCAGCTCTCCGGCAAGAAGCCTCCACAAGCATCAGAATTACAGCGAAAATGCGGTCATTCCTAAAAAGTGAGCACGATTCGATATTTCTTTTTTCATGCATCGCCTCTATACTTGTAAAAGATAATGATAATCAATATCAATAACGTTGGGGGTTATAGAAACATGCAAGCCATAAAACGTTTTTCCGCATTCGCACTGCTCGTATCGCTCGTCCTGTTCGTTGCCGCCTGCGGCAATTCGTCCAATGACGCGAATAACGCGGCTTCGACTCCGGCAGCATCCAATTCCTCGGATACGGCTTCGACTAACGCAGGCGATGACGCCGCGAATAGCAATGCCGCCAACGCCAATGCCGTGCCAGCCGAGGAAGCGTCCCGCACGCTGACTGACGCCATGGGCCATGAAGTGACGGTCCCGACGCACCCGCAGCGAATCATCGCTCCTTTCTTGGAAGACCCGCTGACCGCGCTTAACCTGAAGCCGGTGGCGCAATGGGGCGCGGCGGGCGTTCCTCAGCATTATCTGCAGGACAAGCTGAAGGACGTGCCCGTGCTCGCCATGGAGGGCGGATTGAAGCCGGAAGAGGCGTTGTCCTACAAGCCTGATCTTATCATCTTCCTCGCACCTGGTTACTTGGGCAACAGCAGCTACGAGCAATTCGCCAAAATCGCTCCGACGTTCGTGCTTTCCAACGACGAAGCCGACTGGCGCGGCAACTTGGAGAAGCTGGGCGCCTTGCTGAACGAAGACGATGCCGCGAAGCAAGCGCTGGCCGACTACGATCAGAAGCTGGCGGATGCGAAAACGACGCTCGGCACCCTGCCTTCCGAGAAGACGGCGGTCGTCCTGCAAGCGGCGGAGGAGAAGGGCTTCATGCTCTTCGGCCCGAATTTCTACGGCGGGGCTACGATCTACGGCGCGCTCGGCTTCAAGCAGCCGGCCGTGCTGAAGGGCGAATACGAGCAATATTCCATTGAAGCGCTCGCAGATCTGAAGGATGTCGACTATATCTTCGTCATCTCCGGCGAGGGGCGCGGCAAGCCGCCTGTCAATAACCCGTTGTGGAAGAATCTGGCGGCCGTGAAAGCCGGACACGTGTTCGAAGCGGACTCGGGCCATTGGTTCAATGCGAATCCGATCGCCAACGATCTCATCATCGCGGATGTTCTGAAGGACGTCCATGAGTAAGGAGCGCTTCCTCGACCCGCAGCCCAAGGCTGTGGGTCTTCTCCGTTACGGGTTGTTGAATGCACGGGTTCTCCGCATCGAGGAGCAGAAGGGGCTGACCGAACGGAATTTCATGGAACCGAGCCGCTTCCATTGGCTAGTTCTGTCCGCCTCCCACGGGGGAAACCTCGTCGTGGACGGTCGCCTGCTCCCCCTTCGTCCGGGGACGCTGCTCGTCTGCGCCCCCGGCCAGTTGATCGAGCTGACGAACTTCGCCGGTCTTTCGTTCGAATTGCTGCTGCTGGAATTCGAAGTCTACGAGTCGCCGCCAGGCCCTATACCCGTCACGTTCCCTTTCATCGGCGAGACGACGGTCCCTTCCGCGGCTGCGGTCGCCCATCTGTTCGATACGATTCGTTCCAATTGGAACAAGGAGAGCATCGCATCCCGGCTCCGCTGCGAAGCCGGCTTGCTGGAGCTGCTCAGCCTCGTGGTCGGCTATCAGGAGCAGCAGACGGCTTTCGCGCTGGAGAGCGCCCGATTGGAATTGGCTCGTCGTTACAAGGAAGAGATCACGATTGATTCGCTCGCGAGCATCGCCGGATTAAGCCGGTACCACTTTATGCGGTTGTTCAAGGATCGTTACGGCAAAGGCGTGTCCGAATACAGGACCGAGCTTCGGCTGACGGAAGCCAAGCGGCTCATGGAGGGCGAGAAGCCGGCTCCGATCGGCAGTATCGTCTATGAGGTCGGCTTCAAGAACGAAGCTTATTTCAGCACGCTGTTCAAGAAACAGACGGGCATCGCGCCCGCCGTCTACCAGCGCAACCAGAAACGCAAGGTCGCCGCGTACAGCTGGGTGAATTTCGGGCAGCTGCTGGCGCTGCAGACGATTCCTTTCGCCGCTCCGATGGATCATTATTGGACGGACGAGTACCGCAACAGGTACAAATACGAGGTCAAAGTGCCGCTTAGCCACAGCTACGACTACAACTACGAGACGCTGCTGGAAGCTCGCCCGGACTATATTGTCGGGATCGAGAACTTGATTCCTCCCGAGGAGAGAGAACGGCTGGAGAGCGTCGCGCCTTGCTTGTTCCTGGGCGAAGACGACGATTGGCGCCGCCACCTGACGCTCGTCGCGGAGCTGCTCGGTGAACCCGCGGAAGCGGCCAAATGGCTGGCGCGCTATGACCGCAAAGCAACCGCGACCAGGGAATCGATATTGCCGCGCATCGGACAAGATGCCGTGCTCGTGCTGCTCGTCAGCCGAGACCAGCTCTCCTGCTGGGGCCGTCAAGCCGGAACGGTGCTCTACGATGATCTGGCAATCGCAGCGCCGAAGGGCATCTCCGCGGTCGAGTGGAAAGAAACCGTCCAGCCGCTTGAGCTTGCCGCGCTCGGCGCGGATCGCATTGTGCTGCACGTCGACGAGAACGAGGCTTCGCAGGCCAGATGGCGGCGGCTCTCCCAGTCGGAAGCGTGGCTTAGCCTGCCTGCCGTCCGCGAGGGCAAAATCCATCTGACAGCCGGCTATTCCTTCTTCGAAGCGCCTTGGAACGATTACGCCGCCTTCCAGCATGACCGATTCCTAAGCGAGGTTCCGCGCTTATTTGCCTCGCTGCATGATTGAGCAAGGCGCGATTCCATGTGTTCCCTCAAGCGAAGCGGAAATCGTCGATAGGCAAGAAAAACAACCTCTTGGAAGGGTTTTCGAAAAATTCAGAGAACTTCTTTAACGACCGGACATAATCTTCATTCAAGCGGTTTCCCGTATTCAAGAGTGGAGGAAGAGAAGATGGCCGTTAGAGAGCAGTCGATCCTGAATGCGGTTGGAAACAAAATCAAGACAACGGATAAAGAGATTCATATTGTCGGCAAAATCAATGAACCGCTGATCTTGATCTTGGAAAACGTACTGAGCCATGCGGAATGCGATGCGCTCATTGCATTGGCCCAAAGCAGATTGCAGCGGGCTAAGATCGGCAAGGCTCACCTGGAAAGCGACATTCGGACAAGCAGCAGCATGTTCTTCGAGGAGAGCGAGAACGAGTCGATTCTTAGGGTCGAGACAAGAGTGTCCGAACTGATGAACATACCGGTCTCGCATGCCGAACCGCTGCAAATTTTACATTATAAGCCCGGCGAGCAGTATCGGCCCCATTACGATTACTTCACGTCCGATCATGTGGCGAACAACCGCATCAGTACCTTGGTGATGTATCTCAATGACGTGGAAGAAGGCGGCGAGACGTATTTTCCTTCGCTTCATTTTGCGGTAACCCCGAAGAAGGGCAGCGCCGTCTACTTCGAATACTTCTATAACGATCACGATCTCAACGAACGGACGCTGCATGCGGGCAATCCCGTCTCGGTCGGGGAGAAATGGGTAGCGACCCAGTGGATGAGAAGACAAAGTCATCGTTAAGGGCTTCTCGGATCGCGGAACGCAGCGAGATGGACGCACGGCCCTGCCAATCTCCCAACCGCTTCGAAATAACCGTTTATCCCGTGAATTTTTCAGAGAAAGCTTTAATGCGATCCACGAAAATCCCCCTCAGCTGATCGGTGCCTTCCTTGGGCGCAGCATATGCTTTATAGCCGCCGAACGATGCAATGCATACGGCGGCTTCTTTGAGGTCGGCGGGAATATTCCGCTCGATGATTTCTTCGGTTTCCTTGGGCTTCTCGTTGCAAATGAAGTAGCCCATTTTCTTGCTTCGCAATGCGTCATGATTTTTTTTGATGAAGTCGCGAATCGGCTTGTATATTTTCCCGTCCCGGACGCCCGCGCCAAGAATGATCTGATCGAAATCCTCGATCGAAGGCTTCTCCGCTTGAATATCGCAAACCGTACAATTCGCAATCTCCTCGGCTAACACTTGTATGCACTGCGTCGTTGCGCCTGTTTTGGTCGCGTAGATAACCAGTACCGCCATTGGACTCATTCCTTTTCGTTATCATTTCGTATGCTCGGTCCGCACCATCATTTCGTATGGCGTGCATGGGCGTTGAGCTGTTGAATTTGCTCTTCCAGCACGCTGCCTGCCTTGGATAGAAACTGCGTAATGAGCGCAAGCTCTTCATCGGAGTAAGCGGAGGCCAGTTCGACCATCGCCGCGTGAAGCTGGAGGTACGTACGGCTGACTTCTTCTTTATGCTCGTAGAGGGGAACGATGATCACTTTGCGGCGGTCATGGGGATCAGGCTGCCTGCGCACGAAACCGCTCTTCTCGAGCCGGTCGATCAGGGAGGTAACGCTGCCGGTCGTGAGTCCGGTCAGCTTCGACAGCTCGCCGGCGGTCACGGGACCCTTCTCATGCAGAATGTCGATGGATAGAAAGTCGTTATTATATAACCCCAAGGCAGCGGCTACGCTTTGCTGGTAGAGTACCGTTCGCGTTCCCAGTCCGCGCATGCCCTTCGTCAGGTTTTCTTGTTGCTCCGTGGGTTGATCCGGTCGATTCGTTGCCAAATGCTTGTCCTCCTAGTGCTGAAATATATCTTGATAGTCAAGATGCTTTATTATCAAGATACTTGAGTGCGGGTAGGATGTCAATTCGATCACATTGGATAAAGACGCTGCTAATTCTATGGCCGGGTCTGTTTGCAGACCCTTAAGCTACTAAGAAATACGAATAAACCGGGCAGCGCGCCATCTTGGCGCTCCGCCCGGTTCAATGTGTTGCGAATAGATGGTTATTTGCTAATCAGCGATACGGCGCTGCGGGGATTATGGAAGAAGCGGCGTTGTGGTCGTTGCTTTGGCGGCATCCCATGCCGACCTAGCTACCGGATTCAGGGAGCCGTCCGGTTTCTGCGAAGCATAGCCGAACGAGATGATGCCGTACTCCAGGGAGATGGATTCGACCGTGTCATTGAACGAATACGACGTGATAAAGACATTGTTCAGGGCAATCGTCAGAAACTTGACCGGCGTAGGGCCCGGCTTGACGAAAACAAGCGTTGCGCTCTTGATTGATTTGCCTTGCATCGCGTTGAGGAAGATCGGCGCGGAGGCGGCGTCGTACAGCTTCGTGAAGGAGAGGCTGGAGAGATCGGGCTTGCCTACGGCCATGCCTGTAGTAGATGCTGCCCGCGAGACGGAAGCTTCCAAGCCGAATTCGACGTCGGATACCGGGATCCATTGCTCGAAACCTTTCACGGTGGATTCGCCCGGAATCGAGTCGAGCTTCAGGTAGACTTGGAGATTGGACGGCGCATCAATCGGCGCGGCAGATGAGCGTCCGAGCGAAACGGTAGCGAACAGGACGATGATGGCGAGCAGGATGACGAGCGATTTTTTAGCCGGGCTGGTCAATGAAAGTGAAATGGGAATCCCTCCGATATGAGTATGATCTTCTCCTATTTATTCGGCTGAGAAAGGAATGAGAACCTAGCAGCCAAACAATACGAATTGTATCATAATAATCAGAATTTTAGATACGAAATGTATTTAGAAGTTGGAAAAAATTTTTCGTAGAACGATACATGCGACTGCATCAGCCCTGTGTGCGTTAGCCCGTCGGTGTCTTAAGAGGCCAAAAATAGACGTGACATCCTATCTGAGAATTGTTATCATTCAAATGATAATATTTCTCATTTTCAGAATAGGGGGCATTATTCGACATGTCAGCGGTTCTTCGTAAGTTTACGAGTACGCTTATGATTGTCTTAAGTGTGGCGGTCGTGCTTAGCGCGTGCGGCAACAATGGCAGCAACAGCAGCAACGGCATTAGCGACGCCAAAAACAGCAACGGCACGAAAAGCGGCAATAGCAATAATACTACAAGCAACGGTGGCACCAGCGGTAACAGCAACAGTAGCAGCACCAACGAGGGCAAGGCCGGGGATGCGGCCACCCGCATCGTGAAGACGGCCAAAGGCGATATTGAGATTCCGGCCGATCCGCAGCGTATCGTCTCGGGTTATTACCACGGCACGTTGATTGCGCTCGGGCTGCAGCCGATCGGCGGAAGCAAGGAATGGTGGATGGGCAGTCCGTTCTTGAAGGAACAAGAAGCCAAGATGGAAGATATCGGCTCGCCGGCCTCCGCGGAGAAGATTCTCTCGATGAAGCCCGACGTGATCTTCTTGAACGATACGCTTGCCGACGAATACGACAGTTTTGCCAAGATCGCGCCGACCGTGTTCATCAAATACGATTCGATCAAGAACATTCGCGACGAAGTGAAGCAATTCGGCGACCTATTGGGCCGGGAGAAGGAAGCGGCCGATTGGCTCGCGCAATACGAGAGCAAGGCGAAGACGGCGCAGGAGAAGCTGAAGGATGCGTTCAAGCCGGGCGAGACGACGGCGGCGCTGCTCGAGATCGGCGGCAATACGCTCGCGGTCATGGGAGACAACTACGGCCGCGGAGGGGAAGTCATCTACAACGCGTTTAAGTTTAAAGCGCCGGATTGGATCCAGAAGAACGTCATCGATAACGGGGCGCAATACGTCGAGATTTCGCCCGAGAAGATGCCGGAGATCGCGAACGCGGATTATATCTTCCTCGCGACGTACACACCGGAGACCTCGGAGGAGCAAGTGAAGGCGATCACGGAGAGCAAAATTTGGCAGAACCTGCCGGCCGTGAAGAACGGCAACGTCATCATGCTCGATTATAAGACCTACTTCTACTTCGATCCGGTGTCCATCCTCGGTCAGATCGACACGCTGGCGCAGACGCTGGTCGATCTTAAGGCTGGGAAGTAGCATTGCCGGCGCGAGCCGAAAGTGGGAAATAGGTAATGACGTCATGCGAAGAACCCTGGATGCCGCTTTCGATAATCGGCGTCCGGTTTTTTTTTAGTTAATCCGATGGGGCATGCAGTTGTGCGGAAAATGAGCAAGAGTTGCACCCAGTGCACCATAAGGCTGCCAAACCGCGAGGTTCGGAGCAGTAGGTGCACGGAGTGCGCCACAAGCTGCCAACGCACAAAATTTCGTCCGCGGAACGCCAACTTCCTGTAGTTCTGCCCGTTTTCGAGGTTCGCTTTTCTTGTATAATGGAAGTGGTTTCATCATTGCGATCTACATCACTGTCCCCAAAATCATACAAAGGGAGCTAATATCGTGCTGGAATACAGGAAGGCAAGACCGGATGAGCGTGAGGCCTATATCGATTTAGCCAATTACGCATTTAAGATCGACTTCGAATCCATCATTCCCAAGGTGTACGGCAAGGGCATCGAATCTTCGGATATCCATATGGTCGCGGCGGACGAGCAGGGCCGACTTCGCGCGCTGGTAGCCGTGTACCCGGAGCCGATGAACGTCGGCGGCTTCCCGCTGCGCGCCGGTTACTTGGGAATTGTGTCGGTGCATCCAAGGGCGCGCGGAGAAGGGCATATGAAGGTGCTGATGAACAAGTGGCTTGAGGAAGCGCCTCAGTCGTACGACATGCTCGTATTAAACGGGCAGCGTCAGCGGTACGAATATTTCGATTTCACCTTTGGAGGGGTGAAGATCAAGTATTCGATTGGACAAGTCAACGTTAGACATGCGCTGGGCAACGCAGACGCGCAAGGACTATCCATCCGGCCTTTGTTCGATATCGAAGGCGCGGCGGCTTTCGCGCACAAGCTGAACGATGCCCGGCCCGCGTACGTTCAACGAGACCTCCAGCAGATGCCGCTCATCTTAATCGGTCTTGAGCAGCAGGCTCTCGGCGTGTTGGAGGGAGACCGGCTGATCGGTTACGTCGTCGTCAGCAAAACAGGCAAAGAAATAACCGAGCTCGCCATGGAGAATACGGACGATATTCCGCGGGCGATCAAGGCGTATCTGGCACACTCCGGCACGGATTGGATATCGGTTCTCGCGCCGGAGTATGAGACGGAGCTGAATGCGAGCCTGAGTCGTTTCGCGGAAAATTACGCGATCGAGACATCCGACATGTTCCATATCATAGATTTTGCCCGCGTGATGGAAGCTTATTTGACGCTGAAGCACCGGACGATCGGACTTGCGGCAGGCGAATTCTCCGCCGTGCTGGACGGCCAGCCCGTTACCGCCCGCGTGGACGAGAACGGCGTTACCGTCGAACGGTCGGCTAAACCGGGCGCCCCGGAGCTTAACAAGAAGCAGGCCCAGACGCTTCTGCTTACGCCGCATGGCCGGTTTATGGAGACTCCGGTGCCGGCCGGATGGTTTCCGCTTCCGATCTTCTGGTATACGGCGGATAAGTTTTGACATCAAGAGGAGAGCTGCCCTTTGGAAGATAAACGCGGCATACTCATACTACCCGAGGAGACGGGGCCCTATTGGGCAAGTCTGATCGCGCGTTCGGGCCTTAACCTGGTGGGGATTCATCCGGGCTGGGGCGCTGGCGCGCTGGAGGAGCTCGAGAAAATGCTGGATTTCGTGAAGACGCCGGGCTTCGAACGGTTCGCGGAACGGATGAAGGAGCTGAACGTGGAACTCGAGTTCGAAGCGCATGCCATGTCGTGGCTCGTTCCGAGGGCCCTCTTCTCGGAGCATCCCGACTGGTTCCGGATGGACGAGACGGGGAGCAGGAATTCGGACTTTAACTTGTGCGCGTCCAACGCGGAGGCCCTTCGTTATTTGGAGACACGGTCGGAAGAATTGGCTCGTGCGCTGCCTTCGCCGACGGGGCGGTACTATTATTGGATCGACGACGTGACTGACAGTGCATGCCACTGCGGGGGCTGCCTGTCTCTGTCCGCTTCGGATCAGGCAATGATGTTCTACAACCATATCCTGCGGGGAATTCGGCGATTCGACTCGAAGGCGGAGCACTGCTACTTGGCTTACCAAGACACGATTCAAGCACCGGGCAACGTGCGGCCCGACGCGGGTATTTTCCTGGAGTACGCCCCGATCTACCGCGATTCGTCCCGGCCGATCAACGATCCGGACTGCCCCGAGAACTTTCGAGAGCTCGAGCATCTGCCTGGTTTGCTGCAGCTGTTCGGACAGGAAGGTGCTCAAATTCTGGAATACTGGATGGACAATTCCCGGTATCTACACTGGCTCAAGCCGCTTGAGCCGCTGCCTTTCGACGAAGAAGTCATTCGTCGGGACGCGGCGTATTATCGGAGCCTCGGGTTCAACCGGCAGACCAGCTTCGGCGTCTGGTTGGGAGAGGACTATGCAGAGGCTTTTGGAGAGCCGCCGATCGCCGTTTATGCCAGCGCGATTGGAACACGGAAGTAGCCTGCCTGACCATGATATCGGCGTGAAGAATGAAGCATTTTCATTGAAGTGAACAGCATGGTGAGCAGGGAGAAGCGGAAAGGAGGCGAAAGCCTCCTTTTTTGCCTTGTTGTTGTTTTGCCGTTTTTGTTGGCTAAAGCTGTGATGCACGTATGCATTTAATTTTTGAGCACGAGCCTCCTGAGCAATGCTTCGAGTGGTCCCATCCGATCCTTCTTCTCCAGCCATGCAGCCAGGAAAAGGGACAGACTCCAGACGCCGATGGCAATCCCGGCGGCTGTACCGTTGCTCACCCTTCCTCCTAAGTCCAAGGCAACCGGAGATAAAAGGAGAACAAGCATCGCTTCGTTCCATGCGAAGAAGGTCAGGGAACGCTTCCCAAGCGCCATTAGTGCACGGGAAAGCGCGCCGGTCCCTTTTATTTTGGAGCCGATGATGCCAAAGAGAGCCGCATAGGCTAACCCGCCGGCGAATCCGGTAAAGACGTGGACGCCGTACAGGACGCCGGCCGTAAAGAAGCCGGGCTGCCACGGGCGATCTATGAAAGTCACAGGCAGCGCGCCCATCAAAGAAACGGTTAGTCCCAGCAGTACGAGGATGGAGAGTGTCCTCATCCGCTTCGCTGGATCCGTCAATAGTTGGTGTCTAGCCATCCACATGCCGAGAATGACGGGTGGAAGAATCGGAAACAGGATGTGGATGAGCAAGGGAATCGAAGGGAATGCGAGTAGCCTCTCCAAGGTTATATGGAGGTAGGTGTCCGTGGCGGCATACTCCGGCTCAAACCCATAATCTCCGGCATCTTGAACGAGAAACCCCCATAAGAGCGGAAGAATAACGGCGTAGCATAGCGTAAGAATCATAAAGACCCGAATCAGCGTTCCGTTCCCGCGCGTTAGCAGCCAAGAGGCGAGCAGACCGGCTAACCCGTAGGCCATCAGAATATCCTGACCTCCAATAACGACGGCCAGCACGAACCCGAATAGGAGCAAATACCAGCATCGGCGACGAACCGTCCTCGAGGCTTCATGGATGCCTATCCCTTGCAAGGTCCGTCTATCGAAGGTTAGGACTAGCCCATAACCGAATAGAACGGCAAACAACGCTCTGGCCCGGGCATCGACGAAGAGCATTCCCATGAAATTTACAAACCGGTCGAAAAAGCCGGTGCTCTCGACATGTTGAAGAATGCCTGGTTCAGCGTTATACAAGTAGAGCGGTGCATGGGCCAGCGCAATGAGCAGAAGCATGGCACCTCTGGCTAAATCGAGTGATACGGCACGTTTGGTTGGCAACGACATTCGGATCTGCTCCTTTGATGAGGAAGAAACCTGCGACTCGAATATATCTACGTTAAAGCAACCGGGAGGTTACATGCCGAAGCTGGAGCGAGCGACGTTGTTTTATTATGAGGGACCGGTGAGCCAATCACCGCTGCCTGGTATTTTCGTTGCATATATTTCCATGTCATGAGCAGGAATAATCGGGCCGACCGGCGAATTCTATAGTTGTCGTATTAAAAGGAAAAATAGGGAAATTTGTCGCAAAGGGAGTTTAGATTGCATGTTTAGACGTAAAGGCCGCCTCGTGTTCAAACTATCGATTATGATTCTGACGATCCTCCTTGTTCTATCTTCAATCTTGATTTACCTGCAGGTTCGCAACACCAAGAAAGCAAGCGAAGAAGCGATCGGCAGCTTCAGCATGCACGTCGCGGAGGCTTATGCGGGACAATTCGACGTCAAATCCTATGAAGCCTTCCTCGCCGACGCGAAAGACAACGATCTCTACTGGAAGCTTCGCGATGAATTGAATGCGTACCGACTGGAGATCGGTGCCTTGTACGTATATACGGTCAAAATCGACGATAAAGGACAGCCTATCCTTCTTATTGACGGACAGCCGAAGGAAGCCGATGATGCGTCGCCGATCGGCGAAGTCACGGATATGCCGAAGGAAGCGATCGCATCGGTATTGAAGGGACAGACCGCCAAGTCCAACATCATACACAACCCGGAGTACGGGACGTATCTCTCTTCTTTTGCGCCGCTGCGTAATTCGGCCGGAACGATTATCGGCGCGATCGGAATCGACACGGACGTATCGGTATCGCAAACGATCTATCGCGAAGTGATGGATTCAAGTACGCCTATATTCATCTTGATGGGGATCCTGACACTCCTTGTGTTCGTGCTCATGGCGCTGTTCCTGTCTCGCGCTTTGCGGCCGCTCGGAACGATCGTCAAAGGCGCGGAGGCCATTGCAAGGGGCGACCTCGCGGAGGCCAAATACCAGCTTGCCGCCAAACGCATCAGCTCGAACGACGAGATCGGACAAGCGTATGCAGCTATGCTGCAGATGATCGAGCGGCTGGGCGTCACGCTCGGGGACGTGGTTCGCGATGTGAAGATGACCACGCAAGAGCTCGTGCATACGACCGATCAGTTCAGCTCGGAGGCTGCCCGGATGTTGACCTTGAACGTGCAGCTCGAGCAATCGATCACGCATTTGGCCGACAGCGCGCAGCAGCAGCGTTCAGGGGCGGCGGACAGCGCGGAATCGATGGAGGAGATCACGCTGGCCATTCAACGAACCTCGGAGGCTTCGACCAGCGTATCGATCGCTTCCATGGAAGCGCTCGAAACCGCGGAGCAGGGAAGAAATTCGATTCACTGGCTGAAAGGCCAAGTCACCTCGATCTCCGATGTCGCCGAGCAGACGACGAATTCCGTGCAGGTACTGAATGCCTACATGCAAGAGATCGAGCCGGTGCTTCAATCGATTACGAGCATCGCCGACCAGACCAAGCTCCTCGCCCTTAATGCTTCCATCGAGGCGGCGAGAGCGGGCGAGCATGGATCGGGCTTTGCCATCGTGGCCAGCGAAGTTCGCAAGCTTGCAGAGGCTTCATCCGTGTCCGTGGCGCAGATCACCTCGCTCCTTCTGCAAATTCAACAGGAGTCCGCGCTGATCGGCGAGCGGATGTCGGAGGAATCCAAGGAAATGTTCAGGGGCAAAGAGCTCTCCGGACAAGTCGAATCGTTATTTAACGACACGGTGGACCGTTTTGTATTCGTCAACAGCCATATCCAGGAGATCTCCGCGGCTGCGGAGGAGGTTACGGCCAGCTCCGAAGAGGTAAGCGCATCGGTGGAGCAAATCTCTCAGATCTCGTCGGTGACCGCGGAGAGCACGGTATTCATTCAGCAGATGTCCACGAATCAGTTGGAAGCGGCGAAACGGATTGCCGATACGACGGAGCTGCTTAAGAAGCGGATCTCCGTTCTGGAAGCAGCGGTAGAAAAGTTCAACTTGTAAGTTTAGCGTATAGAGAAGAGCCGGGCGGGAAGCATAGCCGCGGCTCTTTTTTTGTTGAAGTTAATTGTTGAAGTTAATTGTGCATGCTTATTAATAATGACCCCTGATTGGAGCAAACGCTAGCGGTTGCGAGGCTGCATCCTGTCTTACTTGACCATTCCCTTCCGCAGCGCCGTCACGACAACCTCGGTCCGGTCGCCGCAGCCGAATTTCTGCAAAATGCGATGGACATGGGACTTGACGGTTCCCTCGCTGATGAACAGCTTCTGCGCGATGCGGTCGTTGCGGAGGCCGTATGCCATCTCCTGCAAAATCTCCTGTTCGCGCTCCGTCAGCGGCTCGAGCAGCGGAGCGTCCGCGCCTGCATCAGGGATGAGATAGGCGGACGAGACGACGCGGGAAAGCGCGTTCGCAGCCAGATCCGTCCGGTACACGGCTTCGCCCCGATAGGCGGAACGAATGGCGTCCAGCATATCCTCCACGTCCGCGTCCTTCAACAAATAGCCGACGGCGCCCGAACGGATGACCTCGTAAATATAGTCGGGATCGTTGAACGTGGTCAGCATGACGATTTTGACGCGGGGCAGCTGCTTCAAGATCGCTTTGGAGGCTTCGATGCCCGTCATGCCGGGCATCTGGATGTCCATCAGTATAATATCGGGCTGCAGGGCGGTTGCCTGAGCGACGGCTTCTTTGCCGTCCGCCGCTTCGCCGACGACTACCATGTCGCTCTGCAGGCCGATGACGTAGCTGAAGCCTTGCCGGATCATTTTCTGATCGTCCGCAAGCAGCACGTTAATTTTATCGTCGATCATTCGCCTCTCCCTCTCCCTTTGCAGTCTCCGCGTCAGCCGTTCCCGCCGGCAGCTCCGCCGTAATCCGGAACCCCTGCGGTTCCGCAGTCCCGAATGTCAGCCGCCCGCCGGCCTCTTCGATTCTCGACCGCATCATTCTCAGACCGAAACCCTCTTGAACGGGTTCGCTTGCCGTCGCGATGCCGTTATCCAGGATCCGCAGAACAATGCGGCTGTCTTCCCTGGAAATTCGCACGTCGACGTAGTCGGCCCCGGAATGGCGAACCATATTCGTAATGGCTTCCTGCATCACGCCGAAGAGTAGTCTGACGTCCGCCGCATCGATCTCTTCCTCCTGCAGCTCGGTTCGCAATTCGTACCGGATGGAAGACGTCGCCTCCATTCTGGCGAGCAGTGCCTTCAGCGGCGCCAAGCCGGACACCGACCGATCGTCGGCCAACGAATGAACGGAAGCTCTGATATCCTGCAGCCCTTGGCGGGCAACCTCCAGCATGCCGGGCAGCGTCTGCTCTGCCTGAACGGGATCCTTGACGATCATGTAGCGCAGCGCCTGCAGCTGCACGATAAGCGAGGTCAGGCTGTGCCCGACCGAATCGTGGATGTCGCGCGCGATTCGCGTGCGTTCGTCCAGCACCGCATTGCGCATCGAAGCGACGGATGCCTCTTGAAGATGCGCGTAGGCAACCTGCAGCTCGGCCAAATGGCGCGTATTCTCTTCGTATATGCTGTCGCGCTGACGCCTGCTGCGGACGTTTAAGTAGAAGAAAGTCGCAATGAAGGCGAAGGTCAGGAAGCTGAACAGGCTTACGTTGCCGAAGGCCATGTACAGCCCCGTGATGAGAATCAGAGCAGCAAGAAGCGGGACGCGCTTCGGCCCCATGGTTATTCGGACGACCGTCGTCATGACCGTGATCGCGAGAAAATAAATCAGTGCGGTTTCGCCGAACCAAATCATGCCCGCCGCGGTTTCCAAAGCAACCAGCGCCACGAACGCGATGGCGTTTCTGTTGGTCTGCCAGAAGTCCCGCAGCAGGAACCTGCTGACAAACGTCGCCCATATGAGGACGTTCAGCGCGATTTTCACGGGAGATCCCTCGAAGAAATCAGCCGCGTGCAAAAGAATGGCTGCGGATGCCGCCGCGGCCGTCGTGCGAATGAAGAAACGCCGGTCGTTCAAGTTCATGTGTTCGTTCCGCCTCCGTTGTCCTGCGCCTCTGCAGCATGGCTCCGACTCGATCCTATTGGTTATTGTAGCCAAGCGAAGCGCCGGAACGCAATCCGGTTGAGGCGCGGACCGATCATCTCTATCTGCGGATATAAGGCGGGCGCAATAAGGTTATATCCAGCGGCGGTCGAGCGGATCTGCCTTCGCGGGATATGATTGTACCTGTTGAACGACACATATGGGGAGGCAATATAAATGCAGAAGATCATTATTCTAGTCATTGCTTGTTTGGTGGGGTATCGGGTCATTCGGCGGGTGCGCAGCAATTTCTCGTGGAGCCAGCTTCGAACGCGAAGCTTAACCTTGCGGATCGGGTTGTTCTCGGCGATCGGCATCTTGTTCATGACGCAGAGCGGATTCAGCGCGATCAGCGTTGTTTCGGATGTATTGGGGATTCTTGTCGGAGCGGCGCTGGGCCTCGTCGGTGCCGCGCTGACAGCCTTCGAACGCCGCGGCACAGGGCTGTATTTCAAGACGAACGCGTGGATCGGCAGCATCGTGACGGCCTTGTTCGTCGGGCGCTTGGCATACAGGGTGTATGAAATGGCCCCGATGTCCCATGAAGGCGGCTGGAGCTATTCCTTCAACGCGGGAACCAGCGAATGGGCGTCCGGATTCCTGCTTATTATGTTCGCTTATTACGTCGTGTATTACACGCTGCTCCTGAAGCAAGGGAAGCAGGCTGCGGTGCGATTGAACTAATGGTCAATGCATCGGCCGCGGCGTGAGAAGCTGCCCTTCAGGGGCGGAGTCGCGCCTGCAGCAGCCGGAAGTAAACAATAAAAAGACCGTAAGAGCCGCTTTACAGCGGTCGTTACGGTCTTTTGGCATGAGTTCAGCGTTGCTTGGCCGCGCTCCCTTATACGAGATGGCAAGCGACGTTATGATCGCTGCCGACGTTCCGGAACTGCGGCACTTCCTCCCGGCAGCGCGCAACGGCGAACGGGCATCGCGTATGAAACTTGCAGCCGGACGGCGGATCGGCGGGGTTCGGCAGTTCCCCGCTCAGCACGATCCGCTCGCGCTTCAGCTTCGGAATCGGAATCGGCACGGCCGACAGCAGCGCCTTCGTGTACGGATGAAGCGGATTGCGGAACAGCTCGTCGCGCGATGCCGTCTCCATCATCGAGCCGAGATACATGACGCCGATATGCGAGCATAGATGCTCGACGACGCTGAGGTCGTGGGAGATGAACAAATACGTCAATCCCTGCGTGTCCTGCATCTTGCGGAACAAATTGATGATCTGCGCTTGAATCGATACGTCCAGCGCGGAGACCGGCTCGTCGGCGATAATCAGATCGGGATTCAGGACGAGCGCCCGGGCGATGCCGACGCGCTGCCGCTGGCCGCCGGAGAACTCGTGCGGGAAACGGTCGATATGGTACGACGACAGCCCGCAGGCGGCAAGGACCTCCATGACCCGATCGCGGATCTCTGCCCGCGGCACGAGGCCATGGTCGAGCAGCGCTTCGCCGATCGCGTCGCCGATGCGCACGCGGGGATTCAGCGAGCTGTACGGATCCTGGAAGATCAGCTGCATTTTCGGACGCAGCCGGCGCAGCTCTTCGGGCGGCAGACCGTAGAGATCGACGCCTTTGAATTTCACTTCGCCGTCCGTCTTGTCCGTCAGCCGCAGAATCGTGCGACCCACCGTGCTCTTGCCGCTGCCCGATTCCCCGACCAGGCCGAAGGTCTCGCCCTGTTTAATGGAGAAGCTGATATCGTCGACGGCCTTCACGCTGCCGACCGTGCGGCTGAGCAGGCCGGATTTGATCGGAAAATACTTCTTGAGCCCGTTCACCTCGAGCAGCGGCTGCCGTTGCTCAGACATGCGCGATCGCCTCCTCGTATAGCCAGCAGGCAACCTTCTGTTGATTGCCGGTTTCCTTCAATGCGGGCTCCGTTGTCCTGCAGACGTCCATGCAATGGGCGCACCGGTCGTGAAAGTAGCAGGAGGGCACGAGCTCCAGCGGGTTCGGAACCTGTCCCGGAATGGAATACAGCTCGTCCTGGCGCTGATTGATAATCGGCTTGGATTTCAGCAAGCCCTGCGTATACGGATGCTGCGGATTCTCGAACAAAGCGACGACTTCGCCTTCCTCGACCACCTTGCCCGCATACATGACCACCACGTAATCCGCCATCTCCGCCACGACGCCGAGGTCATGCGTGATGAGCAGGATCGACATGCCCGATTCTTCCTTGAAGCGGCGCAGCATATCGAGAATCTGCGCTTGGATCGTCACGTCGAGCGCGGTCGTCGGCTCATCGGCAATCAGCAGCTTCGGGTCGCAGGAGATCGCGATGGCGATCATGATGCGCTGCAGCATGCCGCCGCTGAGCTCATGCGGATACGAATCCGCGATCTGCTCCGCGCGGGAGATGCCTACTTCGCCGATCAGCTCGATCGCTCGTTTCCGCGCCGCTTTCTTGCTCATTTTCCGATGCTCCATGAGCGGCTCCATCAGCTGCTCGCCGATCCGCAGCACGGGATTGAGCGAAGTCATCGGCTCCTGGAAGATCATCGCGATTTCATTGCCCCGAATGGTGCGAAGCTCGTTGCGGCTAAGCTTCAGCAAGTCCTCGCCGCGGAAGCCTATGCTCCCCTTGACGACCTGCCCCGCAGGCGCTTCGATCAGTCCCATGACCGACATCGCCGTGATGCTCTTCCCGCTGCCGGACTCGCCGACGATGCAGACGATCTCGCCTTGGCGGACCTGCAAACTCACGTCGTCGACGGCGCGAACGATGCCGTCTTCCGTCTTGAAATGCGTGCTTAAATGCTCTATGTCAAGTACGTTATCCATGTTCACGTACACCTACCTTTTCTGCTTGGGATCCAAGACATCCCGCAGACCGTCCCCGAAGATATTAATGGCGATGACGGTCGCGAAGATCGAGAAGCCGGGCGGAATCCATAGCCACGGATGGTCTTGGAAATCGATCATGTTGTTGGCCGCGTCGATCATATTGCCCCACGTCGGCGTCGGCGCCATCACGCCAAGTCCGAAATAGCTCAAGACGGACTCGTACAGAATGGCTCCGCCGATGTTTAGCGTGGCAATGACGATGAGCAGCGGCACTAAATTCGGCAGCAAATGATTGAACAGCTTTCGGCGGTCGCGAAGACCGAGAACGACGGTCGCTTGCATATACTCGCGTTCCCGCAGGCTGAGCATCTGGCCCCGGACCATCCGGGCAAGCCCCGGCCATCCGACGATGCTGAGCATCAGCATGACGATGTACATGCGGTACTCCGTCGGCACCTTCCACTCCGACAGGAGCGCGCCAAGGATAAACAGAAGCGGGAGGCTCGGAATGGTCAGCAGCAGATCGGCCAGACGCATGATGATTTGGTCGACGATGCCCCGATAATAACCGGCGATAACGCCGAGCAGGGAACCGACGAAGACCGACAGCACCATGGAAGCCAGCCCGACGGTCAAGGAGATTCTCCCCGCTTGCAGCACGCGGGTCAGCACGTCGCGTCCGAGCGCGTCAGTGCCCAGCCAGTGCTTCAGGCTGGGCGCCTTGTTCATGAAGGCCATATTGATCTTGTTGTCCGTATACGGCGAGAACAGCGGGCCGATGAAGCACGCCGCGAACATGAACGCCACGACGACGAAGCCGAACACGGCGAGTTTATTCTTGAGCAGCCGCCTCAGGGATTGTTTCCACAGCGACGTATAGACTGGTTTAGGTTTAGGGGACGACAATACCGCCGTCCCCTCTCCGTGAATCGTTGACATCCGAAAGGACCTCCTACAGCCGAACCCGCGGGTCGGCGACATGGTACAAAATGTCCGAGACCAGCGTGCCGATGACGGTCAGAATCGCGATAAACAGGGTGAATCCCATGAGCAGCGGATAATCCCGCAGGCTGAAGGATTGCATATAGAGCTGACCGATGCCCGGCCAGTTGAAAATTTTCTCGATAATGAGCGAGCCGCCGAACAGGGCGGGAAGCTCGAAGCCGACCAACGTGATGGCCGGCAGCAGGGCGTTGCGCAGCGCATGCGTGAACAATACTTTGCGTTCCTTCAACCCCTTGGCGCGGGCCGTGCGAATATAATCCTGCTTGATGACGTCGATCATGTTGCTTCGGAAGTAGCGGGTCAGAGAGCCGACCCCGAGCAAGGTCATGACCATCACGGGAAGGATCATATGGTGAATGACTTCCTTGACGTAAGCCATTCCCGTCGAATTGCTTCCCGTCGTCAGCATGCCGCCCGGAGGGAGCCACTTCCAATCGACGGCCAGCATCTTGATCAGGAAGAGGCCGATGAAGAACGACGGGATCGACATCGCCGCGAAGAGCGCCACCATGACGATCGTATCGAACCACGAGTACTGCTTGTACGCAGCGACGACGCCGACGACGACGGCAATCAGCCACGTCAAGAACGTGGATACGACCGCGAGCAGGAATGAATTCCAGACGTACTGGTTAAACAAAGTGAGTACGGGCTTCTGCTGCGACAGCGAATAGCCGAAGTCGCCGTGGAAGGCGTTCTTCATCCAGATCGCGTACCGTTCGATCACGGGTTTGTTCAACCCGTAGATCTCCCGAAGCTCCGCTTTGCGTTCCGGCGTCAGCTTGATATTGCCCGTGATGAAGTCGCCCGGCGTCAGTGCATACAGGCAGAAGATCAAGAAGGAAGCCGCGAATAAAATGACGATCATATACAGGATCCGCTTCGTAATGTACGTGCTCATAATCGACTCCTTAACCTGCGATTCCCCGCCCGGAGATCGGACAGGGAATCGCGTTTGTTTGGTTCGTTATTATTGGCTCAGCGTCCAGCTCGGCAGACTTGGGGCAAGGCCGTTGAACGGGCTGACGCTTAGATTTTGAATCCGACCGTTGTAGGCGTACACGCTTTTCTTATAACTCGTGAAGATGACCGGCAGCTCGTCGTTCAGCAGCTTGTAAATATCTTTGTACACGGCTTTGCGCTCGTCGATATTCGACGTTGCCAAGCCTTTGTCGTACAACGCTTTGAACGCCGGATTGTCGTAGCCTGGAATTTCGCCATCGACGAATTGGAGCAGGCCGTCCGACGGATCGGTCAGAAGCGACGTGGAGAAGGAAGCCATATCGTAATCGCCGCCTTCGACCTTGGAGACGAGCGCATTGAAATCCGCGAATACTTCAGGCTCGAATTTGATGCCCAAAGCTTCGTAATCTTCTTTGGCCACGGCGATGAAGATATCGGTTTCCGGCTTCTTGGAGCCCAGGAAGTGAACCGTCAGCTTCTTGCCGTCCTTCTCGCGAATGCCGTCCGCGCCCACTTTCCAGCCGGCTTGGTCTAATAGTTCTTTTGCTTTCTCCGCATCATACTTGTACGGGTTGATGCCGTCCTCCGTATACGACCACGAGATCGGCGAAGAAGGAATGTTCGCGACTTGGCCCGCGCCCTGCGCCGCGTCCACGTAGATGCTCTGACGGTCCAAGCCGTACGTCAGCGCTTGGCGGACCAGCTTGTCCTGCAAGGCCGGATGCTTCAGGTTCAATTGAAGATAGCCGTACGTGCTCGGCGTGTAAGGAAGGATATTAACGAAGCCGAGCGCTTTGAGCTTATCGACGTTTTCCTTCGTGGCCGTGAACGACGCATAGTCGACCTCGCCCGTCTCCAGGTATTGCCACGTATCGCCTTGGGCCGTTTTATAAATAAAATGCTCCGTTTTAGGTTTGCCGTCATAGTAATTCTCGTTCGCGACCATGCGGACTTCCTGACCCGGAATGAATTTCTCCAGCTTGTACGGGCCGGTGCCGAGCGGGCTTCCGCTTAGCTTCTTCATGTAATCCAATTGTCCTTGCTTGTAGTCCTTACCGTAATACGCCTTGGAAAGCACGTCCGATCCGAGCAGCGTAAGCGCGCTGGCATTCGGCTTCTCGAGCGTGACGGAAACCGTCTGCGGATCGATCACCTTGATGCCCGAGACGCTGGTCGCCGTGCCCGCTTTATAGGCATCGCCGCCTTTGACGTTCAGCGTGTTCACCAGGGAGTCGCCGTCATACGACTTGTCGTACAGGATCGTCCACGTGAAGGCAACGTCGTCGGCCGTAAGCGGCGTGCCGTCGCTGAATTTCAAATCCTTGCGCAGGTGATACGTATACGTCAAGTTGTCCGCGGACACGTCCCATTTCTCGGCCAAGCCCGGAATCGGAAGACCTTTGTCGTCGACCTTCACGAGCGGCGTGTAGAGGAGGGACGACACGTTGCCGTCGTAACCGCTTTGTTGGAAATACGGCGTGAACGCGCCGCTCGGATCGGTCAAGCCGACGATGATCGTGTCCGTGCGCTTCTGCGCGATGTCCGGCAGCTTGGACATGTCCGACGCGGTGACGAGTCCGGCAGCACCGGCTGCGGGATCTGCCGCAGCGCCGTCGTTGCCCGCTGCATTATTGGCCGAATTGTTCGCCGCGGGCTGGCCCGCGTTCGCCGAGTTCCCGGCGCCGGCATTCGCATTGTCGTTCGTATTGTTGCCGCAAGCGGATAATAGCAATGCGCTCGCAAGTAAGGCTGTCGATAAGGTCACGATTCTTTTCTTCATGATACCCTCCTAATATAGGCTGCAAGCAGCCGTCTGTTTAATCCCGATAGATTTACTTTGTATTTGTCCTTATTATAGGTACGAAATGTGGTTCTGTAAATAGAGAACCAATAAATAATTCTTTGTATAAAGAATATTATAGAAGTTCAGCGTATTCAATGTCTTTTCGGATTCTTTTTTGCAACGAAAAAACCGCCCACGCATCGTCATTTCACGATGCGTAAGCGGCCGATTTCAGCGATGCGTCAGGTGCGATCCCTACACGCCTTGCTCGATATAATCCATGATCTTGCTGTGTACCTGCTCCAAAGCGCTGGTCCGAACGCTGTAAGTGGTCAGCGTCTCGCCTTCGAAATGCGCCGTCAGCATGCCGGCATTGCGAAGCTTGGAGATGTGATCGTGCGTGATTCCCTTGGATAACTCCAAATGGCGCACGATTTCGATGAACGAGCGCGGTCCCTTGTTCAGGTAGCGCAGGATTTTCAGGCGGCTCTTCTCCGAGACGCTCCGGATCATGCGGTACTCGTGCGGCGTCAGGAAATCTTCATCGCCCACGTACACTCTGGCGGCATAATGGCAGATCGTGACCTTGCCGAAGTGGCTGATCACGTTGACCGGCTGAAAATGGTATTGCGGCATGAGGACCACTCGCTCCAGCCCGTCCATCGGCGCGAAGAACAGCCCGTTCGTCGTCTCGTCCACGAACGCGATCGGATCCGCCGACGGAAGCCTCTGCTTCCGGTAAAGCGCTTCCTCGCCGAGCTTTTCGAGAATCAACGGATCGACATGCCGGAAATATTGCTCGTTCCACTGCTCGAACAGGCTGACGGTATGATTGCGAAATTCCCCCATCTGGTTCGGGAACTGGTTCCCGTACGGCGACATTAATTCGTAAAGCTCCCCCGCCGTCATCCCGTTCAGCCAATCCACGAATTCGCCGACGCCTTCTCCGGGACACAGATGCACGAGCAGATACGTCAGCTTCCAGTCGCCGTCGATCTGAACGCGATCGAGCAGCTCCGCTAATTGGGGCGTGATCCGTTGACGGACTTCTTTCGCCCAGGAGGGGGATAAATCAAGCTTTTTATGTGATTTACGGCATACATAGGCATGCAAGCTGCCCATGATTTCGAATAATGGTTTGAATCTGACGTCCAAGCTGTACTCCATGACCGCACGCCCCTCTCTGCCTAGTATTATAGCAACTAGTCTTCGCTGCGCAACACTTTGAATTTTCGCCGCCCGCTCACGTGCCGGCCGCAAACCGGCGATTGTTCGATTAAGTCGGGTACCGTACGGCTACCGGCGGGAAATTGTTCTAACGGGCGATACCCATGGATGGCATGCTTTTGTGGTACAATGATTCGGGTAATCGAGAGAGTTGCAGGGTTTGACTAGGTACTTCATGAATGGAGATAAATCATAATGAGTTTGTTGACGGTTGAGCAATTATCGCATACGTTCGGCGACCGGGTACTGTTTCGGAACGTGTCCTTCCGTTTGCTGGAGGGAGAGCGCGTCGGTCTGGTCGGCGCGAACGGCACCGGGAAATCTACGCTGATGAACATTTTGACCGGCAAGCTGTTGAAGGATGAAGGCAAGGTGGAATGGACGCCTCGCGTACGTTACGGTTATTTGGACCAGCACACCAAGCTCGAAGCGGGCAAAACCATCCGGGACGTCTTGAAGGATGCGTTTCTGCCGCTCCTGGTCCTGGAAGAGGAGCTTAACGAGATCGCTACGCAAATGGGCGATGCCGATCCGGATACGCTGGAGCAGCTGCTGGAGCGCATGGGCGAGATTCAAGAGGAGCTTGAAATCGGCGATTTCTATCTGATCGACGTGAAGGTCGACGAAATGGCCAATGGCCTGGGCCTCAATGCCATCGGGCTGGACCGCGAAGTCACGGCGCTTAGCGGCGGACAGCGGACGAAGGTGCTGCTTGCCAAGCTGCTGCTGGAGAAGCCCGGCGTCTTGCTGCTCGATGAGCCCACGAACTATTTGGACGAAGAGCACATAAACTGGCTGACGAATTATTTGCGCAATTATCCGCATGCGCTCATGCTCATTTCTCATGAAACGGGCTTTATGAATCAGGTTGTCGACGTGATCTATCATCTTGAATTCACGAAGATGACGCGGTATTCGGCCAATTACGAGAAGTTCCTCGAGATGTCCGAGCTGAACAAAGCGCAGCATATCGACGCCTACGAGAAGCAAAAGGACTACATTAAGAAGCAAGAGGAATTCATTAATAAAAATAAAGCGCGTGCTTCCACCTCCGGGCGCGCGAAGAGCCGCGAGAAACAGCTCGACCGGATCGACCGCATCGACAAGCCGGAGGAAGCGGCCAAGCCGACCTTTAATTTCAAGGAGTCCCGGTCCAGCGGCAAGCTCGTATTCGAGGCAGAAGGCATGGTCATCGGCTACAGCAAGCCGCTGCTGCCCAAGATGGACATGGTCATTGAGCGCGGCGACAAGATTGCCATCGTGGGCTGCAACGGCGTCGGCAAATCCACGCTCCTGAAATCGATTCTCGGCGTGATTCCTCCGCTGGAGGGCAAGCGATATACGGGCGATTATCTATCTCCCGCGTACTTCGAGCAGGAATCCAAAGCGCCGACGATGACGCCGCTGGAGGACGTATGGGATGAGTTCTCCTCCATGAACCAGCATGAGGTCCGGGCGGCGCTTGCCCGCTGCGGGCTGAAGAACGAGCATATTACGCGTCCTCTGAATCAGCTCAGCGGCGGCGAGCAGGCGAAGGTTCGCCTGTGCAAGCTGATGATGCGGGAGAGCAACTGGATTTTGTTCGATGAGCCGACCAACCATTTGGACATCGTCGCCAAAGCCGAATTGAAGCGCGCGCTGCAAGCCTACAAAGGCACGGTCGTGCTCGTCTCCCACGAGCCTGAGTTCTATGAGGATTGGGTTACGAAGACGTGGGATGTCGAAGCCTGGGCGATGCAGAGCCAGCGATAGTTGCAGAGCCATCGATAGGAAGGGATAGAGGCCCGTTGCCGGGCCGCCGCGCGCAATCGCGGTTCTTTCTCCCTGAAAAGTACTGGATAGCAAAGTAAAAAGCTCCTTCGTTGTCTGCATTTCTGCAGCGAAGGAGCTTTTTTGCATCATTTTTTCTTCTTCAGCCTGCACGCGCTGCAAGCCGGCTTAATGCTTTGCGGATTGTTGAACACGTTGCCCGGATCGTATTTCGCCTTTACCTTGCGCAACCGGGGATAGTTGGCTCCATAGTATACCGGCCCGGAATTCTTGATGCCTTGGTCCGGCACGTTAATATAGGACCCCACGATATAAGGCTGCAGCTTCTTGCGCAAATTCCGAGCGAGGGCAATATTTTTGGCGGCATCGCTTTTCTTCACCCAAGAGCTGTTCCACTCGACGTAATATTTCGCTTTGCGCCAGTAGAATGCCGTCGCTCTAGGAGCTACGCGGCTTACGGCGCCGCCCCAGTTGAGGAAGAAGAAGCCGGCGAATTCGCCCTCGACCTTCTCCAAGAATTGACGCATATACGCGATGGCTTTATCCGGGAACGGATGCCGGCCGAAGCCGCTGGAGAATTGATTGCTTTCCCTTTGCGTCAGGATCGGGTCCGGAGGCAGCAGGAAGTCCACGACCTTCGGGTAAGGCAATAAACGAATGATTTTGCTCGTCGGCGTTCCTACGCTGAGCATGGGTTGCAATAGGCGAAGCGCCTCCGTTTTCGATCCGAGGAAGAGCCCGTTCATGGTGACGTTGCCGCCTTTTTTCGGACCGATCGAGAATTCGCTGCCCAGCCTCGTATCCACGCCCGGCGCCCAGCGCTGCCAGGCTTTGAGCAATTCCGGGAACTGGGCCCATGGCCAGGTGATGCGATATACGGTCGCCTTCGCCGGAGCGGCGTGCACCTTGAATTTGTACTTCGTGTAGACGCCGAAATTGCCGCCGCCGCCGCCTTTGGTAGCCCACAGGAGATCGGCGTTGCGTTTCTTGCTCGCGCGAATGACTCTTCCCTTCGCGTCGACCATTTCGAGCGCAAGCAAATTGTCGCTTACGAGGCCGACCGTGCGCTGCAGCGGCCCGATTCCGCCGCCCTGCGTGATGCCGCCGATTCCTACGGTAGGGCTGTCGCCGAAAGGCGCGATAAAGCCTAGCGGCGCAAGGGTTTTAGCGATTCTTCCCACGGTGTTGCCGGATCCGACGATGGCCGTGCTTTTCTTTTTATTCAAGTTGATTTGCTTCATCTTGCTGACGTCGATGACAAGGCCGCCGTTGACCTGCGACAGATTGACTTCGAGCGAATGCCTGCCGCCTCTTGGCCGAATGGGGACGTTATTCGCGTTGGCCCATCGGATGGCATTGGCGACATCCTGCGTGCGCTTCGCGAACACGAACACTTTGGGGAATCTGTCGGTATGGGGATCCCAATTCTTGCGAGCGACCTCGTAGCCCGGATCTCCTCGGAAGATCACCAGACCGGTTAGCTGCGTTTTGGATTTCAATGCGCCCAACTCCTATGCGGATAATAAATGCGCTGTCATGAATTGCAGGAACCCTATATCGTATGAAGGACAGCGGTCTAGGGAGTGGGCAAATGCAGAATAGGATGGTCGTACGCGTATTTTAATGCGGGTGATGAGCCGTTTAGCTCGATCGTACGAAAAACAGTGTGCAATTTTAGCTCGATCGTACTAAAATAGTTATAGAGATAAAACAAGCGAACGATTGGAATGGACACAAAGGTGGAGAAGCATGAAAGAAACAAGAAACAACATCCTGCTTGCCTCGCAGGAGCTGCTGGCCAAGAACGGATACGCCGGCTGTTCGCTCGGGGCGGTCGCGGAGCTGCTGAACATCAGCAAAGGGGTGGTCACGTATCATTTCTCGCAAAAGGATCAGCTTATACATGAGCTTGTAGCGGCTTACTTTGGCGAGGCGGCGGAGTATATGGCGAAACATATGGTCATCGATAAAACAGCGCCCGAAGCGCTGGCGTCCTATATCGATGCCAATTTGCGTTACGCCGCCACTAATCGGGACCGGACGCTGGCGATCATGCACGTCATCGCTAACCATAGGAACAAGGACGGTACGCTGGCTTTTACCGATCAAGACAATCGGATCCATCAGCCGCTTATCGAGATTTTTCAGTATGGGCAATCGGAAGAACGAAGCTTCAGGTCATTTTCCCCCGAGCTGATGGCCATGCTCATTCGAAGCGCGATCGACCATTTAAGCGGCCGGATTGCCACGAACGGAATCGAGGATTTGGAAGGGGCCATACAAGAGACCGTTCGTACATTCATGCTCGCGACAAGGAGGGATGAACGTGAAGAAGATTCAAAATGACGGCTTGCAGGTCGTGGGTATCATCTTGAGCCTCATCGGGCTTGCAACCGTTGTGCAGCCGCTGATTAAGGCGATCTTCGGCAAGCCGATCGCGTACGAATTCCTTGGTTTGCTGCCGGATGGGTGGCCGTCCTTTGCGGCGTGGGCCGTCATTCTGGTGGTCGGGCTCGTGCTCGTCTCGATTACGAAGCCGCTGTCGAGCGGCAGTTCGGATTAAGCCATACGCTTATCCTCATCGCCGAAATGAAAAATGAACAAATAGCGGTGCGGGATCCGGTCCCGCACCGCTTTGTTGTCGAGACGTTGCCCGTCCGGCTCCGCTCGCCTTCCAATCCTCGCGAACGCTACAGCTTCACGGCAAGCCCGTCGAGCAAGACACCTAACCCGAAATCGAATTCTTGCTGCCAATCCGTGCTCGTCGTATAGGGGGCTAACCGGATCAGGTGAGGAAACCGCTCCTCCGGCAGGCCGCTGTAAATTTGTTCGTACGCCTGGCTCAATTGTTCGGAAGTAACGGCGCTGTCGCCGGCGAACGAGGCAAACCGTGCTTCCTCGGCCGCGAATCCAAGCACGTAGCTTTTCAGGATGGAGGCGATCCAAGGAATCTGCTTGTCCTCGAAGCCTGCTTCGGCGAGCATCCGATACAGCTGCTCGATCTGCATCAGGCGATTGTACCCTAATCCGATCGCGGCGTTAAACAGCTCCGCGGCATCGCGGTAGGAGCCGAGCGCGGTTCGAAATCGTTCCGCCCACTGCAGGAGCTGCCCTCTCCATGTCAGCGAAGGATCCGGCGATGCCATCTCGGAGCTGATTTTATCGGTAAGCAGCTGCAGAAGCTGCTCTTTTCCTTTGACGTGATAGTACAGGGAAGCGGTTTGAACGCCTAGGTCGTCGGCTACTTTCCGCATGCTTAATTCCTTCAGTCCGTGTTCGTTCAGCAGACGAATGGCCGATTGGATGATTCTCGCGCGGCTTAACGGCGTATGGAGCGCTTCGTTTTCTTCAAAACCGATGAGTTCCAGCGGCTGTCGGGTTCGTTTTCTAGCCATGGTAGACACCTCTCTCGGTTGACAGTATAACATGGTTAGATTAATCTAATGGTGTTAGAATTATTGTGGAAGGATGCTGTTTTTTTATTCTGCATAGAAGGGGAAATGTACTGTGAAGCTTAACCATCTGAATCTTTGCGTCGAACATCCGAACGAAGCACGGGATTTTTTTCGGGAGGTATTCGACTTCCAACTGATCGACCAGAAGGGCGACGCGATCGTCGTGATGAACGACGGCCATGGCTTCACGCTCGTATTGAGCAAGCTGGCCGCCGCCGGAGACGCAGGCGCTCCGTATCCGAAAGACTTTCATGTCGGCTTCTACCTGGATACGACCGGCGAGGTCGATCGGTTATGCGCGCGTCTCGAGGCAGCCGGGATTATAACCGCCGAGCAGCGACCTGCCACAATCCGGGGCGGCTACACGCTGTATTTCACGGCCCTCGGCGGCTTGTTGTTTGAAATCACTTGCTTTGCCCGTTAATTGCGATTGCGAACGGAGCGATGGCCGGACGTTTACCGGACGTTTCCTAGAGGACGCGAGGCTCCTGCCATTTCACGGGCTGCTCCAGAATGATCCCGTCTGTCTCCACCCATTGCGTAAGGCTGTTCGCTTTGGCTTGAATGACGATAAAATGCAGGTCCTCCGAGGCGGACGTATTCCGCAGCACGCGCACGCCTTCGGGAGCGATTCGAACGGAGGTGCCTTCGAACACGTCCAACTCGGTGCCGTCCACTTGCAATTTGCCTTGCCCTTGAAGGAAGACGTAGAGCTCCTCGTTCTCATCATGTTTGTGATAGAAGGGGATCTCCGCCCGCGGAGGAAGATTGTTGAGGGAAACTTCCATGCTGTTCAGCTTCAGGACGTCCTTCAGAAAGATTTTTCCTTTCAGCTTTCCTTCCGTAACGCGGCCGAAATCCGAAAATGCACCTGCGTGGTTAACCGTGTAATTCGTTTGCGTCGTCTCCAAATTTACGCACCTCGCCTCAAATGAATGGTATCGACAAGCAACGTGACAACGTTCGTTCCGAAAACAACGTGACAACGGTCGTTCCAAAAACAACGTGACAACGGTTCCTCCAAGAGCGTATCCGCTCAAGTCCCTATCGCGCCGAAATTAAAAGGCCGCCAACGTTTTGCCCGTCTCGAGCAGGCTCTTCAGATTGCTGAGGATGACAGGCCAGCCGTTATTGAAGCCCTCGATCTTGCCTTCGTCTTTGCGAATATCCTTCTCCAATAAATCCTCGTGCAGGAGCGTTAATTTGACCGTTCCGTTCAGCGGCGTTAATTCGTACGTCACCTTCGAGAAACGATCCCCCTCGGCATCTCTGACGCTCCAGCTGACGGAGAGCAACCGATACGGGTCGCTTGCCAGCACTTCGCCATAATGGTCTACCTTGTCTTTGATGGTTAGTTTGAAAGGAGAGCCAACCTGCCAATCCGATTCGATCTCGCGGCCGAAGAAGTATTGCCTGGTAAATTCACTGTTCGTTAAGGCTGCCCACAGCTTCTCGGGTGTCGTCGAGATGTACGTGGTGTAGACGAATGAAGCGTTACTCATGGCTGGAATCCTCCTCTAATGCTTGCTTTAAGGTTTGAAGCGCATCAATCCGGTGACGCTCGAACTTGCCGATCCAACGCTGATAAATCTCGCCGATAGGGACGGGGTTAAGGTAATGCAGCTTTTCTCGGCCCTGCCATACGACAGTGACAAGATTAGCTTCTTCCAAAATAACCAGGTGCTTCGTGACGGCTTGCCGGCTCATCGTCATGTGTTTGCAGAGCTCGCCCAAGGTTTGTCCATTATGGGCGAACAAGAGATCGAGCAATTCTCTGCGCGTTCCATCGGCAAGCGCTTTAAAAAGTTTGTCCATGCGCCTATTATATGCAACAATTTAGTTGCATGTCAAATGTTGTTAATGGCTGCGACTATGCCGCAGGCCCGTTTGCTATGCACGCGATGACATGCAAATGCAAGAACTTGGACAAAACCGAAAGCCCCCGTTGAATTTGTCCATTGAGTCCAGCGGGATAATCCATTACGATTACCTAAACTGATAATGATTATCATTATCTCTACTATTTTTCCGAAGGAGAACGAATATGCATCGGAGAACCAAATCAGTCGCGCTACTAGGCACGTTCGCATTAATGGGGGCATTATTGCTGGGCTGCGGCAGCAACGCTGCGAATGAAAGCAATACGAAAGCGAATTCGAATACGGCAAGTCCTGCCGCAGATACGATGGATACGCCTGCCGCCAACGAGGCAGCTGCAGCGACGCGCACCTTCACGGATTGGACTAAGCATGAGGTCGAAGTCCCGGTAACGCCGCAGCGCGTTATCTATCACGGCGAGACGACGGGCGATTTGCTTGCCCTCGGCGTGAAGCCGATCGGAATCATGACGGACGCGATCACGGGGACGGTATTGGAAGATCAACTCCCTGGCGTTGCGGACGTCGGTTTTCCGCTGAACGTGGAGAAAGCCTTGTCGCTGAAGCCGGATCTGATTATTTTCGCGAATGACGACGAAGGGCAATACGAGGCGATCGCTAAAGTCGCGCCTACCGTTACCTTCAACACGTTCAATAAGCTGGACGTCCGGATGCGCACCCTGGGCGATCTATTGAACAAGAAACAAGAGGCTGAGGATTGGCTAACTGCCCATGAGGCCAAAATGGCCGCCATGTGGTCGAATCTGCACGCAAACGGGATTAAAGAAGGCGAGACCGCAGCCGTATTCACCATGTATCCGGGAGGTCGGTTATTCATCATGGCAGGAGCGGGCCTTCCGCAATTCTTGTATGACGAAGGCGGATTCAAGCCGACCCCGATCATTCAAGACTTGATCGACAAGGAAACGGGCTTCTTGGAAATATCCGTCGAGGTGCTTCCGCAATACGCGGCAGATCGCATTTTCATCCTTAACCCCGTCGACCCGGCGGCGCAGGAGTCCACGAACGAGCTCACCGAAAGCGAAGTCTGGAAACATATCCCGGCCGTAGAGAGCGGTCGCGTCTACAATTTCGATATCTTGAAGGCGGGCAGCGATGCGACATCCCGGGAGTGGATGATCGGGGAGCTTCCCAAGGTGCTGTTGAAGAAGTAGAGAGCGATAATGGCGACGCGAACCGCTAACTCACAACCGTCAACCGACAACACGGAACCGCTAACGGACAATACGCGAACCGTAACCGATAACTTAGCAGGAAACCGAGAGAGGCTCTTCAACGCATGTTGAAAAGCTTCTTTCTTTTCTCTATAATGAGTTTAATTGATAATCATTCTCACTCATGAAAGGAGGCAGCAACATGTCTCCCTTGCCGATTTCCCGTTTACCGCTTCGCTCGCTGCTATTTCATTATGTCGACATCGCGTTGATCGGTCATGATCCCGGAGCGGTATTAGCCGAAGAAGTCACTTCGAGCTATATGCTGCTCGTATTCAAGAGCGGCAACGGAAAGGTCTATACGGAGGCGTTCAACGCTTGCTTCGCCCCCGACAGCTCTTTCTTGCTCGCTCCTTCGAGTACGTATCAATTCGAGAGCACGGACGACAGCAGGATCGAATATTACCGGATCTCCTTTCACATCTTCCATATGGAAAACGGCCAGGCGAAGCCATACGGAAAGCCGATCTTCCCGGACCGCCCGGAGCTTCGCATCTATCCGCAATCGCAGTGGAATGACCTGCTCAGCCAGCTGTATGTCGGCCATACCGACCAGGATGACATCGAGGCGCACCGTCAGCAGCTGCAGTTTCAGAAGGTCATTGCGTTTCTACTGGAGCATAATTTACACGTTGACCAGCTGCAGAGCGCTGCGCAGACGGTCGAGCAGACGATCCAATACATGCAGACGAATTTCCAGGATCCGATCACCGTCGTGCAGCTCGCGCGGATGGCCCGTGTTCCTTCCTGGCAGTATACGTCGATATTCAAGGAGCTGACGGGCAAGAAGCCGCTCGATTATCTGACGGAGCTGCGCATTAACCGCGCCAAAGAGTGGCTCGTCCACACGGAGAGCACCCTTCGGGAAATCGCCGAACGCGTCGGCTTCACGGACGAGTACTATTTCAGTCGGCGTTTCCGGCTCACGACGGGCTACTCCCCTCGGCAGTATGCCATATCTATGAGGCAGAACATTCTGGTGAAGGATTGGAACGGCCATGAGGTTCGAATTCCTTCGAACCCGAGCCGGGTGCTGTATTGCGGCGAAACGATCGGCGATATGAACATGCTGGGCATTCCGCTCATCGAGAACCATATCTTCTGCAAGGAAACGCCGCTCAGCCAGGAGCTGGCCTCCGAGCTGTCGCCGGACTTGATTATTTTCGACCATTCGGATGAAACGCTGTATGCCCAAATCTCGCAGATCGCTCCCACGCTCACCTATAATTCGCGCGGCTTGCTGGACGACAGGCTGCTCATGCTCGGAGAATGGTTCGGCAAAAAAAAAGAAGCCCAGCAATGGCTTCTTCGTCATAACAGGCACACCTCGCTGATGTGGCAGCAGCTCCGGACGATGATCGGCCCGGAGGAGACGGCTTCGGTGTTTGTTTTTCATCGCGGGAAACGCTTATTCGTGATGGGCAATATCGGCTTGTCCTCGATCCTATATCACCCCGATGGCTTCCGTCCTGCCGGCAAGGTGCATCAGATCATGAAATCAGGCAGACCCTACAAGGAAATTACGGCCAAAACCATTCATCAATACGCCGGCGACCGCGTGTTCATGATGCTGCCGGAAAGCCCCGAGTCCAAGGCGGCCATGGAGGAGCTGATGAGCGGCCCGCTCTGGCGCAATCTCCCTGCCGTGCAGAACGGCTTCAGCTATCTGCTCGACGAGCGCGACTGGAACCACGAGGATGCGGCGACGAGGGACAAACTGCTGTCGCTTCTCCCTCAGCTTCTTACTCTATCCTCGTAGCTCTATCCTCGCTGCCGCTGCCAGCCGCTACATGCTGAACTGGGCTTGATGCAACCGGCTGTATGCGCCGCGGGCAGCAAGCAGCTCTTCATGCTCGCCTTGCTCGGCAATGCCCTGATCCGCGACAACGATGATGCGGTCGGCATTCTTGATGGTCGCAAGCCTGTGGGCGATGACGAGCGTCGTCCGCCCGCGCGACAGCTCCGCGAGCGAGAGCTGAATCGCTGCTTCCGTCTCCGTATCCAGTGCGGAAGTGGCCTCGTCCAGAATCAGAATCGGCGGATTTTTCAGGAACATGCGGGCAATGGACAGCCGCTGCTTCTGACCGCCCGAGAGTTTGACGCCTCGCTCGCCGATCAACGTATTCAGCCCTTCCGGCTGGGAGCGTACCAGCTCCTCGAGCTGCGCCTGACGTGCCGCCTGCATGATTTCTTCGTCCGTTGCCCCAAGCTTGCCGTAGGCGATGTTCTCTCGGATGGATCCGTCGAACAAGAACACATCCTGTTGAACGATGCCGATGTTCGAGCGCAGCGACTCCAGCGTCATCTTGCGGATGTCAATGTTATCGATCTGAATGGAGCCTTCCTCGACGTCGTAGAAGCGCGGCAGCAGGCTGCACAGCGTCGTCTTGCCTGCGCCCGACGGGCCGACCAGCGCCACGGTTTCCCCGGCGCGAACGGTAAGGTCGAGACCTGCCAGCACCTTGTCTTTGTTCTCATAGCCGAAGGTCACCTTATGAAACCGAATATCGCCTTTCAAGTGGCGAACGACGGCAGCATCCGGCGCATCGGCGATGTCGGGCTCTGTCTCGAGCAGCTCCAGGTAACGCTTAAATCCTGCGATCCCTTTCGGGTAGGTTTCAATAACCGAGTTGATCTGCTCGATCGGGCTTAGAAATACGTTGGACAACATGACGAACGCAATGAATTCGCCATAGCTCATGCTGCCCTTGATGACGAACCACGTCCCGCATACGAGCACGAACAACGAAATCATGCGCATAAGGATATAGCTGATCGAGGAGTTCCAAGCCATGACGCGGTAAGCGATCAGCTTCGTCAAGCGAAAGCGGCCATTGTTCTCGGCGAAACGCGAAATTTCATGCTTCTCGTTGGCGAACGCTTGAACGACGCGAATGCCGCTGACGTTGTTCTCTACCCGTGCGTTATAGTCGGCAATATCGGAGAACATCCGATTGAACGCGGCCGACATTTTGCGGCTGAAATAAAGGGATAGATAAATCATGAGCGGGATAATGACGAAGGTCATCAGGGCCAGCTGCCAGTTGATGCTGAGCATGATCCCGAACGCGCCGATCAGCGTCATCAAGGCAATGAACAGATCCTCCGGTCCATGATGCGCGATCTCGCCGATATCCATCAGGTCGTTGGTCATCCGGGATACCAGATGTCCCGTCTTATTGTTGTCGAAGAAACGGAAGCTCAGCTTCTGCACGCGATCGAACAGCTGCTTGCGCATATCCGATTCGATATTGATGCCGAGCTTATGACCCCAGTAGGTGACGACGTAATGCAGCACGGCGCTGATCATATAGATGCCGAGCAAGGAAATACAAGCGAATACGATCCATTTCCAGTTGCCGCTAGGCAGCAGATCATCGACGACCCGGTTCACCGCAAGCGGAAAGGCGAGCTCAAGCAGCGCAGCGAATATGGCGCAGGCGAAATCCAAAATAAACAGCTTCTTGTACGGCTTGTAATACGCAAAAAAACGGCGAAGCATAGCCAACTTCCTCTCTAACCTGTTTCAGGCTTCTAAATGAAAACGGTTATCAATTGCAGCCCATTCATCGTAAAACAAAGCGGCACCGGGCACAATGGACAAACGTGAGCCTTTTCTTGTACAAAAAACGGAGGCCGCGGCAGGCGAACGAGACCTGCTGAAGGCTCTCTGCGTTACCGCCCCGGCACCGTAGCGCGAACGAAAAAACCACCCGAGACGGGTGGTTTTGTCATGCGGGCGATTATACGCGATCCGATATTTTATGAATTAACTGCGAACGGCTTTTGACATCGAGCTTGCGGAAGATGTTGGCCAAATGTTTCTTGACGGTCACTTCGCTCAAGCAAAGATCGCTTGCGATCTCGAGGTTGGATCGGCCGAGCGTGACGCGTTCGGCAACCTCCCGTTCTCGGCGGGATAACGCGGCGGCGGCGGAAGTCTGCTCCTCTTCCAGGTTGTCCTGCAGGCCGAGCGACTTTATCATTTTATCGACGTAATGCTGCACCTTGTTGCCGCGCGTATCCATGACGTAGTAGGCCGCTGCCGTAACGCCGTCGTAGTCGTAATTGCGAACATCCTCCGCCTCTTCGAGTCCGAGGTTGGAGCAGATGGCTTTCGATATCGGGTTGCCGATCGGGGACGCGACGATATAACCGGTCGAGAGGATATGGCTGATTAACGTCGACAGCGAGGCGTGCATCATGGCGAAGTCGGAGAAATCGTAGACGTCGAGCGTCTTCACGAAGTAGCCGGACTTGCCCGGCGGCTCCACCGTCAGCTCTTGCCGCGTCTCGTCGGACAGCGCGTTGAAATACACGCGGGACAGCGGAGCGGAGCGCAGGTAGTCCATCGTACCGGCATGAATCGGAATGATTTCGATCAGGCCGCACACATCCCCGCCTCCGCCGCGAATCAGCTTCACGCAGCCCGGCTCCAGGTCGTACAGCTCCTGCAGGCGGATCTGGTTCAGCACCAGCAGGCTCTCCTGCCCGGACAGCAAATATTCCGCGGGCGTGCCGTCCTGATTGACGAATCGGATCGTCCCGTCCTTCGCGGTGCGCCGCCGGAGCTCCATGTAGCGGTCCGCTTCCTCGCGGTTGGCCAAGCTTAACGGCTCCACGCTATAGGATACCCATTGCCGGTACATCAGGTAGTGAATGAACTGGTTGCCGATGTAATACAGGAAATCGGCGTTCTCCCACGAGACCGATTTCTTCCGCGCGGATTGCTTGAGTTTATTCGAGTAGTATTGCATGCAGCGCCGCCAGAGGCGATTGTAGCGTTCCGGCATGCGCATGCGCAAATCGTTCGCGATCGATTCCCTTAGCAGCTCGTGCATCAACCATCCCCGGTCGATGCGCTGTATGAAAGAGTAGGAGACGAACCGCCGGAATTGTTCCGTCGTCACGGGCTTGCCCATCAAGCGGCCGAGCAGCTCTTGGTTGAAGTGGCGCGAGACGGCGGCGGATTCGACAAGCTCCCGCATGTCCGGATCGGGTACTTCGCGCAGCCACGTCTGAACGATGTGGGCGAACAAGTCGTCTTCGTCGTCGGCAGCCGTTTCCAGTCCCGGCGACGCGAGGGAGGTGGAGGCGAGAAGCGCGAGGGAGAGCGGGTGACCGCGCGTCCGCAGCCAGATGCGGCGGATGGTCTCCTCGTCGTCGATGCCGCAGGTCAACAAGTAAGCTCTCGTCGCATCGACATCGAGATCCCCCAGCGGCAGCCGATGAATCGTGCGCTGCCATGCGGGCGAAGCGTGCCAAGCGGGGTGCAGGGCGAATCGGCCGCTCAGAACGATGAGCACGCCCGCGGGCAGCCGCTCCAGGAAGCTTTCGCGCAGCCAATGCTCCATTTCGCCGATTTCTTCGAAGGTGTCGATCGCCAGGACGAACATGCCGCGGTTGCTTTTGTCCGAGATGGCCTCCCGGCATGTTTCCGCCAGCGCTTCCGCGTCGTTGGCATGGCCGACCCGATGCATCTGGTAATGCATCGCCCGCAGGAGGAACAGGCAAAACTCCGCGGGCGTATGCGCGAACAACCGGCTGTCGAGCATCAGGAAAGGAATGCCCGCGCGTTCCGCCAGCCGGCCGAATGTCCGCAGCAAGCTCGTCTTGCCGACGCCGCCTGTTCCGTGAACGTTGATGATCCGCTTGCCCGGCGACGAATTCGCCAAATATCCGGCGAACAGCCGCATTTCCCCGTCTCTGCCGTAAAGCTCTCCGGAACCCGGCATATCCAGGTCACCGGTCGATCGTACAACTCGTAGTTCCTTCGCCATGAAATACGTTCACCTCGCGCGATCGATTATACAAGCTTAATAGGTTCGGATAATACTTGAGTTTAATCGATCGGGGCTATAAATGCTGTCGAATTCTGGCATGCACGGCGAGAATGCAAACAGGCCGTAACGGCCGCCTGTTACGGCGGCCGTTACAGCCTTTTATTCGTGCAATGCGTGCCGAGATTATCCTGTTCCAAGCAATCGCGATTGCTGTCCTACTTGACCCAGCTGTCCTTCAGGAGATAGAAGACCGAATCGGTCGTGATCTTCCCTTCGTACGGATAAATAATAATGCCGTTGCTGCCTAACAAATCGATGTCGTACTCCGTTACCTGATCCTTCGTCACCGTCAATTCCGAGGCAAGCACCTGTTCCTCCAAATTAGCCACCTTGAACTTCAGATCCGTAGAGCCGGCAACGACCAGGTGAAGCTTCTGGTACTTCCCGTCGAACTGGAAGCTCATGTAATCGTTCGGCGCCGTACCGTTCCACGCCGGCATGCTGTAGGCGCCGCTGTACGTTTTATCGCCGAATTGGAGCTTGGACCGGTCCACGATCTCTTGGAATTGATACGGTTTGTATTTCGGCTTGATTCCGCTGGAATTGAATCCGACCGCGTCGCCCGATCCGATGCTGATCGTCTTCGAAGCGCCGTCGTACTTGATCGGCGTTCCGAAGGCGTCCGATACGGCTCGTACCGGCAAATAAGTGGTCCCGTTGTACGAAATCGGCTGAACGGCTTTGCCGCTCGCGTCGGTGGGCTTCCATTGCACGCCGTTGATCTTGAACTTGATGCTGCCGTCGAGAAAAGCTTGTATCTTCGTGGAGGAAGTTGCGGCCACTGCGCCCGTCGCCATGGAAATCAGAGAAACGGCACCCACGATCATCACCAGCATTCGCTTTTTCATTTATTCATCTTCGCCTCCCTTGGTTATGCTTTCGCTGATTCCATGGTAGCACCGCGATTTCGTGGCGAATATTATCCGAAAGAAGTATTTATTCGGCAGGGGCCACCAGCTGACGCGCGGCTGCGGGCACGTTGGACATGGGGGGAACAATAAACGGCTTCCCTCTTCATCCGACCATGATACCTGCCGTTCCCGTTCCCGCAGGGGATAATAATCTATCCCGAGAGACGCGAAAGAGAGGGACGGTATGCGTAGAAAAGGCAGCATGTCGGTCAAGAGCAAATGGACCAAGACCAAGTGGTTGCGGGCGGACCGTGCATTGAGACGGTTCGTTCCCGAGACGAAGCGGTTTACCCGTTCGTCATTGAAGAGGATGACTGCGCGATATAAAACGGTCTATTTCAAACCGACGGACGGAACGGGCGGCAGCGGGATCGCGCGCATCATACGGGTGTCTTCACGGAAGTATAACGTGAAGAAGGATATGCGGACGTTCGAGGTATCCACCGTCGGCTCCTTATATGGCCGGCTGGTGCGCATCGCGCGCGGCAGAGGCTATCTGCTGCAGAAGGGGATCAGCCTGCAGAAGTCCGGCGGGCGGCCATTCGATTTGCGCATGACGATGCAGCGGGCGGGGAATGGGAATTGGATGCCATCCGCCATGTTCGTCAAGCTCGGGAAGCGGAACAAAGTCGTGACCAACTATCATCAGGGCGGCAAGCTGGCGCTTATAGAGCCGACGCTTCGCCGTTCGGGCTACAGCTCGGCGCAGGTTAGCGGGTATAAACGGCGGATCAAGAAGCTGGGCAGGCAGACAGCCAAGTGCTTCGACCGGCACAGCGTTCGGTTCAAGGAGCTCGGTCTGGACGTGGCGCTGGATCGTCAGGGGCGGTTATGGATCTTGGAAGTGAACACGCGCCCGAATCTCAGCGCGCTGAAGCATCTTCCCGACAAAAGCATGCACCGGACCGCGATGCGATATGGCAAACAGTACGGGAGAACCAAATAAGCATGCCGAGTCCATGGCGGACGAGGAAAGATCGCTGAACCATATCGCATCGTTCAAGCCTCACAGGGTACACGTTTTCTTAACCAATCGGCAAGAGCCTGCTAACCCTTATTCGAGGGCTGGCAGGCTCTTCTTCAATGATGTAATTCAACGATGCAATCCGTCATCCATCAGCTCTTCAGAGGGAATGGGAGCTCCTGCCCCACGGAATGCTGCTCGGGAAGCACCTCCATCTCCTCATCGTCGGCGTTCATGTGCATCGCGTGTAGGCCTTTGGATACCAGCGTGCAGAGAGTGAAGAAAATGACGTACAACACAAACGAAATCAAGCTCGAGGCGAACAGCAGCGTGCCGGAGACTTCATCGGCGTTGCCCACGAACCGATTCAGAATATTCGCGGTAAACATGAAGATGACCAGCGGAATGGATAATCCTTGAATCCATTGTCCGTCCTTTCGAAGAGCGGGAGTCCGTTGAAACTGGCTTCCGATGATCTGATAGGTCGAGGGCAGGCCATATATACTGTAGAAAGGAATGAGCATGCAGGCCATCGCTTCTCCAGGCGTGCGAGGGTATTGCAAATACAGGCGATTCAAGTCCTTATGCACCCGGAAGATCCAAATCAAATAAACGACGATGACGATGTAGTAGAGCACGACGGAGACGATATCGACAAAGCCATAGAGGGAGTAGAAATGTTGGCTGAATAGATCGACGTCCATCATGTAGACGGCGGAGCAGACGAGATCAACGGCAGCGGCCGCGATGAGCGCCCCCAGGAGGATTTTGAGTACGAATGTCCAAAGCTCGGATTTCAATGGCAAGCACGTTCACGCTCCGATTCAAGAATAGGGTAGCTGCTTCAAACAGGCAATGGCTTCTTCCAAGGAACTCACCGGCACGACATGAAGCCGCAGCTGCAGCTCTTCGGCGGCTTGGAGCGCTTCTTCTTCGTTGCTGAGTCCCGCGTACATGAACGTTTCCTTATCCTTGGGCACGAAGAAAATATCCGCTCCCGCAGCCTCCGCCGTCCGCAGTTTGTCCCGAATGGCGCCGACGGAACCGACCGAATCGTCGGCCTCGAGCGTCCCGGTACCGGCAATCGTAAGCTTGCCGCCCTTGGAGAAGTCCTCGTGGCGTTCTTCCTCGTACAAGCCGATGCCGAGCATTAGACCGATCGAATTGCCGTAATAGTTGGCCGTTTCTTCGATTAACGCGTTCAGTTTCGTTTCCTCTTCGGCAGCGGCGTCGGCCTGGTTCGTCAGGTCCGCGGCCGAATCGATCGCATGCTGGATCGTATCGTCCTTCATGATTTGTTCGATGTCCAGCATATCGTCGAAATCGTCCTTGGCGTCGGCGTCGGTTCGCGTGAAATGCGCTTCGGGGTACGACCGGCTGACCGAAAACTTCTCGTATCGGTTGCGGGTGATGCCTTCCCGTACATAGACGAAGCGGACGCTGCCATTCACGCCGATCTCTCGAACGGGAACGAGCTCGCCAGGCGCCGAGAAGCTGTTGTACTGGGGGAGGTAACAATAGAGCCCGATCGAGAGGGGGATCAGGAGGAGCAGGGAGGCAATAATCCATTTGCGGCCGGTTTGACTTCTCGCTTTGGCGGGATTTATCGGTATATTGTCCAAGTGCCATCATCCATTCTACGCATGTGAATTTCAACGATTCGTCATTCTATTCGATGATCTAGATCGAAAGTCCTGCCGAAGAGAGGCAGAACGAATGCGAATATGGGCGTATTTCTGCGTTTATTGTAGAGTTGGCATTTTCCAATAATTAATAGCATCCTGAGAGGAGAAAGAGGACATGCGGAGAAATTACATAACTAGCTAAAAACTCATAAATTGGAGGAATAAGTTAAATGGTGTCCAATCCGCGATTTCGATCTCGAAAGATCTATAGCCTGATGCTGGTCTTATTTTTTTGTTTGAGTATGCTTCTCCCGTTATCACAGCAAGCGAATGCCAGCGAGGCTGAGGCGGATGCTCATGCGATGGCTTGGACCGACGACATCGCGGCCTGGCAATTAGACGATGAGTCTGGCATGCTCTATGTTCTCCCTGTTCAAGGAAATAATCTATATTTCATTAATGCTCATACGATGATAATAGAAAAAACGCTGACCGTGGGCGATAAGCCCAATGCGATGAGCAGATACGGAGATATACTCTATATTGCAATATCCGGGGAGCAAAAAATCGCCCGCGTGGATTTGTCGAGTCAATCCGTATTAGACCCGATTACGGTTGAAGGAAATCCCTATTATCTTGCTGCCACGTCAACGTATCTGCTCTACTCGACAGAGAACGGAACCTATAAGTATAAATTGTCCGACGGCACCAATGCCTATATGTACGTCACGGACAAGGCTTCGTTATATGCCGATGAATCCACGAACAGCGTGTATATCGGATCGCCGTTTTGGTCGGGCAGCGACTTCGTGAAGCTCAATTATTCGACGAACGAGAAGCTTAGCGAATCGCGTAGTTACGACGGCAATCATCTCAATTATCCGAACGAAAAGATTTTCATGGACACGGATTATGTCTATTACGCCGGATCAAAAATCGATCGGAACAACCTGAAACGGGTTTACGGCACTTATCCGTCCAATGGTACTTGGTATTACTATGCTCAGATCTCCGACGTGAACGAACGGTACGTACTCACGCATGAGGCGATCTATGCGAAGGATACCCTTAAGAAAGTCGCCGATTATCCCTATCCGACTACGCGTGCTTTAATATCCGCCCAGTCGGATGCCGTCTATTTATACAACAAAGATGGTCATGCTATTGAACGCTACGATCTGGGGCAGGCGGAAGCCGATCAATTGACGTTGGCGGCGACGGGCTCGAGTTATCTGCAGGCCAACCATGTCATCACCGACTTGGCAACGAACGAGTCGACCCCGTATTTGTTCGTTATATCGGAAGAAACGAATGACTTGGTCGTATTGAATAAAGCAACCAGCCAGGTCGTCAACACCTTCGCCATCGGCTCCAAGCCATCGGATATCGAGCTGCTTGGCGAATCGATCTTCATCGCTTTTGCGGGAGAAAACAACATCGGCACGATCTCGATCTCCGATGCGCTGCTCCCGGGCAGCGGTATCACCCGAATTCCGACCGTCGAATATCCGTATCGGATTGCGCCTGAGGCAGATCGATTATTCTATACGGGAAACGACCAGCATCAGCCGCTTCGCGTACTGAATCGGACCGACGGGACGGAGCAAAACTATGCTTCCTTGTATTATCCGAGTTTGTTCGCGGACCCGATTAAGCAGCTTATCTATGCGGCGGATTCCCATTCCACGGGCAGCCGAATTTACAAATTCTCGACGGCGAACCATGCCTTATCGCTTCAAGCGTCCTCGTCGAACGACATCCCTCATTATGCCGAACAACGTTATGTACATGCCGACGGGGAAAATTTGTATTATGATCATGACCGGCTGAGCGCCTCGGATTTGTCCGTCCTCTCGACATATCCAGAACCGATTATTTATGCCAAAGACGTAACGGTGTTCGGGATGAACGCCGTATACGACAGAGATACAGCCGCGAAACTGGCCGATTTGCCGTTTATCGCGCTTCATGTTTACGTTGCCGATAATGGTTCAATTTATATCTCAAGCGAGAAAAGGTTATATGAGTTCGAGAATAGGGATGCTTTAATCGCGTATGCCGAGACTGCCAATACTACCGGTGCCCCTTTGCTGGTGGATGAGCATGATGAAGCGGGCAAGATTCAAGGGAGCATTTATTTTACCGGCGCTGAAGATGACGGGGCGATTGGATCGTATAATTTGTATTTTGCGGATGCCCTGGGCAACAAGCTGGGTTTCATCGGGAATGCCAATGATCAATATCGGACCGGCGATTATTATCGTTATCGCGTCTTTCAGGAACTCGCGGTTCCGGCAGGTGCCGTTCGAATCGGCGTTGTTCCGGTAATCAAGGGCGCGCTATCGGATTCGGGTAGCCTTGTGCTGGGTCAGCTATGGGACTCCCCGACTTACATGGCCCAAGACATTCATTTGACGGATACGGATGCCAGACCCGGTCATTTTAGCGGGACAGTCGCGTGGAAAAAGGCTTCCAATGAACCGGCGGACGGACAGTACCGCGTGTTTTTCACGGATGGAGACCAGCTTCTCGGCGAATCGATCCGGACGATTCCGGCAGGCGTGGCCTCATATGGGGAGACCTTCGGAGATACAACCGTGCCTTCCGGAGCGATTGGAGTTGCGGTGATCTTGGAAGATTCCGCGGCCCAGTCGGGTCCCTTGTTCAAGCCGGCTGCATTCAGTGAATATCTGTCCGCGCCGGTTGCCCTCTCTGACGTTACGATCGTGAACAATGCGACGGGGACGGATCGAATTACGGTAAACGGTTTATCGTTCGGAGATTCCGTATGGGTCCGTAAGAACGGCAGCAATTTGCTGCTGTATGCATCCAGCGTCGCACCCTCGCAAAGCCGTCTGGACATGAATATTCCGAGCCTCGGAAGTCCGGCCGACAAACTTGTGTTGATCCGAAGAAGCGCCGGGAAATACTTTAGCGATCCTGTACTTGTAACGGTTCCGGAGGTAGGAACCTCAGGAGGCGGTACGCCTGGAGGAGGGACCCCTGGGGGTGGAATGCCCGGAGGGGATACCCCGGGTGGAGGCACGCCAGGAGGCGGCATGCCAGGCGGTGGAATTCCTGGAGGCGGAATCCCGGCCGAGGATTCGTCCGGCGAACCCTGGGACACGGATATTTCGACTATGGACGGCAAACAACTTGTCCGCATTCAGTTGAAGGATAGCGGCGTCGAGGAGCTAGCCGAGGGCGATGCATTTAAGTCCGGCAAAGTATTTCGAATTGACGCGACAGACCAGGCGGATCGCTACGAAGTAACATTGTCGAAAACATCTCTTACGGATATGTTATCGCTCGAAGCCTCAGCAACGCTCAGAATCTCAACACCGAATGGATCATGGGGGATTCCGGTAGCGGTTTTGCTGAAAGGGCTTGAGCAGACGGCGGACAGCATGGTCATTTCCATTGAACGCGCAGGCTCGGAATACGAAGAGATTCTAAAGAAGCAGTTGGCCGGAAGCGGTACGCAGCCATTGGGAAGCATGACGGATTTTTCAGTTACGGTTAATGGAGTGAGTGAGTCCGTCCATTATTCGGCATATGCGGAGCATGAACTTTTAGTGGCAACCGCGCAAATACCGGTCGATCAACTGGCAGGGTTGACGTATGATCCGCTCACGAAGAAATTCCTCCCCGTACCGATTAAGGCCGAATGGAAAGACGGCATGCTCCGCGTGTCGCTGTTCAAGAAAGGAAATTCGGTGTATACGGTTGTTCGTACCGGAAAAGTGTCGTATAAGGACGTTGCAGCAAACAGCATGTACCTGAAGAGCATCGAAGCGTTGAGCAACCGTATTGTTCTGACAGGCTTCCCGGACGGGACGTTCAGACCGACACAAGCGGTATCACGCGCGGAATTCGCAGCTTTATTGGACCGATCGCTTGGTATCCTGCCCGGCGGCGAACATTCGGCAAGTCGGTTTGCGGATGTTAAGAAAGGCGCCTGGTACGAGCAAGATATCGATTCCGCCGTATCCGCCGGGCTAATTACGGGGTATTCCTCGACGTCCTTTAAACCGGATCAGACCATTACGCATCAAGAGATGATCGTTATGCTTGCAAGGGCATACGATTACGCGGGATCGGGGTCTCCGGGCACGTCAAGCGTCGCGATTCCCGAAGCTTTGAAGCTGCCCGAATGGTTCACTCCGACCTATCAACAAGCGATTCGGGAAGGCATTCTTCTCGCCGAATCCGATCCGTTCAAATTTCAGCCTACACAGGCGGCGACCCGGCAGGAGAGCGCCTATCTGCTCTATCGACTGCTTCAGGTGCTGCAGTTTACCTAGAGAAGTGAAGGACATCCCGACATGAATCAACGCTGGTCTGCTATACTTAAATCCATAATGACATTCGGAGGGATTCGTTCATGTTCGGTAATAAAAACGCGCCGTCATCCGAGCCGACAGCTTCGCCTGAGCGAGTCGTGCCCGTCTATACCGTGCATACGCTGCCTCAGGCCTACGAAGTAATATGCGTCGTCTACTCGGGCAAAGTGAACAACAATTCGCCCCTTACCGTCTTGCAGCAGCTCGGGCGTGCGGGCGGTGCGGTTCCGGAGTGCGATGCGGTAATCGGCATGATGATTACGCACGGCTTCTCGGCCGGAGCGGTAAATGTGTACGGCACCGCCATTCGCTATCTATAACGATCGATAAATGCGAAGAGGCTAGCTGAAAAAGAACCGAGCAGCTGCTCGGTTCTTTTTGGTACTAGGACGAATGCGGTTAGGGATAAAGTCGAAACGAAGGCGGTGAAGTCGGGCATGCCGGATTGGTCTTATCAAACGCTTTTCCGCCCGGGCTTGTTCCGTCTGCCTGCCAGACGAGCCCGCGAATGGACGCTTCGGGCGATGCGCGGCGTAAGCGTACTGCCGGGGGGCACTTTATTGATCAAGACATTAGGCCATATGGAGCCTGCTTCGATTCTCGAGAGCCGGATCGCCGGGACGACGCTGCCGACGCCTGTTGGCCTATCGGGCGCCGTGGATCCGGAAGACATTGCCACTCGCGCGATGGCTCAGTTCGGGTTCGGCTTCGTCGAGGTGGGGCCGATTACGGTGAACAAGATCGCGGACGCTTCGCCGATTGAGATGGATCAACGCGAGGAAACGATCCTGTATCCCTGCCCGTACGAGAACGTTGGCGCGGAGGCGGCGCTTAAGCGTATTCGGAATCCCGGTCACCGGCTGCCGCAGTTCGTGCGCATCGCCTCGACGCCGGGAGCGAGTCCGGATCAGGCGAGCCTCGAGCTGCGGTCTTTAGTGGACCAATTTATGAACGAAGGTCAAATGTCGGCCCTTACAATCGAGGCGATTTCGCAAGACAGAAGTCTGGAAGAGAATGTACGCTTGCTCAACGTTCTGACCGCCTATATCCAAGAAAAACCCGCCAGCACGTCAACAGTGCTGCTTTATATCCCCCTGGATCTATCGGAGTCGCAGTTAGCGTCGCTGGTACGTGAAGCGGATCAAGGGATATGGAAGGGCTTCGTCATCGGCGATGCGATTCAAGGTCCGAACGGCACGGTGGCAGGCCGCCAGGGCAAAGCCGAATGTCTATCTAAACTGCGTGCGATCCGTATGCAAACCGAAGATAAGCCGAAGCCCCTTCTGTTTGCCGGCGCCGGCGTTCATGAACCGGCAGATGCGCTCGATTTGGTCGAAGCGGGCGCGGATTACATCCTGCTGCACAGCGGGCTCGTCTATTCCGGTCCGGGCCTCCCCAAACGCGTGAACGAAGCGATCATTCACCGCAAGCTGGCGGAGACGGAGCTTCCGGCTGACCAACCCTTCTGGCGCAACTGGGGTTGGATGTGCTTGCTCGGAATCGGCATGATCATCGGGGGCATTATCGCTTGGTTCATCGCGTCGACTTCAGTGCTTCTTCCCTATGACGAAGCCTTCCTCGGGATGACGGGGGACGAACTGAACGCGATCGACCATCGCTTGCTGCATTTCATGTCGCATGACCGTATCACGCTGGCCGGCACGATGTTATCGATTGGCATTCTATACTACCAGCTGGCGAAGCATGGCCTCCGGTTCGGTATCCATTGGGTAAGGATGGCGCTGCTGACGTCGGGTGTCGTCGGGTTTCCGAGCTTCTTTCTTTATCTGGGCTATGGCTTCTTCGATCCCGTGCATGCCGCGGCCGCCATCGTGCTGTTTCCGCTGTTTCTGCTGTCCATGCGGCGTAACCCGGACCGTCTTTATCGAGATCCGGTTAACTTGCATAACAGTACGGCATGGCGCCGGGCGTTATGGGGCCAGCTGTGCTTCGTCATTGTCGGTGCCGCGCTATGTATCGGCGGGCTCGTCATCGCGTTCGTCGGCGTTACGCATGTTTTCGTGCCTGAAGACATCGGCTACTTGGGTATGTCGCGCGAAAGCCTGGAGCTCGTCAACGCGAAGCTCATTCCGCTGATTGCGCATGACCGTGCGGGATTCGGCGGCGCGCTGTTCTCGGATGCGGTCGTGATTCTTATTTTCGCCCTATGGGGTCTGCAGCAGGGGGCCAAGTGGATGTGGTGGACGCTTCTCTGGGGCGGAGCGCCCGGTTTCGTCGCAGGGTTAAGCGTGCACTTTAGTATCGGCTACACTGATTTCCTCCATCTGCTGCCTGCTTACTTCGTCTTCGTGCTTTATATCGCGGGACTTGTGCTGCTCTATCCGTACCTGATGAAGCCCGCAGCTAACGAGGCCGCTTCTTCAACGAGCGGCGGATGAGCAGGGGCCCGATCATGCTCCCGGTCATGGCTGCGATTACCGAGTGGAGCGGGATTAGAAGCATGTAATACAGCACCGTTCCGCCGACGATATCGATGACGACGAATTTCTTGATTTCGGACAGCGGTACGACGACGACCACGAATTCCTGCTTGCTGCTCATTCCTGCATCCCTGCTTCCGTAACGATATCCACTTGAAAAGTGTATTGGCGTCTTTCTTGTCCGATGTCAGAAGGACGGCAAAAAAACGAAGACCCTGCTCAATGAGCGGGGTCTTCGTTCGGTACAAGTCAGGTGCAAGTCAGATGAAGAATGCCGTTCACGTGATGAGACAGGCTGTATAAGCGAACAACCCCGGTTTCTACGGGAAGAGGCCAGGGTGGTGCCGTCAGTTGTCGGTTGACAGTATCGTCCAATCCCCTTATCATAACAATGATAATCATTATCAATTATGATAGGCCGGACAATACTTCTATAACTCGAGAATCGCCTATAGGATTCGAGAAGGACGAGCGATTCCGGACAAGGTATAGAAGTGAATGAGGAGTGTCAACGTGGAAATAGGTGCTCGCAAACAGAACAAGGAGCTGCCCCTTAAGCCGAACAGTAAATCGGTCCAGAAAGCGGTCCAGCTCAGCCAAATTCAAACCAGGCCGGTTACCGCGATCTTAATCATCTTCGGAGGATTGATCGCGCTGGTTATCGGCCTTATCGTCTCGGTGTCATTCGGAGCGAGGGATATTCGCTTCTGGGACGTGTGGCAGGCCATCCTGCATTATAATCCGGATCTGACCGACCATCAGGTCATCCACGAGCTTCGCTTGCCGCGGGTGCTCGGCTGCGTGCTCGTCGGCAGCGGCTTCGCGGTCTCCGGCGCTCTTCTGCAAGGGATGACGCGCAACCCGCTGGCGGATTCGGGGTTGATCGGCTTGAATGCCGGGGCGGGCTTCGCGCTGGCGATTTGCTTCGCTTTCTTCCCGGGCCTGTCCTATTCGAAGCTTATCCTGACGTGCTTTATCGGCGCGGCCCTGAGCGCCGTGTTCGTCTTCTTCCTAGGCTCGATTGCGAAGGGCGGGCTGACGCCCATTCGTCTCGTCCTTGCGGGCGCGACGCTGTCGGCCTTGTTGACCGCGCTCAGCGAAGGCATTGCCCTCTACTACCGCATCGGCCAAGATCTCGCGTTCTGGTTCGCGGGCGGGGTGGCGGGAACGAGATGGGTGCACATCAAAATCATGTTTCCGTGGATCTTGATTGCGATCCTCGGCGCCATCGTCCTGTCCAAGTCCATTACGCTGCTTAGTCTCGGGGATGACGTTGCCAAAGGGCTGGGTCTCCGCACGGCCCGCGTCAAGTTCTTCGGCATGATCATCGTTATCGTCCTTGCGGGCTCGGCCGTCTCTGCCGTCGGCGCGGTTTCTTTCGTCGGACTGCTCGTCCCGCACGTGACTCGGAAGCTTGTGGGTGTCGACTACCGCTGGATTATTCCGACTTCGGCCGTGCTGGGAGCGCTGCTCGTGCTGTTGGCAGACTTGGGCGCGAGAATGATACGCCCGGGCTACGAGACGCCGATCGGCGCCTTGATCGCCCTTATCGGCGTTCCCTTCTTCCTCTACCTTGCCAATAGGGAAGAGAGGTCGCTGTGATGAATACCGAAATCTTACTATCCGCTGCGGAGCTGCGCAGACGCAGAAGGAATTTTATCGTCGTCGTCGTACTGGCTGTCGGGATCTTCTTATCCTTCGTACTGAGCATGAACACCGGCTACATCCGGCTTTCTCCCCTCGAGCTCCTGAAGACGTTGTTCACCGGGGGGACGGCCGACCAGCATTTGATTCTGTTCGACTTTCGGCTGCCGCGCATCGTCATCTCCATCTTGATCGGCGCCGGATTGGGGATATCGGGCTGCGTCTTGCAGGCCGTGTCGCGGAATGCCCTTGCGGATGCGGGAATTATCGGCATTAATTCCGGGGCCGGCTTTGTCGTGCTGTTGTTCGTCGCTTTCTACTCCTCGACGGCCGCGGTGCCCGCGTACGCGCTGCCGGTCCTTGCCTGGATCGGCGGAGGAGGGGCGGCCTTGCTGGTGTTCTTCTTGTCGTACCGGAGGAACAGAGGCTTGTCTTCCAACCGTCTCATTCTGAACGGGGTCGCGCTCAACCTGGGGATATCGGCATTTACGATCGTGCTGTCTCTGCGGCTCAGGCCGGAGCAATTTCAATTCGTGTCCACGTGGCTTGCGGGAAGCATCTGGGGCAAGGATTGGAAGTTCGTGCTTGCGCTCCTGCCCTTCATATTGGTCCTCCTTCCTTACGTTTATTTTAAAGCACAAACCGTCAACGTCATTAATCTTGGCAATTCGTTGGCTACCGGGCTCGGCGTAGCGATTAACCGGGAGCAGTTCCTGCTGCTGGCGGCGGCCGTCGGCCTTGCGGGATCATGCGTCTCCGTCAGCGGGAATATCGGGTTTGTCGGGCTGATCGCGCCGCACCTGGCCAGGTCCCTGGTCGGGCAGCGGCATCAGATCGTGCTGCCGGTTACGGCATTATCGGGCGCCTTGCTCGTGCTCGTGGCGGACACGCTCGGCAGGTGGGTCTTGCAGCCGACCGAGATTCCGACGGGTATCGTCGTGGCGGTCATCGGGGCACCGTATTTTCTCTATTTGCTCGTGCGTTCCAAATCCTAAATCCTTCATCCAAAATAATTAGGCCGGGTTGTCTCCGTTATGGGGAGCCCGGCCTTATTTGTTTTTGCGGTCTGTTAGCCCATGCGCAGCTACTGTGCAAGGAACATGCACGAATAGGCGCGAAATCACTCAACTTCCCGCGTCCTTCGACGACCGGGAGCCGATCAAGTAGCCGATAATCGTGGATTCGACGGGGAGAACGACGAGCGTCCACATTTCTTTTAGCCCGAAGTCGGGCGAGCGGAATTGGTCGGGGAGCAGCGTATAGACCAGCGCGATGAGCAGCACGCCGAGCGCGACCGTGCCGACGATATACAACCGCACGTTCTCGCCGGATCCGAAGAACTTGCCGAGGAAGCCGAGCTCCGCCTTGCGTTTGTCGCTCTCCGCGTTCGCCGCGATGATCTTGCTGGCAACCTTGGGGTCTTGGATTTCTATTTTATTCATGCTCCGCAACCCCCTCGCCCGCGAAGAACGTAAACGTGAGCGCCCAAGATGTCGCATCGAAGTTAATAGTCACCTCGTAGCGCAGCGAGAGCTTGCGGTTGTTCAGCACGCCGAGATGAATCATGTCCTGGTTGCCGGTCGGCTTGCCTCTCGGAAAATTGACGCAGGCAATCCGCACCTCATTGTAGCGGACGAGCCGAATATCCGTCATGTAGTCGTCCCTCGCCGGCTCCTGCTCCACGCAGAATACGAACGTTAACGGATCGTTCTCTTCCGACAGCACGATTTCGATGGGGTGCATGTCATAGGCAAAGACTCGGCCGTAATACACCGCTTCAAATCCGCCGGACGTGATTTTCATCTTGATCCCTCCGAGGTCATCAGTCATCGAACAAGCATCTTGGTCTAGTGTACGGGCGAGCGCGGGGATTCATGTCTATTACCGCGTCCATGGCGGCGGGCAGTCTAACAAGCCCGGCATGCATGCGCGGTGGATGTTCATCAAATCGTCAATTTTTTCGTTGACAGCTTTTGGGGGCCGATGGTAAAGTGACACATATACTTTGATGAACGGAAAGGAGGGTTACGTACATGCGCAACGGAACAATGGAATTTATCGCTCTGCCTGCGGGCGGAACTTACAATCGTAATGGACGTAACCCTCGCGTGAACTGACGAAAGCGAAGCGGAGAATGGCAGATTCCCGCTTGCATCGTCATGAGGCGCATGGTTACGGTGACGTAATCGTGCGCCTTTATTATCGCACCCGGCTGGCCTCGGCAGGTTTTCGACTGCTGTTGTCCGCATGCCGGGTCAAGGCGTACCGCTTACGGCGGCACGCCTTTTTTTGTTCCTTAGAAGTAAGAAAGGTTGAGGATATAAATGTTTGTCGTACTTAAGAAACTAAGCTGGTTTTTCAAAATGCGCTGGAAACGGTACACGATCGCCGTTATTCTGCTTACGATCGTCGGGATCATGGATGTGATTCCGCCCAGACTCATCGGCACGGCCGTCGATGGTATTCAACAAGGCACGATGTCGACGCATCGGCTGATGGAGCTGCTGCTCTTCTGGGCAGGGCTTACGGTAGGCGGCTATTTGATTACATGCGTCTGGTGGTCGCTGCTCTTCGGATCGTCCTTCGTGCTGGAACGGACCCTTCGTTCGCGGCTGATGCAGCATTTTATGCGCATGACCCCTACCTTCTACGAGCGTAATCGTACCGGCGACTTGATGGCCCGGGCTACGAACGATCTCGGCGCGGTGTCGCAGACGGCCGGCTTCGGGATTCTGACGCTGATCGATTCCACCTTGTTCATGATGACGATTCTCGTCATGATGGCGGGGGTGATCAGCTGGAAGCTGACGCTTGCCGCGATGCTGCCGCTGCCGATCATGGCGCTGATCATGCAGCATTTCGGGAAGAAGATCCACGAGCGCTTCATGGCGCAGCAAGACGCCTTCGGCAACCTGAACGATCAGGTGCTCGAATCCGTATCGGGCGTGCGGGTCATCCGCGCGTTCGTGCAGGAGGACGCGGATCGGAAGCGGTTCAGCGCGATGACGGATGAAGTGTTCGGCAAGAACATCGCCGTCGCCAGAATCGATGCGATCTTCGAGCCGACGGTCAAAATATTGGTCGGCATCAGTTATCTGATCGGTCTCTGTTATGGCGGCGTGCTTGTCTTCCGGAGCGAAATTTCGCTTGGCGAGATGGTGTCGTTCAACATGTTCCTCGGAATGCTCATATGGCCGATGTTCGCCATCGGAGAGCTGATCAATATCATGCAGCGGGGGAACGCCTCACTGGATCGCATTAACGAGACGCTCGGCGTGAAGCCGGACGTGAAGGATGCGGCAGCCCCGGTTCCGATGCCCGTGCCGGAGTCGATCGAATTCAATCAACTGACGTTCCGCTACCCGTCATCGTCCATCGATAACTTGGTCGATATCTCGTTCAAGCTCGTCAGAGGCCAGACGCTTGGCATCGTAGGCAGAACGGGGAGCGGCAAGACGACGCTGCTCAAGCAGCTGCTCAGGGAATACCCGATGGGTCAAGGAAGCTTGACGGCAGGCGGCGTCCCGCTGACGGATATCGAGTTGAACGAGATCCGCAGCTGGATGGGTTACGTGCCGCAGCAGCCGATTCTGTTCAGCAAGACCATTCGCGAGAACATCGGCTACGGTGTCGCGGGTCGGGAAGTCGATGAGGAGCTGCTGGGCAGCGCGCTGGAGCTGGCCGCATTCCGCAAGGATGTGACCTTCCTGCCGGATGGCCTCGAGACGCTGGTCGGCGAGAAGGGCGTGGCTCTCTCCGGCGGTCAGAAACAGCGGGTCAGCATCGCGAGAGCGGTCATCGCCAATCCCGAGATTCTCATGCTGGACGACGCCCTGTCGGCGGTAGATGCCAAGACGGAGACGGAAATTCTCACGGGCATTCGCAGAGAGCGCGCGGGCAAGACGACGCTCATCGCGACGCACAGGCTGTCGGCGGTGCAGCATGCAGATTGGATTATCGTGCTGGATGAAGGACGGATCGTGGAAGAGGGCGTCCATGAGCAGCTGCTTGCGAACAACGGCTGGTACAAGGAGCAATACGATCGTCAGCAGCTCGCTTCCGTCGTGGAAGCATAGCCCCGTTCGATTCGATAACTTAACGAATTTGCGATAACGGATAAGACATAGCAGATAAGACGTAACAAATAAGACGTAACAGATATACAAGGGCAAGTACGGATAAAGAGAAGGTGACAACACAAGTGGGCAACAACGGGAAACGATTATTTCAATATGCATGGCACTACAAACGCCCGATCCTGCTGGCGCTGCTGCTGCTGACGCTGGCGATCGCCGCGGAGCTGGTGGGGCCGTTCCTCGCCAAGCGAATGATAGACACGAACATCATGGGCATCGAGAAGCCTTGGTACCAGACCCAGTCCGAAGAACGCTATGCGGTCTCGTATGAGGGAAGCTGGTACAAGAGGGACGATCACTGGACGGACGGCGAAGAAAAGGGTCGCGAGGTGCGCGTCCTGCAGTCCGGCCGGAACTATTATTTCGTCGATGCGGCGGACGTTCCGGATAAAGGAGCCCGGGTATTCGATAACGACAACGCACGGTTGACGGTTACCGCGGAGGATGGGCAATCGCAGCAGTTTCCCGCGGATCAATTAAGCCGCGGCGAGACGTACGACTTCTTCAAGCCCGAATTCCGCAGCATCTTCACGCTTGCGGGGATCTACGTGGGCCTGCTGCTGATAGGCGCGGGGCTGGCCTATGGACAGCGATATCTGCTTCAGGTATCGGCGAACCGAATCGTGCGCAAGATGCGCAACGACGTATTCCGGCATATCCAGGAGCTGCCGGTTCAGTATTTCGATAATCTCCCTGCGGGCAAGGTGGTCGCGCGGGTAACGAACGACACGGAAGCCATCCGCGAGCTGTACGTATCCGTACTGGCGAACTTCTTCTCCGGGATTATTTATATGACCGCCATCATCGGCGCTTTGTTCATCCTGGACGAGACGCTGGCGCTCATCGCGCTGCCGCTGCTGCCGATCTTGTATCTCTGGATCGTCATCTACCGCAAGTTCGCGTCGCGCTTTAACCACGTTATTCGCTCGCGCCTGAGCGACATTAACGGTATGATCAACGAGTCGATCCAAGGGATGCCGATCATTCAAGTCTTCCGCCGGGAGAAAGAAACGATGACGGAGTTCCACGTGATGAACGACGAGTATTTCAAATACCAGAACAAGCTGCTGACGCTGAACTCCGTCACGAGCCACAACCTGGTGAACGTGTTCCGTAACGTGATTTTTCTCCTCGTCATCTGGATGTTCGCCGGCGGCTCGTTGAGCGCATCGGTATCGGTCGGTATCCTGTATGCCTTCATCGATTATATGAACCGGATGATGCAGCCGATCGTCGGCATCGTGAACCAGCTGTCCAATCTGGAGGTCGCGCGGGTGTCGGCGGAGCGCGTATTCGCGCTGCTTGATGAGCCCGGGGTCCAGGTATCGGAGGAGCGGATGAAGCGGTATACGGGCAACGTGGCGTTCGAGGATGTTTCCTTCGGGTACAAGGCGGGCGAGGACGTGCTGAAGAACATCAGCTTCCAAGCGAAGCAAGGCGAGACGGTCGCGCTTGTCGGCCATACCGGCTCGGGCAAAAGCTCGATTCTGAACCTGCTCTTCCGGTTCTACGATGTCGACCGCGGATTGATTACGATCGACGGCATCGATGCGCGCGACTTGACGAAGCAGCAGCTTCGCGAGCATATGGGCATCGTGCTGCAGGATCCGTTCCTGTTCACCGGCACGATCGCCTCGAACATCAGCTTGGACGATCCGTCGATTACGCGGGATAAAGTCGAGCAGGCGCTTCGCGACGTCGGCGCGTACGACATGTTCATGCAGCTGCCGGGCGGCTTGGATGAGCCGGTCATCGAGAAGGGGAGCACGTTGTCCGCCGGACAGCGGCAGCTGATCTCGTTCGCGCGCGCGCTGGCGTTCGATCCCGCGATTCTGATTCTGGATGAAGCGACGGCCAGCATCGATACAGAGACCGAAGCCATCATCCAGCAAGCGCTGGACGTGCTCAAGCGGGGACGCACGACGTTCGTCATCGCCCATCGCCTGTCGACGATTCGGGCGGCAGACCAAATTCTCGTGCTCGACCGCGGCCGGATCGTGGAACGCGGCAATCACGATACGCTGATGGAGACGGGCGGCAAGTACTACGCGATGTACCAGCTGCAGCAAGGCGCGGCAGTCGGAATAGGCGCATAACAAGACAGCGAAGGAGACTTTCAGTTGAGCAAAGCATTAACCAAGGCGCTTCCGATAAGCGCGACCGTATTTCCGATCCTATTCGCGATCAGCATCGTTCATTTGTTGAACGATACGATGCAATCCACCGTCACGGCGCTGTTTCCGATCCTGCGCGATTCGATGGACCTCAGCTATAAGCAAATCGGGTTTATCGCGTTTGCCATGAACATGACGGCAGCTCTGATCCAGCCGATGGTGGGCATGCTTGCGGACCGGCGTCCCCGTCCTTATATTTTACCGGTCGGGGTATGCTTTACGCTGGTAGGCGTCGTCGCGCTTGCGGTTGCGCCGGAGTATGCGTACTTGGTCATCGCGGTCATGATGATCGGTATCGGGTCGGCGATCTTCCATCCGGAGTCGTCGCGCGTCGCCTATATGGCTGCCGGAGCACGGAGAGGCTTGGCGCAGTCGATCTTCCAGGTAGGCGGCAATATCGGCGGCGCGCTCGGACCGATCATGAGCGCAGCCATCTTCGTGCCGCTGGGGCAAATCAGCGTGCTCTGGTTCTCGATTGCCGCGATCGCCGCGATCGTCATTCAGAGCTTCGTCGCGCGCTGGTATAGTCAGAACGTCCTGCAGCCGCGTCCGGCCGCATCCAAGTCCAAAGCCTCCTCGAGCGTGAAGAAGGAACGGGCCGCGGGAGCGGGCCTCTCGCAGCGGCAAGTGGTTTGGGCGATTATCGTGCTTGTGTCTCTAGTCATGACGAAGCATGTGTACATGTCCAGCATATCCAGCTATTATAGCTTCTATCTCATTGATAATTATGGCGTCACGGTTTCGCACGCGCAGCTGATTTTATTCGCGTTCTTGGCGGCATCGGCGGCGGGGACGTTCTTCGGCGGACCGCTTGCGGACCGTTACGGACGGCGCAACATCATCTGGTTCTCGATTCTCGGAACGGCGCCGTTCTCCATTCTGCTGCCGTATTGCAACTTGTTCTGGACGGGCGTGATGTGCGTATGCGCGGGGTTCGTGCTGTCTTCGGCATTCTCCATCATCGTCGTGTTCGCGCAGGAGCTGATGCCGGGCAAAGTAGGGCTCGTATCGGGGTTGTTCTTCGGGCTCGCGTTCGGTATCGGCGGGCTGGGCTCGGCCGTTCTGGGCTGGATCGCCGATTCCACGAGCATCGAATATATTATGAAGCTGTGCGCCTACTTGCCGCTGCTCGGCATTCTGGCGGTATTCCTGCCGAAGGATGAGCGTTTGCGGGCGTAGTGCCGCGTAGATTCAAAACATACAGAGCGAAGCGAGTTTGAAGCTTCTGCTCTGTTTTTTTATGAGAAGAGATGTGGGGCGTACGACTCGAGGGTCTCGTATAGCGTCGAGGATCATATATAGCGTGCAAAATGTACAGGGCTACAGAGGCTGCAGCGCCTGAGCCGGCAGCTGGCCGCGGAACGTGCCGCTTCGCCCGTTGCGCTTCGCGGTGTACAGCGCTTTATCGCAGCAGGTGTACAGGGTCTCAAGCTGCGTGGATGGATCGGGGATGAGCGTAAGAACGCCCATGCTGATGGTATAGGTGACGGGGAGGTCGTGAATCATCGTTCCGGTAAGCGCCCGGTTAATCCGCTCGGCGAGTTCATTGGACGCCGCTTCGTCCTTGCCGGGCAGCAGAATACCGAATTCATCGCCCCCGTAACGGACGAACAAATCGTCTTGTCCCAAATTTTGCTGGATGCGAGAGGTCAAGTCCTGGAGTACTTGGTCCCCGATATGGTGGCCGTACGTGTCATTGATGTTCTTGAACCAGTCGATATCGAACAGCAGGTAAGACAGCGGCGCTCCCTTCTTGGCATGATCCGCGAGATACCGTGCCGCATGCTCGGCGAAGGTTCTGCGGTTCAAGGCGCCCGTTAAATCGTCATAGCTGGCCAGCCGGATCAGCTCTTGGTTCGATCGCTCTTTCAATAGCAGCACGAATCCCATATTCTCCATGATCGTAATGAGATAGAGCGCCAAGGTCGCGATCATTTGATACTGGCCCGGCGCGTAAAAGCTTGTCGATATCGAGGCGTCGAAAAATAGAGCGGCGGCGCCCCTGGCCACAGTGCCGGCAAGCGTAAGCAGATAGAGACAGCCCATCAATCGCATGAGCAAGGATTGATTCTTCCCGAGCGCCATGCGATATGCCGGCAGCAATAGCAGGGCGAATACGAAGGAGCAGTAGGCGATTCGGATGTTCTCTTGGTTGTCTACGAGCAGAATCACTTGAAAGCCGACAATGCCGATGACCGCAATTATGACATAGAGAATCTTGGTTATCCGGCGAAGCTCGCCCCGCAGACGCAATAGAGCGATGATCTCCAAGGCGGCTCCGGCAAGCAGAATGGAGTTGGCGAACGAGATGGATAAGAAGTCGGCGATCTCCCCGCGCAGAATCATCAAGCACCAAGCGAGGATTTGCGCGCATTTGGAGAGGAAGAACATTTTGACCGTCGCAGCCTTCATATGATCATGCCAATAGGCGCTAATCAGAATGAACGTGAATATATAACCGATTCCAAGCGAGAGTAAGATCGTTTTGGAATCCAACAGCAACATCATGATGGGCCACCAGCTTTTAATAGAATGGACATGGTTTAATTATACAAAAGCTGGGAGGACTTTTGAACTACTGATTTAGACCGCGGGTCATGGACCGCAATCCGGGCGGCAGTCGAATATTGTAGAACGAGGGGGAGCGTCAATGACGTCCGCAGATGAAACTGATACACTAGCCTTATAGGGCAACAGAAGCGGATGGGAGCGTGTTGGTTTTGCCTCGGAATGCGGAGCGGGATTCATTGCTTAGGGAAGAGAGAAGGAAGCAGATTATTCGGGCGGGCAGTATCGTGTTCAGCCGGAAAGGGCTGGCTGCTGCCAAAATGAGCGACATAGCGGCCGAGGCGGGTCTCAGCCATGGGCATTTATATAATCATTTCAAAACGAAGGAAGAGCTGCTGACCGCGATCGTGCATGGCAGTCAAGAGGCATACAGGGTGCATCTGCTGGAGGCCATCGCACGTGACGAGCCTGCAATGGACAAGCTCCGGTGGAGCATGGAATTGCTTGTCTTTCGTCCCGGATTTTACAACAGCTACTGGGTGGTGCTGCAGGCGCAAGCATCGGACGTGCTCCCGCGAGAAGTGAAGGCGGATATCAACGCTCGCATGCTGCACAACTTGGAGCTGCTTTCCCGGATGATCGAGCAAGGGCAGGCGGAAGGAACGATGGCCGCCGGCGATCCCAAAGAGATCACGAAAGTCGTCATGACGCTGTTTCATAATATCGGACTATGGGGGATCAGGGGTCTCGGCGAGCCGACGCCGTCCGTCGTGGATTATTTGGTCAAGCTGGTGCGTCCGTGATGCGGAGCAACGTTGCTGTCGTGGCGTCCGGCTGCGGTGCGCCGGAAAAGAGAAAGGCCGTGATAACCGCCGATTAGGCGGCCGTCACGGCCTTTCTTCTATATGTCTTAAAGGCTTGCGAGATAGTCGTCAAGCTGGTCGAACGTGCCGCTGAAACCTTGCTGCATGGAATCGAACATGCCTCGGAAGAACGCGTGCTCCGCCGCGGATGCGCGGTGAGGGCCTCCGTCGATCGTAATGGTGGTTCGGCCGTCATTCTCGGCGAAGGTGACGGTATTCATCACTTCGAGCGGGAAATCAGGCGCGAACGGAGGACGCAGCGTGCCGCCCTCTTCATCCGAGAAGGAGTTCGTGAAGACGATTTTCTCCGGCGCGACGATCTCGTGATAGACGAATTTGCCCCACATTTTATGGCCGTCGGGCGTGCTCATGTTGTAATGGAACATGCCGCCCGGACGCAGATCGAGCTTGGCAACTTCGATGTTCACGCCTTTGGGTCCCCACCAATGCTGCAGGTGCTCGGCCTGCGTCCATACTTTGAACACCAGCTCGCGCGGTGCGTTGAAGGTGCGGGAAATTACCAATCTTGCTTCTTCCGTGCTGCTGGCATCGGTATTCGTTGCTTGGTTATCGTTCATTTCAATTCCTCCAATGTAAGATTAGATTAGGTTAGGTGCAGTCGTTCTTCCGTTGGTTCGTAAGTAAATCGTGCCGGTCCGTGTTCATAGCCTTCCCATGCAGTTCGTGCAAATAAACGTCTACAAGATGAGGTTCGGTGAGGCAGAAGAGTTAAAGCTCCTAAATCGAATATACCTGATATGGAATATTCCTGTCAAGGAATATATAATGACGCATTTTCCCGGACATTATTTTTCCAAATCGCCAACACTCGGCTCCTTCGAGCGTTATCCTATACGTAAGCCATTACATGGACTGGGGGAATGCGGAGTGGAAGACGTTGCACAAGGCATTACGATCGAAAACGTGGGGATGCTGGACCTGGCCGGGAAGCAGGCGGATGATCTGTCGGGCATCGCGTTGATTCAAAACGTAGGCCTTATTCTCGTGCCGCAGGCGTTAACGGCCGCGCTGATGAAGATCGCGCAGAAGAACGTCGGCTTGACCGTGACGCTGCCTGAACCTTCGGCGAACGGCAAACTGAAGGTAATCAGCGGCCAGGTAACGATAGGCGGGGAGGCCTTCGCCAACGAGAACGGTTCCGCCGACGACGTGCTCGTCATCGTAGGTCAGGTCATCGTGACCTCGCCTGTCGCCAAGATCGGGTTCGGCGAAGTGCACGCCGCCGGCCAGTTTATTTTTCCCAAGGTATCGGAAGCCATTCTTGCCGGCGGCATAACGCGGCTGGCGGGGCAAATCGTATACTACCACAAGGAAGCGCCGCGTCTGTTCGTCGGCAACGACACGTTCTCCAAGGGTTTCTTCGAGCTATTCGATACCCCGATGTCGATGGTGCTGGTCGGGGATTTCGAATTCGAGTCCGACGTGGATATCGCGTTGCTCAAGCAGAAGGTCACGGAGATCGTCCTGGTCGGCAACCTGAAGGCGCCGAAGCCGCTCGTGCCGCTGCTGCAGCTGCTGGCCGTTACGAAGCTCGGCGACATTATCGGCATCGATCCTGCGAATAGGTTGGATGCTGCGGGTGCAGAGTGAACCACCGCGAATGGTTTCACGGCTTGTACGCCGCGCATTCGAAGCAGCTCTTCTCCTTCCTGCTCGGCCGCACGAACAATCGCGAGCTTGCGGCCGACTTGCTGCAGGACGTCTATCTGCGAGCATGGAATCGCAGGGAGTCGATCGATCGGATTGAGCCCGACGAGCGGATCTACTGGCTCTTCGGTGTAGCCGCCAACCGTTTGAAGGACGAGTACCGGCGCACCGCGAACCAGAAGAAAGCGCAGGAGCGGCTGCGGGCCGCTCCTGCGGATAGCGAAGGCGATCTGTCAGGCGTTGTGGCCGGACGCGAGCGGGTTCGGGAGCTTGAAGCGAGGATGAACGATCTGCCGGACGAGCTGCGCTGCATCTTGACGATGAAGGTGCTGGGCGAGCTGAACAGCGTGCAGATCGGCGCTATTTTGCAGCAGCCTCCGGGAACGATTCGTTATAAAATCATGCAGGCGCGCAGGCTCCTGGCCGAGCAGCTGAAGCTGCTGGAGACGGTTCCGACCGGCGAGAAGGGGGATGTACATGCGCGAAGGCGATAGGAATGAAGCTAACATGAATGCAGATAACATGGATGAGGCTAACATGAATGCAGACGATTTGAACGAATATAGCATGAATAAGCATAGTGAGAATGAGTATAGCGCAAACGAACTGCCTGCAGGCGTTGACCGCGAACTGGATTGGCTGCTGGGCGAGTGGGCCGAGCAGGCGTGGCTGGACGTCCGGCCGCAGGAACCCGGAGAGCTCCGCGATATGATCGTCATTCATAAGGAATGGGGCTATGAATGGTGGCAGCAATTGTTCAACCGCGTGCCGCTTCAATCCGCTTACCCGCCGTTCAAGGATTGGGCGCAGGCGGTTTGACCGGGCGGGCTGCAAATTAGCGTCGGTAATCCGGCCACCTAGACCGATAGCGAATTTCCTTCAAGCCGGCACTAGAGCTGCGGGAGGCGTTAAGACGCAAAGAAGGCTCGCGCCATACATGGCGGAGCCTTCTTTGCTGTTCTGCATGCGGAATTCCCGGATCGGCGAATCAAACGCAAGTGAAAGCATCGATGCGCTGCAGATCGAAGCCGGAGAACATCCAGAAGAAGCCGTTCCAGCGAAAGCCCGAGATGGATGTCCGGCCGACGAAGATCGGGTAGAACCAGAAGCCCTGACCGCTGCGCGGCCAGATATAGGTGTTGCGGAACAAGCAGCGGGAAATCGCGCCCGGATCGATGGCGAGCGTCGATGCCGAGAGCGGCTTTATGGGGACGCTCTGCGGCGGCGGCGAGGACGGGGGCTGCTGCGCGCCCTGCGGCCCGATAGGAGGCATGAAGGCCATATGGATCACTCCTTGTTAGTCGACTGCTTCTGATGGCTCAGTGCAGCAGCGTGATGGCAAGCAGATTGAACAATACCAGAGGCAGCACGGGGTTGTTGTAATAGGGATTGAATCCGCCCCCCGGGAAAAATGCACGGGCATAGCCCTCGTTCGACAGGCAGATGTAAAGAATGCTCTTGTCGCAATGAACGATGTGTCCTTCGAAAACGTCGCCGTCCACCGTCTCCACCTTCACCAGGCTGTTGGCGTGCTTGGCGCACAGCTGGTGGAGATGGTCGTTGATCGAGCGCAGCGTTTGATGCGCTTCGGCAGTGCATTGATAGATCGGCGTATGGCCTTGCTGTACCGTGTTAGACGAGCTCATGGTTGGATGACCTCCGTTATAAACATGGTTCATCCTATGCGAATGCCCAGTTCCGGGTGACAAAATGCCAGAACCATTGTGCCATCCGAACGGAAGACGTATACTCCGAGTGGAAGGACATGCCAAGCGCGGAGGTGCAAAAGGTGAACGCTTATTTTATCTTAACCGACCTGGAAGGTGCGGCCGGCATAGACAATTTTACGCAAACGCGGCCCGGCGACGGATATCCCGAACGCGTGGAAGAAGCGAAACGGCTGCTGGCGCAAGAGGTGAATGCCTGCATGGCCGGCATTCGCTCGGTAGATCCGGATTGCCGCATCGACGTATGGGACGGCCATGGGCCGGGCGGACTGAACGAGGCCGACCTGGAAGACGGAGTATATTTGCGCGCGGGCGAGCCGTATAAGAGCCTGGCCGGTTACGCCGCGTTGCTGTTTGTGGGACAGCATGCCATGGCCGGCACTTACAATGCGCCTTTATGCCATACCTACAGCTCCAAAACGATTGCGTATATGAAGCTGAACGAGACGTTCATCGGCGAATTCGGGGCCAGGGCGATGATTGCCGGCCTTCAAGGCGTACCGACGGTCTTTATCTCCGGCGATGACAAGGCCATCCTTGAGGCGCGGCTATTCGTGCCGGGCATTGAAGCCGTCGTCGTAAAGCACGGGCAAGGAAGGGAAGCGGCTGTTCACTTGGATCGGAAGGAGGCTTGCAGACTGATTCGGGAAGGTGCGGCGAGCGCGGTGAGGCGGCTGCCGGACATCGAACCGCTGACGGCCTTCGCATCGCCGTTCTGTCTGGAGATCGGGTATCTGCAGCCATTAGAGGCGGATGCTAGCGGGAGCGATCCGGATGTCGAGTATGTCAACGACCGCACGGTGCGCATGCACAGAGCCGATCTGCTTCAACTTCCGCTATGAATCGGACATGCTGGGACTCGGAAAATAGGATTCCAATAGGGCAGGAATTCCGCGGGGAAGCTCCTGCCCTGGCGCGGTGCCATCTCGAAACTTGTCACGTATCCGTCATTGACAAGCCGGAAGCAACCGTTTATAGTTTTATTGATATTGATAATCGTTATCACTAAATGTGGGGCCTTATACGAATGAAGGGGAGAGAATTAGAAATGAAGAAGCTCGTCATTATTCCGATGCTCGTGGCGCTTATGGTCGTCCTCGGCGCATGCGGCAGCAAGTCGAACAACAACGGTAACGAGGGAGCGTCCGCGAACAACGGGAATGCGGCCGCGACGGAGCAGAACGGCAACGCCGCTACTACAGGGAATGGCAATGCTGCGGCCGAGAACGAACCGGCTGCGGGCACGATCACCTACAAATCGGAGGCGGGCGACGTCGAAGTTCCGGCTAATCCGCAACGCATCGTAGCGCTGACGAACGGACCGAACGTTATTTCGGCCGGCGGCACGCTGGTCGGCGTGGACGAATGGACGGAGAAGAACCCGCTGTTCAAGGATAAGCTGGCAGGCGTACAGGTCGTATCTCCGGATGACCTCGAGAAGATCATCGAGCTGAAGCCGGACCTGATCATCGGCAGCCCGGACATGAAGACGCTCGATAAGCTCAAGGAAATCGCGCCAACGGTCGTGTACACGTGGGGCAAGCTGGATTACCTGGCGCAGCAATTGGAGATCGGCAAGCTGCTGAACAAGGAGAAGGAAGCTCAGGCGTGGATCGACGACTTCAAGAAGCGTTCCTCCGAGCTCGGTACCGAAGTGAAAGCGAAGATCGGGGACAAGGCGACCGTATCGGTCATCGAGACGGATTCGAAGAGCTTCTACGTCTTCGGCAACGCTTGGGCGCGCGGAACGGAAATTCTGTATCAGGCGATGGGCCTGAACATGCCGGAGAAGGTCAAGCAGGATGCGCTCGGACCGGGCTACTATACGTTGTCTTCGGAAGTTCTGTCCCAATATGCCGGCGACTACGTCGTCCTCAGCAGAAGCACTGCCGCAGACAACGCGTTCATGAAGACGAGCGTGTGGACCAGCATCCCGGCCGTTAAGAACAAGCATGTCATCGAGATCGACACGGAAGCTTCCACGTACAGCGATCCGACGACGCTCGACTACTTGCTGGACATCTTCAAAAAAGGCTTCATCGGCGAGTAAGCACACTGACTGCGGAGAGCTCCGCGGTAAGCATAGCTATTACAAGCAGAAGCAGACACCTTCAAGGGCAATCCTTGAAGGTGTTTTTGTGTTGTTGTTAAGGTGGGGCGAAGGAACGAAGCCGTTCATGTTGAACTCCATACCATATGGAAATGGATGTAAGTGGACGGGGACCAGTTGAGAAAGCCTGGCTTTTGCTTGTATAGGATTAGAGACTGCAGAGGAGGGAGTATTACGATGACATGGCCATCCATCAGAACATTTCTCGAAGTCCCAGAAGTGCTCACAGGTGCAAACATCAACATCGCTATTATTGACGGTCACTTTGCTCCGCACCCGGATATTTCAACGCATGAGCAACGTCAAACCTTTGTAGTTCCTACCTCCGAAACAGATGCTGCCCCTATTCCATTACGGACAAGCGACGGGCCCTGGGATCCAGGCACGCACGGACTTTGGTGTGCTGCAGCCGCTGGAGGATCAGGTCAACTGTCTGGAGGGAAATACGCCGGTGCAGCGCCTGGAGCCAATCTGTATCTCCTCGAGACCGGCTCCTTCGCTACGCTGGAAGAGATCGAAGTCAAGGTCGTCAAAGCGTTGAATTGGTTAAAAAACAACTGGAATAAATATTGCATCCGAGGCGTCGTATTAACGGTAGTAGCAACAAGGGATACGGGCTTGCTGCCTTGGCAGGCCGATCCGATCCGCGTGTTATGCGAAGAGTTGGCGGAAGAGGGACTGCTTGTCGTTGCAGCGGTCGGCAACACGAAAGAGTTAACTTGTAATGGCCCTGCGGCATCCCCTTCCGTGCTATCCGTAGGGGGAGTTATTGTTCCTAAGGAGGGCGGCGGGGATAAAGCACTCCCGTATCATAGCTGCAGCGGGACGACTTTCGAGAATAAGCGGGTTCCCGAGACGCTGGCGCCTGCCGAAAATCTTGTTTTGCCATTCCCCTTTCAAACCGAGGAGGAGTGGAAGAGCCATGCTACCGCGCCATTTGATGGGTTGCCTAGCGGCTATGCGCGAATGGAAGGAACGTCTTTTGCCGGGCCGATCGTGCTCGGTATAGCCGCGTGCATCTGGCAAGCGCATCCAGACTGGTCCGCAGCTCAAGTAAAATCAGCCCTCGTCGGCAGCGGACTATTCCATCCTGCATGGAGTGACTCGAGTGCAGGACTCGTTCATGCAAGCGCAGCGGTTCAAACGAATGCGCCTTCACAATCGGAGTATGCTGACAGCGCCTATCTTCAGTGGCGGCGGTTGAAGGAGATGAGCATCGCGGACCGTTTTTCAGCAGGCACTGATAAGGCGGAGTGCATAGCGGAAAACTTGCTGTCCTTCGTTGAAGAATCGATTTCTGCCGAGACAGCAATGCTTGTGCAAGAATTTCTGGATCACGAGGCAGATCGCGTACGAGCGGCGGCCATTCTTGTTTTGTCCTACAATAAGGCCTATGTCAGTCCGATTCAATTGCAAACCCTATTGCTGGATGAGAGCAACTATGTCCGGACGGCGGCAGTATACACATTGCGTCAGTGTCCGGAACTATGGCGGCAGTGTACGGATGATGTCATTCGACTGCTTAGCGATCCCGATCTCGATGTGAAGTGCTGCACCATCAAGCTTGCCGCGCGAATGAAGCGGAATTGTTATGTGAAACCACTGATAGCTGGATTAATGAAGGACGCGGAGAATCAGCATGTCTCGCCTTTTGGGGAACGCTGTGCCGCGCTCGCTTGAACGAATAACGGGTATAAGCTTCTCTCCTGTTCCTGAATGGCAGGAAGGGCAGTGCCCCTATGCCAGCCGAAGCACGGAGGCCAGGCTGCATATAGCTGGTAAGTGGCTGGAGTGGTACGAGATGCAACGGACATAATGGAAGGATGGCGAAAATGGGCGGAGAACCATGGTTAACGATGGATCTTGAAGAACGAATGAAGCATTATGCCGTTCCGGGCGTCGGAATAGCCGTCCTACGTGAAGGTCGACTGGCGTACGTGCAGTGTAAGGGGATTATGGAAGCGGGGACGCAGCGGCAAGTGACGATGGATAGTCTCTTCCCGGCTTGTTCCATAAGCAAGCTGCTCACTGCGTTAGGCGTACTGCGCCTCGTGCAGGAAGGGGTGCTGGACCTGGAGGAGGATGTCAGCAAGTACCTGGTCTCCTGGCATATTCCAGAGAACCCGTACACGGATCAAACGAAGGTGACGTTAGGCAGCTTGCTGGCCCATCAATCGGGCATTATGGATAACGAGGGAAGTTTTGATGTCTATCAGCACGGCGATCCTTTCCCGGGTCCGCATGAGATTCTGTCTGGGCAAACAAGCTATCATATCGGGCCTGCCCAAATTACCGCTGTACCTGGCAGTCGGTTCGCCTATTCGGATGCAGGCTACAGCGTGATTGAACAGCTCCTGGAGGATGTAACCGGCGAGTCGCTCGCTCATGCTATTGAACGGCTTGTCATTGCGCCGCTAGGATTAAGCCGGACGTTGTTTTGGAAAGGCTCTGAGCCCGACGCGAAACTAGTGAATGGCCGTTACATCCGCGCGGAAGCCGTGATGGGGCACGATAAATTCGGCCGGGTCGTTGCTGGACAGAGAGCCCATTATCCTAATTTGTCAGGGGCGGGTTTATGGACTACGCCGGCCGAACTGGCAGTGATAACGCTGGCCATGATGGAGGCTTGGAGCGGCGATTCGCATGCATTCCTTCGCCAGCGTATTGTCCGGCGGATGCTTTCGGGCTATGGATGTGACCACACAGTAGGCCTGGGAGTCTTCCTGCCCCAAGGAAGCCAAGAAGCCTGCATGGTTTCCAAAGGCTGGGGCGTTGGGTCTCAGTGCATGCTGGTGGCGTACCCCCGCCTCAGAAGCGGCGTTGTCATCATGACCAATTCGGAACCGGGCAAACCGCAGGAAGAGGCTTTAATCGGCGAAATTGTCCGCGAGCTTTGCCGATCTTACGATTGGCCGGAACCTTGAAAGGAACTAATGATATAATCGAGCAAGGCATCAGATTGACGGAACTGGAAGGGTGATGGACATGAGCGTCATTCGCTTGGAGAACGTGACGAAGAAATACGAAGAGTCCTTGATCTTCCGCGATATTTATTTTCGCGTGAGCCAAGGCGAGCGCATCGGCCTGATCGGCCGGAACGGTGCGGGCAAGTCGACGGTGTTCAAGCTGATCTTGGGGCAGGAAGAGCCAACATCCGGCAAAGTAGAGCTAGATCCCAAGGCGAAGATCGGCTACTTCTCGCAATTCTCGGAAATGCGCGGCAGCTTGTCCGTGCAGCAGGAGCTGGAGCTGTGCTTCGAGCAGGTGGCTCTGATCGAGCGGGAGCTGGCGGAGGTCGGGGAGAAGCTGGGCACGGTCGCCGATGACGGCGAGATGGAAGCACTGCTCGCCAGGCAGGCCGAGCTGTTCGAGCAGATGGAGCATTTGGACGGCTGGAACGTCTCCGTCGAGATCAACACGGTGTTGACGAAGCTGGGCTTCAACGACCGGTCGCGCAACCAGCCCGTCGACGAGCTGTCCGGCGGCTGGCGGAACCGGGCCGCGCTTGCGAAGATGCTGATTCAACTGCCGGATGTCGTGCTGTTGGACGAGCCGACGAACTACTTGGATATCGAGGGCATCGCGTGGCTCGAGCAATGGCTGTTTCGTTTCAACGGCGCCATGATTCTGGTGTCCCATGACCGGCAATTCCTCGATAAGGTGGTCACGCGGACGATCGAGATCGAGAACTATCATTTTCAGGAGTACGAAGGCAATTACACCGACTATGTTCGCAAGAAGAAAATGCGCAAGAAGGAGCTGGACCGCCAGTTCGAGTGGGAAGAAGAGCTGCTTCTTATGGAGTCGGAGGCCATCGACAGCCGTGCGAGCCGCAAATCCGCCAAGGACCGCCTATCCCGCAAGCTGGCCGACAACAAGAAGCGCATCGAGCCGCATCCCGTCAATGTGCTGATTACGGATATTTACGAACGGCTTCGCTTCCCCGACAAGCTGGCCGAGGTGAAGAGCATCGGGCAGAGCTACGACGGGCGGCAGATTTTCCGGAACATCAGCTTCGATATTCAGAAGGAAGACCGGCTGGTCATCACGGGACCTAACGGAAGCGGGAAGTCCACGCTGATCAAGGTGCTCACGGGGCAGGAGAAGCCGGAAGCCGGCGAGGTGACGTGGGAGAAGGGCGTGGAGTATGCGTACTTCAACCGGATGTGGGACGAGCTGGATCCCAAGGATACCGTCAGTCACGCGGTCAACACGTACGGACTGGGACTGGATGCGCCGCGCAAGAAAGTGAACAAATTCCTATCCATGCTGCAATTCTCGGAAATGGACCTCAGCAAGACGATCGGCCATCTCTCCGGCGGTCAGAAAGCGCGCGTTGCACTGGCGAAATGCCTGCTCTCCGGCGCCGCGGTCATCATCCTGGACGAGCCCACCAACCACCTGGACCTCACGAGCATCCAGGTCATGGAGCAAGCGTTGATTCATTTTCCCGGCGCCGTCGTTACGGTGAGCCATGATCGCTTCTTCATCGATAAGATCGGCACGAAAATGCTGGTCTTCGATCCGGAAAAGGGTATAAGCGAGGAAGCGCTGTAGCAGGAGAAGCTTCCTGATCGGATGCCGACGATTTGCAAGCAGATCGGAAAGGGGAGATGCGGAGTGGTGACGGAAGAATGCCTGCGCGCAGACATTCAGGAGCTGTTGCAGGCTTGCATGCGGGAGTTGTCCTCGCCGATCGACTCCTTCTTGGAGGATCACATCCTGGCTTCGGCGTTCTACAGAATCAGGGACGAAGCAGAGACGATCGGGTATTATGCGATTCACGACGGTCAGCTGGTCACGCAATTTTACATTCGTCCATCCCATCGCAAGCATGCGCAGCGCCTGTTCGGCGGCATGCTGGAGCGTCACGCCGTGAAAGCTCTCTTCGTTCCGACCTGCGATGAGCTGTTCCTTAGCTTGGCGATCGACAAGGACGCCGGCATTCAGAAACAGGCTTATTTCTTTCAGGAAAGCGATTCGGCGGCCGGGATTGAAGACGATGAGGCGTTCCGGATGGCCGGCGTAGACGACCTCGGCGCTATCGAGCTCGTCTGCGGCGACTTCCTGGATCGTTATGAACAGCGAATCGCGAACGGCGAGCTCTTCACCTACTACAGAGGGAACGACTTGCTGGGCATCGGCATCGTCGAGCGCTCCAAGCTGTTCAATGGACGAGCGAGCATCGGGATGTTCACGAATGAAGCCTGCAGAAGGCAAGGAATCGGGACGACGATCATTCGTCAGCTTCGAAAATGGTGCGGGGTCCAAGGGATCGCTCCAGTCTGCGGATGCTGGTACTATAACGACGCCTCGAAGCAGACGCTCGAGAGCGCGGGCATGGTAACGAAGACAAGATTGCTGCGTGTTCAGCTCTAATGGCTTCGCTTTACTTCGTTAGCCGCTAATGTTCAGCTCCAACCTGTTCAGCGCTATAGGTTCAGACCTACCTGTTCCGCTTCAACCGCATTGACCATCTTCGCAACCGACAAGGAGGATATCCAGTTATGAGAACGATCCTTTGCCTACGCGCGTTTACGCCTAATCAGCAAGCAGCCGTGCGCGATGCGGCGCCGAATGAAACAATCGTGTTCGGACAAGCGTCCGAGTTGGAAGACCGCGATTATCTGGAAGCCGAAGTCATTTTGGGCTGGGATGCCAAGGTGAAGGACATCGCGCTGCGGGAAGGTTCCAAGCTCCGCTGGGTGCAAAGCTGGTCGTCCGGCATCGATAGTCTGCCGCTCGACCTGCTGGAGCGGCGCGGCATCCTGCTGACGGATGCCAGCGGCGTTCATGCCCGCTCGGTGTCCGAGACGGCCGTGGCCATGATGTTGGGCCTGTCGCGCGGCATTGCCGCCGCGGTTCGCAATCAGCCGGAGGAGCGCTGGGAGAGCCCGCAGACGCTGGCCGAGATGAACGGCGGCACCGTCGCGATCATCGGCGCCGGCGAGATCGGCCGCGAGGTCGCCCGGCTTGCGCGCGCATTCGACATGCGCGTCGCGGCCGTCAGCCGGTCGGGCCGCTCCGTGCCGGAGGCGGATGTCGTCTACGAGACGGCCCGCCTCGACGATGCGCTGCGGGAAGCGGATTATGTCGTCAACATCCTGCCGCTCACGGACGAGACGCGGCATTTGTTCCATGCCGAGCGATTCGCCGTCATGAAACGCAGCGCGTATTTCATCAATGTCGGCCGCGGAGGAACGGTGCGGACGGAGGATTTGGTCGCGGCGCTGAACAATGGCGTCATTGCGGGGGCCGGACTTGACGTGTTCGAGCAGGAGCCGTTGCCCGCCGGGCACCCGCTATGGGCGATGCCGAACGTGATCGTAACTCCGCATAATGCCGGCGGGATGACCGTTCGCAACAATGAGCGGCTGATTCGCCTGTTCGCCTCCAACCTGGGGATCTACTTGTCCAGCGGGCCGGGGAAGCTGCGTAATCTGGTCGACTACGGCAAGAAGTACTAAGAGCGACCCATTGCGCTTGCTGCTCCCAGCTCGACCAAGTGCCGCAAGCGAGTTGCAACCCCGTATAATCCGGCACGAAAAGTCGGATGCGTGCGCGCGATCCTTGTTATCCTTTACGTAGAGGAGGTCAGACGAATGGATGCGATCAAGCTTATGAACGAGGCGATGGCCTACATCGAGGAGCATCTCGCGGGCGAGATCGACGTGAAAGAAGCGGCGAAGCGGGCCTGCTGCTCCGACTACCATTTTCAACGAATGTTCTCCTTCCTGGCGGGCATTCCGCTGTCGGAATACATTCGCCGCAGGCGCCTGACGCTTGCCGCCTTCGAGCTTAGAGGCAGCGACGTCAAGGTGATCGACGTGGCGTTGAAATACGGGTACGGCTCTCCGGATTCCTTCGCGCGCGCGTTCCAGCTGCTGCATGGCTTGACGCCGTCGCAAGCCAGAATCGATGGCGAATCGCTGACCGCCTATTCGGCCATGACCTTCCAACTGGCCATTAAAGGAGGAAGCGCAATGAACTATCGCGTCGTAGAGAAAGAAGCATTCCGTATCGCGGGCATCATGAAGAGGGTCCCGATCGTGTTCAATGGGGTCAATCCCGATATCGCCGCCATGTGGCAGAGCTTGGACCCGGACAAGATCCGAGAGCTTAAGGACCTGTCCAATGTGGAGCCGGAAGGCCTGATCAGCGCATCCGTCAACTTCTCGGAGGACCGAATGGAGGAGAAGGGCGGACTGGATCACTATATCGGCGCAGCGACGACGAAGGCGTGTCCGGAACATCTGGCGCAGCTTGAGGTCGCAGCCTCGACATGGGCCGTATTCGAAGCCGTCGGTCCGTTCCCGGAGACGCTGCAGAACGTGTGGGGACGCATCTATTCCGAATGGTTCGTGTCCGCGAGCTACGAGCAGAGCGAAGGACCGGAAATCCTCTGGAACGCGGATAAAGACACGACCTCGCCCGTCTTCCGAAGCGAGATCTGGATCCCGGTCAAGAAGAAGCAAAGCTAAGCCTGCCCCGGCATGCAGGAGCCTCTATTTCCATTCGTGGAGATAGAGGCTTTCTTGCATTTTTGGTAGAAAAGAAAAGGCGCTATTACTAAAATAAATTGAAATAAATGGATTTTATTGCATGGGTATGCAAGTTGCCGAAGCGCGAATCATGCGAGTTTACTGGCCTCAAGACGGCTTTGGTATGGCAATAAATTAGATCATTTGAATTTTTAATCGCCTATACAAAAAATATTAATTGGCTTTATCGTTCGGCTTTCGCTATCATTCTTTGATAAATAGTACAAACAAACAATCAATTAATGCAAACGAAATCCGAACAATAGGAGGATTCCATGACAACCGCTGTTACGCAAGCATCCAAAGCTGCCGAATACGTCCAATCGGTATACGAAACGGTCATCTCCCGTAATCCGCACGAGAGCGAATTTCACCAGGCTGTAAAAGAAATCCTCGACTCCCTTATTCCGGTATTCGAGAAACACCCTCACTACGCGGAGCAAGGTATCCTGGAACGTCTCGTAGAGCCTGAGCGCATGGTTTCCTTCCGCATTCCTTGGGTTGACGATCAAGGCAAAGTTCGCGTAAACCGCGGCTTCCGCGTGCAGTTCAACAGCGCGATCGGACCTTACAAGGGCGGCCTTCGTTTCCACCCGTCCGTTAACGCCAGCATCATCAAGTTCCTCGGTTTCGAGCAAATTTTCAAAAACGCATTGACCGGCCAAGCGATCGGCGGCGGCAAAGGCGGCTCCGACTTCGATCCGAAAGGCAAGTCCGACGGCGAAATCATGCGCTTTACCCAAAGCTTCATGACGGAATTGTCGAAGTACATCGGTCAAGACACCGACGTTCCTGCGGGCGACATCGGCGTCGGCGGACGCGAGATCGGCTACATGTTCGGACAATACAAACGTCTTCGCGGTGCCTACGAGGCAGGCGTGCTGACGGGCAAAGGCGTCGGCTACGGCGGCAGCTTGGCGCGTACCGAAGCAACCGGCTACGGCTGCGTATACTTCGCGAACGAAATGCTGCAGTCCAAAGGCTTGAGCTTCCAAGGCAAGAAGGTCGTCGTATCGGGATCCGGCAACGTGTCCATCTACGCGATGGAGAAGGCGATCCAATTCGGCGCGAAAGTCGTGGCGTGCAGCGATTCCAACGGTTACGTGTACGACCCGCACGGCATTGACGTGAACACCGTGAAGCGACTGAAAGAAGTCGAGCGCAAACGGATCAGCGAGTATGTCGACGAGCATCCGCATGCGCAGTACACGGAAGGCTGCTCCGATATCTGGTCGATCAAATGCGATATCGCGCTGCCTTGCGCGACGCAGAACGAGATCGACGAGGAATCGGCGAAACTGCTGGTTTCCCACGGCGTACTCGCTGTCAGCGAGGGCGCGAACATGCCTTCGACGCTGGCCGCCATCGACGTGTTCCATGCGAACGGCGTCCTGTTCGGACCGGCTAAAGCAGCGAACGCGGGCGGCGTTGCCGTATCCGCGCTGGAGATGGCTCAGAACGGCATGAGACTGTCCTGGAGCTTCGAGGAAGTGGATGCGAAGCTGCATGATATCATGCGCAACATCTATAACAGCAGCGTGCGCGCGGCGGAAGTCTACGGACACCCGGGCAACCTGGTCGTAGGCGCGAACATCGCCGGCTTCCAACGCGTTGCTAACGCGATGCTCGCACAAGGCATCGTTTAATCGAAACCGTCCTTATACAAAAAAGAACCTTGCCATCCTCGGTTGGCAAGGTTCTTCTATTATATATAGTGCTTGTCTACAGCAGTTCCTTGCGAAGCTGTTCCGCCGATTTCGGCGAGAGGTGGCCGAGCGGAATATCGAATACTGTCTTGGCCCCGGTGATGCCGTCCTTGCGCAGGCGAACGGCCGCTCTTGCGTAGGCGACCAGCACGCTGGCGGTGAATTCCGGATTGCTCTCCAGCTTCAGGCCGAATTCGATGATTTGCTTGGTGTTCTCTCCGGTAATGCCGCTGCGAATCACGAAGCCGCCGTGCGGCATGCCTTCATGCTCGGCTTTCAATTGCTCTTCCGAGATGAATGTCACCGTCGTGTCGTAGTCGGAGAAGTAGTTCGGCATATTCACGATCGTCTCGCGGATCGCGTCTTGGTCTGCGCCTTCTTCCGCAACGACGAAGCATTCGCGAAGATGCTTCTCGCGCGTGGACAATTCAGGCGTTTCGCCGGAGCGAATGCGATCGATGACTTCTTGAACGGGAACCGTATATTGAACGCCGCCTTTGACGCCCGGTACGCGGCGAATGGCATCGGAGTGGCCTTGGCTGACGCCTTTGCCCCAGAACGTGAAGTCCTTGCCTTCCGGAAGAATGGCTTCGGCCAGCAAGCGGTTCAGGGAGAACAAGCCCGGATCCCAGCCCGTGGAAATGACGCTCAGCGTTTCGGCTTTCTTCGCAACCGCGTTCACCGCTTCGAAGAACTCGGGGATCTTCGCATGGGTGTCGAAGCTGTCGACCGTATTGAACATCCGCGCCAGGTCCGGCGTTTGCTCCGGCAGATCCGTCGCGGAACCGCCGCAAAGAATCATGACGTCGATGATGCCTTTGTACTGCTCGGCCGCGGAGATATGTTCGAACTTAACGCCTGCGTTGCCGTTCGCAAGCTCCGATGGCGTTCTTCTCGTGAATACGGCTACGAGTTCCATGTCCGGGTTTTGGCTGATGGCCTTATGAACGCCTTTGCCTAGATTTCCGTAACCGACGATACCTAACTTGATCGATTGCTGCATGATGATCCTCCTCGAATCGTAAAAGCGAATTGGGTATATAACTGATAGGACTGCTATATTACAGTATAAAGATATTACATGGTATGTAAACTATTTTCGTGAACTTTCTACAAATATCGCGGCTTCTCGGCGATCGGCGTTCATCGTCTCCGCTCCGGATATCGTATTTTTCGTCTAATAAAAGGATATTATTCACAATCGGGCGAAGACGTGGAAGAGGATGGATCGCCGCCGAACAATCGGCTACAATCAAGGAAACCTGCCGAACGGCACAAGGAAGGAAGCGGTATGAATGAAAATGAATCGACTTGGCAATTCCGGGCTGCTCGTCAGCGAGATCGGTCTCGGCTGCATGTCTCTGGGGACGGACGAACAGAAGGCCGTCGGCCTTATTCACGAGGCGCTCGATCGCGGCGTGAATCTGCTCGATACCGCCGATCTCTACGACGGCGGCCGCAATGAGGAGCTTGTGGGCAAAGCCATTCAAGGGCGGCGCGACCGCGTCGTGCTGGCGACGAAGGCGGGCAACCGGCGAATAGCCGGGCAGGCGGGCTGGACGTGGGACGCTTCCAAGGCGTATCTATTATCGGCCGTCAAAGACAGCCTGCGCAGACTCGGCACCGACTATATCGATCTCTATCAGCTTCATGGAGGCACCCTGGATGATCCCATCGACGAGACGATCGATGCGTTCGAGACGCTGAAGCGCGAAGGGGTCATCCGTGCGTACGGCATCTCTTCGATTCGTCCGAACGTGATTCGCGAATATGTCGCGCGCTCCGGCATCGTCAGCGTGATGAACCCGTACAGCATCGTTGACCGTCGCGCCGAGGAGGACGTGCTGCCCCTGCTTCAGGAGAACGGAATCAGCGTCATTGCGAGAGGTCCGCTCGCCAGCGGAGCGCTTGCGGCGAACCGGACGCCCATGAAGGGCGTGCCGGATTACGAGCTGGAGGAGCTCATGGCGCTTCGCGGGCAGCTGGAGGAATTGACGGCCGCCGATCCGAATCGGAGTCTCACGCAGCTGGCGCTTCGCTACTCGCTCAGCCATCCTGCCGTTGCCGTTGCCGTCCCCGGCGCCAGCTCGCGCGAGCAGCTCCTGCAGAATGTCGCGGCTGCGGAGGTGCGGGAGCTGTCCGGGGAAGAGGTGCAGCTCATCCGCCGCCTGAGCAAAGCGAACCGCTATGCGCTGCATCGCTAGTGGCGGAACGAGGCATGCATAACTTGGGAGATTTTTCATCCTAATTCGCGAATTTTCGCTATAATAGGGTCATATTCGACATTTGACACGATGGGAGGGGATACCCTATGAACCTTGACGTCCTCGCGCGCAATAACGTCCGCGTTCTCGGCTCCGGCAGCCGAACGATCGTGTTCGCGCACGGCTTCGGTTGCGATCAGGAGATGTGGCGGCTGATGGTGCCGAGCTTCGTTGACCATTACCGGATCGTCCTGTTCGATTACGTCGGCTCCGGTCAATCCCGAATCAATGACTACGACGCCATCAAATACAATACCCTGCATGGTTACGCCCAGGACGTCCTGGACGTGATGGAGACGCTGGAGCTGCGGGACGCCATCTTCGTCGGACATTCCGTCAGCAGCATGATCGGCATGCTGGCTTCCATCCGCGACCCGAAGTATTTCGAGCGCCTTGTCATGCTGGGGCCTTCCCCCCGCTATATGAACGATCTTCCGGCGTATTACGGCGGCTTCGACAAGCAGGATATCGACGAACTGCTCACGATGATGCAGATGAATTTCGTCGGCTGGGCCAGCTATTTGGCGCCGATCGTCATGCAGAACGCCGACCGGAAGGAGCTGACCGAAGAGCTGGAGCGAAGCTTCTGCTCCCGGGATCCGCATATCGCGCGGCAGTTCGCGGAGGTCACGTTCCGGTCGGATTGCCGGGAGAGCCTTCCGCAGGCGACGGTGCCTTCGCTGATTCTGCAGTGCGCGGACGACAGCATTTCCCCATTCGAGGTAGGAGATTATCTGCATGGACATCTGCAGAACAGCAGGCTGGAGCGGATGACGGCAAGGGGGCATTACCCGCATCTCAGCCATCCGGAAGAAACGACCCGTTTGATCAAAAGCTATTTGGCCGATGCGTAACGCTGGAGGAGAGTCATTCCCGACATGGATATTCAATTAGAACAAGCGCCTTGCGGCTACGTCTCGATCTCGGATACGGGCATCGTCCGCTCGGTCAATCAAACCTTCCTGGACATGCTGCGTTATAAACGGGACGAGCTGCTGGGCCAGCATATTGAATCGGCGATGTCCGTGACGAACAAGCTGTTTTTCCATACGTATTTCTACCCGTACATTCAGCTGTACGGCCATGTGAACGAGATGTATTTCTCGCTTCGGACGAGCGCCCGGGAGGACGTGCCCGTCCTGCTTAACGGCGTTCGCCAGGAACGCGGAGGGGAGACGGTAATCGATTGCGTCGTGCTCATGATGCGGAAGCGGATCGAATACGAGAAGGACATGCTGCAGACGAAGACCAAGCTCGAAGAGCTGTATCAGGCGACGAAAGAAGCGAACGAGCAGCTGGAACGGCTGCATGCGGAATACGAGTGCAAGCAGCAGGAGCTGATGCGCGTCAACGACCGGCTCGAATTGATGGCGTCGACCGATCCGCTGACGGGGCTCCGGAACCGGAGATTCTTCCAAGAGGGCCTGCTGGCGAGCCTCGCCGCTTATCGCGAGTCGGGCGAGCCGTTCTCGCTGCTGCTCTTCGACATCGACCATTTCAAGCGAATCAATGATACGTACGGACATCCCGTCGGCGACTTGATTCTGATCAAGCTGGCCGAGCTGCTCCGCTCCTTGTCGCGCGGATCCGATATCGTCGCCCGTTACGGCGGCGAGGAATTCGTCGTGCTTCTTCCCGAGACCGACCGGGAGCAGGCGCTGCTGGCCGCGGAACAGTATTGCACGGCTGCTGCGTCCACGGAGATGGAAGGGTATCGGATCACGGTCAGCATCGGCGCCGCGACCGTAACGCCGGAGGATACGGAGGTAACGCTCGTTCAACAAGCGGATTTGGCGCTGTATGCTTCCAAGAGCGGCGGGCGCAACCGGGTCACTCATTTCGAGCAGGTGCGGGAGAGCTAGCCGTTTCGCTCCCGGCGACAGGGCCGGATTTTGCGTTGCCGACTGCAGCCTGCTCTGCTAATATGGAAAAAAACGGAGTGTGGGGGTACCGCCATGATCGATATTCATTGCCACATCTTGCACGGCGTGGACGACGGCGCGAAGGATTTGGAAGAGTCGGTTGCCATGGCTCGGATTGCTTACGGGGACGGCATTCGCGATATTATCGTGACGCCTCACTTTAACGAGTCGTTTCTGACGACGGCCGACATCGTGCATCGCAAGCTGGATGAGCTGCAGACGGAACTGGAGCGGCAGCGCATTGACGTTCGGCTGCATCCCGGCAATGAAGTTCGACTGGAGAATCAAGCGTTCTTGGACCAACATACGAGCAACCGATCGTTCTCGTACTTGGGGAGGCGTGCCGCCCACCTGCTCCTGGAGCAGCGTTGGAAGGAATATGATGCGGACACGCCGGAAATCGTGGAGCGGCTGCTCGATGCCGGGATCCGGCCGGTGCTGGCGCATCCGGAGCGGCATTATTTCTTTCGGGATACGCCGGAGCTGCTGCTGCGGCTGATCGAGCTCGGCGCGTGGACGCAGGTGTCGGCGGACAGCCTGATCGGCAACTTCGGACCTGACGCGCAGCAGTTCGGCAAGTGGATGATCGAAGCCGGCATCACGCACACCATTGCGACCGATGCACACAATGTGAACCGCAAACCGAATCTATCCGCGGGGATGGCGGTATTCGAGGATCTGGCCGGCGCCAAAGCGAGGGCCGATCTGGAAGACCGGATGAGCGGCATTGCGCGCGAATAGCGATGAGATGAATGAGCACTTATAAGCTTATACTTGTAGGAAAGGCCAGGAACCGTGTCGTTACGGTGTCCTGGCCTTCTTCGTTATTATTCATGCCGTGCAGGTGCGACCCCTGCAGCTGAAGGACTAGCGGTTTTGTGCAGTTCTGCGATGAGGGATCATCATGCGTCCACCCTTGATCCGAAGCGAGACGAGCGGTTCAGGCACGGCTTCGCCTTGGCCCGGCAAGGACGTGAAGGTGAACTGTTCCGCGAGCGTGCCAAGTATGAGCGCCGCCTCCATCATCGCGAATTGCGATCCGATGCATCCCCGCGAGCCGCCCCCGAAGGGAAAGTAGGCGAACCTGGCCCAGCCTGAAGCTCCGTCCTGGAACCGGTCGGGCCGGAACGCTTCCGCGTCCCCGAATACGTCGTCATTGCGATGAATCGCATAGGGGCTGATTAAGAAGCTGCTCTTGGCGGGAAACCGGGAATCAAGCATATCCAAGCCTTGTTCCGCCTCGCGCAAAATCGCCCAAGCCGGGGGATACAGGCGCAGCGTCTCCTGGATAACCTGCCTCGTATACGGCTGATCCCGATAGCGGCCGGCAGCCGAAGCCGGCTCGTCGGCTGCTCGCTCCCGGACCCGAACCTCGTCCAGCTCCCGATGCAGCTTGGCGGCCGAATCAGGCGAGCGTTCGAGGCTGTACCATGCCCATACGAGCGCATTGGCCGTCGTCTCGTGACCGGCGAGGAGCATCGTCATCATCTGGTCGCGGATTTCGGTATCGGGAAGCGGTTGGCCTTCTTCATCCCGCGTATCGAGCAGCAGGCCGAGCAGGCTGTCCGAATAGAGGTCCGGTGCCTGCCGCGCAGCGGCTATGGCATCGTAGACCATCGCATCCAAGGTGCGAATAGCCCGATGATGCGCCCTGTTGCCCGGCGTCGGCCAGCCGAAGGGAAGGATGATCGGCGAGAAGATCGTGCTGGCCGTATGGCGGATCGTGATGTCCACCGCGTCCGCCAGCGCCGCCTTGTCCTGCTCCAGCTCCGTCTTGAACATGGTTCTCGCGATAATCCCGAGCGTGAGCTGCATCATCGCGTCATGCATGGCGATCGGAACGCCGTCCTGCAGCGTGTCGCACAGGCGCCTTGTTTCCTGCGTGACGATCTCTGCATACGCATGAATGCGCTCTTTATAGAAGACCGGCGTCAAATACCGTTTCTGCTGCCGGTGCGCCGAGCGTTCGGCGGTCAGCAGCCCGTCTCCGATCGTTCGGCGCAGCACGCCGGCGCTCCGGCCTTTGCGCAGCTTGTCCTCTTGATGGACGAGGAGCTCCTGCACGAAGTCGGGGGAATTGATAATGAACGTCGGGCGAAAGGAGCTCGTGCGGAGCGACACGACGTCTCCAAGCGGCCGCGCATCGACAAGAAAGCCAAGCGGGTCGCGCTGGAAGCGAAAGAAATTGGACATGCGGGATGACGGAATATCGACGATGCGCGACATGGCGAGACGCCTCCTTCTGAGCGGCAGCCACCGCTTCTGTCCCTTGAGTCTAGCATGTTTGACGGCGCGCATTCAAACGGTGCGCGGCGAAATCGCCGGATGCGGATGCCGGATTCTGCTTGGATGGTCGTTCATTACTGGAGGCATCTCCTTCAGAGTATGAACAGACAGACCAAAAAGGACAGCCGCGGTACCGGCTGTCCTTCCGTTTGATAAGTTCATGTTGGTTGATACAATTAATTCTGCGGACGCGGTCCCGCATCCAAGCCCGTCGAGGTTGTCGTCTTGATCAGCTTGATCGACAGATCGTCATGCACATGCAGCTGGCAGGACAGGCGGATCGAAGGATCCTCGACGCCTTTGTTGTTGCGCGCCGTCGCTTCCGCATCGCTCATCTCGCCGGCATTCCCCGACACGACTTCCACGGCGCAAGTGGTGCACTTCGCGTTGCCGCCGCAGCGGTGAAGAATATCGATTCCGTTGTCTTCCAGTGCAAGGACAAGCTTTTGTCCTACTTCGGCCTGAACGGCCTCTCTACCTTCAATTTGAATCGTTGGCATGCTTGTTCCCTCCTAAAAATGGTTCTTCTTCATAGTTACCGCATAGCTTGTTTATTAAACCACTTCAGGGACAAGATAGGAAGCAAAAGTTGCCGGACGGCATTGCCTTCCAACGTTTGTTGCGATAAACTCCACTCGAGGATGATCGCGATGGGCAGCGCAGCACGGTTACGGAGGGATTGGACATGCAGGTGTTTCGGATGAAAGTCGATGCGGAGGGCAGGAACGGCTTGCCTTGCTATCTGGATAACCATTATGTCAGCTTCGGCTTGCCGGGCGTTGGTGATTTAACGGGTCTCGGCAAGGCGGAGCTGCTTGGAAAGCTGGCCTCCGGGCATCGCCTGGAAGACGGGCAGGAGCTGGTGCGGCGAGCGGAAGAGCACCAACTATTCGCGCACGTCATGCAGGACGGCGATTACATCATCGTGGACGATGGCGAGCATCTGTACTTGGGCGATCTCGGCGATTATTATTATCTCGGTGATTGCGACAACGCCGAGGATCGCAGCGGTCACAGGCGAGGGGTGACGTGGCTTCGCAGCTTGCAGCGGGAGGAGCTGCAGCCGGAACTGCTAGGTTTTCTCGGCGAGCCGGGGGAACTGGGCAGGCTCGAGCGTCCCGTTACCCGGGAGCAGCTGGAGCAGTTGCTGACGAAACCGGCGGCGGCAGGCTCGGGCTGGGTGGACGATGCGACGATTCTGGAAGCGCTCGACGTGCTGAAGGCTGCCCTCAGAAGCGAGGATGCGGAGCGCCGGGAGCGGGCAGCGATCGCGATTTTGCAGGCTGCGCGGATGTAGCGCAAGGCGGTAAAGGTGCAATAAGAAGCCGTAAAGAGGCGGTAGGAGCATTGAAGAAGCTTTAAAGCAAATAATATTAAAATAATAGGAGAGCTAGCGGGAAGATAGGAGGAGGGTACGAAATGAAATTCAAATCCGTGATTGAGCTCGGCGGCAAGACCGCTACCGGCATCGAGGTACCGAGTGAAGTCGTGTCGGCGCTTGGGACGAGCAAGAAGCCGGCCGTCACCGTGACGATTGGCGCGTACTCGTACCGCAGCACGGTCGCCGTGATGGGCGGCCGCTTCATGATTCCGCTCAGCGCGGAGAACCGCGCGGGAGCCGGCGTTGCCGCGGGCGACGAGGTAGAGGTGGGGCTTGAGCTGGACACTGCGCCCCGGGAGCTTGACGTGCCTGCGGATTTCGCCGCGGCGCTGAGCGAAGATCAGGCGGCCAACCTGTATTTCGATGGACTGTCCTATAGCAATAAGCGGAGAATCGTGCTTTCGATCGATGGAGCCAAGACGGCCGAGACCCGTCAGCGGCGCATCGAGAAGGCCGTGCAGACGCTGAGCGAGGGCCGGACTCCGTAAGGATAGGGTGGTTGTTGGTCAACAGGCGCGGATATGAGGGCAGGATGCAGTCAGCGAATGGCTTGTCCGGCCTTTTTTTGTTTAGAAGATGACTTCCGATTCGTCGGAGGTCATCTTCTTTGTTATGGCCTGCGATAAGCGGGGCGTACATCCGGATGGCAGATGATTCCTTGCGAAAGGTTTGGCTCATACTAGAGCCATCGGCTGGATGTTTACCCTGGCAGAGGAAAGGAGCCGCGCATGCTTAACCGGATCTGGAATATAGGCTTGGTGCTGCTCGCGGCCGCGTTCGCGGGACTGCTGATCGCCTTCGCGCTGACGGCGCTGCATACGCGCGAGCTCGCCGGAAAGCTTGAGCTTCCGAACGAACCGAGCACGGCGGGGCAGGTTCGGGTAGCGCTGATCTCGCAGGAGCTCGACAATCCGTTCTGGCGTTCCGTCGAGAAAGGCGCCCGCGCTTCGGCTGAACGAAACGGAATGGCGCTCGACTACATGGGGCCGCTGCGTATCAATCCCGAGGAGCAGGCACGGTTGTTTGAGAAGGCGCTGCTCGAGGGTTTCGACGCGCTGCTCGTCCAGGGGCTGAGTGATCCGGCTTATGCGCGGCTCATCGCGCGAGCGTCCGAGGACGGCATCCCGGTGATCACGATCGATGCGGATGAGCCGAATAGCGCGCGAATCGCCTATGTCGGCACGGATAATCGGCAGGCGGGAGAGGAAATGGGCAGGCTCGTCGCCCGAGAGGCCGGCGAGCACGGCAAGATCGGCGTCCTGCTCGGGAGCGAGGCCAATAATCAGCAGTTGCGCCTGGAAGGCTTTCGCGGCATCGTGCGGACATTCCCCGATCTCTCGATCGAGGACGTGCGTTACTCGAACATTTCCCGCTTGCAGGCGACGGAGCAGGCAGAGGACATGCTTCGCAAGCACCCTGGCATGATCGCGGTGATCGGCTTCAGCGCGCTGGACGGCGTCGGTATCGCGGAGGCAGCCAAACGGGCGGGAGGCTCTGGCCTTCGCGTCTTTGCTTTCGACGATCTGGCAAGCACGCGCCAGGCGATCGCGGAACATCGCATTACGGCCGCGCTCGTGCAGCAGCCCGTCCGCATGGGCGAGGATGCGGTTGCCATCCTGCATGCTTATTTGCAGGGCAGGTCCGTGGAAAAGCTTCACTACACCACGACGACGGTGGTGGACGGGCAGGCCTTGACTTCTAAAGGGACCGGCAACGGGGTAAGCGACCGATGACGATTCGCGCGAAGCTGCTGATCGTGATCCCGCTGCTTGTTTTGTTGGCCAACACGATGTCGCTCTTCCTGTTCCAGAGTTCAACCGTCGTGCAGAGAGGCTATGACCATATGATGGAACGGGTGCTGGCTTACAAACTGTCCGTGCATCATGCCGAGCAATCGATGCAGGCGTTGTATGCTTATCTGCTCGACCCGGGCTCGCAGACGCAGGCCGAGGTGGATCGGCAGCGCGACGGACTCAAGGGAAGCCGGGGGACCGTTGCCGAGCAGCAATCGAGCGAGACGGTGCCGCCCGGGGTGGAGGGCTACCTGCATCTGCTCGACACGTTGGATCGCCAGGAGGTCGAGGCAGGATCTGCCGCCCAGTCCCCGGCATTGGCACTGACGCTCTATAAGGCCGCGGAGACGACGGAAGGTTTTATTCGGGAAGAGGGCCAGCGGCTCGTGGATCTCGAGCTGGGCAGCGACCAGCCGATCCTCCTTCGGATACAGCAGGCGAACATCCGATTGAATCGGCTGGGTGCTGCCGTTATTGCCGTTCAGACGTTGCTCGGCGTCGGGCTTGCGCTCTGGGTGTCCCGCAGCGTAACGGAGCCGGTAGGCCGGCTGGTGCGGATGGCGCGGCAGGTATCGGAAGGCCGGCCTTACCGGGAACTGCGGCCGCTCCCGCCCGTCACGAAGGACGAGCTCGGCGTCATGATTGGCACCTTCCTCCGGATGGTCGCGTCGCTTCAGGAAGCGTCGGAGCGGGACAAGGGCCGGGTCGAACAGGAGCGGCTGGTCAAGGAGCTCGAGCTGCAGGCGCTGCAGAGCCAAATTCAGCCGCATTTTCTGTTCAATTCGCTGAACGTGCTGTCCAAGCTTGCGCTTCTTGAGGGCGCCGAGCGGACATCCGATCTCATCGTCTCGATGTCGAGCCTGGTCCGTTACCGGCTGCGTAAGATGGACGAGCCGGTCTCGCTGCGCGAGGAGCTTGGCCACGTCATGGAGTACGTGACGATCCAAGAGGCGCGGTTCCGGAGCCGCGTTCGGTTCGAGACTTCGATCGACGAATCGGCGCTCGCTGCCCGTATTCCGGCGCTGACCATCCAGCCGCTGGTGGAAAATGCCTTCGTGCACGGGATTGAACGGATGGAAACGGGCGCCGAGATTCGGCTGTCTATTCGGCGGGAAGGGAATTTCGCCGTCATCGGAATCATGGATAACGGTGCCGGCATGGAGGAAGCGACAAGGCTAGCCTTGCTGGATTGGGACAGCGGATCTGCCGTGCAAGCGCTGGAACAACCGGATGGGAAAGCGACTGCAAGACGGACGCAGTCTGACGACCGACAGTCGGCCGGAATCGGTACGCGCAACGTGTTTCGCAGGCTGCAGCTGTTTTGCGGAGGCAAAGATGCCGTGGCCATTGCAAGCAAGCCCGGCCAAGGGACGATGATCACGATTGGCATTCCCTTGACCGCAGAGGAGGAGATCGATCATGTACCGCCTATTGATCGCGGATGATGAAGCGTTGGAGAGAGAAGGTCTGGAATGGATCGTGAACCGGATGCTGCCGGATACATTCGAGATCATTCATGCCGAGAACGGGAGGAGGGCGATCGAGCAGGCGGAGGAACGCAGGCCGCATATCGTGCTGATGGACGTCCAGATGCCCGGCATTCAAGGGCTGGAGGCGCTGCGCGAAATCCGCGGCTTGCTGCCGGGCGTCAAGCTCGTGCTGGTGACGGCCTTCGACTCGTTCGCCTATGCGCAGGAGGCGATCTCGCTTGGCGTCACGGAGTATATCGTGAAGCCGGCGAGCCGCGATCAGGTTGCGGGCCTGCTGTCCAGACTGGTCGCGGAGCTGGATCGCGAGAAGGTCCGGCGGTCTGAGCAGCTGGAGCTGAAGAACCGAATATCGACGATCCAGCCGCTCATCGAGAACGAGCTTGCGCTTATCCTGATGGTCGATCAGGTGCTGGACGCAAGTCCCGAGCAGCTGGCGGAATGGATGGATTTTTCGCTTATGGATTGCCGCTGCATCGTAATTGCTTTCTCGAGTCGGGATCTCTCCGTGAATCTTAAATCGTTGTACGAGACGATTCGCAGGCAGGCGAAGGCCCAGGGCAGCTGCATCGTCAGTTCCATTCTGGAACACCATGTGGCTTTATTCTTGCGCAAGCCGGCACAAGTCACGGACGACTGGCATGAGGAGCCGATCCGCTTTGCCGCGAAGCTCGCGAATGCCGCGCAGACACTGCTGGGCTCGGCGCCTTCAGCCGGTATCGGCACGCTGCGCAGCGGAGCCGAGGGACTTCGGCGATCGTACTTCGAAGCCGTATTCGCTTCGGCGTATTCCCGCCAAGAAGGACGCGTATGCGTATTCGATGACCTGAGGGAAGGCGGGCAGGCGGAGCTCTCCGATTCCGAGATGACGGAAGCCCGTCAGCAAGGCTATGTCCTGTCCGCGCTCCGGCGCATTCGGGAGCTGCGGGAAGAGCAGACCTTATCCGTCATGGACCGGGCCGTCAGCTACATTTTGCAGCGGTTTACCGAGGACATTTCACTCGAAGATGCGGCGGATTACGTACATCTGAACCCGTTTTACTTCAGCAAAGTGTTCAAGCAGCATGTGGGCGCCACCTTCATCGACTACGTAACCGGGCTGCGCATCGACAAGGCCAAACGATTGCTGGAAGAAGGGCAGCTGATTCTGAAGGAAGTGTGCTACCAGGTCGGCTACAACGATCCGAATTATTTCAGCCGGGTATTCAAGAAAGTGACCGGCGTTACGCCGTCGGAGTATCGCTCGCATTCCCGGTAACCGGTTCCGTCTAAAGAATGCCTCCAAGATTCGCGTCCGTTAAGACAAGGACTTTCTTGCGTTTTTCGATCATGCGGAACAGAATAATGCGGGTCGGGGCCGACTTGTGCCAAGCTTGTCCATAACCTGAATAATTGTGCGGTAACATCGCAAATTAGTGAAGATCATACCCCAACGCCCACTCGCGATCCGGTGGTATACTGATACTCGCTTTCCTCTGGAAGCTGTTCCTCCAAGCGGGGAGCAGAAGCCCTGGGAACGCGTGTCAGCTATACATTCCACCTATTCGAAGCGGAGAGGACAAGATAATCATGACAACCTTACAAGCAACTGCCTCCGGCCCGAGCATGCGATTCGTGACGCTGGTCTCGATGATCGCCGCGCTCGGCGGGCTGTTATTCGGATTCGATACGGCCGTCGTGTCCGGCGCGATCGGCTTCATGCAGGATAGATTCGATTTGAGCGAATTCGAGAAAGGCTGGGCGGTCTCCAGCTTGATCATCGGCTGCATCGTCGGCGCTGCCGGATCGGGTTGGCTCAGCGACGGGCTCGGCCGCAAAAAAGTGCTGATCGGCGCCGCGCTCCTGTTCGTCATCGGTTCGATCTTCTCGGCGGTCCCCGATACGTTCACGGGCTACGTCATGGCCCGCATGGTCGGCGGGCTGGGCATCGGCATCACGTCGACCCTGTGCCCGCTGTACAATGCGGAGATTGCGCCGGCCCGCTACCGCGGCCGATTGGTCGCCTTCAACCAGTTCGCGGTCGTAACGGGCATCTTCATCACTTACTTCATCAACTCAGGGATCGCGGGCTCGGGCGGCGACGCCTGGGATGTCTCGACGGCGTGGCGCTGGATGTTCGGCATCGGCGCCGTTCCCGGCGTCATCTTCATGGTACTGATGTTCCTCGTGCCGGAGAGCCCGCGCTGGCTGATCAAGCAAGGCCGTTCCGAAGAAGCGCTGGCGATTCTGCTTCGCATTCACGGCGAAGAAGCGGCCAAGCAGGAGGTGCTGGAGATCAAAGCCTCCTTCGCGCAGAAGCAGGCGAGATTCAGCGAGCTGTTCAAGCCCGGCGTGCGCTTCGCGCTCTTCGTGGGCGTCGTCATTGCCGTGCTGCAGCAGGTGACCGGGATTAACGCCATCATGTACTATGCACCGGAAATCCTGAAGTCGACGGGCGCGGGGACGAACGCCGCGCTGATCCAAACGATCCTCGTCGGCTTCATCAACTTTGCATTCACGATTCTGTCCATTTGGCTGATCGACAAGGCCGGGCGCAAAGCGCTGCTGCTCGTCGGATCGTCCCTCATGACCGCCAGCCTGCTGGCGATCGGCATCGTCTTCCATACCGGGCATGCGACGGGCTCGCTCGTGCTTGTCCTGATGCTGGTGTACGTCGCGGCCTTCGCGATCTCGCTTGGACCCGTCGTATGGGTGCTCTTGTCCGAAATCTTCCCGAACCGGATCCGCGGGCGGGCGACCGCCGTTGCGTCGATGGCGCTGTGGGCGGCCGACTATGCCGTATCGCAATCGTTCCCGCCGCTGCTCGATTCCGCCGGACCGGCCGCGACCTATTGGATCTTCGGGGCGCTGTCGCTGGTAACCGTCCTCTTCACCTGGCGCTTCGTTCCCGAGACGAAGGGCAAGTCGCTGGAGGAAATCGAACACTTATGGGATGAGCAGGGAGATACGGCGCGGGCGCGCGCCCGGGCGGCTGAGTAGCTGCTCATGTCGTTCCGGCCGCAGCTGGACAGGCGGCTGTTCATCCATCTGAACTTATAAACCGAAGTTAACCGCCAAAAGGCGCGTTGCTTCGGTTTTTTTGTGATGCGGACGCACGGACGTGCCGGCTTGCATCGACGCGCGCGCTCACGGCTTTTTCAATCGGTTTAATTGGATCGTCAACTCGTCGATTTGCTTCTGCATGCTTGCGAATCTTTCCTCTTGAAGCTTGCTGTCGAGTTGATCCTGGCGTTCTTCCTCCGCGATTTCGTCCAGCGCGATCGTGGCTGCAACGGTGCCCAAGAAGTCGCCGAGAATGTTGAATGCCCCGGCAATGACTGCGAGCTTGGCGGAGAAATGCTCGGATTTGTAGAGAGCCTGCTCGCTGTCGCTAGTATAGGATCGGCGCTTATTCAATCTTCAAGCCTCCTTCGTTCGAGCTGATCGACAGACGATGATGCAACAGATCTAATAGGCTTTTATACTTTATGCGCCTTCGAGGCTTCGCGTGTATGGTTGTGGTGGTGGCTTCTCGAGCTGTCGCGAAGGGTTCTTTATTCCTGCCATTTAAGGAACACGGCGATCCGGTCCAATGGCATAAGTTGTATAAAAATGGCCGGCAGCTCCTCATTCGAGGGTCTGCCGGCCATTTTTATGCGGAGGCGGGGGGTTCGGGCGCGGCTGTTTCCTTCAAGGCTTCGTAATCCATGTTCAGGACATTAGTCTTCTGCCGGACAACCCGCCCTCAGTCGATGTTGTCGGCGTACAAGCCGGCCCGGCTCGTCGGCAGTCCGGCCTGATAGAGATGCGACGTATCGCCGACGCCGTAGCAGCGGGGCGCGGCCCAGCCGTGCGCGCGCTCTTCCATGACGATCGTCGTGACCGAGCTCGGCGCGATCCAGAAGCCGGACCATACCATGGACAGCGGCAGCTCGAGCAGATGGGACAGCCAGGCGAGGCCGAAGCCGAGATGGCAGAAGACGGCGATCGCTTCGCGGTTCGGCTCGATGATCCGGTAGCGGCCGCCTTCGCGCTGATAACCGTGCTGCAGGAAGAAGGCATCGGAGTCATCCTGGATCTTGCGGAAATTCGCGAGAAAGGCCGGATCGTTGAAGGGCGCACGTTCATGCCAGTCGTCGCTGGACGGAAACGGCCGCTGCTCGCGTACCCACGTGTGGTCGCTGTTCCAAGCGACCAGGCGCTCGCCGGTCGGCTGGGTGACCTGCCAGCCGTCCAGCTCCGCGGTCCACGGGAGTACGGTCGGCGTCAGGCCGAGGGAATCGGCGGTATACTGCATCGTGTGCAAGGCTCGTCCCAGCGGCGAGCTATAAACTCGGTCGATGCGCGTGCCCGCCAGCCGTTCGGCCAAAGCTTTCGCTTCCAAATGCCCGGGCGCCGTGATGGTATTGTTGGGGTAATCCGGCTCTGCGTGACGAATGATATACATTTTCATGGCGGGTCCTCCAAATCATGGATGGGTAAGATTCTTCCCTAGTATAGGGGATGCTTCGGACATGAACAATGCTGGTAGGACCAAGGACATGTAGCCGATTTGCAGCGTATGAAGTACGAACGAATGACGAAGCACGGACGATTAGCGCGAACGATTATGCACAAACGATTATGCGCGAACGAAATAAGAAGCACGAGGAAGCCGCCCCTAAGCCATGCGGCGTAAGGGCAGCCTCTCTTGCTCGGATATAGAGGGTACGTTTGCGAATGCGTAATCGTTTACCGGTGGTTGGCTTGTTCTACAATCGGCGGTAATTGTCCGGGAGTTGTCCGCTGTTACGGATGGCGCGAACTTGGTCAAGCGATAGATAAGCGTTCGACGAGACGAGCGATTCCGCACCGCCGTATACGACGATATCCTCGATTTCGCGGAGATTCGTAACACCGCGGAACACCCGGAAATACCCTTTAAAGCCCGTGCGGCTGAAGAGGACGAGCGTCGCGTTGCTGCTCGTCGAGTAGAAACGGAGACTTTCGATGCCGCCTAATTTCGTGTCCAGGTTGACGATGCCGAGGTTGCCGCGATAGATTGCGCTGCGGCCTTGATAATTCTCTTCCGTGTACAGCGTCAAGCGCGGGTAAGTGACGTTGATGTTCACTGACATGGATCTAACCTCCTTCCCATGTACAGTGTATGGGGACAGGAGCGGGAAGCTTGGACAGATGAACGGAGGTCTTCGCGGATTTGAGGAGAAAGTGCTTATTCGGGCAAGCAAGGCGGAGGGCATATGTCTATGATCCGGCAAGGCATCCAAATCCAATCGAGCTTGTCCAAGAGGTAGGTGTTGTCACGCGAAGAAAGCGCCCCGTGCAGGGACGCTCTCTTCGTGTTGAGATCTGCTTTCGTTCGCTGTCAGATAGGGTCACTGAAGCCGCCCTTCGAATGCGCTAAGCTTAGCTTTGGTAGAAATTCCGGTCCCAGCGATGTGCTTTGAGCTTGCGCAGCTTCTCTGGGGACAAGCCTTCCCCGTCGCCGACCTTCATATTGCGCTCGACGTTGCCCACGGTACGCATGCCGGGGATAACCGTCGATACGGCGGGGCTGCTGAGCACGTAGCGAAGCGCCGTCTCTGCCATCTCATCGGTGGATATGCCGAGATCGGAGGCGATGCTTTGGACGCGATCGTAGACTTGCTGCTTCCGGTCTCCTTGGAAGTAGCGGCTGCGGAAATCCCCCGCATCGAACGTGGTTTCCGGCGTGAGGCGTCCCGTTAACCCGCCCTCGTCGAGCGCCACCCGCACGATCACGCCGACATTATGCTTCTCGCACGCTTGCAGGAGGCCGTCCTCGGGACTTTGGTCGAAAATATTATAAATGACTTGTACCGTATCGACCACGCCGGTCTCGATCAGCCGGATGGCGTTGTTCGGCTGGTGGTCGTTGATCGATACGCCGAAATGGCGAATTTTCCCTTGATCCTTCAGCTTCTGCACGGCATCCAGCCAATCGCCTTCGCCGACCCATTCGTCCGACCAGACATGGAACTGCTGCACGTCGATCGTCTCCAAGCCCAAGTTGCGCAAGCTTTGCTCCGTGCTGGATATGACATAGTCCGCCGGAAACGCCTCGTTCGGAGAAATGCCCGAAGGAGCGGGCCATTTGCCGTTCTTCGGCGGAATCTTCGTCGCGACATAGATCGGCTGCTTGTGTTCCCTCACGGCTTGTCCGACCAGCCGCTCGCTGTGGCCTTCGCCGTATGCAAGCGCGGTGTCGATAAAGTTCGAGCCCAATTCGATCGCCCGGTTGAGCGCCTGCAGCGATTCGTCGTCGGAGGCGCCGATCCATCCGGATTTGCCGATACCCCAAGCGCCGTAGCCGATCTCCGAAATACGAAGTCCCGTTCTTCCCAGCGTACGATAATTCATGAAACATTCCTCCTCGATTGTAAGGGTTGGATCAGGGTCAAACATCAGGATTCCGGCACGTAATTCCGCCAAGCATGCTTCGGCTGCCAGCCGAGCAGCTCTTTGGCGCGCGCATTGCTGAGCAGCGACTCGAAGCCGCTCATCGGCTCGCGGAAATCGCTCACTTCGGGAAATTGTTCGGCGAGCAGCTGGCGGCTCGGTATGGCCATGCTCGTATCGTCTGCCGCGAGATTGATGGCGACGGAGCCGAGTCCGTCCTTCTCGATGGACAGTTGGCAGGCTTCCGCGATGTCGCGCGTGTCGACATAGCTCCATAGGATGCGGTCGCGCTCGGCCGAGTCGTGAATGAAAGAAGGGAACTGCTCGTACCGCTCGGGCGGGATGACGTTGCCGATTCGAAGGGATACGACCTGCATGCCGGTCCGGCGATGGAACATGTCCGCCGTCTGCTCGTTCACGACCTTGGACAGGCCGTAGCTGTCCTGCGGAAGCTGCGGGTGGTCTTCGTCGACCGGCACGTAGGACGGTCCGAACCGATTGACCGCGAACACGATGCCATAGGACGATTCGCTGGAGGCGATGACCGCTTTACGGATACCCAGGCCTGCGGCAGCCTCCAAAATGTTGTAGGTGGACATGACGTTGTTGTGGAACGTAACTTCGCTCGTTCGGATATGCGCGGCAGGAATCGCCGCCAAATGCACGACGGCATCCGCTCCGGCAAGCGCGCTGTAGACCTCGCCCAGGTTGGTGAGATCGGCAATAAGCGTGGGGCAGAGCCATTCCTTCGGCCGTACGGTATCCACGTTCACGACTTCGTATTGCTGTTCGACGAAATGCTTGACGACCCATTGGCCGAGCATGCCGCTCCCGCCTGTGATGACGACTTTTGCCACTTGATTATCCTCCTCTGAACTTCTGGTGATCGGTATTACGGTGTTCCTGCCCTCACGGCTCCCCATTCCTCGGGTGCTGCGTCGCGCACATGTCTCGCAAAAATCCACGTGTGTCCCTCTAGATCTTGGGCGACGTACTGCTGCTCTCCATACTCCGTGACGTGAGGCTCTTCCACGATATGGGCCCCTGAGGAACGCGCGGCTCGGTAATGTTCCTCAAGCTCCTCGACGAAGATCATCAGCTGCTGCGAACCGCCGCCGAGCTTGGACGGACTCGTGGCCGACGAACCGGGGCTCTTGAGCATGACCCAGGCTTCTCCGCGGCGAATCATGGCGCCATGCAGTCCTTCTCCGTTCGGAAGACCGAAGCGCAAATACTCGGTAAAGCCGAAGGCATTCGACAGCCAGTGCAGCGCGGCAGCGACATCTTCATAGAAAACATGAGGGAGCACGATGTTCGCCGGAACGGAACGATTAGCGGTCATGGCCAGCCACCTCCGATATCATATTACTTCCAGTATACCACGCGGGAACGGTCGCAGCTTCCTCCGAGAGGCGCACGCAGACAAGGCCGGAAGCGGCCTCGATCGAGGTGCTTCCGGCCCTAAGCGCGGGTGTTTGATCTAGCGCATTGTCCGTCTTGCTCGGATTAATGGGAGGATTGGGCTAGTTTGACCAACAAGTGTGCGAGCTTATGCTGTTCGGCTTCCGTGCCGACTTTCCATAATTCCCTTAGGAGATATTCTTCGCTGTTCCGTGGCTCCTCGTGCTCTGCCAGATAGCCGGCGACCTTCTGGGCGATCACCGCCAGCTGTTCGTCGCCGAAGCCGAGGCCTTGAGCCATCTCGATCCGTTTGGCCAGATAGCTTCTGAAGGCCTCGAAATCCTGCAAAATCTGGTCTCCCTTGCCGTTGCTCATCGCCTGAACAGCCTGTTCGATCTGATCCGTCTGCACGTTCTGATCCTGATTTAACGTTTGGCTTCTCTCGTTCATCGCGCATTCCTCCTTGGAATCGAGTGATGGAGCGGTAGCTTCTCTCCTTGTTACCCGAGCTGTCCAGGGGCGAATCGCGGCAAGGGGAAGCCGGCTGTTACGCGGCATGAATGTCCCGTTGTAAAATAGAAGGACAGTGTGACATTCCGTCGTAACGAAAAGTTGTGCCGGGTTAAAGCCAAACGACGCGCATGCACGTCTAATGATTAGAAACGGATGCCAAGACGAAGCGGGTGATGACGATTGTAGAACAGGTGGTCAGGCGGGCTCGGCAGGGCGACGAAACGGCTTTTTCGGAGCTGTTTCAGCAGTACGAAGAGGATTTGTACCGTACCGCGTACGCCTACGCAGGCAATCCGGAGGACGCGCTCGATATCGTGCAGGAAACGGCTTACCGGTCCTTCAAATCGATCGCGAGCTTGGAAGAACCGCGCTATTTCAAAACCTGGCTGATCAAAATCGCCATGAGCTGCGCCGTCGACCTGCTGCGCAAACGCAGACGGCATGCGGCATGGAAGCCGGAATACGGCGATGCCGTTGCGATCGATGGCGAAGATGGCGGCCTTGTATTGTCCTTGTCGCTGCAAGCTTGGATCGAGGCGCTGGATGCCGAGGAGAAGCATGTCGTTATTCTGCGGTTCTATTACGATTATACGATTCGCGAGGCGGCGGAAATCATGAACGTTCCGCTCGGGACGGGCAAGACGCTGCTCTATCGGGCGCTGCGGAAGCTGAAGAAGCGAGCGGAGGAGGACGAATATGCGTGACAATCGACTGAAGCGTGAATTGCAGGCTGTTCCGATCCCTGCCGAGCTCCGCGAACGAAGCCGGCTGGGCATCCGGCAAGCCGCCCGCGAGCAGCAAGAATCGAAGAAACGCAAACGAAACCGGTGGAAGCGGAGCTTTGCGGCTGTCGCGGCGGCAGGGGGCATTCTTGTGCTGGCGGTACTGCTGCTGAGCCATACGACAGTATGGGCCTCGATCCAGAAGGCGCTGCAGTTCGTGCCGGGAATCGGGGTTGTGGAAGAGGATGAAGCCGCGCCGGAGCGGTATGTCATGAAACAACCGATTTCCGTTGCGATCGGAGAGGGAACCGTTATGATCACCGGATTCCAGACCGACGACGAGATGACTTATATCACGATGGCGGGCAGCGATGCGCCGCGATTCGAGAGCGTCACCCTGGTTAACGAGCAGGGGACTGCCTATCGGGTAAGTCGAGCTATTTCGTCCTGGGGAGGCTCGGAATGGACGGCATCCTACTGGCATAAGGGCAGGCTGGATCTGAAGGGACGCATTACGCTGCGGATTCCGCTGAAGCCTGACGTCGATGTCCCCGTACCGCTTGAACCGGCAAAGTCGGTAGCCAGTTATACGGAATTGGGCGAGACGGTAACGGCTAACGAGCTCCCCATCACCGCAATCGTGGACCGGCAAGGGGACAAAGGGAGAGTGTCTCTGGTGACGCCGCAGCGGAAGGACTACCAGATGCTCGATTACGGGATTTTCGGCGTCTACATGCACGATGAGCGCTTGAAGCTGCATGTCGTCGACGATAACGGCAAACAGGCGGCTATCGAGCGAATTCCTGGCGTGAGCAGTCCGGCCGACGAATTTTATTTTCTGTTGTCGCAGCAGGCCAAATCGTACACGCTCACTTTGCCCGAAGTCAGCGTCACGTACAACGACGAGGTCGAACTGCGGCTGCCGACGGAGCCGAATTCGCAGCTGAACCGGACGTTTGAAATCGCCGGCTTCCCCGTCACCGTCACGAAGGTGGAACGAGCGGACGATGCGCCGAACACGGTCCGAATGTATGTTGATCTCCATTACGATGAGCATGCCAGATCCTCGCTTTACGAATTCAGCATTGACGCCATGAGTCATATGGCAAAGCTGAACGAGCAGACCGGCGCGATCGAATATATCGAATTCGCCTTTGATCCCGGAAGCCGCTATGCGACATTGAAGCTGGTTCAACCCAAAGTCGTAATTCGCGGGCCGTGGACGTTCCATATCTCGGCGGAACAAGTGCAGGGCGGCTAATTAAGCGCCGGCTACAAGCCACCGCGCGAGCAGCAAGCAGGTCAATGTCGCCCGAACAGCAAGCAACGCAAGAAGGCCGCCATATCCCGATGGGGATATGGCGGCCTTCGCCGTATGAGTGCCCAGCAGTTGCGAACCGCGGGACAAACGTTTGGTTTATTTCGAAGCAGGCTTAGCAGGTATCGTCAGGGAGACGCCGGCCTTCAAGCCTGCCTTCTCATCCAGGTTGTTCTTCTTGGCAATTAGGCTCACGTAATCGCCCGATTTATAGAACAGGACGGATATTCGGTAGAGGGTATCTCCGGGACGAACGAGATAAGCGGCCGGCAGCTTGACCTTGGAGTAGTCCGCTTGCTCGTCCTTGCCGATCGTCGATGACCCGGCGCTAGCGGTCAGAGCAGGGATCTTGATCCTATCGCCCGGCTTCATGTCGTTCACGAACGCGATGCCGTTGCGTTCCGCCAAGAAGGAGACATACTGCTTGGAGCCGTAGAACTTGAGCGAAATCGTCGACAGCGTGTCGCCCTTCCGTACGACGTACGTCGTCGAAGGCTTCGAAGCCGGCTTCCCGGATGTCGAGGTATTCTTGCCGCCGTTATCGCCATCCGTCTGCTTCGGAGGGGAGGTACTGCCTTTGCCCGCATCAGGCTTGTCCGGCGTATTGACGGGCTCGAACACGGTCGACCCTTCGGTGCCGGCATTGCCGTTGCTGCCGCCGCCTGCAGCTGGATCGGAAGCGCCGGCGTCGTCCGATACGGCCGGCGTATCGCCGCCATCGGAACCGCTGCCTGTCGTGCTGCCGCCGTTATCCGTGCCTGCTCCATCGGCGTTATCGGAAGATACGGGCGTATCCGGACTAGTCCCGCCGCCGGAAGTGTTCGACGTTGTACTGGACGCGTCTCCGCCTTGATCGCCGCTATTCCCGGCACCGGCCGACTGCGTGTCCGCGGGTGACTTGGCTCCTTCGAGCGCCTTCTCCCCCGAGTCTTTATGCGACGCATACACGCCGTAAAGGATAACGCAAACCACGATCAGAAACGCCCCTGTCGTCAGCAGCATGCCGTGCGAACCGGCTTTCTTCTCTCGTGCGCGCGCGGCTCTCGAACCGCGCCCGGAATCTGTCGAATGTGGGCTCATTATGGGACCCTCCCCTTCATTAACGCTGTGTTTCTATCAGCAACGTTTTGTTCTATTAACCATTTTACTATAATTTGCTAAGTGAATAGAGGGCCGCCCGAAAAATCGGGCCGTTAGCCCTAAGACCCGGCTTGCGATTAGCCTGCTTCTGCCCGCATGGCGGCAATTCATTGCCGGTACGCCTTTCCCTTCTGCCTGAGACAAGCATAAACTAGCACAACTCTGCTAGGAGGTGATTAGGTATGGGGATTTTAATCGATGCCAGAACATCCATGAATATCAGCGCTCCGCTGGCTTCGCCGGATCCGTTTCCGGTAGACGAGCCGGTCCTCGTCGGTCAAGTGGGACTGAACGTTCCTGCCTCGACGATGGGCATGATTCGCGTCCAGTTCGATGCCGTTGTCGGCGTTCTGCTCCCTTCCCAGGAGAAGACGACGACCAGAGTAACCTTGGCGATCGTGAACGGCTATTCCATTGCTGCGCCGATCGTGTATCAGTCCGTTCAGTCGTTCTCGTTATCCGACGTCGATAGCCAGTTGGTCACGCTTTCCGCCTCCCATTACAACACGCCCGTTCCCGTCAGCGGATTGCTCGTCTACTCGCTGTTTGCCGTCGTCAGCACGAATACGTCGGTGCTTCGCTCAGGTCCGGAGAACTTCAATGCGTCGGTGTATGGCAGCTAGCGGGACCAAGGCGGTCGCGGTTTGGACAGGAGGCCAACCCTAAGCATTTCCCGTGCCTGGGACGGCCTTTCTGCCTAGGAACGCAATCCAAAAGTTTCAAATTTCGGCATTTCATGCTTTTACATGTTGTCGGGCATGGTATAGTAGAAGCATATCTTGTCGAATGGATGTGCATCATCATGATCGGGACACAGAAGAAGGATCGGATGCTGGAAATGCTGTTTTCCTTCGTGCGTTGGTTCTTTCTGCTGGCTTCCGTTTGGATGTACTACGGATACTATGATTCGCCTGCGACGCATGCGTTCTTCCTGGCGGCGTTCTGTCTGAGTACGCTCTACATGGGAGCTACGCAGTACGTGCTCTACAAGAATCAAACCGATCGAAAAACGTACGTCTACATAACGAGGGCCGGGATCCTGTTCGATCTCTGCGCGCTGACGGTCCTGCTGCTCTTGACCGGCTATGCAGGCAGTCCGATGTTTCCGATCGGCTACTTGATTATCCTGCATGCTTCCGTGTATTGGGGAATGAAGGGGGCAGTCGCCACCTCGGCTGCGCTTATCGCCATCTATGCGTCCCTGATCGGCGCGAAAGGCCATGTCCTGCCGGACAAGGAGCTTCCGTATATCGTGATGAATTTTACGTTCCTGCTGTTTATCGGCATCCTGGGCGGCATGATCGTCGCGCGGGAGCGGAAGCATCTTGGCGAGAAAAGCGTGTTCGAAAGCATGGCCAAGCGGGATTATCTGACCGGCTTATGGAATCATCGGACATTTCAGGAGCATCTGAAGCAGTATGCCGAACAGTCGCGGCCCATCGCCGTCATTATGGCGGATATCGATAAATTCAAGCGGATTAACGACAGCTACGGGCATCTGATCGGCGATCATGTGCTCCGGGAGCTGGCCGTGGAGCTCGGACGCGTATTCAACGGGGATAACGGCTCCGTCTACCGTTACGGCGGCGAGGAATTCGCCATCATCATTCCGCCAACGGAGATCGGGGCGGCGGAGACCGGGCTGGCCTTGCTGCGCAGCGCCTTGTCCGCCAAGACGTTCGAGGCGGGGGAAGGCGTCCGGTTCACCGTGACGATGAGCTTCGGCGCCGCCGTGCGCACGGGACAGGCTGTTCCGGAGCTGCTGCGGGAAGCGGACGACGCCCTGTATGAGGCAAAGCGCGGCGGCCGCGATCGCGTCGTATGGGCTAGGCAGGCGGCCGTTACGTAATCCGCTGTCGTTAAGTCTTCGGCAGAGTAGTTAAACTAGAACAGAGCGGTAGTCTCGGACGAGCGGATATGTCCTGGACTGGCGCTCTTTTTTGCATTTTCGTTCTTCATGACTCCGTGGCGGGTGAAATATTATAGTCGTTCATTTTCTGTTCATATAGCGAAGGTATTGTTGTCATGGAGATTGAGATTAACAGCATAATGGAAGTTAGTTTAAATTGACAGTTGCTATCATTATGTATAGACTGTCAATATATCAAACAAGTAAGGGGAGGCTACAGCCTTGGCACGAACGAATAACAAAGCATTGATTGTCATTGGCCTGATTATCGGCATTATTTTCTCGGAACTCGACGAGACGGTCGTTAGCACCGCGATGCCTACGATTATCCGCGATTTGGATGGCCTGTCGTTGTATGGCTGGGTGGTCGGCATCTATATGCTGACGATGACGTCCTTTATGCCGATTCTGGGCAAGCTGGCGGATCTGTACGGCCGCAAGAAGATTTATATCCTTAGCATGGGTTTGTTCATTGCCGGCTCCATCGTGAGCGGGTTCGCGGAGAACATGCCGACGCTGCTGCTCGGACGCGGCATTCAAGGAATTGGCGCAGGCGGGCTGATGCCGCTGGCCATGGTCATTTTCGGAGATATCTTCACCGTGGAGCAGCGGGCGAAGACGCAGGGGATATTCGGCGCGATCATGTTCGTGCCTCAGCTGCTCGGGCCGTTGCTTGGCGGCTATCTGACGGAGCATATCTCGTGGCATTGGATTTTCTGGGTGAACATTCCTGTCGGAGTCATCGCTGCAATCGTGTTGTCTGCGGGCTTGCGCGAATCTACCGGCAATAAGAACGCCAGCATTGACTGGGCAGGCGCGTTCCTGCTCGTCGGATCGATCGTCTCCTTGCTGCTGACCCCCGTGCTTCACGAAACGGAAGGTTACGCATGGAGCTCGCCGGCCTTGATCGGCCTGTGGGTGCTCGGCGCCGTCATGCTCGCAATCTTCGTATTCGTCGAGCTGTGGGCCAAAGAGCCGATTCTGCCGATGCATCTCTTCAAGAACCGGACGTTCGTCGTCCTGTCGCTGATCGTCTTCACGCTCGTGCTCGGGGTTATGGGATCGTTCGCTTCGTTCCCGTTCTTTGCCCAAAACGTACTCGGCCTGTCGCCGATCGCATCCGGCTACCTGACGGTGCCGCTGATGGTCGGAGCCGTCCTCGCGAGCATCGTCTCGGGACGTCTCATGACGAAAATTCCGTACCGCACGATCTTCGCCGTCTCGATGGCGCTTCCGGCAGTGGCGTTCTTGCTGATGACCAGCTTGAACATGCATACGCCGATTATCGCCATCGTCGCCTACTTTATTATTTTGGGCCTCGGGTTCGGGGTTCTATTCAACAATAATCTGATCGTGCAGGAGTCGGTCGCCAAAGAAAACAGCGGGATCGCCCTGACTTCGGTGACGCTCTTCCAGTCCTTCGGCATGACGATCGGCGTCAGCATCTTCGGCAGCCTGCTCGCGGCCAAGATTACGTCGGGCATCGGCGGCTTGGCGGGCAATCTGCCGGCGGATACCGCGAAGGAGCTGGGCAGCGCCGCGCAAGGGGGCATACCGGAGGGCCTTGATCCAAGCCTGGTCGAACAGATCAAGGACGTCTTCTCCGGCGCGTTCCAGCATCTGTACTGGGTATCGTTCGTGTTCGCGCTCATCGTCGTCGTCATCTGCCTGTTCTTGAAACGGGAAGTTCTGACGGTCTCCTCCGACAAGGATAAGGAGACGGAGCAAGCGGTTGAACCGGGTTCTTCCGGACAAAGCATGGAAGTGCAGCACTGAAATCGGTTAAAATGAAGGCAAAGAGGTGATGCGGCCATGTCTCCGGAATCCCCGGAACCCGCGAAGCTCGGCCTTCGCGAGAAGAAGAAATTGAAAACCCGCCGGACGCTGCAGCAGCAGGGGATGCGTCTTATGCGGGAGCAGGGCTATCACGAGACGACGATCGAGCAGATCGCGGAAGCGAGCGAAATCTCGCCGAGCACGTTCTTCCGGTATTTCCCGACGAAGGAAGCGCTGGTGCTCGAGGACGATTACGACCCGCTGCTGATCGAGTCGTTCCTGAAGCAGCCGCCCCAGCTGCGTCCGATCGAGGCGCTCCGAAAGGCCGTGCAGGCAGGCTTCGCCGAGATGACCGACGAGGAGAGGAAAGCCCTCGACGAGCGCATGAAGCTGATGATGTCCGTGCCGGAGCTGCGCGCCGCTTCGCTATTCCAGATGAACCAATCGCTGAAGATGATCGCGCAGCTCGCGGCCGACCGGCTGGGAAGACCTCGGGACGACTTCGAGGTTATGATGTTCGCCGGAACCGTGCTTGGCGTTGGCATGGCCGCCCAGCTGTACTGCGCGGAGCATCCGGACGCGGACTTCTACGTCGTTATGGACCGGGCGCTGGCGTTGTATGAGAAGGGCGTGCCGCTGGGGACGGCGGGGCAGTTATAGCATGGTTGCGGTGGGGGAAGTCGAAAAGCTGCCAAACAGCAGCTTTTCGAGTTCCACACGATCGGAAAGCGCGAAAAAGCTGCTGAAAAGCAGGTTTCCCGCCTTCATATGTGTCGATGTAGTCCTAAAAGATGCGAAATAGCAGCTTTTCATGTTCAAGGCGGCTCAAATACTCGTAAAACCTGCTGATTAGCAGCTTTTACGCCCACGTATGTGATGATGCTGGCCGAAGGATGCAAAAAACAGCTTTTGAAGCTCCAGACAGCTGATATGCACGCAAAAGCTGCCGAACAACAGCTTTCTCGCTTCTCAACACAACATCAAGGATGCCGCTACCCAAGGTAGCGGCATCCTTTTTCGTCGATCCAGCGCCAATCAACGGAGGGAGGTACTGCCGTACCGGTCGCGATATTGGGAAGGCGTCAGCCCGGTCAGCTTCTTGAAGATCTGGCAAAAGTACTTCTCGTTCGCGTACCCGACCTTGGCCGCGATTTCGTACGTCTTGTACGGATGGGCGGCAAGCCCTTCGCATGCCTGCTCGATCCGAATCTGATGCACGTAGTCGATGAAGTTGATGCCCATGGACTGCTTGAACAGCAGGCAGAAGTAATTCGGGTTCACGTACACCTGGTTGGCGACCGTCTCGAGCGTCAGCTCGCCGGCAAAGTTGGCTTGGATATAGGCAACGGCTTGCTCGACCGTCTTGTGGCCGGACTTGCGGCTGTTGATCTTACGGCAGACATCGTTCGTCGTTTGCAGCACGTTGTCCTTCAACTGGCGCATGGTGGGCACGCCCAGCAGCGCGTCGATCGAAGCGAGCCCTTGCCCGAAGACGTCGTCCGGATTGGAGCGGGTTTCAAGGCACAGATGATAGAGCGACAACAGAAGCGCCATGCAGCACCGGACGACATGCTCCCTGGATGGAGAGTCCGGAGACGGAGCAAGCGCCTCGAGAAACGCATTCACCTGACGCTCCAGCGCGGCTTGATTGCCGTTCTTTACGCTGTGCACAATTTGCTTCTCCTCCGTAAACGGATAGCTGGGCACGGACTGCCCGGGATCCTGGACCGACAATTCTTCGTACTGGACCAGACAGCCGTCCCCGCGCGCGAATCGGGCTTCCATGGCCTGGCGGGCTTCCGAATAGGAGAGATGGAGCTGGCCGATGCCGTGGTATGCGCGGCCGATGCCGACCGAAGCCGTAAAGCCGAACTGCCCGTGCAGCTCCCCCTGCATACGGCGTAGACCTTCCGCGAGAGGGGCCTCGTCTTCTTCGGAAGCGATATGCATGATCAGGGCAAAATCATCCTGGTCGTCGACGAACTCCATCGGCAAGCGGGTACCCAAGAACCGCTCCGCCGCGCTTCGGACGGAGAAGCGCCAATACGCGATGTCCCGCTCTTTGGCATCCCCGCACAGCGCGCCGTAGTCGTCGATGCGCACAAGCACGGCTGCTGTCTCCGCCGCCGGCATCGCGATTCCGTACAGGGCGAAGCCCTCTTGCGGATCTTCCGTCGCCGGGAGCTCGCCGTGCAGGCATTTCAGCAGGAAGCGCTCCTTCAGGAACGGCATCTGCGAATCAAGCATGGCCTGCAGGCCCGCGTATTTCTCCTGCCGTTCCGATTCCTCCCGGATCATGGCGGCTGTCTTCAGCACCGCGGCAAGAATTTCGTCCGGCATGCACGGCTTGAGCAAGTATTCCGATACGCCGAATTTCAGCGCCTGCTGCGCGAACGCGAAGTCGTCGTAGCCGCTGAGCAGAATCGCCTTGGACGCATGGCCCTCCCTCTGCATCGCTTCCGCGACCTGCAGTCCGTTCAGCTCGGGCATGCGGATGTCCATCAGCAGAATCTCCGGCCGCGCCTCGCGAATGATAGTCAGCGCCTGGAGGCCGTCCTCCGCTTCGCCGCAAACCTCGATACCGTTGCCCTCCCAGTCGATCATGCCCCGAATCCCGGCGCGAACCTCCTCTTCGTCGTCCACGATCAGCAGCTTCATGCTCATGCCGTAATTCCTCCCTTAGCCTCCGGCATATCGGCCGGCAGGACGATTTCCGCTCTCGTGCCCAGTCCGGGCGTGCTGGAGAAAACCATCTTATAGCGATCTCCGTAAATCAGCTTCAAGCGCTCCACGACATTGTGCACGGCGTAACCGCCGGGAAGCTCCGGCATCGCCGCTGCGGCGGGACGTTCGGCCGGCGGGGAGAACAGGGCTCGCAGCTGCTCCTCGTCCATGCCGACCCCGTCGTCCTCGACGGCGAAGCGAAGCTCGTCGCCGTCGCGCGCGGCCGTCACGATGATATGGCCGCCGTTCTTCTTTTTCTCCAAGCCATGCAGCATGGCATTCTCGACGAGCGGCTGCAGGATCAGCTTCGGGATCATGCACGGCAGCACGTCCTCCTCGAACCGGATTTCGTAGGTCAGCTTATGCTTGTGCCGTTTCTGATGGAGCAGCAGGTAATGCTCGATGAGCTCCTTCTCCCGCGCCGCTATGGTCATGCCTTCCCCGCGGTTGAGGCTGATCCGGAAGAAGCGCGACAGCGAATAGATCATGAGTGCGATTTCCTTGTCCCCGGAGGCCTGCGCTTTCCAGAAGATGAGATCGAGCGTGTTGTAGAGAAAATGGGGATTGATCTGGGCTTGCAGGGCATTCAGTTCGGCTTCCCGTTCGCGGATCTGCAGGACGTACATTTTATTGACTAAATCTTTAATGCTGGCAACCATCGTGTTGTAGCCCTCGGAGAGCTGGCCGATCTCGTCGTTGTTCATGATCTTCACGCGCTCGTCGAAGCGTCCGGCCTGGAATCGGCGCATCGAACGGAGAAGCCGCTTGATGGGCAGCGTGAGCAGGGAGGAGAGCAGCAGCATGACGGGCAGCAGAGCCAAGAGGCATCCGGCGACGATGTAGAAGGTGAACTTCTTAATGGCATTTAACTCCTTGGTCAGGGACACCATGGGCACCGCGTAATAGATTTTCCAGCCGACTTCGTTGAGGCTGCTGTAGGCGATCAGCATCGGTTGTCCGCCGACGTTCTCCACCAAGGTGCCTTCTTGATGACGTGCAGCGTCGGAGACAAATCGCGAGGTCTGACCGACGACCGGGTAGAAGTCCGGACCTCCGTGCGAAATCACGCTGCCGCTGCCGTCGACGATCGCGATGCTGCCGCCGTTCGTCTGCAGGTTGTCGGCGTACAGGTTCTGAATGTATTTCTCGTTCACGCACATGATGAGCAGGCCGATGTTGTGATAATCGTTAAGGTCGCGAACCATCCGCCCCATCACGATCTTGGGATATTTATTGTTTTGGATCAGCAGCTCGTCGTCGGAGCGGAACCAGTAGGGTTTTCCTTGCCGCGCGTTGATCTGCCGGTAGGTGTCGCTGCCCGAGAAGACGGAGAACGGATAGATGCCGTTGCTGCCGTCGTTGCTCATATGGAACGGGATTTGATCATCCGACAGGTTGTACAGAATCGTGAGGTTGATGTAGCTCTTCGCCGCGATGAGGCTCATGGTGAACAGCAGTGACTTGTCGGTGTAGAGCGGGCTGGCGCTTCCTTTGAGAAAAGACTGCACGAGGTCGTGCAGTTCGAGCTGCATGGAAATGTCGTCAATTTCATGCTGCAGGAAATTCAGGTTGGCGTCGATCTGCTTGACGGTGGCTTGGTTGGCGATGCTCACTTTGTTCACGACGTTGTCCGCGGAATATTGGTAGGAGAAGTAGCCCAGCACGGACGAGATGAAGATGATCGTGCCGTAGATCGATAGAATCAACTTGACGCGGATACTCAGCCCGGGAGAGAAGATCTTCATCGGCACTCGCTCCGTTGTTCGGATTTGGAAGCGGCCATCCGCTTCGGGAATAGAGAAATGTCTGCTATATGTTACTGAATATAACATGAAATGGACTTGCTGTTAGGTTTGTGTCATAATTTTCTGAAAATATTGAACTCGATGTGAATTTTGTTGCCTTATAAGGTGGAAATGCCTGTGCTATATTTTCACTAAGCCAATCAAAAAGGGGATGGATCCATGGTTTCAGTGAAAAAAGCATGCTCGGCCGTATTGGCGCTCTCGCTGCTGGCGGTTCCGCTTTACGGCTGCGGGAACGACAACAACGGCGGCACGACACCAGCGAACTCGGCGAACGATGCGGGCAACGGTTCCTCCGCGAACGCAGGCACGAACGCGCCGGCGGACGAACCGGCGAACGCGCCAGCGAATACCTCCGCGGACGAGAAGGTCACGCTCACGGTGTCGATGATGAGCTCCGACTGGGTGGACGCCGCGCAGGAAATCGTGGATCAGTTCATGGCCAAGTACCCGAACATCAAGGTCGACTTCTCACAAGTGCCGAACGACACGAACGCGGAGTACCTGCAGCCCAAGGCGGCGGCCAACTCGCTGCCGGATTTCATGACGATCGACGGCGGCACGTTCGGCGCGCAGCTGGCCGACACCGGATTGATCGCCGACCTGAAGGACAGCGACGCGGGCAAGAACACGATCGACGGGCTGAAGCCGGTGTTCACGTCTTCGTCCGGCAAGCTGTTCGGCATCGCCGGCGGATTGTCCACGACCTTGATCTACTACAATAAGAAACTATTCGACCAAGCCGGCATAAAAGAACTGCCGAAGAACTGGGACGAATTCCTCGCGGCCTGCGAGCAGCTCAAGAGCCATGACATCACGCCGCTCATCGTGGCGGGCGCGGACGGCACGGTCAACAACACCGTCTGGAGCAACGGGTTCTCGAACAACATCGTGGGCAAAGACCCCGATGCGCTGAAGAAGCTCGCGGACGGCACGTTCGACTTCAACACGCCGGAATACGCCGATATCTACGCCAAATTCAAGACGCTCTACGATAAGGGCTACCTGATCAAAGGCGTCACCAGCCTGCAGTACAGCCAAGCGAACGACGAGTTCCTGCAAGGCAAAGCGGCCATGTCCTTCAGCGGCATCTGGCTGGCGGGCACGATGATGGCGGCCGACTTCGGCACGGGCGTCATGATGCCGCCGTGGAACGACAAGGGGCAGGACCTGGTGCCCGTCGTGGCGACGGAGACGGGCTTCGCGGTCGCGGAGGGCAAGCACAAGGACGCGGCCCTGAAATTCCTCGACTTCATCATCGACGGCGACGGCTATTACATCTATCAGAACAAGCGCGGCAACATCCCGATGACCAAGTCGCCCGACGCCGCCAAGCTCAAGATCGACCCGGCCATCTCCGCCTACGTCGATGGCCTCAAGACGTACGCGAAGAGCGGTCCGCTCTGGTTCGAAGTGCTGCCGTCCGAAGTGCAGGCCTCGCTCGTGCAGACGTTCCAACGGGTGCTGACGGGCGAGCTGACGCCGGAAGGCGCGGCCAAATTCACGCAGGACACGTACCTGCAGGCGGTCAAAAAATAATCCGATCCCGGAAACGGCGGCGGAACGGCGGTCCGGCCAGCTCCGGAACGCCCCGCCGCCGGCTTCCTTCCGCGAAAGAGGTGGCAACATGAGGGTCTGGTACCGCAACAATCGTTCCGCGGTCGCGGGCGCGGCATTCGTCCTGCCGGCGCTCGCCGTCATCGGCGTCTTTTTCCTCTATCCGGCCTTAATGTCCTTCCGCTTCAGCTTTACGGACTGGAACGGCATCAGCCCGGACTTCGACTACGTCGGCTTGGATAACTTCCGCTACGTTCTGCAGTCCCCGCAATTCAAGCAGCTCATCTGGAATACGCTCTTCCTGATCGGCTTATATGTGCCCGTCCTGAATGTGATCTCGATGCTGCTCGCCGTGCTGATCTACGACGTCCGGCGGTTCGCGGGCATGTATAAGGTGATCATCTATTTGCCGAATATTTTCTCCATGGTCGTCGTCGGCATCGTCTGGAAGGTCATTTACAATCCGGTATTCGGCCCCGTCGCCCTCGTGCTCGAGAAGCTTGGGAAGGAAAGCTGGGCACAGGATTGGCTCGGCCAAACGGGAACCGTCATGCCCGCGATGAGCCTCAGCATCGTGTGGTATTCCGTCGGCTTCTACCTGATGATTTACTTGGGCGGGCTGAGCACGATTCCGCCGGATATCTATGAATCGGCCAGCATTGAAGGCATTACTTGGTTCCAGCGGCTGCGGTATCTCACGTTCCCGCTGCTGTCGCACGCGATCACGATTAACGTCGTCGTCTCCGCGATCGGCATCCTGACGATCTTCGATCTGCCGTTCGTCCTGACGGGCGGGGGACCCGGCTTCGCCTCCCAGACGATGGCGATCTCGATCTATATCTATGCGTTCAAAAGCATGCAGCAAGGCAGCGCCATGGCGCTTGCCGTCATCCTGACGCTCGTCACGACGGCGATCACGCTCGGCCTGCTGCGGCTGCTGAACCGAAGGGAAGCCGCCCATGAATAAGGCCCGCGGCGAAGGCCGCCTGCAGAAGCCGCAAGTCGCGACGAACGTCGTGCTCGCGCTCGTGGCATTGTTCTACCTGCTGCCGCTCTGGTATGCGCTCAACAATGCGTTCAAGTTCGCGGAATCGATTTCGGTGCAGCCCTTCTGGCTGACGAAGCATTCTTTTACGTTCGAGAATATAACAAGGGCTTACGAACAGCTGCACTTCAAAACCGCGTTCTTCAATAGCGCGCTGGTCCTGGCGCTGTCCTTGCTGCTGCTCGTAACGCTTGGCTCGCTAGCGGCCTATGGCGTCATCCTGCCGAACAACCGCGCGGTCAGGAGACTGTACACGTTCTTCGTCGCGCTGATCTCCGTGCCGCCTCAAATTACGATCGTGCCTCTGCTGCTTCTGCTGAAGCGGCTCGATCTGGTCAACAGCTTCCTCGGCGTCGCGCTCGTCTACGCGGGGATGTATCTGCCGTTCGTGATTTTCCTGTACGCCGGCTTCATGCGCTCGATCCCGAAGGAAATCGTCGAGTCGGCCTCGATCGACGGCTGCGGCCCGCTCAAAACGTATATCCACATCTACATGCCGCTGCTCAAGACGATTACCGGCATCGTGCTGGTCATCCGAGGCGTGAGCATATGGAACGACCTGCTGGTGCCGCTGATCGTGCTGAACAAGAACGCCATGTTTACGCTGCCGCTTCAACTGTATATTTTCAGCACCTCCAAGGTCGGACAGTGGGATCTCGTATTCGGCGGAACGGTGCTCGTCTGCCTGCCGATCACGGTTTTCTTCCTCGTGTTTCAGAAATCGTTCGTGAAAGGCGTCATGGCGGGCAGTCTGAAGGGGTAAAACACGCCTGTTTCGGGCCGTACGTCCATAATTCCGTAATTCCGCAAATGGACCGTTACCAACCAAGGAGGTTTGACAGATGGAAGCACGCGATGACAAGTCGTTGTTCGACTGGATGCAGCGGGAGCTGTATACGGCGGTGATCTGCGACAGCCTGGATGAGCTGGGCTACCGCAACCAAGCGATGAACGAACGCATTCGGCCGCTTGAAGAAGGAAATGCAAGCATGGCGGGCCGCGCCAAAACGATTCTGTCGGTGGACGTTTATCACATTCAAGACAATCCGTACGTGAAGGAGATTGCCTCGATCGACAGCATCCTGCCGGACGAGGTCGTCGTCGCGGCAACGAACCAATCGGTTCGCAACGGCATGTGGGGGGAGTTGCTCTCCACGGCTTCCAAGATGCGCGGGGCGAGGGGCGCGATCATCGACGGCCTCGTGCGGGACACGGGCAAGATCGTCGAGCTCGGTTTTCCGCTCCACTGCGCCGGTTACAAGCCGGTGGATTCCCGAGGCCGGGGCCTCGTGATCGACTATGATTGCCCGGTCGAGGCGGGCGGCGTGCTCGTTCATCCGGGCGACGTCGTCTTCGCCGACAGGGACGGCGTAGTCGTCATTCCGCAGGCGGTGCTCGTGGAGACGATCGCCCTCGCTTCGAAGAAGGCGAACAGCGAGCACCATACGCGGCGCGAGCTGCTCGAAGGCAAGCTGCTTCGCGACGTGTACGAGAAGTACGGGGTGCTGTAGATGCGGGCGATCGTATGGCAGCCGGACGGGTCGCTGGAAGAAGTCGCGGATTGGCCGGCTCCGGCGCCCGCGGAAGATGAAGTGCTCGTTCGCATACGCGCGGCAGGCATCTGCTCGACGGATTTGCACATGGTGTCCGGACGGCTGGATTTTGCGAAGCCGCCTTGGGTGCTCGGCCATGAAATGGCGGGCACGATCGAGAGGATCGGCACGCGGGTCGCCGGCTGGCAGGCAGGCGACCGGGTCGTCGTCGATCCCGTCGTCGGCTGCGGCAGCTGCCGGAGCTGCCTGTCCGGCCGCAAGTATCTTTGCCCGGACGGAGGCGAGATCGGCACGACGACCGGAAGCGGAGGTTACGGCGCTTATGTCGCCGTAAAGCCCGGCAATCTGTACCGGCTGCCGGATGGGCTGTCGTTCGAGGAAGGCGCGATGATGGAGCCGCTCAATTGCACGCTCGGCGCCATCGACCGGGCGAGGAACGTCGCGGGTGCCCGCGTCGCCGTGTTCGGAGGCGGGCCCGCCGGGCAATTGTTCGCGCAGCTTGCCCGCGTATACGGCGCGGCGTCCGTAACGCTGTTCGATAAGCGAGTGGAGACGCTGGCGCTCGGGCTGCGGCTTGGCGCCGACGAGGCCGTGCACGTAAGCCTGGGGACCGAGTCGCGCTACGGCGCCGGTGCCGTGTTCGACATCGTCGTGGAGGCATCAGGCAGCGTCGAAGCCGTTCGCTCGTGCCTGGACCGCGTCGCGCCGGGCGGCACGATCGTGCTGTACGGACTAAACGGCTCGGATGCGCCGTCCATTCCTTCGGATCGGATCGTCGCGAAGGACCTGACCGTCGTGACCTGCATCTCGGCGCCCTTGCTCTGGGACCGGGGCATCCGGCTCGTCGAGAGCGGCCGGATCGACGTTGGCGCGATCGTGTCCGACAGGGTGCCGTTCGGTGCCGGAGCCGCGTTCTTGAACGAATTGACGGGAAGGAAGCGATCGGTCATCAAAGCGATGCTGATCGAAGAGGAGGCGGGCGAGTCATGAGAATCTTGGCGATCGGCGCGCATCCCGACGATATCGAGCTGCAATGCGCGGGGACGCTCGCGCTATACAGGAAGCAAGGGCATGACGTCTTCATGGCGGTCGCGACGAACGGAGACATGGGCAACTTCGACGTACCTCCGGCGGAGCTGGCCTTGATGCGGGAGGCGGAGTTCAAAGAAGCATGCTCCGTGATCGGCGCCGCACCGATCTGGATGGGCTACCCGGACGAGAAGCTGGAAAACACGCTGGAGAACCGCATGGCCTTCGTCGACTTGATTCGCTCCGTCGATCCGGACCTCGTCATGACGCACGGGCCGAACGATTACCATCCGGACCATCGTTATACGCATCAGCTCGTCTGGGACGCGCTGCCGCTGGCTGGGGTGGGGAGCTTGAAGACGGCGCAGTCCGCGACATCCCGCCAAGTGACGCTCTACTTCATGGACAACGTCGGGGGGATCGGGTTCCAACCGACGGAGTTCGTGGACATTACGGAGACGATCGAGACGAAGAAAGCCGCGCTCGCCAAGCATGTCAGCCAGCTTCGGATCTTCCGCCAGCTCATGGACGTCGACCTGATCGACGTCGTGGAGACGGTGGGCAAGTTTCGCGGCTACCAGGCGGGCAGCCGGTACGCGGAAGGATTCACGAAAGTGGAAGCCTGGTACAGGGGCTTGTCCCGAAGGCTGCTGCCGGAGAGCGCCGGGGCTTCTACCTTCGACTACAAGACGCAGACGGGAGGCGCGCAATGAAAATCACCGCCATCGAGCTCGACATTCTGGAAAGTCCGTACGATTACGGCATGGCCGACGACGCTTCCGATTCGCGGGGGCCGAAGTATGCCCTGATCGTGCGGGTGCGCACGGATGAAGGCATCGTCGGTATCGCGGACTGCGATTCGCATCCGCATGTCATGAAGGCGCTTATCGACGCGCCGCGTTATTTGAAATCGTTCTCCGAGGGACTGAAGTACGCGGTCATCGGGGAGAACCCGTTCGAGTACGACAAGATCTGGGCGAACATGTACCAGTCCGCGTTCTATCAAGGCCGGCGCGGCGCGGCGATTCATGCAATGAGCGCGATCGACATCGCGATCTGGGACATCATCGGCAAGGCCGTCGGCCAGCCGGTGAGCGTCATGCTCGGCGCGCGCAACCATGAGCGGATCAAGGCTTATGCCAGCACGTTGTTCCGGCGCACGCCGGAGGCGATGAAGGAGGCCGTCCGGAAGTACCGCTCGCTCGGCTACCGCGCGATGAAGTTCGGCTGGGGCATCGTGACCGAGGATCCGAGGCGGGTCGTATCGCTCGTCGCCGCGGCGCGGGAGGAAGCGGGGGACGCCATGGACATTATGGTCGACGGCATGTGGACGTCCGACGTGAAGCTGGCCGTCCAGCTAGTGAAGGAGCTCGAGCAGTACGGCGTCTTCTTCGTCGAAGAGCCGCTGCACTCGGACAATTTGGAAGGCTACCGCAAGCTGTCGAACGCCGTGAACGCGCGCATTGCCTGCGGGGAGCAGCTGGGCGGCTTGTACGAATACAAGCAGCTGATCGCGGAGGCCGACATCGATATCATCCAGCCGGACGTCTCCCGCGCCGGCGGCCTGACGGAGACGCGCAAGCTGGTGACGATGGCGGAGCAGGCGGGCAAATTGATCATCCCGCACGCATGGACGTCCGATGTGCTGACCGCCGCTTCGCTGCATTTGAATGCCTATCAGAAGCATCCGCTGTTTCAGGAATTCTGCACGAACGACACGCCGCTTAGCCGAGACCTGGTGCTTGAGCCGCTGCGATTGGACGCCGACGGGTATGTCGCGGTCCCTTCGGGTCCGGGCCTCGGCGTCGCGCTCGACGAAACGGCCGTACGCAAATATTCGGTCGACGCGCTGAAGGTGACGATATGATTTTCGATGGGCATACTCATCTGTTCGGTCCGGGGCATGTCGGCGGCAGCTTCCTGTCCGATGCGAAGAAAGCATGGGGTGACGGGTACGAGCTGCAGACGACGCCCGAGGACCATTGGAACGTCTATCGCCACGCGGACGGGGCGATCGTGCTGGCCTTCGACTGCCCGGCGACCGGCGTCGTCGTGCCGAACGAATACGTCGCGACGTACGTGCAAGGCCATCGCGGCAAGCTGTTCGGCTTCGCCAGCGTCGACCCGCATGCCCCGGACGCGCCGGAGCAGCTGGAATTCGCCGTTAAGGAATACGGCCTTGTCGGGCTCAAGCTCGCGCCGATCTATCAGAATTTCTATCCCAATGACAGCGCGTATTTCCGCCTCTACGCCAAGGCCGACGAGCTTGGCATCCCGATCCTGTGGCATCAGGGCACGTCGTTCGTGTCGCAGGGATTTCTGGACGCGTCGCGGCCGGAGCTGCTCGATCCCATCGCCCGGACGTTTCCGTCGCTGAAGATGATCGTCGCGCATCTCGGCCATCCCTGGCATGCGGAATGCGTGTCGCTCATTCGCAAGAATCCGAACGTCTACGCCGATCTCTCCGCGCTTGTCCCGCGGCCTTGGCAGTTCTACAACGCCATGATGAACGTGACCGAGTATCGGGTGGCGCATAAAGTGCTGTTCGGCTCCGATTTTCCGTTCTTTACGCCGCAGCAGACGATCGACGGGGCACGCGCGATCAACGGCATGCTGGAAGGAACGAAGCTGCCGCGCGTCCCGGAAGAAGAGATCGAAGCCATCCTTCATCGGAATACGGCGGACCTGATGGGATTGGCCGATCTTGCGGAGAGACACTGGCATGTCTAATAAAACCGGAAACGAGCCTGAGGAGGGCTGGTTTCCGGTTTTTGCGCGTCTTCGACAGCATGCGGCGTCTTGGTCGTCTTCTTGCGCTGGCTGCGCCTTGATTTCGCTGGAAGCTTTATTTAAATCCTCATTCCGGGTAACACTAAGTAAACAGTTACCATTTATAATGGAGCGAGTTGCGCCGAACCGGGAGGGGATACGATGCGGATAGCGATGCTTCGAAGATGGGTGCCGACGGCGGTGAAGGTCGCGCTGGTAGGCTTGATTGTCTACTTCATTGCGGCCAATGTCCCGCTCAAGCTGGCGGATATCGAGACCTTTCTCGTAGAGGCTAACGTGCAGTTCTATACGTCCATGGTGGTATTCGCCTTCTTCCTCATGCTGCAGGCCGCGATCTGGGTGATGATCGTAAATGCCTCCAATGAAGGCGTCGGGGGGCTGCGGTCAGGCGCTCGTCTGGGTCTGCTGGCTGGACTACGGATCTTCAGCGACTCGCAATTTGCCAAATACATACCCGGCGGCTTCTGGAATTTCGCCGGCCGCGTCATGCTGACGACGCGCGCGGGCATCGCGCTGGACGCGCAGCTCGCCGCCATCGTCTATGAGAATATTTTGCTCGTCTCCGCGGCGCTCTGCTATGCGGTCGTGCTGCTGGTCAGCCTGGATATTGCGCCCGCCCTTTACATTGTCGCCGTTCTCGCGGTGTTCGCCGCCGCATACGTCTTTTATGACAGGACGACAACCTGGATCCGCTGGCTGTTCGTGCGCGCGTCGCGCTGGAAAACGCTGCGTCGCCTGCTCGGCCGTCTGACGGCGGCGCTGGGACAGGAGCTCGGCGCCGGGGCAGCCGTTGCCGGGTCGGAGGCGGGATTGACCCGCAATCGTTTCTTTGGCAGCTTGATCTGCTTTATCGGCAGCCATATGGTCATGGGCGTCGCCTTCTGGATGCTGACGAACAGCTTCGGACGGGGCCATGTCGGATTGTTTTATGCCGCGGGTACCTTTGCCACGTCTTGGCTGGTGGGACTGTTCAGTCCGCTGCCGGGCGGGCTCGGCGTTCGGGAAGGGCTGCTGGTTTATTTTCTGTCGCTGCGGCTGGGCGCGGAGACGGCGCTGTACATCTCCGTCATCGCAAGGCTGTGGAACATGATGGCGGAAGTGATGTTCTGGGCTGCGGTCCGAGCGGCCGGCTATTTGACGAGAAGGGGAAGAACCTATGACGAAGCGTAGAAAAATCGTTCTCGTGACCGGCGTGTTCCCGCCGGGCGTCGGCGGCATGCAGAATTACTATTACAACCTGTCGATGCACAGCAAGCATGACATGACCGTGATCGCTCCGGAATACCCGGGCAGCGGCGAGTTCGACAGAGGACTGCCGTTCCGGATCACCCGAGGTTCCTTCATGAGGGAGGAGCAGGCGGATCCCACTAGCTGGGGGCGTCTGTTGAGGCAGGTACGCAGAACGCTGCGCGGCGAGGAGCCCGACGTGACCATTTACGGGTACGTGCTGATCGGATTTATCGGCCTGCTGTTCCGGCTGATCGGCGGCCGGCGCTACGTCATCTCGACGCACGGGATGGATATGCTGATGTTTCGCCGGTTCGTCGGGCTGAACGCACTCGTGAAGCTCATTCTCCGCAGGGCCGACGGCGTGTTGACCAACAGCGAGTTCACGAAGAAACTGGTAGAAGACTATGGTGTGGATCCACGGCGGATCGGCATCGTCAATCCGGGCGTCGAGCGTATCTACGACAGGCTTCCGGTTAATGAGGAGCTGGTTCGGCGGCATGAGCTGCAGGGCAAATACGTCATCTTGTCGGTGGGGCGGCTGGTAACGCGCAAAGGTCATGACCGCGTGATTCAAGCGATGCCGGCGATTCTGAAGCAAATTCCGCATGCCGTCTATGTGATCGTCGGAGACGGACCGGATCGGGAGCGGCTGGAGCAGCTTGCCTCGAAGACCGGTGTCAAGGACGCGGTGCTGTTCGTCGGCAGCGTAAGCGGAAGCGAACAGGTGAACGAGTATTACAATCTCGCGCAGCAATTCATCATGGTGAGCCGGGAGCTGGAGAGCGGGGATGCGGAAGGGTTCGGGATCGTGTATTTGGAAGCGGCATCGGCTGGCGTGCCGGTCATTGCCGGACGGTCGGGAGGCGCTTCGGAAGCTGTGCTCGATGGCGTGACGGGGCTGCTGGTTGATCCGGAGTCGTTGGAGGAAATCGCGGAAAGCGTCGTTCGCCTTGCGAGCGATGCCGCACTTCGGGAACGGCTTGTGCACGATGGATACATCCGGGCTAAGGCTGAGTTTCAGCACGAGGTGCTTGCAGCGGGGTTCGATCAGTATATCGGACGGATTTGCGCGCTCCCGGCAACCGGTACGGCTCGCCGCCGGCTCGCGAGAGAGGCTGCCCGAGAGAATGTTCGGTCGTAAGCGGCAGGCTTGCGCGCGATGAAATGAATGAAATGAATGAGATGAAGTCAATGAAATCAATGCTATGAAATTAAATGAAATGAAATCAAATCAAATGAGGCTGGAAGCCCCTTCGCTTGGGGGGCTCCCAGCCTCGTTTCTTTATTTTAAGATGCCATGATTAATGCAACGCTTATTTGTCCTTCCCGGCCATGCGGTTGAGCTCTGTCGCCAGCTGGTCCAGCTGCAGGAAGCTGTTCATGACGTCGCCGATGCGGGCGTCCTGCGTGCTCATGTTGGCGGCGACTTCCTGAATGGCCGCCATGTTTTGCTCGGTCAGGCCGGCAATGGTCACGACCTGATCGGTCATGCCAGTATAGCGGACATGCAGGTCGTCCGCGGAGCTTGCCACTTCTTCCGACTGGCGCTCCACCTCGCCCGAGTTGCTCGCGATTGCTTGCATCGCTTCCGCGACTCCCTTGGCGGCCAAGCTGCTCTCGATGATCGCCGTCCGGCCCTGGTCGACCTTCTCCGCGGCTTCGCTTGTCTTCAGGCGGATCATTTCGAGGATCGACTCGATCTCCTCGGTCGATTGGCGGGACGATTCCGCGAGATTGCGGATTTCGCGCGACACGACGCCAAAGCCTCTGCCGTGCTCGCCGGCGCGAGCTGCTTCGATGGCCGCGTTCAGAGCCAGCAAATTCGTCTGCGTCGAGATATGCTTGATCGCCGCCACGATATCGCCGATGGCCGCCGTCTGCTCACGCAGCTCATCCATTAAGGCCGCGGAGGCGCGAATCGTCTCGTCGGCCTGGATCATCCGGCGTTCCAGCGCCTCGGCTTTGCCGCTGCCTTCATGCGACAGCTCCGCCGAGTTGGCGGACAGCGTACGCATCTCCGTCGACAGCTCCGCGAGCGAAGCGACGGCTTGCCGGGACAGCTGCATGGACGAACTGATGTCCGTGACGTTGGACGTCTGCGTCTCGATGCTGCCCGTGATTTCGCCGAACGAAGAAGAGACTTCTCCGGAAATAGCTCTCGTCGTGGCGATGTTCGTCTTGAGATTGGCGCTGAACGCATGCAGCGTATCGAGCGAGCCGGCCACGCGGTCAACGATGGCCTGCGAGCGGTTTTTCTCCTCGATGGCATTGTCGCTCTGCGCGGACACTTCCGACTGCAACCGCTCGCTGAACTTCGCGGATGCGAAGAGCGGCACGGCAATCAGGACGAAATACATCATGACGGAGAAGACGTCCTGATCGGGGAAGAGATCGGGCGCGTAATCGGTTTGGAACAGGCATACTGTCAAGACGGCGCCCGAGATTCCGGAGAACGCGATGGAGCGGGAATTGCTGTACAGAGTCATGATCACGAGATTGACGAACACGAGCAGGTACGTGGACCAGATCGGGCCCGTCATGATCAAGAGCAGGGTCAGCACCGTCACGATGGCGGAGATGAAGTACATGATGTAGTTCGACAGCCAGCGCTTGAAGGTCAACAATGTTGCGGTTGCGCATGAGAGGCCGCCGACGATAAGCAGCGTGATGATCGAAGACATCGGCGCTGTCGTCAGGGAATCGACAATCAAGCCGAGCCCGAGCATTGCCCAAATAATATAAACGAGCAGTTTATTGCGGTTATGCAGCGTTTGCGAAAGCTTCACGGCTTGTCCACTCTCTCTCCATCTATATAGTTAGGAAAATCTTACCATAGACGTATTCGCTCGACAATGAAATTACAAGCATTTTGTCGAAGTGGCGAGACTATTGGCGGATGTCGTCGATGGTCTAGAGGGGGCTGTGGTTGGATAGCTGAACGGAGTGGATGTTGCTGCTGAATGCGGGAATAATAACCGCAAATGCAGCAGAAGGAAGGTTTACCATGAAACGTCTGTTAGCTGCGCTGATCGCTCTCCTGCTGATATCCACCAGCATTACCTTGCCAACATCGGCGGCGCCGACGAAATACGATCCGGCAGACGGCTATCACCAGTACATCCAATGGATCGGTACAGCGAGGAATGCCGCGCAGGAGCGATATCCGAAGGCTGCCTTCGTGGACCTGCTCTATGTCGGCTGCAAAGCGGAATGGCCTGCGCCGAAGCAGTTCGTCTATAAGTTCTGGATGCGGGAAAACGAGCAGGAATTCGGGGTTTATGTCACTGTCGACGAGGCGGCGAGTCCGGGCCAAGCCCGCGCTTCGCGAGTCGAGAAGACGGATGCGAGCCTCCCGTCGTACGGGTATTGGAGCCGCTACGCGAACGAAGCTGTAAAAGCAGAGTATCCGGGTGCGGAAATCGTCAGCTGGCGGCCGTTCGGATGTGCATGTGTCGGAAAAGAGGCGTCGAGACAAGTCTTCCGGTTCTGGTTCCGCCAAGGAGGACGAAGCCAGGTCATGAAGGTCATCGTGGACTATAATCCGGTGACGGACAAGGCGCTTGGCGTCAAGTTCGAGCCGATACGGAGTTTCACGGAGTAAATGCAAGCAACTGCAAGCGACCGCACGACGCCAGAAAAGGAGCCGCTCGTCCTTACGCGAGAGGCTCCTTCTTCATGCTTCGGATAAGCTATTGTCCGCCTATTCCTGCTCCAACAGCAAGCTCATGAAATGCTGCCCGATAACGGGCAGCGACATGCCGCGCCGAATGGCCGCGCCTATGTGCCTCGCCGGAATAGGCTCTGCGGTACGCAGCTCGAACAGCTCGCCATCCTGCAGCTCCTGCCGGACGAACGCGCGCGTCACGAAGGCGGCGCCGTAGCCGCGCTTGGCGAATTCGACCAGCATCTCGGTGCTGTTCAGCTCGATCGCCGCGTCGACGGCTTGTCCTTGCGCCGCGAACCAGCGCTCGGCGAACTGCCGCGTGCTGCTGCCGGCGGACAGGAGCAGCAGCGGGAGCTCGGCCAGCTCCGCCGCGGTGAGCGGATGCTCCGCGCGCCCGCGATACTGCGGGGCGGCGACGAAGCAGTCTTGAATGGCGGCCAGCGGCTGCGTATCCAGCTCCGGATCGTTGGATGGCAGATGAACGATGCCGATGTCGATGCGGTTCTCTTTCAGCCAGGTCCCGATCTGGGCGGTATTGCCCTGGTAGAGGCGGAGATCGATGCCGGGATACTCGCCGCGAAGCCGATCGAGCGGAGCGAGTAGCTTGTGCTTGATGAGCGGTCCGCTGGAACCGATGCGCAGCTCGCCCGACTCGCGGCTTTGGAGCGCGGCCATTTTACGTTCCCCGGCTTCCAGCAGCGACAGCGATTGCTCGACGAAAGCCAGCAAAGCCGTCCCCTCCGGCGTCAGCGAGACCCCTTTGGACTGCCGGTCGAACAGCTTAACCCCGAGTCCTTCCTCCAGCTGCTTAATGGCATAGCTGACGGAGGGCTGCGTCAGATGCAGCTCTTGCGCGGCCTTCGTCAGGTTGCCGCTCTTCGCCGTGTGCAGGAACATCCGATACCATTCCAAATGCAGCTTTGCGCTGATATCAATCACCTCTATGACAAGCTGCGAAAATACCGATTTCATTTATCGATGTGCATTCATTATAATCATAACCAACGTAAGGGATCAATTCATCATGGAGGTCTTAATATGGCTGGGAGCTCATTCGGAGAGGCATTCAAAATCACGACGTTCGGGGAATCGCACGGCGAAGCGGTCGGCGTCATCGTGGACGGGGTAACCCCGGGGCTGGAAATTGACGAGCGCTATATCCAAATTCAAATGGATCGCCGCAAGCCGGGACAGTCGGCTGTGACGACGCCAAGGAAGGAATACGATCTCGTCCGCATCGTGTCCGGGATTTTCGAAGGGCGTACGACCGGGACCCCAATGTGCTTGATGCTGCAAAACACGGATATGCGGCCAAGCGCCTACGAGGGGATGGATCAGACTTTTCGTCCGGGACATGCCGACTACACGTATTTGAAAAAGTACGGTCTTCGCGATCACCGGGGGAGCGGCAGGGCTTCCGGCCGGGAAACGGCGGCAAGGGTTGCCGCGGGCGCGGTCGCGCGCAAGCTGCTGGAGGCGAGAGGCGTCGGCATCGTCGCTTATACGCGGGAGATCGGCGGCATTGCCTGCGCGACGTATCAGCCGGACGAAATCGAGAAGAATAACGTTCGAGCCTGCGACCCCGAGGCGGCGGTACGGATGGAAGCACGCATTACGGAGCTGGCTGCGCAAGGCGACAGTGTCGGAGGTATCGTGGAATGCCGTATCAACGGGGCGAAGGCGGGTTTGGGAGAACCGGTCTTCGATAAGCTGGACGCGGATTTGGCGAAGGCGATGCTGTCGATCGGCGCGGTCAAAGGCATCGAATTCGGCACGGGCTTCTCCGCTTCCGGGATGCTGGGCAGCGAGCATAACGACGGCATGGGTGCCGAGGGATTCTTAAGCAATCATGCAGGCGGCATTCTAGGCGGCATCAGCACGGGAGCGGATATCGTGTTCAGAGTCGTCGTGAAGCCGACATCCTCGATTTCCGCGCCGCAGCGCACGGTGAACGTGGAGGGGGAAGAGCAGATCATCCGGACGGAAGGACGCCATGATCCTTGCATTTGTCCGAGAATCGTGCCGGTGATCGAAGCGATGGCCTGTCTCGTGTTGGAAGACCACTACAAGCGGCAGGCGGCACTGCGTGACTGAGCAGCCGATGAATAGGTAGCGCAAAGCACAACGAAACGGCGGCCAAGACGGTCGCCGTTTTCTTATTTCCTCGCCAAACTATATTGACAGTCGATATAACAGATGTTAATGTATCAACATACGATATATCGATAGTCAGAGTAAATGGAGGTGAGCAGTCAAGATGGCCGACGTGAAAGGCATGCTTCCGCTTACGGAGGCGTTTTATTACATCTTAATCGCGCTTTATGCGAAGCCTGCACATGGCTATGGCATCATGCAGGACGTGGAAGAGATGAGCGCCGGCAGAGTGAAGCTCGGGGCGGGAACGCTGTATACCGCATTAAACACGCTGCTTGGCAAAGGGCTGATCGATCATTACCCCGTTCCGGAGGGGACGGATGCGAGACGCAAGATGTACAGCATTACGCAGGACGGCAGAGATACGGTCGCTGCCGAGATGAACAGGCTGGAGGAACTGCTCGTTTCCGGGCGGAGAATCGTGCATTCGGAGGAGGCGTAGGGAGATGGCGAATCAAGCGCGTACGGAGCGCAAGTACCATTTGTGGTTTAGCTGGCAGTACGAGCAGGAAGAGAAATGGATCAACGAGCTGTCCCGGCAAGGGCTGCATTGGAAGCGCGGCGGCATCATTCGCAACGAATTCGAACGGGATGCATCCGTTCGGTACACCTACCGTTTGGATTACCAGCTCGGTCTGGATAAGGAAAAGCGCGAAGAGTACCTGGGGCTTTATCGCGATGCCGGCTGGGAGTTTGCGGGCAATTGCACGCCGGCCTGGTTTTATTTTCGCAGGGAATGGCGGCCCGGCGAGGATCCGGAGCTCTATACGGACAAGGAATCGCTCGTCGAGCATTATAAGCGGCTGCGGCGCATGATGGCCGTCATGCTGCTGCTCAATCTGTTCATCATGTGTTTGAACGGCATTAGTTTGCTGCCGAGAGCGGACGATCACTTATGGGGAATCGTCGTGCCCGTGCTCGGGATCTATGCGCTGCTCTTCCTGCTGCTCGGGACCGGGGTCGTGAAGATGAATCGCAAAATCAAGATGATTACCTCGTGACGCCGCAGCATGCGCCAACGTTTTCGGCAGGAAATTGAAAAAGGGACTGACCAACAAGCCTAATGGCTTGTTGGTCAGTCCCTTTGTACCGGCCGCTATCCGCCGGAATCCGGCCGAATCCGGTTGATTGCACGCGGATGCATGGATGCAAGAAGAGCGCGACCCGTCTAGGGCCGCGCTCTCGCTTTTTGGTTAAATCGTCTCCCGAGTTTGCTTGCCCGCCGCATAGACGGTAGCCGCATTGGCCACGCGCGCCCCCAGCGCTTCTCCCAGCGCGAGGCCTTTCGCAAAGAGCGATTGACTCAGCACGTCATGGGTATCTTCGACGGGAGACGTCACCCCTACGCCGTAATAACTGCCGTACAGCGCATTCTCCGGAATATTGGCCGGCAGGCCGACGATCATCATCCCTTGGTGCAGCATCGGCGTAATCAGGTTCAGCAGCGTAGCTTCGCTCCCGCCGTGAATGGTTGCCGTCGTGCAGAATACGGCGCCGATTTTATCGACCAGCTTCCCGTTGGCCCATAAATAGCCGAGTTTGTCGATCCATTCCTTCAAGCCGGAGCTGATGGTGCCGAAGTGTCCGGGACATCCCCAGATAATCGCATCCATCCCTTCGAGATCATTGACGTTCGCCTTTTTGACGTGATTAATGAAAACCTCTGCTCCTGCTACGCTCTCGGCCCCTTTGGCAATGGACCTTGCAAGCTGTTCCGTATGCCCTGCTTCGCTATCGTAAACAATGTACATTTTCATCGTGTAAACTCCTCTCTTAGTTGGAAAATCAAGCATTGATTCCTTACTCGTTTTCTTTTACGGATTCGGTCAATTTCTTCAACGTCTCCCGGTATGCTTTATCGCTCATTTCTTCCCGACGGCCCTCGTCCTTGGAATTGCCTTGTAACTGAAGCAGCGCCTTCCGATATTCTTTATCGTTGAAATGTTCGTCGTCTGCCGCTGGGTCAGGCGTCCTGAGAAAACCTCGGATCGCGTCGCGGAATTCGCCGTCGGCGCCTGGCCGATCGGAACGATTGGAGTTCGCGGCTAGTTCCTCCCTTACTTCCGGTACGGGAACCGCCTGCATCTCTGTCGCAACCTGGACGGGTTCTTGCACCGCATCTTCGCGAGGCGATACCTTGCGGATGAAGAACGCGAGCACGAGCGCGGCAACGGTCAGCCAAGTGGCGACGACGAAGGAATGGTTAATCCCGTAAATCGTGGCTTGCTGCGCGATTTCGCCCATTTTCACGGTATCCGACGGATCGACTTTGCCTTCAATGGCCAGCGATTTCGCATGCGAGGCTGCGCTGTTCGTCATGAGCGTTACGAGAATGGCGGTACCGAGCGCGCCGGACACGTTCCGCAGCGTCTGGGACATGGCCGAGCCGTGCGCGTTCAAGCGGCGCGGCAGCTGATTGAGACCGGCCGTTTGGATCGGCATCAACAGCATGGACATCCCGAACATCCGCAGCGTGTAGAACAGCATCATATGATTGTACGAAGAATCGATTTCGAGATGGCTGAACTCATACGTCGTAATGGTCGTGATGATAAGGCCGATGACCGCCAGCCAGCGCGCGCCGATTTTATCGAATACCATGCCGGTAATCGGCGACATGATGCCCATCAGGATGGCGCCCGGCAGCAGCAGCAAGCCGGATTCGAGCGGCGTGAAATGGCGGATGTTCTGCAGGAAGATCGGCAGCAGGATCATGCCGGAATACATCGCCATCGTGATAATGGCATTGATTAGAGCCGTAAGCGAGAACATCGGATATTTGAAGACGCGCATCTCGAGCAGCGGCGCCTTCTTAAGGAGCGAACGGACAACGAACGAGATGAGCGAAATCGCGCCGACAATCAGGCAGACGGTGACTTCGACAGCGCCCCAACCCGCCGTGCCCGCTTCGCTGAAACCGTACAACAGCCCGCCGAAGCCGAGCGTGGACAGAATGACGCTGAGCACGTCAAGCTTCGGACGCGATGTCTTAATGACGTCCTTCATCGAGAAGGCGCCGAACACGACGGCCAGAATCGCCAGCGGCAATATGATGTAGAACAGGACATGCCAATCGTAGTTTTCGACGATCCAGCCGGACAGCGTCGGTCCGACGGCCGGCGCGAAGATCATCGCGACGCCCATCAAGCCCATCGCTTTGCCGCGTTCTTCAACCGGGAAGATCGTCAGGATGACGATAGTCATCAGCGGCATGAGAATACCGGCGCCGCAGGCTTGCACGAGACGGCCTGCAAGCAGAACGTCGAAGCCGCTCGACAGGGCGCAAATGACCGTGCCGATGGCGAATAAAATCGATGCGACCATGAATAACCTTCGGGTCGTAAAACGGTTGATCAGGTAAGCGCTGATCGGGACGAGCACGCCGTTCACCAGCATATAGCCGTTGGACAGCCATTGAATCGTGCTTTCTCCGACGTCGAGATCCTCCATCATTTTCGGCAGCGCGACGTTGAGCACTGTTTGCGCCAGCAGTGCAACGAATGCCGCGATGAGCAAGGAGGCCATGATCGGTCCTTTGCGCAATTGATTGGATACCATAGTTGTCATTACGTTAAGCTTCCTCCCTCGATTGTCTTAAGATGCGCAATACGTCTTGCTGAATGCGATCGAGCGCCCGTTGATCTTCTTCGGGAAGATCGAGCAGCGGACGCAGCAAATTCAGCCGGGTCGCATCCGTTTCGCGCCATAGATCCATGCCTTTATCCGTCAGCGTCAGCGTCATGGCCCGGCGGTCCTGTTTGGTGCGCTCGCGTTCCACGAGGCCAGCCTTGACCATGCGGTCCACGATGCCGCTTGTCGTGCTGTTACCGAGGTTCAGCTTCTCGGCAAGCTCCGTCAAGCGGATTTCGGGATGCTCGCGAAGCACGCGAAGCACGATGAGCTGAAGGGCCGTAAGCTTATGCTTGCTAGCCGCTTTGGACAGCAGCTGGAAGAAGGCTTGATTCACTTCGCGATAAGTCTGGAAAATACCCAAAATCCATTGTTCTCCCACTGGATACTCCCTTCGCAAGATATTTCGCATGCGAACTATTATCTACCCAAACCTATATATATGTCAATCGAGACATATAAATAACTTGTACCAATTCTGCCAACAATCCGAGAAAGACACAGTAATAGTACGTAGTATCTTCATCCCTTCATCAGGCCATCCTGACATATTGAAGAGAGGGGAATACTTACAAAAATTGTGAATGGATGCTATGATGGCGTCACGATAATAAATCATGGAAGGTGAGTGCCATGTGCAGAAATATAAAAACGTTGTTCAACTTCGATCCGCCCGCGACGGAGGACGAGATTCAAGCGGCGGCGCTGCAGTTCGTTCGGAAGCTGTCGGGCTTCAATCAGCCGTCCAAAGCCAATGAACCCGCGTTTCAGCTCGCTGTGCAGGAAGTTACCGCAGCCGCGGAAAAGCTGCTCTCCGGCTTGGTGACGAACAGCCAGCCGCGCGACCGTCAAATCGAGATCCAGCGGGCCCGCATTCGTTCCGTCAAGCGTTTCGGTCCGCGGGAGACCTGACTGTCGCGGCAGTCCGATCAGGAGCGTTTGCTTGTTTTCAAGCTTGGTGCCATGATGCAGCCGTAGCCTTGAATAGCTGCGAGGCGCCACGCCTTCGGCATGCAAGGCTTTTGGGCTTGTCCATGCTAGGATGGGGGCATGCGAAATAGCCGTATCCATGGGCGGATCTACGGCTGAGGGGTTTACAGCTGCTGGCGCTTGCGTAGCGGACACACTTTCGTGCCTTTCGTTCTCCCTGCGGGGGCGGTATACTGTGGTCCAAGGCGTCCATCTGCGCCCGGGAGTCCCTTCATTCTAACGTGCGAGGTTTCTGAATCCGATGTCCAAAACGAAACTGCCTTATGTACTTTTACTTGTTGTCGCCGCGCTTATCGCAGGCTATGCGTTGTACCGAAACATCTTGCAGGATCCTGAAGCAGCAGGCTTCCTGAGCCATAAAACCAACCCGCTCAAGCAGGTCGATTTGCCCGTCTGGTTAAGCGTTATGCGGGTGCACCTTGGATTCGCCTGCCTCGCGATGCTGGCCGGAACGGTTAATTTCTCGCCTTGGGTGCTGCGTCATTTCCGCCGATTTCATAAGAGGAACGGGTATGCCTATCTGATCTCCGTGCTTGTCGTTTCCCTTACATCCGGCTACATGGCGCCTTATGCGACGGGAGGCAAGGCGGTCAGCGTCCCGTTCAATATGCTGAATATCCTATGGCCGGCGTTTACGGTGCTTGCCGTCAACAGCATCCGCAAGAAACGGATCCTGCAGCATCGGCAGTGGATGGTCCGCAGCTATGTGTTCTGCTTTACGAACATGGCTGTTCATCTGCTCGCTTACGTGTTCCGGAAGTGGGCGGGATTGTCTTATGAAGCGGGGTACGCCGCCGCTGTATACGGGGCTATCGTGCTGCTTCTGCTGCTGGCCGAATTATTTATTCGGCTCTTTATGAACAGAACAACCACGGGGATCAAGCTATCTTAGCGATATCGGAGAGAAGCCCGTATAACGGTGAGAAATTCTTATCGTGTAGAGAAGTCACGTATTTATGAGATATAAGAAGGGCTGCAAGCCTGCTGCGACGAAGCAGCGGCCTGCAGCCCTTCGCGTCTCAACCGGGCTGTTGCAGTTCGGGCTTTCGCCCGAGCTCCCGGCTGTATTCTTCCGGCGATTTGCCGACGATGGCTTTGAAGCTCTTGATGAAATGCGCCTGGTCATAGAAGCCGAGGCTCTGGGACAGGGAGATCCAGTCCGGGATGCCGTTCTTCTCGATCAGCTCAGCCGCCTCCTGCAGCCGGAAGCGCTGAATGACCCACTTGGGGCTGACGCCGACGTAACGGTTGAACAACCGCTGCAGGGAGCGAACATTCAGGTCGAACATGTCCGCCAACTCTTCCACCTTCGTGAGGTCCCGGTTGTCTATGACCTGCCGCACGACGCTGTCGACGAGCGCGATGTTGTCGTCCGGCTCCGGGAGGCGAGAGCGGAAGAAGGCTTCCGCGATACGTATCTTGCCTTCGTCCGTGTCCTCGGCAAACAGCCGCGATTCGATCTCCTTCACTTCTTCGCCGAATACGTCGCTGAGCGCCAGGACGCCTCCGGTCAACAGGACCGCCGGCTGCTTCCAGAACGGATAGAAGCCGCCGGGCTTGAATTTGATGCCGAGCACCTCGCCTTCATCCTGCAGATGGCGGGTGTACGTGCGCCTCGGAACGCCATACACCCCTGCGAAAGCGCCGTTGTGATCGCGTTCGAACGACATATTGATGTTGGGGTAGGATAAAATCGTCTGCGAATAGGGAGGCTGTCCGCGCAAATCCCAACGGACGGTCCAATAGTTGCCGATATAAGGAGCCAGGTCGGGAGACGGTTCGAAACGGTTCAGCGCGAATTTCTGCCGGCCCGCTTCCGCCTTCAATATGCCGCGGTCGGTTTGTCGACGATCGTTCATGGCAAGCTTCCTTCCGTAAGCCCTGTCGCGTTTTTACAATACTTTGCTTTCGGGCTGGTTTATAGTCATAACTGACAGCTCGTCCGATACAAGTCCATGACAGTGGCGAATTTGAAGGGAGACAACATTATGGAAGATCTCAGCTACGAAATCTATATTGACGCGCCGCCGGAGGCGGTGTGGAACGTGCTCGTCACGCCGGAAGGAACACGGGCGATTTTCTTCGGCAGCGTGCTGGAATCCACGTTCGAGATCGGTTCCCCTTACGCGTATGTCGGTCCAGGCAACGATGGAGAGCGTACCGTTCATGTCTATGGCGACGTGCTGGAGTACGAGGCCAATCAGCGCATGAGTTATACGGAACATCCCGGCCCGTCGTATCGGGAGAACCATGCGGAGCTGGAGACGCGCGTCACGCTCACGTTAGAGGTCGTCGGTGCCGTTACGAAACTAACGCTTGTCAACGACCGCTGGCCGGAGGGGCATCCGTCCTACGCAAGCACGAAGCAGAGCTGGCCGATGATCGTGAGCAACATCAAGACGTACGCGGAGACCGGAAAAACACTGGATTTCGGCTGGTAGTCGACCGCCAACTGACCGCCCTCTCGGGCGGTTTTTTTACGCTTGCTCGTACACCGCCGCCGGCCGGATGCTGCATATCCGCTGCGAGAACGCCGATCCCCACAGCGAGACGGTAATCAGCACCGCAAGAGCGACGGCCGACAGCGCCAGTGCCGACAAGGAGCCGGCAAAAGGCGAGAGCGCCGCAAGCGCAACCAGACCCGCGATATACGGAGCGGGGAAGACGTTCGCGACGATGCGCAGGAACAGCATGTTGCCGATCAGGAACAAAGCCGGTCCGGCAAGCATGACCGCAACCGCTTTGGCTTCCAAGTGTCCCGTCGGATGGGCTAGCAGCAGTTCATCCGCGACGGCCGTGACGATAATGCCCGCGACCAGGAGCAGATGCGTGTACGTGTAAGCCGACCGCGCGACGCGGCCCGGATCCGCCGAATGGGCGATGAAGTGGTGGCCGGTTTTGGCGGTCATATCGAAATAGATCCACCACATCGCGACCGTGCCGGCGAAGGCGGCGGCAAAAGCGGCGACTGCGGCAGCGCCCCACTCCAACTTGGCGAACGTCGCTCCGGTGACGAGAATCGACTCCCCGAGCGCAATGATGATGAACAGCCCGCAGCGCTCTGCCATATGTGAGCCCTCGACGTCCCAAACGGCTGTCGGCGTCTTCCCTAGGCGCGGCGTCCAGAAGCCGACGGAAGGCGAGAGATACTCGATCGCAAGCGCCGCCGCCCATAGCCCGAGCCGCCAGCCGTCGTGCAAGAAGCCCCCGACGACCCAGCAAATCCCCGACATCGACAGCCAGCACAGGATGCGGATGAAGTTAATGCGAAGCTCGTCATGCCCCCCGCGCATCATCCACACGGTATACGCCGTGCGCCCTGTCTGAAATAGCGCGTATGCGACCCCGAAGTAAGCCCCGGATTGTTCGAACGCCTCCGGAATGGACGTGGACGTAATGAGGCCGAGCAGCATCAAGGCGATCAGCAGCAGCCGGACCTGAACCGATTCGGGATTCAGCCAGTTGATGACCCATGCCGTGAAGATCCACGCCCACCACACCGCCATCGTCAGCAGCCCGAGATGGACCGCCCCTTCCAGCGTGAAATGCTCCAGAAACGAATGAGACAGCTGCGTCACCGCGAATACGAAGATAAGATCGAAAAACAGTTCAATGAAGGACACTTTCCCCGAGTCGCTGCTTCCTCTGGTGCGAAATATCGCCGTGTCCGAAATCATTCTTTTCATAAATTCGCTCCCGTCGCTCGTTGTCGACCTGATTGTATCATGCGTCCATGCTGGCAGGCCATGGCGAATTGCACCACAATCAGGATGTTTAAAGCGATTTCGAAGCCGGGTAATAGAAGAGGAGTCGAACTGATCGAAGGAGGCGTTTACGATGAGCTTTTCCAATATACTTGTCGCGTACGACGGGGGACTGCCATCCGCGAAGGCGCTTGACAGAGCAATTGACATGGTGCAGCATTATCCGGAAGCGAAGCTGACGGTTCTGTACGTATACAGCGTGGCTGCGGTCGCGGTCGCGGATTCTATGGTGGTGGTGCCGACTTCCGTTCAGCGGGAACAGTTCGTTCAGGCGCAGCAGGAGCTGGCGAAGGTTGAAGCGCGGATCGCATCGGTTCCGTTCGCGAACGCGGTGCTGCTCGAGGGCAGTCCGGGAGAAACCATCGTCGACTATGCCAACCAGCATCAGTGCGACCTGATCGTTATCGGTAGCCGCGGGCTCGGTGCGATCCGCGAGTTCGTCCTTGGCAGCGTCAGCCATTACGTGCTGCAGCATACGCTGCTGCCGCTGCTCGTCGTGAAGTAATCCGCGGAGATGGCGCCATTATAGATTGGGTACTTGGTAGAAGATGCTGGATGAATACATGAATTGACGGAGAGCAGCACAATTGCTCCCGATTGCGAGAAGCCTCCGATTGCCGCGAATCATGCGGGGATGGAGGCTTCTTCTAGCTTTTTCATAGTTCCTTATTCGCTCCGATTCTATTGTGGAACATGAGGAAAATTATGGACATTACACGCTGCGTTTGCTATTGTAATTTTGTAATAAAAATTACAACTAATGCATTTCGCAGAAGTACGGGAGCGACGACTATGGCAGCTAAGAAGAAAAGCATGGTACTCTCCGTCCGGCTGAGCGGCGACGCGCTCGAAGCGGTCGATTTGCTCGTGGAGGCCGGATTGGAGTCGAACCGGTCCAGAGCGGTCGCGCACTTGCTAGCCGTCGGCATCGGCGCCTCGGAGGACCTGCTGGGCAAGGCGCGGTCGTTGGCCGACCAAGTGAAACGGCTGCGCAGCGAGATGGTCGAGGCGGTCAAGGAGGGGCGGGCCGATACGGTGTCCGCCTTGCTGCAGCAGGACGCCTCGCTGGCGAACGCCCGCAACGACAGCGGGGAGACGGCGGTGCTGATGGCCGCCTATTACCGGTCTTCGGCGATCAAGGAGCTGCTGCTCGACCACGGCGCGGAGCTCGGAGCCTTCGAGGCCGCCGCCGTCGGCAGCACACGGCGGGTCGCAGATTGGCTGGCGATATCGCCGGAGCTGATCGGCGCTTACAGCAACGACGGATTTACGCTGCTCGGGCTGGCGGCGCATTTCGGCAGCGAAGAGACGGCGCAGTTCCTCCTCGAGAAGGGGGCGGACGTCAACGCGCGCAGCCGCGACGGCAATTTGAACAACATGGCGATTCATGCGGCGATCGCGGGTAATTACGAACGTATCGTCAGGATGCTCCTCGAGCAGGGCGCGGATGTTCATGCGGTATGCGAAGGGAAATGGCGGCTTGGGTATACGCCGCTGCATGTGGCGGCGTATTTCGGTCGCAGCGCGATGATCCCGCTGCTGCTCGAAGCGGGCGCCGACCGCGCCGCGCTGACGGACGAAGGGCGAACCGCCGCCGAGCTGGCCGTCATGCGGGAGCATCCGGCTACGGCAGCTTTATTGCAAGTCTAATCCAACTTAAGGGAGAAGATCGCACATGGAGCCAAGACAAGGAATCGCACCGGAGCTGGTCAAGGAGTTCGTAGGCAATGCGCATGGAGATTTGAACCGCGTCCAGGAATTGCTGGCGCAGGAGCCGGGCTTGCTGAACGCAGCCTGGGACTGGGGCGGAGGAGACTGGGAGACGGCGCTTGGCGCGGCGGCCCATACGGGCAGCCGGGATATTGCGCTGTTCTTATTGGAGCGGGGCGCGCGGCTCGACGTGTTCGCGGCCGCGATGTTGGGCAAGCTTGAGATCGTCAAAGCGATGATCGCCGACCAGCCGGCGCTGAAGGATGCCCACGGCCCGCACGGCATTCCGCTTCGCGCGCATGCGCAGGCAGGCGGCGAGGACGCGTCCGGCGTGATTGCTTTTCTGCAATAGGCTTCGTCTGTGCGTACCTTGCACGATCGATATCGCGTACACATAAAAGAGCTGTCCAAGCGACCATGATCATGGCCCGCGGACAGCTCTTTTTCATTCATGTTCACTCAAGGAATCATGTTCACGCCAGGAAATCTTGGAATCCTCGATTTGTGCCTATCTATTTGCCGTACCTCTACGCGAAGCGCGTCCACGATTGAATCGTCTGCGCGATGTCCGCGTCTCCGGCGATCATCCTGCGAATGTCCTCATTAATCAGCTGCCGGGATGCATTCCATTTCTCGTTGACGTAGAAGCTGCTGATCTGCACATGGTCAAGCTCTTCGATATACCTGGACCAGATGCGATGCTCCGTCATGCCGCTCCGATCCGCAATGGACCTCGTAATCGGCAATGTCCAGGCTTGGCGGAACGATTCGGGACGACCTGTGACGTAGTGGCGAATGAACGACCAAGCCAGATCGGGATGCGTGGATTTGCTCGTGATGCCGGCAGCCCCTAAATAAATCATGTTCGCCGACTTCCCGCCAGGCATATGGGGCAGTCCGACCACGCCGAACTTCTCGTCCAGCCCATGATGAATCAGGTTGCCTGCATACCAGGTAAAGCCGAACGTGATCGCGAAGCCCTCGTGCAGATCGCCGGCCTCGGACGGCTCGCCCGGATTGCGGATGACGCGGTGCTTGCGATAGGCGTCGATCAGCAATCGGAACGTTTCGCTGACCTCCGGCCGGTCGACATAACCGTTCGCCGTCTTGCCGTCCTCCGAAGTATAGCGGCCTCCGCTTCGCATGACGAACGGCTCGAACTCCTCGATATCCACGCCGAACCCGAATCCGAATTGCCGGGCAACGCCGGCCTCGTTCCGGATGGTCAACTGCTTCGCTAATGCGATCATCTCGTCCCAGGTCCAGTCTTCGCGCGGGTACGGAAGTCCCGCGCGGTCGAACATCTCCTTGTTGTAAATGATTAGCGGCAGCGCAACGTCGACGGGGAGGCCCGGAAGCGTACCGTCCTTGCAGGCGACGCGCATGATGCCGGGATGGAGATCCTCCCGGAGCCCCGGCGTCTCGTCGACATATGGGAGGAGATCAACGAACATGCCCGGATCGTTGAAGAGTTTCCAGCCGCCGGATTCTATGATATCCGGCGCTTCGTCCGATCGATACGCCTGCAGGGACTCGTAATGATCGGCCGACTGCTCGATGATGACTTCCATGCCCGGATGCTCGCGTTCGAATGAAACTTTGGCATCCATGAGATTGTGCAACTGCTGAAATTCCGTTCGAAACACCAATTGAATCGTCTCACCCATGGTCAGATCTCCTCCACTACGGTTAGATAGGCGATTTCCAAATATTCGATCGCGGCGGCCTCGAAGGTTTTGGCCCTCTCCAGCAAACCGGCGCAGCGCTCACTCTGATCCGCCGTCAGCATTGCCGCCCCCCGCACGAACGGCACCAGCTCACGTAATTCCCGAAGTGCTTCGGCGGTTTGCTCGTAGGCTTCCGAAGCGAGCAGCGTCAAGCGCATGGCTTCTCCCTCCAAGGGCAGCCCGCGCAAATATTGCGCCGCCGTCTGTTTCGTGTCGGCATAAACGGAAGCGAGCTGTCCCATACCGTACCGGTTCGGGGGCGCCCCGGGACCTTGCCGCATATGGCGGATCCAGCAGTCGTATGCGGCGAGCCCGTACGTATAGCACAGATAGCCCGTCATGGGGCGGTACTTGCCGCCATATCTTGCGAGCGCCGCCGCGGTTCGTACGGCTTCCAGCGCATGCAGCGTCTCGGGCTTACCGCCGAGCAGACGCTCCGTCCCCGCGGCCGAATCGCCGGCGGGCCGCTCCAGCTTCCCGTCGATGCCGGCCAAGTATCGGACCGGGTTGCCGGCGACGTCGTCGTAGGACAGCGTTTTGCCGCCCGGAAGCATGCAGTCGGTCGCGTATACCTCCCGTCTATCGTCGTCGTAGCCGTACAGCAGCGACCATTCATGGACGTGAGGGCTGGTCGCCGCCGTATCGAAATAAAGCACCGGTTTGCCGAGATCGATGTACTTCCGGATAAACGGCAGCACGGCCTCCTCGATCGGCAGCACGACCGGGAACCGCTCCACCGCGCCGAGCAGCGGTACTGGCGTGCACGACAGCTGTCCGCACAGCAGCGTAACGGCGTATCCGACCTGCTCCATGAGCGAGCGCAGCTCCTCCCGCCAGTCGAACATGTAGATGCCGTCGCCATAAGTCGTTTTGTCGGACAGCTGCATGCGGAACGCAAAGCCCGACATGCCCATCAGCGCCGCCGTATCGCGCCGATCGCCGATGGCGGCCAGCATATGGCCGATGCGGTCGATAAACGTAAATTGCGTTGCCGCATGCGCCGGCCACTCGGGCAGTTCAAGCCGTTTTTCTCGATTCTTCAATCCTCTCTCCTCCTTGTCGTGCAGGAGGCCGAGCGATACGCGGATATGCGCTTCGCGGAGCTTGCGGCGGGATCGGTAGATGTACGTGTAGATGGATCCCGTCGTCATCTGGTACATGTCGGCGATTTCCTCCGGGGTGAGCTGCCGGAAGAAGTACGCCTCGAAGATGCTCCGCTCCTTGCGGCTCAAGCAGTGCATCAGCGCATGGATGGTCTCGAACAGCTCCTTGCGCATCAGATGTTCCGCCGGGTCCTGCTCCTTCAGGGAAGCGTTCGTCGCCGAACGGGTGAGGTGGAAGAGGATGCCGTCCAAGTCGTCCCAATGAACGGCGTCATGTCCGCCTTCCGTCCCGCCGCCCGAGCCCCCGGAAGCCCCGAAGGCAGCAAAAGGCCGCTCGCGCTTGTAGGGACCGCCGCGCCGCAGGCGCATATGCGCCTGGTTGCGCACGATACGATGCAGCCAGGGCAGGAATCGGCTCGTATCCGACAGCGAACCGACATGCAGAAATGCCCGTATGAGCGCATCCTGCACGACATCGTCCGCCAGATAAGGATCTCCCGTCAGCCGCTGCGCCCAGGAGCGGGCTTGGCTGCGGTGCTGCTCGATCAGCTCGCCGAATGCTTCCGTATCGCCGTGCTTCGCTCGCTCCACCAGCTCGCGGTGCATGATTTCGTCGTTCTTCGTAGATTCCTTCCCGGCAAGGCTTTCTTTTGCCGCGCCGCCTGCATCGTACATGCTCATCGCTAACCTCCGCGTATTCATTCGTCCTCGTAAGGAGTGATGCCGGCGGCGGAACCGTTTTGAACAAAAAGTTCCACGATTTTCAAAATCAACTATATCGTAGTGTATCATTCGTTCTCGAATCTGCGGAAGAGGGCAGAAAGGCAGGAGGCGCTGAATAGTGAACGTATAGGCAAACGAGGTAAATATGGATGTTTTTGTTGTTTTCGATAGATTAATATTTTATTCATAATTCCTTAACACCCGGCGAACAGTGGATTCGTATACTTTGGACGAAACGAAAGCGAATCTATAAACTACTATTCCTGGGAGGAATACCACGTGTCCAAAGTAACATCCGTATCCGCAGCCGTAATCGGCGCATCCATCCTGCTGTCCGCAGCGCTTCCATTATCCGCATCCGCAGCCGCTGCGTCGCCAAGCGCGAAAATTGGACAATTCCAATCCGCTTCCGTCGAGCGCAACGCCAAAGGACAGCTCGTTCTGCACTGGAAGACGGACGCGAACCTGGGCGCGGCCAAGATTTACTGGAGCACCTCCCCCGACAATATCGAGAAGAACGGCAAGCTGCTTGCCAAAACATATACGAGCTTCGGCGGTTACGTCGCGGCGGATCCCAAGCCGGGCGATCGCGTGTACTTCCTGGTCAAAGGCGGCAACGGCGATACGATTACTTCGGCGGAGCGCAAAGTGAACCTGCAGGGCGCATTTAATTTCCGCGACCTTGGCGGCTATAAGACGACCGACGGCCATACCGTCAAATGGGGCAAGCTGTACCGCGGGGAAGAGCTGGGGCACCTGACCGGCGCGGATCTCGCTTCTATCCAGCGCATGGGCATCAAGACGGATGTCGACTATCGCACCGATGCGGAAGTGAAGGCGATGCCGGATCCGACGATCGCCGGCGTGAGCTACGTGCGTACGGACGAAGGCAATCCGGGCGCTGGCTATAACATGAACGATATGATCGCTTCGGGCATGCTCAAGGACGAAGCGTCCGCCGTGCAAATGATGGTGGCCGGCAATAAATCGATGGTCGACAGCCCGAAATTTTTCGTGCAGCTGATGGAGTTGCTGAACGATCCGAATAACGCGGCGCTCGTTCAGCACTGCACGGCCGGCAAGGATCGTACGGGCTTGGGCTCCGCGATCATCCTGCTGACGCTCGGCGTGGACGAGCAAACGGTCATGAACGACTACCTGCTCAGCAACGTTTACCGTGCGGATGCGAACAAAGCGGCAATCGCCGGCTTGAAGACGCAAATTTCCGACGAGAACGTCATTGCGGCTTTGACGGCGCTGATGGACGTGCAGAAGGAATTCTTGCAGGCTTCCTTCGACGAGATGAAAGCCAAGTACGGCTCCATCGACGCCTTCATCGAGAAAGGTCTTGGCGTGACGCCGGCGGAGCGCGCGAAGCTGAAGGCTATGTACCTGGAATAGTCTCGATCTCGATCGATCGGTAGGCGGAACCAGAAACATGAAGGGAAACGAGAAACGGGAGGTCCTCTTTACGAGGATCTCCCGTTTTGTCCGTTGGTCCGTAGTCCATTACAAGAGCGACATTAGCTAGCAGCGAGGAATGATCACTGCGTCATCACGGCAACCGTAGAGCATTTGTTGTTTCAGTAGATTGGTTTGGCAAAATAACTGCGTCTATGCAGTTATTTACTTGGAATGCGGCCCATAAAGCAAAATAGATGCAACTATGCATTTATTCCCACTAACTTGTGAGAAACATAGAGGAATGAAGTGGAATAAGTGCATATTTACAGTTATTTTGGCTCTGAGAGAGGTTCTGGGGCGAAATAAATGCACATTTGCAGTTATTTTATTCATACGGGAGCCGAGTGCCGCTCTTAGAGCGGCGTTGATAAGGCGAAGGTTAACTGCCGGCGCGTTCAGTTCGCCTCGTCATCCGATTCTCCAGGCGAAACTCCTGAACCGGCCCTCTGCAGCGCGTCGTCCAGCACGCTCCGATACAGGGGGACATCCGGCTGCTGCTGGGCCAGCTGCTCGTAATAGTACGCGACTTTGCTGAAATAGTACGGGTACGCGTCCACGGCCGGCACGAGTCCGTTTATTTCCCAGCGATAGGTCTCGATGCGGTACGATTGGTCCGATTCCTGCAGCCAGAGCGCCAGCTCGCATTTGCCGTCCGGCCCGTTCGCGTCCGGCATATCCTCGATTTCGAGCCAGTCGTACGTGATCCCGTCCGGAACGATGCGCGACAAGCCCGCGCCCGTCCACTGCAGAATGTCCAGCTCGACCTCGCCGTCCTCGTGCTGCCAGCCGATCAGGAGGCTGTTCTGCCCGGCTCTGGCGACCGGGGCCGCGGCCATGTCCGCGACATAGACGCCTTTGCCGTTCGCGTGCGCGAACATATGCCAGTTGTGGCCGCCGGCATTCTTCAGCACGATGAGATTCTGCTCGCCTTGATAGCGGTACAGCGCGATCAGCTCGACATTGTAATCGTAATCGATATCGGCGAACAAGACGGCCGGCATGCCCGCGTGCCGCGATAGCGTGGCCAGCTCCGCGCCGAATGGAATGAATGGCTGAACGATCGATACCGCGTATTGGACATTGTTATTCATCCGGATGATTCCCTCCGTTTCAATGGCATTCAAGACAGCATATGCCGGGGAAAAGGGGTACATGTCACCGGGGGAATTTGAATCGCTTCAAGGGGAGCAGCCTGCAATTTCCGCCTGCTGCCCGACTACACTTTGAGATATTGAAACGCCGGTTTATCCTTCGTTACCGCGTCCCAGTCCCACAGATGCATGAACTGCTCGAGATGCTTCATCCGTTCGGGCGTGGCCGACTCCAGCATCGCATCGCCATAATAACGGCTGACGTTGGCGCCGACATGCGGCAAAATCATTTTGCGCAGAAATCCGATATCCTCGTCCTTGTACCGCTCGCACATGTTCATGGTGAACATCCGGCGCTTGGTGCCGCCGCCCCAGGCGGAGTGGAAGGTGCGATGGTTGAAAATCAGCAGGTCGCCGGGCGTCACGTCCAGCACCTGCGCCGGGATCTCGGACCCCGGAATTCCGAAATGCCCTTCGGGATTGCGCAGCGTCCGCATGAGATCCAGCGCGTAGCGGTCGGTCTCGCGATGGCTGCCCGGCACGACGCGCAGCGCGCCGTTCGAGCCGCCCAGCTCGTCGAGGTAGAAGGCCAGCTTGATATGCGTGTACTTCGGCTCGTTACCGTCCGGATGCCAAGGCGTATCGCCCGTGTAATAGTTGCCGTCGCTGCCCCAATAGTTGAAGTCGTCCCCAATCAGCGAGGAGGCGGCGCCCACGATGCGCGGATCGTCCAGCAGGCCGGACAGGTAGTAGCTCGAATCGACGCAGGGAACCATCAGTCTTTTGGTGCCGTCATGGAGGCCCATGACCTTCTCGTACGCCTGCAGCACTTGCTCGAAATGCGACGTGATCGTCTCGATCTCGTCCTTGAAGAGTCCCGGCAGTTTAAGAAAGCCGAATACGTTGAAAAAATCCACCTGCTGCCGCGAAAGCCTCATCGTGTCGCTGTCCCCTCTCTCAACCTCGTATGCACGCCATAGGATTGAAAATCAATGCTAGTATAGCGCCATTTCATCGCTTGTCAATTGGTGGAATTGACATGGGCTGGAATTTTATTTTGGAACGAGAGAAACCCCGCGTCTTCGGCGAGACACGGGGTTTCTTCGAGTCGATCGTTTTGCCGCATGATTATTTTCGCCTGTCCGTTCCTCGTATGATCGCTTAGCGATAGGAAGGCGTCAGCGCCGTCCCGCCGAGGCCGGTCGGTGCCGTGCTGGACTTCGAGAGATAGATTTTATCGATCTTCGCGCCGTCTTCGCGCACTTTAACGTACAGCGTGTGCGTGCCGGACGGGATGGAGACGGTGCTCGTTTTCTTCCAGATCCAAGAATTGTTGGACGAGGTCGTCACCTGCAGATTGCTGCCGCCGTCCACCGCGACATTGAAGCTGTCGGAGCTGCTGTCGGGGCCGCTGCCGAGCACGTGCACGTAGAAGGAGCCGCCGTTCGCCACGTCGATGCTGTAGGCGATGAGGTTCGTGTCCGCGTTGCCGGAGCCGTTCGACGTCTCCATGTCTTGGCTGCCGGAGCAGACGGAGCAGGATGCGGCCGCGAAATTCCCGTTCTTCGACGTGTAGGCTTCCGCTTCGATATAAGCGCCCGTGCTGCCGTTGATCGAATAGTACAGGATGCCGCCGCTGCCTGCCGGCTGCGTCGTTGCGCTTGCCGTGCTGCTTGCCGCGGAGACGTTGTTCGCCGCGTCCTTCGCTTTCACGTAGTAGCTGTACGCGGTCGAAGCGGTCAGGCCCGTGCTGCTATAGGTCGTACCGGTCGTAGAGCCGAGAAGCAGACCGTTCTGGTACACATCGTATCCCGTAACCCCGACGTTGTCCGTCGCTGCGGTCCAGGCCAGGTTGATTGCGCTGCTGGACGCAGCTGCGGCCGTCAGGCCGGCCGGCGCGGACGGGGCGGTCGTATCCGGCGCCTGCGGCGCTGGCGCGTAACGATCGATAATCTGGCTCGTGCGCAGCAGATCCTGCTCGACGAGCCAGCCCTTATCGCGAAGCAGATCGATGAGTTCGGCGCGGTCGGCGCTCGCTTCGCTGAAGCTGTCCGTCTTGAACGAAGCTTCGACCCAATATTCATTGCCTGTCTTGGCTTCATTGATGACCGTCCATACCTCGATGTCAAGGTCGAGGTCATTGAACTCGCCGGTATAACGCTTGAAGTCCACCGGTCCGTACACGACGGAGGCATTCAGTTGGTTCGTGCCCCAGCCGGTGCTAGTCCAATTCTTGAATTTCGTCGGCGCATTGCTGTTCGAGACGGTGCGGGAAACGGTTTGGTCCGGCATCTTCAAACCGCTGCCGCTGGAACCGGATACCGTGACGTCCTTCTCGTACTGGACGCTCAGCGTCTGCTGCGAATAGCCCCAGTCGACTTGGAAATCGAAGCCGGACGAGGAGTCGAGCCCTTCGTTTGCCGCCTGCGTCAGCGCCGCGTTAATATTGCCGCCGGTGACGGGATATCGCTTCTTGAATTGAATCTCATGCGTGCTCTGGTCGTCGCGCTTGCGGATGCGGTCGCCCCAGCCTGCCGTCTGCAGGTCCTGTTGAGCAGTATCCATGTACTGCACCCTGTATTTTTTGACGGAGGTGCCGGTACCGAACTCGCTGCGTACGGCGCTGGTCAAGTTTTGGCTGGCATCCAGTACCGCTGCAGGGTTCAAGGTCAGTTTCACTTCGTAGTTGGGCGTGCCATTGGCAGCGTAAGCATGCTTGGGCGCCGTCAACGGAACCGCGGCCAGCGTCAAGGCAAGCGTGCCGAGCGCGGCGGTTTTGAAGACATTCGAGAACGGGGCGATTCGATTCTTGTACACGAATTCATCTCCTCAAGTCAAAGTGTCATTCCATGCGAGAGTATAACGATGGAATATACAGGAAACGTCAACGGGAGATTGAGATTTCGTGAATGGACCGAGACGCGTTCAGCGTTCGGAGAGACATAACTGGAATCGCAGCGGGGCAATCGATCTGACACCGTCAAACCCCGTCCGCGTACAATCTATATTTCAACGGCGTCACGCCCGTCAGCTTCTTGAAGTCGCGGATGTAGACGTTGACGTTCTCGAAGCCGACCTCGTAGGCGACATCGGAGACGGATTGAAGGGTCTTCTTCAATAGATGCTTCGAGCGGTCGATCCGCAGGCGCATGAGATATTCCTGCGTGGAGGTGCCCGTCATCCGTTTGAACAAGCGGGAGAAGTAGCTTTCGTTGAACCCCGCGTTCCGCGCGACCTCCGCGACGCTGAAATCCCCGCGTCCCAGCTGCGTTTCCATGAAGGCAATCGCTTCCTCAATCACCTGCTGGTGATAGTCCGACTTGCGCGCGTTCCCGTGCATGCCCCGGTTCAGCGAGAGCTCCGTCAGAATGCGCATTATGAGGGCCGGAATCGCCAGATCGCTGCGATGGTCGCCGTCCTCGACGCATTTCATCAGCTTGTCGAAGCAGTAATTGAATTCCGAGGAATGCTGCAGGATGACCGGCTGCAGGCCGCTCGGGTTAATGGTTTCGTAGAAGGCCGGACAGCCCGTGCCCTTGATATGCATGAACCGGTATTTCCACGTGCCCGTCGCACCGGTGTGGTAGCGGTGGGAGCCGCCACAGTGGATGAGCACCGCTTGGTTTCTCTCCAGCACATAGCGTTTGCCCTCGTAATGGAGCACCCCGCTGCCCGATTCCGTGTAGATGATCTGGTAGTTTTTCTGCTTCTCGCGCTCCGTATAGAATTTTGCGGCAAAGTGGACATGGCCGATCGTGCAAAGCTGGTACGGAAGCTTGCTGGAGACAGGGAGCGGCGTGAAGGGAATGATGACAGGTTCCGCGATATTGTCGAAAAAAAACGTCGTTTTCATCTTCGAACACCGTCCGTTCATAAAGTCATATTTCGTATAGAACAGGTAAAGCAGGGTCAATGACTCCGTTCATGAAAGCGCTACAATTTAAGTATATACGCAAGATGCCAAGCAGCGAAATATCGTTTTGAGCATAAAGGAGGAGGAACCCGGTTGACACAGCAGGAGGGAGCGCGCAATCCGCTGCGCCGCAAATTGCAAGCGAAGCAGCAGACGCTTGGCGTATGGGTGACGCTGGAGAGCCCGTCGATTACGGAAGCGGCGATCATGATGGGCGCAGACTGGATCTGCGTCGATATGGAACACGGACATTTAGGACTGAAGGAAGTCATGGAGCATGTCAGAACGGTGCGCGGCTCGAACACGGCGGCGCTCGTGCGGGTGCCGAGCATCGAACAGGGCATCGTGAAGCGGGTGCTCGACATCGGCGCGCACGGCGTGCTGCTGCCGCTCGTCCGCGGGCACGAGGACTTGGCTCTCGGCATGAGCTTCGCGCGTTATCCGATGCAGGGCGTGCGCGGCATCGGCGGCGAGCGGTCGGTGAAGTGGGGCATGGGGATGCAGGATTACCTTAAGGACGCAAACGAGGAAACGCTGGTCATTCCGCTGATCGAGACGCGGCAGGCCGTCGAGGACATCGACCGCATCCTGCAGGTGCCCGGGCTGGAAGCCATCTTCTTCGGTCCGGCCGACCTGTCGGCGACGTACGGTTACTTGGGCGATTGGGAAGGGCCGGGCGTGGCGGAGAAAATCCTTCACGTCCGCGAGACCGCCGAGCGCGCGGGCGTCGCCTCCGGCATCATGAGCATGAACGAGAGCGACGCGCAACTGAGGTACGGCCAAGGCTTCAACATGGTCGGGCTCGGCTCGGACCTCGGCCTGATGATCCGCTCCGCGGAAAGCGCAATGCGGAGGCTGGGGAGAGAGACGAAGCCGCATTTGTGGTTTTGAGGTGAATGGTTTGCGTAAGGTGATTGGTTTGCGTTCTCCGACGGAGGTCGGAGAATGCAGCATTCACCAGCTTCCTCGAAAGGGTCGGAGAATGCAGCATTCGCCAGCTTCGTGAGCATGGATTGGTTTGCGTAAGGTGATTGGTTTGCGTTCGCCGACGGAGGTCGGAGAATGCAGCATTCACCAGCTTCGTGAGCATGGATTGGTTTGCGTAAGGTGATTGGTTTGCGTTCGCCGACGGAGGTCGGAGAATGCAGCATTCACCAGCTTCGTGAGCATGGATTGGTTTGCGTTCTCCGACGGAGGTCGGAGAATGCAGCATTCACCAGCTTCCTCGAAAGGGTCGGAGAATGCAGCATTCGCCCGCTTCGTGAGCAAGGTCTGGGCGATTGGTTTGCATTCGCCGACGGAGGTCGGAGAATGGAGAAAAAGTGGACCGGAGGGCGGTTTGGAGTCGGAGAAGCGAAGCGGTTGCCTTTGTAGTCAGATTTCTACCTCTACTCACTTATATAATCGAGGAAATCTGGACTACAACAGCAATCGTAGACCCATACCGACCGCAGGTCCATGCCTTTGCCATAAGATTTTAATAAACCAAAAAGAGGTGTGCGCATGAGCAAAGAGACAAGATTCGCGAATTTTATCGGCGGCGCGTTCGTGGATTCGACGGCTTCCGGCACGATTGACGTCATCAACCCTTCGACGGGCGAGATCATCTCTCGCATTCCGGACAGCACGGTCGAGGAAACGCGGCATGCCATCGATGCGGCCGAGAGCGCGCAAGCGGCTTGGGCGAAGCGTCCGGCGATCGAACGCGCGGGCTACCTGCGCAAGATCGCGCAGAAGATCCGCGACAACGCCGACCGCTTGGCGCGCACGATCGCCGAGGAGCAGGGCAAGATCATGGGCCTCGCCACGGTGGAAGCGAACTTCACGGCCGACTACATCGACTACATGGCGGAGTGGGCGAGAAGGTACGAGGGCGAAATCATCCAGAGCGACCGCCCGAACGAGCATATTTTCATGTTCAAGATGCCGATCGGCGTCGTCGGGGGCATCCTGCCATGGAACTTCCCGTTCTTCCTGATCGCGCGAAAAATGGCGCCGGCTCTGCTGACCGGCAACACGATCGTCATCAAGCCGAGCGAAGAGACGCCGAACAACTGCTACGAATTCGCCAAGCTGGTGGCGGAGACGGACCTGCCTCCGGGCGTGTTCAACGTCGTGTTCGGACGCGGCGCGACGGTCGGCCAAGAGATCTCGGCGAACGCGAAGATCGGCATGATCAGCTTCACCGGCAGCGTCGACACGGGTTCGCGGATCATGGCAGCGGCTTCCCGCAATATCACGAAAGTATCGCTGGAGCTCGGCGGCAAGGCGCCGGCCATCGTCATGAACGATGCCAACCTGGATCTCGCGGCAAGAAGCATCCGCGATTCCCGCATCATCAATAGCGGCCAAGTGTGCAACTGCGCGGAGCGGGTGTACGTGCAGCGCAAAGCGGCGGATGAGTTCATCAGCAAGCTGGCGGCGGAGATGAGCAGCGTGCATTACGGCAACCCGCTGACCGACCTGACGGTCGACATGGGTCCGCTGATCAACGAGCAGGGTTTCCGCAAGGTCGAGTCGCTCGTTGCGGGCGCGCTTGGATCGGGCGCGCAGCTCGTGACCGGCGGCAAACGGGCCGACCGCGGCAGCGGCTTCTATTTCGAACCGACCGTGCTGACGGGCGTGAAGCAGGATTTCGAGATCATGCACAAGGAGATTTTCGGACCTGTGCTGCCGGTCGTCGTGTTCGACGATCTGGACGAAGCCGTCGCGATGGCCAACGACTCCGAGTACGGCCTCACGTCGTCGATCTACACGCAGAACCTCGACATCGCGATGCGGGCCTGCCGGGAGATCAAATTCGGCGAGACGTACGTCAACCGCGAGAACTTCGAAGCGATGCAAGGGTTCCACGCCGGCTGGCGCAAATCCGGCATCGGCGGCGCGGACGGCAAGCATGGCCTGGAGGAGTACCTGCAGACCCGGATGGTGTACATCCAATATGATCTCGGCAAGCAATAACAGGTTGTTGCCGCTCGGCATTAGGCCAGTGAGAGTACGTAGCGGCATTTCACGATAGGCAAGGCCCGCAAGCATCAGCTTCGGCTCCAGCTTGCGGGCCGACGCACGAGAACATTTGAAAGGAGACCGGCCGGTGAAGAAAACATGGAACGTATGTCTGGTGGGGATGGGCTACTGGTCGGATGTGCATTTTCGCGCATGGTTGTCGGTACCGAACGTGAGGATCGCGGCGATCGTCGACCGCAATCCGCCGAAGCTGGCCAAGAAAGCCGCCATGTACGGGTTGTCGGAGGCGCAGCTGTTCACGACGCTCCCCGCTGCGTTGGAGGCGGCGGAGATCGACATCGTCGACGTCATCACGCGTCCGGATTCGCATCTGCAGTTGACCGAGACGGCGGCGAGGGCCGGCAAGCATGTGCTCTGCCAGAAACCGTTCGCGCCGACGATCGAGGAATGCGAGCGCATGGTCGCGACCTGCCAGGAAGAAGGCGTGCGGCTGATGGTTGCGGAGGGCTGGCGGTGGCAGGGCCACTATTTGGCGATGAAGCGGGTGTTGGATAGCGGCGTGCTTGGCGAGGTATCGTACGCGAAGGTGAGCGCGAAGTGGTACTTCACGCCGCGTTTCGACGATCCGGCCAAGATGACGCAGCCGTATTTTCGCGAGATGGACCGCCTGCTGCTGTATGAGATGGGTCCGCATTATATCGACAGCTACCGTTCGTTATTCGGTGATCCCGAAGGCATTACGGCAGTCGTGAAGCGGGTCAGTCCGCATATCAAGGGCGACGATCTGGCGATTTTGATCCTGCATCACCCCGCCATGACGGGCATGATCGAAGCCAGTTGGGCGGCGCGCGAATTCCGCGACGGCGGCTACAACCAGCCGGACGGCGAGAATCTCATGGAATACGTCGTCATCGAGGGAAGCGACGCGACGCTGCGCCTGACGGCGGACGGCGAGATGTTCCTGCTGCGCACGGACGGAAGCGTCGAGCAGGTGCCCCGCGAACCGGAGGAGTTTCAGGAGAGCCATAACCGGCTGCACCGGCATTTTGTCGCAGGACTGGAGAGCGGCGCGCCGTTCGCCACGTCGGGCGAAGAGTATTTGAAGACGATGCGGATTATCGAGAAAGCATACCAAGTGGGAGAGAAGGTCGAACGTATTGGCTAAGCGGAGATATATGTTTTTCTACGAGTGCAAGCCGGGGTCCGAGGAGGAATATGCCCGCAGGCACGACAATGTATGGCCAGAGGTCATCGCCGCGCTCAAGTCGGCCGGCTTCAGCAACTTCGTGACGTTCATGAAAGGCAACAAGCTCTACGCCACGATCGAGAACGAGCGGGATTTTCACGAAGCATGGGCGGAGTTCCAAGCCGATCCCGGCACGCAACGCTGGGAGGCGTACATGTCGGAGGTGCTCGTGACGGACGTGACGACCGGCGGCATGGAAGTGCTGGATAACGTCGTTTTCCTTATGGAATAGAGGGCCTTGGCGGCCTGATTAATAGATGCAAAAGCAACCTATAGACGATGGAGGTGCACCCGTGGCGCAATTTCAGCTGGGACTGACGCGGGATTTTCTGAACGAACGGGGCGAGCCCGCTTTCGGATCGACGGGAACGAAGCTGCTCTCCGGCGAAGCGGGAATCGAGACCGCGTATTTCAACGAGCACGTCAATCCGGTGACGGCCGAGCAGCTGCGTGCCTACGACGGCATCATCAGCCTGACGCCGCGGTACGCCGCGGAAGCGCTGCAGGAGGCAGCCGATCGGCTGATCGTCATCGCGCGCTATGGCGTCGGCTACGACATGGTGGACGTGCAGGCTTGCACGGAAGCCGATATCGCGGTGACGATTACGCCGCAGGGCGTGCGCAAGCCGGTCGCGTACGCGATCATTACGCATCTGTTGGCGCTGGCGCACCGGTTGCCGGTCAAAGGCCGGCTCGTCCGCGAAGGACGCTGGAACGATCGGACCGATTATCCGGGGTACCGCATTACGGGGATGACGCTCGGCTCGATCGGCCTCGGCAACATCGCGCGTGAAATGTTCCGTATGGCCGCGGGCTTCGACATGCAGCACATCGCCTACGACCCGTTCGTAGACCCGGCCGTCGCGGCCGCTGCCGGCGTCGAGCTCGTCGATCTGCAGACGCTCTGCGAGCGTTCGGACTTCATGGCGGTGAACTGCTTCCTCTCCAAGGAAACGTTCCACCTCATCGGCGAGCCGCAGCTGCGCGCCATGAAGCCGAGCGCATTCCTCATCAATACGGCGCGCGGCGGCATCGTGGACGAGAAAGCGCTCATCCAAGCGCTCGAAGAGGGCTGGATTCGGGGGGCCGGGCTCGACGTGTTCGAGGAGGAGCCTTTCGTCAGCGATTCGCCGCTGAAACGGATGGACAATGTCGTCCTGACGCCTCACAGCGTGTGCTGGACATCGGAGATGTACGAAGGCCTGTGGCAAGAGACGACCCAGGCGATCAAGGACGTATCGCGCGGCCTGCTGCCGACGAACGTCGTCAACCGCGATGTGCTGACGCGGCCCGGCTTCTTGAAGAAGCTGGCGCGGTTCAACAATGAATCCTAGGAGGATCGGCGCCAATGAACGTGCAAGCCAACACGGATTCGAACAGTCCCGTATCGCAGGAACAGGTCGATTTCTACCAAACGAACGGCTTCGTTCAAGTGGACAATATCCTGATGCCTGAGGAATTAGCGGTGCTCCGGGAAATTACCGACGAGCTGATGAGCATGGACAACGATACGCTGCACCATAAGCCGGACCGACAAAGCCTCTATTTCAAAGTGCTGAACCAGCGCGTGAACGTATGGCGCGACCATGCCCGCTATGGCGCGTTTTCGTTCCATCCGCGGCTCGCGGAAGCAGCGCGACGCCTGCTGAGAGCGGACGCCGTCCGCTTCTTCCATGATCATGCTTTGATCAAGAACCCGAAGGATTCCAAGCCGACGGCCTGGCATCAGGATTTTCCGTCGTGGCCGATCAAGGAATCCGGGGCGATTTCGATCTGGATCGCGCTCGACGACGTCGACGAGAACAACGGCTGCATGATGTTCGTGCCGGGCTCGCACAAGGTCGGCAAGCTGAAGCCGCATGACCTGACGGAGCACATCGATCTGGACGATTTCGCGAAGGGCACGGACGCGGAGAAACGCAATCCCGTCATCTGCCGGATGAAAGCGGGCAGCTGCACGTTCCACGACGGCCTGACGTTCCATTACGCCCACGCCAACAACACGGATCGTCCGCGCCGCGCGTTGGCCATCATTTATTATCAAGACGGCGCGACCTATGACGGCAAGGCGCATCTAGTCACTGACGGCTATAACCACCAAGTCGGCGAGCCGCTGACCGGGGTGCTTCATCCGATTCTAGCCCGTCAGCCGCAGGCCGAGTAAGAAATAGCGGAAATAGGGATTCGTTAGCTGCTTTTGCAAGCATGAGAGAGGGGTGAAGAAGCGCATGAAGAACGAGGAAGCTCTATTCGGAGGCGCGGGGCTGATCCGCCCTTTGCGCCGGCTGCGCGCCGGACGGATGACCGCCGACTTCATGGAGGACGGATCCTTGAAATATATCCGGTACGGCTCGGTCGAGCTGCTCCGCCACTTGCATCCCACCTTGCGGGACCAGGATTGGGGCAGCGCGATCGGCAAAGTTTCGGAGCTGCGTTTTCATGAGGACGAGGATGCGGTACAGATTACGTATCGGTTAAATTACCGTGGCGGCGAAGTGGATTTCGGCTGCGCGATCATCATTCGGCTGTCTGCCATCGGCAGGGTGTCGATGTCGATGGACGGCGAGGCGAGAAACGCGTTCCGCAAGAATAGGCTCGGCTTCTGCCTGCTGCATCCCATGGACAGCGCGGGCGCCTGCGTCGAGGCGACGACGCCGGACGGTATCGTGCTCGGCCGTTTTCCGGAGCTCGTATCGCCGGGTGACCCTTTCACGGAGCTTAAAGGCATGCGGATTCATGCCGGCGGCGTGACGACGCATATCCGGTTTCTCGGCGATCTGTTCCAGACGGAGGATCAGCGGAATTGGACGGACGGTTCGTTCAAAACGTTCTGCACGCCGCTTCGGCTGCCGTACCCCGTCGTCATGCAGCAGGGAGCGAAAGTCATGCAGGCCGTGACGATCGACGTATCGGAGGATGCCGGTTCGCGGGGCGGTCAGCAAGCGCGCGACGCCGGAGGTGGTCGAGAGCGGTTGCACGCTGTCGTCCGAAGGGAGCAGGCCTCCGCGCTTCCGGCGCTCGGCACGCTGCTGCCTCCGATGGACGGCGCGCCGCCCGCGCGCGTGGTCGGCCGCCTAAGCGAGCTCGGTCTCTCGCAGCTGCGCTGCGAGGCGGAGCTGGCGCTGCCGGATTGGAAAGCGCGCGTAGGAGCGGCCGCTCAGCTTGCGCGGGAGCTCGGCATCGCCTACGAGCTGCAGCTGATCGCGGGCCCGGGCGAGGAGGCGCTGCGGGATGCTGCCGCGGCGATTGCCGGGCTGGCGCCCGCGCCGGTGCGCGTTGCCTTATTTCCGGCAGCGGCGCTGGACGTGCCGCAGACCGCTGCGGAGCTGTACGGCGCTTCGTTGAACGCATGCCGTTACGTCACGGACGACGGCATGGTGGCGCTGTTCAAACGGCTGCTGGACGAAGCGGGCGCCGAAGCAGGCGCAGGAGCAGGTGCAGGCACCGGGGCAGGCGTCGGGACAGATGCCTGCATTGAAGCGGCGGCGGGTTCCGAAACCGGAGCAGTCACCAGTGCAGTAGGCAGTGCAGGGGCAGGCATCGAAGTCGGCGGCGGCTCGCGCGGAAATTTCGCGGAGCTGAACCGGGTGGTGCTGCCCTTGGGGCTCTCCTGGGATTTTGCGGAGTTCGCGATCAATCCTCAGGTCCATGCCTCGGACTTGGCGTCCATTGCGGAGACGCTTCCCGCCCAAGGCGTCGTCTGCCGAACGGCGATGGCAGCAAGGCGAGACATGCCGGTGCGCATCGGCGCCGTAACGCTGAAGCAGCGCATGAATCCCTACTCGGCGGGCGAAGAAGGCGTCCAACGCTCGCGGGACCGCGGGAATCAGCTGGATCCGCGCCAGCCGTCGTCGTTCGCGGCGGCGTGGCTGATCGGCTCGGTTGCGCAGTTGGCGCGCGAGGGGATCGCCTCCGCCAATTATTTCGAAGCTTTCGGGCCGCTCGGCTTCATGCAAGAGGATGGCGAGAACGTATATCCGGCACACGCAGCTATGAAGCTGATCGGTGAGTTCAAGAACGGCGAGGCGCTGCAGGTCGATGGGCTGGACCCATCCCGCGTGGCAGCGCTGGGCCTTTGCAGGCAGGATCGTGTCGTCGTCCTGCTCGCGAATTTGACGGCCGACGAGCAGTCCGTCTTGATTGATTTGAGCGAATGGCAGCAGCCAATCGCGGCCATCTCGCGCCTGCGAGACGATGCGGTACAGCCAGCGTCCGCGGCTGCAGAGGAAAGCGCCGAGCGAAGCGGGGGGCAGAAACCTCTATCGCAGGATGGCCCCGTAACGCTTCAGCCGTTCGAAACGTACGTGATCGAATTTCGGGCTTAGCGAATACTCAACGCTGCGTGCCTTAAACTTATCGCTTGGAGGTTATCATGGGAAACATTCCAATCCGAATTCACCCGGACAACAACCGAATATTCGAATTCCGGGGCAAGCCGCTGATGCTGGTTTGCGCGACGGAGCATTACGGGGCCGTCATGAACCGCCCGTTTAATTTTGAGAAATATCTCGCCGATGCCGCAGAGAAGCAGCAGACGCTGACGAGGCTGTTCGTCCTGTTCCGCGAGTATCAAATGACGATCAATCCGTATTCGACCTGCAAGCCGGAGTCGCCGGATTTCGTCACCCCGTTCAAGCGCACGGGGCCCGGCAAAGCCATCGACGGCCAGCCGAAGTTCGACCTGGACGCGTGGAACCCCGAGTTCTTCGACCGGCTTCACCGTTTCCTGTCACTCGCGTCGGACTACGGCATCATCGTCGAGGTCACCTTGCTCAGCAACACGTACCAACCTGCCGTGTGGGATCTTAATCCGCTCAATGCGTCGAACAACGTGAACGACGTCGAGACGATCGAGTGGATGACCTACAATACGCAGCGGAATCCGAAGATTCTCGCGTACCAGCTGGCGCATGTCCGCAAAATCGTGGAAGAGACGAACAAGTACGACAACATCATCTATGAAATTTGCAACGAGCCCGGCGGTCAGTTCGGCGGCGCGGAGAGCGGCCATCCATCGCCGGCGGAAGTGGATCTGTGGCAAATGGCGATCCGGGACGAGATCCGCCTCACGGAAGCGAACCTGCCGAACCGGCATCTCGTCGTCGGGCAAGAGGCATTCACCTACGAGCCGTGGGAGCAGTCCTCGGATTATTCGTTTGGCGTTTTCGGTATCGAGGTCGTCAATATGCACCCTCTTCCGAACACCACATACGGCGACAAGAGCTATCATATGGGCGAATTCATGTCCAAGCAGCTGAACCTGCGCGCGGTAAGGGATTATTGCCTGGCGACCGCAGGCGAATCGAAGCCGCTCAATTACGACGAAGACAACGTGGCGAGCCAGTACAAGGACGCCGAAGGCTGGACCATTCATCGCAAAAGAGCGTGGACCACCTTGCTGAGCGGCTGCCACTACGATTACATCGACTTCTCCATCAACATCTACGTGGAAACGGGCACGCCCGACTCGCAGCGCCATATCCGCACGTGGATGAAGCACTTGTCCGCGTATGTGCATAGTCTCGATCTCGTTCGCGCGCGTCCGCTCACGGACGTGGTCGCTGAAGAGCCGGCCCATACGCTGGCGGTGGTCTTCGGCATTCCGGGCGAGGACTACAGCATCTATCTGGCGGATGAGCGGGAGCTCACCAAAGCTGGCGCGGGCGAACCGCTGGAGACGGAGCTGCGCGTGCAGCTGCCTGAAGGCGCGTACCTCGCCAGCTGCTACGATCCGGTTACGGGAATGGCCTCTCCGGCCATTCGCATGCAGGGCGGGGCCGCGGTTCTGCCGCTGCCGGCGTTCCGGCATGATCTGGTTGTCCGTATCCGCATGTCGAACTGACGCTGCGCTTGGACGCGCATACAGTGTGCTAGCACGGAAACCCGTTTCCCTTCAGGGAGACGGGCTTTTGTTGTGCGGTCAGGATGCAGGAGCACGGTAGGGTTTGTTGTGCGTGCAGGACGCAGGAGTACGAAGGGTTTGTTGTGCTGGCAGTACGCAGGAGTACGTAGTGTTTGTTGTGCGATCAGGATGCAGGAGCACGGTAGGGCTTGTTGTGTTGGCAGGACGCAGGAGCACGCAGGGGTTTGTTGTGCGGGCAGAATGCAGGAGTACGTAGGGTTTGTTGTGCTGGCAGGACGAAGGAGCACGGTAGGGTTTGTTGTGCGGGCAGGATGCAGGAGTTCGGCAGGGCTTGTGGTGCTGGCAGGAAGCAGGAGTACGTAGGGTTTGTTGTGTTGGCAGAATGCGGGAGTTCGGCAGGGTTTGTTGTGCGGGCACATCGGCGAACGTAGGGACGCTGCCGCCTCGCTAGACTCGTTTAATTTGCCTGTCCTTGCCCTTTTCTGCTTATCCCTGCCTATTTGAATATCCGGCCCTGCGAAATAGATGCAAATATGCAGTTATTCCTAACTTGTAACGAGCCCTGAGCAAAATAGATGCAAATATGCATCTATTTATGTGATTCTGCCTCAAAAACGCAAGAAATAGGCCGATTAGCTGCATATATGCAGTTATTTCCGGGCTGTGGGCATTTAGCGGGATGAATAACTGCATATATGCACTTAATTTTGCGGGGCAGATCATCTCCCGCCGAGAGGATCGGCATCCGTCGTGAAAAAGTGGGCCCTTGCAGAGTCGGGCCGGCGCTTGCCGTGGCAGGTCGGCCCAAGCAGAGTGGGGTGGGCACTGCCGTGGCAAGTCAGCTAAAGCAAAGTCGGGCCGGCGCTTGCCGTGGCAAGTCAGCTAAAGCAAAGTCGGACCGGCACTTGCCGTGGCAAGTCGGCTAAAGCAGAGTCGGGCCGGCGCTCGCCGTGGTAAGTCGGCCAAACTGAGTCGGGCCGGCGCTCGTCGTGGCAAGTCGGCCAAACAGAGTCGGTCCGTCACTTGTCGTGGTAAGTCGGCCAAACAGAGTCGGTCCGTCACTCGCCGTGGCAATGGGCCTAAGCAGAGTCGGGCCGCACCCGTCGTGGCAAGTCGCCCAAGCAGAGTCGGGGCCGGCACCCGCCGCTTTCCAATTTGCCCTTGCAGAATCGGGCCGGTCCCGCCGGGTCCTGCCTTTACTGCTACTGCAGGATTCCTCGCGAACCTTCACAGTGCTCGGCCATCCGGAGCCTTCGCTAGGGATACCGCGCCTCGTGGTGGTATAATGGGGTCAAATTATTTTTGGCAGAGGAGCTGCGCATGATGGCATTGGAGATCGAACGGAAATTTTTGCTGGCGGACGAGCCGGAGAACCTCATTCAGTCTGGTGTGATTACGCTGCTGTCGAAGCGGCGCATCGAGCAGACGTACCTGGCGATCGACGCCCAGCAGGAGGTGCGGGTCCGGAGGCTCGTGGATGCCTCGACCGGAGAGGTGCACCACACGCATACGTTCAAGGCGGGAAACGGACTTTCTCGCGAAGAGATCGAGTACGGAATTACGGAAGGCATCTACGAGCAGTTGATGTCCGTTCGGGGACTCGTTCCGCTGACGAAGGACCGCATTACGGCGCAATGGGGCGACCGCGTGGTGGAGATCGATCGTTACGATCAGCTGCAATTGACCGTGCTTGAAGTGGAATTCGATTCAATCGAGGCGGCGACGGCCTTCGAGCCCCCGGATTGGTTTGGTCGGGACATCAGCTCCGAGCGGCAGTACAGCAACAAAAAGGTGTGGCGGGATCTTCAAAGCGGCAGCTTCCAAGGGAAAGGATGATCCGTCCGTGACGACAACGACAAACGATGCCATTCTCGCGGCCGCGGAGCAGTACGCTCGGGAAGAGCTGGGCGGGGATGTGACCGGCCACGATTGGTGGCATATTCACCGCGTCGTTCGCATGGCGCGGCATTTGGCCGAACGGGAGGGCGCGGATACGTTCATCTGCACGCTTGCGGCGCTGCTGCACGACGTGGCGGACGAGAAGCTGAACGATTCCAAGGAAAGCGGCCTTCGCAAAGTCCGGGACTGGCTCGCCGCCCAGCCGATGGACGAATCCGATCGCGCGCATGTCATGGACATTATCGCGAACATGTCCTATAACGGCGGCGCCAACCCGCCCATGCGGACGCTGGAGGGACGGGTCGTGCAGGACGCCGACCGTCTCGACGCCATCGGGGCGATCGCGGTCGCCCGAGCCTTTCTCTATGCCGGCTGGAAGGGCGATCCGATCTACGATCCGGAGCTAAAGCCGCGCGATGCGATGACGCCCGGGGAATACCGGACGGGCAAAAGCACGGCGATCAACCATTTTCACGAGAAGCTGCTGAAGCTGAAGGACCGCATCAATACCGCTTCGGCCCGAGAAATCGCCGAGGAGCGGCATGCCTATATGGCGGATTACGTGACGCGTTTCATGCAGGAGTGGGACGGGATCGGAAGCTGAGGCACGCTGTGCCCCGGCTCGGGTCATGTTTGGCAGCATCATTAAAAAAAGGCTTGCCAGACTGCGGAATGTTTCCGCAAGCCATGGCAGGCCTTTGTACGTAGTAGGACTTGTAGGACCCGTTATGCCTTCTCCAAATCAAGCTCCAGCACGACCGGACAATGGTCGCTGCCCAATACTTCGCAATGGATCTCCGCGTCGATCAGCGCAGGCGCGAGCCTCGCGGACACGACGAAGTAGTCGATCCGCCACCCCACATTCCGTTCCCGTACCTTCGGCATATACGACCACCACGAGTACACATCGCTGCGGTCAGGGTAGAAATGGCGGAAGGAATCGAGGAAGCCGGCTTCCAGCAGCGAGGTCATCTTGCTGCGTTCCTCCAGCGTAAACCCGGAGTTGCCCATGTTCGGCTTCGGATGCTTGAGATCGATCTCTTCGTGGGCGACGTTCAAGTCCCCGCAGAGAATGACGGGCTTCTTCGCATCCAGCTCCAGCAAGTAGTTGCGGAAGCGGTCTTCCCATTCCATCCGGTAATCGAGCCGGGCCAGATCGCGCTTGGCGTTCGGCGTGTAGACGTTGACCAGGTAGAAGTCTTCGAATTCGAGCGTAAGCGTTCGGCCTTCGGGCTCGTAATCTTCCTCGATACCGTAGCGGACGGAGATCGGCTCGGTTTTGGTGAATACCGCCGTACCGGAGTAGCCTTTCTTTTCCGCATAGTTCCAGTACGACTTATACGCTTCCCCATGCTCCAGTTGAATCTGGCCTTCCTGCAGCTTCGTTTCCTGCACGCAGAAAATATCCGCGTCCACGGATGAGAAATAATCCATAAATCCTTTGGTCAGGCAGGCGCGCAGCCCGTTGACGTTCCATGAAACCAGCTTCATTGCCGTACAGCTCCTCTATGCCATGTTGGGTTTACTGTACCCGTGATGCATGCGAGGTGTCAACTTGTCCGGAAGGCCAAGGTACGGCGCACACAAGGCTGTTTCGCCCGGCAACGCGCCCGATTTGACTGGCCCAATCCGCTCCTCTATACTATCTTCCAACAAGCATTTACAAGCAGATGGGGGATGGACGGGCATGTCAGCCAGAGCGGGCAAGAAGTTCGAAAATCTAGTGCCGACACCGATGGACATGAGTCTGCGGACGATCGTCGGCATGCTGCGGGAACAGTTCAAGCGGGATCCGCACCGACAGCCGGCCAAGCCGATTCAGATCGTGCCTTTGGCGTTGTCCGAGACGCCGAATGCGCACGGCATTCAGGTCACGTGGTTCGGGCATTCCGCCTTTCTGCTCGAGCTGGAAGGCAGGCGGCTGCTGTTCGACCCGATGTTCTCGGACTCGCCTTCGCCCGTGCCGAGTTTATTCGGAAGCAAGCGCTACAGCGGGATTTTGCCGCTCGCGCCGGAGGCTTTTCCCCGGCTGGACGCGATTATCCTCTCGCATGATCATTTCGACCACTTGGACAAGGCGTCGATCCGCAAGCTGATGGGCAAAACCGAACGGTTCGTCGTTCCGCTCGGCGTGCGGGACCGATTGATTCGCTGGGGCGTGGAGCCGGAGCGGGTGACCGAGCATGGCTGGTGGGACGAGCTGGAGCTCGCGGGGTTACGGCTGGTATGCGCGCCCGCCCGGCATTTCTCCGGACGCGGGCTGTTCGACCGCAACGGTTCGCTGTGGTGCTCGTGGATCCTGATCGGAGCGGAGAACCGGGTGTTCTTCAGCGGGGACAGCGGCTATGCGGCGCATTTCAAGGAAATCGGGGACCGGTTCGGCCCGTTCGATCTGACGATGATGGAATGCGGGCAATACGACGTCCGGTGGGCCAATATCCACATGATGCCGGAAGAAACGGTCCAAGCCCATCTCGACGTGCGGGGCGGACTGCTGATTCCCGTGCATTGGGCGGCGTTCACGCTCGGCTACCATGCGTGGGACGATCCCGTCGAGCGCGCCGTGCTGGCCGCCCGCGCCCAAGGCGTGCGGATCGCCACGCCCCGGATCGGGGAGACGGTCGATGCGCGATCGGACGATTACCCGCAATCGGCCTGGTGGCGGGAAGGCCGGAAATAACAAGAACCTCTATATCATCCAAAAGCTTGGCGTATGCCGGCTCTTGGTGGTATAGAGGTTCTTTAGTTTGCTATCCGAGGTTTGTTGTTCAAGGCTTGCGATTGCGGTGGTCGGACGGTCGTGTGCGGCCGCCCCCTCGGCATACTACGGGCTTAGCCTGCTACGCGCTCGGCAGGCTCAGCGAGATCATCGCCCCGCCGGCGGGGCGATTGCGCGCCGCGATCCGTCCTCCGCATCGTTCGACGATCGCGCGGGAAATCGCGAGGCCGAGGCCCGTTTCCCCGTCCTTGCCCTTCACGAAGCGGTGGAAGAGATGCGGCAGCAGGCTGTCTGGGAATCCTTTGCCGTCGTCGGCGACCGTTAAGGCTACCCGCCCGCCTTCGTCAATGCCGACCTCGATGACGATGATCCCGCTTGCGTACCGGGTCGCGTTCGAGACGATATTCAGCAGCGCCTGCAGCAATTTGTCGCGGTCGGCATTCACGTATAACCGTTCGGCCCGGACCTCGCCCTTGTAGACGGTTTGCAGCTCTAGCCCCTTCGCGACGAGCAGCGGATTAATCCGTTCGATGGTCTCCGTTACGATTTCCTGCACGCGGACGGCCGACGGATGAAAAATATCCTCTTCGCTGTCGAGCTTCGCCAGCAGCGTCATCTCCGTGACGATCTTCGTCAGCCTGCCGCTCTCGCTCAGGATGATGTCCAGTCCTTTGCGCGAGCCGTCGCCCTCGAATACGCCGTCGCGAATGCCTTCCGCATAGCCGGCGATCGACATCAGCGGCGTCTTGAGCTCATGCGACGCATTTTGAAAAAACTGCTTCTGCGCGCGGTTGTGCCGCTCCAGTTCCCCGGCGAGCTCGTAGACGGTTTGCGCCACGGCCCCGATTTCTCCGCCGGCCTTCACGAGACCGACGTCGCCGAACTTCCGCTCCCGCACTTTCTTCAGCTCTTCCCGCAGCCTCATGAGCGGACGGATCAGCTTGCGCGTAATCAGCAGGCTGAACACCAGCGCGAGCGCGCCGCCGGCGCCAAGCACGATGAGCAGCCTGGCGAACAAGGCCTGCTCGATCGACTTGATCTTGCTTAGCGGGGTCATGACCGTCAGCGTCCCTTGCGGCACCTTGTTCACGTTGACGATGTAACCCCCGGCTTTGCCGGTCTTCGTAATGCTTTGCACGCTTGAAGCCGTCAACTGCATGCTCTTGCCGACGAGTGCGCTGCCTGGTACGGTCACGGCCGCATCATTCCGTTGAAGCACGTTGCCCTGCGAATCCGACAGGTACACTTGGACGCCCGCCGGCGCCACGGATGTCATTTTCGTAGTAAAAGACGAGGCGTCGACCGCCACACCCGAGATCGAGCTCGTTATTGGCGTCGCGCTGGTGCCCTCCACGTACAGCATCGAAGCCATTGAAGTACCGATGGTGCGGAGCTCGTCTTTCTGGGACGATATAAAATGATTCATCAGCACGTAATGAATCATGATGGCCGTGAACCCAAGCACGGCGACAAGCAGCAAGCCGAACGCCAAATTGATTTGATGGACGAGTTTCATGGTTGTTCCCCTCCGTCCGCCCGCAGCCGATAGCCGTGTCCCCAGACCGCCTCGATCGGCAGCTGGCCCGCTTTCTTGCGCAGCCGTTTAATGAGATGATCCACCGCCCGGTCGCTGCCGAAATAATCGTCGCCCCAGACGAGGACGAGCAGCTCTTCCCGCGTGAACGCCCGGTTCGGATGCTCGGCGAACACCCGCAGCAGATCGAATTCCTTGAACGTCAAGTCGAGTTCTTCCTTCCCCAGAAAAGCGCGCCGCTCTTCCGGCAGCATCCGGATCGTTCCCGCGTCCACGCTAGCCTGTCCGGCAGAGGAAGCCGCACTTGCCGCGATGGCGGCCGGTTCATCGGCACGCTGCTTGTACCAGCGCTGCAGCTGGCGCTTGACGCGGGCGACGAGCTCGCGCGGGCTGAACGGCTTGACGAGGTAGTCGTCGCCGCCAAGCTCCAGCCCGAGGATCTTGTCGACCTCGTTGTCCTTGGCCGAAATCATGATGATCGGCACTTCCGCTTCATGCCGAATGCGCCGGCACAGCTCGTACCCGTCCATGCCGGGCAGCATGATGTCCAGCACCCATAGATCCGGCGGCTGCTCCAGCCAGAGCGCCCATGCTTCCTCCGCCGAACCGAGCCCGACCGTGCGGTAATTTTCTTTATGCAAATACGCCTCCACAAGCGCGCGAATATTGGAATCGTCGTCCACGACGGCAATCGTAAAATCGTTCAAGGCGCGAGCCTCCCTCTCAGGAATCTTCGTTCATTATATCAACTCGGCCATGCCGGATGGGCGCGTGCCATCGTTTTTCCACAATTCCACCAATGGCCTGCCACACTTCTTCGGTAGGATGGAACCAGTAAGACAAACCAACCCGCTTAGGAGTGATTCGAATGAAGAACAAACGTACCGCAGTTAAAATCGCCGCCGCCGCTTTGATGTTATCCGCCATCGCCAGCCCGCTCGCCGCCAATGCCGCCACCCTCGCGACCGCCCCGCTGTCGAAGGCTTACACGGCTGCGCTGACTGCCGCCGGCGAAGGAGGCCCGGTAACCGCGGTAACTTCGTCCGCAAGCAAGGAAGCCGTTCGTATACCGTTCGCGGACCCGCTCGCCCTGGCGAAGCAGTATGCGCCGGACACTGTTACGGCTTGGGAGCAGACGCTTGCTGCTTACGATAAGCTGAGCAAGGATAACTTTGCGATCTCGACGCTGAGCCCGGCGACGGGGGCGGACGGCGCGTCGTTCAGGGTAGACGGAGCCGCTGCAGGCAAGTTTGCGACCGTTACGGCCGTTGACGGCAACGTTGTGTTAAAAGATTTCAAAACAGTCGACGGCAAAGCAATTGAAGGGAAACCGGTAACCGTCACGACTGCCGCAAGCACGATCGCTCTTAAGAAAGTTGTCTCCGAGGACGGCAAGTCCGTGACCTTTACGGATGCCGATGGCAACGTCGTGTTCAAGGCGTCCAATGCCGGCGACGGCAAGCCCGTGAATACGATAAGCGCCGCAGGCAGCGCGTCGGGCGTATCGGTATCGTATACGACGGCCGTTAAAGCGGAGCCTGTCGGACAGCCGGGGGAACTCAAGATTGCTGACCAGACAAGCATTGCCAAAAGCGTTGACGCTGCAGGAACGATTACGATCGTGAAGGAAGACGGCGACGGCAAGGCTGCGTTCACGCTCCGTGCGGCGAGCCCGATCGACGATCCGTTCTTCAACGGTCAAATGGCGTTGTCGAAAGCGGCGGACGGCAAGGATGCCGAGGCTATCAAAGCCGCGTTGTCCAAGATGCTGGACCTGTACAAAGCGGAAATCGTCAAGCTGCAGCAAGCCGAATAGGCTTGGCTGGAATCGCTTCAAGCAAGGTCGCCGGGCGGCCTGCATGCATGATAGTTAAGCTTGACTAAAACGCACCGAGAAGCTAAACCGGCACGCCTCGAAGAACCTCTATCCCCCCGCAAGCGCAGGGGAGATAGAGGTTCTTTCGTTTTCGTTTGCACGGGGAGGTGAGCATATGTACTTGCGAGGAAACAGCCTCGTTTCGCCTTCCCAAGCAAAGAAAGAGACCCGCCGCGCGCCAAGCGGCGCACGGGAGTCTCTATCCTTGCCAATCGCTTAAGCCGGAACGACCGGCTTCGCGGCTTCCGTGACCCAATCGTGGACATGCGCCCAGCTGTCCCATACGGACCGGACCCAGGCGTGGATCTCGGCGTCGCGGGCTGCACCGGGTTCGGCCTGCAGCACATGCTGCACGGTGACGACGGCGGACGATGCGGGCGGCGCGAGCTCCGGCCAATCCGCCTTCAGCCTGCCCAATTCCATATGGGCCTGCTGCACCTGCCTGCCCGTGAAGCCATGCTCCACGACAAGGTAGAGACCGATCAGCGAGAAGGCAGCCGTAATCGGGCGCATCCCGCCTCCGCAATGCTGCGCGCCGTAAGCGTCCAGCGCCAACTGGTGGATGAAAGCCTCGTATCCGTGCGCGGTGGTGTAGACGGAGAGCTGGTGATACAGCTCCATGCATTCGCCGGAGGCATGAAAACGCGTCGGCTCCTCGTAAGACTGGTTCGGGAGCAGCAATCCGCAGCCGGGACATTTAACGATGGAAGATTTCATGGGCAGGGCACCTCCTGAGTGTTGAGCCATCCGGCGGGGAGTGGACAAACCATGCCGGAAGCATGAGCTATGCTTGCTTACAACGGAGCGTCGGACAGGGGCGGCGGGTCAGCGTAACGAATGCGATGTTCGCTTGCGTCGGCGGCTGCGAATGCGAGGAGCCTGGTGCCTTCCTCGGCCAGAGCGGCACGGTCGTTCTCCGCGAGCGGCGCAAAGGGCGAAATGACAAGCTCGGCGGCGTCCTTCTCCCGCTCGATCGTCCATAGCCCGCCTACGAAGCCGTCCACGAGAAAAGCGGACCGGATGATGCCGTTCTCGGTAAAGACCAGCCGGCGATAGACTTCCGGCATAATGCGCGAGCGATCGGCGTGCGACAGCAGAATCGTATCGAACTCCGCGAGGAAGCGCGCCGGAGCGGGCTGGGCTTCATCGGGCAGGGGAGCGCCAGGCACGTCGAACAGCTCGGCGCCCCCCTCGTCGCGGAAGACGCGAAGCTGCGGTCGCAGCGCTTCCACGACGCCGCGCAGTCCCGATAGGCCCGACCAAGCGGCCATGTCCTTCACGGAGGCGGGGCCGAACGCCGCAAGGTAACGCAGCAGCAGGGAGCCGGTATCCGCTTCGTCTTCGGCCGGATGGTTCTGCGTCTGCAGCCAGGCTTCGGCGGACGTATGCGCAGCAGGAGCGCTTGCGCCCCATATGCCGCGAGGCGTCACCTGCACGAGCGGCACATAGGCCCGCACTGCGTTGGCAAGCGCCGGCCCTTCGCGGTCCGGCCAGTGCCGCTCGCGCAGCCGGGCGCCGAGCTCCGCGAGCGTGAGCGGGCGCTCTTCTACGAGCGCGCGGCCCGCCGCGGCGAGCTCCGCCTGTTCCAGCCCCGCGAGCTTGCGTCCGAAATTGCCTTTTAGCGCGCGTTCATGCACGGATCGGAGGACGCTTCGCAGCCGCAGACAGTCCCGGGCGGATACGAGATGAATGGTCGAGCGCATGAGCGCGAGACGGACCGCTTTCCGGTCGGCCAACAGCTGGGACAGGTCATCCGTATGAAACTGCGCGAGTCTGGACCATAACCCGGCGTAAGGGGCGGTCGGCGCCTGCGACTGCATGCCGACAAGGTGCTCGAGGGCGGCGAGCGGGGATAACGTCGATCGTTCGAGCAGCAGCTGCCGGGACAGCAGCGCCCGGTTGAGCGCTCGCCGGCTGAGCACGGGAACGTGATCCGGCGATGCGCGCAAGCGGCGTTTTGGAGGAGCGGCGGACAGGTTTTCCATCAGAGTCACTCCTTTTCCGGATAGTAGATATACGCCGCCGAATAGGCCATGGGTTCATAATTTGGGAAACCAGGGAATGCTAGGTACTAACGATTGACGGCGCGAGCGAAGCGGCGGGAAAGCGAGAACGACGATGAGACGAAAGCAGGAATATAGCCTCCAACACGCGGTCTCCGCGGACGGCACGACGATCGGTTACCGCAGAAGCGGGAGCGGACCGGGCCTCGTCCTCATCCACGGCGCCTTCGTCTCGGGCCATGAATACGAGAAGCTGGCCGCGGAGCTCGCGGACGACTTCACCGTGTATAACGTTGACCGCCGCGGCCGGAAGTATAGCGGACCCCAAGGCGAACAATATGGCATCGAGAAAGAATGCGAGGATATCCTGGCGGTGCTCCGAGAGACCGGGGCCGCGTATTTGTTCGGTCACAGCTACGGCGGTCTGATTGCGCTCCAGACGGCACGGATTTATTCGAATGCGCTTTCGAAAGTCGCCGTGTACGAGCCGACGGTCTCCGTCGGCGGCAGCTTCCCCTCGGACTGGATGCCCGATTACAAGCGTGCCATGGAACAGGGACGCGGTTTGAGCGCGTTCGTTTATTTCATCAAAGGCGTCGGCGTATCCGAGCCTCTTGCGCGGCTGCCCGCTTGGCTGATCAAGCTCGCCCTGCTGCCGTCCTTGATCTTCTGGGAAGGGCGGAAGCTCAGGGAGAAGCTGCCGACGCTGATTCGGGAAATGAACGAAACGTTTCGGCTCGATTCCACCGTCCAGCATTACGAAGCGATCAAGGCCCGGACGCTCGTCATGGCGGGCAGCAAGAGCCCGGCGTTCATGCATGAAGGCGCGCGTGCGGCAGCCGATACCATCCCCCGAAGCAGCCTCATACTGCTGGAAGGGCTCGGGCATAATGCGCCGGATCTGTTCCGCCAACGGGAGATCGCGGAGCAGCTGAAGGCCTTTTACGAGGACTGAACCGTTCTTGCCCTCGATAAAGCGACAAAGAACCTCGGAATTCCGCTGCGCACGGCGGAGATCGGAGGTTCTTCTGGCTGACGTTCCGAAGGTATGGCCATCGTCTGCCTGCAGGCAGGCTTGGGCGATTTACTTACATTATAGCGGAACGGGAACCCCCGTCTACCGCTAGTTTTGGCGGAAATTAGCGAAATTGCTCGCGGAGGAAAAGAATCCGCTCGCGATTCTGGGCTTCGCTCACCTCATGCCCGCTGAACGGGTAATCCTTGATCGTCTTGTCCGCCGTGATGCGGTTGAATACGGCATAGATCGTTTCGGGCATGCAGACGGGATCCTTCCAGCCGACGGACATCAGCACGGGTACCTTGATCCGCGGGGCAAGATTCAGCATGTCGTAATGGGCGATCGTCCGCAGCACGTCTTCCAATCGTTCGGGATACCGTTTCAAGTATTGGGCGAGCTCCGTTAACGAGCTGCTGGAATTCAACACGCCGAAGTCCATGTGGCACAGGTTCGGAATATCGGCGACGATCGCGGTTACTTTGGGATTGAGCGCCGCGGAAATGAGCGCGAGACCGCCTCCCTGGCTGCCGCCCACGACGGCGAGCTTCGACGCATCGGTTTCGGGCTGCGCGGCAGCCGCGTCGATGGCGCGGACGGCGTCGATCGTCACCGCATGGTAATACGAGCTCAGCGGTTCCGTGATATTGCCGGACACCCAGCCTTTCACGGCGCCGCCGTGAAGCGGCAGGCGATTGCCGGTTTCGCCGCCTTGGCCGCGGACGTCGACGGCGAGTACGGCATAGCCTTGAAGCAGCCAGCTGGCGTGCCGCTCGGGATAACCGCGGTCATCCGTGTAGCCGGGGAAGATAACGACGCAGGGGAGCGGGGCTGCCGCATCCGCCTCGTTCCTGCCGGCATTCGGTACCATGAACCAGCAGTGAATCGGCGTGTCGTCGTAGCCTCTGTAGGTCAGGTGGTTGACCGCAATTCCGGGAAATGGCGACTCCGCCGGCTCGCGGCGCACATCAAGCGGTTTGTCGGCATACGCGTCAAGAGCGGCGTCCCAAAAGGCGTCGAGCTCGGCGGGATCGATGGTGAGCGGGGCCGCGAAGCTCTCCAGCTCTTTCTTGCGTCTGGCAATGGCATGATTCATTCGAATGATTCCTCCTACAGCCGTTTTCTCCACCTTATCACACTCGGCGCGAAGCATCCGCTAAAATGTTTATTCTTTCTCCGGCGGCTGAGCCATCGCCCGAGCGGCACTACCATGCGGTCTCACCGCAGGCCGCTCGGCCAGATCACGAGCGAGTGATTGTCGCGTTCCGCTCCGAGCGCCCGCAGCATGTCTGCCGCCTGCGACTCCAAGACGGGCATGCCATTCCAGCGGTCGATTCGGATCTTGCTCAGCTTCTGTTGGCGCAGCAGCGTGCGGAAGATCTCCCGCAGCGCATCGGAGAGGCCGTCTTCAGAGTGCCCGCGCTCAGACCGGCCGACTTCAGACCGACCACCTTCAACTCGTTCGCTTTCAGATCGCCCGCCTTTAGACCGACCGCGTTCAGGCCGTTCGCTCTCAGACTTGCCATTCTCAAGCCGTCCGTCCTCCGGCGAGCTGCCGGTCTGCTCCCGCATGTCGGCCAGGTCGACGATATGCCGGCCGTTGTTTTCGATCCAAAAGCGCCACTCGGCATGCTGCAGCACGAGGTAGCTGCCGCTCTTGCGCGCGAAGCCGGCGCCGCCGGCTGCCGGCCAGTCGGCCGCGAGCCCGAACGGGTTGGCCGGGTCCGTCGCGGCCAGCACCGTGATAGCTTCGCTGTCCGGGCCGGGCGGAAGAGGTCGCAGCGCCTCGATGCCCTCGCGCCTGGCGAACTGCAGCGTGCCGACGCCTTCCACGAGCAAGCCCCGCGTCACGGCGCCCCATTGCTCGAGCTGCTTCAGCACGGGGAGCAGCTCGTCCCAGGCGAAGGGCGAGAGCTGCTGCACGAGCTCCTTGGAGACGATGCCGCAGCTGTCCAGCATATGCTGCGTCCAGTGCAGCGCCGATTCCGACAGCTCGGAGCTTACGGAACGGAGCGCCTCTGCGCCCAGGCCGCCGCCCGGCAGCCTGTCCCCGTGCTCGCTGCCGGTCTCGTCTCCGCCCGGGCGCCGGCCCGCGGAGACAGCCGGCGTCGAATCCGCGCCAGCGACACCGCCGCCTGTGGTCTCGCGGATGTCCTCATCCGCGAGCGAGCCCGTCCAATACCAGCGCCCGAGGCCGGAGCCGGTGCGGGCAAGCTGCTTGCCTTTGGTCGCGAGCTGCAGCCGCAGGGGCGCGAATTGGTCATTGGAGACGGCGCCCTCCCAGACGAGATCGAGCAGGTCGACAAGCAGCTCCGACGGCACCTTGCCGTATTCGCGGCTCAGCTTCGTCAGGAAGCTGGCACCGCCTGTCCGAAGCAGCTCCAGCAGCCTCGGGTGCTTGGACGACTCGGCCGTCCGGGCGGCGGACTGCTTCAAGATCGGCGCGAGGAGGGGCTTGGCTTCCGAGAGGAAGAAGGCGATCCGTCCTTCTTTCTCGCTGTCGCCCTTGCGGCCGAGCCATATGATCTCGCCGGAGGCGCAGAGCAGATCCAGGTCCTCCTTGCGATAGCCCGTCACGCGCGCGGGGAAGATGAGCGTCTCCCAGTGCGAGGCGGGGAGGAAGAAGCCCTGCAGCCGCTCGATGACGAGGCGCAGGCCGTCGATGCCGCTCAGCTGCGTGCCCGACAGGACATGCTGCAGCCGCGACATATGCGTCATCCAGTCCACCGGGTTGATGGCTTCCGCCTGCTTCCGCGCTTGCTCCAGCGTAAGCCGGATCAGCCGCTTCGCTACGCCGCGGCTCGTCCATATGCGCTCCGCTTCATCGGCGAAAGGCGCATGTTCCGTCCGGTCTAGTGCCAGCAACACATCCGTGATATGCGCGGCGTCTCCGGCGGTCAGCTGCGGATAGCGTTCCCGCAGCTCCTGCTCGGTGAAGGAGAGCCGATTGTCCGCGAAGCGGCCGGCTATGAACGCAATCGAAGGCTCGCTCCGCGGGAACGCCGCGTACAGCTCGCGTTCTTCGGCGCAGATCCAACGCCGCAGCTCGCTGCCGAACGTCAGCGAAACGCCGAACGCCAGCTCGCTCGCGCGCCCGGCGGCCTCGAGCGCTTCCAGCCATGCGCCCGGATCGCGGCCAGCCGCGGCGGCAAGCTCTTCGCGCGACAGGTCGCCGCGGCGCTTCAGCAGCGTGAACAGCTCTTCCGCGCTTGCCGGAACAAGCTGCCCCGCCTCGAGCCGCATCTCCTCCGCGCGGGCGATGGCGGGATCGACCGCCCGCCGCACGGCGTCCTCGCCGAACAGTTCACCGGCCAGCGATTTGCTGACGCTGAGCAGCTGAAGCTGCGTCGCTTCGCTCAGTCCGTCGCCTTCGTACAGCATCGCGTTCGCGTAATCCGCGAGGAACTGCAATGCGAAGGGCGACGGCGCGTTCACTTCTTTCACCGACACTTCGATATCGCCGGCGGCGATCGCGCCCAGCAGCGCTTTGAGTCCGACCGTATCGAGCTGCGTATGCAGGCATTCCCGCATCGCTTCCTGCAAATACGGAAAATGCTCCGCGTACGGCAGCGCCTGCTTGAGCAGTTCCTCGCTCCGTAGCCGCTTCTGCCACATCGGCGTGCGCGTGAAGCTGCGCGAGAGCAGCAGCGACGTCTCCGCGATCCGGCGAAACGAGACGGCGAGCAGCGGCGAGCCCGCGATCGCCTCCGTCAGCAGGGGCTCCGCGCTGTCGGCCGTAATTTGCCAGAGTGTCTGCAGCCAGGAGGCGTCCCAATCCGGAACGACAAGCTCAATCCCGTTGTCCTTGGCGTTGCCGTACATCGAGTAGGGCAGCAGCCGCTGAAAATGCCGCTGAATGGCAAGGAGCCAAGTTCGGTTGATGCGCCGCCCGAGCGGGTTATGAATGATGATCCTCGTCTGGTTCATCAAATCCCGATAGTGCTCGATGATGATCCGACGCCCGGTCGGCAGCCCAAGCGCTCGATGCTGCGCCCGCACGAGATCGATCAGCTCGGAGGCGGAATAGGAATCGAGCCCGTACTCCTCGTCGAGCCAGACGACGGCGGCATCCTCCAGCATGCGGTCTCGCTCGGTATTCGTCTCCGAACGGCGATCTAGCTCGAGCCGATTGGAAAGCTGTCCCAGGAAATCCCCAAGCTGCACGCCGACCTCCACGCTCCGGCTGCCCGATTCCGCGCGCCAAAACGGAATTTCGCTGAAGCGGTTCGGCGCCTCCTGCACGTAGACGCGGTCGTTCTCGATTCGGCTGATCATCCACGAGCTCGTGCCGAGCTGAAAGACGTCGCCGACCCGACTTTCCGTGATGTACTCTTCGTCCAGCTCGCCCAGATGGACGCGGCTGTCCGCATGGTGAACCGGATAAGCGGAGCTCGACGGAATCGTGCCGGCACCGGTCACCGAGGCCATCGCCGTATTGGCGCGCTTGCGAAGCGTATCCGTATCCCGATCCCAATCGATGAGCGGACGGGCGAACGGATAGAAGCCAGACAGCACCAGCAGCACGGCTTCCAGCCTGGATCGGGGGAATGTGCGGTAGCATTCGCTTTGCAAAATCATCTCGTACAGCGCCCCTACCTTCATATCCGAGGCAGCGGTCATGGCAACCAAATGCTGCGAAAGCACGTCGAGTGGCTCGTGCGGCAGCACGATGGCTTCGATGTCCCGCCGCGAGATGTTGCGGCACAGGACGGCTGCCTCCGGCAGCTCGCCGCGCTGTCGCGCCACGATATAGCCGCGGCTGACGTCGCCGACGGCATGCCCGGCGCGGCCGATGCGCTGGATGCCCGCGGCGGCAGCCTTGGGCGAGTCGACCTGGATGACGAGGTCGACATGGCCGACGTCGATGCCGAGCTCCAGCGACGAGGTCGCGACGAGGCAGCGCAGCTCGCCGGCCTTCAGCATGCGCTCCACCTCGAGCCGCCGCTCGCGCGCCAAGCTGCCGTGGTGGGCGCGCGCGAACTCGTGGCCGGCATGCTCGTTCAGGCGCAGCACGAGCCGCTCGCAAAGCCGGCGGCTGTTGACGAACAGCAGGGCGGAGCGCGCGCCTTCCATGAGCGTCATGATCCGTTCTACGATCGGCTGCCAGACGCCGTCGCGCGAGCGCACGGGCTGGCTCAGGTCCGGCATCGTGACGCGTACCTGGATCGCCTTCGTCATCGCGCTCTCGACGATGACGACCGGCCGCGGCACGTAGCCCAGCGGATGGGCTTCTGCTGCGGACTCCGTAATCACGGCGGGAGCCGCTCCCGCCGCGGAGCCCGGAATCCCGTCCGTGCCAGGCGCCCAGCCCCCCAAGAACCGGGCGACCCGCGTAAGCGGCTTCTGCGTCGCCGATACGCCGATACGCTGCACGGCATGCGGCGACAGCGCAGCCAGCCGCTCCAGCGAGAGCGACAGATGAGCGCCGCGCTTGTCGCCGGCCAGACTGTGGATCTCGTCGACGATGGCCGTCTCGACGGTTCGCAGCATGTGACGGCCTTTGTCCGACGTCAGCAGCAGGTAGAGCGACTCCGGCGTCGTGACGAGCACGTCGGGCGGCCTATTGGCCATGCGGGCCCGCTCGCGCGGCGGCGTGTCCCCGGTGCGGACGGCCGTGCGAATGCCCGGCCAAGTGCCGCCGCTTTCCTCGGCGCCGTAGGCTTCGATCGTTTCAAAAAATTCCACTAAATGATGCTGAATGTCGTTATTAAGTGCTTTAAGCGGGGTAATGTAAAGTACGCGCACGCCATAAGACCAGCTCTCGCCCTGCGCCGCAGCCTGTTCCTTGGCCAGCGCAAGCCGGCTGAGGCAGGGGAGAAGCGCCGCGAGCGTCTTGCCCGAGCCGGTCGGCGCGGCGATCAGCGTGTGACGGCCGGCGGCGATGGACGCCCAGGCGTCATGCTGGACGGGCGTTGGCTCGCCGAACGTTCGGCTGAACCAGCCGGCAAGCGTCGTATGAAATCGTGCAAGGATGTCGGAAGAAGGGTTCATGCGAGAAGCAGCTCCTTTAGGATCATCGAGAACGAACATGGTTTGCTTTTATCAAGTCGGTTGTATTTACACATGTTCTATTACATCTACTCTTAGTCACGCTTGTTCTAATCATGTCTACTCTTAAACCTCTTGCTCTAATCATGTCTATATAACCAGTCTATCCCTGTACTATTCATCGTAACGCCATCCAATCCTTTTCAGACGTTGGACAAGCCCAAACGAAGCCAAATGACAGGTCAGTAAGCAAGCTCGTGCGCATACATATAGTTTTACGACAACAGCGTCGGTGCACAGGCAGCGGGAGGTATCGGGAAGATGGCGAAATGGCGGGACAGTCTCGAGAGAAGATTCAAGGAATGGAGGCGGCTCGAATATGCAGTGGAGGACACCTTGGCGGGGAGGCGCGTGCTGCGCGTCGCGGGGCCGAGAACGCCGAGGCTGACGACGCCCGTCTCCGTGGCGGTCAAACAAGCTGAACTGAGCGCGGTGGAGGAGAAGTTCGGCGCAGGACTGGCCTGCTTCTGCCTGGGCGAGCTCACGGGGGAGGAACGGACGGCGTTCCTGAAGGCCTGGCATGACCGGCTCGAGTCCGGCGCGACCGTCGTGCTGGCCGACCGCCGCGGCGAAGGCTGCGAGACGCTCGATCAACTGCGCGACTTGTTAACCCCGCACGCCCGGATCTTGAACGTCGAGGTTGGCCCGACCTTCTGGTGGGTCCGCTACGAGCGCGCCTAAGCGCCAAAACGAAACAAAGCCGCGGCAGCTTGTCCCGAAAGAGAAGCGGCGGCGGCTTTGTTCCCGTGACCGGCGGAGATGGGTGCAACCATTCCGGTCGGCGATCTTGCAATAACCGAAGGTGATTAATCTGAATCTCCATCGCCTGGCTCGTCGGATGGATCATTGGCATATTTCTCGAACGTTTGCGGGCTCATGACGCGGCGGCCTGTAACATAGCGTTTCGCGTAATAAGACTCGTCCAGTCCGTTGATTACGACGCCTCTGCTAGAAGAAGCGTGCGCGAATTTGCCGTCGCCGACATAAATGCCGACGTGCGAGATGCCATTTCCCGTCGTATTGAAGAATACGAGGTCCCCAGGGATCAAATCGCTTTTGGCGATTTTCTTGCCCAGCCCAGCCTGCGAACGGGATGCATGCGGAATGTCGACGCCGAGTTTCTTGAACACGTACATCGTGAATCCGGAGCAGTCGAACCCTTTCGTGGTCGTGCCGGAGTAAACGTAAGGCGTGCCGATCAGGTCATCGATGACACCGTCCATTTTCGAGTCGGCGAAAACGCTGCCGGCTTGGAAAACGAAAAGCATCGCAAGACCGATCACGAGTGCGGAAAGCTTCTTCAAAACGGGAAACTCCTTCCAGTGCCTACGAGGTTAGCTGTGGGGTTCGGTTGAAGGCTCCCTATGATCGCCTCTGGCAGTCGTCCAAGCGCATGAACGGCTGTCGGGATCAATTCACCCAGAATGGTTCCCCCGTTTCCCATATAGGGAATTCGGCAAAATTTTCATTTCTTACGGCTATGGATTCGATCATTTTGTCGCTTCTCCTTCCAAGTTCACATTTTGTTCACAAATTAAAATTATTAGAGTGAAACCTTTCTGCCCTAAGATTCGTATAGCGGCGCCGTTTTCCGGGGAAAACGGTCTATTCGGCGTGTTGTCGGAAAGACGGATGTCAATGACAAAGTGTGTCTGCTCAGCCTGCGCTCAAACGTCAAAAAACCCTTTCGAAGTCGAAGGGGCGAGGGCTCCTGTCGCAAATTTCGGGACGCCGGGCTGTCACGTCATTGGCCAATAGGCCGCCCGTCCTGCGCAAAATAGGCCGCCCGCCATGAGGCGGGCGGCCCATCGAAGCAGAATCGATCCTTAGGAGGACTGTTTCGACTGCCAAACATCGTATTGGGCGGCGGCCGTCCACACCTTCATGATCGTTCGCAGCAATTGATAGCCTTGGTGCAGGACCAGCGCCAGCAGGCCGGCCCACAGCAGCGAGACGGAGGCGACCGTCGCGCTCAGCAGGGCCCCGATGCCCCACATCATCAGCGAAACGCCGGCGAACGGGAGGAAGTTGGCCATGCTGCTCCACAGCGCGCGCATCGAACCGCTGCCGGTGACCGCGCCGAACTGCATCGAGAGGAAGAACAGATGCAGGAGGACCGCCCATAGGAGCCAGCCGCCCGCCCACGGTCCGGCCGCCTTCGCGAATTCCATCAGCGTGTCGCTCGAGAGCAGCAGCTTGAGCGCCCGGGGCAGCAGCCAGAGGGCGGGAGCGAGCGTGAGCGCCGTTTCCAGCAGGTAGAGCAGCGTGACCGGCTTCCAGGCTTTACGAATGCCTTTCAGGAACGTCGTTCCTTTCTCGTCGGTCGCATGGTGCAGCGAATGGAACAGGCCCGCATTCAGGAACGGCGTGATGAGCATCCGGCCCCCCAGCAGTCCGCAGAACAGCAGCGCGTAAGGCTGGAGCAGATCGGTCTTCATGAGCTGAAACTGCGATTCGGTCACGAAGAGCGAGATGGCGCTGCTGCTGGCCGCATACGAGTCGGGGAACCGCTTGAGCAGCGGAACCGCGATGCCCTCGATGGTGCGGTAGAGGAAGAAGCCCCAGATCAGCTCATACAGAAACAGCAGGATGATGATATAGAAATGCTTGATCGTCAGCCGCCAGCCTTGCTTGATATGCATCCTCATCCGTGAAGTCACCTCCTTCATTTATAGTGGCACTACCAGGCAAGCGAAGAGAACAGGGTCTCGACGAGCTTCGAGAGGCCGACGCTCCAGCGCGTGCGCGTTTTCTCGTCCAGATCGGCTTTCATGAAGTTGTTGATGTGCTTGTTGTCGAGCACGTTGTCGTTCTGCGGGTCCACCGCGGCCCAGAGCAGCTTCGAACCGTGGACGATTTTATATTGAATGTGGGCGTCCTGGCCGTCCCACACTTTGGGCATCACCGTGCCGTCGGCAAAATGGAACATGACCGACACGGGGCCGGCGCTGCCGCCGGTTCGCTTGATGAGCACCACGTTCTCGTACTGCGTCTGGCCGTCCTGCTTGACCGGCGTCACGTGGATCGCGGCTACGGAGTAGTCCGACATCGCCTCCCCGTAGACGAAATGGCTGAAGTAATCATTCCACTTGGTCTTCGTCACCGTTTCCACGACCTTCTGGAAGTCGGCGGTGGAGGGATGCTTGAACTTGTACTTCTGGAAGTAGGTTCGCATGATCTTGCGCATCGTCGCATCGCCGACCTGTTTTTCGATGCCGATCAGCACGAGCTTCGCGCGGATGTAGACGTTCTCGGCGTAATGGTTATTGCTGTGATAGGACCACGACAGCTGCTTGAGCGGCGCGGGATCTGTCATATAGCTTGATTCGACCGGCAGATTCGGCGCGACGCCGTATTCGCTCTCCATCACCTTGTCCTCGGCGTAGGAGGTGAAGCCCTCGTCCAGCCACGCCTCCTCGAATTCGTTGGAGGCCACCATGCCGTACCAATACTGATGGCCGACCTCGTGCACGACGGTGCGCTCCAGGTCATAGCCGGGGTTGTCGTTCTCCGCCGCGAACGCCGTAATGAGCGTCGGATATTCCATGCCGCCCGCGCCGTTGCCGCCTTTGGGCGGGACGACGACGGAGAGGGTCGTATAGGGATACTCCCCGTACCACTGCGCGTATTTGGCTAGCGCCGATTTGGCCGCGTGCAGGTACCGATCCTTGTACTTGGCATGCAGCGGATCCAGATAGAGCTTGATGCGTACGCCCGGAACGCCCGTCGTGGAGAACGGCTCCTCGGAATAGACGAAATCGGGCGAGGCCGACCAGCCGAAATCAATCACGTCGTCGGCGTAGAATTGATACGTCTTGCGGTTATCCGCCACGACCGACGCCTTCGCCTGGAAGCCGGTTGCCGCCACCTTGTAGGAGGCAGGCACATTGATTTTCACGCTGTAGATGCCGAAATCGCTGTAGAACTCGGAGTTGCCGTGGTACTGATGCACGTTCCAGCCTTCGGTCGCCCGGCCCCGCGTGCCCGCCGTTTCATAGACGGCCAGCTTCGGAAACCATTGCCCCGCCATGACGAAATCGCCGGCGTAGCCCATGCGGGCGAACACTTGAGGCAGCTTCACCTCGAACTTCATGCGCAGGGTGACGCTTTTGCCGGGAGCGACGGGCGTCGGCAGCTTAAGCTTGGCCAGCGTAAGATCGTTCGGATTGCCGTCGTCGGGCTGGACGAAATGCAGGCGCGGGAGCAGGCTGTAGCCCTCCGTCGTCTCGAGCGAAAGCAGGTTCATATAACCCGTGCTGTCCGCGGCAGCCTTGTCCTCCCGCAGCTGCCCGCCGGATTCGCGCATGAAGGTAGTGTTCTTGGAGCGGAAGGCGTTCGGATAGAGGTGGAAATAGAGCTCGGACACCTGTTGTTTGCCAGGGTTTGTCCACGTGACGGACTGCTCGCCCTGCAGCATATGCGCATTCTCCTGCAGCGTCACGTCGATGTGGTATTCCGTGACCCGCTTGCTGAGCGAGACCGGCTTCGGCTGCATGACGTTGTCCGGCTCCTGCGCGGGCGCCGGCGCCGGCTTGGGGGCAGCGTCTTTCTTCGCGGGGGCGGAAGCGAACGTATATTGCGACACCCAGGCATTCCCGAACCCCTGATTCGCCGTTACGCCGATGATCACGGCGGCGAGGGCGAAGAGCAGCATACGTTTGGCGTGACGTGGATTCATTCAAAGATTCCCTCCCGTTGACAAGCTTCTAAGGCATGTATATGTTTGCTTTTCCGAGATTATTAGCTAAAATGGAATTAAAGTGTGGACAGGTATGAAGATGCGTCTGACGCCGTTCTTGTAACGGAGCAGTACGTTTCTTTTACGAAAATAGAACTGCGGCATGTATTTCGGGGAAACCGCGCCGGACGCGGAATTCAAGGCTTTCCAGGAAGGCTTGGGACGGGAGTTGAACGATAGAATGAGTGAACAGGATAACGGCCAGCAGCCGCCGGAGAAGAAAGAGAAGAAGTCGCTCTCGCTCAACGTGGTGAGCAATAAAGAACATAGAGGTTTCGGGGCGGGCACGATCGACTTGAGCGATGTCGCTTGCGTCATGATCGACAACGGCCAGGCGTATATCGATGTCGGCGCCATGCATGCGAAGAGCAAGATCGAGAAGGGCATCAAGTTCAGCACGAACAAGGAAGACGTGCCGAATGGCCGCCTGTGCTGGATCGTATGGGTCGCGGTGGATCGGAACGAAGAAGGCGCGTACTATGCGGGCGCGACCGCTTGCCCGATGCTGGTGGATACGGAAGCACGCCGGGGATGGAAGATTCTCGCGCAGCACGTAAACAACCTCGATTACGCCATCAAACGCCGCTTCGTGCTCGACGAACTGTCCGCGGAAGAGAAGCAGGCGCTCAAGAGCTTGCTCGTCTCGAACAATCCGGAGTGGTGGGAACGCTCGCCGGATAAGCTGAAGGATGCATTGAACGTGTAAGACAGTTCGGCAAATGCCGTTAGTTGAATGATGCGGCGGGGACTGTTTGTAAGCGGAATTCACGGTAAACTTGCAAACATAATCGAAGAAAGAAAGCGCTGGCCTTAGGGCCGGCGCTTTCTTTTATCTAGCTACTACAACGGTAATAGTTGACAATCATTCTCATTATATTGATAATGATTATCAGTATCATCGTGATGGAATCACGGTAGCAAGTAGCAGACAACAAGTACCAGACAACAGAAAGCATATAGCAAGCAGCAAGCAGCAAGCAGCAAGCAGCAAGCAGCAAGCAGCAGTACAGTTACGGCCGCGAGCCGATAGGAGTGAGCGAATTGGAGCATAAAGCCTTGTTGATCTATGCCAGCATGACGGGCAATACGCAGGAAATGGCCGACAGCGTGGTGGAAGGACTGTTAGAGAACTTTGTTGCCGTAGAGGTGAAGGAAGTCATGGATGCGTCCGTGTCCGACCTGGAGTCGTACGATAATATTCTGTTTGGATTGTATACATGGGGAGATGGCGATTTGCCGGATGAATTCCTCGATTTCTACGACGAGCTGGGCAGCGTGGATTTGTCGGGCAAGCGGGCGGCGGTATTCGGCTGCGGGGACCGGGCCTACCGTTATTTTGCCGTAGCGGGAGACATCCTGCACGAATGCCTGGAGAATCAAGGTGCCGTGGTGCTGGATCAGACCGTCAAGGTCGACCGCTTCCCGGGCAAAGAGGAGCTGGCGGCATGCTGGAAGCTGGGTGCCGACTTCGCTGCCTTCATTAAGCAGGGAGCGGCCGTGAAAGCATGACGCCAAAGAAGCTGCTTCCGTTCATCTCCTTGTCGGAGAGACGGAGCAGCTTCTTTATTGCGTCAAGCGGACTATATCTTTGAATGGCGGTTAGAGGCTGATTTCGGCGCTCAGTACGGCGGTGCCTCTCGGCAATTGACCGAACGCGTCCGGTTCCTGCGTGATCGCGATTTGGTTATAGCCCGACAGATTGCGGTCCAGCGTCAAGTAGAGGCCGCCTTTGCCGTCCCGGGAGACGAACGTGCCGGCGTTGACGACGCCGCTGCCGTCTTTCATGAGCCATACCTGGAACGCTTCGTTGCCCCTCAGCTGCGGCAGCTTCTCCGCCTGCACGAGCAGATGCGTCCCCTTGCTGTCGATGACGATCGTCGCCAGCCCGTTCGCCACGATGTCCTTCGCCGCGGCGCTTAAGTTGACGGCTTCGTTCGGCCTTAGACCCTGGGGCGGTTCCGTCGTCGCCGTCAGCTGGCCGCGAAGATCGGAGAGCTGGTCCTTGAGCGAGAAGACGTAAATGCCGAGCACGATGACGGCTGCCGCAAGAGCAGCGCTCACCCAGACGCTCCAACCGCGCCGCTTGGCTGTTGGCCATTCGGCAGGGAGGGGCTGTCTTGGCTTCGCTTCACGCTCGAACTCCGGTTTCGATTGCGAATCCTGCGTTCGCCCTGCATTCGCTTGCATCAACAGTGAATCCGGTTCGCTCGTTGGCCTGAGATCGGAATCAAAGTTCGGTTCTCCGATTGCATCGGAAGCACGGTTCGGTTCTCCGATTGCATCGGCAGCCGAATCAGCCGACTGTTCTTGGGCGGTAGTATTGGAAGAAGCGTCGGCGGGTTGATCGGCCGTCGTGCCGGCCACCGCATCGCCAAGAATATGTCCCAATATCCGATCCTGCATGCCCGCGGGCGGCAATACCGGTTCTGCGGACAACGGCAGCAGATCCACGATGGCTTTCAGTTCCGCCACTTGCTGGGCGCATGCTTCGCAGCCCGCGAGATGGACTTCGAACGCTTTGCTTTCTTCTTCGCTCAGACCGCCGAGCGCGTACATTTCCGCGTTATCGCATTCCGGCGCGTTATGGACCATAGCTTAGCCCCTCCTTTCCGATATCCTCCAGCTGCGTTTTCAGGGCCTTCATCGCGAGCCTTACCCTGCTCTTGACCGTCCCCAAGGGAATGTCGCATTTCGCGGACACCTCCTGCTGGGTGTAGCCGGCAAAATAGATCAATTCCATCACTTCCTGCTGATCGTCGCTTAAGCTCCGAATCGCGGATCTGACTTGTTCCCCCACGACATTGGCGGTTGCAAGCCCCGCGGTATCCGACTCGGGATCCGGTTCCCGGTTCAGCTGCTCTGCTTCCGTTACCTGCTGCGAGGTTCTTGTCTGCCTGAGGCGCAGGGCGTCGATGGCGATGTTGCGCGTGATCGTGAACAGCCAGCTCGACAGCATGCCTTGGCCGGGATCGTACCTTTCGGCCGAATTCCATAGCCGCAGGAACAACTCCTGCACGACCTCCTCCGCCAGCATCGCGTCCTTGACGATTCGATAGGCGAAGGCATAAATCGGTCGTTCGTATCGCTCGTAAATGAGCTTCAGCGCTTCCGGGTCCTTGCCCAGAATCCGCGCCAGCAGCTCTACATCCGTTCCGTTATCCGACATAAGCGGGTCGTCCCCCTTCGGTACACCTCCCCATTATACAAAAATTCCCGATTCGGCATAAGGAGAGGCCGAATCGGGAGCGAAGATGGGCTGCATCGAGCGTTGGTGCATCGGAATTGCAGCCATTCAGCGTTACAGGAATACAGATGTGCAGGAATGGATTACATGGATTTCGTCAGCGTAATCGACCAGTCGGCCGTGTTCCACTTCAAATCCCAGCCCAGCAGCTCGGCGACGAAGCGAAGCGGCACTTGCGTGCGGCCCTCTTTGATAAAGAGCTTCGAGCCGGCGTCCATCGTTTTGCCGTTGACTTGCGCCTGATCGCTGCCGATCCAGAAGACCATCGTATCGGAGCCGGCCATGACCGTGACTTCGTTCTTGGCGGGGTTCCAGGCGATATTGGCGCCCAGCGCCGTCGTCAGCGTGCGAAGCGAGACGTACGTCGTCCCGTTCCATACGCTCGGCGCCACGTCCATCGCCACGGATTGCTTATCGACCGTCGCGGTCTTGCTGCCCACTTTCAGCCAGATCGATTTCACGGACGGCGTTATGGGCACTTCGGGTTTCGTTTGGAACATGGCCGGCTTCTGGGCGACGATCGCGCCGCCAAGCGCTTTGCCCACGCCGAACATGAAGCTGTAGCCCTTGTCATAGCTGGCGTATAGGCCGGATGCATCCTTCGCCATGTAGAGGTCGAAGGCTTCCAGGACGAGACGCTCGTGCTCTGCGACCGCAGCGGTAGCAGCGGCGGCGGGCAGGTTGCCTTCCGTTGCCGCGCCGAGGAAATTGCCGAAGTCGACGGCGAACTTGCTCAGCTTCGCTCTAGCCGCGGCGATATCGGCCGCGTTGCCTTTCAGCGTCGCTTGCACGATTTGATCTTGGGCGTTGATGTGATCGCCGACCCAAACTTGCTTGAATGCGTCGCCGCCGGCTTTGCCGTAGACGGAAGCAACGGCCGCCGTCCAGCTATCCGTATTGCCTTCTTCGGCCTTCAGAATGGCCGGGTAAGCGACGGATTTTTCGAAGCCCTTCTGCATGCTGAACGTTGCCAGCGCGTAATGTTCGGCAGCCAAGTTGTTTAGCGCGGAGCGGAGGTCGCCGGCAGGCGTATCGGGACGCGTGCCCATGAATTTATCCGGCATTTGGGACACGATGGCGCCGGAGAGCGCGCCGCTGATTTTGAACATGAAGCCAAGACCTTCCCGGTAAGTCGTTAGGGCGTCGCTATAATCGCCCGCCACATAGTCGTCGAACACTTCCTTTACTTGCGCTTCATGGGTGCGAAGCACGCTCTGAGCGGTCGCGGCCGGCAGCTTGCCGCCCGTCGCCGTGCCGAGGAAGCTTCCGAGGTTAACCGCGAACTCTTCGATCTCGGCGGCCACGTCGGCTTTCTCGGCGGCATTATTCGTTTGTACCGCGTCGACGTAGTCCTTCGTATAGTTCAGATGACCGCTGAAAATCGTGTCGAATGCCTTCGCGCCCGCATCGCCGTAAATGGACGCGATCGCAGGCACCATGTCTTTCGCATTCTTCTCCAACGCGGTTTGGGCCGCCGCCGCGTCGAAGGTATGATCGTACTTCTTGATCATGGCATCTACCGCGAGGGCGAAATGCTCGGACAGCAGATAGTCGAACGTTGCCCTCAGCTCCACGGCCGGCGTATTGGCCGTCGGCTTTGCCGATTCGGCGGCGCTTGCGGTCGATGCCGCGGCAATCGTCGGTACGAGTAAAGATAGACTAAGTACGGGGGTCAGCCATTTTTTCGTGTGCAGGTTCATCTTCGTTCACGCTCCTCGTTAATGGGCTATTTGCTTGCTCATTTAGGCTAACGGGGCGAACGAAGAGTTGGATCACCGATTTCGAAAATAAATTTCCGCCGTCCGTAAAACCGCTAATAAATCCGGCGCGCTCCCGCATACCGGGGTCCCCAGTACGAATTGTCCAGCTGCTGGACGTAGATGCCTTTCGAGCTAGTGGCGGAGATGAAGGAACCGTTCCCGGTATAGATCCCGACATGGTCGACGCTGCTCCCGCCGGCGATGCGGAAGAAGACCAAGTCTCCTGGGCGCAGCATCGAGGGGTACACCGGATACCCTTGTTGGAATAAGTTGACCGTGGTCGTGCGCGTCTGCGGTACGCCGAATTTCTCGTACATATAATAGACGAAACCGGAGCAGTCGAAGCCCGCAGCCGGTGTAGACCCTCCCCATGTATACGGCACGCCGAGATAAGCGCGCGCGTCTTGGACCAGCGATTGTTTGAGCACGGCACGCTTGATCGCCTCCGTCGTTACGGAGTCGGCTTGTCCGGTAACCGGGAGCGCGTAGGCAGCTTGGAAATCGCCAACGGCCGTCTTCGTATAGGAACCGAAGTAACCGGTTGCGGACGGATAGCCGAAATAACCGAGCGATAAGAGGTTCGATTGCAGCTGATGGACGTCGGCGCTGGCATCCCCGATAGCGAGGACGGCCAAGGCGGCATGCGCTTGTTCGGCTGCAGGCAGCAGCGCGGCAGATGCCGAGCCGGTCAACACCAAAGCCGCCGTCAGCAGCATGCGGACGGATTTTTTAGCGGATTTCTTCATCATCGTGTAGACTCCTCTGCGATGGATATTATGTAATCGTTATCATTCCAGTATAACAGCCTATTTCGCCGATTCTGACAAGCAAGTACTGGAAGGACGCGCGGTAGGCGGTTCCGAATCGAACCAGGTGCCGGGACGGTGATGGACAATCGTTATGTCTGCGGGAGCGAGAAACTCAGAATCCTTCATTTGAGCGCGGGAGGCCGCTTGCTATACTACGTGTAGCTTAGAAGATACCGATGAAGGACGGAGGATTCGACGATGAAATTATCGCTGGCGGATTATAAGGAAAAGGTGCTCGGCTGCTGGGTCGGCAAAAATATCGGAGGCACGCTCGGTGCGCCGTTCGAGTGCAAACGCGGGGTATTCGATTATGACTTCTATACGCAGGATCTGAACGGGGAGCCGCTGCCGAACGACGATCTCGATCTGCAGCTCGTCTGGCTGAACGTGGCCGAGAAATTCGGGCGCCGCACGGACGCGAAGATTCTCGGCGAATATTGGCTGTCCTACATCGTGCCGAACTGGGGGGAATACGGCGCGGGCAAGAACAACATGCGCCAAGGCATCGTGCCGCCGCTGTCGGGTTACGTGAACAACGTGTTCCGCGACAGCAACGGCGCCTATATCCGCTCGGAAATTTGGGCCTGCCTGGCGCCGGGAAATCCCGAAGTCGCCGTGCAGTATGCGTATGAGGATGCGATAGTGGACCACAGCCATGAGGGCGTCTACGGAGAAGTCTTCTTCGCGGCGATTCAAAGCGCGGCGTTCGTGGAGAGCGACCGGGACACGCTCATCGATATCGGCCTGTCCTATATTCCGGCCGATTCCGGCGTGGCGCGCGGCGTAGCCTCGGTCCGAGATGCTTATTCCCGCGGCCTTAGCTGGCAGGAAGCCCGCATCCAAGTATTGAACGACGTACCGGGCAGCTTCGGCATTATCGGCATGGAACCGCACGAGCTGCCGGACAACGTCCCTGTCGGTCCGATGGGCTATGATGCGCCGAGCAACGTCGGCATCACGATCCTCGGTTGGCTGTACGGCGAAGGCGATTTCGGCAACACCATCTGCATCGCCAACAACTGCGGGGAAGACACGGACTGCACGGCGGCGACGCTGGGCTCCATTCTTGGCATCATCGGCGGAGAAGCGAGCATACCGGAGAAATGGAAGACGCCGATCGGCGACGCCATCAAGACGTTCTGCATCAATACGGGCGAACAGGGGCTGAGCATTCCGAAGACGGTCGGCGAGCTGACGGAGCGAATCCTCCGCTTGACGCCTTCGTTCCTCGGCAGCGACATCGTCGACGTCATTACGGCGGAGAAAGGTTATGACATCACGGTGAAGGAAGGCCGTGCGTTATATGCAGGGAAGAAACGCAAGAATACGTGGGTATACCGAGGCTTCGAGGAGAAGCGGAATGAAGGTCCGTTCCAGGTGGCTTATGACTTCGTTATCTTCTCCGCGATCGCGGATTACGTGGACGCGCCGTTCGTGCAGGAAGGCGTGGAGAAGACGGTCAAAGTCACCATCGACAATAACATGTTCGCGCAGCAGTGGCTGACGTTCAAGTGGCATCTGCCGGCGGGCTGGAGCGTGTCCCCGGGCCCCGTGGTCGGTGCCGGGCTGGAACAATACCACTGCAACGTGGGCCGCACCGAGCTGACGTTCAAGCTCATGCCGCAGGAGATGCAGCAAGCGCGGTACGACGTGCTGCTCGAGATCAGCTCGCAGGGCCGCCCGACCAAGGGCATCATTCCGTTCGTCTTCATTAATGGAGTAGCGTCCATTTAATTTATTGCTTTCCGTTGAAGTTCATTTACCTTCGCTTAATTGCCGGCCGCATCGCTGCCGTTCATGGCAAGATCTCGATACTGCTGGGGGCTGACGGCCTCCAGCTTTTTGAATATGCGGGAGAAATAATAGGGGTCCTGATAGCCGACCTGCTCGGCGATCTCCTTGATCTTGGCATCGGTGGCCGCCAGCAGATGCTTGGCACGCTGGATCTGGAGCTGATGAATGTAGGTGACGATCGTCGTGCCGGAATATTTCTTGAAGACTTGGCACAAATATTCATAGTTGTGGTGCAGGCTCCTCTCCAGCTCTTCGCTGGAGGGGTTCTTGGCGTAGTCTTCGTCCAGCTGGTTCACGATTCGCCGATAGAGTAGGAAGGTCGGCGACAGGTCGCCGGCGGGCAATTCGCGCTCCAGCAGGCCGCTGGCCAGCAGCTCCAGCATCTGGCCGAGCAGCAGCGAGCAGCGATAGCGGTAGTAGCCGCGCGGTTCCGCCAGCTGCGCGTTCATGAGCTCGAACAGGCGCAGCAGTTCGTACCGATTGCGCGGCTTGAAGCGGCGGGGCAGCAGCAAGGCGTCGTCCGCTGCGCCGGCATCCTTGGCTGTCCGCAGATCCTGCGCGGCCAGCTGCGGCCGGTTCGGCATGGGGGCTCCGCCGGTGGAGCTGCCCTGCGGCCGAAGCGGCGGGTCGGCCGTGAATTGCACCCAATAGAAGCCGGCGCTTGCGGGGATCGGCCGGTAGCCGGCATGCGGCTCCCAAGGCAGCAGCAGGTAGCACTCCCCGCTCTGCAGCTCCATTTCGCGTCCGCCCGCTTGCAGGTAGATAGGACCTTCGGTAACCATGATCAGCTCGAAGTGCGGATTCGATTTTTGCTCGACGATATGTTCGTTGCCCTGCAGCTCCAAGCTCCACTTCACGTCCAGTTTCGTCAGGCGGGGCATCAGAAGTATTTCGTTCATCGTCTCCATCGGGTCACCTTTATTCCGGGGCGCGGGCATCTCATGGCCGGCGTCCGCTTCTGTTGCAGACATTATAGCATGATGCCCCGGCGCTACGTGCAAATTAAGGCTAAGAACCCTCTGTTCGGCTGCTGGGCTTCTATGGTATAGTCATTGGAATCTCAAGAATCGGGAGGATATGGAATGAACCGGCAATCGAAAGGCCGCACCCCCTACGCCGACCTGCTTCGGCGTTATTTGCTGCCTCAAAAACATACGCTGTGGTTGCTCGCGGCGCTGCTCGTCCTGACGATCGGTTTGCAGCTCGCCAACCCGCAGATTATTAGGTATTTTATCGACTCGGCCCAATCAGGAAGCGACTTGAAACCGCTTCTCGTTGCTGCGGCCATGTTCATCGGCTTCTCCGTCGTACAGGGAGGCATCTCCGTGCTTGCCACGTACTTCAGCGAGAATCTCGGCTGGAAGACGACCAACGCGCTGCGCAGCGACCTTGCGGCGCACTGCCTGTCGCTGGATATGCCGTTCCATAAGTCGCAGACGTCCGGCGCCCTGATCGAGCGCGTCGACGGGGACGTGAATGCGCTGGCGAACTTCTTCTCCAGCATGATCATTCATCTGATCGGCAACTTCCTGCTTATGGTGGGCATTATCGTGCTGCTGTTCCGGGAGAGCTGGCTGATCGGCGCGGGCATGACGCTATTCGTCGTTGCCGCGGTGTTCGTGATCCAGCAGATTCGCAAGTTCAACGGGCCCTTCTGGAAAGATTGGCGGCAGGTGAGCGCGGAGCTATACGGCTTCATAGGCGAGCAGCTGGAAGGCACGGAGGATATCCGGGCCAACGGCGCGTCGGGCTTCGTGATGAGGCGCTTCTATAACATGCTGCCTAATATGCTGCGGGTGAGACTGCGGGCTTTTCTAGGCTTCGCCTCCATGTGGAACACGACCATCGTCGTCTTCACGCTCGGCAATGCGATGGCGTTCGCGATCAGCGCGTATTTATGGAAGACGGATGCGATATCCCTTGGAACGGTGTTTTTGATTTTCTTCTACACGGAGCTGCTGGCTAAGCCGATCGAGAAGATCCGGACGCAGATGGAAGATTTGCAAAAGGCGGACGCCAGCATTTCGCGCATACGGACCCTGTTCGAGACGCGTTCCTCCATCGAGGACGGCCCCGGCGCGCCGCTGCCGGACGGGCCGCTGGCAGTCGCTTTCGACGACGTGACGTTCTCGTACGAGGATAATAGCGGGGATCCGACGCTTAGCGGGCTTCGGCTGCAGCTGGCGCCGGGAGAAGTGCTGGGATTGCTTGGCCGGACCGGCAGCGGCAAGTCGACGATCGCAAGGCTGCTGCTTCGTTTCTACGATCCGCAGGAAGGCGCGATACGCCTCGGGGGCACCGACATTCGGCAGTGCAAGCTGAGCGGTTTGCGCAAACGGGTCGCCATGGTCACCCAAAACATCGAGATCATGGAAGGCACCATTCGCGATAATCTGACGCTGTACGACGATTCCGTACCCGACGGGAAGATTGTCGAGGTACTGGAGCAGCTCGGTTTGGGAAGCTGGTATGCTTCCATGCCGGAAGGGTTGGATACGAGGCTCGCCTCCGGAGGCGGCAGCTTGTCCGCCGGGGAAGCGCAGCTGCTGGCCTTCGCCCGCGTGTTCTTGACCGATCCGGGGCTCATCATCATGGACGAAGCATCGTCCCGCCTCGATCCGCTGACCGAACAGCGGATCGAAGAAGCGATCGGCAGGCTGCTGGCCGACCGATCGTGCATCATTATCGCGCATCGCTTGGCAACGGTACAGCGGGCGGACCGAATCGCCATCCTCGAGGATGGCGTCGTGATCGAATCGGGCCGCCGCGCGGCGCTTGCGGCCGATCCGAAGTCCCGGTTCAGCGCGATGCTGGCGACGGGACTCGAGGAGGTGCTGGCATGACGACGTTTCAATTCTTGCGCAGGCTCATTATGCTCCGCCCGCTGCTGTATGCGGGCAATGCGCTGGCGTGGACGGTCATTTATTTGATCCCGATCGCGCCCGGCCTGATCACGCAGCAATTCTTCGACTCGCTGACCGGCGAGGACAGCTTGAAGATCGGCACGTGGGGCATTATCGCGCTGCTGCTCGCGGCCGCGCTGGCGCGCGTCGCCATGATTTACGTCGGCTGCATCACCGACGTGCAGTACCGCTTCCGCATGTCGATGATCCTGCGGCGGAACCTGCTCGGCCATGTGCTGAAGCAGCCCGGCGCGCGGGCGATTCCGGTATCGCCGGGCGAAGCGATCAGCTACTTCCGCGACGACGTGGATCAGACCGAGGAGGCCGTCAGCTGGTCGGTGGACGTGTTCGGCCTGACCTGCTTCGCGATCGTCTCGAGTTACATTCTGCTGAAGATCGACGTGCAGATGACGCTGCTCGTCTTCCTGCCGCTCGTGCTCGTCGTGACGGTAGCCCAGCTCGCGACCACGAGGCTGCAGAAGTACAGGGCCGCCAGCCGGGAGTCGACGGCACGCGTGACCGGCGCGATCAGCGAAATGTTCAGCAACGTGCAGGCGATCCAGGTGGCCGGCGCGGAGGACCGCGTCATCGCGCGGTTCAGGCAATTTAATGAAGATCGGCGCAAAACGATGCTGAAAGACAAGCTGCTCGGCGAAACGCTGGATACGATCTTTACGAATTCCGTGAACCTGGGGATCGGACTGATTCTCCTGCTGGCCGGCGCGAAGATGCGCGGCGGGAGCTTCACGGTGGGGGACTTCTCGCTGTTCGTCTACTACTTGACGTTCGTCACGCAGGTCATATCCAATGTCGGCAAGTTCATGACGTATTTCAAGCAGATGACGGTTGCCTTGGCACGGCTGATGGAACTGCTGCAAGGCGGGGCTGCCAGCGTGCTGACGAGGCGAGGTAAGCTGCTGCTCCGAAAGGGCAGCAAGCCTTCGGCGGAAGCTTCGGAGCCTGCCGTCGTCCGCGAGCCGCTTCAGGCCTTGGAAGTGACGGGTCTCAGCTATCGGTTCCCCGACACGGGCCGGGGCATCGAGAACGTGCGGCTGAGGCTGGAAGGCGGATCGTTCACCGTCGTGACGGGCGCCATCGGCTCCGGCAAAACAACGCTCGTCCGGACGCTGCTCGGTCTGCTGCCGAAGGATGAAGGGACGATCACGTGGAACGGGAAGCCGGTCGAGGAGCCCGGCACGTTCTTTACGCCGGCCCGAAGCGCGTATTCGGCGCAAATTCCGCGATTATACAGCGATACGCTGCGCAACAATATTTTGCTGGGGCATCAGGACAATGATGGCGAGCTTGCGCGGGCAGTCCACGATTCCGTCATGGAATATGACGTTGCCCATCTGCAGCAGGGACTGGAGACGATGGTCGGTCCCCGGGGCGTCAAGCTGTCCGGCGGCCAGATGCAGCGGGCAGCCGCGGCGCGGATGCTGGTCCGGGAAGCGGAGCTGTACGTGTTCGACGATGTCTCGAGCGCGCTCGACGTGGAGACGGAGCAGAAGCTGTGGGAACGGATCTTCGCAAGCCGCGGGAATGCCGCCTGCCTCGTCGTCTCCCATCGCCGCGCCGCGCTCGCGCATGCCGACCATGTCATCGTCATGAAAGACGGGCGCATCGAATCCGAAGGCACGGTCGAGCAGCTGCTGGCCGGGAGCGAGACGTTCCGGGAGCTGTGGTACGGGGATGAGCGGGGGAAAGACGGAAGGGTGCAGCAGGTATGATTTGACGATGGCGTTCATATGTTTTTCTAGGTCGGGCAAAGCAGGACTGTCGGTCTTGCCATTCCCGGTTCAGAAAGGCAGGCGTTCGATATGTCGCAGGACGGAAATTCGAATGTGCTGGGCTCGCCATCGTTGAATCTGAGTTTCGATCTGGCCAGTTCGCTATTCTTCAAGAAGAATGAACAGAATTACATCTTGTCCGAGTCCGCGGTACAGCAGCCGGCTCTGGAGAATTTAAGCCTGCTCGACATATACCTGAGCAAAGGATACAGCGTAGAAGCCCATTGGCATCCGAATGCGGCGGAACTGGTATACGTCATATCGGGCGAGCTGTACGTCGGGGTACTAAGCCCGCTGACGAATAAGGTGCTGGGCTACCGCCTCAAGCCGGCGCAAACCGTCTATCTGCCGAGGGGCTGGTGGCATTGGGAAATCGCGCTGACGGACCATATGCATGCCCTCGCCATATTCGATAATAAGATTGCCCAGGTCGAGTTCGGCTCGGATGTGCTCAAGCGGACGCCTCCCGAGGTGTTCCACGCCATTTACGGGATTGATCCTGCGATGCTGACAGCCACGCTTCAGCCGATAACGGGAACGGTAATCATTGGTTCGCCTCCCGTGAGGGAAGGGGAAGCATAAAGAAGGCTGCAAGCGGTTCGCCGCTTGCAGCCTTCTTTGCTATATTCACGCGGCGGCAGCTAATCCGCCGGGAAAGTACGCTAATTTGATGCGGCGATAGCTAATCCGCCCACCAGCGCTTCAACTGCTTCCACCAGCTCTTCGTCTGTGCCGCCTTCGCGTCGCTGTCGCCGCCGGCGGATGCCGCCGAGTCGCCGTGCGCGCCGCAGACCAAGGTCGGCTGCGTGCCGCTGACGAACGATTCCAGCCGCCGGTTCGGGCAGGTTTTCCCGGCCAGCTTGCCGGTCTCGGGATCGACGTAGACGGAGACGACGCCTTCCGGAAGCGGGAAGATCTTCGGCGGCACCGCGGACAGCGCATTCTCCGTATAGGAGGCGAAGATGGGCGCCGCGCGATGCGCCTCCAGGGGCGTCAGCTTGCGGCCTTTGTCATACCCGACCCAGACGGCCGTCGCCAGCTCCGGCGTATAGCCGACGAGCCAGGCGTCGGTCGCGGTCGTGCCGGTTTTGCCGGCGACGGGCCGTTTGATCGTCGCGGACACGCGGTTGCCCGTGCCGCCCGTGTCGAATACGCTCTCCATCATGCTCGTCAGCACGTAAGCATGCGCCGCGTCTACGACGGAGACTGCAGCGGGCTTCGCTTCGTAGAGCACCTCGCCTTTGCTGTCCTCGATCCGGAGAATCGCCGTCGGCTCGAACCGAACGCCGCCGTTCGCGAACGTGCCGAACGCGGAAGCCATCTCGAACGGGCTGACGGGGAACGTGCCGAGCGCGAGCGACGGCAACGGCTGCATCGGGCTGTCGATGCCGAGCTTCCGCGCCATGTCGATGACGTTCTCGGGACCGACCTTCATGATGGAGTTGACCGCATAGATGTTGTCGGAGGACGCGATCGCCTGCCGCATGTCGATGAGGCCGTTCACGTACTTATTGTTGTAATTGCTCGGCGCGTATGTCTTGCGGCCGTCGTCGTAGGTGAAGACGGTCGGCGCGCTTTTGAACTGGGACACCGGCGTCAGGGAACCCTGCTGCAGCGCCGTCAGGTACAGAACCGGTTTGAACGACGAGCCGGGCTGGCGCGTCGTCGCGAACACGCGGTTGTATTGGTTCGTCTTATAGTCGCGGCCGCCGACCATCGCTTTGATGTACCCGTTCCGCGGATCGATGGAGATAAGCGCGGCCTGCTGCTCGGATGCCTCCGGAATGCCGGCGGCGACGGCTGCCTCGGCGGCGCGCTGCGCCTCGGGATCCAGCGTCGTGTAGATGCGGATGCCGCCTTCGCTCAGCAGCCGCTCGTCGATGCCGAGTTTATCGACGGCTATGTAACGCACGTAGTCGCGGAAGTACGGCGCGATGCCCGCCTGCTTGCTTGTGCCTAGCGGAATGAAGCTCAGCATCTGCGCCCCGGCTGCCTTGGCATCGGTTTCCTGGATGATTCCTTGGTTCGCCATTGTCTGCAGAATCGTCCGCTGCCGGTCCTTGGCGTTTTTCATATCCATATAAGGCGAATAATATTTGGGTCCTTTCGGGATGCCCGCGAGCATGGCGCTCTCCGCGAGCGTCAGCTCGGAGGCATGCTTGCCGTAATAAAGCTCCGAGGCCGCTTCCGCCCCGTAGGCGCCGTGGCCGTAATAGATTTGATTCAAATACATGGATAGAATCTCATCCTTGGAATAATGCATCTCCAGCTGGATCGTGTACATGGCTTCCTTGAGCTTCCGCGACCAGGTCCGCTCATGCGTGAGATACAGGTTGCGCGCGAGCTGCTGGGTCAGCGTGCTGGCGCCTTGCCGGCGCGAGAAATGCTCCAGGTTGACGACCGCCGCGCGGGCCATGCCTTTCAAATCGAAGCCGAGATGGTCGAAGAAGCGCTGATCCTCGATAGCGAGCGTCGCTTCGACGAGATAAGGCGAGATGTCCTTGAGCGGTACGGACTGCCGGTTCTCCCCGGCGTGAAACGTATCCATGATATGTCCCTGCACGTCCAGCATTTGGGACGTTTGGCTAATAGATGAAGCAGGCAGCGCCTGCACGCGCAAATAATAGAGAAAGCCGAATGCCGCCATGAACAGCACGAGCAGCGTGCCGCCCGCATAGATCAGTCCCTTGCGCAATCGGCGAAGCAGCGGCATCCAACGCTCGGCTGCAATGGCGAACGGCGGCCGGCGTTTCCCGCCGCCGCTCTGCTTGATACGATACCAGCTCATACCTGATGCCTCCTCGTGTTTACCAATGCTATCCAACTAGTATGGAAAACATTGGGTCGCGCTATTCAAGCGAGGCTCGGCGGGATATGAAATTTTTGTGCGGGAATGGCAGAAGGTTGCTTTTTCCCCCCGTTAACTTATAATACAGATTGAAACATTTGACCTTATGAATCAATGGCAACCATACATACACGAAAGCAGGGATTAACCGATGGAATTGTGGTACACGGAGAAGCAAACCCCAAGTTACGGCATTACGGCCAAAGTCAAAGAAACGTACGTGAGCGAGCAGACGGAATTTCAACAGCTCGATATGATCGAAACGGAAGAATTCGGCACGATGCTCGTACTGGACGGCATGGTCATGACGACCGACAAGGACGAGTTCGTTTATCATGAAATGGTGGCGCACCCCGTGCTCTATACGCATCCGAACCCGCGCAAAGTGCTCGTCGTGGGCGGCGGCGACGGCGGCGTTATCCGTGAAATCCTGAAGCACCCTAGCGTGGAGAAAGCAGTCCTTGTCGACATCGACGGCAAGGTCATCGAATATTCCAAGAAGTACCTGCCGAACATCGCATGCGGCCTGGACGATCCGCGCGTCGAAGTCATCGTGAACGACGGCTTCATGCACATTCACGATCACAAGAACGAATACGACGTCGTGATGGTCGACTCCACGGAACCGGTAGGCCCTGCGGTCAACCTGTTCACGCGCGGCTTCTACCAAGGCATCTACGACTCGCTGAAGGAAGACGGCATCTTCGTCGCGCAGACGGACAACCCATGGTTTACGCCGGATCTGATCTCGAGCGTTAACCGCGACGTGAAGGAAGTATTCCCGATCGTGCGCGTCTTCTGGGCGAACGTGCCGACGTATCCAAGCGGCCTGTGGACGTTTACGATGGGCAGCAAGAAATACGATCCGCTTGAGGTCGACGAGACCGCCATTCCGGAAATCGACACCAAGTACTACTCCCCGCGCCTGCACAAAGCAGCGTTCGTTCTGCCGAAATTCGTCGAAGATCTCGTGAAGTAAAATAAGACTTGAAAACAAGTCTTCTTGAATAGGAAAGGAACAATAGCGACTATGAAACTCGATCAAAAATATTCCGGCAACGTGTTCATTCTGAGCTCGGAAGACTATAACGCGTCCAAAGCGGTCATTTACGGCATGCCGATGGACTTCACCGTATCGTTCCGTCCCGGCTCGCGCTTCGGCCCGCCGCGTATCCGCGAGGTGTCGATCGGCCTGGAGGAGTACAGCCCTTATCTGGACCGCAGCCTCGAAGACATCGAATATTTCGATGCCGGCGATCTGCTGCTGCCGTTCGGCAATGCGGCGCGCTCGCTCGACATCATCGGCGAGTTCGTGGCAGGCGTGCTGGAGGACGGCAAAATGCCGGTCGGTCTCGGCGGCGAGCATCTGTGCTCGTGGCCGATCTTCCAAGAGGTGTACAAGAAATACCCGGACATGGCGATCATTCATTTCGACGCCCACGCCGACCTGCGCGAGTCTTACGAAGGAGAGCCATTGTCGCACTCCACGCCGCTCCGCAAGGCAGCAGGCCTGATCGGCGGCAAGAACGTATACCAATTCGGTATCCGTTCCGGTTCGCGCGAAGAGTGGCAGTTTGCCCGCGAGAATATCAACTTCCATCCGTTCGAAGTGCTGGAGCCGCTCAAGAAAGTGCTGCCTGAGCTCGCCGGCCGTCCCGTCTACCTGACGATCGACATCGACGTGCTGGATCCGTCCGCGGCACCGGGCACGGGCACGGCGGAAGCCGGCGGCATCACGTCCAAGGAACTGATCGACGCGGTTCACGCGATCGCGCGTTCCGGCGTTAATGTTATCGGCTGCGACCTCGTAGAGGTGGCGCCTGCTTACGATCCCACCGAACAAACGCAGATCGTCGCGGCGAAAGTCATCCGCGAGATGCTGCTTGGTTTCATTAAGTAAAACAAGAACGCCGCAGACCGTGCGAAATGCACGGCTGCGGCGTTTTTTACTTGTGCGTATGCAAAGCGATACGGAAACAGTACGAAACGAAAAGATATAAAAACGAAACGATAGGAAAGCAACCCCCACCATGCTGCCAACCGAGGCCCCTTACAGCTCCAACGTCATAAACAGGCTGTTGGGATCCAAGGTGTAGCTCGAGAACGGACCGCATTCTTGGAAGCCGAAGCTGGCATACAGCCCTTTGGCCGGATCGAAGGCAGCCATGGAGCCCGTTTCCAGACTCAGACGCGAATAGCCGCGGCGCTTGGCTTCCTCGATGATGTGCGCCAGAAGACGGCGCGCGACGCCTTTCCGGAGATGGTCGGCGGCTGTCCGCATGGACTTGATCTCGCCATGCGAGCTGTCCAGCTCTTTCAATGCGCCGCAGCCCATCAGCTCTCCTTGCTCCCAAGCGCTCCAGAACGTAATTTCCGGCTGCTTCAATCCCGTCAGATCGAGCGCATGTACGCTCTCCGGCGGGGAAGTCTCGAACATTCCCCGCAGATGCTCCCCGATCAAAGCTATGATTTCAGGACCTGTCAAATCATCGACGATAATTTCCAAGACGATCTCCTCCAATACTGCGTCGCTTATCGCGTTTTCTTAACCTATAGAATGAGTATAAGGGGCATGCCGGCACGGACACAACGTAACGCGACGGCGGCAGGTGGAGGGTCTTTATGCGGAACTTGGGCGAAGGAGGTACTCCGTTCGCGGAATTCCGGTTTACGGCCCGTTCCAATTTACAAGGTCAAGGTACCGAGCGTGCATGCCCGCTGTAAAATAGAAGCAGAGCGGGTATTCCTCCCTGAATCCGAATGAACCGCAGTTGTCTCGGAAAGTCGCGCGGACGGCGCTTGGAAGCTTTCTTTTTTGGTCATACTGGTTAGTAGTGTGAGACGATAGAGGGAGGCGCAGAGCATGACCATATTGCCGATACATGAACGGCTTGCAGAGTTGTGGACGATTCGCGGAGGGCGGCACCTGACCGGGGAAGAGCAGGCGGACTTCGAGCACTGCCTGGCGGTCAATGCCATGCATGTCAGACAAATCGCCAATCTGCACAACCTTTCGCTGGCAGCATCGATGGTTGGAGACGTGGAGTGGCAGCATGAAATTTGCCGCAGGCTGGAGAAGCTGAGCGGACTTCCGCCGGGCTCGCCCCAATTGTAGCGCAGATCAGGCGCGTGCTCCGCTGTTGGACAGGCCGCCGGCATGGCCATCGTCTGTGCTCCATGCTGTTGCGCGGCTTGCAATGGGCGTCTTCCCCGGGTATCCTCGGAGGATAGAGGAGGCGATTCCCCATGCGCGTTCATTCGTTCCCGCCGATGATTCAAGAGGGGGCGACGGTGCTGGTGCTTGGCAGTATGCCTGGCGAGGCGTCCATCGCCGTGAACCAATATTACGGCAATCCCCGCAACCATATGTGGCGGGTGCTATACGGGCTTTTCGGCCTGGAGCCGGACGAGATCTACGAGGACAGGCTCGCGTTTGCGGCCGCGCACGGCATTGCGATGTGGGACGTCATTGCGTCCTGCGAGCGGGAGGGCAGCCTGGATGCGAATATTCGCGCGGAAATTCCCAACGACCTGCCGGGCTTGCTCGCGGATCATCCGAGCGTACGTGCCTTGATTTTCAACGGCGCCAAGTCGCATGACACGTTCATGAAATATTTCAAGCATCATCCCGCCGCGGCGGAGCTGGACAAGCTGAAGCTGCCGTCCACGAGTCCGATACCGACGAGAACGATGCGGACGACCGCCGATCGGATCGAGGCCTGGCGCGTGCTGCTTCCTTTTTTGAAATGACGATTGCCGCTTGCAATTTTTACGAGGTCGCATATAATAGGGAAAATAACAGCCACATACGATGAACGGGATAGTAGCTTGCAAGGCGCTGACAGCAGCGAGCCGGGATGGTGGAAGCCGGCGCAGCGGGGCAAGGGAAACGCACCCGGGAGTTGATCGACTGAATACGGCTACGGCGAATGTCTCTGTTGCAAGACAGGTTAGACGGCTCCGCCCGATGAACCGCCGCGCTAGGCCGATCCGGTCACCCCGTTATCGTGTTCGAGAGGTCGCGCCTTTATCGCCGTTTCGGCGGGAACGCGCCGGCCAGAAGAGTGGTACCGCGGATATTCACCTCCGTCTCTTTATTGAGACGGGGGTTTTCTTGTTGTTCGGGTTGTTCAGGCCTGCTTGGCCCGCCATTTGAAATTGCAGGTCCGCCTGATATAGTGGGGACAGGAGAATGAAGAGGACGGGAGACCAGGGCGATGAACGATAAGGCAAAAGTAAGAATCACGCTGGAAAGCGATATCGATGGCGAAGTGCAGCTCAATCACATCGACGGTGAATGGTACCGCAAGGGAAGCACGTTCTACCTGAAGTATGCGGAGACCGAGGACGGCAGCGAGGTGCGGACGATCGTCCGCTGGCGCGACGGCGAGCTCAGCGTTACCCGCCGCGGCGCCGTGGAATCCGAGCAGACGTTCGCGGCCGGCGTCCGCCGGGGCGGGCAATACGAGTCCAAGCATGCGTCGTTTGCGCTGGAGACGGAAACGAGCCTGCTGTGGGCCCAATTCGGCGATTTGTCCAAAGCCGGCCCAAGCGAGGATCGGCTGGTGCCGACCTTGCCGCTGCTGCTGGAATGGCATTATCGGCTGCTAGTCGGCGACGACGAGATCGGCAACTTCGTGATCCGGCTGCGCGCAGAGGAGCATGAGCGCAATTAAACGCAATGTTGAGAATGGCCGCCAAGGCTGCTTACTATGAATAGGGGGATATGATTGGATATGAAACCAAGTGTAATTGAACAGCTTCACCTGCAAGTGAAAGAAGCGATCGCCGATGCGGTCGTCGCGGCCGGATTGGCTGCGCGCGAAGAGCTTCCGGTCTTCGTGCTGGAAGTGCCGAAGGAGAAGGCGCACGGCGACCTCGCCACCAACGCCGCCATGCAGCTGACGAAGCTGGCCAAGAAGAATCCGCGCCAAATCGCGGAAGCGATCATCGCGCATCTGGATACGGCCAAGGCATCCATCCAAAGCGCGGAAATCGCCGGACCCGGCTTCATTAACTTCCGTCTGGACCGCAGCTTCTTATATCCGGTCATCGCTCAGACGGCGGAGCAGGGCGCCGATTACGGCCGTATCGGAACCGGCGGCGGACAACGCGTCCAAGTCGAATACGTCAGCGCGAATCCGACCGGCAGCCTGCATCTCGGCCATGCCCGCGGCGCCGCCGTCGGCGACGCGCTCTGCAACCTGCTGGATTTCGCCGGCTATGACGTCACGCGGGAATATTATATCAACGATGCCGGCAAACAAGTCGCGAATCTGGCACTCTCCATCGAAGCGCGCTATAAGCAAGCGCTAGGCTTGGAGGCTGCCATGCCGGAAGACGGTTACCATGGCGAGGATATCGTCGGATTTGCCAAGGAACTGGCCGCCTCTGAAGGCGACCGTCTATTGTCGCTGTCCGATGAAGAACGATTCACCTACTTCCGCGACTATGGCTTGGAGCGCGAGCTGGCGAAGATCAAGCGCGACCTCAGCGAATTCCGCGTCGGCTTCGACGTGTGGTTCAGCGAGACGTCTCTTTACCAGACGGGCCAAGTCGTGCAGGCGCTCGAAGCGCTTCGCGAACGCGGCCAAGTCTACGAGGAAGAGGGCGCGACATGGCTGAACACGATGGCCTACGGCGACGACAAGAACCGCGTGCTTGTGAAGAATGACGGTTCGTACACGTATTTGACGCCTGACATCGCGTACCACCGCGACAAATTCGGCCGCGGTTTCGACAAGATGATCAACATTTGGGGCGCCGATCACCACGGCTACATCCCGCGCGTGAAAGCGGCGATGGAGGCGCTCGGCAACGATCCGCAGAAGCTTGTCGTGCTGATTGCGCAGATGGTCAGCCTGTTCCAGAACGGCGAGAAGGTCAAAATGTCCAAACGGACCGGCAAGGCCGTCACGATGGAAGACCTGACGGAAGAAGTCGGCACGGACGCGATCCGCTACTTCTTCACGATGCGCAGCATGGATTCGCATCTCGATTTCGATATGGACTTGGCGATCTCGACGTCCAATGAGAATCCGGTCTTCTACGTCCAGTATGCGCACGCGCGGATCTGCAGCATCTTCCGCCAAGCAGAGGAGCAGGGCATTACGGTGCTGCCGCTGAACGAGGTGGATCTCGGCAAGTTGACGACGGAGCATGAGTTCGACCTGCTTCGCAAAATCGGCGAGCTGCCGCTCGAAATCGCGGAAGCCGCGGTGCAGTACGCGCCGCACCGCCTGATCCGCTATGTATACGAGCTGGCCTCGCTGTTCCACAGCTACTACCGCGCGGACCGCGTCATTACCGAAGACGCGGCGCAAACCCAGGCGCGCTTCGCGCTGCTCGGCGCTGCCCGCATCGCCATCGCGAACGTGCTGAAGCTCGTCGGCGTATCCGCGCCGGAGCGCATGTAGTTCCGCGTCCGCGCTTTCCGACGTTAGCCCGCAATGCCTAGTCCCATTACACAAACCAGGCCGTGGAACTTATCGTTCCACGGCCTGGAGCATGCGTATGACATCCAGCTCCCCGGTCAGCCGGGGAGTTTTCGTGCCTCGCAAAGGCAGCATCGATCGCTTGACGATCGCCTTGATGTCCGTCGGCGATATGCCGGGGCGATGGGCGAGCAGCAGCGCGATGGCGCCGCTGACATGGGAGGTGGCCATCGAGGTGCCGCTCATTTCGTTGTATTTGCCGCGCAGCCACGACGATAGGATCTTGTCGCCCGGCGCGTAGACGTCGATGTACATGCCGCGGTTGCTGAACGGGGCAATGCGGCGCAGACGGTTGGTCGCGCCGACCGCAATCGTTTGCGGGTAACGGGCAGGATAATCGATGGACTTGCGTTTGCCGTCGTTGCCGGAGGACGCGACGATGATGACGCCGGCGTTGAAGGCGTTATTGACGGCGGTCAGAAGCGACTTGCTGCGTGTTTTCATGCCGAAACTCATGTTGACGATATCCATGCCGCTGCGCACGCACCAGTCGATGCCGAGCACGATGTCGGAGACGAAGGCGCTGCCGTTGTGGTCGAACGCCTTGACCGGATGCACGGTGGCCCGGGGCGCGACGCCGATCATGCCGTGCAGCTGGTTAGCGGCGGCGATGGTGCCGGCGATGTGCGTGCCATGGCCGTTATCGTCATGCGGCAAGGAGCCGCGGTTCAATAAATTGATTCCTCTCCCGAGCGACTGCTTCAGATCGGGGTGGCTGAAATCGACGCCGGTGTCGATGACGCCGACCTTGATGCGGTGTCCCGTCGTGGTGCTCCAGGCCAAAGGCGCTTTGATCTCCTGCACGCCCCACGGGATGCCTTTCTCGCGGGCGACCGGTTTGTGCACGGTAGCGTGAACCGATACGTGGGGGTCATTTTCCATCCACATGCCGCTCGCTGGGGCGACGGCCAGCAATTCGCTCGTGACGGGGAGAGAGAAGGCTTCAATGGAGGGCAAATGCCGAACGGCTATCGAGGCGTCCTCGCTTGGCATGTCGAAGTTCGACCATTCGAGCAAGAAACGTTCGTAGTCGCTGCGCTGCCGGAAGCGGACGATTCGGCGCTTGACGGCTGATGCTGAGGGTGACGTCGCGCTGTGCAACAGGCGGAGAATTGCGGATCTGTCCAAATTTGGCTTCCCCTCCATGGCGAATCATGCTGCAGTATTGTATGAAGGAGGGCAACAAGCTGTATAAGCAACTTGCCTTTTTTCGAAGAATTAGGCTGCAAACCGTGTCATTCGCCGCACGGGGACATAGTATAGACCAAGAGTCCTTCCCGGACTCTTGTACCGGATACCGGCGAACGCCGCGGTCCGGAAGGATACAGTCAAAGCGGAGGGATCCCTTCCGCTTTTTCTTTTTTGTAATCGTCCGCAAGCCGATCATGAGGCTCTTTCGCGCCGAGGCTTTTCGGCGGAGCGGCCCTTCGCGGTCCGCCGCAGGGGGAGGCTTTCATTCCTTCTTTGTCCGCGCGGGAGGGACGGCTTGCTTTTTGAGATAAAATAGGTTTTACTATAGTTTGATAATGTATTGCTTGCGATCGGCAGGCAATTTGACATGAGAGGAAGTGTCCGAAATGAGCAGCGAGATCGTCTTGAAAATCGATCCGGAACGCGTCAAGGAAATGCCCATGGTTGACCTGGCATTTGAATTGCTTAAAGCGGCGAACACACCGTTTTACTATCGCGACATCATGATGGAAATCGCGAAAATCCGCGGGCTGTCCCAAGAGCAAATCAACCAAGTGATTGCGCAAGTATATACAGAAATCAACATCGACGGCCGTTTCGCATGCGTCGGCAGCAATATGTGGGGGCTGAAACGCTGGTACCCTGTCGAGCGTAACGAAGATCCGGTGGGCAACGCGAAGCGTTCGCGCATCATTAACGACGAAGACGACGACGACGATGCTTACGTGGACGAGGAAGAAGATACGTACGCGGCGGAAGACGACGATTTCGATTCGTACGACGAAGATCAGGAGATTTTCGACGAAGCCGAAGAAGAGGCGGAAGTCGACGAAGAAGTGCTGATCGACGACGAGGAAGCCGAAGAAGAGAGCATTGACGGAGACGCTGAAGGCGCGGAATCCGGCGCGGATGAAGAAGACGAAGACGGTTTGGACGACGACGAAGAGGACGAAGACGACAAGTAAAACAATGGCCTCTGCCGCCTGTTCAAGTTTCCTTGACAGGCGGTTTCTCAGTTGTTAAGATATTGTTTGGGCTTCAAGTTCGGACATAAGGTATAAGCCAAAATTAGAAAGTGCCCCGTTTATACGGGTGTCACTTTTTTCTTTTTTATGGACCATTTTTCTGATGGAATTGGGAGAACCTATATCATAACCATACAGGCGTTGGAGGGTATTATCAGTGACTAAGTACATTTTTGTAACAGGCGGTGTCGTATCATCGCTTGGCAAGGGCATAACGGCAGCTTCGCTCGGGCGCTTGCTCAAGAACCGCGGTCTTAAAGTGACGATTCAGAAATTCGATCCGTACATCAACGTCGACCCGGGAACAATGAGTCCGTACCAGCATGGCGAGGTATTCGTGACGGACGACGGCGCGGAAACGGATTTGGACTTGGGCCACTACGAGCGTTTCATCGACATCAACCTGTCCAAGAACAGCAACGTAACGACGGGTAAAATCTATTCGTCGGTCATCACGAAGGAACGCCGCGGCGAATACCTGGGCGGTACGGTTCAAGTCATTCCTCATATTACGAACGAAATCAAGGAACGCGTATTCCGCGCGGGCAAAGAGACCGGTTCGGACGTCGTAATCACCGAGATCGGCGGTACGGTCGGCGATATCGAGAGCCTTCCGTTCCTTGAAGCGATCCGCCAAATCAAGAGCGACATCGGCCGCGAGAATGTCATGTACATTCATGTCACGCTCATTCCTTATATTAAAGCGGCTGGCGAAGTGAAGACGAAGCCGACGCAGCATAGCGTAAAAGAACTCAGAAGCATCGGGATCCAGCCGAACGTTATCGTTTGCCGGACGGAGTATCCCCTTGCGGAAGACATGAAACGCAAGATTGCGCTGTTCTGCGATATCGACGAGAACGCCGTCGTGGAATGCCGCGACGCGTCTACGCTCTATGAGGTTCCTCTTAATCTGCGCGACGAAGGCTTGGACGAGATCGTCGTGAATCATCTGAAGCTGAACACGCCCGCGCCGGACATGACGGAGTGGGAAGACCTCGTTCGCCGCGTCAAACAGCTTTCCCGGACGACGGAAATCGCCATCGTCGGGAAATACGTTGCGCTGCACGATGCGTACCTCAGTATCGTGGAATCGCTCAGCCACGCCGGCTTCGATGCCGACGCGGACGTGAAATTGCGCTGGGTGAACGCGGAAGAGCTGACGGATCAGAACGTGGCAGACAAGCTGCAGGGCATCCACGGCATTCTGGTTCCGGGCGGCTTCGGAGACCGCGGCATCGAAGGCAAAATCGTCGCGATCCGCCATGCCCGCGAGAACAACGTGCCGTTCTTCGGCATTTGCCTCGGCATGCAGGTGGCCGTGATCGAATACGCGCGTAACGTAACTGATCTCAAGGACGCGAACAGCTCCGAGATCAATCCGCTTACGCCATATCCGGTGATCGACTTGCTGCCGGAGCAGAAGGATATCGAAGACATGGGCGGCACGATGCGCCTTGGCCTCTATCCGTGCAAGCTGACTCCGGGATCGCTGGCAGAGCGCGAGTACAACGACGAGCTTGTTTATGAACGTCACCGTCACCGGTACGAGTTCAACAACGAATACCGGGAGACGATCGAGTCCGCGGGCCTCAAAATCACCGGTACTTCGCCGGACGGACGTCTTGTCGAAATGGTGGAGCTTCCAACGCATCCTTGGTTCCTTGCGGTGCAATTCCATCCTGAATTCACGTCGCGTCCGAACCGTCCGCAGCCGCTTTTCCGCGGATTTGTGCGCGCTGCGCTTGAATTGGCAGAGAGCTAACATCGCTTGTCAGTCTTAAAGTTTTTTTCCAGCTAAGCAGGAATATGGATGCGCGGGCGCGAAATTATGCCATCATGGGATTTCAATCCAGTCGTGGCGATTGATCGTCGTGCATTCCTAGGAGGGTTTCAAGTTGGAAAACAAGAAAGTCTTGATAGTCGATGATCAGAACGGCATTCGCATTTTGCTCATGGAAGTGTTCAGCAGCGAAGGCTACACCACGTTTCAAGCGCCGAACGGCAAGATGGCGCTGGAGATCGTTCGGAACGAGTCTCCGGATCTGGTCTTGCTCGATATGAAGATTCCCGGCATGGACGGGCTCGAGATTTTGAAGCATGTCAAGGCGATCAACAAAGACATCAAGGTGATCATGATGACGGCGTACGGTGAGCTCGACATGATTAAAGAAGCGACCGACCATGGTGCGCTGATGCATTTTACGAAGCCGTTCGACATCGACGAGATGAGGATGGCGGTCAATTTACAGCTGCGCGGAGGCGAGTCCGGCGGTTGGTATGCAGTGGGATCCTGATTACAGGGTCCCTCTTTTTTTGTCCTGCGGATATCCGGCGATTGCCAGGACTTGTACCAAACGAAAGATGGATGTGGTATAATGACCGGGTGCGACAACAGAAGCGTGATGCGCGTAGCCGGACGAAGCGATTCGCTTGTCCATCGCGGCTGGCGCAGGCAAAATCAACGTGAACACGGAGAACCAAGTCGCTGCACGAATGCGATCCGCGATGTGCGCAGTTCGAACGATTCCGTTTACGAACGGTCCTCGTAACTACCTGGTTCCGGCGAGCGCAGCGATGCAAGCGGTCGTTCAAAGGAATATCCGTTTGTTCGACAGTAGCAACCAAGCGTAACTTCCGATAGTCAAGGGAATATAGCAGCTGCGTAATGCGCGAGAGAAGCAGGCGCCCCGTCCTTCAAGATCGCTTTGAGAGACGGAGCGCTTGCTTTATGGCATTATCGGCTGTTTGTTCCATTGCTCTCACCGGATGGGAGGATAACGAATACCGATGGAAAAATTGATGATTCGCGGCGGTCGCCCGCTGCGCGGCACCGTGCAAATCAGCGGTGCGAAGAACAGCGCCGTTGCGCTTTTGCCCGCCTCTATTTTGGCGGAATCGACGGTGACGCTTGATAATCTGCCTCATCTCAGCGATGTGGCGGTCTACAGCGAGATCTTGGAAGAGCTCGGCGGTGTCGTGGAATGGAGCGGAGACTCCATTGTCATCGATCCTTCCGCCATGGTATCCAAACCGATGCCGAACGGCAAAGTAAAGCTGCTCCGCGCCTCATATTACTTGATGGGCGCCATGCTCGGACGCTTCGGCGAAGCAACGATCGGCTTGCCGGGGGGCTGCAATTTCGAGCCTCGTCCTATCGATCAACATATTAAAGGCTTTGAAGCGCTTGGTGCGACGGTAACGAACGATCACGGATCCATCCGGATCGTTGCGAAGGAATTGCGCGGTGCCAAAATTTATTTGGATGTCGTCAGTGTCGGGGCGACGATTAACATCATGCTGGCGGCCTCGCGGGCCAAAGGCTTCACGATTATCGAAAACGCGGCGAAAGAGCCTGAAATCATAGATGTAGCTACGCTTCTTAACGCCATGGGCGCAAAAATCAAAGGGGCCGGCACCGAGACGATTCGAATCGAAGGCGTCGAACGGATGCACGGCTGCCGCCACTCTATCATTCCCGACCGAATTCAAGCAGGTACGTACATGATTATGGCCGCTGCTACGCGCGGCGATATGTTGATTGACAATGTCATTCCGAAGCACATGGAAGCTATGACCGCCAAGCTGCAAGAAATGGGCGTCCATGTCTACGAGATGGATGAATCCATCCGGATCGTCGGACAGCCGTCATACGAAGCGATTGACGTGAAAGCCCTTGTGTACCCCGGATTTGCTACGGATTTGCAATCTCCGATGACGAGCTTGCTCACCCAAACGGCAGGTGTCAGCATTTTGAGCGATTACGTGTACAGCAGCCGATTCAAACATGTGCCTGAACTGTCGCGCATGGGCGCCAACATTCGGGTGGAAGGCCGTTCGGCCATCATTGAAGGCGGCAAGCTTAACGCCGCGAAGGTCCGCGCTGCCGATTTGAGAGCCGGGGCCGCGCTCGTTGTTGCCGCGCTTACGGTAGAAGACGGCGTGACGGAAATCACGGGCGTTGAATACATTGACCGAGGCTATGATAACTTAGTCGAGAATTTGCGCATGCTCGGCGCTGATGTTTGGCGCGAATAACGCCAGGATTCTATTTTTCTATCAGATGCGGCGTCGGCCCGAATAGAGAGGGTCGATTCCGGCAATGATGGAATAGGCTTGGCATGTTTTTGTAATACCCTAACCTGTCCCGAGTCGATCTTCAGTTTGCGTTTTTATGGGAAGAAAGCTTCGCCGTCATGAGGCTGGCGACTGCCGACTCTTCTTGAACCTTGATAAGAAGTGGTGATATTATGTCTGAACTTCAGATCACCGATCTTGAAGTGATGAAGCTCACGGAGCTTTACAAGCTGGCCAAGCAGCACCAAATTCAAGGCTATGGTCAGTTGAAGAAGAGAGAATTGATATTTGCGATCCTGCGTGCGCAAGCGGAACAAAGCGGACTCATGTTTATGCAAGGCGTACTCGAAATTTTACCGGAGGGCTTCGGCTTCCTAAGACCCATCAACTATTTGCCGAGCAACCAGGATATCTACATTTCAGCCTCTCAGATCCGCAAGTTCGATCTTCGCATAGGGGATGTCGTATCCGGCAAGTGCCGGGCTCCCAAAGAGAATGAACGTTATTTTGGTCTCTTACAGGTCAATGCCGTTAACGGAGAAAGCCCCGAACATGCTGCAGAACGTCTTCATTTTCCAGCCCTGACTCCTCTCTATCCCGAGAAGAAACTCGTTCTCGAAACCGCCCAGCCCAAACTTTCAACGCGCATCATGGATTTGCTTGCCCCTGTCGGGCTTGGACAACGCGGACTCATCGTGGCTCCGCCGAAAGCCGGCAAGACGCAGCTCATTAAGGAAATTGCCAACAGCATTGCGATTAACAATCCCGAGATCGAGCTGATCGTCCTGCTGATCGATGAACGTCCGGAGGAAGTTACGGATATGTCGCGTTCGGTGAAGGGTGAAGTTGTTGCGTCGACGTTCGACGAGCTGCCCGAGAATCACGTTAAAGTGGCAGAGCTGGTGCTCGAGCGCGCGCTGCGGCTGGTCGAGCACAAGAAAGACGTCGTGATTCTGCTTGATAGCATTACGCGTCTTGCGCGTGCGTACAACTTGGTCGTTCCTGCGTCCGGCCGGACGCTCAGCGGCGGTATTGATCCTGCTGCATTTCATCGTCCGAAGCGTTTCTTCGGCTCCGCGCGTAACGTGGAGGAGGGCGGCAGCTTGACGATTCTGGCAACTGCGCTCATCGAGACGGGCTCCCGTATGGATGACATCATTTATGAAGAATTTAAAGGTACAGGCAATATGGAGCTGCATCTTGACCGGAAGCTGGCGGATCGCCGGATCTTCCCGGCGCTCGATATCCGCCGTTCGGGTACGCGCCGCGAAGAAATGCTGCTGACCAAGGAACAGTTGGATAAAGTGTGGAGTATCCGCAAGAATATGAACGATTCCATTGAATTCATCGACGGCTTCCTGAAGAAGCTGGCAGATACGAAGGATAACGAGGAGTTCCTCATGTCCCTGGACACGTCGGGCGTTACGCCTCCGGCGCCGAGAACTCGGCAGGGGACGGGAACGACCAGCAGAAGCAGCTCAAGCAGCAGCGGCAGCAGAAGCAGCAGTTCAAGCACCAGCAGAAGCAGCTCCGGAAGCAGCGAGAGCAGTGTTCAACGCCGTCCCGCATCACGATCGACTACGGTAACTTAGATTATATAAAGCAGGTTTGTTTTCAGGAGGTACATCATGAATCTCGTATATGCTGACGAACAAGGCAACTTGTTTGATCATCCCGATTGGATTGCGCTTGGCCGCAGCGGCGACATGGTCGTGGAGCTGATGGAAGACGAGTTGATTCCGTTGCCGGATGGCGCGACCATGGTTGGCTTGCCGCATACGCGTCCCATCGGCATCCATGCCGCGTCGGGCGACATGCGTCCGCTGCCTGGCCAGTATCAGGCTGTTGGCGCGCTATTGCCGCAGGGCTACACCCGGTTGTGCATTCCCGGCTACATGAAGACGGACAAGACGCAGAAGCTTCCGCTGTTCGGCTACTCGGCCGTCGTATGGAAGGACGGCGGATTTTACGTCGCCGCGCAGAAATGCGATGATCCGGAGCGCTGGAATCCGCTCAACTGCGATCCCAAGGAGCTTAACGTAGGCGTCGAACGTCTCTTGGCGAAATATCCGGAGAACCGTCTGTATCAACATCTGTCCAATTGCGCGCTCGGCTATGAATGCTTGACCGCTTCCAATACGTTCCTGCAGCGCTGGGAAGGTGCCGTGCCGGTTTCGTTCTCGTGCAATGCCGGCTGCTATGGCTGCATTTCCGAACAGCCGGACGACAGCGGGTTCCCTGCTCCGCAGACGCGCATGAACTTCAAACCGACGGTGCAAGAACTCGTTGACGTCATGCTGGAGCATTTGAATGCCCCGGATTCCATTATCAGCTTCGGGCAAGGCTGCGAAGGCGAGCCTTCCACGCAGGCGAAGATTATCATCGATGCCATGCGCGAGGTGCGCAGCCGCACGTCGATGGGGTACATCAACATCAACACGAATGCCGGGTTGACGGATCATATCCGCGGCATCGTGGATGCAGGACTCAATCTGATGCGCGTCAGCACCATCAGCGCGCTCGACGATCACTACAATGCATACTACAAGCCGCGCGGCTACAACTTGGCCAACGTCGAGAAATCGCTTCGCTACGCGACGGACAAAGGCGTCTACACGTCGATCAATTATCTGATCTTCCCGGGCGTCACCGACCGCGAAGAGGAGATCGAGGCGATGCTCGGTTTCGTGAAACGGACAGGCCTCAAGCTGATCCAGATGCGCAACCTGAACATCGATCCCGAGAGCTATTTGGAGCTCATTCCGAAGGCGCAAGGGGAAATTTACGGCATGAAGCAAATGTTGGAAATCTTCGCCGACGAGCTGCCGGACGTCGTCATCGGATCCTACACCCACGTGCCTCCGGCACCGGTCAAGCAGCCTCTTTGACCAAATATTCGATCGGCTGGCTGAGTTGTGGAAGGCATTGCGCCAGAGGATTAGCCATGCTATAATCGAAATTGTCTTTATAGAACTCTGGGTCCGCCTGTTGATCCAGGGCAGAAAGAGGTGAACGAGATGAAGCAAGGTATTCATCCGACATACCACGTCACTTCAGTAACTTGCGCTTGCGGCAACACTTTCGAGTCTGGTTCGATCAAACAGAACCTTCGCGTAGAGATTTGCTCCAACTGCCACCCATTCTTCACGGGTAAGCAAAAGTTCCTGGATGCCGGCGGTCGCGTCGACAAATTCAAGAAGAAATACGGTATCTAATCCGTTCCTGCCGGAAATTAGCAGAATACAAGAACCTCCCTCAGCCATCCTATTGGTTAAAGGGAGGTTTTTTTATGTCAAGCTCACGAATTCTGCTGGGCACGATCGCACTGGCCGCGGCCATTTCGCTCACTGCCTGCGGGAATAAGGACGCCACCAACAACTACAACTCCAAGTCATACGGAGATGACGGATATATGGGCTTATCCAACAGCAACCCGCATCTGCCGAACCGCAACGGCGAATTCTCGAATCAAGATTCGGACGGCGACTTTGCCCAAAGCAAGCTGAAGCAAATACCCGGCGTGGACAAGGCGACGATTCTATTTCAAGCCCCGGACATGTTTGTGACCATAACGCCCAAGAAGGGGTTTGACAGCGCGCAAGTCAAAGCGAAAGCCATCTCCGTACTGCGATTTAACATGCCGCGCTACGACGTCCATGTTAAGATGGCGCGCTGAACGAATCCTCTCCCATGGAAACGGCAGTTGCACTTTTGGATTGAACAAGCTATACTTATCTCTGCCGTGCTAGACGGGGAGGTAGCGGTGCCCTGTAACTCGCAATCCGCTGTAGCGAGGTTGAATTCCTTTCGTAGGTTTTTGCTGTGTGGGGCTGGTGTTCATGAACAGTGTTGACGGTTGGGTCCTCCGCAATGGGCGCTTGTGAACGGGTCAGGTCCGGAAGGAAGCAGCCATAAGCAAGTTTGCTCATGTGCCGGAGGAGTGCTTGACCAGAGCTGGGAGTGAGCGTTCCGCTCATGTCGCTTAAATCAAGGATAGGTGCACGGTCCTGAATTTTAAATGATAACATCCGAATTGACTCTTTGAAGTCATGCAGGGTGTTTTTTCATATTCAGAGGGAGATTCGGTAGGGATTTTGACGCGCTAGCGCGAAAAAATAGAATCCAACTTCGAATGCGGGCGCAATTCCGGTGCATGCAACGGTTTTTTTGACTGGCGGCATCGTGTATAATAGAAGAACGGTCAGCTGTACAGGCCGTGGATGACAACAGCCGAAAGGAACGGACTCGATGTCGCATATAGCCTTATACCGTGCCTGGCGTCCGCAGACGTTCCAGGATATGGTCGGCCAGCAACATATTATTCAGACACTGCAGAACGCGATTCGCGAGGATCGAGTTTCGCATGCGTATCTATTCAACGGGCCGCGGGGAACGGGCAAGACGACGACGGCCAAAGTATTGGCGAAGGCGATTAACTGCGAGCGCGGTCCATCGCCAGAACCTTGCAATATCTGCGATGCATGCCGGGGAATTACGGCAGGCACGGTAATGGACGTCGTAGAGATCGACGCCGCTTCCAACCGCGGGATTGACGAAATCCGGGATATTCGTGACAAGGTCCGGTATGCCCCGTCGGAAGTACGAACGAAAGTGTATATTATTGACGAAGTCCACATGCTTACTTCGGAGGCGTTCAACGCGCTTCTCAAGACACTTGAAGAACCGCCGGCTCACGTTGTCTTTATATTAGCCACTACGGAGCCGCATAAACTGCCCGCCACGATCATTTCACGCTGCCAGCGTTTTGACTTCCGACAGGTATCGCTTCCGGAGCAGACAGCGCGCCTGCGCCGAATTTGCGACGATGAGGGCATTTCGGCCGATGATGATGCGCTTGCTTACATAGCAAGGCTCTCGGATGGCGGCATGCGCGACGCGATCGGTTTGCTTGAGCAAGTATCCGCATACGGAGGCGAGCATATTTCGCTTCATGACGCGGTGGACGTGACCGGCGGCTTGGCCGCAGAGCAGTTTGAGCAGTTGGCGGAAGCGGTGCGCGACCGGGATGCCGGTGCGATCCTGCCGCTGGTCGAAGGGCTCATGCAGGCGGGCAAGAGCGCGGACAAGTGCCTCGAGAATCTTGTTTATTACTTCCGGGACTTGCTTGTGCTGAAGCTGGCCCCGCAAGGCAAAGCATCGACTGAACGCATTGTTGATCAAGATAAATACAGGCAGATGGCGTCGTCCTTCAGTGCGGAGCTGTTGTTCCGCATGATTGACGTGCTAAATCAATACCAGCTTGAAATTCGCCATGCCGCGCTGCCGCAGACGATTTTCGAAGTCGCGCTTATGAAAATTTGCACCCTTCAAGAATCCGGCGCCCAGCGGCCTGTCGATGGGGCTGCTTCATCTGACGGAGCATCATCCAGTGGAGAGGTTCAGCGGCTGCAACAGCGGATCGATACGTTGGAACGCCGGATTGAGCAACTTGTCCAAACGGGCGTGAAAGCGGATGTCGGCGCTGGACAGGAGCAAGGAGCGGCTCGCGGCGGAGGCAGCCGGGGAACGAACAACTTCGGGAAAAGCGGATCAGGCGGCGGTTTGGGCAACTCTATCGCCCGCGTGAAGCTCGATCCGTTTCTCGCGGCGGCGGAGAGTCAGGCTACCGGTCAAGTTCGCATGAAATGGGCGGACATTTTGCAACGCGTGAAAGGACACAATATTTCCACGCATGCTTGGTTCGTGAACGGAGACCCCGTCTCAGCCGCAGATAATACAATATTGGTCGCATTCAAAAACTCTATCCACCGCGAGACGACCGAGAAGCCGATTAATCGGGATGTGATCGAACGGGTGCTGCAGGAAGTCTACAACCGCCCGGTTCGACTGGCGACCGTCATGCTGAAGGAATGGCAGACGGCTGCCGAGAAGGGGCCAGCGCCGGCGGATGAGTTGACATTGCTGCAAGAGGATGAGCGGGCTGGCCCGCCTCCGGAACCCGAATGGGTGGAGGAAGCCGTGAAGCTCTTTGGCGAAGATCTCGTCGTCATTGAAGATAAGTGAGCTTAATGTTACACGACATCAACTAACTCAAGGAGTGGTCGAACGATGAACAACATGAACAATATGATGAAGCAAGTGAAGAAAATGCAGGAGCAAATGCTGAAAGCCCAAGAAGAATTGGGAACGAAGATCATTGAAGGAACCGCCGGAGGCGGCGTCGTAACCGTAATCGTTAACGGGCACAAAAACGTGCAAAGCATCACGATTAAACCGGAAGCGGTGGATCCGGATGATGTTGAGATGTTGCAGGATCTCGTCATGACGGCTATCAACGATGCGCTCAACAAAGCGGATGAGCTGGCGAACAAAGACATGGGCAAATTCACGGGCGGCATGAAAATTCCGGGCCTTTTCTAAATTAGTTTTACGAATAGAGGAGAAGCGCTTTGTATTATCCCGAACCGATAGCCAAACTTATAGACGCTTTCAGCCGCTTGCCAGGCATTGGTCCAAAGACAGCGGGCAGACTGGCCTTCCATACGCTGAAGATGAAAGAAGACGACGTCATCGATTTTGCGAAAGCGCTCGTGAGCGTCAAGCGTAACCTTCACTATTGTTCGGTATGCTGTAACATCACAGATACCGATCCATGCCGGATTTGCCAGGACAAGAGCAGAGATCAATCGATCATCTGCGTTGTTCAAGAATCCAAGGACTTGGTTGCAATGGAGCGGACGAAGGAATTTGAAGGGCAATATCATGTGCTTCAAGGGGCGATATCGCCTATGGAGGGTATTGGCCCTGATGAGATCCGAATAGCCGAGCTGCTGCGTCGACTTAGCGACGAGACCGTCCAGGAGCTGATTCTAGCAACGAACCCGAATATCGAGGGTGAGGCGACGGCGATGTACTTGTCGCGTCTCGTTAAACCTTTCGGCATTAAAGTGACGCGAATTGCCCATGGGCTGCCGGTAGGCGGTGATTTGGAATACGCGGATGAGGTCACGTTGTCCAAAGCACTGGAAGGCCGGAGAGAATTAGGTTGATACAGATGATTGGTCTCGAAGCCCTGTGGGAGAGTGTTCCCGCGGGGCCTTATTATTTTGTATGGCTTATCTTCAATCGTGCTAAGGCTTGTTCTAATTCTGAAGCACATCCTCATACATTCAACTATATGCCGTTTCTAAGATTAGGAGGAACGGACAAGCGGGAGGTTGAGTGGAATGTGGAATTGGTTGAGGAGGAAGAAACGGACCGCGGTTCTGAAGCAAAAGAGCGAGCAGCAGGAACAGCTGGAGCTTCTTGATGAAATTCAGACAGCTAAGCAGGAATGGGAAAACGCGCAGCGGTTTTTTGAGTATGCGGTGGACAGTGATCAGATCGATTATGCCATTTTCGCAATAGCTTCCGCTGAGAAGCGATATGAAATGCTTATTCGAAAGGCGAAACGCTTGCCTGTTCAGTGGGCGGTTCTGAAAGGCGGTGTTACGTATTGAAGACCGTGTGGATGATTATTATGCTGGCGTCGGCTTTATTGCTGCTTACGGTTGTTATTCGCAATCGCCTTTCCTTTAGATGGGTGAGAAGGTTTGCCTTGCATCTGGTAGCGGCTGCATTGGCGCTTTATGTCCTTAATTACTCTGGTGTCATATCAGGCTTCGAGGTACCGTTGAATCCCGCAACGATTGGCACGGTAGTGCTGCTCGGTTTGCCGGGGATCGCCTTAGTGTTAGGGCTGCAAATGACTTTGTTCTGAATGGAAAAAAGTTCAAAGTAGAAATTTCGGATTTAGGCTTGACCTCGGTGGTGGAGATATGTTAAATTATTTTTTGCGTCACAAGGGCAAGCAAGAATCTTCAAAAAGAATTAAAAAAAGTGCTTGCAATTGAACGACGCGATGTGATATATTAATCAAGTCGCCGCTGAGACATTGGGCGAACGACACTTGAATTTGTTCCTTGAAAACTGAACAATGAGCGACCTGTCAAAAGGTCATAAATCGCGAAATT
>NZ_JBWDNI010000008.1:0-239518 GCF_056269105.1 Paenibacillus sp. J31P316 | reverse complement strand
GATGATTTTCTCCCTGTTTTTTCATAACGAAAAGCACCCCCTATAGTTTTCATCGGTTTAAACACTAGGGTGTTTTTCCAATGTCCACTATAAGGGGTGCAGATCAGACGGAGGAAGGGCTTTTTTTGATTGCGCTCAGTTACCGATGCAGAACGATTACAGCGCGCTGTCGACAGGCGATGCCGGGTGAGCCTTCAAGTAGGCGGTCGCTTTGGCTGCGATTTCGGTGGCATCGACTAGGGTCAGTTGGGTTTTCGGATGAAAGTTACCGGCTTGATCCAAGCCGATGAAGCCAAGCGCCAGCGCCGTTTGAACGGCGCCCGAGTTAGAGATATCCATCTCGGATTCATCGTTCACGTTGACAGGAACGACATTAATCATCGGCAGTTGACCGCTGGATTGGAGCGTATGCACCAGCAGGTACGTGAACGACTCGCGAGTGACGACAGCGTCTGGATCGATCTTGATTTGCAGAGACGCTTGCGGTCCGACGACTTGCTTGATCAACTGAACGGCCTGCTCCGCGGTGATCGCCTTGCCCGCGTCGATCGGCGAAGAGTGGGCTTTCAAGTAATTTTGCGCATTGCGGATTTCCGAGTCTGCGTCGGCTCTCGTAATGACGGATTTCGGATTGAATTTCCCGTCGGCATCCAATTTTACGAGGTCATAGGACAAGGCGCGTTGGATGGAAGCGGCGTATTCGGGCGAGATACTATCCAGATCTTTAATCTCGACGACGACCGGCTTGATCAACGGCAGCTTGCCTAGTGCTTCCATCTCATTTACGAGACGGGAAGTGAATTGTTCGCGCGTGATCTGGTGATGCGGATCCTTGAGTCCCGCGGTAAGATGAACGTACCAAGCGAAATTGTGCGCAAATTGAGTGTACCAGGACGAATCTCCTGCATTCAGGTTGCTCTGAAGCATAACGGCTATCGGGCTGTTACCTGGTGCTTTATCGTAATCCTTCAGGGAAGCGGCGGATGTGATTTGTGGCCCGGCAAATCCGAATAGCATAGCGGCTGCGGCGGTGGACAGGGCGATCATCTTAAACGGTTTCTTCATTTGTATTCACCTCATGGAGTAGTGTCTTGCTGTTACGTACCCCTAGACGTGCCTTTCCTTAAAAAGGTTCCTTAAAATTAAGATTATCCAACAATTGGAATGCATGCCGATCCCGGGCCAGTACGCGAGGTGCTGATGATTATCCGCGAGTTGGCAGAAGAGGAGCGGACGATGCCGATGCTTCTCCAGCTGAAGGCAGACTATTGAAGGCTACTACGGCGGCATTGGCCACTTCAATGTCCTGAGCGCTCGTGCCTCCGCTTACGCCGATGCCGCCGATGACTTTTTTGTCACGGACGAAAGGGATGCCTCCGCCCAAAATGACGATTCTGCCATGGTTGGTCGTATTGATACCGAACGAAGGCGCGCCGGGGAGCGCCGATTGCGCAAGGTTGGCTGTCGGCATCTGCATGGCTACGCTGGTCCAAGCCTTATTCTGCGAGATGTCGATACCGGCAATTCTGGCGCCGTCCATACGGTGGAAAGCGATGAGGTTCGCTCCTTCGTCAACGATTGCGATATCGCTTGCCAAGCCCATTTGCCGGGCTTTCTGCTCCGCGACGGCAAGCAAGTATTTTGCGGTTTCCAAGCTTAGTTCGATCAATTCTTTCACTCCTCAGCAGGTGGATGTTCTATTACAATATGGTCATTACCCCAGCAGGGTACCTCGGCTTTGATCAAGCAAAGGTAATTTATTCGTGTACAGCGGCTGTTATGGCACGGATCTCGCTTAACGTTTGCTCATAATAGGGCTCGTCATGATAATGTTCGCTGAAGATATCCTCGAAACGTTCGATATCCGTTCGGAAACGATTGGCGATAATGCCTCTATACCAAGGGAGGATAAAGTGGAAGAGAGACCGGCTTTTCTCCTCGCGCAGGTTGTCTTCCGTCAGGCCCTTACCAATAAAATACCTTAAAATCGACTGGTAGCTGCGAAATACCACCTCGCCGAAATTGTAACCGCTCGGTTGATTGCCTTCGAATTGAAACATGCTCCAATTCACGACGCAAAATTTAGGATTCTTCATCAAGATGGCATATTGAAGATACATTTGATTGAAGGCGGAATCGAGGAACAGGTCGGGCTGCTCGACTAGCTCCAGATCCGCTCTTCGTAAAATCATGCCCGAAATGAACGTGGACATGATCGTCGACGCGGCGAGAAATGCCGGCGCGCCTTCGGCCGTGTACACGCGGCGGTCATCGTTGTAGGTATGAATATGAATAATCCCGCAGTCGCGTTGTTCCTTCACGATATCAATAAGAGGCATCAGCGAGTCGTCCACCAAATAATCGTCGTCGCCTTGCAGCTTGATGAACGATCCTTGCGCCAAGCGCATGACGTGATAAATATTACGGTCCGCCCCCGTATTCTCGCGATTACGGGAATATTTCAAGCAGGGATACCGAGCTGCATAACGCCTAATGACTTCAGGCGTATCGTCCGTGGAGGCATTGTCCGATACAAGCACTTCAACCGATGCATCCGCCTTTAATTGGGTGAATATCGCATGCAAGCAGCGGTCCAAATTAGCAGCGCGATTGTAAGTTGGAATGCAGATCGAGAGCAGCGGAGGGGGCTGCTTCGGGCTCAATCGGTTAGGAATCGGATCTATTTTACGGCCAACATCGACCCATCTGTCCAAAGCAGGTTCGTAGATCTGCATGATTTGCGCCGGCGCCCCGCTTACCACGCATTGCTCCGGTACATCCGATTCGACTACGCTTCCTGGCTGCACGATACTTCCTCGACCGATCCGGATCGGACCGACAATGACGGAGCCCGCACCGATGCGGACGCCTTCTTCGATATAGACCTCATCCGAAGAATCAAGGAGCGGTTGCGCCGTCACGGGTCTTCCGACTTGGCGGTATTCATGATCCGTATCCGAAATATATACGCGCGGTTCAATGATTACATTGCGTTCAAGCTCAATCCGATTCGAAGCCGCGATAATGAGCCCCTGTTCGCAGGTGCAGCCATCTCCGATAATGATTTTCGGCGTTGCTCCTATCCCTGCAGCCATGCTGTTCAACCAATGATAGCCCCGGATCGACACGCCGCTGCCGATGGATATTTCTTCCGGATGCGTGAATTGCCCGCTGGCGTCAAGGTGAGATGCCTCGCCATAGCGATAGAAGGTAGCAGCCGTTTGCGAATCTATGGACACCGACATGCATATGCTCCTCTTTGTTTATTGGGTTCCTCTTAACGAATAGCAGCCATAATGGCCAATCCGTCCTCATAATAAGGCTCGTCATGATAAAGCTCGGTATAGATGTCTTCGAATCCCTTCGTATCGGCGACCATGTTCGTCAAGACGATCTGTCTGAACCACGGAATGGCGTATTCATAGAGCGTGCGCTTCTTCTCTTTCCTGAGATCGTCGATCGTCAATCCCCTTCCTATGAAATGTCGAAGGATCGATTGATAGCTTCGGAAAACGATTTCGCCAAAATTATAAGCATTGGAAGAATTGCCTGCGTACGTGAACATGCAGCTGTTCATTACGCAGAATTTGGGGTTATGCTCCAGAATCGCATATTGGAGGTAAAGCTGATTGAACCATGAGTCGAGAAATAACGCTGGCTCTTCTATTCTCATCAGATCTTCACGCCGCAGGATGATGGAGGTGATGAAGGTGGCGTAGATCGAAGTTGCATCCAGGTAAGCGCTCATTCCGGACCCGGTCCATATTCTGCCGTCCCCGTTTCTGACGAAGATTTGAATGACGCCGCAATCGCCGTGGCCGTGCAGAACATGAAGCAGGGGGTGCAAGGTTCCATCCACGTAGAAATCATCGTCGCCTTGCAATTTGACGAATTTCCCTTTCGCCAAATTCATAACGCGGAATATGTTCGGATCTCCTCCGATATTCACTTCGTTGCGCACGTATCTCATATTGGAATAACGCGAAGCGTAGCGAGTCGCTACTTCTTCCGTTGCATCGGTAGAAGCGTTGTCGGACACGATGACTTCGATCAATTCATTGTTTCCGATCTGCTCGTAGATGGTTTGCAGGCAGTGTTCTAGATGGGGAGCGCGATTAAATGTAGGAATGCATATCGAAAGCAGGGGATGGCAACGGCGAGCGGCAAGCAGCGCATTCGCATGCTCATCGCCCGAGACGCGAATCCAGCTTCCGGAAGACGGTTCATAGAGTTGAACGATCGCAGCAGGGGTTCCTGCCACGACGCAATAATCGGGAACGTCTCTCGTCACCACGCTGTTCGGTTTAACGACGCTTCCCACGCCGATCCGCACCGCACCCAGCAATGCCGCATTTGCACCGATCCACGCACCCTCGCCAATATGAACTTCCCCTACTTCCGCGTATTCGCAATGGTTTGGAATAGGAGCTCCTATTGTGTGAATCGCGTCCATGTCCATGTGATCGCTGATACGCACATGGGGACCGATCAGTACGTTTCGGTCCAGTATCACTTTGTTCTTGGCGGAAATCGTCAGTCCAGGATTGATCTGGCACCCGTCGCCCAGAAGGATGGCGGGCCCTCCATGCCCGGAGGCTGCGACATGTAACGCGTAGGGAGCGCGCATAAGTACGCCGTTTCCAATGGCTATTCGCTCAGGATGATCGAAGGTGCCTCCGCATTGAACATGCGCATCATTCCCGAACTTCTGAAATCGAGCGGCTAATTCAGGAGAGACGTACATCGTGATCTAAAGCCCCCTTCTTCATCGCTTAGAGCATCGTATTCATAACAGGCGATGGGTGATCGAACTTTCCTAGGCGCCGGGAATGGATTAAACATTTGCGAAGCCCTGCATATAGTTAATAAATGGGCATATCGCTATGTGCAATAGGCGGGATTTATTCATGCAGCTATGCAGGGGCAGGGGGATTCAACAGCGATGAATTCGTCCGAGCAAGAGCTAAGAAAACAAATTTTAGCCTTAACAGCCGCATTCTATGCGGAGAAGTGGTCTCCGAAGGCTTTTCGGCCTGGGGTTGATTACGTTCCCGTCAGCGGCAAGGTATTCGATCAAGAAGAGGTCGCGCACGTCGTCGATGCGTCCCTCGATTTCCACTTGACGACAGGCCGATACGCGCTGAAGTTCGAGCGTGAATTCGCCGCATTCATGAACTGCAGGTATGCGCTCCTGACCAACTCCGGTTCCAGCGCTAATCTCCTGGCAATCGCAGCGCTTACTTCTCCTGAGCTCGGGGAGCGCAGGCTTCGACCCGGAGATGAAGTGATTACCGTAGCTGCCGGGTTCCCAACAACGGTGAATCCGATTATTCAATACGGCCTGGTTCCCGTCTTCTTGGATGTGGATATTCCTACGTACAATATAGATACTGCGCTCCTGGAAGCCGCGATCGGCAGCAAGACGAAAGCGATTATCATCGCGCATACGCTCGGAAATGCCTTTCGCGTCGACGAAGTCAAACGAATTGCCGATCAGTACGGCTTGTGGCTGATCGAAGATACGTGCGATGCCGTCGGGACGATGTATCAAGGGAAACGCGTCGGCGCATTCGGGGATCTCGCGACAGTCAGCTTCTACCCGGCGCATCACATCACGATGGGCGAGGGAGGGGCCGTGCTGACCTCGTCGCCGAAACTGAGAAAGATCGTAGCATCGTTTCGGGACTGGGGAAGGGATTGCTGGTGCGATCCCGGCAAGGATAACTCGTGCGGCAAAAGGTTCGAATGGCAGCATGGCGACCTTCCGCAGGGCTACGATCATAAATATACGTACAGCCATATTGGTTACAACTTGAAGGTAACCGACATGCAAGCGGCCATCGGCGTCGCGCAATTGAAGAAGCTTGACGCGTTCATTGCCATGCGCAAGCAGAATTTCACCTTCTTGAAGGCAGCGTTAAAACCGTTGGATGACGTGCTCATTCTGCCGGAGGCCACCGAGGGAAGCCATCCGAGCTGGTTTGGCTTTCCGATCACGCTGCGCGAAGAGGCGCCTTTATCCCGCAATCAACTTGTTCAAGAACTGGAGAAGCATCGTATCGGTACCCGATTGCTATTCGCCGGGAACGTGCTTCGTCAGCCCGCTTACCGAGACATCGCCTGCCGAATCGTCGGTACGCTGCGGAACACGGACCGGATTATGAACCAAACGTTTTGGATCGGCGTGTATCCAGGACTGACCCCGGAAATGCTGCAGTACGTTGCGGATGTTTTTCATACGCTTTTGAAAAGGGGTTCTTCATCATGAAAGTCGTCATTCTGGCCGGCGGTTATGGAACGAGAATCAGCGAAGAAACGCATTTGAAACCGAAACCGATGATAGAAATCGGCGACAAGCCGATCCTCTGGCATATCATGAACAGTTACTCGCAGTACGACTTTAGAGAGTTCATTATTTGCCTCGGTTATAAGGGAAACGTGATCAAAGAATATTTCGCGCATTATTATTTGTACGGATCCGATGTGACGTTCGACTTCGGGAGCGAAACGAATAAGGTGACGGTGCATAACCGCTACCTGGACCCTTGGAAAGTGACGTTGGTCGATACCGGTCAAGAAACGATGACAGGCGGAAGACTGAAGAGAATCCAGAAATACGTGGAGAATGAGCCCTTCATGCTTACTTACGGGGATGGACTCTCGGATCTGGACATCGGAAAGCTGGTTGATTTCCATCATTCGCATGGGAGAATAGCGACGCTGACCGCGACGCAGCCGACCGGACGATTCGGAGCGCTGAACGTTTCCGGCGAGAGTCAGGTGCTGGGGTTCGAGGAGAAGCCGCAAGGGGACGGCGGATGGGTGAACGGCGGTTATTTCGTATTGCAGCCCGACGTATTCGACTTTATCGAAGGCGATGCAACGGTATGGGAGAAGGAACCGCTGGAGTCTCTGGCAAGATCCGGGGAGTTGATGGCGTTCCATCATAAGGGATTTTGGCATCCCATGGATACCCTTCGGGACAAAAACTATCTGGAGGATCTGTGGAAGACGGGAAAAGCGACCTGGAATAGGAACGGATGAGAAACGATGCCGAGTAGCGGCTTCTGGTCAGGGAAGAAAGTGTTGATTACCGGAAATACGGGCTTCAAAGGCAGCTGGCTCAGCCTGTGGCTGCAGTCTCTGGGCGCCGACGTGACCGGTTATGCGTTGGAGCCCGCAAACACGCCGAATTTGCATGCCTTATGCAGACTTGATTCTTCGGTGCGCTCGGTTACGGCCGATATTCGAGATCGAACCTTATTGCTGAGAACCATTCAAGATACGCGGCCCGAGGTGATCTTCCACATGGCCGCTCAACCCCTCGTTGGCTATTCGTACCGCAATCCCGTAGAGACGTTCGAGGTCAACGTGCTTGGCACCGTAAATCTCCTCGATGCGGTGCGCATGGCTGTCGGGGATGGAGCGGGTATTAAAGCCATCGTTAATGTAACGACAGACAAGTGTTATGAAAATCACGAATGGTCCTGGGGTTACCGTGAAATCGACAGGCTGGGCGGTTTTGACCCGTATTCCAATAGCAAGGCGTGTTCGGAGCTCGTCACGTCGTCTTTTCGAAACAGCTATTTTAATCCGAAGGATTATGCGGCGCACGGACTTAGCGTTGCCACGGCAAGAGCCGGCAATGTGATCGGCGGAGGCGATTGGTCGGAAGATCGAATCGTGCCCGACAGCATGCGGGCTTTATTAACGGGCAAGAAGCTGAACATACGCAATCCTGTCGCTATTCGCCCTTGGCAGCATGTACTCGAACCGCTGCAAGGTTATTTGCTGTTAGCGCAAAAGATGGCAGAGCGCGGGACGGAATTCGGGGAGGCATGGAATTTCGGACCGATGGACGATAGCGTGAGAAGCGTGGGTTGGTTGGTTAAGACGATCGGAACGCTTTGGGGAGAAAATGATTTCTATGAATTGGCTCAGGGGAGCCCTCCCCATGAAGCGGTCAATCTTAGTTTGGATAGCTCGAAAGCCAGGCGAAGCTTAGGCTGGCAGCCGGTTTGGGACGTGAAGACGGCGCTGGAAAAGACGGTCGAATGGTTCCAAGCCTATCGGCAGCAAGCGGATATGAAGACGGAATGCTTGAAGCAATTAGAGGCCTACACGCATGCAGCAAGGGCTAAGCAGGACAACTAGCCGTGGAGGGGATTCGGGTGAAGTTATCCGATTACGTGATCGACTTCATAAGCAAACAAGGCGTCGCGCATATCTTCGAAATGACGGGCGGGGCGATCGTTCATTTACTCGACTCCACCTTGGACAGAGCGGATATGAGCTGCGTTTCCGTCCATCACGAGCAAGCCGCTGCTTTCGCCGCAGAAGGGTACAGCCGGATAAACGGGAAGCTTGGCGTGGCCATGGGTACGAGCGGACCCGGTGCGCTTAATCTGCTTACGGGTATCGGGAGCTGCTATTTCGACTCCGTTCCTTGCCTGTTCATTACCGGACAGGTGAATACGTATGAATATAAATTCGATCAACCCGTCCGGCAAATCGGATTCCAGGAAACCGACATTGTCAGCATCGTGAAACCGATCGTGAAGTTTGCCGATATGATCACGGATGCGCGGCGAATTCGCCGCGAGTTGGAAAAGGCCGTGTTTATTGCCCAGCATGGCCGTCCCGGACCCGTGCTCCTGGATATTCCGATGAATATCCAACGTGCGCAGATTGAGCCGGATACGCTGGAGAGCTTCTTCGACAGCGAAGAATACCAAGGGTATGCCGATTACGTTCAGCCGTGCGCGGCAGAAGACATCGAGCTGGCGATTCGGCTGCTTGAACAAGCGGAACGCCCCTTGATTCTCGTCGGCGGCGGCGTTCGAGGGGCGAACGCAACCCAACAACTCCGCGAGCTGGCGGAGAGCTGCCGAATACCGGTTGTCAGCTCGTTGATGGGTCTAGATGCGCTGCCGGCCGACCATCCCATGAGTACGGGACTTATCGGTTCCTACGGAAATCGCTATAGTAATCTCGCGTTGGCCAACTGCGATTTCTTGCTCATCTTGGGGTCGCGATTGGATTCTCGCCAAACAGGGACGCGGCCCGATACCTTCGCCAGAGCGGCCAAGAAAGTTCATGTGGATGTGGAAGACGTTGAACGATTCGGGAACGTGCGCGCGGATCTAACGATTCGTGCCGATGTCCGGCAATTCTTGAATGATATGAATAAAGCCTTGTCCGGACGGCTCCTTCCGGACTTCTTGCCATGGCAGGAAACCATCTTGCGATATAAGCGCAATTATCCGAGCGGGAGACCTGCGGCCCAATCGGAGGCGATTAATCCTAACCGTTTTATGGAATTGTTATCCTCGCGCAGCGGCGAAGGCGACATTATCGTGCTGGATGTCGGTCAACATCAAATGTGGGCCAGCCAATCCTTTCGCTTGCGCGAAGGTCAACGGCTCCTGAATGCCGGCGGCATGGGAGCCATGGGATTTGCTCTTCCGGCCGCGATCGGAGCCGTCATGATGGCCCCGGATAAACAGGTCATCGTGATTGCAGGTGACGGCGGCATACAGGTCAATATTCAGGAGCTGCACACGATTGTTCACCAGGAGCTTCCGATTAAGATTTTCGTCATGAATAATCATCATTTGGGCATGGTGAGGCAATTCCAAGATCTCTATTTCGAAGGTCGTCAGCAATCTTCGGTTCAAGGGTACGGCTGCCCCGATTTCGTGAAAGTGGCGGCTGCTTACGGCATTCCTGCTCTGAAAGTGGAGCGCTATGAAGAAGCCGCAGCCAAGATCGACATGGCGTTGGAAGCAAAAGGTTGTTTTCTAGTCGAGATCCATTTGGACGTTCTGACCAATGTAATTCCCAAGCTTGCCGTTAATCGTCCGATTGAAGATATGTCTCCCTTGTTAACGCGCGAACAATTAGCGGCCGAGATGCTGATAGAGCCTCTCCCGGAACCCGGTGACGGCGTATCGTGACGTGAATGACATGAGAGCGGCAGGGCATTTCGTATCGAGGTGGACAAATGACAACCAGCATCGTGATTCTGACGCATAATCAACTATCGTTAACGGAAAGGTGTTTGCATAGCATCAGGCAGCATACGAAGGATTATGAACTCATCGTCGTCGATAACGCGTCCACGGACGACACGGTGGCTTATTTAAGGATGCAGCCCGACGCGATCATTCTGGAGAACAACGAGAATCTTGGTTTTGCCATAGGCTGCAACCAAGGCATGGCGCTTGCAACGGGGGAAAACATCCTCTTTCTCAATAACGATACGATCGTGACGGAACACTGGTTAGAAAATATGCTGCGCGTGTTGTACGAGAACGAAAGAGTCGGAATGGTCGGTCCCGTAACGAATTACTCCAGCGGACATCAATGCATTCCGGTTACCTATAGCGATATGAGCGATGTAAGCGGACTTGAACGATTCTCGAGGAATCATTGCCAAGAGAATGCAGGTTGTTACACCGATGTGCGCCGTTTGGTCGGTTTCTGTTTATTAGCGAAGAGAAGCTTGCTGGACGAGATCGGCGGCTTCGATGAACGTTATCGGCTCGGAAACTATGAAGACGACGATCTATGTCTGCGCGCGCTGCGAGCCGGATACTTGCTGCGGGTCGTTCATGATTCTTATATCCACCATTTCGGCCATGCGACGATGCATCATCTGGCAGAAATGAATCTCGCTTCGCTCATGCAGCAAAATCGTCAGAAAGCATCGGAAAAGTGGGGCAATGAAATCCATCAGATTATTTATAAACCCGCGCGTACCGTCAGTTTCTGCATGGTTGCCAAAAATGCCGGGCAAACGTTAGCGCAATCGTTGGTCTCCATCCTGGATGATGCGGAGGAGATCATTATTGTCGATCTGGGCTCGGACGATCGGACGATCGAGATCGCGAACAACTATACCTCTCGTGTATTTCGTTATGACGGACCGGATGAACTTGAAGGTCCTTGCCGATATGCCTTCGATCAAGCAACGCAAGAGTATGTCGGTTGGCTGCAGCAAGATGAACGGTTCGATGCGGAGCTGCTTAGAAAGCTAGCTAGCCTGAAATTTTCAATGGATGGCAGCGAGGATCGCGTCTCTCTGGCCAACGATCGCTGCCTGTTCCGCAGAGCGGCGGGATTTCCAATGCCGGACGAATCGGAAGAGGGGGAGGGAAGCTCAACGATGATTACCGTTAGTCTGTGCATGATCGTTCGGAATGAAGAGGACGGACTGGCTAATTGTTTATCATCCGTCAAGGGAATTGCAGACGAGCTTGTAATCGTGGACATGGGATCAACCGACCGCACGAAGGAAATTGCCGCATCCTTCACGGACCGGATTTTTGATTTCGAATGGACGGATGATTTCTCGGCAGCTCGCAACTATGCCTTCAGCCAGGCCACCAAAAAATATATCCTCTGGCTGGATGCCGATGAACATATGCAGGAGAAAGACCGGCAGCTGTTCATCAGACTGAAAAAAACGCTTGGCATGGATGTGGATAGCGTGACCATGAACGATTACCTCGCTTTCGATACGTCCGGGAACGTAGCTACCAGTCAGCGGCGGCACCGATTAGTCCGCAGGGACCGCAGCTTTCCATGGATGGGCGCGGTTCATGAATATCTGGCTGTCTCGGGCAACATACAGCACAGCAACGTGGGCATTACACCTAGTAAGCGTGAAAGGCCTACTGACCTTCACTTGCAAATCTACTTAAAGAAAGAGCAGGCCGGTGAACCGTTCGCGCCAAGAGATTTATATTATTTTGCAAATGAGCTGCGCGATCACAGTCAATATCGCAAGGCCATGCTGTATTACGAAAAGTTTCTGAGCAGTAAAGAAGGATGGGTGGAAGATAATATCCAAGCCTGCATGCGGATCGCCGATTGTTTTGGACGGCTGGGCCAGAGGGAGAAACAGGTCGAATCGATGTGCAGGACGCTCGCCTACGATAGACCGAGGGCGGAATTTTGCTGTGCGCTTGCTGGCTATTTTCTGGAAGAGAAGCAGTACGACAACGCGATCTTTTGGTTTACGGCTGCCGTGAATCAGGAGCACGACGCGAATACGATGGCCGAGGTCAATCATTTTCACTCGACTTGGCTGCCTCACTTGCAGTTGTGCATTTGTTACGACCGCTTAGGACAGTTTGAGCAAGCGAATGCGCATAATGAGAAAGCCTTGTCGTATTATCCGAATCATCCGAGCATGCTGTTTAATCGGAATTATTACCAGAACAAGTTGGGAGTTAACTGATTTCTTTTTTTTCATCGAGTAATCCGTCCATCCCAGTCAACGTTTATCCTCATACTTTATGGGTATGGAGGTGACAGACGTTGACTGTTTTCTGTTCGCTAAAGAAAGCGAAATCGAACAAGAATCGAAAAACAACTAAAACCACATGTCCAGGAAACAACCCTCGTAAAAAAAAGAAACCAGTCAACAAGTCGCCAAAGGGTCCTCATAAACAGAAAAAAAGGAAAAAACCACATAAAATGTGTTTGGTGTGCCATGAAGTACGTTGTACATGCCATAAGAAATGTACCAAGAAAGGAAGTTGCAAGCGAGGTCCGCGCGGGTTGAAAGGAACCACGGGCGAACAAGGGCAGACGGGAGCAACAGGTGCTACGGGAGATCCGGGAACAACCGGAGTAACGGGAGCGACGGGTCCGACGGGACCGAAGAGAGCTGCTGGTCTGACTGGGGCTACTGGTGCTAGAGGTGCGACTGGAGCTACGGGAGCAAGAGGAGCGACTGGAGCTACGGGTGCAAGAGGTCCGACTGGAGCTATGGGAGCAAAAGGAGCGACGGGCGTAACAGGAGTTATGGGAGCGACGGGCGCTACTGGTGCGACGGGAGTTGCAGGAGTTACAGGGTTGACGGGAGCTACGGGAGTAACGGGGCTTACGGGAGTTACAGGAGCTACAGGAGCTACAGGAGCTACAGGAGTTACGGGGCCGACGGGAGTAACGGGAGTAACAGGAGTCACGGGAGCTACAGGAGCTACAGGAGCTACAGGAGCTACAGGAGTTACAGGTCCGACGGGAGTAACTGGAGTTACAGGAGTCACCGGTCCGACGGGGTTAACCGGAGCTACAGGTTCGATAGGGGCAACAGGTCCGACAGGGGCTACAGGAGTAACCGGTCCGACCGGTCCGACAGGAGAAACTGGAGTAACAGGTCCTACCGGTGCAACCGGAGCCACAGGAGTAACAGGTCAAACAGGAGCAACAGGAGCAATAGGAGCCACAGGTCCGACGGGAGTTACCGGTCCAACAGGTCTGACGGGAGCAACAGGCCCGACAGGAGCCACAGGTGCAACCGGTCCAACAGGCCCAACAGGAGTTACCGGTCCAACCGGCCCGACAGGTGTAACAGGTGCGACCGGCCCGACTGGAGAAACTGGAGTAACAGGTCCTACCGGTGCAACCGGAGCCACAGGAGTAACAGGTCAAACAGGACCGACGGGAGCAACCGGAGCTACTGGTGCAACGGGAGCAACTGGAGTTACTGGAGTTACTGGCGCTACGGGTCCGACAGGAGTTACCGGCCCAACAGGTGCAACAGGAGCCACAGGTTTGACGGGAGTTACCGGTCCAACAGGTCTGACGGGAGCAACAGGCCCGACTGGAGCTACAGGAGTAACCGGTCCGACCGGTCCGACAGGCTCGACTGGAGCAACCGGCCCGACAGGTGCAACTGGACCGACGGGAGTAACGGGGGCTACAGGTCCAACTGGTGCCACTGGCCCGACGGGAGCAACTGGTCTGACTGGCCCAACAGGAGCAACAGGAGCAACAGGCCCGACAGGAGCAACAGGAGCCACCGGCCCAACAGGTCCAACGGGAGATACAGGTTCAACCGGAGCAACAGGTCCGACGGGAGTTTCCGGTCCAACAGGAGCAACAGGCCAGACAGGTGCAACAGGACCGACGGGAGCAACTGGTGCAACAGGACCGACGGGAGCAACAGGAGCCACCGGAGCAACAGGAGTAACCGGAGTAACCGGCCCAACCGGCTCAACAGGTCCGACAGGAGTAACGGGTCCAACAGGTGCAACAGGTCCGACCGGCCCAACGGGAGCGACCGGAGTAACCGGCCTAACAGGCCCAACAGGAGCAACGGGAGTAACCGGCCCGACAGGCCCAACAGGAGCAACAGGCCCGACTGGCCCAACAGGAGAAACGGGAGTTACTGGCTCAACCGGCCCAACAGGAGAAACGGGAGTTACAGGTCCAACAGGAGCAACAGGCCCAACAGGAGTAACCGGCCCAACAGGCCCAACCGGTCCAACAGGCCCAACCGGTCCAACAGGAGCCACAGGATTAACCGGCCCAACGGGAGCAACAGGAGCAACTGGCCCGACAGGAGCAACCGGAGCAACTGGCCCGACAGGAGCAACAGGAGTAACCGGCCCAACCGGCCCAACAGGCTCAACGGGAGCAACAGGCCCGACTGGCCCAACAGGAGAAACTGGAGTTACTGGCCCGACAGGAGCCACCGGAGCAACAGGCCCGACAGGAGCAACGGGAGTAACCGGCCCAACCGGCCCAACAGGAGCCACCGGAGCAACAGGCCCGACTGGCCCAACAGGAGAAACTGGAGTTACTGGCCCGACAGGAGCCACCGGAGCAACAGGCCCGACAGGAGCAACAGGAGTAACAGGAGCGACCGGTCTGACAGGTGCAACAGGTCCAACAGGTCCGACGGGAGCTACCGGTGCAACAGGAGTAACAGGTCCAACAGGAGTAACAGGAGTAACCGGCCCGACCGGAGTAACAGGCCCGACCGGTGCAACCGGAACCACAGGTGTAACTGGTCCGACAGGAGCCACCGGACCAACAGGTCCAACAGGTCCAACGGGTGTAACAGGTCCAACAGGAGCCACAGGAGTAACCGGTCTGACCGGCCCAACAGGAGAAACGGGAGTTACTGGCCCGACAGGAGCGACCGGCCCGACAGGTCCAACTGGCCCAACTGGCCCAACGGGAGCAACAGGAGCAACAGGAGCAACAGGTCCAACAGGAGCAACAGGAGTAACCGGCCCAACAGGCACAACAGGAGCAACAGGAGCAACAGGTCCGACAGGAGCTACCGGCCCAACAGGTGCAACGGGAGCTACAGGTCCAACAGGAGCAACAGGAGTTACCGGTCCAACAGGTGCAACAGGCGCAACCGGCCCGACTGGAGCAACAGGAGCAACAGGCGCAACCGGAGCAACAGGCCCGACTGGAGCAACTGGAGTAACCGGCCCAACAGGTCCAACCGGAGCCACCGGAGCAACCGGCCCGACTGGCCCAACAGGAGAAACTGGAGCAACTGGCCCGACAGGAGCAACGGGAGTAACCGGCCCAACCGGCCCAACAGGCTCAACGGGAGCAACAGGCCCGACTGGCCCAACAGGAGCAACTGGAGTTACTGGCCCGACAGGAGCGACCGGCCCGACAGGTCCAACTGGTCTAACGGGAGTTACCGGTGCAACAGGAGCAACCGGCCCGACTGGAGTTACTGGAGTAACAGGCCCAACAGGAGCAACTGGAGTTACTGGCCCGACAGGAGCTACCGGCCCAACAGGTCCAACGGGAGTTACCGGTCCAACAGGTGCAACCGGCCCGACAGGAGCAACAGGAGTAACAGGAGCGACCGGTCTGACAGGTGCAACAGGTCCAACAGGTCCGACGGGAGCTACCGGTGCAACAGGAGTAACAGGTCCAACAGGAGCAACAGGAGTAACCGGCCCGACCGGAGTAACAGGCCCGACCGGTGCAACCGGAACCACAGGTGTAACTGGTCCGACAGGAGCCACCGGACCAACAGGTCCAACAGGTCCAACGGGTGTAACAGGTCCAACAGGAGCAACAGGAGTAACCGGCCCAACAGGCACAACAGGAGCAACAGGAGCAACAGGTCCGACAGGAGCAACAGGAGCAACAGGTCCGACAGGAGCTACCGGCCCAACAGGTGCAACGGGAGCTACAGGTCCAACAGGAGCAACAGGAGTAACCGGCCCAACGGGAGCAACCGGAGCAACTGGCCCGACTGGCCCAACAGGAGAAACGGGAGTTACTGGCTCAACCGGCCCAACCGGAGCAACTGGCCCAACAGGAGTAACCGGCCCAACAGGAGCCACAGGAGCAACAGGTCCGACAGGAGCTACCGGCCCAACTGGTGCAACGGGAGTTACAGGTCCAACAGGCCCAACAGGAGCAACAGGCCCAACAGGAGTAACAGGCCCAACAGGTCCAACGGGAGCTACAGGTTCAACCGGAGCAACAGGTCCGACGGGAGTTACCGGTCCAACAGGAGCAACCGGCCCGACTGGCCCAACAGGAGAAACGGGAGTTACTGGCTCAACCGGCCCGACGGGAGTTACCGGTCCAACCGGAGCAACAGGAGCAACAGGATTAACAGGCCCGACTGGAGTTACTGGCCCGACAGGAGCAACAGGCGCAACCGGCCCAACAGGTCCAACAGGTCCAACAGGAGCTACCGGCCCAACCGGCCCGACAGGAGCAACAGGTCCAACAGGAGCAACAGGAGCAACTGGCCCAACAGGAGAAACTGGAGTTACTGGCCCGACAGGAGCGACCGGCCCGACAGGTCCAACTGGCCCAACGGGAGTAACAGGCCCAACCGGTGCAACCGGAACCACAGGTGTAACTGGTCCGACAGGACCCACAGGCCCAACAGGTCCAACGGGAGCAACAGGAGCAACAGGAGCAACAGGCCCGACTGGCCCAACAGGGGCAACAGGCCCAACTGGCCCAACAGGGGCAACAGGCCCAACAGGGGCAGCAGGCCCAACCGGCCCAACCGGCCCAACGGGAGTAACAGGTGCAACCGGCCCAACCGGCCCAACCGGCCCAACAGGTCCAACAGGAGCAACCGGCCCAACCGGCCCGACAGGAGCAACAGGTCCGACGGGAGTAACCGGCCCGACCGGCCCAACCGGAGCGACCGGAGTAACCGGCCCGACTGGCCCAACAGGAGCCACTGGAGTAACCGGTCCAACGGGTGTAACCGGCCCGACTGGAGCCACAGGAGTAACCGGAGTAACAGGCCCGACTGGCCCAACAGGAGAAACTGGAGTTACTGGCCCGACAGGAGCAACAGGTCCAACAGGGGCAACAGGTCCAACCGGCCCGACTGGAGCCACAGGAGCAACGGGAGTAACCGGTCCGACTGGAGCCACTGGAATAACCGGCCCGACCGGTCCAACCGGAGCCACTGGAGTAACCGGCCCAACTGGTCCAACAGGAGCAACAGGAGCAACAGGAGCAACAGGAGCAACCGGCCCAACTGGTCCAACGGGAGCCACCGGAGTAACCGGTCCGACCGGCCCAACCGGAGCCACTGGAGTAACCGGCCCTACAGGTCCAACAGGAGCCACCGGAGCAACAGGCCCAACCGGTCCGACTGGAGCCACTGGAGTAACCGGCCCAACTGGTCCAACAGGAGCAACAGGAGCAACCGGCCCTACAGGTCCAACAGGAGCCACTGGAGTAACCGGCCCAACTGGTCCAACGGGAGCCACCGGAGTAACCGGTCCGACCGGCCCAACAGGAGCCACCGGAGTAACCGGTCCAACAGGCCCAACTGGTCCAACGGGAGCCACGGGAGCAACAGGCCCAACAGGCCCAACAGGAGCCACGGGAGTAACCGGCCCAACCGGCCCAACAGGTCCAACAGGAGCGACTGGAGTAACCGGCCCAACCGGTCCAACAGGAGCGACCGGAGTAACCGGCCCAACCGGTCCGACAGGAGCCACCGGAGTAACCGGCCCAACAGGTCCAACCGGCCCAACGGGAGCAATAAGCCCAACCGGCCCAACAGGAGCAACGGGTGCAACTGGCGTAAACGTTACGAACGCATCGGCCTTCGCTGAAAATACATCGGGAACGCTTTTGGTCGTATTAGGCGGACTTAATGTTCCTTTGCCTAACAATCAAAATATTGGCCCAGGGATCACGATCAACGGCGCAAACGACACGTTCACGCTCGCGAATGCGGGAAGATATTATATTTCGTATAAAATCAATACGACGGTTGCTTTATTAGCGCAATCCAGGATACTGTTGAATGGAGCTTCGGTGCCGGCTTCAGTTGTTACGCCGACACTGAGCACGCCTCTTTTCTTGGCTGACTTTATTATTACCGTTCCTGCCGGTGCGACGATAATTCTCCAAATCTTTGGATTGCTGGCTACAGTCATTCTATCGCCGCCAGGTGCGACGATTAATATCATTCAAGTTGGTTAGCATTGCCCTGTAATGCATTCCGAAAACTTACAAAAGCAGGTTCATTGTGGCCGGATATCGCCATCTTGAGCCTGCTTTTTGTCTTCGAATCATATCTGAGCTGCTTCCATAATAAGATAATTAGGACAAAGTTCTGCAGGTATAAGCTAAAATCTCGACTCCGTATTCGCTTCATGAAGCGATCCATAACAGGATTGATCGGCATACGTTAGGGAGGGGCATTATGAAGATGCGAGTGGCTGATTTTATTACGAACGCGCTGTACGAAGCAGGCGGCGAGCACGTTTTTCTTGTGACGGGCGGCATGATCATGCATCTAACGGATGCCCTCTATCAACACAAGGAGCAAACCCATATTTCTTGTCATCATGAGCAAGCAGCGGCAATGGCGGCGGAGGCGTACGGAAGATATACCAATCGGCTAGGCGTCGCTTACGTTACTGCCGGACCTGGCGCCTTAAACTCCATAACCGGCGTTGCCGGTGCTTTTATCGACTCCTCCCCTATGGTGATCGTGGCGGGAAACTCGAAGGTATCCTTAGCTAAAATCAAGGGACCTCGACAATTTCCTTTGCAAGGATTCGACTCGCTGCCCATGTTCGCTTACATAACCAAATATGCCGTCATGCTCGATGATCTATCGAAAGTGAAATATGAAGTCGAGAAATGCATACATTTGGCAAAGTCGAATCGAGTCGGACCTGTATATCTTGAAGTTCCAGTCGACATCCAGGGGGCGTTATTTGATCCGGATGACTTTGAAGGATATACCCCAGAGCAGGGGATAACGGCACGAATGACCGAACAACAGCTTAATCTAACTAAGAAAGCCATAGCAGCAAGCAGAAGACCATGTCTATTGGTTGGCGCGGGCGTACGATTATCGAATGCGATTGACAAGCTTCATGAATTTGTAGAGAAAACGCAAATACCTGTATTAACCTCGAGATTAGGCATGGACTTAATCGACCATCACCATGCATTATTCGTGGGCAGGCCAGGCACCTACGGGGACCGCGCGGCTAATTTCACGATTCAAAATTGCGATCTGCTGATCACGGTCGGTTGTAGACTCGGCATCGGCTTGGTAGGGTACGATTTTCAAGATTTTGCGAGCAAAGCCTATAAAATTTATGTGGATATCGACGAGAAAGAAATCCATAAACCTTCGGTTGCGGCTGACTTATCGATTCAAGCAGACGCCGGAGCATTCTTCAAGACGCTAACGGAAGCCTTGCCTGAGCGGTTGGAAAACAGAAGAGCGTGGATCAACCAAACCCGGACGTGGAAACAGAAGTATCCCGTTGACCTTGCCGAGTACGACGATGATCGCAATGGCATCAACTCCTATCGGTTTGTTTCCAGATTCTCGGATCAAGCTTCGCCGACAAGCGTGTTTGTAGTCGATACGGGCTCATGCTTCCACGTTCATGCGCAAGCGTTCAAGGTGAAATTCGGGCAAAGGCACATTATCACCGGCGGATTATCTACAATGGGGTATTCTCCTGCGGCCGTAGGCGTATCCGCAGCTTCGAACCATCAAGAGGTGTATTGCATCACCGGAGACGGTTCTTTCCAGATGAATCTTCAGGAGCTGCAAACCATTCATCACTACAAGCTGCCGATCAAGTTCGTTTTATTCAGCAATAATGGCTACTTGTTGATGCGGCACACGCAAAATAACTTCATGGATGGAAGACTGATCGGGGAAAGTCCTTCGACCGGCGTCAGCTTCGCGCCATTTGACAAGGTAGCCGATACATTTGGACTCGGATATATGAGAATAGCCAGCCTCGATGAGCTAGACTCGAAATTGGAGCAATTATTTGCTTATCAGGGATCCATGATTTGTGAGGTCATTACGCCTCCCGATCAATTATTGATACCAAGGGTTTCATCCAAGAAGTTAGACGACGGAACCATGATTTCCATGCCTTACGACGATATGTTTCCATTCTTATCAAGAGAGGAATACCATTCCAACTCGGTTTCGGAGAGAGACCTATGAAGAAAGTAAACGTAGCCATCTTGGGAAGCGGCCATATAGGCACGGATCTGCTGATCAAGATTCTGAGATCCCCCTATCTGGCATGTACGATGTTCATAGGCAGAAATGCGAATTCCCCGGGAATGCTGAAGGCCAGAAGTTTAGGCATTCCAACGTATGATACAAGCATCGATGCCATTCGGATGAACCCCTCCTTATGCGATATCGTCGTCGACGCGACCTCGTCATCGAGTCATACGGATCATGCCCCCATACTGAGGCGACTGGGGAAATTCGTCATCGATATGACGCCGTCCAATATCGGCGAGATGTGCGTACCGGCCATCAATTTGCAAGCGTGCCTGGAGCTCGACAATGTGAATATGATTACTTGCGGCGGACAAGCAGCGTTACCGATTGCCTATGCGATCGGTCAATCGCAGAAGGCCGTCGATTATATCGAAGTGGTATCGAGTATCTCTTCCAAGAGCGCCGGACCCGCAACACGGATAAACCTCGATGAATATATCGAGACGACAGAAGCGGCAATCAAACACTTTTCGGGATGTTCCAGAGCCAAAACGATCCTCAATTTAAACCCGGCCCATCCGTGTATCGATATGCAAACGACCATTTTTGCGTTAGTCGATCATCCGGACATGGATGCCTTGTTGTCGTCGGTGAACGAAATGATCGCCTCCATCCAAAGAATCGTACCCGGCTATCAACTGATTGTCCCCCCTACGATGGAGAACGGCAGAATCGTCGTCATGATCAAAGTACAGGGCTTAGGCGATTATTTACCCACGTATGCCGGTAATTTAGACATTATCAATTGCGCGGCCATTGCCATTGCGGAAGAATACGCGAAGAACAGAATCGATAAGGCGGGTGTCTAAGGTATGAGGCCTATTTTAATCAGCGACCCTACCTTAAGAGACGGATCCCATGCCATTCATCATCGATTAACCGTCGAGCAAATTAGCGCCTATACCAAAATGGCAGAAGAAGCGTCGATTCCAATCGTCGAGGTCGGGCATGGGAACGGACTTGGCGCCTCGTCATTGCAATTAGGGGAGAGTCTGGTTTCCGATCAGCACATGTTAGAAGTGTGCAGAGTGAATCTGAAGAACACGAAGCTAGGCATACATGTCATCCCGGGGTTTGCCACGATCAATAGAGATTTAAGCCGTGCGATCGATATCGGCGTAGATGTCATACGGGTTGCAGCCCATTGTACGGAAGCGGATATCACGCAGAGGCATATTGAATACTGTCGCAAGAGGGAGCGGGTCGTCTATGGCGTTCTCATGATGTCTCATATGGCGCCGGCTTCCATATTGCTGGATGAAGCGAAGAAAATGATGAGCTATGGCGCGCATGGAATCATTATGATGGACTCTGCGGGAGCCTATCTACCCGTGAACGTAAGAGAGAGAATCAAAACATTGGTAGGCAGTTTGGCTATTCCTGTCGGCTTTCATGCTCACAATAATTTGGGCATGGCTGTAGCCAATTCCTTGACCGCAATCGAAGAAGGCGCCTCGATCGTAGACGGCACGATGAAAGGGTTCGGAGCAGGGGCAGGAAACGCGCAGTTAGAAGTTTTAGTCGCCGTCCTGCATCAAATGGGGTATGACACCGGAATTGATTTATACAAATTATTGGATGCTTCCGACGTTGCGGAGGAAAACTTCGTCAAAATACCATCCATTCATTCATCCAGCATTGTGAGCGGACTAGCGGGGGTGTTTTCGGGATTCGCCAAACCCGTCGAGCGGATTGCAAAACAATACAATCTGGATCCTAAAGATATTTATTTTGAATTGGGCAGAAGAAAAGTAGTCGCAGGCCAAGAAGATCTTATTTTGGAAGTTGCCGTGAGTCTTTCGCAATTAAGATAGTGACTATTCATCGGGAAGGAGAACCGGGAGAAGATGAACAAAATTACAATTGCCATCCTGGGAGCCACGGGACATATCGCAAAAAACATCATCGCGGGTTTATGCAAAAACGCGAATTACGAATTATTTCTATTTGCCAGAAACCAGGAACTGCTCCGTTCATTCCTGAAGACTGAGATCGCCGATAGCGATGGAATAGCGATTCATTCGTTTGATGCCTTCTTGAGTCTGAACTACGATGCCGTCATTAACTGCGTGGGCGTTGGCGATCCTTCCAAATTGAAAAAAATCGGCGGAGACATTTTCAAATTGACGGAGGAATTCGATAATTTGGCCTTAAGGGCGATCGAAATCAGCCCCAAAACCTTATATATCAATTTCAGCAGCGGCATTGCTTACGGTTCGAATTTCAATACGCCCGCAGATCAAAATAAAACGGCCATGATCAACATCAACAACATTTCTTCAACGGATTACTATACCATTTCAAAAATCAACACGGAAGCCAAGCATCGTTCATTTTCCAAATCCAATATCGTAGACTTAAGGGTATTTGGTTTTTTCAGCAGATACATGGATTTGAAAATGCCTTATTTCCTAAGTGATATCGTGAATAGTCTCAAACGCAATCAAGCGTTTATTACAGGCAGCAATGACATGGTGAGAGATTATATACACCCCGAAGATTTAGTCGAATTAATCGAAAGATGCATTTATATCCGCACCATTAACGATGTTTTCGACGTGTATAGCGTAGAGCCCATAAGCAAGTTCCAGATGCTTGAATTTTTCAAAACCAAGTATGGATTGCGAGTAACGATTGAAAAGGAAACCGAAATTATGTCCGTAACAGGCTTGAAATCAAATTACTATTCGCTGAACAAGAAATCGGATAGCATCGGCTACCAACCCAAACATTCCTCTATAGATGCCATCATAGCCGAATTGAAATATGTGTTGTAATTCAAACAAAGGCCTAGCTACTCGACTGTAGCAGGCTTTTTTTTGTTTCTCGTTGTCGGCGAATGCATGCTGCGGCCAAAAGTCAAAAGAAGAGAGTCTCGTCTGCAAACTAGTGAGTAGCCGCAGCGCGAGCGTTGCGCTAATCTAAAGGGATAGATAGAATTCCCAATCGCTAGATGGAGGTTCGCACGGATGAAAGGACACTGGACGTACCGGTCGCTTACGATCTACCCCAAGCTGGTCATGGCCTTCTTGCTCGTCATCGTTCCGATTTACATTTTGAGCTTTCGAATGAATCATTCCGGTCAGAGTCTGGTAGAGTCGCAGTTATCGACGGCGATGGAATCGCAGGTCCATTTCTACTTAACCTCCATCGATACGGAAATTACGCGGCTAATTACGCTGAAGGCCGAGTACGCCAACGACAATGATTTCCAAAGGCTGGCGACGTCGGCTAATTTGATGAACAACTATGAACGGGTGCAGGCGATTCTTAGCGCCAAGAACAAGCTGAATTTGTTGAAGATGTCGACCCCGCTGGTGGAAGACGTCAAAGTCTATATTCCGCTGCTCGATCGCAGCATTATCGCGAGCAATCTGAATGACCAGATCCCCCGTGAAGAGATGAAGGCGATCCTGGATCCGGCCAACATGAAATCGGTCATTTTCAATTTCCAAAGCCGTTTGCTCATCAGTCAGCTCTACCCGGGCGTGGTAAGGCCAGGCAAGCTTCCCGTCATCGCGCTCGAGATCGAATTGTCCGGCGCCAGGATGGAGAACATGCTCTCCGGCATCGTCAAAACGACGGGCGGCACGGCCATCCTGATGAACGCGAATCAGAATTGGCATGTCTCGAGCGGCGAGATCGGGAAGTTCCGGCCCGAACTCGCCAAGCTGATCAGCAAGGCGAATGCGGAGAAGAAACAACTCGGGAACGGAAAGATCCGCGTAGACGGGCAATCTTATTTTGCCATGTACGAATACTCCTCGGTCGTGGATTCCTACCTTGTTCTGTACGTGCCGATGGAGAAAATGCTGGCGCCGTTGACCCGTTACAGGGACTGGCTCTGGCTGTTGTCCATCTGTTCCCTGGCTGTCGTCGCCTTGTTCTCGTTCTCGATTTTCCGCTTTATTCATCGACCGCTGCGCCTCTTGGTAAGCGCATTCCGCAAAGTGGAGAAAGGCGATTTGGGCGTCAAGGTCGAGCACCGCAACTTCGACGAGTTTCATTATCTGTACAGCCAGTTCAACCAGATGGTCGGCCGCATCCGCGTCCTGATCCGGGAGGTGTACGAGCAGCAGATCCTTTCCCAGCGTTCGGAGCTGAAGCAGCTGCAATCCCAGATCAACCCCCATTTTCTCTATAACAGCTTCTTCATCGTGAAAGGGTTGGTGCGCAGAGGGGAAGAAGAGCTGTCGCTGCGGATGCTCGACAGCCTGGGCGAATATTTCAAATTCATCACCCGCAGCGGCTCGGAGGAGGTCTCGCTGGAAGCCGAGCTCGGCCACGCCTTGTCCTATCTGGAAATCCAGAATATGCGGTTCTCCGGCGCCATCGACGCCTCATGCGACCCGCTGCCGGCGGAATGGAGAGAGGTGCTTGTTCCGCGGCTTATTCTGCAGCCGCTGCTGGAAAATGCCTATAAGCACGGCTTGGAAGAAAAGGTTGACGGAGGACGACTCGATATTCGCTTCAAGTCTCATCCGACGGAGCTCAACGTGATCGTGGAGGATAACGGGGAACGGCTGGAGGATGACGGATTGTTTCAGCTCATGCAGAATTTGCAGCGATCTCATCCGGCGCAAGAGACGACAGGGATCTTGAACGTCAGCCGGAGGCTGCGGCTGACCTACGGCGATGCGCATGGACTGCATGTTTCCCGGAGCGAGCTCGGCGGGCTGCGCGTGCAATTCGTCATTACGAGGAGAGATCGTGAAGATGAAGAGCCGGGCGCGCGAAGCGTTACGGCAACCTACTAGACCATTACGAGGAGACGAAGTCATGTTCAATGAAGCCGCTTATAAGGAAGTGTACCGTCCGCAATTTCACTTTACGCCGGCCTCCAACTGGATGAACGATCCGAATGGAATGGTCTATTACGAAGGGGAGTACCATCTGTTCTATCAATATCACCCCGAGAGCTGCGTATGGGGACCCATGCATTGGGGTCATGCGGTCAGCAAGGATCTCGTACATTGGGAGCAACTTCCGATCGCGCTGTACCCGGACGCTAACGGAAGGATTTTCTCCGGGAGCGCGGTCGTCGATCGGCAGGATTCCAGCGGTTTTTTTGGCGGCGCTTCCGGACTAGTGGCGATCTTCACGCACGAAGACGAGGATCCGAATACCGGAAGGTCAAGGCAGCGCCAGAGTCTGGCATATAGCGCTGACCAGGGAAGGACATGGACGAAGCATGCCGGTAATCCGGTGCTGGCCGACGAGCGGTTCCCGGATTTCCGCGATCCCAAAGTAAGCTGGGACGAAGGACGCGGACGATGGTCCATGGTGCTTGCTGCGGGCGACCGCGTCCTGTTGTATCATTCGCCTAATTTGCTCGATTGGACGCCAAGCGGCGAATTCGGCGCATCGGAAGGCTCCCACGACGGGGTATGGGAGTGCCCGGATTTATTCGAGCTGCCGGTAGAAGGAAGCGATGGCGAATCCAGATGGGTTCTGATTGTCAGCATCGGCCCCGATCCGAACCTGCCGGAAGGCTCGCGTACCCAGTACTTCGTGGGCAGCTACGATGGCCATTCATTCACGAACGAGAATGCTCCGGACAAGGTATTATGGCTGGATCACGGCAGGGACAACTACGCCGGCGTGACCTGGTCCGACGTCCCGTCGGGAGATGGGCGGAGACTGTTCATCGGCTGGATGAGCAACTGGAAATACGCGAACGAGACGCCGACCTCCGGCTGGAGAAGCGCAATGACGCTTCCGCGAGTACTGAAGCTTCGGAACGGCCCGGAGGGCATCCGTTTGATTCAGGAACCGGTTCAAGAATTGGAAGCGTTGCGAACTCCTCTTATCCATATCGAACAAGAGATCGTCAACCCTGGAGACCCCTTCGCTCTGAAAGGCCTTACGGGGAATACGCTGGAGATCGAAGCGGAGATTGATTGCGGCGATTGCGCCGAATTCGGCTTCCGTATCCGCGGAGCGTCCGGCGAGATAACGGTGATCGGATACGATCGTGCCCGAGGCCGCCTGTACGTCGACCGGACGCTCTCCGGCGATACGTCCTTCCATCCCGACTTCGCTTGCAAGCACGATGCGGAGCTGCACGCTGTCGCCGGGGCGATACGGCTGCGGATCTTCTTGGACGCGTCTTCCGTCGAAGTCTTCGCGGGCGAAGGGCGCGTGGCGATCACGGATCTGATTTTCCCGAATTCCGATGGTCCGCAAGTGGACCTATATGTTCGCGAGGGAAACATCCGCATTCGTTCGCTGCATGGCTATGAACTGAAGTCGATCTGGTAAATCATCCCGAAGGAGGGGCTCGCATGTACCGTCTGCTGATCGTGGATAACGAGAAGCTTATCGTCGACAACCTGGTCGACTTGTTCATCAAGTCCAGCCAGTTCGAGCTGGAGGTGCACGGGTCGTATACGGCGGCCAGCGCGCTCGAGCTGATGTCCAGAACCAAGATCGATATCGTCCTCAGCGATATCCGCATGCCTGGCATGAACGGATTAGAGCTGCAGCAGGAGATCAATCGGCAATGGCCGAGCTGTAAAATCATTTTCCTGTCGGGCTACAATGATTTCGAATATGTCCAGCAGGCGCTCCGCCACGACAGCGTGGACTATTTGCTCAAGACCGAAGGCGAGCAGAAAATCATCGATACGGTCGGCAAAGCCATCCGAATGCTGGACGAGGTGTGGGGCAAGGAACGGTTGATGAAGCAGGCCATGCAGCAGATGCAGGCGACCCGAACGCTGCTTCATAAGGAATACCTATGGTCGCTGCTGCAGGGGGAACCGCAGGCGCTTCGCCAGCTGCCAGGCAAATTCGAGGAGCTGCAGATTCCGTTATCCGCGCAAAGCCCGCTCATGCTGGCCGTCGGCAGGGTAGACGACTGGCGGGATGATCACAGCTCCGCGGACCGGGAACTGCTGCTCTATGCCATTCGCAATATTGCGGATGAGTACTGGAGCGCAGGCGCGCGAGTGATGTCGGTCGCATTCGACAAGAACAAGGTGGTCTGGCTGATACAGCCGGCGGAGGAGCTCTCAGGGCATGCAATCCAAGCGGCGGAGGCGGCATGGACCCGGTTCGTCCGCTTTACGCACGGAACCGCCGAGTCGATCCAGATGACCTGCAGACAGCTGCTCGGACTCAAGCTATCTCTGGCCATGGCGGGAGAGCGGCGGGAATGGCGGCAGGCGGCGGAGCAATTCGACTCGCTTAAGCTGCTTCTTAATTTCGGGGCGGGGCTTGGCCAGGAATCGCTGCTATTCGATCGGAATCAGCAGGATCGCGCGTTACCCCAAGGCTATGACCACGAAATCCGGTCGGGCTTGAAGCGGCTTCAGTCGCTGGGAACCTATTTGGAGAACGGCGAGCAGCAGCAGTTCTTTGCCGATTTCGCCAGCTTAGCATCCCTGGCGAATGCGCAGAATGGTTCCGCCAACGGCCTGCGCATGGAGATCGCCTTGTCGCTGGCGACCGTCTTCCTCTCTTACATCAACCGATGGGGACTGCACGGAGCCGTATCCGGCAAGTTCGACTTGAATTTGATGACGCGCTTCGATCCGCACCGCAGCTGGACGGAGACGATGAATCATTTCGCTTCGCTCGCGGAATGCCTGTTCGAGAACAAACGGAGCAGTCAGGAGTTTCAGGAGAACGATATCGTCAAACACGTGCAATGGTACGTGAAACAGCAGCTGTCCGGCGATCTGTCGCTGACTCGGATCGGCGAGGTCGTCGGGCACAATCCTTATTACCTATCACGGCTGTACAAGCAAATCACCGACGAGAATTTATCGGATTTCATTGCGGGCGCGCGCCTGCAGAGGGCCCGGGAACTGCTCTCCGAGCAGACGCTGCGAATCGTGGACATCTCGAAGCTGGTCGGATTTACGTCGGAGCAGTCCTTCTACCGCTTCTTCAAGAAAGCGACGGAAACCACCCCGCAGGACTACCGGGACGGGCTGGCCGCGAAGTATAAAAGAGATACCCCGAAGTAAAAATCGGCGAGTAGAAGCGCCCCTGAGGGGGCTCTATAATGAAGCCGAGGACAGCATTCTCAACATCCATAGGGGGAATTAGAAATGCGCAAAGAGTTAATCAAGTCGGCATCCGTGCTGCTTGCCGCGACGTTGGTGCTCGCGGCTTGCTCCAAGGCGGACAATGGCAAAACGCCGGCTCCGGCCGACAACCAAGCGTCGACATCGGACAACGGCAATGCCAAAAATAATGAAACAGCGGCACCTGCGGACCCGATGGCGAAGTACGATCCGCCCGTCGAGATCAAGGTCGCCTGGCCATCGAGCCAAGCCTGGAAATACCAGACGGGGGACAGCCTGGACAACAACGTCTGGAGCCGGGAGTATCTCGATAAGCTCGGCATCAAGATCAAGACGGACTGGACGGCCGAAGGTGGACCGTCGGGCTATGACCAGAAGATGAACGTGGCGATCGCTTCGGGAAGCCTGCCCGACATGTTTTGGCTCAACCCGCTTCAGCTCAAGCAGCTGGTCGACGCCGGGCAGCTGGCGGATCTGACCGAGGCGTACGACAAATACGCCACGCCGCTGACCAAGAAGATCATGGAGAGCGACGGCGGTCTTGGTCTTGGCACCGCGACGTTCGACGGCAAACTGATGGCGCTTCCAAGTCTAGGCGCAACGTTCTATTCCCCTAGAGTGCTGTGGGTGCGCACCGATTGGCTGAAGAAGCTGAACCTGCCCGAGCCGAAGACGATGCAGGACGTATTCGCGATCTCGGATGCCTTCACGAACAAGGATCCGGACGGCGACAACAAGAAGGATACGTACGGACTGGGCCTGAGCAAGGATTTGTACAACGGCGGGATTGCCTTGCTCGACGGATTCGCGAACGGGTACCATGCTTATCCGACGATTTGGGTCAAGAACGAAGACGGTACCGTTACCCACGGCAGCACGAGCCCGCAGATGAAGGCGGCGCTGGCCAAAATGCAGGAGCTGTACAAAGCAGGCCAGATCGATCCGGAATTCGGGGTCAAGGACGGCGGCAAGGTCGGCGAATCCATCGCGGCCAACAAGCTTGGCATGTTATACGGCGAGAACTGGCTGCCGTATTATCCGCTGATCGACGCCATGAAGCAGAACCCGGAGATGGAATGGAAGCCGTTCGCGCTGCCGTCCATCGACGACCAGCCCGCCAAGGGCGGCGCAGGGCTCCCGCTCGGACCTTACACGGGCGTCAGCAAAGGATACGGAAGTCCGGAAGCCGCGATCAAAATGCTGAATATGCAGGTCGAGAAATTCTACCAGGAACCGGTTGATCCCAACTCGCCCTTCAATGTCGTCATGCAGGGCGAAGACCGGATCGAGAATTATCACTTCGCCTTCGTAGGCACGGGCGCAGGCGGCGATATCGTCGCGGATTCGGTCCGTCTGCTCAAAGACGCGATCGATAAGGACGACCCCGAAATCGCCAAGAAGATGCTGGCGGAAACCGATAAATTCGAGCCGATCCGCGAGTACACGAAGACCAAGAAAATGGAGTTCTGGCCGCAGGCAATGCAATTCGAAGCCTTCAAGGTGATGCTGGGCTACTATGACAACAAGCTGATCGAGACGAGTCCGTTGGCCGGCCAGACCGAGTCGATGGGCGAGAAAGGCGCTGCTCTGGAGAAGCTCGAGAAGGAGACGTTCACGAAAATCATCATGGGAGCGGCCCCGATCGACGATTTCGATAAGTTCGTCGCGGATTGGAATAAAATCGGCGGCGATCAAATCACGAAGGAAGTCAATGCACTGGTAAACAAATAGTTCGCAGCATGAGGTTCGGGAAGGCGAGGGACGATCAATCCCGCGCCTTCCACCGATTAATAGCAAGAAGGCGGTGCAAAGAGAGATGACAGCATCAAAATGGTGGAGAGAGTGGCCGCTGCACATGATGGTTTGGCCGGGTTTGATCTTCGTGCTTATATTCAGCTACACCCCGCTCGTCGGGCTCGTGCTTGCTTTCCAGAAATTTTCTCCCTTCAATGGCTGGTTCGGGTCGCCGTGGGTCGGATTCGCGAATTTCCATACCGCGTTCACGCTGCCAGGCATCGGTCAGGTCATGTGGAATACGGTCTTTATCGCATCGATGAAAATTATCGCGGGGCTCATCGTTCCGATTATCATCGCGCTCTTGTTGAACGAAGTGAATCGGTTGTTCATTAAGCGAGGAATTCAGACCTTGATTTACTTGCCTCATTTCTTGTCCTGGGTCATCCTAGGAGGCGTTCTTGTCGATATCTTGTCGCCGACGGAAGGCATCGTAGGCTCCGTGCTGCAGAACTTCGGCATCAAGCCGATTTACTTTCTCGGCAGCAACCATTGGTTTCCGAGCGTGCTCGTCGGTACGGACGTATGGAAAGAATTCGGATTCAATACGATCGTATATTTGGCTGCCATTACGGGCATCAACCCCTCTCTCTACGAAGCGTCAATCGTCGACGGGGCGGATCGTTGGAAGCAAACGTACCATATTACGCTGCCGGGCATGAGACCGATTATCGTTCTGCTCGCCACTCTTAGTCTCGGAAACGTGTTGAATGCCGGTTTCGATCAGGTATTCGTGCTATATAGCCCGTCCGTCTATCAATCCGGGGATATTTTGGATACGATGATCTTCCGAATGGGGCTGGAGAATTTCCAATACAGTCTCGCCACGGCAGTCGGGTTATTCAAATCGGTCGTTTCCTTTATCCTCATCTCGGTATCCTATTGGCTGGCTTACCGCTTCGCCAACTATCGCATTTTCTAGAAGGGAACGCTGTGATGCTTAAACTATCCATGGGAAGACGCGTGTTTCTATCTTGCAACTATGTGTTTCTGATCGGGCTGTCGCTGCTGTGCTTGCTGCCGTTCGTCAATGCCGTGGCGATTTCCTTCAGCGAAAGTTCGGCGGTCGTCGCGGGCAAAGTAAGCGTTTGGCCGGTCGATTTTACGCTCAGCTCCTACAAATATATTCTGAATAGCCAGATTTTTCTGCAAACGTTCGGCAATACGCTCGTCAGAGTAGCGCTCGGTACTGGCCTCAACATGCTGATGACTTGCCTGCTGGCCTATGCCTTGTCCAAGGAAAAACGTTCCTTGAGCTTCCGGACCTTCTACGTATGGATCTTCGTCGTCACGATGTTGTTCAACGGGGGACTGATTCCCTGGTATATGACGATCAAGGAGGTCGGCATTCTGGATTCGGTCTGGGCGCTCGTGCTGCCCGGCGCGGTTCCCGTCTTCAATGTCATCCTGCTGCTGAACTTCTTCCGCGGGCTGCCTCGGGAATTGGAAGAGTCGTCGTTTATCGACGGCGCGGGCCACTGGACGACGCTATGGAAGATTTATCTGCCGATCTCGACGCCGGCGCTCGCGACGATTCTGCTGCTGACGATGGTCGGACATTGGAATTCCTGGTTCGACGGACTGATCCTGATGAACAAGGTCGAGCATTATCCGTTATCCAGCTATTTGCAAACCGTCGTCATTCAGATGGACTTTACGCATTTGGACCCGAAAGACGTGCAATTGCTGGGCATCATCTCGGATCGTACGAGCAAGGCGGCCCAGATCGTGCTTGGCGCGCTTCCGATCCTGCTGGTTTACCCGTTCCTGCAGCGCTTCTTCGTCAAGGGAATCGTGCTCGGCAGCGTGAAGGAATAACAAGCGTGACGTCTGCCCGGGCAGACGAATCAAGGCTTGCAGCAACGGGGAAGAGGCTGCAAGCCTTTCATTTGGGGAGGTGATGCTCGCACACGTATCCGCTTGCTAGGACAGTTGCCGCAACATGCTTTCAAGCAATGGACATGACAAATTCAGAAAAGCAAAGGAGATTGTTATGAAGAAGAAATGGCTTGCGATGCTGCTGGGAATGGCGATGATGCTGCCGTTCCTCCCAACCCATTCCGCGCTTGCGACCCCTGCGGGCGTGGCGAATATCGGCGTTTATCATTGGGATCGGCAGCCGGGACAGATTACGGATTTTTCGCAATGGATCAATGGAAGCGCATACTTGGCCGAGGATTTCCTAATGAATTCGAATTGGAGCCAGTTGGAAGGCGCGGACCGTCTGTCGTATTGGCAGGGCACGCCTTGGCAGAACAAGATGGTTTGGGCCGCTTATCCGTTCCCGAACGGACAAGGCACGCTTAAGGACGCGGCAACGGGATCGTACAATTCGCATTACTACCAACTTGGCGTGAATCTGGTGAACGCGGGCATGGACAACGCCATCATCCGATTCGGTCACGAATTCAACGGCAACTGGTACGCTTACTCCGTCTTCAAAGACCCGGACGGCGTGGCCGCGGGCGAAGCGCGATTCGCGGAGAGCTTCCGGCAGTTCGTCACGACGATGCGCTCGGTGCCGAACCAGCATTTCAAATTCGTCTGGAATCCGACCGTCAACATCTGGGGCGTCAACTTGGCGAATGCCTATCCCGGCAACAGTTACGTGGACGCGGTCGGCATCGATACGTACGACCAGTGCTGGGACGCCAATACGTATCCGTATCCGGCCGGAGCGACGCCTGCCGAACGGTTGACGCGTCAACAGAACGCATGGACGGCGAACTTGTACAATAACAACTGGGGTTTGAACATGCTCGCCGACTTCGCGGATACGAACGGCAAGCCGATCGTCATTCCGGAATGGGGCATCGCGGAGCGCGATGACGGCCAAGGCGGCGGGGATAACCCGTATTACGTGGAACAAATGTACAACTGGATGAACACGCGCAACGTCATCTGGAACATCTATTTCAACGTAGCGGCGGGAGACGGCAACCATGATCTGTACGACGCCGTCAAATTCCCGCAAGCATCGGCGAAATTCCAGCAGCTGTGGAATCCGTCCGGCATCACTCCGACTCCCCGCCCGGCCAATCCGGCGGTAACGTATCCGGCTGGAACGGTATTCAAGGAGGCGGAATCGGGCACGTTTACGCAGCCGGCGGGCACGCAGGCGAGACCTTACGGCAACCCGTGGGCATCCGGCAAGCAGAATGCCTCGCTCTTCTTCCCTGGATCTGCGGTATCGATTCCGAATGCGCCGGCAGCCAGCAGCCTGATGGTTCGCTACCAGGCTCCGCCGGACGGCGATATCTATGTATCGGTCTACGTGGACAATGTCCTGAAGGCTTCCCACGTCAAGCTGCCTGCCGTGGACCGCACGCTGCAGACGACGTACCGGGTGCTGACGGTCCCGGTCGCGGTTCCGTCCGGCAGCACGGTGAAATTCCAGATCGACGCGAACGATGATCAAACGCCGAACGGCGTATGGGATGCCGTCTATCTGGACAACGTCGGCTTCGTGCCGTCGTCCCCTCCGGCCGGTGGAACGGCGCACAGCGGAACCTGGTCGGCCAAAGCGGTGCTCGGCTCCGGCTCGAATTGGAAGTATATGGTCCAATATCCGGTCGTGACGGCGAACACGTCCTATACGGCAAGCGCCTGGTTGAAGGGGAGCGGCCAAGTGACCCTGCGCGTATTGGATGCTTCGAGCTGGTCGCCGATCGCTTCGCAAACCTTCACGGCGACGAGTACGTGGACGCAGGTGAGCCTGCCCGTCAACAGCGGCAATCGGACCCAGGTCATCTACGAGCTGATCGACGATACCGGCTCGTCCGGTACGCTCTATATGGACGATGCTTATCTTGGCATCGGCACGAGCGGTACGAACCTGCTGAGCAATCCGGGCTTCGAGAGCGGCAATAACAATCAATGGAGCGGCGATTGGGGCTCGATCTTCTCCATCATTCAAGATACGACCCCGCCGAGCAACGCCCACGCCGGAACCTGGGCAGCCAAAGCGGTGCTCGGCTCCGGGACGAATTGGAAGTACATGGTGCAGTATCCGGTCGTGTCGACGAATACGTCGTATACGGCGAGCGTCTGGCTGAAGGGAAGCGGGCAAGTATCGCTTCGCGTGCTGGACGCGTCGAACTGGTCGGAGGTCGCTTCGCAAACGTTCATGGCGACGAACACGTGGACGCAAGCGAGTTTCTCCGTCAATAGCGGAAGCAGGACCCAGCTAATCTATGAGCTGATCGATAATACCGGCTCGTCCGGAACGCTTTATATGGACGATGCCTATCTGGGCATCGGCGCGAGCGGCACGAACCTGCTGAGCAATCCGGGCTTCGAAAGCGGCAATAACAATCAATGGAGCGGCGATTTCGGCTCGATTTTCTCCATCGTTCAACCGTAACGTCCTCAATCCTTCTCTCCCCTGAGATCGCGGCATGGCTGCTTTCGGGGGAGAGAAGCTTTCTAGTAAACAATTGCAAGGGTGGAGAGATTCGATATGGCTGGCAGAAGAATAGAACACACCGAGGGCGAGCTGCGGCTCGTAGTTGAAGTCGGCGACGATCAAGCGGTCAAGCTGCTTCACTTTGCCCCTTTTCAATACGAAGGGGAGGAACTGGACGACAAATCGTACGCGAACCGGCGGATCGTAGACGTTCACTGCACGGGCGAGAACGGCTTCATCCACCATGGGCTGAAGCATGTCGGCACATTGCCGGGCGGGCGATTGAAGTACCGGTCGCATGAGCTGAACCGTCTTGAAGGCGGAAGCCGGCTGAGCATCGAACAATTCGACGAGAAGACGGGCATGGTCGTCATCAGCCATTATCGGTTCTATGAAGGACGCCCGCTGGCCAAGTGCTGGACGGAGCTAAGGAACGAAGGGCCTGAGGAATTGCCGGTCGAGTATGTCTCTTCATTTGCTTATAACGGGGCGGGCAAGGAAGGCAAGAAGCTGTGGGACGAGAAAATGCGGCTGCATATCCCGCGCAATTCATGGTGCGGCGAGGTGCAGTGGCAGAACCATACCTTGCCGGAGTGGGGACTTTCTCGCGTGTTCCATCATTCGGTGAACCGTTTGTTGGTCAACTCCCAGGGAACGTGGTCGTCTTACGAACATATGCCGATGGCGGTCCTGGAGAATACGGAGGCCGGCTCTTGCTTGTTCTGGCAAATCGAGCATAACGGCTCCTGGCACTGGGAGGTCAGCGATGCGGAGGTCAACCAGCTGTACGTCCGGCTGAGCGGACCGAGCGAGAACGAGAGCCATTGGACGAAGATGCTGCAGCCGGGCGAGACGTTCGAGTCGGTACCTGTTGTCGCCGGCGCGATTCGGGGCGGTTTCACGGAAGCAACGCAGCAATTGACCGGGTATTTGCGGCATGTCCGCCGTCCGGCCGAAGATAATCGCAGGCTCCCCGTTATTTTCAACGACTTCATGCATGCCTTATGGGGCAATCCGACCACCGCCAAGCTGGTGCCGTTCGTCGATGCCGCCGCCGAGTCGGGCTGCGAGATCTTCTGCATCGACGCCGGATGGTACAAGGACGGCCTGGGCGAATGGCTTCCGGCAGACGACAGGTTCGAGGGCGGGCTCGGGGCGATGATCGGCTACATCAAGTCCAAGGGCATGGTGCCGGGGCTATGGCTGGAGCTTGAATCCGTGGATACGGTCAGCCCGCTGGCGGAGAAAGCCGGGGATGATTGGTTCTTCCGCAGACGGGGAAGACGCGTCGTGGACGCGGGCCGTTATCAGCTCGATTACCGTCATCCGGAAGTCGTGCGCCATGCGGACGAGACGGTCGACCGCCTTGTCCGGGAATTCGGCATCGGCTATTTCAAATTCGATTACAACCAGAACGCGGGCATCGGAACGGATGCCGACGCGGACAGCGCGGGCGACGGGCTGCTGGCGCACAACCGGGCTTATCTGGCTTGGGCGGAGCGCTTGTTCGAGCGCCATCCGAATCTCATTGTGGAAGCATGCGCAAGCGGAGGCATGCGGATGGATTACGCGACGCTCTCCAGATTCAGCCTCCAGTCCGTGAGCGATCAGATGGACTATCGATTAATGGGCATGATCGCCGCGGCAAGCCCGTCCCTTGTTCCGCCGGAGCAGGCGGGGGTGTGGGCATATCCGTTGAAGGAATCGGACGACGAAGCGGTTATTTTCAATATGGTCAACGTCATTCCGTTTCGCATCATATTGGGCGGGCAGCTGCATGAAGTCAGCGAGACGGGCAGGGAGCTCGTGCGCGAAGCCATCGGCTATTACAAGACCGTCCGGGAATTCCTCGCCGAAGCCGTCGCTTACTGGCCGCTCGGCATCGCGACCGCGTATAGCGACTGGGCCTGTCTGCAGCTGGTCAAGGGCAATCGCGTCCTGCTTGCCGTCTGGCGGCTGAACAGCGATACGGCGGAGATGGCGATACCGCTTCCGATGCTGCAAGGACGCGAGCTTTCGCTCACAGGCGCTTATCCGGCTTCAGCGGTCGAGACGATCGAACGGTGGGATCGCGAGTCCGGCGTGTTGACGGTGAAGCTGCCGCAGGCTTACAGTGCGCGGATCATAGAAGCGGCGTTCTAAAAGCGCGGTTAACATACTGATTTGCGGTCGATGCGGAGCAACCCTCGTTTGAAAAGATCTTCAACCTGTATCGCTTTTTAATAAAAGCAAGTACAAACAAGGAGGCTTCGAACGTGAAAAGAAAGCTCTTCGCGCTCATGATGGCGCTTGTCATGCTGCTGCCCATGAATCTAGGGTACGCGAATGGTGCCGAGACCGAATCGGACAGCGCCCCGTCAGTATTATCCGGCGATCTCGCGCACAGCGGAACCTGGATGGCCAAAGGGATACTCGGTTCGGGAAACAACTGGAAGTATATGATTCAATATCCGACGGTTACGCAGCAAACGAATTACACGGCAAGCGTCTGGCTTCGGGGAAGCGGTCAAATCTCCCTGCGGATGCTGAACGGCAATTGGCAGCCGATCGCTGCGCAGACCTTTACGGCGACGGACGAATGGACGCAGGTCAGCATGAATTTCGACAGCGCCGGCGAGAGCTTGATTTTATTCGAACTCATCGATAATGCCTATACGACAGGCACGATCTACGTCGATGATGCCTATCTGGGTACCGGCGATAGTGGGGCGGCCAATTTGCTGGCGAATCCGGACTTCGAGAAGGGGAACCGCGACTGGCAGGGAGATTGGGGTTCCGTCTTCACGATCGCGAAGGATGCGTCGACCCCTCCGCCGAATCCGTCGACGGAAGGCGCGAAGAATCTGGGAGTCTACCATTGGGACCGGCAGCCGGGGCAGATTACGGATTTCTCGGAATGGATCAACAAGAGCGCCTACGTGGCCGAGGATTTTCTGCTGAATCAGAATTGGAGTCAGCTGGAAGGCGCGGACCGGCTGTCCTATTGGCAGGGCACGCCATGGCAGAACAAAATGGTCTGGGCCGCCTATCCGTTCCCGAACGGACAAGGAACGCTCAAGGATGCGGCAGCGGGATCCTATAACTCGCATTACTACCAGTTGGGCGTCAACCTCGTAAACGCGGGGATGGATAACGCCGTCATCCGGTTCGGTCACGAATTCAACGGCAATTGGTACGACTACTCCGTATTCAAGGATCCCGACGGCGTACCCGTGGGCGAAGCGAGGTTCGCGGAGACGTTCCGGCAGTTCGTCACGACGCTGAGATCGGTGCCGAACCAGCATTTTCAATTCGTCTGGAATCCGACCGTGAATATCTGGGGCGTGGACCTGGCGAACGCTTATCCCGGCAACGACTACGTGGATGCCGTAGGCATCGATACGTACGATCAGTCGTGGGACGCCAAAACGTATCCTTATCCGGACGGGGCGACCGCTGCAGAACGATTGACGCGTCAGCAGAACGCCTGGACCGCGAACTTGTATAACAACAATTGGGGACTGAAGATGCTCGCGGACTTCGCGGATGCGAACGGCAAGCCGATCGCCATTCCCGAATGGGGGATCGTGGAGCGCGAGGATGGCCACGGCGGCGGGGATAACGCGTACTACGTGGAGCAGATGTACGATTGGATGAGCACGAACAACGTCATCTGGAACGTCTATTTCAACGTTCCGGCGGGCGACGGCAATCATGACCTGTACGATACGGTCAAGTTCCCCGAAGCCTCGGCGAAATTCCAGCAGCTGTGGAATCCGTCAGGCGTCACGCCGGATCCGCGAGCTGCCGTGCCGACGGCGACATATCCGGCGGGAACGGCCTTCTTGGAAGCGGAAGCGGGCGATTTCACGCAGCCGTCCGGAACGCAGGCGAGACCTTACGGCAACCCGTGGGCATCCGGCCGCCAGAACGCATCGCTGTTCTTTCCTGGAGCGGCGGTATCGCTCGCGAATTCGCCGGAAGCGGGCGGTTTGATGGTTCGCTACCAAGCTCCGCCTGACGGGGACATCTATGTGTCGGTCTACGTGGATAATGTACGAAAGGCATCCCATGTCAAGCTGCCTAATGTGGACCGCACGCATCAGACGACGTACCGTGTGCTTAATATCCCTGTCGCGGTGCCGTCCGGCGGCACGGTGAAATTCCAGATCGATCCGAACGACGACCGCACGCCGAACGGGGTCTGGGATGCCGTCTATCTGGATAATATCGGCTTCGTGCCGACAAGCGAGATCGGCGGCGTCGATTGGGGAGACGCGGGCGACGGAGGCGGCAATCCGCCATCTTCGCAGGCACCAGACGCGCATAGCGGCAGCTGGTCCTTGGAAGGCGCGATGAGCGGAACGCCGACCTACGCGGGACCGAATCAGAACGTGACGCTCGAAGCGGGTCACACCTACCGTTTCGGCGCATGGCTGAAGGGCAAGGGCGATGTGGCGCTTGTTCTGCATAAGGGGGATTGGAGCGGCGTTTTAGCGTGGAACAAGCACACCGCGACCGAGGACTGGGCAGCCGTCGGCAACGAATTCACGGTGCCCGAGGGCGCTTCCGGCACGTACCATGCGCAGATTGCGGACGTCGACGGAAGCGGCTCGCCCGCGACCGTCTACGTCGACGACGTGTCCGTTCGCGAGGGAGACGGGCCGAATCTGCTGGACAACGCGGATTTCGAGCAGGGGGATACGGGGGCTTGGGTTGCCGGAGGTCCGTTCCGGATCAAGAATCAGACCGTCGTGCCGCTGGAAGGCGGATTCGTGGACGACGATTTCTCCGCGACGCTCGAGAAGTCGGGCAATATCGGCATCGACGGAAGCAACGCGGCTTCCTTCGGAGGGGATACGGCCCGGTTAACGCGAACGTCGCCGGACGATGGCTATGTCGTCTACAAGACGGCTTACGACATCTCTTCGTTCTCGATTCCGAGCTACAATTGGTCGGATCGGAAGCCTTCGCCGCTGAAGGCGCTCGTATCGGCGGACGGCGTTACGTACGCGGAAGTCGCGCTGGAAGCCTATAAGTTCGCGAACCCGGCTTCGGGCAGCTGGCCCATGACCGTCTACGAGGCTTACGGCATTCCGTCCGGCAGCCGGTACTTGAAGATCGTGCTGCCCAACAACGGCGAGAACGGCGAAGGCTGGGCCACGCAGGTCGCGAGCGTCGCGGTCAACGTGAACACCGCTCCCGTGAAGGCCGATCCCGGGCCGAAGAAGATCGACGGTCCGATCGAGGTGAACCTGACGACGCGGACAGAGGGCGCCAGCATTTACTACAGCTTGGATGACGGTCAGGAGCTGGCCTACGACGGCCCGATCGACATTCAACATACGACGCATCTGACCGCCTACGCGAAGAAAGACGGCAAGCGGGACAGCCTGAAGCAGACGTTCTCCTACACGTCGGCGGCGGACGAGATCGTGGATACGTTCGGCCAGATCAAGAGCGCGGCGTTCGCGGGGAAAGTGACGAGCGAAGCGCAGCTGCAGGCCGACCTTGCCGCAGACCAAACGTACTATGACGGCTTGACCCCGCCGGAGCGGGATAGTTACGGCGGGCTTCCGGACAGCAAGGCCAAATACGGGCTGACGCAGACCGGTTTCTTCCATACGCAGAAGCTGAACGGCAAGAGCGTCATGGTCGATCCGATCGGCAATCTGTATTTCAGCTTGGGCGTGAACGGCATCGGCTACGTCGGCGAGACGTACACGCAGGTTACCGGCCGCGAGTACGCCTACGAATGGCTGCCTCCCTACGAGAAAGACGGAACCTACGCGACGGCTTATCTGGATCCGAACGGGAACAACTTCTCGTACTATGTGGCCAACCGGATTCGGAAGACCGGAGAACCTTTCGATCAGGAAGCGTATTATTACGAGAGCGTAGACCGGGTCAAGAAATGGGGCTTCACCGGAGAAGGCGCATGGTCGACGGAGAACTACGGCAGAAGCATCAATTTCCCGAGCGTTGGCTGGCTGTCGCTGCCGAGCGCGCCGATTCCGGGCAGCGGCCTGTACGATATTTTCAAGCCGGGGCTGGCGGCCGAGATGGATGCGGCATTCTCGGGACTAGCCGCCCGGAAGGACGATGCGACTCTGGTCGGTTACATGTTCGGCAATGAACTGCCGTTCGACCAAATCAAGAAGGCGATCCCGGCGGCTAAGGCCAGCGAGGCCGGTTCGAAGAAACGATTGGTCGACATGCTGAAAGACAAGTACGCCGGAGACATCGCGGCATTCAATGCGGCGTGGTCCGAGTCCGCGGCAAGCTTCGACGCGTTGTACGAGAAGAGCCTTGCCGTGACGACGGATGCCGCCGTCAAGGATATGGATGCGTACACGCAGATTTATCTCGACGCCTATTACGGCACGGTAGCGGCTGCCTTCCGCAAAGCGGATCCGAACCACATGATCATCGGCGACCGCTGGCTCGCTGGCGTGATGAACGACGATAAGCTGCGAGGCTATCTGGCTACGGCGGCAGGAAAGTATTTGGACGTCCTCACGTACAACTACTATACCTATGATCTGAATCTCGACCGGATCAAGACGATGTACGAACAATCCGGCGGCAAACCGATGATTTTCTCCGAATTCCATTACGGCGAACCTACGGAGGGACTGACGTTCGGCGCGCGGATGGCGGATAACGAGCATGACAAAGGACTGATGTACCGCAATTACGTCGAGAAGGCGGCCGCTTCGGGTTACGTAGTCGGCACGCATTGGTTCGCTTATCTGGACCAAGCGCCGACGGGAAGGTGGTTCCAGGGCTTGAACGGGGAATCCGGCGCCATCGGACTGCTGAACGTCGCGGATCGTCCGTATAAGGATTTCCTCAGCTCGGTCATGCAGACCAACTACGGCATCTACGATCTGGTGCTCGGCAACAAGCAGCCTTATCAATATGCGTTCACGCCAGGCCAGGGCGAGCGGGACGATCATAAAGTGCTGAACGCGCCGAAGGCTGCCGCTCCGATCGTCATCGACGGCGTGCTGGATGCGTCCTGGCCGGCTGGCCAAACGATCTCGTTCACGGATCTGGACCGTGTGCTCGGTACGGGCAAGCCGGGCGTATCGGCCGATATGCGGTTGGCATGGGACGCGAACAATCTGTACGTGTACGCGCATATGATCGATTCCACGCCGATGACGAACGTCAACACGGGTGAATGGATATGGGACGGAGACGCGGTCGAGATCTTCGTCGGCCCGGATAACGTGGAGCAGGGCGGCTCCATTCAATTAAAGGATACGCAGCTTGTGCTGGCAGGCGCCTTGAAGGACGGCGAGCCCCAATATTATTGGTATAACGGCGCGCAGCAGAAGCCGGTCGACATGGCCGTCGTCAAGGATAGCGATGGCAAAGGCTATGTGATCGAAGCCGCGATTCCGCTGGCGAGTCTGAACGTGACCGACGCGAAGTCGGGCAAGGAAATCCGATTCGACATCGGCTTCGACGACGCGGGCGTCAAGAACCGCGAGCGCCAGTTCATGTGGAACGGCGTGGACGGCAATGCCCAGAACCGCGAGAAATGGGGCAAGGCAGTGCTGCTCGGCGAGCCTGCGACGGCTGCAAGCGTAGCAGCGGGAATTACGGCGATCGCGGCTCCCGCGAAAGGCGCGACGAAGCTGACGCTTCCGACCGTTCCGCAAGGGTACACGGTTGCGATCGTCAGCACGAGCAAGAAGAACGTGATCGGTCTGGACGGCACGGTATCTCCTTCCGGGAACGACAAGGCAGTCGATCTCGTGCTGGAAATTACCCGCACTTCGGACGGCAGCAAGGCTCGGACGGGTACCCTCACCGTCGTTGTTCCTTCTAAGCACGACGGCAAAGACAAATAAGCGCAGCTTCGAAATGGATCGGGGTCGCCATTAAGATTCGCGCGATTCCAGCAGAAGGCGGCATTCGGCCTAACATCCGAATGCCGCCCATTACCCATGCCGATACGTCCCGACAGGGACTTATCAATAGACTTATCCATAATGGAGCAATCATTCAATCGGAGGTTGAACGACATGAAGATCATGGTATACGACGGGCCAAGGCAGCTACGCGTGGAGGAAGCCGCTTCGCAGCCCTTGGGAAGCGATCAGATTCGCGTGAAAACGATGTATTCGGGTATCAGTCACGGCACGGAAATGAACGTTTATCGGGGAGTGGCCCCGTTCTTCAGAAGAAAAAGCGATTACGACGTTCGGTTGTTTGTCGACGCCGAGCAGTCGGACACCTGGGAATATCCGATTCGCAGCAGCGACCCCGGCGTCTGGTACATGGGGTACGCGAACGTGGGCAAGGTCGTCGAGGTCGGAAGCGACGTGAAGCAGTTCGAAGCTGGGGATATCGTCTATTCGGACGCGCCCCATCAATCGGAATACGTGAAACGGGCAGACGGAGGGGTCGTCAAGCTGCCGCCGGACATCAAGCCCGAGCACGGCATCATGTTGACGAACCTGATGACGACGTATAACGGCATTCTGGATACGAAGATCAAACTCGGGGACACCGTCGTCATCTCGGGTCTCGGGCTCATCGGCCAGCTGCTGCTCCAAATGGCCAAGCTGTCCGGCGCGTTCAAGGTCATCGGCATCGACACCGTGGAGAAACGACTGCAGACGGCGCTGGAGAACGGGGCGGACCTCGTCTTCAACCCGCTGGAATGCGACGATGTCGCGTTCGCGATCCGCAAGGAGACGGGGAATAAAGGCGCAGACGTCGTGATCGAGGCGACGGGCAATCACCGCGCGCTTCATCAGGCGATTCGAATCGCCGCTCCCGATACGGTCATAACCGCCATGGGCTGGTACCAAGGGCCGGCGACCGACATCGATTTCTCGGAGGAATTTCACCATAACCGGGTCACGATCCGTTCCTCGCAGACGAACGAGATCAATCCGGAAATCCGCCATATGTGGAATCATGACCGCAAGCGCCAAGCCTGCGTCGACCTGCTCGGCAAGCTCAAGCTCGATAACTTGATCACGCACCGCATTGCCTACGATCAAGTCGCGGACGCGTATGCCATGGTCGATAATAAGCGCCCCGACGTGATTCAGACGCTGCTTGTATACGAATAATCGAGGCTGACGATAGAGAGGTGACCGGCATGGCAACGGCAGTAGAGAAGCATTACCTGACGCGGGACGGCAAACCGTTCTTTTACTTGGCGGATACGGTCTGGAACGTGTTTGCCAATGCGTCCGTCGAAGAATGGCAAGACTACTTGGAATATCGCAAATGGCAGCAGTTCAACGTACTTCAGTTCAGCGTATTGCCCGTGCTCCATGACAACAGCGAGCTGAGCGATCCGCTCATGCCGTTCCATGTCGGTGCGGACGGAAGGTGGGATTTCAACGGGATCAACGAAGTCTACTTCGACAAAGCGGAGCTGATCGTTCGCCTGTCCTGCGAGATGGGTTTTATTCCGAATTTGACGTTGCTCTGGTGCAGCTACGTGCCGGGGACCTGGCTGCATAACCCTGATCCGTCCGTCGTCATGCCGCTCGAAGCCGTGGCGCCTTACGTTCGGTATGTCGCCGGGCGCTTCGCCAAGTACGATCCGATTTATATGATCAGCGGGGATACGGACTTCTCGGATGCGGCGAACGACTACTACCGGGAGGCGGCCTTGGCGCTCAAGGAAGTCACGCCGAACGCGCTGGCGACGCTGCATACCCGTACGTCCGAGCAGTGGCCGGACAGCTTCGTCCATATGAAAGAATTGGACTTCTACGTCTATCAATCCGGTCATTTGCTGCAGGACGGCCGGCTTCCGTTCGAATTGGCCGCCCGATACGCGGGGGAGCCGGTGAAACGGCCGATTCTGAATTCGGAGCCTTGTTACGAAGGAGCCGGACACGGCATGCAATACGGCCGGTTCGATGCGTTTGCGGTCCGCAAGGCATTCTGGCTCAGCGTGCTCTCCGGCGCGAGCGCGGGGTTTACGTACGGCGCCCACGGCATCTGGTCGTGGCATGCCCGGGGAGCCGAGTTCAATAACGAGATTTGGTCGAAGACGCCGCTTGATTGGCGCAAGGCGCTCTCGCTCAAAGGGGCTTGGGACGTGTCGTTTGCCAAATCCATCGCGGAACGGCATGGGCTGCATGCGGCAGTATCCGCGCAGGAGCTGTTATTGACGCCCTATGAAGATATTCGCGTCGCGGCGACGCCCGATCGGGCATGCGTCGCCGTGTACGTCCCTTACACGACGAGCGTGAAATTGACTGGCGATTGGAGCGAATATGCCTGCCATTGGGTCGAATTCGAGCATCGCAATGTCATGCCGGCTTCCTTCACGGCGGCCCATGCGGAAGAAGAAGCGCATACGATCTTCGAGATGCAGCCCTTTAATGCCGATGCTTTGCTCATCATGGAGAAACAGCGTTAAACGAGTAACTTTTTATTAAGAGCGTCCTCGCGGACGATAGGAAAGCAGGGGGAAGACCTTTGCGCAATCCCATCGCGGCGAGGCGCTTTCGTTTTTTTTATGCGGAGGTAATAATAAACAATAAAACGCAGCAATGGAGGTGCGGCAGTGGGCACGATCGAACGCGACTGGCTCGGCTTATCCAAATCGTTTCCGATACGGATCAACGATAATCAAGGCGTCGTCCCCGACTATAACCGGCTGCATTGGCACGATAGTCTGGAGATCAACTACGTGAAGCAGGGCGAGGGTTCCTATCTCATCAACGGCCGGATGCATGCCATAGGTGAAGGGGACATTATCATGCTCGGTCCGAGCGATTTGCACCGGGCGTTCGAGACGCGGAATCTCGTGCTGCAGGTCACGGTGTTCGATGCCGCGATGTTCGCGGCGGATCAGCGCTTCGAGCCGGATATTCTCGCGCCGTTCGCGGAGATGGGCATTCGGTTCGCTAATGTGCTCGATCGCCGGCAGGCGCGTATCGGAGAGCTGCGCGAGATCCTGCTCGACATGCAGGCCGAATACGAAGCGCGGGAAACCTCCTATCGCGCAGCCGTTCGGGCACAGCTTGCGCGGTTCTTGGCCTACGTCAACCGTTATTTCTCTATCTCCCCGGTTCAATCCTACGGCGATTTGCGCAGCAAACAGGCGCTTGCGCGCATCGTGCTGGAAGCGATACACGGCAATCCCGTCCGCGTCTGGACCCTGCAGGAGCTGGCGGATATCGTCCATCTCAGCCCGTCGAGATTCAGTGCCGTGTTCAAACAGGTGGTCGGCACTTCGCCTTCGAATTATTGCATCGAAATCCGGCTGGGACAGGCGATACGGCTGTTGGAATCGACGGACCTCAAAATCATCGAAATCGCCGCGGAATGCGGATTCCCCAACTTGTCCAACTTCAACCGCGTGTTCGGCGCCCATGTCGGCCGAACGCCGAGCCAAGTGAGGAGAGCACGGAGAATGCAGTAAGATTGCATTAGTCGGCAGTCGGATCGGCAAAGATGAAGCCGACGTGCAGGTGTACCATTAAGGTGTGAAACAAGCAAGTCGTGAAACAAGCCAAAACAAGTTAGCAGGTGCGGACTTGAAGTACATGATCGGATTGGATCAAGGCGGCACGAAGACGATCGCCGCGGTAGCAGACCGCGACGGCCGCATCTGGGGTGCCGGCCGCTCAGGCGGGAGCTGTCACAGCGTCAACGGAATGGCGCATAGCATGGAGCGAGTCGCGGAAGCGATACGCGGTGCGCTGAGCGAAGCGAACGCGACGATCGAAGAAGTGAGCTGCATTCACGCGGGAATGACGGGAGCCGATTTCCCGTACGAATACGAACGGTTGAGAGAAGCCATGATCGCCGCGACGGGAATCGGAGACGTCACGATCGAGAATGACTGCATCATCGCCTACCGCGGCGGGACTTCATCCCCGTTCGGAGCGGTTCTCTGCATCGGAACCGGAACCAACGCGGCGATCATTCGGCCTGGCGCCGATCCGTTCATCTATGGGTATCACATCCACGATGAGGATTCCGGCGGCGAAGCGCTCGGCGGTTCGGCGCTGCGGGCGGCGCTGGATTCGGATGTCGGTCTAGGTCCGGCAACCCGCTTGAAGCCGTTGATTCTCGCGCATTACGGATTGAACGATACGGCCGAGTTGATGGAAAGCTGGATTCAAGGCAAGCTTGGCTCGCGCAAGCATCTCGTCCCGCTTGCTTTCGAGGCTGCCGGGGATGGGGACGAAGCCGCGATCGCGCTTATCCGCGCATTCGGCGTTCGCAGCGCGAGATACGTCCATGCCGGCATTCGGCGATTCGCGATCGCGGACCGCAGTGCGGAAATCGTCCTGTCGGGGAGCTTGTTCAAGGCGCGTACGCCGATTCTGAGGGACACGGTCGAGGGCGAGCTGAGGCGGCATGATCCGGCGATCCGCATCGTGCATGCGGCTTACGAGCCGGTCGTCGGCGCGGTTCTCCTGGCTTTGGACCGACTTCATGGACAAGCCTACCCGCTGGACGGACAGCCGCTTGTTGCGTCCGTTCGGGAGAAAGGCTTCATGCGCTTTTGACCGTTTCGATCTTACGATTTTGAAGGGATAAGGGAGGCAGCCAAAGTGGCAGCGATAAAATTGGTCTACATCGGAGGAGGAAGCACCCGGGCCGCAGGCACGATGGCCAGCTTCATCCATCAAGGCGACAACTTCAAAGGCTCCGAGGTCGTGCTCGTCGACTTGAACGAAGAGAGATTGGAAGTCGTCCGCAAGCTCGCGCAGCGAATGGCCGACGCGGAAGGCGCCGATATCAGAATCACCGCAACGCTGGACCGCGCGGCAGCCCTGCAGGACAGCGACGCCGTGTTGACCAGCTTCCGCCCGGGAGGCTTCGAGGCGAGATATTTGGACGAGAGCATTCCGCTGAAGCACGGCTTTATCGGCCAAGAAACGCAGGGGGCCGGCGGCTTCTTCATGGCGCTGCGCTCGCTGCATGCCTTGAAAGGCATCGTGGAGGACATGGAAGCCATCAGCCCGAACGCATGGCTCTTCAACTATACAAACCCTGTCAATATCGTATCCGAGGCGATTACGCGCCATAGTCCGCTCAAGACGGTGTCCTTGTGCGAAGGGCCGATCATCTTCCCGCAATGGATCGCGGAAACGGCGGGCCTCGACCCGGCTTTCCTGGATGTAACCATGATCGGATTGAACCACAACTGCTGGTCCAACCGGCATTTGTACAAAGGAAAGGATCTGATGCCGATCCTGGCGGAGGCTTACGGGCGGCTGAAGGACGATCCGTCCGTCGGCCGTCATCAGCTTCGCATGCTGAAGCTGGCCGTGACGATGAACGCGATCCCGGCGGATTACTTCCAATACTATTATTACAAGGAAGAAGTGCTGGAGCAGTTGCAATCGAAGGGGACGACCCGATCTCAGGACATTCTGGCCAAGGTACCTGACTACTGGAAGCACTATGCCGAGCAGGCGGAGCGCGTGACGCCGGCATTGGATCCGGGTCGTTCGCGCGGCGGCATTCACGAGCTGGAGCTTGCCTTCGACGTCATGGACGCCGTCTTCAACGACCGCAAGGAAGTATGGACATGCAACATGCCGAATAACGGCGCGATCGCGGACTTTCCGGCGGACCGGGTCGTCGAGGTGCCTTGCTTCGTCGACAAGAACGGCATCGCCCCGATTTCCCAAGGTTATATGCCCAAGCAAACGGCCGGCCTCGTCAAGATGCTCGGCGAATATCAATCGCTGACGGCGGAAGCTGGGTGGAACGGCTCTCGCATCGATGGCATCCGCGCGCTTGCCAGCCATCCGTTAGTCTACTCGATCGATCGAGCGGAGAAGCTTTACGACGAAATGGCTCATGCCCATCGAGCTTACTTACCCGAGCGGCTGCTGAAATAAGGAGGAAACGGATATGGCAAACATCAACCTGATCGTCGTCGAAGACTACGATGCGTTAAGCCGCGAGGCGGCCAGATGGCTTGCGGACATCGTCGGCGGCAAACCCGATGCGTCCATGGTGCTGGCGATGGGAAATACACCGATGGGCATGTACGAGAAGCTGGCAACCATGCAATCCGAAGGGGAAGTCGATTTCTCGGCCATACGGGCCTTTCAATTAGACGGTTATCTCGGAATTCCGAGCGACGATCCGCGGTCGCTCGAAGGCTGGCTGCGGCGCTCCGTCGTCGAGCCATGGAAGCTGAGGGAAGACCAGCTCGTCCTGCTGGACGAGAATACGGATGATCCGGCGCTAACGTCAAGCGAATACGATCGTCAAGTGAAGGAGGCCGGCGGCTTCGACGCCGCCATTCTCGGGCTCGGGCCCAATGGACATCTCGGATTCAACGAACCGCCTTCCCATGCGGATTCCCCGACGCGCGCAGTCTCGCTGACGGAGAAGAGCTTGATCAGCAACGCCGTGTATTGGGGCGGCCTGGACCGCGTCCCTAGCGAGAGCATCACCGCCGGAATGGACGTGCTGCTAGGAGCGAAGCGAATCCTGCTGCTCGCATCCGGCCCGAACAAGCGCGATGTCTTGAAGGCGACTTTGCAAGGTACGGTCGACGAGAACGTTCCGTCCAGCTTCCTGCAAGACCATGCCGGCTTGACCGTCATTGCCGATAGGGCAGCATGGCCATGGGCGCAGCATCGTTAACATTCAATTCAACACACAGCGAGCCTGCGGCATGATCAGCCGCAGGCTCGTTTACGTCAGCTCAGTACGCCGGTGTTCAGAATCCGCACCTTCACGATCGGTTTGATGGCCAGCTTCGGATACTCTTCCCGCCAGTTCATTCCTTGATACAGCTTCGGATGATAGGCGGCCAACTCGTGGCTAAGTTGAAAATAATCGCAATTCGCCTTTTGGAGCTTGGCAAACAAGACCGATGCTTTCGAAGCGATGTCGGCTGCGATTGCCTTCTCCAGCTCCGCGAGCTCCGCGGACGTATGGCTCTTGTCGTTGCGACCGTCCCCGACTAATTTGACGTCCAGCTGGAGCGAGATGTCGATTTCGCGAAGTCCGTTCTCCTTGCTCCGCAGCATATGGAAGTCGCGCTTTTCGCCTTGAACCTGTATCGTATAGTTCTTGCCATCCAATTGACCGCCGAGCGGCTGGTTTCGGCTCTTGGCTCCGTCAATGATGCAAGCCAGCAGCGTCTGCTCGTTATCCAGATTGAACCCCGTGTATCTCCCGTCGCGAAACAGCGCCGTCCCCGCAAGGCGGGCTTCGTCCCCGCTGGGCTCGAACAGGTTCAGCGCGAAGTCGTTAAGGAACCTCTCGCCGCCCAAAATATAGCGAAGCAGCTTGTTCGACGGAATTCTGCCGCGCTTCAGTTGGTCATCGATTAAGCCGACCAGAAACTCCGATACGGTCGCATCTTTGATTTTCTTCTTCGCCATCAGCTTCGACAGGTCCCCGTCATACACGGCCAAATAGGCGTATAACGGATTGGTTACCAGTTGGCCGACCGCGTTCAGCGTACTTAGCGGATCATCCTTGGCGAAGCGGGTCGTCATCATATACAATCTGGTTTCTTGCACGGTCAACACGCCGGGCATGGCCTGGTTCGATCGGGTTACGGCGTCATAGAAGCTGTCGCCGATCGATTCCACGTATAAGCCCGATGGCTTGCCTCCGCCCATATTGGCTTCCCGGAGCACGGAGATCAAGTAGCTCATTTTGAGTTTTTTGCTGTCGCCGGCATAATCGACGCCGACGACGTCGACGAACAGCTGCTTCTTCAGCTGGGTCTGATCCCAACAGCCCGTCAGCAGCAGGCATGCCATCAGCGCCGCTATCCCTCTCTTCATGCTTTGCTCCTCCCGATGCCCCGCAGTCCTGAAATAACGAGGAGGATAAGCGGCAAGGCCACGACCATGACGAGGGACAGCCGATCCTGAATGCTGCCGAGTTTTAAGATCGCGGCGGTTCTCTGCAAGAAGAAGGCGCCGATGAAGCACGCGCCCGCGATCGTCCAGACCCATAACCCTTGCTTGCCCAAGCCTTGCGCGCGAAGATGCAGGAACGCTTTCGCCGCCAAGAAGAAATAGACGTAAACCGTGCTCGCCACGATGCTTAGGTAGAAGACCAGGAATAAGATGTCTATGCTTTGCAAGACTTCGATCCGGTAGTTCTTCAAAATAAACACGATCGGTTCGGGTATCAGCGCAAGCTGTTTCAGGCTGAACATCGTGGAACTGATTAGGCAGACCGTCACGTAAACCGCGATCGTGCACGCGTTTGCCAGCGTCATGACGAGCAGCAGCCGCTTCTTGTTCTCGGATTGCACGTACGGGTACGCGTAAAGAAGAACATCGTAGCCGACATAGGCGGTAAACGCGGTAAAGATGCCTTTCATCACGGGATTCCAGCCGCCCGGCATGAGCGGCAGCAAATTTCTCGCGTCGATCCCGTATACGCCGCAAAACAGGATGAGCAGGAAGCCGATCAAGGGAAGAAACAGGAGCGACTGCGCAATATAAGCCAGCTTCTGCAGCGACGATACCGCCGCGTAGCCGCACAGGATCAGCAGCAACAGAATAAGCAGCCACCGCGGCGTGAACACGAACAGCCAGCGCTTTAGGATATCGGCGTAAAGCATGGTCAGCAAATATCCGGAAAGGGCATAGTAGCAGCCGTACAGCGCATTGACGCAAGTTCCGAGCGGCCTGCCGAGGATTTGGGCGGTATAGGCAAACAAATTTCGCGCCGGATACCGGCTGCCCAGCCACCAAATCAACAGAATGCCGACCTGCGCCGCCACTCCCGCAAGCAGCACGGCCAGCCAAGTATCATGGCCGGCGATGCCTGCTTCCGCATGGGGCAGCGACATGACCTCGAGCCCGATTTGGGACATGAACACGAGCGTGAACAGCTGTCTTCCGGTAATGACCGTTTCTTTGTTCATCGTTTCCAGCCCCTCGGGTCGCGCAGCCTGGTCCGATTGTCCGGCGCCGTTGCCGCAGGCCGCTTGCGCAAGTTCCAGATCGGCGCGCGAATCAGCGTATCCTTCGCGTCGCTCAAGCTGAACGGCGGTCTATAGTACGGATGCCCCATCATATCCAGATGACACAGATGCACGCAGATCATCATGAAGAAAAATACGAGGCCGAACAAACCGAACATCGCGGCCAGCAGGAGTGCCGGGTAGCTTAACAGCCGCATCGCGTTGCTCATCTCGTATGACGGCACGATGAAGGAGGCCAAGCCCGTTAAAGCCGCGATGATGACCATCGTATTGGAGACCAAATTGGACTGCACGACAACGGTCCCGATCACGATGCCGCCTACGACGCCGATGGTTTGTCCGACGGGGCTGGCGAGCCGAACCGTCGCCTCTCTCAAGATTTCGAGAAGGAGCATCATGGCCAGCGCTTCGATGGCCGGCGGAAGCGTGACGTACTTCAGCGAGCTCTGCAGCGTACTGACGAAATTGATGGGCAGCAATTGGGGATTATAGGCGCTGACCGACACGTACAGGCCGGGTAAGCCGATGGAGATGAAGAAGCAGCAAATGCGCAAAAGGCGAAAGATGGAGCCCATTAACCAGCCGATTTGATAATCGTCCGGGCTTTGGAAGAACGACCAGAACGATGCGGGAAGAATGAGCGCGTCCGGCGAACCCGAGGCTGCGACGACGACCTTGCCTTCCATGAGGTACGCCCGCGCGCGGTCGGGCCGTTCCGTAACGAGCAGCTGGGGAAACAAGCTGTACTTCTTTTCCCGGATCAGCTCATCGATAAAACCCGGCATTTCGATATAGTCGATGTCGATGCTTTGAAGCCGTCTGTCCAGCTCTTCGATAATCGCGGGTTTTGCCAGGGTCTTGATATACATGACCGCGATTTTCGTCTGCGAGAGCCGCCCCAGCGAATAGGTTTTGACGATGAATTCTTTCGAGTTGATCAGCTTGCGCATGAGATTGAGATTCGTATCCAAATTCTCGATGAACGCTTCGTTCGAGCCGCGAAGAACCCGCTCGTTGGTCGGAATATTGATGGAGCGTTCCTTCTTGAGATCCGTGCCGAGCAAATAAAGCTTGCCCTCGCCTCCCCGCTGCAGAACGGTTTTGCCGTACATGAGCGCTTGAAGCGCGTCCTCGAATTCATCGGTTTCGGCATAATCGAGAATCGAAACGACGTCATGAATGTGATCCTCCGGCCTGAGAAGCAGAGGTTTCAGGATAAACTCTTGCACGATGCCGGAATCGATCAACGTATCGAAATAAAACAAACGAAACTCGGATTCCCCGATTAACAGCGGTTTCGATTGGAAGTCGCTTTGTTCCGCGAACAGCTGGTTGAAATAGCGTTCCGTTTCTTCTAACGACGGACTTAGCTTCATCATATCTTCCTCCTCGCGCGCCGTTTTCTTTACTCTCACCAACAAATGGTAAAAGTATGCAATCGGCGGCAGCGAAGAGGAGCGCCTGACGGATTCTTATCGCTTAGTGAACGAGCGCCTCCATGCGAAGCTGGATATGCTCCGCAAACCGCCGCGCTTCTCTTGCAAGGTACGCTTCCGAGCCTGCATTCGCATTATAGGTAACGAATCCGGGCAGATAGGTGCCGTTGCATCTGACGAGGGTCTGCTCGATCGGCCGCAATAATTCGCTGACCGTGAACCGGTTGCCGCCTCCCGGGCGGTAGGCGTTCTCCGTGCCGCCGGCGGTCGTGGCGAGCATGAATTCCTTGCCCAGCAATTTGTCGCCTCCGGGGCCGTACGCCCATCCGAACGTCAAGACGTCGTCGAACCATTTCTTCAATAAGGGCGGGCAGCTGTACCAGTAGAGCGGGAACTGCAGCACGATGCGGTCGTAGCGAAGGAGCAATCGGCGTTCTTCATCCGCGTCGATGTTCCAATCGGGGTACTCCTCGTACAAATTGCGGCAATCGATGCCAGCATGTTTCGTTAATTCAAGGGCGAGCAACCGGTTGGCCCGGGATAGATCCGGCCGGGGATGCGCCGCAATGACCAAGATTCGCATAGGTGGGTGTTCCTTTCCTGTTCGAAGTTAACCTCGCGAGTTACATCCCCATTATTGGTCACGGTCGGGCGTTTGCAAAGTACGCAGTTTCTCCGTACTTAGTCTTCCAAACCGTACGATAGACGCCGGATGACAAACCGGATGACGAGGGCTTATCGTACGGAAAAACGTACTAGGTACGCTAAAACGTCGTACTGTTTATTTTCCGGATACTCTGATAAAGTAACGGCTAGGAAAGCAAATCTCGCGTTCGGGAGTGTGGAAGATGCCAGCGGAAATTCGCGAGCCCGGTTCGACGCAGGGCGTATTGACGATGCTGCAAGCGATCGGCGGAAAGTGGAAGCCGCTCATCTTGTTCATTTTGCTGCAAGAAGGAACCAAACGGTTCGGGGAGCTCAGGCGCCAGCTTCCCCATGTCACGCAAGGGATGCTGACCAATCAGCTGCGCGAGCTGGAGCGGGATGGGCTGATTGTGCGCCGGGCGTATCAGGAGATCCCGCCCAAGGTCGAGTACGAATTGTCCGAGCACGGGATGACGTTAAAGACCGTATTGGGCGAGATGTGCACATGGGGATATCGGCATCTGGATTTCTTGAACGTCCAACATGATCGTTAAAACGGCAATCGTCCTCCTCTTCTGATTTTGGAAAAGGAAGAAGGCGATTGTCTTTTTATTGATTTGGAATGGTTGCGGCTGCGCTTCTCTATGAAGTCGAATTAATATGTTGCCCGCGTCCACGGACAAGATGGTATGATGCAAGTAAATCGTTATTTGTCGAAAAAGAAAGCAGGTGCCCGTTCTGGACACTCGAATAGGGATGTCGACGCTATTGTTTATCGCGACGGCGCTGATGGCGTTCGTGGCGCTCTTGTCTTACCGGAAGCGGCATTTGCCCGTAGCCGGGACGATGGTGCTGATGATGCTGGCCGGCGCTTTCTACGCGCTGGGCTACGGCATGGAAGTGCTCGCCCGAAGCTTGGACCAAGTGAAGCTGGCGCTTCAAATCCAATACATAGGCATTCCGTTCGTGACGACGTTGTGGCTCTATCAGGCGATTCAATTCACGGGGACGGCCGAACGGTCCCGCCGCAAGCTTGCGGCCCTGTTGTTCCTTTTTCCTACCCTGCTGTTCGTCCTCCACTTGACCAATGACTGGCATCACTTGGTATACGTCAGTTATTCGTTGAATGCCGATGCATCCGTCCCGCTGTACACGACGGTCAAGGGCATCGGCTACAACCTGCACGCCCTCTATAGTTATGTCATCCTGCTGTGGGGCATCGGCCTGTTCGTCACGATGTATATCCGGGCGCTCCCCGCCATTCGCAAGCAAATTTTGATTCTCCTATTGGGCGCGTTCGCGCCGATGGCGTTCAATCTGCTGTTCTGGTTCGGCGTCAAAATCGATTTCACGCCGTTCGGCTTCGCAGTCTCGGGAATCGCCTACGCGTGGGGAATTCTGCGGTTTAACTTGCTGCGGTTAACGCCGCTCGCGCTTGCGAAGGTGTTCGAAACGATCCGCGACGGCGTCTTATTGCTGGATGGCGATGGACGGATCGTCAGCTACAACGGCGCGGCCGCGCTCATTTTTCCCGAACTCGGGTTCGTGCCGAAGTATCCCGCGCTGGCCGGCGGTATTCTGACCGAACATCCGCGTCTATTGCAGCTCATTCTATCCGATCGCGCCGAGGATGAACGTTTCCCGTTCCAGAGGCAGCTGGACGGACGGAGCAAGCATTACAGCTGCGGCTTGTCGATCATTTACGATGCGGGGACGATGCCGGTCGGCAAAATGATCATGTTCAACGACATCACGGAGCTGATCGAGAACGAGGCGCGTCTGCGCGAGAACGCCAGGCAATTGTCCGAGCTGAACGCGTTCAAGGACAAGCTGTTCACCGTCGTCGCCCACGACATCCGCGATCCGATCGCGCTGCTCGTCAGCTTGACGGACTTGCTCGGAGACGAGCTGACCGCCGCCGATATCGAGCATGCCGACGTATTCGTCGAGCTCCGGGGCCAAGTGCAAAGCACCTACCATCTCGTCGATAATTTACTGGATTGGTATCGCAGTCAGAAGGGCGCGGTGGTGTTTCGCCCTTCCGGCTGGAACGTGAGGCAGGTCGTGCAGCAGGCGATGTCGCTCGCAAGCCCCAAGGCCGGCATGAAGACGATCCGAATAACGGAATGGATCGATCCGAGGCTCGCGGTCGACGCGGACAAAGAGATGCTGGATCTCATTCTCCGCAACCTGCTGTCGAACGCGATCAAGTTCACCGGCTTCGGCGGTCAGATCGAGATCGGCGCCGAGGCGGAAGGCGACCGGATCGCGGTATTCGTGCGCGACAACGGAGCGGGCATCGACGGCAAAACGTCGGATATGCTCCGCCTCGAAGAGCCTTTCTCGAGGGCGTCCTTAGCCGGCGGCGATTCCGGGGATACGCGGTTCGGCTTGGCGCTGGCCCGTGAATTCGTCCGCATCCACGGCGGCGTGCTGCGATTCGAGAGCGCGCCGGGCGCCGGCACGACGTTTACGTTTACGCTCCCGCGGGCGAAGGCGGGGCATCATTCTGGCGAAGAGGAGGATTACGATGAAAGTCATACTGGTTGACGACGAGCCGATGATGCATCTGATCATGGGCAAAATGCTGGACAAGCTGCCGGGCGTCGAGGTGGCTGGCGCTTTTGCGAATACGAAGCAGGCAGCGGCTTTCCTGAACGAGAACGACGACATCGGGCTCGCCTTCGTCGATATTTCGATGCCGGACGAGACGGGCATGGCGTTCGCCGCGAAGATGGAGCAAGCCCGATCGCCGGTGCAGATCGTCTTCGTCACCTCCCATAAGGAATTCGCGCTGGATGCGTACGAGCTGTCGGTTACCGATTATTTGGTCAAGCCGGTGTCGCAGGAACGGCTCGAGCGGACGGTCAATCGGGCATTGGCGACCCGCACGGCCCACGGATCCGCCGAAAGCTCGCGAGCGCCCGTCTCCTCGGCAACGCCGAGGCTCGTCGTTACGACGCTTGGGGACGTGTCGATCGGCAGCGAATCGCAGCGGGTGAAGTGGATATCGCGCAAATGCGCCGAGCTGTTCGCGTACTTGCTGCTCTACCGAGGCAAGCGGATTCCCCGGTCCCGGCTGGTGGCGGACATCTTCGGCGGCATGCACCAGGAGAATGCGGAAAACTATTTGAACACGACCGTCTATCAGCTGCGCAAATCGCTGGAACCGCTTGGGCTGAGGGAAAACGTCCGCTCGGAGAACGACGGCTACGTGCTCGAGCTGCCGCATGCGTTCATCGACTACGCGGAGTTCGAAGCGAAAGCGCGGGCGCTCCAATCCATCAACGCAGGCAATCTGGAAGAGGCGCTGCAAGCCGAGCGGTTGTACACGGGCGACTTGTTCGGGGACAAAGCGTACGTCTGGGCCATCCATGAAACGGAACGCTACGCCGAATTGTACGGGGCGTTCGTCATCCGGGTCGCAGAGGCGCTGATGGCCATGAACGATGCGTCGTCCGCGTCGAAGCTGCTGGCGAAGCTGAATGAACGCAATCCGCTGGACGAGTCGGTCATTCGGCTGCTCATGGCGATTCGCGGGACGACGGAAGATCGCAAAGGGCTGATCGCCCTCTATAACGGCTACGTTCGCCTGCTTGGCCGGGAGCTCGGCATCCGCCCGTCCGCGGAGCTGACCGGTTACTATGACGAGCTGATAGCCCGATTCTCCGATAAGAAATAACCTGTTTCCTGGAAGGGATATAGAATGGCAGGCAGAACGGCAGAACGGCAGAACGGCAGCTAGGTAGGTAGATAGATAGGTAGATTGCAAGACATCATAGTAGGTAAAAAGTAAGACGCAAGCAGGCTAATAGAGAGGCGAAAAAGCAGGCAAATAGAAAGGCCAAAGAGCAGGCAAAAATTCGCGGAACCCAATCGGGGCGCGGTTTTTGTCTTTTTTTGTCTGATTCTTTCATTATTCTTTTAGTGACAGTTCGTAGAATGGGAGGATAACAGTTAGGAATCTGTCCCATGGACAGAGTGATCTGCGAGAGGGGAATACGTTATGGGTTTCATCAGGTACGGGAAGAGGGCAAAGCTCTTCATTCATTGGCTCGTGATCGCGAGTCTCGTCTGCGGTTTGATAGAGCCGGGGACCGGATACGCGAGCTCCGCCGAGGCGGGCAGCGCGTCGTCCGCGCCGAAAGACATACAGGGCCATTGGGCGGAGCGTACGCTGACCGACTGGCTCGGGAAGGGATACATCGAAGGATTCGACGACGGCACCGTCCGTCCGGACGCGAGCATCTCGCGGATCGAATTCGTCGCGCTCGCGAACCGGCTGTTCGCCTATGAGGGCGGAGCAGGCTCATCGTTCAAGGACGTATCCGCGAGCGCATGGTACGCGTCCGACGTGGCCGCGGCCGTCGGCGAGGGCTACGTCTCCGGGTTCCCGGACGGAACGTTCCGTCCGAACGGCACGCTGACCCGCGTCGAAGCGGCTTCGATGCTGGCGAAGCTCGTGCCGGTGGTCGTTCGCGAAGGCGCTGACCCGCTTGCCGCGTTCAAGGACCAAGGCAGCGTGCCGGCTTACGGCCGTTATGCGCTCGGCGCCGCGCTCGAGGCGGGGCTCGTGACCGGCTATCCGGATCACACGCTTCGTCCGGCGGCCACGATGTCGCGGGCGGAAGCGGTCGTCGTGCTGGATCGGATTTTGAAGCAATCGGCTCCGAATGCCGCGGGAGGCATCGTCGTTCCCGCGAAGTCGTTACGGGAGGCGGGGACGTACGGGCCATCGTCCGGCACCGTCACCGTTGCGGGGAATCTTTCGATCGACGTTCCGGGCGTCACGCTTCGCAACGTGATCGTTAAGGGTGATTTGACGATCGGCCAAGCGGTCGGAGACGGGGACGTTTATTTGGACGGCGTCACCGTGAACGGAACGACGGCCATTAACGGAGGCGGCGAGCACAGCGTCCATATCGACGACTCCAAGCTGGGCACCGTGATCGTCGAGAAGAAGGACGGGCGCATTCGCGTCGTCGTCGACGGCACGACGGTCATCGAACAGCTGGACGTTCGGACGGACGCGCGCATCGAGTCGAACGGAACGGCGCCGGCTGCCGGCATCGCGGGCATCGCGATTTCCGCGGACGGTGAAGTGACGTTATCCGGCCAGTTCGCGTACGTCGAGATCAAGAGCGACATGAAATTAATCGTCGAGACAGGTTCGATCGATCGTCTGGTCGTGAACGAGACGGCCGGCGGGACGGCGGTTACGCTGAACGACGGCGTCAAAGTCGCGAACGCGGAGCTGCACGGCACGACGAGCGTGCAAGGGGCAGGCGAAATCGCCAAAGCGCTCGTCGACGCGCCGGATGTCGTGTTCGAGACCGAGCCGCTCCAAGTAGAGAAGACGGATCGCGGCGGCAAGGACAGCGGCGCGCCGGTCGGCGGAGGCGGCGGAGGCATCTTCGTTCCGCCGAATCCGACCGGGCCATCGACGGTGAGCGTATCGGTCGCTCAGGCCGGCGTGTCCGGGTTTAAATTGCTTTTCAGCACGGCCGTGACGGGTTTGACGCCGTCCGCGGTCACGCTGCTGGACAAAGGCGGCCAGCCAGTAGCGGTTAGTTCCATAGCGACGTTGGACGGCGGTATTTCCTATGGGGTCATGGCGGTCCTAGTCGAAGGCGAGACCTATACGGTCGCATTGGCCAAAACCGGTTATGATTTCGGCAGCGCCGTCAGCTTCTCGGTAGCGGTAACGCCGCCGCAGTCGATCGATGTCGTCGCGAACGTGACGGAGATCTCGGCGGCGGGCTTCAAGGTCGTATTCGATCAAGAGGTAACCGATCCCGTATTTACGTTGAAGCAAGCCGGCAATACGGTCGCGATCGCGGACGCCGCGACATCCGACAACGGAATCTCGTATACGATCGCGGCAGCTTTGGCCGAGGACGTTACCTATACGCTGACCGTTACGAAAACGGGCTATGATTTCGGCCATTCGAAGTCCGTCTACGTGCCGGTAACGACGCCTGAAACCGTCCCGGTGACGGCTGCGGTCAGCGGCGTATCCGAAACCGGATTTACCGTTTCGTTAAACGGCGCGGTTGACGGCTTGTCCGCCGGCGATTTTAGCTTGACGGACGCGCTTGACGCGCCGGTTGCCCTAACGGCGGCAACAACCGACGGAGGAGCGACGTATGCCATAGCCGCGACGCTTGCGGCCGGCGAATCGTATACGCTTGCCATTGCCAAGACCGGCTACAGCTTCGGCGCAGCTCTTGCCGTAGTCGTACCGGGCGCTCCGGACATCGTTCTCGTAACGCCGTCCGCGACCAACGTGACGACGGCGGGCTTCGTGCTGTCGATGGATCAAGCGGTGCCGGACATGGAGCCGCTCAGCTTGGAGCTGCGGAACGGCGATCACGATCCGGTCGGCATCGACATGCTGAGCGCGGTCGTCGTCGGTTCGCGGTACGAAGTGTGGGCGTCGCTGGACATGAATGAGACGTACACGCTGACGCTGAACAAAGAAGGGTATGCCTTCGACGCGCCGGTTGCCATCGAAGTGGTCCCCGAGCGGATACCCGCGACGGTGAGCCAAGTATCCCACGGGTCGTTCCGATTGAAGTTCGATACGCCGGTCGGCGGCTTGACCGCCGAACAGTTTGCGCTTAAGGACGCGAACGGACAACCAATAGCGGTCACCGGTCTTCGATCGGAAGACGGCGGCCTCGCGTGGAACATTGAAGCCGATATGGCTGAGGCAGGCACGTATGCCTTCCGGTTCGATATGCCGGACGCCAAGTATGCCGAAGGCGACGTCGTCGTTCCCGCGACGATCGCGGTCGACAGGTACACGACAATCAACGGACCGTACAGTCCGCAGTATACGGGGTATACGGTTCACTTGGACCGGGCAGTTCCGGGACTGGACGCCTCCCGTTTCTCATTGTCGAAAGCGAACGGGGATCCGATCGTTCCGACCGAGGTTTCGACCGCTGATAACGGATTGACGTACACGCTGCAGACGACGGAAATCAACGCGGGCGGACCTTTCACGCTCGGCGTGACCGCGCCGGGCTACGATTTCGGCTCGCCGGCGATCATCGTCAGCGCGACGCTGAATCCTTGGAACGCGAGCCAGCGACCGCCGCAGTTCATGGCCGGGTTTAACCCGTCGGTTCCGAACATGACGAAGGATAATTTCCGTGTCGTCGACGAGACGGGAGCCTTGGTCGAGGTGCTCGAAGTCGTCTGGGATGCCCAAATGCACCTCTACATCGGCAAGTTCGCCGGCTCGAACGGGCATTCGTACGCGTTATCGGCCCATGCCGACGGCTACGACTTCGGCGCTCCGAAGCCGATTCGCGTCTCCGCGCGCAACGAAATCTCCGCGGTGTCCGCGACGGGCGTGACGCTCAGCCTGAATCCGCCGCTGACGCTCGATGCCGGCGCGTTTACGCTCAAGACGCTTGACGGCGTCACGGTTCCGATCGGCTCGGCCGCGACGGACGATGGCGGAGCCACGTACCGGATCTCGGCGAGCTTGGCGGGCGGGGAGTACATGCTGAGCATGAACGCCGATGCCGATCCGAATCAGTTCTATATTCATCTTCCGATTCTCTCGACGATTACTGTCGGCGCGATCGGCAACGACGGCTTGACGGTGACGTTGGATCACCCGAACGGCGGCTTATGGGAGGGCAGCTTCCTGCTGTCGAATACGACAACCGGAGATCCAGTCGCGATAACGTCGGCAACGACCTCTGACGGCGGGCATTCGTACCGACTGAATGCCGTCCTGACGGGAGGCACGTACAACCTGAAGCTGCTCGGGCATTTGCCGGAAGGCGGCGTCTCGTTCCAAGCGGCGGATACCGTCGATGCAGGTTCGACGACGATCGCGTCGATCACGAACGCAGGCTTCGAGCTTGCCTTTGCGAACCCGATTGCAGGATTGCTGCCGGCGAACGTGGATATCCGGGACGCGGCCAATAATAGGCTGAGCGGAGTCACGTTGGCAACCGACGATAACGGCGCAACGTACCATGTTCGCGTCCAATTGGCTTCGAGCCAGGACTATACGCTGACGCTGACGAAAGCGTACGCCATTTTCCAATCGCCGGTAACGTTCCACGTCAACCGCTTTATTACGGGCAGCGTGACGGACGTGACGGCGGGCGGCCATTTGATCCTGCATTTCGCTCCCGCGTTCCCCGAGATCGAGAACTATCTCGGCCTGACCCTGAAGGACGAGAACGGGCAAACCGTCTATCCGAACGGGTTCGAATCTGCCGATAACGGGCTCACCTACCGCGTAACCGTTCCGGGAGGTTTCCACCCGGGAGCCGATTATGCGTTCACGCTCGGGCTGGACGACTTCGAAATGAAGCCGGTCGCGTTCGTCGTGCCGCCGTCGATGACGGTTGCAAGCGCATCGGCCACCGGCGTAACCGTCGCGTTCGCCACTCCGATCGCGGGCCTTCAGCTTCGCAACTTCGTCGTTCGCGGCCCGCAAGGCGAGATCATCGCCATGACGTCCGCGACGACGAGCGACGGAGGCTCGACGTATGCGATCGCGGGCACGCTGGCTTCAGGCAAGGCGTATACGGTTCAATACAAGCCGAATGCCGCGTCCCAAGTCAACGAACCGGTTCCGTTCGTCGTCACGAAGCTCGTTACGGCGACGGTCGCGAATCCGACGGTCACGGGCTTTAAGCTTCAATTCAACGCGCGGATCGCAGGCTTGCTGCCTGGGCAGCTGATCGTGCGGGACCCGGACGGAAACCGGATCGCGGTGAACCAATACACGCTCGCGACTACGGATCAGGGACTAACGTACAAGGTGACGATGTCCATGGTTCAGGCGGGCGAAGGGTACACGGTCGACTTGGCGAGGGAAGATTTCAAGCTCGCATCCCCGGTGTCGTTCAACGTCCCGGCGACGGCGCAGACGCGATTGCTCGGCACGCAGACGAACTTGATCGCCGTCCAAGTATTCCCGGACATGCCGGGTCTCACGGCAGCTAACTTCACGCTGGTCGACGGGACGGGACGCACGGTTGCGATTGCCGCCGCCTATCAGGGAGGCGCAATCTATCACCTGACGGGCATCTTCGATCCGAACCTGACGTACACGCTGAAGACGACCGTACCCGGCTATGCGTTCGGCGATCCGATACCGGTCGCTTACGTCGTGAAAGTCGATGCGATCGTGCTCCGGCAAAATCAATCGGGCTTCGCGCTGAATTTGAGACCCGCGATTCCGGGGCTGGTCGCGAGCGATTTCCGGCTCGCGGACGCGGACGGCAATACGGTCGCGATCACGTCCGCCGTCACGTCGGACAATGGGCTAACGTATCAAATCCAAGCGGCATTGACGGCAGGCAAGACCTATACCGTGGCGACGACGAAGTCCGGCTACGCGGTCGTCACGTCGGATCCGTTCTCGCTTACGTCCAAGAGAGCGTCGATCGACCGCGTGTCCGTTCACGGCTTTAAGCTGAACTTCACGTCGCCGATCGCGCTGCTCGATACGGATCTGGTCTTGACGAACGAGCAAGGCGCTCCGATCAGAGCGACGTTCGTCTCGTGGGACGGCGGGCTGACCTACCAGGTCTCGGCCGAACTGACGGCGGGGGTCCACTACTCGCTGTCGATCAACAAGATGGGTTACGATTTCGGCGCGGCGCTGCCGTTCTCGCTGCAAGCGGTCGTTCCGACGTTCGGGGGAACCATGGTCGGCAATGTCAACGCCTTTACGCTGAGCTTCGATCAGCCGGTACCGGACTTGCGCGCAAGCGACTTCGTCATCATGCGGGAAGGCTGGGGCCAGCCGATTCCCGTACAGCAAGCAGCGACGGAGGACGGCGGTTCCACGTATCTGATCGAGACGACGTTCTGGGGCGCGGCGCATTACACCGTGCTTCCGAAGAAAGACGGCTACGACTTCGGAGCGCCGGTCCCCATGGATATTCCCGTCGCGGCGAGCGCTGCTGTGCTTCGATCAGGCGCGACGTACATCGACATGGGCTTGAACCCGGCGGTTCCGGGCTTAAATGCTTCGGACTTCGTATTAAAGGACGATAACGGCAACACGCTTAGCGCGACGGCAGCCGTCACGACCGACGACGGAGCGACATACCGCGTAACCGCGGCGTTCGTTGGCGGCCGGACATACTCGGTGCAGCCGGTCAAACAAGGCTATGACTTCGGCTTGGAGACGTCCGTCTTTTTCAAGGCGGTTATCACGGTTCAACAAGTCGGCGTTAATGCGGGTCAACTGAGCGTGAAGCTGTCGCCTTCCATCGGCGGCTTGCCGGCTGGCGCCTTCGAGCTCCGGAATTCCGGCGGGGTGCTCGTTTCAATTAATTCGGTCGAGGAGCTGAACGACGGAGCGGTTTACGCCCTCCACGCAACGCTAACCGAAGGCGAGACGTACACGCTTTCGATTCACGCGGACGGCTACGACTTCGGAACCGCGCTGTCGGTGAACGTGCCGATTACGGTCGGCATGAACGTTGCCGACATTCGCGCCGATGGCTTCGACGTTACGCTTGATCAAGCCGTTGCGGGCTTAGTCGTCGGTAACGTCGAGTTGACGGACGAACAGGGTGCTTCGGTCACGGTTCAATTCGTCACCGCCGCGAATGGCGACAAGCAATATCATGTCGTTGCAGCGCTGACGGAAGGTAAGACGTATACGCTGACGATAACGCGCGGCGGCTACGATTTCGGCATCGGACGGCAAGCATTCGTACCGGTTTCCGTCGCGGCGACGTTGAAATCAGCGAACGCGGCAGGTATCGCGATTGAGTTCCAGACCGCGGTAGCCGGACTGACGAAAGGCAGCTTCGCATTGCTGGACGCAGAGGGGAATACCGTCGGCATCCAAGCGGCGACGACCTCCGATGACGGCGTCACGTATGTTATCGCTGCTCATCTCGAAGATGGCAAGCCTTACTCCGTAACCATCGCGGCATCCGGTTACGCGTTCGGAGCGCCGATCGCATTCGACGTTCGAACCGCAACGGTGTCCAACGTGACGGCCTCCGGCTTCAAGCTTGGCCTAAGCGCAGCCGTTCCGAATTTGAGCCCGTCGCTCGTCCGACTGAAGGACGGCAACGGAAACGTCATCGCCTTGAACGCGAGCAAGTTCTTCGACGAGAACCCGAATTCGCCGGACAAGGGCAAATCGTACGCGGTGCTCGTATCGCTGACGGCAGGCGTCATTTATACCATCGAAGTGCTGGATCCGGCGCATCCGACTACGGGATCGTCCGAAGTCATATTGCCGATCCGTGTCCAAACGAGTGTCGTTGGGGTGAACGCGAGCGGCATTACGTTATCCTTGTCACCGTCACAGGTCGCCTTGCTTCCGGCAGACATGACGATCGAGACGGCGGCGGGCGAGCGCATTCCGGTCTCGGCCGTCGTTGCGGGACCGGCGGCAGGCCAGTTCATCGCGCAAGCGCCGCTCTCGGAAGGAAACACGTATACGCTGACGTTCGCGAAGAAGGGCTACGCGTTCGCTTCGACCCTAACCGCGTACGTGCCGATCATGGCCATCGCGGCCGTGCAGGCGGTGAACGAAAACGGCTTTACGATTACGTTGAACGCACCGGTTCCGGGCCTGTCCGTCAAGCTGATCGACAGCCTTGGCAACAACGTCTCGCCGGTAACGGTTACGGCTTCCGACGAAGGCCTCAGCTATAAAGTCGCCTTCAATATGGGCTACAATCGGAATTTCACGCTCAAGCTGAGCAAAACCGGTTACGATTTCGGCAGCGATCGCATCGTCAATAACGTCAGCTCTGCGCCGAAGCTCATCGCGGCGACGTCCGACGAGAGCGGGACGAAAGTGATCCTGACGTTCGACAAACCGATGAAGCCGACGGACTCTACGTCGTTCTCGGTGAAGATCGACAACCAATGGCAAAGCAACGTGAGATCCGCGCTAGGTTCGGATCCGACGACGATCATCTTGACGTGGAGCGCCACAGGAAAGGTTATCGGCTCCGCGGCGACGGCGGTGGTCGCTTATGCCGGCGTCAACCGCGTGCAGGCGGTGAACCTGCTGTTCTTGCCGACATTCGGCGAGACGCCGGTAGCCAACGCCGCGACGGTTCAAGGCTTCGTATCGAGCAGCGCGGTCAATGATTCTTCCGCGGTGTACCCGGCGCAGGTGCTTCGCGGCCAGTACGGGATGACCGCTTTCGAAGCGCTCCAAGCGCTCCGGGAAGGCGGCTTCACCGTCGCCTCGTATACGAGAGCCGTCAATACCGTATACGAATTGTCCAAAGCAGCGATCATCGGGCTGTTCGGCGAGATGGAAGCCGACGCGACGACGATGCTGCAAGGGCAGGATGCCATGTTTGACACGAGCTACCCTTATTATGAGAGAGATATGATGGCAGCGGGCTATACGCCGTCCGAGTTCGGACCGTTCTTGCGCAAGCACGGCAAGACGAGCAAGCAAGCGGCGATTCAGCTGAAAGTCGCCGGAGCCTCCGCGTCCGACGTCGCGTCCATGCTGCGGTCGGCGTACGACGAGACGGCCGCAAGCGCGGCTTCGATTCTGAAGACTTGCGGTTATGGCCTGGAAGACGCCGCGGCAGCCGTGCAGTCCGCTTACGAGCTGAGCGATGCGAACGCGATCCGCGCCTTGAAAGACGCCGGCTGGCAAGCGACGGAAGTTGCCGCCGCGATGAAGGCGCAGCTGTCCGCGGGAGCGGCGGCGATGGCGAAAGCGCTGGCCGATGCCGGTTACGCGGCTGCCGCGATCGGCGGCGCGGTCGCGCAAGCGTACGCGTTCGACGACGCCGTTACGGCCGTGGCGGCATTCGTCCACGCCGGCTTCTCCGCATCGGATACGTACGGCATCGTCCGCGGTTCGTTCCCGCAGGCCGGCACGGCGAAAGCGATGTTGGATGCGGGCGTGGGATCCAGGGAAGTCGCTTCTGCCGTCCTGGAAGCAGGCGACAGCCCGGCCGTCGTCATCCAAGCGATGAAGGCGGGCCAAGCGGACGATCGGTTGATCGCCGTAACGATCAAGGAAGTGTGGGGGATGACCGGTTCTGCGGCGAGCGAGGCCATGAAGGCGTTCGGCGCGAACGGTTACGACTTGGCGAAGCGGGCAGGCTTGCTGCTTCTCGCTTACGAAGCGGATATCGCGACGGCTATCGGCGCGCTTTACGACGGCGCGACGAACGAAGAGCGAAACAATCTGCTCCGTTACTTGGTGAAAGGCGGTTACGATCCGGTCGCGACGACTTCTTATTTCTTGAATAACGTCAGGGGCACCGGCCGAAGCTCCGTGCTGAACCAACTGAAGCAAGCGGGACTCACGACATCGCAGGCGCTTAAGACGCTGCATGACGCCATCGTGCAAGACGGAACGGCGTTCGCACTCAACGACGCAATCGCAGTTCTAAGCGGCGACTATTCCACCCGATATACGGCGAGCGATGCGATTGCCGGTCTGCTGGCCGCCTTCGCGGGCGATCCCGGAACGGCACCCGATATCAATACCGTAGCGGCAGCCGTTTCCGCATCCCGGTTGTGGGACAAATATGAAATCGCTAGCGCCTTGAAAAGTTTGATGGGCATGAACCTGCAGCAATGGATTATGCTGGAGCGGATGAACGTCATGCCGGGCTGTCCATGCAGCGTCACGACGATTCGCAAGGATGCGCAATATCTCTACAGCGGAACGACGCTGGAGGATTTGACCGTCGCCATGAGCTTGTCCGGGCAATTCACGCTCGACGAGCTGATCGACGGCACGATCGGCGCCTACGGGTATAGCGGCGCGGGACAAGCGCTGCCTTACTTGACTTCGGCGCTGAAGAATGCCGGCTACGCCTTCGAGGACGTCGCCGAATCGTTCGACCGTAGAGGCTGGTCCGAATGGATTCTCGCCTTCAGCCGGTACGGCATCGCGGCGAGCGACGTCGCGGCTTACCTGATCGGCAAGCAGGAGACGATGGATCAAGTCATTCGCAAGCTGTCGCCGTATTCGCTTCGCGATATCGCGCTCGTGCTTCGCGAAAACTACGGGTTATCGGATTTGGACGCTTCAACGGCCATGAACGCGAGCACGGGCGAACCGTCGGACGACATCGCCGCGGCGATCGCGTGGGCGTACGGAAGCGACCCGATCATGCTTTGGATCCAGACGCTTCGCGCGCAAGGAGCGACGGCGACGTCCGTCATCAACACGCTGGCTGCCCGTTATCCGGACTACCGGACATACGACGCGCTCGGTCCGGCGTTGATCAAAGGCGGCTTCAGCCGCGACGAGGTTATCCAGGGGTTAATCGTTCGCTTCTCGTACGGCAACAACTTGCAGGGCACGATCAAGCTGATTCAATCCCTGTATGGGCAGCAGCAGATCACGATCGCGCAGCTGCTGACCGCATCCGGCAGCGCGACGCCGGAAAGCGGCATCGATTTCCTGGCGCTTGGCGGCTATAAGCTGTCCGACATGGCCGGCAGCTTGAAGGAATTTTACGGCTTGACTTCAGGCGAAGCGGCTTACGCGCTTTCGAAGAAATACCCGAATAACGTTAACGCGGTATTAATGGCATTATCGTCCGTTTACGGTCAGACGATCGAGACGACGATGGCGGAAGCATTGGACGCCCAAGGCATCTCGGCCGTCGAACCGGCCGTCGAATACTTGCGAAACGCGGGCTTCGGCTTCCGCGACATCGCGGCCGTGGCCAAAGAGCGTTTCTCCCGCGACGCCGGACAGATTGCGGCATTGTACGCCGCGAACCATACCGTCGACACGAACGCGGTCGCGACGACGCTGGCCTCGCTGTTCGGCCAATCCGTGGAATCCGTCGTTCATGACTGGCTGGAGACGCAAGGGAACACCTCTTATGCAGCGGCGATTACGTTCATGAACCGGGCGAATTTCAGCCTGGCGAGCATCGTCAAGCTGGCGAAGAACGAGTACGGCCTCTCGTCCGGAACGGCGCTGCAAGCGCTGGTCGCCTCCGGCTTGTACCCGCAAACGAACGTCGTCGGCACCGTTGCCGACGTCTACGGAAGCGGACAGAGCGAGACGATCGTCGAATCGCTGGCCGCTAACGGCCTCGATACGTTCGATCTGGCAGTACCGTATTTGAAGAAAATGTATTTCGGACTGAATGCGCTCGTGCGGGTCGGCCAAGAGCATTACGGCTTGACGAGCGGAGAGACGATCGCCGTTCTGGCCGTGACGACCGATTATTCCTCTTCGGAGATCGATGCCGCCGTCCAGAACGTCTACGGGCAAACGCTGCAGCAGACGCAGCTCAGCACGTTGACCGGGCTCGGCGTCGCGACCTTCGCGGATGCGATTCCGCAGCTGCGGACGCTCGATTTCACGCTGCGCGACATCGTATTGGCAGCCAAGACGTATTACGATTTGTCGGCCGGCAAGGCGACTTACGACTTGCTTCATTACGGGTCTATCGACGCGTCGGACATCTTGAACAAAGTCGCCGAGCTTTACGGACAGCCGATCGACCAAAGCCTCGAGGAGCTGCTGGACGAGAGCGGCCTGGCAACGATCGAAGAAGCCGCGCCTTTCCTGCGCGCCTTGGGTTACGCAATGCAAGACGTGATCGAAGCCTCCCGTTCGTACTACGGCAACGGGGCGGACGTTACGATTCAAGCGCTGATCGCCGCTTATCCGGATAGCGACAGCGTGATCGAGTGGACGGTACATCAGCTTTACGGCGATGGCGGGCAATCGTCAGCCGCTCAGGCGGCGCGAGATTCGTTGTTGGCGGCAGGCGTTGCGGATCCGGCAGCGGCAATTACGCATCTCTGGAACGCGGGCTTCTCGTTCCTCGACATCGCGGGCTTGCTCAAGACCGACTTCGGTCAATCCGCAGCGGATGCAGCGAAGCTGTTCCTGGCCAGCGGCTCGTTCGGGACGGCGGCGATCGTCGGCGGCATCGGCGCCGCTTACGGATCGACGTACGATTCGGCGTTCGTGGACGCCTTGAAGACGGAAGGCGTTTTGACCTCGGAACAATTCGTATCGTTAATGAACGAGACTGGTTACCGGGTCGCTTACATCGCCCAGGCGTTAAAGTCGAACTACGGCAAGACGAACGCGGAGACGAAAGCGATTCTGACGGCATTCGGCCAATACAGCGCGGCCGCGGTACAATCGACCGTCGACGAGGTTTACGGGTCGGATGCGACATCCGGCACGCTGCAGGAAGTGCTCGATTTGTTCGGCATCAAGACGGCGGATGGAGCAGCGGCATTCCTTCATCAGCAGAATGCTCCCGTCAAGGACGTCGTTCAGTATTTGAAGGACGCGTACGCGCTCGGAGCCGACGAGTCGACGGCGATCCTCTCGCCGTATTACGGCAAGACGGAGCTCGGCCTTGCGGTCGTAGCGATTTACTACGGCGATAAGAACGTCGGCTACTTGATCAAAATGATCCCTTCGGACAAAACGTCCACGCCGAACAGCGTCGCGGTGTATATGAGCGACAAGTTCAGCCCGACGGATATCGTGCTTGCGCTGAAGGTCATCTTCGGACTGGATGCTTTGGGCGTTACCGATGCCATTCGGGGCGAAGTCATCCCGGCGGACAAAGTTCGCGCGGCCGTGACCGAAGTGTTCGGCGCCGATCCCTTGTACGCGTACTTGAAGCGAATCAAGGACAAAGGCGGCAACGCGAACGACGTCGCGGCGGAATTGGCCAGACGAGGGATACTGGAGACGGCCGGCGCGAGTTATCTGATCGATACGCTGGCAAGCCTCGGCTTCGATAATGCCAGCATCTTGAAGATGCGGTATAACTACTACAACCGCTCCCGCCAGAACGCGGGAACGAACGAAGAGCAGGGCACGCAATTGGTCCGGCTCGGCGTGAACACGCCGGAAGCGATCGTCGCGTTCATCCGTACGACGAGCACGTCGCCGATCGACACGATCGCGATCGTGCGAGCCGGCTTGCCGAACGCCGACATGACGGCGATCGCCAAAGCCATGTACGACGCAGGGTACGAGAAACGCGCGCTCATGAGCGCCCTGAGTTTCTACGGCGAGCACGGGGACGGCGTCGCGGCGCTGCTGAGGACGTTCGGTTTATCGGTGCAGGATGCGCTGTCCTACCTGCGCGACCGCTCGGCCGATGACACGCTTCGCTGGCTTATCCACGACGGATATGCGCCTTCCGAGTACCTGCGATACATGAACATCCGATCCGATAACACGATCGCGATTCTCAAGGAGAACGGATATACCGCAGAGCAGCTAGGGACGCTGCTCGGGAATATGAACACGGAGTTCTATGCGATCGCGGACGCGCTCTATCACGGCGGCTTTACGAACGTCCCCGATCTCACCAGGGCACTGATCGCCGGTCGCAGCCGCGTCGTATGGATTCCCATGTATTTGGATGAAATCGGCGGCTGGACGCTGCAGGAAGTCGCGCAAGGGATGCTCGATTCGGGCTTGATCTCGCTGGTCGAGCTGGTCAGCGCGCTTCAGATGGCGAACGGCAACAACTTGAAGAATACGTACCAAATCATCAAAGCCATCTCGGCGAAAGAAAGACAAGCGTTCTACGACGAGCTGAGCGGGGCGGAGAAAGCCTTGATCGACGACAACGAAGTCGCCGTACTGGTCGCGATCTCCACGTTCAGGGAAGCCGGCATCAGCATCACGGACGTTGCCTTGCAGCTTCGGAATACCGAAGTCATCGGCTTCGAGGATGGGGCGAAGCTTATGGGCCTGGGCGGATTTAACGTCGGCGACATCCTCTCGACGGTGTGGGACGTATATCGCGACGAGATCGGCATCATGATCATCCAGAAGATGATCGAGAAAGTCATCGGCAATTACTTCGCCGAGTTCAAGAACTATATCAAGCTGATTAAAATCGTGACGAAGATCGTAAGAAGGTACGCGTAAAACACAAAAAAGCGGCGTGGAGGGAGATTCCCTGCGCGTCGCTTTTTTGTCATCGATACCTATTTATCTACAACGAGAAGTCTCTGTCATACGCGATGATCATCGTCTTTCCAGTCTTGAACGGCTTGCTTGATTTGGACAGCCGTCAGCTTCTGCTGGACAGCCTGCCGGCAAAGATTCGGAAATTCTTGATCGCTAGCAAAGCGCAAAGCGATAATTTGACTCTTATTGAGCTGCGTATCTAGAGGGGTACCGGTCAGCACGAAATGCCTGAAATTCTCTTCGGTCCGAATAATGCGGTCTTGAAGTTTCGTGGCGTAGGAACGGACTAACAAGAAGGTAAGTAGAATACCTGCGGTGCAAGCAAAGACGAGCAGGGACATTCATGTGCGCTCGGAGCAGAGAATAACGATCGCGCCCAAAAAACTTATGATGATCAAAGGCGCTCCTACATAATGGAATAACGGATGCATTCTCACATGATTCTGATAGTTTTGTTTAGTCAAGGTCATTTCTCCTGCTCGGTTTATTTGCGTCCACATTGTTCATCGTATCAATTTGGATCTCCCTGCCAAAATTTATTTCCTAAATCATAGCATGAAAGTTCATCGAATATCGGTATCTTTCGAAGAAATCGGATAATCCCATCCCTAGCTCCCTATGGTATGGTGGAGAGTAGTCGTCCAATTCTCTTATACCATGAATGTAGGAGAATCATTTATAATCAATCTGACATGTCATTTATTGCTAAGGGGAGAGTTGACGAATGAACATTCAATTCCAGAAGCCGGCCATGTTTTGGACGGAAGCGCTTCCAGTCGGAAACGGTAATTTAGGCGCGATGGTGTTCGGAGGCGTGGAACGCGAACGCATCGCTTTGAACGAAGATACGCTGTGGTCCGGGTATCCGAAGGATTGGAACAACAGCGAGGCCGCGAACGTATTGCCGCAGGTCAGAAAACTCGTCAGCGAAGGCTTGTTCGAGGAAGCCGACCGGCTCTGCAAAGGCATGATGGGTCCATATACGCAATCTTACTTGCCGTTCGGGGATTTGCGCCTCGTCATGGAGCATGGCGATCATTATAGGCAGTACTGCAGAAAGCTGGATTTGAGGCAAGGCATCGCTTCGGTGGCGTATACGATCGGCGACGTTCGTTATACGAGAGAAACGTTCGCGTCCCACCCCGATCGGCTGCTGGTCGTTCGTCTGACATCCAGCAAGCCGGGACAGCTCAGCTTCCATGCCAAGGTCGATAGCCTGCTTCGTCATTCCGCTTCATCGGACGGCGAGCACTACATGATTGCCGGCACTGCTCCCGAGCATGTCGCGCCGAATTATCAAAAGCACGATCATCCGATCCAATACGGCGATAAGGATACGTCGAAAGCGCTGCGCTTCCATGGCCGTTTGGCCGCGGTACACGAGGACGGCGCGATGAGCGTCGATCACGACGGGATTCACATCGCGGGAGCGACCAGCGTCGTGCTGTATTTTAGCGCCGCAACCAGCTTCGACCCTCAGCAAGGGGCGCCCAGCGCGCTGCGAGTACCGGAGCAGCTTACTGCCGGCGTAATCGGCGCGGTATTGAAGAAGGACTACGACGCCGTTCTTGCCGATCACCTAGCTGATCACGCCCCGTGGATGGATCGCGTAGAATTGCATCTCGGAGAAACCTTGGCGTCGCCGGACATGCCGACCGATCAGAGAATCGCCGAATTCGGAAGCCGGGATCTTGGACTGGTCGAGCTGTTGTTCCATTATGGACGCTATCTCATGGTCGCAAGCTCGCGGCCAGGCACGCAGCCGGCCAATCTGCAGGGGATCTGGAATGAGCATACGCGCGCGCCGTGGAGCAGCAACTATACGCTGAACATTAACACCGAGATGAATTACTGGCCGGCAGAGACGTGCAACCTGGCCGAAATGCATGCGCCTTTGTTCGATTTTATCGATCGGCTGGCAGTCAACGGCAGCAAGACCGCCGAGATCAATTACGGCGCAAAGGGCTGGGTCGCGCATCATAATGCGGATTTGTGGGCGCAGACGGCACCGGTAGGCGCGTACGGCGAAGGCGATGCCTCTTGGGCGTTTTGGCCGATGGGCGGGGTGTGGCTGACGCAGCATCTATGGGAGCATTACGCGTTCGGACGGGACGAGGCGTTTCTTCGGGAGCGGGCTTATCCGGTCATGAAGGAAGCGGCGTTGTTCTGCCTGAGCTGGCTGCATGAGGACGAGAACGGCCATTTGATTACCGCGCCTTCGACTTCGCCGGAGCATCATTTCAAATTCGGAGATCGCCACAGTGCCGTAAGCGCCGCGTCGACGATGGATTTGACCTTGATCGGCGAGCTGTTCGACAACTGCCTGGAAGCGTCGCGGCTGCTCGAAATCGACGAATCGTTCCGCGCCGACATCGCCGCGGCCAGAAGCAAGCTCCATCCGCTGCAAGTAGGCAGCCACGGTCAACTGCAGGAATGGGAACAAGACTTCGAAGACGGCGATGTCCATCACCGGCATGTGTCGCATCTCGTCGGCGTCTATCCGGGCAGGACGATTACGAAGGAAGCCGGTCCGGCGCTCTTCGATGCGGCCAGAACCTCGCTTGAACGCAGAGGAGACGGGGGAACGGGCTGGAGTCTCGGCTGGAAAATCGGCTTGTGGGCGAGATTCAAGGATGGCGACCGTGCCGAGCGGCTGATCTCGAATTTGCTGAACCTGATCAAGGAAAACGAACCGCTCGAATATGACGGCGGCGGCGTGTATGCCAACCTGTTCGATGCGCATCCGCCTTTCCAAATCGACGGCAATTTCGCGGCGACCGCGGGCATTGCCGAGCTCCTGCTGCAATCACATCAAGAGCATCTCGCGCTTCTTCCCGCGCTGCCTGCAGCATGGAAGACCGGTTACGTGAAAGGTCTCCGAGGACGCGGGGGCTACGAAGTCGATTTGAGCTGGGAGAATGGCGTGCTGATCGAAGCGGCCATCGTATCGAGCCGGACTCAGCATTGCATGCTGCGTTCGCAGCCGATTCATAAGGTCACTTCGGATGGCGCGGCAATCGCTTGGACGACGACGGATGACGGTTTCGGCAGCATTTCCGTGGAACAAGGCAAACGTTATGTGATTTCGTTCAGATAAGAGCTCGTACGAAAGCAGCTGCTTGCGGGATATAGGAGCTGATGCAAGGCGAAGAACCCTGAATGCCGCATCTTTTGGCGGCGTGCAGGGTTCTTTTGTTATGTACGGATGGCATGAAATCGCGGAAATCGGTGCCCAAGCCCCAAGGTGCACGAGGTGCATGACATGCCCGCGAAGTCGCGAGAGGCGGTGCAAGAGGCGCAACGACCCCTGCCGCTTACACGGACATGAAAGTCCGTTAGCGTTTATATTTCGGATGGTTGGCTTTCTTACGGACATTGATGTCCATAAGTGCGCGGTGGCTCAGAAATAATCGTGAAATGATCATCTAACGGTCATCTATGTCCATTCATTCAGAGAATGGACATGATTTTTGTTCTAACGGTCAAAATTGACCACTTGTTAGGACGACAATGTTGATATCCATTATAGGAGCAAATTGACCACTTGTTAGGACGACAATGTTGATGTCCATTATAGGAGCAAATTGACCACTTGTTAGGACGACAATGTTGATGTCCATTATAGGAGCAAAGCTTGCAAAATGGACGATAGCGTTGGCCGTATACCAATTATTCACGCCCACTTGATGCTTGCCGCATGCGCCAACGGATCAATCCTAACGCAAGGATAGCCGATTAGTTGGACTCGTGCTAGAATTAGAAACTAACTAGGAATACTGACTTTAGAATCACTTACTGAGGTGAATGCTGGTGTTCAAGATGCTGATCGTAGACGACGAAAGGTTCGAGAGAGAAGGCGTGAAGTTTCTGATCGAGAAGTTCGGACTTGCGCTGGAGACGTTCGAAGCGGATAGCGGGGAAAGCGCGCTTGCTTTCATGAAGGAGCATCCGGTCGATATCCTCTTCTCGGATATCCGCATGACGGGCATGGACGGACTGGAGCTTGCGGCTCGAATCCGGGAGCTCGATATTCCCGTCAAGGTGATCTTCATGAGCGCGTACGGGGAGTTCGAATACGCGCAGCGGGCGATCGATTTGAAAGCGATCCGGTATATCTTGAAGCCGGTCCAGGTGGATGAGTTTCTCAGAGTCCTGACGCAGGTGATTCAGTCCTGCGAGGAAGAACGGCAGACCAAGGCCCAGCAGATTCGTATGGAAGAAGCCTATCGCAACGAAGCGTACTACACGAAGCAGAAGCTGCTGTCGGATTTGATTTTGGGCAAAAGCGACGTGCTCCCGGACGATTTCGAGCCGGTCCAGCAGCCGTTCCCCATGGCCAGCGAAGGGCATCCGCTCGTGCGGTTGATCATGCTCGATTCGCGGAACCGCTTCTTCGATCGGCTCGATCAAGATTTCGAGCGCCGGCTGGCCGACGTCATCCAAGGCGGATTCGAAGTCGCGCACTTGAACGAATTCCAGAGTCTGCTCGTCATCGAGGCGGAGGCCGACGATTCCAAAGAACGGCTGATCGATTGGGGGAAGCGCCTCATCGGCTGGTTCCGCGAAACGTACGGCGGAGATGTGAGCGTTGTCATCGGCGGCACGGCAGGGAACGCCAAGCAGCTCTATAATCAATATCATCTGTTGGAGTCGATGCTGGAGTACAAATTTTTCTTCGACGAAGGAACGGTGCTGCTCGCGAATCCCGACGCGATCGGCGCTAGCGCGCAGACGTTCTCCGCGGAGGAAGCCTTGGACGAGCTGCGACAGAGCATCGGTCGTTCCCGTTACGATCAGGCCAAGCTGCGGTTCGAGCAGTTGTTCGACGAGCTGCAGAACAGCGAGCGGTTCGCGGTCGTGTACATCAAATATATATGCACGGAAATCGTCAAAGCCGTCTTCGACGCCTCGGCGAGCAAGCGTCCGGAGACCTTCAAGCTGAACTTGGAACGCATCTACAAGGCGGCGAAGCTCAGCGATTTGCGCCGGGTCGTTCTTGCGATCCTGGAAGAGAGCGGACAGCCTGCAAGCAGCGCCCCGCAGGAGTCGATGCGCAAGGTCATCGAGGATATCGTTCGCATTATCGAAAGCGATTACGGGGCTGACCTGTCCTTGGAATCGATCGCGGAGCGCGTCTACTTGTCGCCGAGCTACTTGAGCCATCTGTTCAAGAAGCATAAGGGAATCAGCTTCAATAAGTACCTCACGCTGCATCGCATGGAGAAGACCAAAGAGCTGCTCCTGACGACGAATCGGAAAATCGTCGATATCGGCATCGAAGTCGGCTATTCGAATTTCCCTTATTTCAGCTCGCTGTTCAAAACCCATTACGGCAAGACCCCATCCCAATTTCGCGAAGAGGCGGCTACATGAGCCAGGCGGTCCGCAACTTGTTCAATCGGCTGCGATTTAAGCAGAAGCTGTTCCTATCGTATCTAATCGTCATCATCATCCCGATTATCGTCCTCGGCATGTACGCCTATGATCAGTCGAAGCAAATGCTGCGCATTCAAGGGATTCAAGGCATTCAGAAGAACGTGGATACGATCTCGGGCAGCATCGACGGCTCGGTCGAGCGATACAATCACGCGATCCAGTCCATCGTGCTGAACAAGACGTTCCAGAAAATCGTGACGAACGATTACAGCGATCTCGTCAATCTGTCCTATGATCTGAACGAATATTTGACCCCGTACTTCAACATGATGGTCATGCTCGACAAAGAAATCGACGAAGTCAAATTCTACACGCAGACCTACGTGCCGGAGTACGGCGAATCGGTGCAATCGGCCGATCGGGTCAAGGATGAAGCCTGGTACAAGGCGGCCTTGAAGGGGAAGGGCAGCCAGTGGTTTTTCCATGACGGATTGATCGTGGTCGGCGCGTTTCCCCAGTTCTTCGCGGACAAGGCGACGAATATCGTCTACATGAAGATCAACGATACGAGCATGTTCAAGAACGTCGCGGAGCTTGCGAAGGACGATACGGTCGTCATTACCAACGAACGCGGCGACGTGATCTACTCGAATCAAAGCGCTGACGGGGAGCGATTCAGCGCAGCGCAGCTGCAGGGGATGAAGGAGGGCTCGTTCCGAAGCGGCAAGGCCGAGTCGTTCCTGGTGAAGAAGACGGTCAAGCAGACAGGCTGGACGATCTACTGCATCGTGCCCGCCAAGCTGCTGTCCCGCGACGCGGGATCGATCATCAACGCGACGCTCATCATCATCGCGGCCTGCATCGTCATCGTGCTCTTCATGATCTGGATCTTCTCCAGGACGATGATTCGCCGGATCTACAAGCTCAATACGGTGATGAAGCGAGTGGAGATCGGCGATCTGAGCATGCGCGTGCAAAGCGAATCCAAGGATGAGATCGGCGAGCTGACGAACCGGTTCGGCCATATGCTCATACGGCTGAACGAACTGATCGAAGAGCTGTACCGCAACCAAATCGTGCAGAAGGAAGCGGAATTCAAAGCGCTGCAATGGCAGATGAATCCGCATTTTCTGTACAATACGCTGTCGTTCATCAACTGGAAGGCCTTGCGCAGCGACTCGCCCGACATCAGCCACATCGTCACGACGCTGTCGAAGTTTTACCGAACGGGACTCAATCGGGGCGATAATATGATTCCGGTTCGGGACGAGCTGGAGCATGTGAAGTCGTATATCGAAATCATCCAGACGATGAAGGAGCATAGCTTCGACGTGACGTACGAGATCGACGAGGCCGTGTTCGGCTACACGACCATCAACTTTATCCTGCAGCCGCTCGCCGAGAACGCGATCCTGCACGGCATTAACCGCAAAGAAGCAGGACGGGGCCGGCTGCACATTACCGCCAAGCTGTCGAACGGCAAGGTTGCTTTCTTCGTGCAGGATAACGGAATCGGCATGCCGGCGGATACGGCGGCGACGCTGCTGCAGAGCGATTCCTCCGGTTACGGGCTGAAGAACGTCAACGAACGGCTGCGCCTGAAATACAGCTCAGACTATCGCTTCGCCGTAGAGAGCGTCGTCGACCAAGGCACGCAGATGAGCATCGTCATTCCTGCGTTCGTGCCTTCTTGAAGCCGTTTGCACCCTGCTTTGAATCCTAGAAGCCTGTCCTCTCGGGGACGGGCTTTTTCGTATGTGAGGTATTTTCGCATGTGCGCAGAAAAACGAAAGCAATCGAAAATATTTGATAATTCAATTCGGAGCCGCCTTTGTTATCCTTTTGTTAAGGGGATTGACACCGCATACAGAGGGGAGTGCCAAGGGTGAACGATACAGCAATCGTCCACGGCGCGGAAGCGCCGCATATGGACAAGCGTCTGGAGAAAGCGTCGCTAAGGAATGCCAAATGGAGGAAAATCAAACAATATCGCGCGCTGCTGCTCATGATGGTCCCGGCCATGATCTATTACATTGTTTTTCATTATCTGCCGATGTACGGCGTGCTGCTGGCATTCAAGGATTTTAAAATTTTGAAAGGGATCATGGGCAGTCCTTGGGTCGGACTCGACCTATTCCGCACCATATTCCATGACGAGTATTTCTACACGGTGCTCAAGAACACGCTCTTTATCAGCTTCTACAAGCTGCTGTTCGGCTTTCCGGTTCCGATCATCTTCGCGCTTCTGCTGAGCGAGGTGACGAACGCCAAGTACAAGCGGATCGTCCAGACGGTCACGTACTTGCCTCACTTCATCTCCTGGGTCGTGCTTGCCGGCATCTTCTTCGCCTTCTTCTCGCTGGAAGGGCCGCTCAACTCGATCATTACGTTCTTCGGCGGCGATCCGGTGCTGTTCCTGGCCGATGCTCGCTACTTCCGTTCCATTCTGGTCGTCACCGGCATCTTCCAAGGCTTCGGCTGGGGGTCGATCATTTATTTCGCGGCCATTTCGAACATTGATCCGCAGTTGTACGAAGCGGCCATCATCGACGGCGCCGGAAGGTTCAAGCGGATGTTCTACATCTCCATTCCGATGCTCGTCCCGATTATCGCCATCATGCTGATCCTCTCGATGTCCGGCGTGCTGGATGCGGGCTTCGACCAAATCTTCAACATGTACAACACGCAGGTATACAACGTCGCCGATATCATCGACACCTACGTCTACCGCAAAGGGATCGTCGAAATGAGCTACAGCTACGCAACGGCGGTCGGGTTGTTCAAATCCGTCGTCGCCTTGATCCTGATCTTCATCGTCAACCGCATCGTGAAGTTCATCGGGGGCAAGGATCACGCCATATGGTAGTGCGAGCGAAAGGAGAAATGAACCGTGCTGACTGTTAAAAAATCGCCCGCGGACAAACTGATCGACGTCGTGATTTATTCCGTCCTCGCCGTCATCATGCTGGTTACGCTCTATCCGTTCTGGACGCAGGTCGTCATCTCGCTCGACGGCGCTGGCGTCGACGGCTCCGCTTATGCCTCGGGGTTCGTGCTATTCCCTTCGAAGCTGACCTTCGGAAGCTACAAGCTGGCCTTCAAATTCGACGCGATATGGACGGGGTACAGCTATACCTTGCTGCGGACGGGGCTTGGCGTCGCGTTATCGATCGTGTTCACGTCGCTGACGGCGTACCCGCTTTCGAAGAAAGACCTGCCGTTCAATCAGCTATTCACCGGCATCATCCTGTTCACCATGCTCTTCGCCGGCGGGACGATTCCATCCTACCTGCTGATCAAAGAGCTTCATATGATGAATACGATCTGGGCGCTTGTCGTTCCGGGCATGATCGGGGCTTTCAACGTGCTGATCATGCGAAACTTCTTCCGCTCGATTCCGGAGGAACTGGAGGAGTCGGCGAGGGTCGACGGCGCCGGGTATGTCCGGATCTTCACGCAGATCGTCCTGCCGCTGTCGAAGCCGGTCATCGCGACGGTTGCCTTATGGGTAGGCGTCGGCCATTGGAATGCCTGGTTCGACTCGCTGATCTATATCACGGATCCGGATAAACAGGTGCTTCAGGTCGTCCTTCGCAAGATCATCATCCAGAACGATACGTCCGACATTACGCAGGTCATCCAGAATATCGGCAAAAACACGGAATACACGGGGCGCCAGCTTCAAGCCACCATCGTCATGCTGTCGATTATTCCCATGCTTATCGTCTACCCGTTCATTCAAAAGTATTTCGTCAAAGGTGTTATGATTGGGGCTATTAAGGGATAACTCCCTCCAATAGATAGCGACACATACCAGGGGAGAAAGGGTTGGTTCATTGTGAAAGCGAACAACAAACGTTTGATGGCAGGGGCAATCGCAAGCGTATTGGCGGTAACGGTATTGGCGGGGTGCGGGAATTCGGGTTCGAACGGGAACGCCAAAGCGAACGATCCGGCTCAAACGAACGGCGCGGGGAACGCAAACGCAAACGCGAATGCGAACGCAAACAAGGCGGACGATAAGCCGGCGAAGAAGCAGCTGCTGAAATTCTGGACGAGCACGCCGGAAACGGCCAAGATCGATTCGCCGGGGGTGCAGGCCATTCGCGATAAATTCGGCGTCGACGTCGAATTCGTGCCTACCGGCGGAGAAGGCTTCAAAGAGAAAGTCAATCTGATGATCTCCTCGGGCGACATCCCGGACTGGATGAAAGAACCGTCCTTCACGGACTACGATAAGTATCTGCAGCAAGGCATCATCAGCGAAATACCGCAGGAGCTGATCGAGCAGTACATGCCCAAATACGTGGCGTGGCTGCAGCGCTACCTCGGCGACGATCCGTTCAAGTACGTCAGAAGAGACGGCAAAATTTACGCGCTGCCGGTTATCTGGGATATCGGCATCGACGGCATGCAGCTTGCCTTCCGCGAGGATTGGCTGAAGAAGGTCGGCATTACGAAGACGCCGGAAACGATCGAAGAGATGGAAGCCGCGCTCACGAAGTTCCGTAACGACGACCCGGACGGCGACGGCAAGAAGGATACGTACGGCATGACGGCGGCGGGCGATAATATCGAATCGATGTTCAGCTCCGTATTCGGCGCTTACGGCGTATACCCGAACATCTTCACGGAAACGGACGGCAAAGTGGTACGCGGCGAAATCGAGCCCGGCGCCAAGCAAGCGCTCGAAGTGCTGAACCGCTGGTACAAGAACCAACTGATCGATCCCGAGTTCGTCGTCAACAAAGGCAACAACGTGGAAGACAAGGTGCTGACGGATAAGACGGGCGCCGTCGAATTCTACTGGTGGTCCTTCCTGCCGGGCAACGCGTTCCTCGGCGGCGAGCAATGGTACGACAAGCTCAAGGCGAAGCATCCGGACTTCGGCTTCGCGACGACCGGCGGCGTGAAGGGTCCGGACGGCAAATACGGCATCTCGCAGTACAATCCGGCTTACGCGTCCGGCGTCGTGTTCGGCAAGCAGCTGGCGGACGACCAAGACAAAATGATCAAGTACATGCAGATCTTCGAAGCCTCCCAATTCGATCCGGAGACCTACGAGAAGCTGAACTTCGGCGAGAAGGATAAAGAATGGAAGATCGGCGAGAAAGGAACCGTCGAGTATATCGCTCCGTACACGGACGAGAAAGAACGTCAAAAGTTAGGTCTTGGCGGCTACTCCATGAGCGGCTCGTTCAACGATTACGACTTTCAAACGTCCTATACGTCGGATGCAAGCCTGCGCCAGCTGGCGAAGGATACGAGAGCGAAGGGTACGCGGAATATTGACATTCTCGCGCCGTTCAACAAGCCGGTGTACAACGAAACGCAGGATAAGCTGAAGCAATTCACCACGCAGAACTTCATCGATTTCATTACGGGACGCAAGTCGTTGAACGATTTCGACGCCTTCGTCAAGGAATGGAAGAGCATGGGCGGAGACAAGGTGATGGAAGAAGCGCAGCAAGTGTACGATGCCAATCTCAAACAATAACATTCTACAAACATAACAATCTATAAAACTAACAATCTATAGCAGCATAGCGATGTCCTTTCCAAGTCATTTGGGAAGGACATCGATTTTATGGACGGAAAAGGAGATGCGAAGGATGGTACGATTTCAGGCAGGAAGCTTGTCCTTTCAAATTAGCGATCGAGGCGAACTGTTCGGCTTAACAGACGAGGCAAGCGGTAAAAGCCTCGATGCCGGGAGCCGCCGATCGCAGCTGCTGCGCATCGTCGCAGGCGGGACGATCAAGGAAGCAAGCAAAGTGCAGTACGATGATGAACAAGGCGTGCTGATCTTCGTATTCGATGGGCATCAGGCGCGGATCGACGTGAACGTGGGCTTGAAGGAGAAGTATGCGACTTTCGAGGTGACCGGAATTGAAACGGCGAACGGCTCGGCGGACATCGACGCGATTCTGTGGGGACCGATCGCGACGGGATTGCAAGGTTCGGTCGGCGAGTCCGTAGGCGTCGTCCACGACGGGGAGTTTGCCATCGGCTTGATGGCGCTGAACATGAAAACGATCGGCGGCTGGCCCGCTGAACTGAATAGACCGCACGATGCGGACGAGACGTACCCGGACAGCAAGTTCGACTACGCGGACAGCACGGCTTGGCCGATTCAAGGCGGCAGCCTGCTGCAAGCGTTTGCGCGCAATCGGACCGTCGGCGGACGCAGGCCGGTATGGAACTTGCGAGACATCGAGGTTGCGCCCGTTCAAGGCGTCGACGCGGAGTTGACCGGCACGGGCATGGCGTTGTTCGGCTGCGCGGCGGACAGCGTGCTTCCGGTCATCGAAGCCATCGAGCTTGACGAGGACCTGCCGCATCCTGTATTCGAGGGCGAGTGGGGTAAGACATCCGCGGCGGCAACGCAATCGTATCTCATCACCGATTTCTCGGAGGCGACGATCGACGAGGCGGTGCGGTATACGAAGCTTGCCGGCCTGAACTACGTGTATCATCCGGACCCGTTTGCGCAGTGGGGCCATTTCATCCTGAAGCCCGGCCAGTTCCCGCAAGGCGACGACAGCCTTCGGGCCTGCGTAGAATCGGCTGGACGCGAAGGCGTGAAGGTCGGCGTGCATACGCTGTCCACGTTCACGACGTTGAACGATCCTTATGTGACGCCTGTTCCGGCCGCAGGGCTGCAGAAGGTCGGCACGGCAAGCTTGATCGAGCCGGTTAGCGCGGATGCGGACGAGATCGCGATCGATGATCCGCAGCCGTTCCGAGAGAGCCTGTATCGGAATTCGGCCGTGCTCGGCGGGGAAATCGTCACTTACGAATCCGTGTCGGAGGACGCGCCTTGGAAGCTGCTAGGCATCCGAAGAGGGGCGAACGGGACCGCCGCGTCGGCTCATGCGGCCGGATCGGAGATCGGGCGGCTGTGGGATCATCCGTACGACGTGTTCTTCCCGGATCTGGAGCTGCAGGATGCCTACAGCAGCCGGATCGCGGAGCTGCTGCGCGCGACGGGCGTGAAGCAAATTTCCTTCGACGGGCTGGAAGGCTGTTATGCAACGGGCCATGACGGCTACGGCGTCAACCGTTTCGTGAAACAGAGCTACGACGGCTGGGGAGCGGAAGTGATCAATGACGCGAGTATCGTCGTGCCGAACTATCTGTGGCATATCTTCACGCGTTTCAACTGGGGCGAGCCTTGGGGCGTATCGACGCGCGAGGGCCAGCTGGAATGGCGACTGACCAACCAGCGGTATTTTGCCCGCAACTTCATTCCGCCGATGCTCGGCTGGTTCCTGATCCGTTCGACCTCCGACCGTTTCGAAGCGACCACGCTGGACGAGATCGAGTGGGTGCTGTCGAAAGCGGCAGGCTTCGGCGCGGGCTTCGCGCTCGCGGCCGATATGGCCGTTCTCCGTCGCAACGGCAATGCTGACGCGCTGCTGGAGATGGTGAGCCAATGGGAAACGGCTCGCAGCGCAGGCGCCTTCACGGAGTCGCAGAAGGAGCGGCTGCGCGATCCGAAGAGCGATTGGCATCTCGAGCCTGCGGAGGACGGCGGTTGGCGGCTCGTGCCGGTGAGCATCTCCAAGCCGCTCGTATGCAGCCCGGAAGAGCTGCAGCCCGGCCAGCCGGGAGGCGCGGATTGGGCGTTCTACAACAAGTTCGGCGAGCAGAGGCTGCAATTCTGCCTGCGCGTGTCGCCCGGATACGGCAACGCGGATGCCGGCATCCGGCGGCCGACCTTCTATACGAACGGGGAGTACATGACGTTCGAGACGGATGTGCGGGCGAACGAATATCTCGTGTGCAGCGGGGACCGGACCGGGAACATTTATGATTTGAACTGGAATCTGCTGAGAACCGTTCAAGCTTCCGCGGATGCGCCGATCGTTCGGGCAGGCGGGCAGACGGTCTCGTTCAGCTGCAAGTTCGAAGGCGATCCGAAGCCGGTCGTAAGCGTCACTGTCAGCACGTGGGGCACGCCTGAGGAAGTAAAGGCGGGAGCGCAATGATGAATGCGATCCGTCCATGCCGAATCGCATTCGGCGGCGGCCTCGAAGTGCAAGAGGATTCGGATGACAAATTCAGGCTGTTCGCGAACGGCTCGGACACCGGGGCCATCGCGGCGGACTTCGAGACATTGAGCGACGGGGAGTTTGCGTTCACGATGACGCCGCTCAGTCTTGCGGGGAAAGTCGGCGGGTTGATTCGCTATACGGCACCGGACAGCTGGATCTTCGTCGGCTGCGATACGCCGATGGACCCGTTCGGCAAGAGCACGTGGATATGGTCGATGCCATGCGGCAAGCAAGGCGTGCTGTTCCGATCCGACCCGCTCTATGAAGGTCACCGTTATGCGATCAAGCTTCGCTTCAACCGTACGGTACTGACCGTATTCATGAACGGGTATCCAGTGTTCCACGGCGAGTTACCCGAATGCAAGACCGGAGCCGGAGCCGTCGGCTTCATGGCGCTGGGAGACGGGAACGACGGAGGCGGTCATGCGCGATTCGGAGATGCGCAGGCCAGCGTTCTCGACGATAGGTACCGATCGGATTTCTCGCCGACGAACGGCGACGATGAGGCGCAAGCGAGCATCGCGTTGTCTTCGGAACGCATGGACGTGGAGGTGGATGCCGCGTTCCCGCGGGTATTGCGCTATCGGTGGAAGGCAAACGGGGCTTTGTTGTACGGCCAAGAGGAGCGACTTGCCTATGTCGAGCTGAACGGCGAGCGGTATATGCCGATCGTGGATACTTCGGCGCCAGGCAGCAGCGAAGTGAATTATCGGCTTCGCTTCCCGCAGCTTCAGGTAGAGATGGCGGCGGCTTTCGTCGTCGCGGGAGCGGCGCTCCAGCTGCGCATTCACGGGATCAAGGAATCCGGTGACTTCCGGATCCGCACGATCGAGTTTCCTCAGCATGGGCTTGTATCCGTCCGCGATACGCAGGAGGGTGCGGCCTATGCCTGCGCCGAAGGAATCAAAGGCGATACGTTCGGCCGCGTATCCGAGGAACCGGCCGAGCCGGCAGCTCGCTATCGCGCGATCGCGATCGTGAATACGGCGCAGCTGGCAGCTAGCGTAATCGGCAATTCGATGCATAACCGGCACCGTTTGTGCGTGCAGACCTCGCAGCGAGACGGCTATAAGCAGACCGCGGTATGGAACGCCTGCTGGACGTACCGGGGACCCGATATGGCCGTCATCGGCGAGCCGTGGTCCAAAGTAATCGTGACGGATGACCGCAACGGGGATGGCATCGTCGACTGGCAGGACGGGGCAATCGCGGTTCGAGAAGCGCTTCCTCCCCTTCCGGGTGCCGATGTGCTGCGGCGCAGCTATGCCCATATCGCGATGAATTTCGCCAGCTTGGCGCAGTATCCGTTTCTTCGCATTCTGGATAACGTGAAGAAATTTCATCTCTATACGGACGGCTTCGGTCAGATGCTGGAGTTAAAAGGTTATCAGAGCGAAGGCCATGACAGCGGGCATCCCGATTACGGCAGCAATTACAACGAACGGGCCGGCGGCTTGAAGGATTTGAACCTGCTGGCCGAACGCGCCCTCGGCTTGGGGGCCGTGATCGGCGTCCATATCAATCACAGCGAGGCTTATCCCGAGGCGAATGCGTACGATGCTTCGCTAGTCACGACGACGCCCGGATGGCGATGGATGGATCAGTCGTATTATATCGACCGGGAAGCGGATATCTTATCCGGCAACTTCGATCGGCGGCTTGACGAATTGAAAGAACAGGCGCCGCATCTGGGCTTCGTCTACGTGGATACGTATCGCGACGAGCATTGGGCGGCGTGGCGGCTATCCGGCAAGCTGCGCGGCAACGGCTGGACGATCTGGACGGAGGAAGCCGACGCGCTCGATTCCGATGCCGTGTGGACGCATGATTCCACGGGCGACAGCCGCATTTCCCGGTTTATCCGTCACCAGGACAAAGACGTCTACGCCGAGGATGCGCTGCTCAAAGGCGGATATGCGCGTTACGGCGACAACGGGTTCATGGGCTGGCAGCGCGAGCGCGATATTCATGCGGCCGTGAGATCCTTCTATACCAAGCAGCTTCCGTATCGTTATCTGATGCACTTCGCCATCCTGCGGTGGAAGGATTCGGAGGAGGCCGTGCTGGAAGGCGGCGTGACGTCCCGGCTGGAGAACGGAGAGACGGTCATTCGGAAGAACGGAAGGACGATCGCGATCGGCGATACCGTCTTCATCCCGTGGGATCCGTTTGCCGAATCGAAGATTTACCATTGGAACGCCGCCGGCGGCGAGACCGCATGGCAGCTCCCCGACAGCTGGCCGAAGAGCGGGACCGTCAAGCTGTACCGCATGACGAACCAAGGGCGCGCATTCATTCGCAACGTGGAGGTTCTCTCCGGCATCGTGGCGATTGAGGCGGAGGCTAGCGTTCCGTATGTGATTTATCCGAAGGAAGCGCCTCCGGTTCCAGATATGAATTGGGGCGAGGGCAGCCCGTTGAAGGATGCGGGATTCGACAGCCACGGGTTTGAAGCGTGGTCGAGATTCTCGACCGCAGGCACTGCCGACCATATCGCGATCGCGGAGACGAGCTACGGGCAATCGTATCTGCGCATAAGCGGCAATGACGGCGCCGACGGAGAGGTCTCGCAGCCACTGCGAGGTCTGGAACGCGGCAAAGCTTATTCCGCTTCCGTATGGGTCGAAGTATCGGAAGGGCGGGAAGCGGCGATTCGATTGTCGGGTTACGGCGGGCCGGAGCTGGTCCGAACGATTCGACGCACGGCGGTCGTGAACTGCGACGTCGATTCGGACAAATGCGGCACGTTTTACCAGCGGCTGCAAATTCGGTTCGTTGTGCCGGAAGGCGAAGGAGAGGCTGAATCCGATGAGATATTTCATCCCGTGCTGACCCTCGCCGCGGCCAAAGGCGAACCGGATTCCTACGTGCACTTCGACGATGCGCGCGTGAGGGAAGCGGACTTGCCTTCCACATCGAGCCATGACGTCTATGAAGATTTCGAGCATGTGGACGAGGGCTGGGGCGTGTTCGTCAGCGCCAACCCGAGAGTCGGCAAGACGCATCTCTCGCAGCTTCATCCGGGCTATACGGCGGACACGATCGAGGGGCAATGGTCGCTGAAAACGATGGATGAGCTCGCCGGCGAACTGGTACGAACGCTTCCGTCCAAGCTCGCGCTGCTGCCGAATCAGACCTACGCGCTTTCCTTCGCCTACAAGTCGGAGAACGAGGGTCAATATGCCGCGGCGCTGCGAACTTGGGACGGCGGTCCCGCGCAACAATTGTTCTTCGAGCCCTTGCGCGCGGGCTTGCGGGAGTGGAAGATAGAAGTGACAACAGGACCTTATACGGATTATTATCTTGCTATCGTAAGGAATGACGCCGAACCGGGCTGCCTGGTCATCGATCGATTCGCTGCCGATGTTGTCGACTGTTCGCGCGGTACTGATTGAACGAACGAACGAACGACAACTTAGGGGGAATACGGGATGACGGAGGTTCTGGTCACGGAGTATAGGGGCGGTTACGCGGAAAATTTGCACTATGGCCATATTTGCGGCGTCGACGCGAACGGCGTGCGGTTCGGAACGGGCAATATTCGCCATTTGACCTTCCTTCGTTCGGCCGGGAAGCCGATTCAAGCACTGCCGGCGCTCATGCATGGCGCGGATGAAGCATTCGGCCTAACGGAGAAGGAGACGGCGATTCTAACGGGTTCGCACTGGGCCGAGACGTTCCATGTCGCGGAGCTGGAATCGATGATGGCAAGGCTGGGCGTCGAAGAGAAGCAGCTGGTCTGTTCGCCGTCTTATCCGCTGAACGAGTCGGCACGAGATGCCTTGGTTGCCGGCGGCTTGCCGAAGCGGCGAATCTACCATAATTGCTCCGGCAAGCATCTCGGCATTATGGCGCTCTGCAAGCATCGGGGCTACGACTTGTCCGGTTACACGGACGGCGATCACCCCGCTCAGCGGGAAATTATCGCCATGCTTGCGTATTTGGCCGGCATGCCGGTACACGAGGTGGCGACCGGCGTCGACGGCTGCGGCTGTCCCGTGTTCGCTATTCCGCTGGACCGGATTGCGACGGTATACCTGAAGCTGGCACAGCCGCAATTGATCGACGATGCGTCCGTTCGCCGGGCCGTCGTCAAAATGACGAGGCTGATGAACCGCTATCCCGAGATGGTGTCCGGAACGGGGCAAATCTGCTCCGCGCTGCTGATGGACGACAATATCGTGGCTAAAGGAGGCGCGAAGGGCGTGTACGGCTTCGGCCTGCGCGAGGAAGGACTCGGCTTCGCGCTGAAGGTGCTCGACGGCTCCCAAGAAGAATGGCCCTTGATCATCGCTTCGATTCTGGAGCAGATCGGTTACGGCCGCCGGGCGACGATCGATCGCCTGCGTGCGCTGGCGCCCGCGGATATCTACAATGACAACGGCTTGATCGCGGGCAGAAGCGAGACGGAGTTCTTGCTGCAGCGGTATTAGGCTGCGAAGCGAAGCTCTTAGTGAAGCCTTAAGTAAACCCTTAAGTAAATTCTTAAGTAAACCCTTAAGTAAACCCTTAAGTAAAACCCGGAGTGAAAATCGGAATGAAACCAACTAAAGAAAGGCGGCAATCGGATGAAGATCGGATTAAGCACATATAGCTTGCTCGGCGCGCTGAAGTCAGGCGAAATGACGGTACTGGACGCGATAGACTGGATTGCGGATAACGGCGGCGAACATATGGAGATTGTTCCGTACGGATTCACGCTTGTCGATCATCTGGAATTGGCCGATGCGGTACGCGAGAAGGCGAAGGAAGCCGGCATCGGTTTGTCCAACTATTCGATGCCCGCCAATTTCGTGCAGCCGAACGAGGAAGCGTTCGAGGCCGAGATGGCCCGCGTGAAGGAGCATGTCGATGTCGTTCATCGGCTTGGCATGACGCATATGCGCCATGACGTCACGGCGTTTACGATCGGAAAGGAGCAGACGACGATCGCTTGGTTCGAGGAAAGCTTGCCGCTCATCGTGAAGGGAAGCCGGATCATAGCCGATTACGCAGCGCAGTTCGGCATTACGACGACGATCGAGAATCACGGCTTCAGCGTACAGGCAAGCGACCGCGTGCAGCGGGTGCTCCAAGCCGTGGACCGCCCGAACTTCAAGACGACGCTCGACGTCGGCAACTTCATGTGCGTGGACGAGAATCCCGTCATCGGCGTCATGAAGAATCTGCCTTACGCATCCTTGGTTCATGTGAAGGATTTCTATTTCCGGCCTTTCGATGAATCGCCGGGCGGCGGCGACTGGTTCCGGACGAGCAATGGCAACTATCTGCGCGGCGCGATCGTCGGCCATGGCGAGATTCCTCTCCGGCGTATCCTCAAGCTGATCAAGGCCTCCGGGTATGACGGGAACATGACGGTCGAATTCGAAGGCATGGAAGAGTGCAAGTCGGCGTCGCGAATCGCGATGGACAATCTTCGCCTGCTGTGGCAGGAAGCATAGGGATATGGGAATAGGAGGCGGTACAAGCATGCAAACAGAACAGAGAATCGTGCCGACGGCCAAGCAGCTGGCCTATCAGGATTGGGAATTCGGCTTGTTCCTGCATTTCGGCTTGCGGACGTTCTATGAAGGGTACGCCGATTTCGACGAGCGGCCGATGACGCCCGCCGATTTCAATCCGACCGGCCTCGATTGCGAGCAATGGATTCGCACGGCCAAGGAAGCGGGCATGCAGTACGCGGTCTTGACGGCGAAGCATCATGACGGCTTCTCCAACTGGCCGTCCAAGTTCAGCAGCTTCACGGTCGAATCGTCGCCTTGGAAGAATGGCCAAGGCGATGTCGTGCGCGAGTATGTGGATGCCTGCCGCAAGTACGGCATGAAACCGGGCCTCTATTATTCGCCTTATGACGGCTCGGCCGACTTCTATACGCAGGATGCCAAGGCCTACGATGATTATTTCGTCCATCAAATTACGGAGCTGCTCGGCAATTACGGCGAGATCGACATTCTCTGGTTCGACGGCTGCGGCTCCGAGGACCATACGTACGATTGGAGCCGGATCATCGGCGAGATCCGCCGGCTTCAGCCGGGCATCCTTATCTTCAATATGGGCGATCCCAATTTCCGCTGGATCGGCAACGAGGACGGCGTGGCGCCGATCCCTTGCTGGAATGAGGCGGATGCCACCGACTTCTCGATTTACACCGATAAGAAGGAGGGCTTCGGCAGCCGGCTGTGGCTGCCTGCGGAATGCGACGTGCAGATGCGGAACAACCGGATTAGCTGGTTTTACAGCGAGCTTGACGAGCATAAGGTCAAGAGCGTGGACGAGCTGACAGGCCTCTACTACTTATCCGTCGGCCGCGGCACGAACCTGCTGCTGAATATCGGCCCGGACCGCGAAGGCCTGCTTCCGAACAAAGACGCGGAGCATCTGACCCGCTTCGGAGAGGAGATCCGCAGACGCTTCGAGCATCCAATCGCGACGCTTGCGCAATGCGTGCAGGAAGGACAGGCGTGGACGTATACCGCTCCCGAGCCGCATCTGATCGATCATATCGTTATTCAAGAGGATCTGACGGGAGGAGAGCGCGTACTTGCGTTCCGCATCTCGGTCCTAACGGCCAAATCCCGCCGGGAGGTCGCCGTATACGAGGGCCGAAACATCGGCCATAAGGCGATCATCCGTATTCCGGCCATGAACGCCGCCGGCGTCGTCGTGGAGGTAACGGAATCGAACGGCGAGCCCGTCCTGCGCGAGCTTTCGTTCCATTATGCGGGAGAAGCAGCGGCGGCAGCCGGACAGCTCGGAGGTCAATAATGAAATCCATCAAGAAACCGAACCTGCTGCTCATTACGGTCGATCAAATGCGCTTCGATTGCTTAAGCGCGCTGGGTCATCCGCTCGTCGAGACGCCGAATTTGGACCGCCTGGCACGCTCCGGCACGCTGTTCCGCAACGCCTATTCCGCGGTGCCGACATGCGTGCCCGCACGGGCGGCGCTCATGACGGGGATGAGCCAGCGCTCGCATGGCTGGGTCGGTTACCAGGACCGCGTGCCGTGGACGTTCGAACATACGATGGCCGGAGAGCTGGCGGCTGCCGGTTACCATACGCAGTGCGTCGGCAAGATGCATATTTATCCGGCCCGGCATTTATGCGGGTTCCATAACGTCGTGCTGCATGACGGCTACCTGCATCATAACCGCGGCAAGCACGACAATGCGGCCGACGTTCATTTCGATCAGGTCGACGATTATTTGACCTGGCTTCGCCAGACCGGCGGCGCGCAGCTGGACATCACCGATAACGGGCTGGATTGCAATGCCTCGACCATGGCGCGTCCGTGGCATTTGGCCGAAGAGCAGCATCCGACGAACTGGACGGTTACGCAATCGATCGATTTTCTGAGGCGGCGCGATCCGAGCAAGCCGTTCTTCCTGTATACGTCGTTCGTCAGGCCGCATTCCCCGCTCGATCCGCCGCAGGCTTATCTCGACATGTACAACGGTCTCGAGTTTCCTGAGCCTCCTATCGGGGACTGGGTAGATGGCGAGGCAGCGGAGAGGCAGTCAGGCGACCCGACGATGATCTTCGGCCGCATTCCCAAGCGCAGGCTGGATCGCGCGCAAGCGGCGTACTATGCCTTGATTACGCATATCGACGCCCAGATCGGCCGATTGGTGAACGCGCTGCAGGAATACGGCGTGTGGGAGAACACGGTCGTCATGTTCTTGTCCGATCATGGGGAGATGCTGGGCGACCATCATTATTTCCGCAAAGCGCTGCCGTATGAAGGGAGCGCGAAGGTGCCGTTTATCCTAAGCGATCCCACAGGCAGGTTCGGCATCCGCGCCGGCAGCGAGGCGTCGGCGGTCATCGAGCTGCGCGACGTGATGCCTACCCTGCTCGACATTGCGGGCGTGCCGATCCCGGCTTCGGTCGACGGCCGCAGCGTGCTGCCGGTTTGCAGAGGCGATGAGCAGGAATGGCGCCCTTACATTCACGGCGAGCATAGCTACGGGACGCTGTCGCATCAGTTTGCGACGGATGGCCTGGAGAAGTATATCTGGTTCTCGCAATCGGGCGAAGAACAATTATTCGATCTGATCCATGACCCGGAAGAAAGGACGAATCTCGCGCATACTCCGGAGTGGCGGGATCGGCTGTCAGCTTGGCGGGAGCGGGTCATTGCGGAATTGACTGGGCGCGAGGAAGGTTATGTATCGGAGGGCCGCCTCGTCGCGGGCCGCCGGCCGGTAACGCTGCTGACGTCGAACAAGCGGGACGAATCGCCTGCAATCGACGGATGATAGAGCAGCCGCTCAGGTTCCGGGAAGACGGGACGTTTGTCATCGTGCAATTCACGGACGTGGAATTCATAGACGAATACGATGCAGACCCGGAGTCTGCGATGTTGGACGGAGAGACCCGCAAGACGATGGAGAAGGTCATCGAGGCGGAGCAGCCGGATATGATCGTGTTCACGGGAGACGTCATCGCGAGCGCGCGGGCAAGAGATCCGATTCAATCGTTTCGGAGCGCCATCGCGGTCGCGGAAGAGAACCGCATTCCATGGGCGGCCGTGTTCGGGAATCACGATTCGGAAGGATCGATTCCAAGAACAACGCTTCATGAAGCACAGCTCCAGTACCCCCATTGCATAGCACAGCCGGATCCTCCGAATGCGAGCGGTACCGGGAATTTCGCGGTGACCGTGCAAGATGCGAATGACAGGCTTGCGGCGGCACTCTATTTTCTCGATAGCGGGGATTATTCGCGAATCGCGGGCATCGAGGGATACGACTGGGTTCGCAGGGACCAGATCGATTGGTACGCGGCCAATTCCCGTGCGTTGACGGAGCGTAATGAAGGCATTCCGCTGCCATCGCTCGCTTTCTTCCATATTCCCCTGATCGAATACGAGGAAGCCTGGGAGACATCCGTTTGTATCGGCCATCGAATGGAGGGCGATTGCAGCACGCCACCGATTAATTCCGGGTTGTTTGCCGCGATGTTGGAGCTGGGGGACGTCGTCGGGACGTTTGTCGGACATGACCATGCCAATGATTTTTGCGGGGAGCTGCACGGCATTCAATTATGCTACGGACGGGCGACCAAATACGTGAGCTATGTCGACGGCAAGCGCGCGAATCACTTTCCCACGGGGGCCAGAGTCATTCGTTTGAAGGAAGGCGAACGCCGCTTCGATACGTGGATCCGCCAATCGGACGGTTCGGTATCGTCTCAGCCCGAGCATCATCCTGGCAAGTGAGAAGCCAATAGGCGTGGCGTTCAATCGCGTGCGGGGCTAGGCGCGTGGGAATAGAAATGGAAATGTAACTGTAATCGAATTGAAATGCTAGTTTCATCTTCTCTTAATGAAGCAAGCCTATAATAGAACTCGACCCCCTTTTAAAATATACACTTTAGACCCGCGGCCCGTTGCTGCGGGTCTCTTTTTTTCGCAAGCGAAGATTCTTCCATTTTTTAAATTTCTTATCGATGATAGAACAATCCGGTCGATCGTAAAAAAAACAAAAAGGCTGCCAATTGGCAGCCTTAGTTGTGGATTACGAGTTAATCATTGATGACAAGTAGGGAGCTTAATGCTCTTCCGGATGCTCCTTTATTTGTTGAGCTAGGCTTTGCATACGGCTTGCTTCGGATTTCGGAAACCCCATGTTAACCGTTTTAACGCTGCAAAGCTGACAAGAACAATGAACCTTATTTTTGGACAACCGCCCATATTGCTGATTAGGCACATGCCAGTAAAGTATTTGCATGGCGATTTTCTTTTTGCGAGCAATGGCTATTTGTCGTTGATAGCGAACAAAAGCTTGATTTCGATTTCTGCGTGTCGGTTTCAAATCATCACGTCCCCTTGGTTAGAGGCCCAGCCTGCAAAAGACACCAAGGATGTTGTAGATCTCTTACAGGCTGAGCGTGATGATAGACGCCTTCTGTTTCAAAGGGATCGCTTCCTTTCCAATTCCGTTCCAGCGGTTTATAGTTGATTGTACGTTATTGTCGGAAGCATCACAAACCTATTATGGAAATAGATGCGCTTGACCAGCAACGTTACGGACGGGCAGGATAGTTCAATGCTATTGGAGGTATCGGGAATGTCGGTTATGAAAGGCATCGAATTATGCCGCCGATTTCATGGCGAAATCGTTGAACCTGCAATGACGCAGCATTACGCTTTCTTGCCCTACTCATCGGCGCTCATTGGTCCGGGCAGCGAAGTGCTCGGGTACGATACGGAAATGTCGACGGATCACGATTGGGTGCCCCGAGTGTATCTTTTTCTTAACGAACTAGATGTCGGGTATGCGGAACAAATTCAATCCACGCTGCGCGAGCAAGCTCCGGAACGGTTCTATGGCTTCCCTGTCGATATCAGGAAGAGCGTCATCACATCGGTGCCGAGGTTCATCGAAAGTTACCTAGGCGTTAGCAAAAGTGAACGCCTAGATCTCGTAGATTGGCTAACGTTTCCTTCGCAGTCGCTGCTCGAAATCACGAGGGGAGAAGTTTATAGGGACGACGATGGCCAACTTGCCGCTTTACGCAAACAGTTCGACTATTACCCTCCCGACATTTGGCTGTACCTCATGGCATCCGGCTGGCAGCGAATCGGGCAAGAAGAACATCTGATGCTTCGTTCGGGTTATGCAGGCGACGAGCTGGGATCCGCTATTATCGCTTCGCGCCTTGTCCGCGATATCATGAACCTATGCTTTCTCATGGAGCGTCAGTATGCGCCTTATCCAAAATGGTTTGGCACGGCATTCAAACGTTTGAAATGTTCGGATTCGCTTATGCCCCATCTGCGGTCTGCCCAAACGGCAGCAGCATGGAGAGAACGCGAGCATGCTTTGAATCATGCGTATGAGTATCTAGCAGGGATGCATAATGGATTAGGGCTCACCGAAAAGATTCCTGAGAACGTTTCAGCGTTCTTTGATCGTCCCTTTAATGTCATGCACGGTGAAGAAATTGCGAGCCTCATGGCAAATGAAATTGCGGACCCGGACATCCGACTGTTATCCCAAACGCGGTTGATCGGCAGCATCGACCAGATTACGGACAACACGGATTTCAGATTAATGAAGTGGCCTGAGGGAGAAGGAGGAAGTACGAGGCATGCGTTGAGAAAGCTATATGATTCGGAATAAAATCGCAAGCCCCGATCGGATGATGCCGATCGGGGCTTATTTCGCGCTTACCTGGAACGCCGATACTCTTTCGGGGACAGACCGAAGTAGTTTTTGAATGCGCGGGAGAAGTGATACAGATTGCCGTAGCCGACCCGCTCGGACACTTCGTTCACGCGCAGCGTGGGATCCTGCAGGAGCTTGCGCGCTTCCTCCATCCGCACCTTGATCAAATAGGCGGTGAAAGTCAGCCCGGTCCGTTCCTTGAACAGCCTGCTGAAGTAGGAGTAGTTCATGGACACCCGGTTCGCCATCTCCGCGAGCTGGACGTCGCGGTTGAAGTGCTCCCTGACGTAGGCTTCCGCGAACGAGATGACGGTCTCCTCCGGTTCGGCGTTCTCGCTGAGAGCTTGCTTGGCGGAGTCGGCGTACGCTTTCAGATGCCGGCGAAGATCGCCAAGCGTATGGAAGGAGGCCAGCGCGAGAACCTGGCCGATCCTCTCGAACGTAAGCCGTCCGCTGAAGCGCCGCCGGATCTCCGTCAGCAGCAGCTCGTAGATGGCCTCGACGTGCTCGACGGAAGCGTTCCCGATCAGGCTGTCCGGCAGCCAGCGGTCGATCCAGAGCCCGATTCTCTCCAGTTGGAGCATTTCGACGGCGAGGCGAAGCTCCTCAATGTCTTTGCGAGCGGGAAGCTGTACGTCGAGGCCGCTTGGCGGCATGGTTGGCTGCCAACGCAACACGTCGCATGGCTGCCGCAGGATCCGATACGACATGGCGAGCCGCGCCTGCTCGTACAGCTTTCGCAAGTCGGCCGTTCGACCCGCCTCGCTGACGGCAACGACGGCCGATTGCCGCCCTTCATCTCTAAGCCGCCCGACGGCGTCACTGAACAGGGTACCCGAGACGCTGGACGAGAAGGCATCCGGAAAATTGACGACCGCGCAGACGTTTCCGCCTCCGTCGTGAAAGACGACTAGCCGAAGATGACCGGCCAATCCGGCGTTTCGCGTCTCGCGTTCCAGCGTGTTCTCGACTAACGCCAAATCCGCGGCGTTGAAGTAGGAATCGCTTACATGGAACAAGGCCACGACGGTCTTCGCATGAAGCAAATCCGGTTCCGTTAGCGAGTGATCCGCGACGCCGCCGACAACAGCGTCATCGCTTCCGAAGCCGCCGTCGCGAGGGCTGGCGGCGTTCAGGATCGCATTCAACCGCGCGGCAATCGCCAATCGTTCGGTTTGACGGCCTCGCTCCGCGAGCGCGGCTCGTCCGGCATCCTCTTCGATGGCTGCGATTGCCGCCCGGATTTGACTCGCTAATTCGGCGGATCCCGCCGGCTTCAGCAAATAGTCGAGTACACCGTATTTGAACGCTTCGCGAACGTACGCGTAATCGCCGTAGCCGCTGAGCAGGATGAATTTGGTCAGCGGCAGCTCGGACGAGAGCCGGCGGACGACTTGTACGCCGTCGATATCGGGCATGCGCATGTCCGTGATGACGATTTGCGGCTTTAGCTCGGCGGCGGCCCGAAGCCCCTCCTCTCCGCCGCAAGCGACGCGGATCTCCGATATTTCGTTCAGTCCCGCACGTTCAAGCTTGGCTTTGACCCCTTCGCCGATCAGGCTTTCGTCATCGATAATGAGCACGCTGTACATGGTGTATGCCTTCATCTCCTATATCGCAGGGAATGGTCACGATCGTCTCCGCGTATTCGCCTTCCACGCTGTTCAGCCGAACCGCATAGGCTTCGCCATAAAACAGCTTCAATCGTTCGTTAATGTTGCCGAGGCCGATGCTTTCCCTTGCCTGATCGTTGGTCGGCGCGTAATCGGAGTCCCTGAACCGCCGGTTGAGGAAAGCGAGGCGAGCAGGTTCGACGCCTTGGCCGTTGTCCTTGATCGCGATCAAGACGTTTCCGTCGGACGCGACCGAAGCGGACAGCGCTATGCGCAGCGAACCGTTCGGCGAATAGCCGTGCTTGATGCTGTTTTCCACGATCGGCTGCAGGATGAAGCGGATCATGCGGAGCGGCAGCAGCCTTGCCGGCACCTGAACGGCGAGTTCGATGCCAGTGCCATACTTGACTCTTTGCAAATTCATGTACTGCTCCAAGTATCGGATTTCGGATTCGAGCGTCGCGAACTTCGATTGCCCGTCCATGTTGTAACGCATCATTTTGCCGAAGTCGGCCATCGCGTCGGATACGTCGAATTGCCCGGCGAGTTCCATCCTCGCGCTGAACATATCGAGCGTATTATAGATGAAGTGGGGATTGATCTGCGATTGCAGCGCGGCCAGTTGGGCGTCCTTCTGAATCGTTTCTTTGCGAATCATGTCCTTCATCAGCGACGTGATCTTGTTCAGGAGCAGATTGAACTTCTCGGTTATGACCCCGAACTCGTCTCGTCGTTCGATCGGAATCGGATCGAAGCCGGCTTCGATCGCTTGGTCCATCTGGCGGATGCTCGTTCTCATCTTGCGAAGCGCCATCTTCAGCACGGAGTAGAAAGCGAACAGCAGGACGACGGTCGTCGCGATGAAGACGAGGTTGCTTGCGACCTGCCAGGAGTTCGCCGTGCCGGGAAGCTTGACGTTCATCAGCATGGACAAGCCGATGCCTTTCAGCGTCTCGCCGATATAGAGACGACCGTCGCGGACGGCATGGCCGCCGCCGGCCAGCGTCTGCTGCAGCGGGAGCGGAAGGTCGAGTCGGCTCCCCGCCGGGAACAGGATACGACCTTCTCCGTCCGCGATCACGACGTCTTGCCCGGTCGCCGGCTGCCCTTGCACGCTCGTGGCGAGCAGATCGTCCGGCCGGACTTCGACGAGGGTGAATCCGATATCCGCGCCCTCCAGCGAGATCATCTTCTGCACGTAGCCGAAAGTTCGGCCGTTCTCCGGGTTATCGCGCACGATCCACGCCGACTTCGAGCCGGACCGGGCGAACGGAGCGTACCAGGGCTCGCGCATCGCTTTGGATGACTTGTAGAAAGCACCGAAGCCCTCGGGGATCGTCTCGTTGTTCATGAAGACGGATATTTTCTCAGTATTGACCTTTTGGAACAGCATCGCGTAGTTAATAAGCGGCGCCGCGTAGCTGAAATACGTATCCAGCGAATTGTCGTCTTCGGAGAAGGGAGTATCCAAAAATTGCTGCAAACGATAGTTGTAGGTAATGGAATTGCTCAGGCTCTCGATCAAATCGATCTTGTTCTCGATCGTGAAAGTCATCTGCTTGAGCGTCGTGGAGGCGCTTGCAATCAACTGGGCCCGAATGAAACGCTGGGACTGGTCGTAGGTGTAGAGACCGAGCGTTGTAAAAGGAAGCAGGATCAACAGCACGAAAGCCAGCAGGACCTTGCTCTTGATGCTCATGGCGTTCAATTGACGGCGCAACGGCGGACCTTCTCTCCATGGGATTGAATCGTCCTTGACCTATTCGACAATTATCGCACCAACCCTTTCGGCTGTCTGGAAGAAGCAAAACGAAGGTATCAAATCTAAAATGGTGCTATTTTTATAAGCGCTTTCAGAACGTATAGTTGGATTATGCCTCCGACAACGACACGAAGGCGCCGAACAAAGAGACACGGTATCCGCGGCCGGGATCGCAAGCCGGACGGATATAAGGATGGGGGAGAACTAGAAGTGGAAAGAACCTTGGAAGCGGGACGCCGGGCTCCCGCTTCGGGAACGGCGGCAGCCGGCCGGCGATCGAGATGGAAGAGCCAATTCGCGCTTCAAAGCATGGTATGGCCCGGGCTGCTGTTCCTGATCTTATTTTCGTATTTTCCGATGTATGGTATTCTGATTGCCTTCAAGCAGTACGACTTGTTCTTGGGCATCGTGGATTCGCCGTGGGCGGGCCTGAGCCACTTTCGGGAATTCGTCTCCGACCCGAACTTTCTGAACGTCCTGCGCAATACGCTGGCAATGAATCTTCTGGCGCTGGTGCTCGGCTTTCCCGCTCCGATTCTGTTCGCGCTGCTCTTGAACGAGCTGACGGCGGGACGATTCAAGCGATTCGTGCAAACGGTTTCGTATTTGCCGCATTTCGTATCCTGGGTCATATTCGGCGGATTGATTCTGACCGTGCTATCGCCTTCGAACGGGATCCTTAATCTGCTTGCCGTCAAGCTGCATCTCTCGGACGATCCGATCAACTTCATGGGGAAGCCGGAACTGTTTTGGTTCATCATGGTCGGGGCGGAGATGCTGAAAGGCATCGGCTGGGGGGCGATCATCTATATCGCGGCGATTGCGGGCGTCGATCCGGAGCTTCACGAGGCAGCCAAAATCGACGGAGCCGGCAGATTCCAGCGGATGCGGTACGTGACGGTGCCGAGCATCATGGGGACGATCGTCATCATGCTCATCTTTGCGGTCAGTTCGATACTCAATACCGGCTTCGAGCAGATCATGGTCATGCAGAACCCGCTCAATCTCGACGTCAGCGAGACGATCGATACGTACGTGTACAAAGTCGGCCTGCAGCAGATGCGCTATTCCTACTCGACGGCGGTCGGATTGGCCAAATCGCTCGTTGCGCTCGTCCTGCTCTTCGGGGCGAATTACGTATCGCGCAGGCTGACCGACAACAGTTTGTTTTAAGTTGCGAAGAAGGAGGATTCACGATGAACATCCGATCCAGGGGAGACAAGTGGTTCGACGCTTTCAACGTCATCGTCTTGTCGGCCGTCGTGCTGCTGACGATCGCCCCGTTCTGGTTCGCGCTGGTCGGCTCGCTGAACCAGGGACTCGACTATATGCGGGGAGGAATCTACTTCTGGCCCCGCCGTTTCACGCTTTCGAATTACGTGACGGTTTTCGCTGACCATACGATTTACCATGCCTATTTCGTTACGATAGCACGAACGCTTGCAGGCACCGCGCTGCACGTGGCGTTTACCGCCCTCGTCGCTTACGGCATGTCGCGCAAGGCGCTGACTGGCCGCAACGCGTATCTGATCGTCATGCTGTTCACGATGTTCTTTTACGGCGGCCTTGTCCCGACCTATTTGCTGTATAAGGATCTTGGGCTGCTGAACCATTTCCTTGTTTATATCATTCCTTCGATGTTCAGCGTCTGGGATATGATTATCCTCATGTCGTTCTTCCGATCGATACCCGAACCGATTATCGAGTCCGCCAAGATGGACGGCGCCGGAGAGTATCGTATTTTGCTCCAGCTTATTTTACCGCTCACGAAGCCGGTATTGGCTGCCATCGCGCTGTTTAACGGCGTCTACCATTGGAATGCGTATACGGACGCAATGCTGTTCACGACCAAGGAAGCGCTGGAGCCGGTTCAATTGTTCCTGATGCGCATCGTCACGGATTCATCGGAAGCGATGAAGTTCGGGGAGCAAGCCGCAAGCGCGATGCCGGAAGAAGCGAAGCAGATCAGCCCGGAGACGCTCAAGCTCGCCATGATGATGGCGACGACGGCGCCGATCCTGGTTATCTATCCGTTTCTGCAGAAGTATTTCGTCAAAGGCGTGCTGATCGGCTCCGTCAAAGGTTGATTTTCGCGCCAAGCCGGCACGTACGGGCTGACGGGGCGCGAATGACAACATATAGCATCTATAAGTTCAAGGGGAGGCAAGAGACATGCAACGCAGCAAAAGATGGATCGGAACGGCTTTGGCGGCCGTTCTGCTCGGAGGCGTACTCGCCGGATGTTCTTCCAGTAACGGTAACGAGAACGCTGCCGGAAACGGTAACGTCAATGGTAACGCGAACGGTAACGGTGCCAAGGCCTCGGAATCGGCCGATACGACCGGAACGGAGAATACTTCAACTTCCACGTCGTCGAGCGAGAAGCCGGAGGACAAGTCTCCGATCAAGATTTCGTGGTTCGTCGACCAGGACTATTACAAGAAGAATTGGGATCCGGTCAACGATTTGCTCGACAAGATGATTACCGACGATACCGGCATTTCGATCGACTTCACCTCGGGCAGCTCCGACAAGCTTAGCGCGATCATCGCGGCCGGCGATATTCCGGACGTCATCACGCTCGATAAAGGATCCCCGCAGCGGGGCGTGCTCGAGAAGTCGGGCCTCGTCTCGCCGATCGACGAATTGATTCAGCAATACGACCCGGGCTTCCAAGTTCCGCAGTCGATGCAGGATTGGTTCCGCAATCCGGACGGCCATTATTACGGCTATGCCAGCTTCTTCTGGGCGAAGGAATCGTTCAAGCCGGGCGATCGCATTCGAAGCAATCAGGGATTATACGCAAGGAAAGATATCATGGATCAGCTCGGCATCAAGGCGGAGGACTTCAACACGAAGGAAGGCTTGGTATCCGCGTTGCGCAAGGTCAAGGACTCGGGGACCAAATACAACGGCTTCAGCGTCATCCCAGCGTATTTCGAAAGCTGGATTATCGGCAATTTCTTCGGCGCTCCGCGGGAAGACGCGGAAGGCAAGCTGATCGACCGCGAACGTACGCCGGAGATGCTGGAAGCTTACAAGTTTCTGAATCGGCTGTACCGGGAAGGCTTGATGCCGGAAGACAGCCAGACGCTCGACAAGAATCAGATTCAGGAGAAGGTCGCGAACGGCGCCGTCTTCGCGATTACGAATAAGACGATCGACTGGAGCGCGCTCTATCAAACGGATCCCAAAGCCGTCTTCGTTCAAGTGGGACCGGTAACGGGCGATGCGGGCAACAAGCCGTACGTCGATCCCGTCAATTCGTCGGGCTGGACGTTGTCGATGATCAACAGCAAGACGAAATACCCGGATCGCATCATCAAGCTGTTCGATTACTTGTCCACGGACGAGATGAGCTTGAACGTCAACTACGGGCCGAAAGGCGCGGCATGGGACTACGACGAGAACGGCAAGGTGAAGCTGACCGACGAGTTCAATAAGCTGAACGCCGAGGACGCGAACCAAGCCAAGCTCAAATACGGCAACGGAACGCTTCAATGGCTGATCAATTGGCTGCCGATTCAGCGCACCATGCCGGCAAGCAGCACGGAGGACGCGAGGATCAAGGAAGAGGCGACCGTCTACTTCGCGGATTACACCTACGATATGCTGCCGTTCGAATCGGTTACTCCGCTGGGCGGTACGGAGGAAGGCGGCATCAACGCGAAGATCGAGGAGAACCGGACGAAGCAGCGCGCCAAAATGATTCTTGCCAAATCGGAAGCCGACGTCGAGAAGCTCTTCAACGAAGGGATCGAGCGGGAAGAGAAGCTTGGCTATCAGAAGCTCTACGACTACCAGAACAATCAATTCCAAGCGGCGAAGAAGGCGTTAGGCATCGATTTCGCTTGGCCGACGAATCAGAAGAAATAAGCTTGCAATGCGGCCGCGTTAAGCGCGGCCTTTTTATATTTTACGCAACATTTCCGTTCCATTTTCGTCAAATAATGGGATTCGATAAGGAGCGCTTATGACGCCAACTTGGGATCCCCACCGTCATTCAACGCAATCAGTCGCAGGACTTCATTTATCAATCAATAGGGGAGTACGCAGGTGATAAAAACAGCATTCCTTTGTGCGGTATTAATCATTTTTACGGGTTGTGCCAGCAAAGAAATTCCACCTGTTTCTTCATCACCGAATTATGTGGCGTCAGATCAGGCAGAACCAGGTCAATATGCAACATTTCAGGATTTTGACTTACCGTCCTGGTTTCAACCGCTGAGGGAGCTTCGTCATGCTGATGCCGATGCAACTTATATCCTTCGCGAGTTTGTAATAACCCAACCTCTAATAGATGCAGATGAGTGGATCAGAAATGAATCGATTCGTTTAGGCGGGAAGGTCCTTGAAAGATTTACCTACGATATTACATCAAATGCCAATTTGGATTTAATCATTGAACTACCTTCCGAATCAGGCACTAGAATGATCAGTACTTATTCACAAAAGTATTTGGAAAAACAGCACCTCGTTATAGAAGAAACGCAATTCGAAAAAACCACCTCCATCGACCAGCAATATGAAGACCATGCATTAATTATCTTCACGCCGCTCGAAGACGGTTCTACGAAGGAAACTTTCAGAGGCAGTTACGAGCATGAACATACAGATAGTTATTTCATCTATTACTATTCGCAAGCATTTTTCAAAGAATTTTTTCGTCTAAACCCATCTAATCTTATGGAACAAAGCGAAGTACAGTATTTTGTGGGGTATGCAGATAAAGAAGGAAAAGAAATTTATTATGAAAATATTACAGAGGAAAATAAAGATCAGTTAACGTTCGGGATTCATCTTAAGAAGGACTTTCTGCCAAAAGATGAAGTGCAAAGGGACAGGATATTAAGAAATTGGGCAAAAACCGTGCTTATAGGAGATAAAGCATATTCGAGAACGATTAGTGGCGAGGAGCAAATTAATTTTGTCATATCGGGGAAAGTACTCAAATCATTTACAGCACGTGAATTGCTAAGCAATGTGCAGTCATAGGGAGATAGTGGTAATCTAGTTCTGTTCATTTCAATAGAGGAGGACGATGAAATGGTTCCCAAACATATCGTTTCTGCGGCTGCAATCGTAGTGAATGAGCGTAACGAGCTCTTATTGATCAGAGGACCCAAGCGAGGATGGGAAATGCCGGGAGGGCAAGTGGAAGAAGGGGAATCATTGAAAGATGCAGCGATCAGGGAAACCAAGGAAGAGAGCGGTATCGATATCGAAGTGACGAAGTTTTGCGGCGTTTTTCAAAATGTAGGCAGCAGTATTTGCAACACGTTATTTCTGGGCAGGCCAGTCGGAGGAGAATTAACGACGACCGCGGAGTCTTTGGAAGTCGGGTTTTTTCCAATCGAAACCGCGTTAGAGATGGTCACTTGGGGGAATTTCAGGCAAAGAATCGAGCTATGCTTGAATGAAGCGCTTCATCCCCTTTACGTTGAGTTTTCCATCCCGCTTAAAGATTGCTAGCGTGCTAGGCGAAGACAAGAGAGGGTGCAGGGCAATGTCGAGCGGAGCGAGAAGATTTATGAAGTTATTTGCCAAAAATCTAAAAGAAGTCAAGGGACCGGGGCAATATAGCACGAATGGAATTTCCATTATTTGCGTGCACTGTCAGTATGATAAATTCAAACCAGGTTACGCACAGTTAAATACATCGTTAATGAGTTTCCTTAACCTTGATTTTGCGAATCGTTCAGCGACTATATTGAGTTGCGACCGTTGCGGATATGTGCATTGGTTTAATCATGAAATCAAGAGAGTCTCGTTCTGATCATGTTCTAATGTTCTAAATCATTCTGAATCATCGTTCTGAATCATGTAAAATCGATAGATAACGAATCCCTAGACGAGGAAGGTGCAATATGTCGGAGCAGCGCGTATATATCCGGTTCCCCGTTCATGCGGACGCCACGGAATTAGCGGAGATGTACATGAGGAACAAGGAATTTTTTGAGATGTTTTCCCCAAGTAGACCGGAAGGCTTCGATACGGAAGCGCATCAGTTGAATGCCATCCGGAAGAGCGAGGCGGACAGGGAGTCGGATCTCAGTTATTCCTTCGTGATATGCCTTCGGGAAGAAGACCGGATTATCGGCGACGTGGGACTGTCCTTCGTGGCACGCGGGGCGCTTCAGAGCTGCATGATCGGTTACAGCCTCGACCAGGCTTATAACGGCAGGGGTTATATGACGGAGGCCGTGAAACAAGTGGTCCGTTATGCCTTCGAAGAGTTGAAGTTTCATCGGATCGTGGGGGAAGTATCTCCGCGGAATCCCGGCTCGATTCGCGTACTCGAGAATGCCGGCTTCCATAGAGAGGGCATCTCGCGCAGCAACGTGAAAATTAATGGGACGTGGGAAGATCATCAGGTATTAGCCCTTATTAATCCATCCGAGGACGACTAGGATCTGGTTCACGCAAGCCTCCGGTAGCACTCAATAACCCTCGTTCTATAAAATCGTACACATCTTCCGGTACTCCCGCGGCGACACGCCCTGCCATCGCTTGAAGACATGACTGAAGTGATGCAGACTGGCGAACCCGATCGAGCTGCCGATGGCCTCGACTTTCATGTCCGTTTCCCTCAAGCAGCGTTTGGCTTCCAGATGACGCAGATGCTGCACGTACTGATGGGGAGTCACGCCGAATTGTTCTTTGAACAAGCGGACAAAATGGTCCTCGCTGACGTTCAAACGTTCGGCCAGCGCCGCGTTCGGCCAAGAGAGATGCAGGCTGCGGCCAAGCTCGTCGGCCAATTCCCGAAGCTCGGTCAGGTAGGCAGCCGAAGCGGGTCGCCGCGGAATCGCCTGCTGTCTTAGGATGGCCGCGAGTACGAGCAGCATGGCCCCGCGGGTTACGAGATCGTACCCCGTTCGAGCGGTCGTGAATTCCTCGCAGATCAATTCCATGCCTTTCACGATATCAGCGGAAAGCGATGAATATTTACGAGCGAACAGCCGCTCTCCCTCGGGTCCCGCCGGCGATTGACAGAACAGCTCGGGATGGACGCGATTCTCGTCGACAACCATATGGACGTCGGGCGTCGGCTCGAAATCGTCGAAGAAGTCGAAATGAATGCCCAGCATGTGGGCGCCCGCGGCAGTCGGAATTTCAATGCGATGTCTCTCCGCGGCGCTTAAGAACATAAGGTCGCCGGGATAATAGCGAAGCGTCTCCGGCTCATCCATGAAATGAACGGCCATCTCGCCCGATAGGACAACCATGATTTCGAAGTCGTACAGACGCCGCTCGGATCCTTGATAATTCGAGGCTTGTTGAAATTGCGCCCAATGGATACTCGGCATCCACGCGTTGTTGGCTGACGGTGCAGCGGCAGGAGAGGTCATGTCCATCGATTTCCGATCCCTTTCTCTATTGAAGTCGCGAATAGACAACTTTATATCGACGAGGAGCAAATACTTCTTATCTTTCCTATAGTATCATTTGAACTAGTAGCTCGACAATGAACAACTATGAGGATCAATATGATGCTGGCGGAGGTCTCGGAATAGATGACGAAACGTATTGGAATCATCGGTTATGGACTACGAGTAGGCGGTTTATTCTCGACGATGGAGGAGACGAGCTCGGATTGGCGGCTTGCCGCGATTGCGGATCTGCGGAAGGATGAACTCGTCGCTTCCATGGGAGATTCCGCGAGCGGAATGCAGTGGTTCGAAGACGCGGATGAGATGCTCGACAATGCGGACCTGGACGGAATCGTAATCGGCACCCGCTGCAATTTGCACACCGAAATGGCGCTTAAAGTGTTAAAGCGTAATTTGCCATTATTCCTGGAGAAGCCCGTCGCTACGACGTACGCCGATCTGCTTCGCTTGAAAGCCGGCTACGAGGCATCGACTTCGCAGGTCGTCGTCTCGTTCCCGCTGCGCAACACCCCGCTTGTGAAGCTGGCGAAGGAAATCATCGACTCCGGTAAAATCGGAACGGTGGAGCATGTCCAAGCGGTGAACAACGTGCCTTACGGCGGTGTTTATTACCATAGCTGGTACCGGGACGAGAGCATCACCGGAGGCTTGTTCCTGCAGAAGGCGACGCATGATTTCGACTACATCAACTATTTGGTCGGCATGCAGCCGGCCGCCGTATGCGCCATGAAATCGAAGCAGATCTTCAAGGGCGATAAGCCCGCGGGGCTCATGTGCCGGGATTGCGAGGTGAACAGGACCTGCGAAGAAAGCACGCTGAAGCCCGAGAATAAACCGAGGGGAGACTATTGCTCCTTTGCTGTAGATACCGGCAACGAGGATTCTGGCAGCGCGCTCATCAGATACGAGACAGGCATGCATGCGAGCTACTCGCAAAATTTCTTCGCGCGAAGAGGCGCGCAAAAGCGCGGCGCGCGGCTGCTCGGTTACAAGGGGACGCTCGAATTCGATTGGTATACGGGCGAATTGCGGATCGACATGCATCATGAGGCCCGGGTGGAGACCCACCGATTCGACCTTAATGCAATGGAAGGGCATGGCGGGGGAGACGGCAAGCTGCTGCAAAATTATTATGAGATCGTAAGCGGCACGGGACGTTCTGCCACGTCGCTTGACAATGGATTGCTGAGCGCGCTGCTATGCTTGAAGGCCAACGAGTCCGCGGACACGAATACGTTTCAGCAAGTGGCCTGGACCTAGCAACATAGGCACCTGAATAATGAAATCATTCCCATTCTCCTAAAGAGAGCTATGCCGCGCAGGCATGGCTCTTTTTGCCGTTATCGTTGGCGGAGCCGTTATGCGAATGCTGGAAATAATTACAGCCGCAGTTGTAAAGACTAATGGAAATGATTGACTACGGCAGGTGATATGGCATGAACGGCGTCAAGAAGGAACAGATAATCGGTACGCTCGGACAGAAGGTCGCCCAGATCGCGGCGCATCTCTCGCATACGGAGGATCTCAAGATACAGAAGCTGACCTTCAGGAATCACGCGTGCGGGATTCTGTATTTGGAGGCCCTCATTAACCCGGATGCCATCCAAACCGGTATCCTGCAGCCGCTGAAAGAATCGACTTCGGGAGATGTCGCGCAGAACCTGAACGGGGTCGCGATCAAGCGATCGCCCGAGCTTGTTCGCATCGGCCAATATTTGCTCGAGGGCTGCTGCGCGATCGTGACGGAGGAGGATGCGGCGGCGATCATGATTCAAGTCCCGCAATCGCAAGACCGTTCGATCGAAGAGCCCAGAGCCGAGCAGGTCATCAAGGGAGCGCATGACGGATTCATCGAGAGCTTGAGCACGAACCTCAACTTGCTCCGCAGACGAATGAAGAATCCGAAGCTGAAAGTGAACTTTATGACGCTCGGGACCGTGACGAATACGAAAGTAGCGATGATCTACATGGATCAACTGGCGGATCCGGCAATCGTAGCCGAATGCGCGAAACGGCTCTCGGCGCTCGAGCTCGATTATTTGTATTCCGCCGGCAACCTCGACGAGATGCTCGAGGAGCATCCGATGTCGCCGTTTCCGCAAACGCTGCAGACGGAAAGGCCGGACAGGGTCGTTTCTTATTTAACGGAAGGCAAAATCGCCCTTATCGTGGACGGATGTCCGACTGCCCTGATTCTTCCGATTACGTTCTTTACCTTCTATCAATCGCCGGACGATTATAACAGCCGTTGGCTGATCGGATCGTTCTTCCGATTCATTCGCCTGATCAGCTTCATCCTGGCGATCTGCCTGCCCGCAATCTACATCGCCATCGTGACGTACCATTCCGAAGTGCTCCCGATCGGCATTCTGTATTCCGTCAAGGTGTCGCTCAACTACGTGCCGCTGACTCCGATCCTGGAAGCGATCTTGATGCAGATCATTCTCGAGCTGCTGAAGGAGGCCGCGATTCGGCTGCCCAATCCGATCTCCCAGACGATCGGCATCGTCGGGGGCTTAGTCATCGGCACGGCCGTGGTGGAAGCGCAATTGGTCTCGCATACGATGATCGTTGTCATCGGCTTGACGGCGATCGCGTCGTTCGTCACGCCGATCAACGAATTCGGAACGAGCCTAAGAATTTTGGGTTTTCCGATGATGCTTGCCGCCGCGTTGTTCGGTTTCTTCGGAATCGCCATCGTGCTGATGCTGATCTTTATTCACCTGTGCAAGATCGAAACGCTGGGCGTGCCTTATTTCGCGCCGTTCGGTCCTTATCAGGGCAAGGAAGGCTTCAAGGATATTTTTCTCCGCATTCCGCTCTGGGCGTTCAATAAGGAGGCGCGGAGAACGCAGGGCAGTCCGCTGAAGCAAACCGTATTCGGGAGGTGGAAACGATCTTGAAGACGACGATAACCAAATCCCAATTGTTTTTTCTGATTATCAAGACGCAGATTGGAATCGGCTTATTATCGCTGCCCTCCGAAATTCACCATTTGGGCAAGCGTGACTCGTGGATCTCGGTTCTCGTCGCGGGCGTCGTCATCCAAGCGTTGCTTCTCGTCTATTGGCGGCTGTTGAAGAAGTTTCCCAATCAAACGATGAAGCAAATTACGGTACGCATGCTCGGGTCTTTCGCGGGGACGTCGGTCAACTTTCTCTACTGCGTCTTCTTTATTCTCATTGCGGCTTACGCAAGCATGTTATATGTCAAGCTCATCAAAGTATGGATGCTTCCTTTGACGCCGGGCTGGATTCTTCTACTGCTCATTACCGGGACATGTCTCTATTTGGCGGTCGATCACTTGCACGTTATCGCCCGGTTTTTCATGGTGGCGTCCGTGCTGTTCGGCGTGCTGCTGTTCATCAGCGTGCTCAATTTCATGAACCCCACGCATTTCTCCAACATCCTGCCGATTGGCCAAGCGGGCGTCGTGCCGATTCTGGAGGGGAGCGAGCGCACGTTCCTGTCCATGCTCGGCTTCGAGGTGACGCTGTATTTTTACGCTCAGGTAGAGGGCAATCGTACGGGCATGCTTCGCGTGATGTCGATGGCCAACGGATTCGTGACCTTGTTCTATTGTTACTTCGTCTTCATTTGTTTGATCGGATTCAGTCCCGTCGTGCTGGAGCAAGTCAATGAGCCGGTTTTGTTTATTCTGAAGGGGCTGAGTTTTCGGTTGTTCGACCGTATTGACCTTATCTTCATGACGATATGGATTATCCCCATGACCGCGACGATCGTGTCCTATTTGTGCATCGCCGGAAGAAGCTTGACCGGAAGCCGGCGGTCGTATCGCAAGCTGGTGATGGCCTGCGGAGCGTTGGTTTTCGCGGCGGCTTGGTATTTATCGACGCTCGAGCAAGTCAAAGCGTTCAGCATATGGCTGGAATACGGCTACCTGATACTGATTGCGGCCGTGCCGGTCTTGCTGTGGCTGGCATCTTTGTTTATCTCCAACAAGGAGGAGGCGGGAGCGGCATGAGCAGACGATTCGCGCTCGCGGCGGTTTGGACCGGCATGCTGTCGCTCGTCTTGACGGGCTGCTGGGATACGCAATTATTGACGAACAAGAAGCTCGTTAACGGAATCAGCTTGGATGCGGCGAGCGATGGTCGAATATCCTTGGCAGTAAGGGCGATCGTGCTGGAGAATAAAGGCGGCGGACAATTCGACGTGAAGGACGAACTCACGCAGGCAGCAGGGGATTCATCCGCCGCGATCGGATTGAAGATCGACAGCAGGCTTCCAGGTACGACGGAAGCGAGCAAGACGCATGTCATCATTATTGGAGAAGAGCTTGCGATGAAAGGGATTTTGGCGCCGTTGGAGCCGATTTACCGCAATCCCAAAGGGTATCTGAAATCGAGCATCATTATCGGCAAGGGGAAGGCCTTCGACATATTGGCCTTCCCTCAAATCGATAATAATCCCATCGCCTTCGGCATTAAGCAGATCGTCGTTGGCGCCGACCGTTCCACCTCTGTTCCGAAGCAGACGTTGTATTCGTTATGGAATCAAATGACGGACCCGGGCGAGGACCCGATTCTTCCGATGATTCGGATCGTTAACGCGACCTCGTTAAGCGTCGATTCCGTTGCTTTGTTCGACGGGGACAAATACTCGGGCAAGTCGCTCTCCGGAGAGGACGGCAAGGTCCTGCTCCTCATGAGCGGCAAGCTAGGCAGGTTGTCCATATTGGCCGTTCCGTTCCAAGGGCAGAGGATTACTTTCGAAGTGCGACGGCTAAAGCAATCCTTGAAGGTAGCCGTGAATCCGCGTACGAACGAGATCGAATGTACTATCAAGGCGGACCTGTACGGCGCGCTGAACAGTTTTCCGGGCTATCTGAACGCAGCGGTAGACCGCGAACAACTGAACAAGGCAATCGCCGCATGGCTGAATGCGCGGGCGGCGTCGGTCGCCAGCCAATTGCTTCAGGCGAACTGCGACGCGCTCGCGATCGGCAGGAAGCTTAGAGTACAGCATGCCGGGCTGTGGAAAGCTATCGACTGGAAGAGCGAGTACAAGAACGTGAAACTCAAGCCGGATTTTCGCGTTCATGTTACAAGTACGGGCGTTATCCGATAATTCGGGTTCGGCTCGGCCCGGAAGAGGTCACAAAAGCGTTAATTGCATCCTAATTGGTTATAGTGCACGCGGAAATTCCGTTCTATAGTGGAGAAGAGCGAGAATTCGCAACCGCGATAGGATGTGAGAAGATGAATACGAAAGTGCTGACCAAATCGCAAGTCGAGCAATTCATCGAGCTGGGGTATGTCCATCTGGAGGAGGCTTTCCCGCGCAAGTCGGCGCTGGCGGCGCAGGACTTTCTGTGGACGCAGATCGAGAAGCAGGGGATTCGGAAGGACGACCCTTCTTCCTGGAATCAGCCGATGGTGCACATCAAGGAGCAGTTCGACGGCGACGAATTTCAAGTCTGCAACACGCTCCGGCTGGCCGATGCGATCGAGGATCTGGTCGGCGAAGGACGTTGGAAGGAACGTTCCGTGCACGGACAAGCCGGCGATAATACGCAATGGGGCTGGTGGCCGATCAACTTCGCGGCCGGATCGGATATTCCTTGGGATGTACCGAAGCAAGGATGGCACTGGGACGGAATGATGCGTCCGCATTACATGGATAGTCCCGAGCAGGGTTTATTGCTGCTATGCGTATTCTCGGATATCGGCAAGCAGAGCGGGAGCACCTTGGTTGCCGAAGGCTCTCACCGCATCGTCGCGAACGTGCTCGCCCAACACAACGACGGGCCGATGCTGCATGACGCCATCCCGATCGCCAACCGCTCCCATCCTTGGTTGAGGGAGCTTACGAATACGAGAGACGGCGATGCTGCAGCGATCGATATTTATGCGAACGACGCGGCTGCGGCGGCCGAGCCGGGGACGAGCAATCGGATCGAAACCTTCATGGAGCGAACGCATGTGGACGCGAACGGTTTCAGGCTCCGCGTGGTCGAGACGCCGTCGGCGGCCGGCGACGTGCTGCTCTGTCATCCGCTGCTCTATCACTGCGCGTCGCAGAATCATTCCGGCGTGCCTCGCTTCATGTGCAACCGCGCCACGCCCTTGGTGAGACGGATGAATTTGAACCGGGTGAACGCCGATGATTATTCGCCGCTCGAGACCAGCATCCGCCGTTCCATCCATCGGCCTTGATCGTATTTCGGTTCGGAAATGAAGCGGCCGCGGTGAAAGTCTAACTTGAAGTCATGCAATAATCCCGATCTGCGCGCGTGGGCTGTTTGCCGGGCTCGGACGCCCGGGAACTGGAAGAGCCTGCATCCCCGAAGGGGAGCAGGCTCTATTTCTGTTCGGTTCCGGGATGGAGTCGCCAGCGGTTAGCTGCAAGCGCAGTTCAGAACCGGCTTGCGCGCCGCCGTCGTTTCGTCCAGTCGACGCACGACGGTGTCGTATGGCGCGTTAAGGACGATCTCGGGATTCGTGCGCGCTTCTTCGGCGATGCGGATCATCGTATCGATGAAGCCGTCGAGCGTCTCCTTGCTCTCCGTCTCGGTCGGTTCGATCATGATGCATTCCTCGACGTTCAGAGGGAAGTAGATAGTCGGCGGGTGGTAGCCGAAGTCGAGCAGCCGCTTGGCGACGTCGAGCGTGCGAACGCCATAAGCCTTGAGGCCGCGGCCCGACATGACGAACTCGTGCTTGCAAACGCCGGGGTATGGAAGCTCGAAATGCGGCGCGAGCCGGTGCATCATGTAGTTGGCGTTCAATACCGCGCATTCCGAGACGTGGCGCAACCCTTCCGGCCCGTACGTCCTGATGTACGTGTACGCCCGCACGAGGATGCCGAAGTTGCCGTAGAACGCCTTGACGCGTCCGATCGAGTCGGGGCGGTCGTAGTCGAAGTAGTACGTGCCGTCCGCGCGGCGGGTGGCAAGCGGCTTAGGCAGGAACGGAATGAGCTTGCTCTTCACGCCGACCGGTCCGGAACCTGGACCGCCGCCGCCGTGAGGCGTGCTCATCGTCTTGTGCAAATTCAGGTGCACGACGTCGAAACCCATGTCGCCGGGGCGGGTGATGCCCATGATCGCGTTCGAGTTGGCTCCGTCGTAATAGAGGAGGCCGCCCGCCTCGTGGACGATGGCCGCGATTTCGACGATCTGTTCCTCGAACAGGCCGAGGGTGCTCGGATTCGTGAGCATGAGCGCCGCGGTGTCGCTGCCGACCGCCGCGCGGAGCGCGTCCAGATCGACCATGCCGCGCGCGTTCGATTTGATCGTTATGGTCTCGAAGCCTGCGACGGTGGCGCTGGCGGGATTCGTGCCATGCGAGGAGTCCGGGACGATGACTTTGGTGCGCGCATCGCCGCGGCTCTCGTGGTACGCGCGGATCATCATCAAGCCGGTCCATTCGCCGTGTGCGCCGGCAGCCGGCTGAAGCGTGACTTGATCCATTCCGGTCAGCGCGGCCAGGTCGTTCTGCAGCACGTACATCAGCTCGAGCGCGCCTTGAATGCTCTCTTCCGGCTGGTACGGATGGATCTTGGCGAAACCGGCAAAACGGGCAGTGTCTTCGTTGATCTTCGGATTGTACTTCATCGTGCACGAGCCGAGCGGGTAGAAGCCGTTGTCGACGCCGAAGTTGCGGCGGCTCAGCTCGGTGTAATGGCGGATCACGTCGACTTCGTACACCTCGGGAAGCTGTGCAGGCGTCTGCCGCAGCATTGCGGCCGGGATATAAGCCGAAGGATCGGACTCGGGCACGTCGCAAGCCGGAAGCGAGTAGGCAACCCGGCCCGGCTTGCTCAATTCGAAGATGAGCGATTTGGCCGGCTTCACGGACAGGTTCGCGAGCGGGTTTACGGTTTCTTGCGCGATGCCGTTTGAAATTTCGTTCACAGTTCCGTTAACAGTCGCATTCACGATCCCATTCTCGTTCCCATTCGTAGTCTCATTCGCTGTCCCGTTCAAAGTTCCGTTCGAATTCCCGTTCCCTGCCGGGCCGTTCATTGGATTCGTAATCATGCCAATTCCCCCAGTCTCGTAACAAAGGTATCGATCTCGGCGCGCGTGCGCTTCTCGGTCACGGCAATCAGCATATGGCCATGAAGCTCGGGATAGGCGAGACCCAGATCGTACCCGCCGAGGAAGCCGGCTTCGAGCAGCTTCAGGTTCGTCTCTCTCACGGAAGCGCCGTCCGGCAGCTTCACGACGAATTCATTGAAGAACGGCGCGGAGAAAGGGAGCTCGAAGCCCTGCTTCGCCAGTTCGCCTGCAGCGTAATGCGCCTTCTGGAGGTTCAGGTTGGCGGCCTCGCGGAGCCCTTCCTTGCCCATCGTCGAGAGGTAGATCGAAGCGCACAAGGCGAGCAGCGCTTGGTTCGAGCAGATATTGGACGTCGCCTTCTCGCGGCGGATATGTTGTTCGCGGGCTTGGAGCGTGAGCACGAAACCCCGCTTCCCGTCGATGTCGGTCGTCTGGCCGACGATCCTTCCGGGCATCCGGCGCATGAGCGGCTCGGCGACGGCGAAGAAGCCGCAGGTCGGTCCGCCGAGCGATTGCGAGATGCCGAAGGGCTGCGCATCGCCGACGACGATATCGGCGCCGAGCTTGCCCGGCGTCTCGAGCAGGCCGAGCGCCATCGGGTTGCTGCTGACGACGAGCAGCCCTTTGACGCCGTGGGCGATCGGTTCGATGGCGGCGAGATCCTCGACTGCGCCGAAGAAATTCGGCGACTGCACGAGCACGGCAGCGGTCTTGGCGTCGACGGCGGCGCGCAGCGCGTCCAAGTCCGTCACGCCGTTCGCGCAGCCGACCTCGATAATCTCCAGATTCAATCCGCGGGCCATCGTACGGATCATCTCGCGAGCTTCCGGATGGACGGAACGCGAGACGACGAGTTGCTTGCGCTTCGTCGCGCCTGCGGCGAGAGCCCCGGCTTCTGCCAAGGCGGTCACGCCGTCGTACATGCTCGCGTTAGCGACGGCCATGCCGGTCAATTCGCAAATATACGACTGGAACTCGAAGATGGCTTGGAGCTCCCCTTGGCTGATCTCCGGCTGGTAAGGCGTATAAGCGGTATAAAATTCGGAGCGCGATATCATATGGTTAATGACGACGGGCAAGTGGTGATCGTAAATGCCGGCACCCAGAAAGCTTTTGTAGCGGTCCGTGTCGGCATTGCGTCCGGCCAGCTCCTTCATATGCTCGAGCAGCGAGAATTCGTCGAGCGCCGAGGACATCGGCATGGTGCCTCGGTAACGGATGGCTTCCGGAATATCGCGGAACAGCTCCTCCGTCGACGCGACGCCGATCGTTGCCAGCATGTCGGTCCGGTCTTGTTCGGTCATGGGAATGTAACGGTGCAAATTGGCCATGGGGATCACTCCTTCGGAAGTCTCTTGTAGAATGGCGTCTGGACGACTTCGGCTCTCAGCCGTTTGCCGCGAATCTCGACCGTCAGTTCGGTACCGAGGGAAGCATAGTTCGCGTCGATCAGGGCGAGCCCGAGGTTGCGCTTCAGCGTCGGAGATTGCGTGCCCGTCGTGACTTCGCCGATCAGCGCGTCGTTCGCGTAGACGGGATAGTGCGTGCGAGGGATACCGCGGTCGATCATCTCGATGCCGACGAGCCTGCGTGGAAGACCGGCTTCCTTCTGCCTTAGCAGCGCGTCGCGGCCGATGAAGGCTTCTTTGCCGAGCTTCACGAAGAAGCCGACGCCGGCTTCCAATGGCGTGATGGCGTTCGACAGCTCTTGGCCGTACAACGGCAACCGGGCTTCGAAGCGCAGCGTGTCGCGGGCGCCGAGCCCGGCGGGAACGAGTCCGAGCGGTTCGCCGGCTGCGAGCAGGGCATTCCAGACATTGCCGGCATGATCGGCGTGCACGTAGATCTCGAACCCGTCTTCGCCCGTGTAGCCGGTACGCGATACCAAGGCTTGCACGCCGGCGATCGGCGTTCTCGGTGCGAAGCGGAAGGCGGGCAGTTCGAGCACGGCGGTATCCGCGCCAGCTGCGGCCATGACGGCTGCCGCTTGCGGTCCCTGCAAGGCGAGCAGCGCGAGCGTGTCGGATACATTCTCGAGCACGACGTCCCCGATAAGATGGCTTCGCATCCAGTCGAAGTCTTTGTCGATGTTCGACGCGTTCACGACGAGCATGAACTGGTCCGCCGTGATCCGATAGATTAATAGGTCGTCAACCACGCCGCCGTCCGGGTAGCACATCAGCGTGTATTGCGCCTGGCCGTCCGCGAGCTTGGCGACGTCATTGGTCGTCAGGAGCTGCAGGAAAAGCTCCGCGAATTGCCCCGTCACCATGAATTCTCCCATGTGAGAGACGTCGAACAGTCCGGCGTGCCGCCGCACGGCATCGTGTTCCTTCTGAATGCCGGAGAATTGGACGGGCAGCTCCCAGCCGCCGAAGTCGATGCAGCGGGCATCCGGATAGTCGGCGTAGAGCGGGTACAGCGGGGTTCTCTTCAATTCGGTCATCCTCGTCTCTCCTCCTCGGAATTCGCTATCGCAGGTCGACGCAAAGAAGGACAGCGGCAAAAAGGCACGCGTCCTCAGCTTAAGCTGCCTGCGTTTCCTCTTTGCTCTGTCCTTTGTACCTGAGAGTTGCCTTATGCCCGAATTCGGAAGGACATAAGTTTCCCCGTGGGTGACCCCGTCATGCGGGATGCTCTCCAGAGGCGCGTCCGATAAAGGTCCTTTTGCCTGAGAGATTCGCCTCGTGTGAGGTTTACTCCTTCGGCGCCGCCTCCGACTAGCCCGTGGGCGATCTCTCCCGTTACCATCATCCGCATATTCGGTTGTCTACCCTCTATTCTTACACAACTACGACATGTACTGTCAATGAAAACTTCGTTTTCTAAATATTTTGTAAGGTATATTGACATGAACCTTCCTTGTGAATTACGCTAAACGCATCAAACGAATGAATATGCGGATGACGATGGCAGGGAGAGACCGACGGGGCGCAGCGCTCCGAGCGGCACCGAAGGAGCAAGTCGACGGCCGGCCGGCCGAAGATCAATCTCTCAGGTAAACGTACCGCCATCCGACGCGACTCTGGAGAGAGCGAACAGCCACCAAAGGGGTAAGAGCGGTCCTGCGAAGGAACGTTTAAACTCTCAGGTACCCGGGACAGAGAACACGGCGCACAGCCGGTTCTCTGTCCTTTTTGCGCATTCGAGCGGCGAAGTTTGGCCAATGGGGATTCATTTAGGCAATAGGCATTCATACATGACAGGGAGAGGACGTTGAACATGAGCGAAGTAAAAGCGGGACTGGGGTATTCGGAGGAGCATGAATGGGCGGAGGCAAAGGGGGCCGTCGTGCGTATCGGCATTACGGACTTCGCGCAGTGCCAGCTTGGCGACATCGTATTCGTGGAATTCCCCGAAGTGGGGGCGTCTCTGGAAGCGGATCAGCCGATGGGCACGATCGAGTCCGTTAAGACCGTATCCGATCTGTTCAGCCCGGTAAGCGGCAAGGTCGTGAGCGTGAACGAGGAACTGCTCGACTCGCCGCAGAAAGTGAACGAGGATCCGTACGGGGAAGGCTGGATCATCGAGGTCGAAGTGGACGGCGATTCGGCGGATGTCGTCGCGGCGCTATGGAGCGGCGAGCGGTACGAGGCATTCATTTCATCCAAATAAGGAGGTGCGGAAGATGCGGCAGCCCAGGGAACGCAAGCCGGAATGGTTGAAGATATCGCTGAATACCGGAGACGGCTTTCAAGAGATCAAGTCCATGATGCGCGGCCGCCACCTGCACACGGTGTGCGAGGAGGCGAAATGTCCGAACATCTTCGAGTGCTGGAGCCAGCGGACGGCGACGTTCATGATTTTGGGCAAAATCTGCACGCGCGCCTGCCGCTTCTGCGCCGTGACTTCGGGTCAGCCGACGGAGCTGGATCTGGAGGAGCCGGGGCACGTTGCGCAATCCGTCAAGGAGATGGGGCTCAAGCACGTCGTTATTACGTCGGTTGCCCGCGACGATCTGAACGATCACGGCGCAACGATGTTCGCGGCGACGATTTTGGCGGTGCGCCAGAGTAATCCCGCGACGAGCGTCGAGGTGCTGATCCCGGATTTCGGCGGCGACGCCAAGCGGCTCGGCATCGTATTGGAGGCGAAGCCCGACGTGCTGAACCATAATCTCGAGACGGTAAGCCGTCTGTCGGATAAAGTGCGCGCGAAGGCCAAATACCGCCGATCGCTGGCCGTGCTGCGCATGGCGAAGGAACTGCGCCCGAACCAGACCACGAAATCCGGCATCATGGCCGGGCTGGGCGAAACGATGGAAGAGCTGGTCGAAGCCATGAAGGATTTGCGGGAAGCCGGCTGCGACATCCTGACGATCGGGCAGTATTTGCAGCCGACGGCCAAGCATATGGCGGTCGGCCGGTATTATCATCCGTCGGAATTCGACGCGCTGAAGCGGGAGGGACTCGCGCTCGGATTCGCGCACGTCGAGTCGGGGCCGCTCGTCCGCAGCTCTTATCACGCTCGCGAGCAAGCCGAGCGAGCGAAGACGGCCGCCGGAGCCGAAGCCGCGGAACGCTCGGAACGAATCGTCCCGTTCGCGGCCGGCGAAGCATTGGCTTAGGGGGCGGCGAGAATGAGATTCAAGCATGTCTTCTCGATCATCGGCCCGGTCATGGTCGGCCCCTCGAGCTCGCATACCGCCGGCGCCGCGCGAATCGGGCGGGCCGCGCGGCAGCTGCTCGGCTGCGTGCCGGAGGAGGCCGAGGTGACGCTGTACGGTTCGTTCGCGGAGACGTACGCCGGGCACGGTACCGATCTTGCGCTTATCGGCGGGCTGCTCGACTTCGGGACCGACGACGAAAGAATGCCGGATGCATTCGCGGAGGCGGAACGGGCGGGGCTGCACGTCGCGATTCGCGCATCCGGAGATCCGAGCCCCCATCCCAACTTCGCGCGGGTTACGGCAAAGGCCCGAGGGCGCGTGGCGGACGTCCGCGGAGCTTCGATCGGCGGCGGGAATATCGAGATTCATTCGCTGAACGGCTTCGACGCGGGGTGCTCGGGGTATTATCCGACGCTCGTCATCACGCACGAGGACCGGCTCGGCGTCCTCGCTTTCATTACGCGGGCGGCGAGCGAAGCGGGCCTTAACATCGGGTACATGAACGTATCCCGCAAGGAGCGGAGCGGGGCGGCCATGACGGTCGTCGAAGGCGATCGCCGGCCGGATGACGCGCTGCTCCTGGCACTGCGGCAGCTGCCGTTCGTTCAAGAAGTGGCCGTTATCGACGTGACTTGATCCTGAATGGGGAAGACGACAGGGATACGAGTGCTTGGCATGACGAATTAGAGCGTTTTCATAATGGACACGAGTGTTTTAACCTAAGATGCGGCTTTCACGATGGATAAGGGGATGAAGCGATGCGATTCCGTACACTTAACGATATTGCGGTGATTTGCAACCGGGAGTCGCTGACGATCTCGCGACTGATGATCGCCGAGCAAGCGAAGGAGACCGGGGAGACGGAGGCGCATATCGTACGCCAGATGACCGGCTACTACCAAGTCATGAAGGAAGCGGTCCGCAAAGGACTGGAAGCAGGCACGGTATCTCGAAGCGGGCTGACGGGCGGAGACGGCCGCAAGGTGAACGAATACGTCGCGGCCGGCGAACCGTCCGTCGGCGACTGGGCCGGCAAGGCGATGGCCTACGCGTTGTCGGTCTCCGAGGTCAACGCCTCGATGGGGAGGATCGTGGCGACGCCGACAGCCGGCTCATGCGGCATCTTGCCCGGCGTGCTCGTCAGCTCCCAGGAACGATTTGGCTGGGACGACGCCAAGGTCGTGGACGGCCTGTTCGCCGCCGGCGCGATCGGCTACGTAATCGCGAACAATTCGTTCATCTCCGGAGCCGAAGGCGGCTGCCAGGCGGAGGTCGGCTCCGCGATCGGCATGGCCGCTGGCGCGCTAGTCGAGCTGCGCGGCGGTAGTCCGGAGCAGGCGGTCCATGCCGTAGGGCTTGCGCTGAAGAATACGCTCGGCTTGATCTGCGATCCGGTCGCGGGGCTGGTCGAGATCCCCTGCATCGTTCGCAACGGGCTCGGTGCCGTGAACGCGCTGGCGGCGGCCGACATGGCGCTGGCCGGCGTGCGGAGCGTCATCCCGTCGGACGAGGTGATCGGGGTCATGCTCGAGGTCGGCTTGAAGATGCCGAGCGAGCATCGCGAGACGGCGCTCGGAGGCCTGGCGCAGACGCCGACGGGACGCAAATTGACGGAGCAGCTCAAGGCGGAGAAGGCAGCCTCTATATCAACGACACAGAGATAGACTTCGACATCCAAACCATAGAATCGGGAGAGTGGCTCTATGAACAACTACGACATCGTTATTCTTGGAGGAGGTCCCGGCGGGTATGTCGCGGCGATCCGCGCCGCACAGCTGGGCAAACGCACCGCGCTGGTAGAGAAGGATAAGCTTGGCGGCACTTGCCTGCATAAGGGCTGCATCCCTAGCAAAACGCTGCTTCGGAGCGCGGAACTCTACGAGACGATGAAACGCAGCGCGGGCTTCGGCATCCGCGCGCAGGGCGTCGAGCTCGATTACGGCGGAGTGCTTTCCCGCAAGGACGGCATCGTCGAGCAGCTCGAAGCCGGCGTGCGCTTCCTGATGAAGAAGAACCGGATCGATGTCTATGAGGGCAAGGGGACGATCGCTGAGACGACTGATGCCACGAACGAGCGAAACGGAGTCATTGAAGTCTCGGCGAGCAGCATGGCCGAAGGCGAAGCGCCGACGCGGATCGGTTACCGCGATCTGATCGTGGCAACGGGATCGCGGCCGCGCCGCCTGGCGGGCTTGCCGGCGCACGAGCGGATCATGAGCAGCGACGAAGCGCTTGCCATGTCGGCCGTTCCGGCTTCGGTCCTGATCGTCGGAGGCGGCGTCATCGGCGTCGAATGGGCTTCGATGCTGAGCGACTTCGGCGCGCAGGTGACGATCGTGGAGGCGGCCGACCGGATCGTGCCGACGGAGGACGCCGACGTGTCCCGCGAGTTGGCGCGGCTCTTCGCGAAGCGCAGGATCAAGACGCTGACGGGCGCGAAACTGCTCGCGGTGAGCGTCTCCGCGGATGAAACCGGCATCGCCGTTCAGGTGGAGCGGGGCGGCAGGACGGAGATGCTCACGGCGGAGCGAATGCTCGTCTCCGTGGGCAGGGCGGCCAATGTCGAAGGCTTCGGCCTGGAACGGACGGCGGCACGGGTCGAGCGCGGGGTCATCGCCGTGGACCGCTCGATGCGGACGACCGATCCGCATGTCTACGCGATCGGAGACGTCGTCGGCGGTCTGCAGCTTGCTCACGTCGCCAGTCACGAAGGCGTGACGGCCGTGGAGGGCATCTGCGGCATCGAAGCGCATGCGCCCGATCCCGCGTCCGTGCCCAAATGCGTCTACAGCCGTCCGGAGCTGGCTTGCGTCGGGCTGACCGAACAGGCCGCGATTGACGGGGGCCATGCGGTCAAGGTCGGCAAATTCTCTTTCAAGGCGATCGGCAAAGCGCTCGTCTACGGCGAGTCCGACGGATTCGTCAAAGTCGTGGCGGACGAGAATACCGGCGACATCCTCGGCGTCCACATGATCGGCCCGCACGTCACGGACCTTATCGGCGAGGCTGCGCTTGCGCAGCTGCTCAAAGCAACGTCGATGCAGGTCGGAAAGATGATTCATCCGCATCCGACGCTCTCCGAGATTATCGGAGAAGCCATGCTGGGGGCCGACAAGCTGGCCCTGGGGATGTGAGCGCGATGTGGAGGTTCGTGCATACGGGGAACCGAACGCCGGCGGAGAACATGGCCATCGACGAAGCGATCGTCATTGCGCACGAACGGGGGATGGTGCCGCCGACCGTGCGTTTCTACGGCTGGCGGCCGGCGACGTTGTCCATCGGCTGTTTTCAGCAGGCGGCCAAGGAAGTCGATTTTGACGCGCTGCGCGAGCGCGGCATCGGCTTCGTTCGGCGGGCGACCGGCGGACGGGCGGTGCTTCACGATCAAGAGCTCACGTACAGCCTGATTGTCTCCGAGCAGTATCCGGGCATGCCGTCCAGCGTGACGGAAGCTTACCGCGTGCTTAGCATGGGATTGCTCTACGGCTTTCGCATGCTTGGCTTAGCCGCGGAAATGTCGGGCATGGAAGTCTTGGCGTCCGCTGTCCGCGAGGAAGAGCCGGAGGATAAGGCGTCGCGAGGGAAGCCGTTGTCGGCGGCATGCTTCGATTCCCCGTCCAAGTACGAGCTCGTCGTCGAAGGAAGGAAAATCGCCGGGAGCGCCCAGCTGCGCACGAAGGGGGTCATTCTGCAGCACGGCTCCGTTCTGCTGGAGCTGGATTCGAATTTGTTATTCGATGTGCTGCGCTTCGCGGATCCGACCGAGAAAGAGCGGATGCAGCGTCTATTCGAACGCAAGGCGGTCGCGATTAATTCCTGCCTGCGCCGGAAGGGGATGCCCTTGTTGACGACCCCGGACGTGGAGCGGGCATTTCGCGCCGGCTTCTCCGAAGGGCTGGAGACGGAGCTCGTCTCCGGGACGCTGACGCCGTTCGAGACGGAGCTTGCAACCGTGCTCGCAGCGGAAAAATACGGCGTCGACAGCTGGAATCTTCGAAGATAACGGAGGATGATCGCATGAAGCCAAGACAACGGTCTGTATCCCTGCCCCGCCTGCTCGGGTCGAAGCCGCGCCGGCTTCTCATGGTGCTCTTCGTCTCCTGGTTCTTCGGCATCGCGATGTTCGCTGCCGCCGCGCATGCGCTTCTGGAAGGCTTCGAACTCTCTCCGGCGGCGGCCGTCATGAAGCTGCTTCCCGGCTTGCTGCTCTGCATCGGGGCGTTTATTCCGGGCAATTCGCTTGCGCGATCGGCGTGGTCCTCCATTGGAACGGGCTTGATGCTCAGCCTGTTTGCCTCGGTTTGTCTGGTCGCTTGGGAAGGCGGAGATTCTTCCGTCATTACGCTGGCCGCCGCCTGCGCGGGCCTCGGGTTTGCCGCCGTCCAGCTAGGCGTCGCCTCCGAGGCGGCAGAACCGTCCGAGAAAGAGCCGCCTGCCGGCGTTGCCCCGAACATGCTGCGCGCGAGGCTCTCGGGCGCCGGCATCGGCATCGTCTTCTCGGCGCTGCTGCAACTGGCGCAAAGGGACGGCTTCCGCCTCTATTGGATGCGTTCGGAATTCGCATGCCTGTTCGTTCTGCTTGCCGTCTGTATTCTCCTTTTCTACGCATTCGGAAGCAGCGGAGCCAAAGGCGATTCCCCGTACGCAAGGTTTCTATCGTTCCGAGGGAGGAAATGAAACGGCCGCGGTGAAGTGTTACTTAACGTTGCCTTGGCCGAATTGCGGAACTGGACGGTCAATGGACGACGACCCTAATCGGCATCGGGTGCGGGCTGTCGAGTACCGGATGCGCGGGAACCGGAGATGATGTTCATGGACATTTCATCATTGACGTCTCAAATCAAGGATCCGCTGATCAGGCGGGGCGTGGAGGAGGCCATTCGCAAGACGCTGCTGCCCGCGCTGCGGGAAGAAGCGTTTCGCGGTCATTTTATCGTGGACGCGGACGGTACGTTTTTCGGCAAGGAATCGGTCTTTCCGGGCTTGGACGCCTGGGAGATCGCAGGAGCTTATCTAAGCCTGGGCAAGACGCGAAGCATGCTTGATTTCTTCGCGTTCGTCCAGGCTTCTCAGCGTTCCGACGGGCATATTCCGTTCGCGGTCTTTCCCGACCAGCCGAACCTGGACCTATCCACGCATATGCGCGGCGTGAATTATCCGGAGGATGTCTTCTCTTATCCTTCGCCCGAGGCAGGGCAATCGCAGGAAGCAGGCGCGAATGAACGGCGCTGGGTTCGGCTGTTCAAGCATTGGGTGCCGACCAATCCCCTCGGCGTGTTGGCCCCGGTGAGCTATCTCCTGCTCGCGGAGGAGATCGTTCGGCATACGAATGATCTTCAGTGGTTACGCGGGAAGCTGGACTCTCTCGACAGGGCGGCCGCGTACATCCTGTCGCGCAAATCGGAGAACGGCATGATCGACGGCGCGGGCTTCTATATCGAATTGCATTCCCGTTACGATTGGGACGGCGTTACGCAATGTTATTCGATTCACGCCTTCCGCACGCTTGCGCAGCTTTATCGGGAAACGGGCAATCCCGCACGCGCGGAGGATTGGGAGCGGGAAGCCAAGGTGCTGGAGACTGATTTTCAGAAGCTGTTCTGGCAAGGCGATCATTTCGCGGAATATATCCATCCCGAGCACGGCTTGGTGGACTTTCACGGTCTGACGGACGTCAATTGGGCGGCGATCGCATTCGGGATCGCAACCGATGAGCAGGCTGCCGTAGTCTGGCCGTTGATGAAAGCGGAGGAGCGGCTGTGGCGCGGCGATATGCCGAGCCAGACGATCGCCGTTCATTATTTGTTCCGGGAATGGGAGCTGCATGAACGGCTGCCTTTCGAAGGAAGGAATATGGGGCCGCTCCATGACGTCTCCGCGATGGGCCGGGTCTGGTATTTGGAAGCGCTCTCTTGCTTGCGGATGAACGATACCGAACGATTGAAGACCTCCGTTCGTCTCGTATGCCAGATGGGCGAGCGGCATGATTGGTTCTGGTATGAGCGTTATCAGCCGATGCAGACATGGGACGTGCAGCCGACAGGCGCTTATAAATATTGCGAGTATGCAGCGATCCTTGTGCGGCTCGTGCTGGGTCACCCGCAGTTGTTCGCGTAGACAGGTTTGAAATTTTCCGTAGAAATTTTCTGTAGGATGCATGAGCGGGAAGAGACGATGATGAACGGGAGCTGAGCGCAGATGAGGGCGACATTGTTGTTGGATGCTTTAACGGAGCTGCTGGAGGATGCCAGCGACAGGCTGTTAGCGGGCGATATCCTGGGTACCGCCGATCCGAGGGAAATCGCGGATGCCATCGGGAACTTCTGCGTCAGACGCTTGAATAGTCCCGTCAAGCAATGCTTATATGCCGGCTTCAGCGTCGGGGCGTCCTTTGGCTTGGAGCTCGAGGACCGCAGGCAGGTTTTTATGAAGATCCATAAACTGACCGGCCCGGAGACGATTACGGCTAATTCCAAATTATCGCTTACCGCGTCTTCGACGGTACAGAAGCATTTGGCGGAGAGCGGTTTTCCGTGCCCGGAAGTGCTCATCATGCCGGAGGAGTTCGGAGCGGGGATCGTCACGCTCGACGCTTATTCCGCCCCGGGGGAGCTGCAGGATGCGCACAACCCCGAGATTCGGAGGGCAATGGCGGAGACGCTGGCGGATCTTATCGCGCGGACGCGTCCGTACCGATCGCTGCCGGGGCTGATCCCGGGCAGCTTCTGCGCGAGCAGCACGCTGTTCCCCGTCCCGCACAACGCCTTGTTCGACTTCGATAAGGAATATGAAGGCTCGGAGTGGATCGACGCGATCGCGGGCTCGGCCAAAGCCGAGATCGAGGCGAACCGCTCGCCGGGCAACCTGGTGCTGGGCCACGTGGATTGGTCCGTCAAGCATTTTCGCTTCGACGACGGGAAGGTCGTCATGATCTATGATTGGGACAGCCTGAAGCTGGAGGACGAGCTTCATCTGCTCGGTCTCGCGGCGGCGACGTTTCCGTCGACCTGGGACATCCCTGTCCTCCTCACGCCGTCGCGAGAAGAATCCCGCTTGTTCGTCCGCGAATACGAAGCGGCCCGCGGCATCCCCTTTACGTCACGGGAGCTGGCGACCATATCCGCCGCGGCGACCTATGTGATGTCCTACGTCGCCAGATGCGAGTTGGCCATTAATCCGAACAACGAGCGTTACGAAGGGAGTTTCCGTCAAGCGCTGCAAGCGATGAAGGGAGACCGCTTTATTGACTGGTAGACGGTGACGACCGGCGCGTGCCGGAGAGGGGTTTCCAATGAGAGCGAAGCTGAAGGTGCCTTCATTATCGCTGTATGTACGGCTCGTGCTGACATTTCTTCTGGTGCTGCTTCCCCTGTACGGGCTGACCTTGACGATGAGCGAGATCAACTCGAATGTCGTGAAGGACGAGGTGGCCAAATCGATGACGTCCCGGGTGCAGCTCTATCTGGATGTCCTGGAGGAGGACTTCGATCGCATTCTCAGCTTTCAACAGGAATTCGTCAACAACGAGGATCTGCTCAAATTAAGCACGGCCGCGAACATCATGCCCGACTTCGATAAGTCGCAGGCGATACTGCGGCTGCAGAGCCGGCTCTATCTGATCAAGGATTCGAGCCAATTCATCGAGAATGTCAGCGTGTATATCCCCTTGCTGGACCGGACGATTTCTTCGAACGTCAAGTATGTCGAACAATTTGACAGGGAGGCTTACGAAGGACTGATTCAAGAAAGCAACCGGTACGTGTCTCCCTTCGTCAATTGGCAGGACCGGCTGTACATCAGCGATTTCTACCCGGTAACGGCTTCCTTGAACGACCAGCCGCCGTTGTTCGTGGTCGGTATCGAGCTCTCGAGGGACGCGATCCGGCAAGCGCTGCAGAAGTTTACGATCGACGGCAAAGGCGGGGCCGTTCTGATTTACGACAAGGAAGCCGACCTGCTCTTCGCCAATCGTGAAACAGAGTCCCGCAAATCGATGATCAACGCCTTTCTCACCGACCGGACCAGCGATCCGGAACAGCCCGTATCGCTGGAATCGATGGCCATCGGGAAAGAGTCGAACTTCGCCGTCTTCGACACCTCGAGCCAGTTCGGGTTCACCTTGATGATGTACGTGCAGGAGAAGCACATCCTTGGACCGCTGCGGACGTTCCGGCTTGGCTATTGGCTGCTGTCCGGCGTTTCGATTCTGATCGTCGTCTTCTTCTCCTATCGGATCTTCAGGATGATCCATCAGCCGCTGACGACGCTCGTGCATTCGTTCCGCAGAGTCGAGGACGGGAATCTCAGCATGATCAAGCAGCATCACTTCAAGCATGAATTCCGCTACCTGTCCGATCATTTCAATTCCATGGTGAAGCGGCTTAACGTGCTCATCTACGAAGTGTACGAGGAGCGTTACCGGGCCAGGCTCTCCGAGCTGCGACACCTGCAATCGCAGATCAATCCCCATTTCTTATACAACAGCTTCTTTCTCCTCTATCGCATGGCGAAGCTGCAGGACTTCGACGTCATTACCCGGTTCACCAAATATCTGGGCGAGTACTACCAGTTTCTCACGCGCAGCAATACGAACGAAGTAACGCTGTTGGCGGAGATCAACCATGCACGGGCTTATACGGAAATTCAAAATTTCCGTTTTCACGACCGCATCCAAGTGGAGTTCGCCGAATTGCCGTCCGCCTTCGCCCACATCTCGGTTCCAAGGCTGATCGTGCAGCCGATCATCGAGAACGCCTATGTCCACAGCTTGGAGCGCAAGGAAGCGGATGGACTGCTGCGCGTCGCGTTCACCGAGAAGGACGGATGCGTCGTCATCACGGTGGAAGACAACGGCGACTATCTAAGCGCCGGGAAGCTGGCCGAACTGAATGCGCTGCTGCGCTCGAACGATCTGGAAGGGAACGAAAGCGCGGGCATCTTCAATGTTCACCGCCGTCTGCAGATCGAATTCAGGGCCAAGGGCGGGCTGCGTTTTGCCGTGGGCTCGCTAGGCGGCTTGCGCGCCGACATCATCATTCCGCTGACCGACGATGAAGAGGAGGCTGGCTGATATGTACCGCGTGCTCATTGTCGATGACGAGAAATATTCCGTCGACGGACTCTACGAAATGCTGCATGAGGTCGATCATATCGAGCTGGACATCTATAAGGCCTATTCGGCAAAGCAAGCGCTGGAATGGCTGGAGCGGACGAAGATCGACATCGTCTTGTGCGATATCCAGATGCCGGGCATGAACGGTCTGGAGCTGCAGCAGGTCATCAATGTCCATTGGCCGTATTGCAAGGTCATCTTCCTCACCGGCATTAACGATTTCAACATCTCCCAGGCCGCCTTTCGAGGCGGGAGCGTGGATTACGTGCTGAAGACGGAAGGCGACGAAGTGATCGTCAAGGTGCTGGACAAGACGGTCGCCGGCCTCTCCGAGCATTTCAGGAACGAGCAAATTTTGCTGAAGGCCGCGGAGCAGCTGGCGTCGGCCAAGCCCGCCCTGCAGAAAGAGTTTCTCGCGAATCTGCTGGAGTACGAAGGGGCATCGCTTCGCGTGAAGCAGGCGGATTTCGATCAGGCTTACGTGGCGCTGTCCGCCGGCATGCCCGTCGTCGTCGCGCTCGGCCGGGTGGACCGCTGGGCGCTGGATATTAGCGCTCCGGATCGAGCGCTGCAGCTGTATGCGATTCAGAATATCGCGACGGAGTATTTAAGCGGCCTGCGGCTGGCGGCGGTCATCCTGGACGAGGCGCGGTTCGCGTGGTTCATTCAGCCGGAAGAAGGCGAAGACGAGCCGGATTGGACGCGCGGCATCCGCTTCGTTCACGGGTCGATGGAATCGATTCAGCGGACATGCAGGGAGCTGCTGCATCTTCCCGTATCGCTGATCCATAGCGATTCGTTCGCCGCTTGGCCGAGCGTCGCCTCGACGTTCAAGCAGCTGGAAAACCTGCTTCTAGTCGGCATGGGGGACGGGGGCGAGATGCTGCTCACGAACCGGAGGACGGATACGGCGGATGCCGAAGCCGAGCCGGCTCGGATCAAGCCGGATCTGCGCGGCAAGCCGTACTATCCCGAGACGCTGCATGCTTTGTTTGCCCAGGAGCAGGAGAAGGATTTCTATCGCGTCGTCGATGACTATATCGGCAGGGACAAGCTGCTTTCCTATCACCATGCCGATTATCTCGAGGCCTATTACTCCATGGCGACGGCATTTCTCTCCTATATCAATCAATGGGAGCTGGCTGAGCGGATCGCCGGGGACATCGACGTGGACAAGCTGATGAATCTTCGCGCGCACCGTTCCAGAGAAGACGCATTGGCCTATTTGCGCGCGATGGCCATCGTGCTGTTCAAGCAGAAGAAGGACGAGCAGGTGCTTCGGACGAACAAGGTCATCGATCAGATCAATCAGTATCTCCAGTCGAACCTGGGGAAGGACTTGTCGCTCGCCCGCTTGTCCGAGGTCGTGTATTTAAATCCGTCGTATCTGTCGCGCTTGTACAAGCAGCATACCGGCATCAATCTATCCGAGGCGATTATTGACTTGAAAATGGCGAAGGCCAGCGAGCTGCTCTCGAATCCGGTGTACAAAATTCACGAGATCGGAGCCATGCTCGGATTTGAAAACGCCGGCTACTTTACGCGGTTCTTCAAGAAGAACGTCGGCATGACGCCGCAGGAATTCCGCGATCGCGGAAACAAGTAAAGAAAAGAGAAGGAATCTCAACATTGTGAAATAGGATGGGCGGCTTCGCTGTCCTATAATGAAAGCGTATTCACTTTTGCTTCCCGGCGCGGAAGCCGATGGAGGGAGATACGCAGGCATGGAACGCGATACGAACAAGCAAGAGGGGTCAGGTTCATCCGTGTACAAGATGGATTTATCCAGCTTTCAGCTCTCGGAAGAGCAGAAGTTTCTGTTCGATCTGAAAGGCTACTTGGTCATTCCGGGCGTATTCAGCGAGGAAGAGACGACGGCGATGCGGGAGCAGGTGTATAAGCTTACGCATGACCCGGGCACGCTGGCTTCGCATGAGCGAACGGTTCCCGGAGGCGCATCCGAAGTCGTGCTGAGCAATCCGGCCGTCAAAGGAGCACTCAACACGTTTATCGGTCCCGATGTCAGGCTGGACAATCAATTCGTCGTCTGGCGCGAGAAAGGCAAAGGGGACGCGCAGGGACCGCATCAAGGCGGGCCCGAACGCAATCCGCATTTTCATTACCATGCGGCCGACGGGCAGATCTATTCCGCGCTGACGCGCATGGTCGTCGAGCTGAACCCCGTCGGCAAGCAGGACGGCGGAACGGTGTTTCTGCCGGGCAGCCATAAGTCGAATTTCCGCATCCCTCCATCCATCAAGACGAAGCGGGAGGACATGTACGAGCCGTACTTCGATTCTTACGAATGTCCGGCAGGCTCGCTCGTTTTCTTCAGCGAGAATACCTGCCACGCCGGTCCGGTCTGGAACAATCCGAACCATGCGCGGGCGGCGATCCTGTTCGCCTTCAACCACATCGGCTGCCGCTGGCATCGTCACCATAACGTGGCTCCCGAAGTGATTGAACAGCTAGGCCCGGAAGCCAGGTGGTATTTCCGCGATATCTGGCCGTGGGACAACAATGACAAATCCGGCCGTTTCGGCGGCCGCAACGTCGTCCAGGTGCATGCGGACGGTTCCCTGACGACATCACCTTGATGAGCAGACGAAGTATGGCGCGTTTACTGAACCTATTAGTTCTTCACCAAACGAGGAGGGTATAGGATGGCAGTCAAACAAAGGCAGCTGCTAGCGATCGTCTTGGTTTTCATGCTCGTCGTCGTCACGGCGTGCTCAGGGAACAACAACGGGGGAAATAACGGTGCGAAGGCGGACAATAATGCCGCGAATAACGGGGCAGCGGCGAATAATTCCGCCGGGGAGAACAACGCGCCCGCAACGACGACCGACAACGGCGGCAATGCCGGGACGGATGCAGCCGCGGAACCGTTCGGCAAATACGATCCGCCGATCGAAGTATCCACGGTGCGGATCATCAACGATACGTACAAGTTCGCCGAAGGCGACACGATCGACAAGAATGTATGGTACAAAGCATACGAAGACGAACTTGGCATCAAGATCAAGAACGACTGGGTCGTCAGCGGCGACGGCGTCGGCGGTCCCGGCGAGCAGAAGATGAACGTATCGATCGCTTCCGGCGACCTGCCGGACATCATCCCGGTCAACCCGAACCAGCTGCAGCAGCTGATCGACGCGGATCTCGTCATGGACATGACGGACGTATTCGAGAAGTACGCGGCCCCGTTGACCAAGGAAGTCATGAACGCGGACGGCGGCTATGCGATGAAATCGGCAAGCTCCGGCGGCAAGCTGATGGCCTTGCCGAATACGGGCTCGTCCATGGACGGCGCGGCAATGATCTGGCTGCGTTCCGACTGGCTGAAGAAGCTGGGTCTGCCGGAGCCGAAAACGATGGACGACGTGTATACGATCATCGACGCGTTCACGAACAAGGATCCGGACGGCAATAACAAGAAAGACACGGTCGGAATCGCGCTGAACAAAGATATCATGGGCGGCTATGCGGGCTTGGACGGATTCTTCAACGCCTTCCACGCCTACCCGGGCATCTGGTTTAAGGACGCTTCCGGCAAGCTGGTCAACGGCAGCGTTCAGCCGGAGACCAAGGCCGCCCTGGCGAAGCTCGCCGAAATGTACAAAGCCGGACAAATCGACAAGGAATTCGGCGTCAAGGACGGCGGCAAAGCAGGCGAGTCGCAAGGCGCCGGCAAGAACGGCTTCTCCTTCGGCCAAATGTGGAATCCGCTGTGGCCGATGGTGTCGAGCAAGGACAACGATCCGAACGCCGAATGGCAATCGTATCCGCTCGCGTCCGTCGACGATCAGCCGGCAAGGCCTCAGGTGACGCTCGCCGTCGGCGGTTATTATGCCGTCAACAAGAAGGCGAAGCATCCGGAAGCGGCCGTCAAGCTGATGAATATGTACATCGAGAAGAGCTTCGGCGAAACGTCCGATCCGAATAAATTCGGCAATGCAGGCGGGCTTGAGGTGTTCAAATACGCGATCGAGCTCGCTTCGCCTCCGACGAAGAACCTGGATGCGCATAAGGCGGTCACGGCAGCAATCACGAGCGGCGACGCTTCGAAGCTGAATCCCGAACAGAAGCTGTATTTCGATAAGATCAGCAGCTGGCTGAAGAAAGAAGACGGCACGAACGAACGCTGGGCGTACGATCGCGTATTCGGCGAGACGGGATCGTTCGTCGTCATCGACAAGTACGTGAGCGAGAATCTGCTGATGAATAACGAATTCTATGGCGCGCCTACGCCGACCATGGTATCGAAGGGATCCAGCCTGAAGAAGATGGAGCTCGAAGTCTTCACGAAGATCATCATGGGCTCTTCCCCGATCGACGCGTTCGACAAGTTCGTCAAGGACTGGAACAGCGTCGGCGGCGAGGCGATGACGAAGGAAGTGAACGATTGGTACCAAGCACAGCAATAACAAGCGTGATTGATAGGGGAGCAGCTAGCGGCTGATTAGCCGCAATAGGGCTGAACCGCAGCGGGGGAAGGTTTGAGGGAAACTTCTATCTTTCCCCTTTTTTCATAGGAAGACGCTTGCCAAGATGGGAGGGATTCGGCGTGGCAACGAAAAAATGGAGACGGGAATTGCCTTTGCATCTGATGGTGATTCCAGGTCTTATTTTGGTTCTTATCTATCATTACGGTCCCATGGCGGGCATCACGATCGCGTTCCAGAAGTTTATTCCGGCCAAAGGGTTCTTTGATTCCACATGGGTCGGACTCGAAAATTTCCGTTACGTCATGGAGCTGCCCGACACGTGGCAAATTCTATGGAATACGGTCTATATCGCCATCATGAAAATTATAGCGGGGCTGATCATCCCGATCACCATCTCGCTTCTGATTAACGAGGTCGGCAAGGAGCTCATCAAGCGAGGCGTGCAGACGCTGATCTATTTGCCCCATTTTCTATCCTGGGTCATTCTCGGCGGCATTCTGATCGACCTGCTGTCTCCGTCCGAAGGGATCGTGAACCAGATGCTGGGCTATCTGGGGATCGAGCCGATTTATTTTCTGGGCCTCGACGCCTGGTTCCCCTACACGCTCGTCATCTCGGACGTCTGGAAGGAATTCGGTTTCAGCACCATCGTCTACTTGGCCGCGCTCACGAGCATCAACCCGACCTTCTACGAGGCGGCGATCGTGGATGGCGCCAGCCGGTGGAAGCAGACCCTCTACATTACGCTGCCCGGGATGATGCCGATCATCATTCTGCTCACGACGCTCAGTCTCGGGAACGTGCTGAATGCCGGCTTCGACCAGGTGTTCAACCTGTACAGCCCGCAGGTTTACGAGAGCGGGGATATTATCGATACGTTCGTCTATCGGATCGGCTTGGTCGATGCCCAATACGGGGTAGCGACGGCCGTCGGCTTGTTCAAATCCGTCGTGTCCTTCTTCTTGATTACGATCTCGTATTACCTGGCTTACCGCTTGGCGAATTACCGGATTTTCTAGTGGAAGGGGGTTCTTGCGTCCATGCACTATATGACATCGAGCAGGCGAGTGTTTATTATTTTCAACTATACGTTTCTGATCGGGTTGTCACTGCTTTGCTTGCTCCCGCTAATTCACGTACTGGCGCTCTCGTTTAGCTCCAGCGCCGCCGCGACGGCGGGTTACGTGAAGTTCTGGCCCGTCGAATTCACGACGAATTCGTACCACTTCGTGCTGAAGAAGCCGGAATTCCTCGCCTCGGTCTGGGTGAGCCTGCAGCGGGTGTTTCTCGGCACCATCGTCAACATGGCGCTGACGGTGCTCCTCGCCTATCCGCTGTCCAAGGAAGTGAAGGCGTTCCGGATGCGCACCTACTACGTCTGGGCGTTTTTCCTCACGATTTTGTTCGGCGGCGGACTCATTCCCTGGTACATGGTCATCAAGGAAACCGGCTTGCTCGATTCGATCTGGGCGCTTATCATCCCCGGTGCCGTACCGGTATTCAACGTTATCCTGCTGCTCAACTTCTTCCGGGGGCTGCCCAAGGAGCTGGAGGAAGCTTCGTTCATCGACGGGGCCGGCCATTGGACGACGATGTGGAGAATCTACGTGCCGCTCTCGCTGCCCGCGCTTGCCACCATTACGTTGTTCGCGATGGTCGGGCATTGGAATTCCTGGTTCGACGGCTTGATTCTGATGAATTCGCCGGATCACTATCCGCTCCAGAGCTACCTGCAGACCGTCGTCATCAGGCGCGACTTGTCGCTCGTATCGCAGTCGAGTCTCGCGGATTTGGCCAACGTCTCCGACCGGACCAGCAAAGCCGCCCAGATCTTCATGGGGGCGCTGCCGATTCTGCTCGTGTATCCGTTCCTGCAGCGTTTCTTCATGAAAGGGATCGTGCTCGGGAGCGTGAAGGAATAGGGATTGGGAACGGTTCTAATCCCTTCCGCAAGGAATACGATTACCAAGACGAAGACAAGTCGTTTCGAAGTTATGCATCCTATCATTCCGCGTGGAGGAGTTGTCGTTTACCGTGAAAATTACGCAGATTCGCTGCAAATCATTGATCCGCAAAGTTGAAAACGCGTCGGCGCCGTCCTGGCTGTCCGAGACGGTCATCGCGAATCCGATGTCGATGTATCCGAAGTACCATGCCCGCCGTTCGTCTTGGAACGCGCCGTTCCCGAGCACGGCCGTGCTCATCGATACGGACGAGGGAATTCAAGGGCTGGGCATCTCCTACGGCGGAGATTCGATCCGCTCGATCGTCGAGGAGCATTTCGCGAGGCTGCTGATCGGCGAGGATCCGTTCGATATCGAACGTTTATGGGATCAGATGAACAAGTCTTCCTTGCCGTACGGACGCAAGGGCTTGTCATCGTTCGCGCTCAGCGCGGTCGACAGCGCATTGTGGGATATCGTGGGCAAGGCGCTGAATCAGCCGGTGTACCGCCTCCTGGGCGGAGCGACCAAGCCGGACATGCCGGTCTATCAGACGACCAACGACCGGACGGATTGGCAGGACGAATCGTTCTTCGGCGTGAAGCTGGCCATGCCTTACGGGCCGTCCGACGGCCGTGAAGGGCTGCTGAAGAACCGCGACCTGGTCAAGGAATGCCGGGAGAAGATCGGGGAGAAACGGGAAATCATGCTGGATTGTTATATGGCCTGGGACGTGGAGTATACGTTCCGGATGCTGGACGCGCTCGAGCCTTACGGCGTTCGGTGGGTGGAGGAAGTGCTCGCGCCGGACAATATTCACGGCTACGAGAAGCTCGCCCGCTATTCGGGTCCCATCGCGATCGCGACGGGCGAGCATGAATATCTGCGCTGGGGACACCGCGATCTGCTGGCAACGGGAGCGATCTCGATTCTTCAGCCGGACGTCGACTGGGTCGGCGGGATTACGGAAGCGAGGCGGATCAACGCCTTGGCATCGGCTTGGGGCATTACGGTCTGTCCGCACGCGGGAGGATTGCAGGCGCCGGCGCTCCATCTGATCAAGAGCCAGGTCAACAGCCCGTTCGTCGAGTGGGTCCGCACGTGGGATCGCGACAAGGGCAAGCCGGATCCGGTCGTCATCGGCATTCCGGATCCGGTGAACGGCCGCATCGCTCCGAGCGACGAGCCGGGCCTCGGCATTCGTCTGAACGAGGATATCCTGGCATGATGCACAATTCGTTATTGATCGAGGAGCGTCTGCGGGCGACGAATCAGCATGCGCTTCATCGGTCCAGGCGAGATCCGCACCGATTCGTATCGCGGATGGATCCTTCGCTGCAGGCGGCGGACGGGGAGATCGCATTAAGTGGAAGCTGGCATATCTCTGGTATAGCTGGCGGTGCGGCCGTGTTGGGAGCGGTGCAGGGAGCCTTGCAGGAAGCTGAGCAAGTAGCGGTGCGGGAAGCCGAGCAAGGAGCGTTGCAAGAAGTCGTGCAAGGAGCTGTGCAAGAAGCCAAGCGAGGAGAGTTGGAAGGAGCTGTGCAGGAAGCCAAGCAAGGAGCGTTGGAAGAAGCCGTGCAAGGAGCCGAGCAAGGAGCCGTGCAAGGAGCCGTGCAAGAAGCCGAGCAGGACCTTGCTCGGTTCTTGGCATGCTTTGGCATCGAAGTCGTGGACGAAGCTGCCTCGGCCGATGTTCATATTCGGTTCGCCGTGGACGACTCGGTAGCCGAAGGTGCCTTCAGGCGCTCGGTATTCGAAGGTGCGATCGTGGAGATTGCCGCCAAGGATGCCAAGGGAATCTGGGCCGGCTTGATCGATTTGGAGCGAACGCTGTCCTTGCGAGGCGCGCCGATCCTGCCGCTCGGCAGCGTCAGCCGGGCACCGGCTTGGCAGACGCAGATCAGCCAGGCGCCGTTTGGATCGAACTATTTGGTTCCTGATCTGTCGGATGCCTGTTTGTCCGACGATGCCTTTCGCATGCTGGCGCATTCCGGCATCAACGGCATGACGATATACGGCGACTGGCTCTTGTACGTCAAGAGCAGCATCTTCCCCGAGCTGAACGGCGAGAATTACGAACGCCATATCGCGGTGCTTCGGGATGCTTCCGAACGGGCCGCGCAATTTGGCGTCAGCCTGTATTACGTGCCGGTCAGTCCGAAGCTGCTTGCGGATCATCCGTTATTCCAGCGCCGCCCGTCGGCTCAGGGAGCGAAGCTTCACCCCGGCATCGCCGCCGAACCGAAAAACATCCACAATTTATGCTCCACCGATCCGGACGTGCTGGCCTTTCACGCGGAGACGATGGCGAGCATATTTCGCGAGGTTCCTTTGCTGGGCGGACTCATCCTCATTATTGGCGGTGAATCGTATTATCACTGCTATATGAGGCCGGACCGCCGGGCGCTGCCGCGCGGACAGAAGACGAATTGTCCGCGCTGCGCGGCCGGCAGCCCGGAGGAGGTCGTCGCCGGTTTGCTGAAGGTGACGGCGGATGCCGTCCATAGCGTCAAACCGGAAGCGCCGGTGATGGCTTGGCCGTACAGCGCTACCGGCTGGTCAAGCGATCCCGCGCAGCTGCAGCTGCTCCAAACGATGGAGGAGCAAGTTGCGCTTTTAACCACGATCGATAAGGACCAGTGGGCGCAGAAGGAGAATTACAAGAAGCATATTTGGGATTACAGCGTCGATTACACGGGGCCGGCCGACAATATCGTGAAGCAGGCGGAGGTTCTGGAGCAGCGCGGGATGGACCTCTACATCAAGACGGAAACCGCGCTGGGGCTGGAGTTTATCCAGTTTCCGTACCTCCCGTGCCTGCAGCGTTTGGCTGACAAGTGGAGCCGGGTGAGCGAGCTGCAGCCGAAAGGCGTGCTTCAGTCGTGGATGTTTTTCGGCATGTGGGGATCCAGGGCGGAGGAGCTGGGCTGGTGGGCATCGTGGTATCCGGAGCGGAGCGCGGATGAGGTCATTGCGGCCATCGCGGAGCGAGATTTCGGCTGTCATGCTCCGGCGCTCATCGATGCTTGGGCGCAATGCAGCGAAGCCATCGGACATCTGCCGTACATTCCGATGTATTTTACGGGTCCCGAATTTATCGGTCCGGCCCATCCTTTGTACGTTGCCGACGAACTTCCGGGCAGGGAGACGTTCGAAGCGCTGCTCTACTATTTGCAGGAGAACGAAGAGACCTTCTCCGATACGGTCAACGAGGTCAGGCATCTGCTCGTCATGGAACAGATCCCGCATCGGCATATTGAAGCGTCCATGGAAGCAGATCCGGGCTATGAGTATTGGCCGTTGCTGCAGGCGGAGTATGCCCTGGCGCGCGATCATGCGCTGCAGGCATGGGAAACGGTGAAGGACCTGGAAGCCGCGAAAGGTAGCATAGAGCAGGAACGACTGAACGAAGAACAATGGTTGTTCGAGCTGCTATACCGAACGTTGGAAACGACCTGCAGTACTTATGAGTTTTTGGAGCTAAAGGCTCGCTATAAAAAGGGTAGGGACGGGAATGGAGAAGAGAATGGAGACTGGAATGGAGAAGAGAATGGAGAATGGAATGGAGAAGAGAATGGAGACTGGAATGGAGAAGACGGAAATGGGGACTCGGGCACGTTGCAGCGGATGGTATCTATCATGGAGCGCGAAGTAGAGAACGCCCGATCCGCTAGAATCATTTACGAGCAAGCGCCGTGGTTTGACTTGGCGCTTCGATTGGACGGTCATTATCCGTCCAGCCTCGGCATGATCGATGCGAAGATTCAGCTCATGGAAGAGGAGCTGCGCACGTTGGGAACGGCTGAGTAGCGTTGCGGGGGCATTGGGGCTGAAATTGTGCAATATCGCAGATTTTGAAGCTCCGCGAGGCGAAGCTGGGCCGAAATTGTGCAATATTGCAACTTTAGGAGCTCCACGAGGCGAAGTTGGTCTGAATTTGTGCAATCTAGCAGCTTTTGGAGCTCGATGAGCCGCAGTCGGGTCGAAATTGTGCAATATTGCAACTTTGGGAGCTCCGCGAGGCGAAGTTGGTCTGGATTTGTGCAATACAGCAGCTTTTGAAGCTCGACGAGCCGCAGCTGGTCTGAAATGGTGCAATCTAGCAGCTTTAGGAGCTCCGCGAGGTGAAGTTGGGCCTAAATTGTGCAATCTAGCAGCTTTTGGAGCTCGATGAGCCGCAGTCGGGCCGAAATTGTGCAATCTAGCAGCTTTTGAAGCTCGCTGAGTCGGAGTTGATCTGAATTTGTGCAATCTAGCAGATTTTGGAGCTCGATGAGGCGAAGCTGGGCCGAAATTGTGCAATATTGCAACTTTAGGAGCTCGATGAGCCGGAGTTGGTCTGGAATTGTGCAATATAGCAGCTTTTGAAGCTCGTTGAGGCTAAGTTGGGCCGAAATTGTGCGAACTAGCAGTTTTTGGATCTCGCTGAACCGAAGTTGGACGGAATTTGTGCGAACTAGCAGCTTTTGGAGCTCACCGTGCCCGGTATGCGGTACTCTTCCACGCTTCCGCTAAAGCGCCGCGGCATTCCGGTCCATAGCCTCAAAACAGCCATCTACTCCGCAGGCTAGCACGCGGTCGACAAACAAGGAGGGCAAAGGATGTCACCATCCTCTGCCCTCCTTGTCATGCCATCATGCGCGCCATCTCAACCGTAAGGCCCGCGCGGATGCTCGCCGAGCAGCCTGCGCTGACGCGGGTTCGCCGCCTCGTATACGGCGTCGGGCAGCTTGTAATTCAGGAACGGATAGAAGCGCTGCGATATCCACCGTCGTCCGTAGGTGACCTGCTGCACGACGCGCGGCTGCTCGTCTTCGTTCTTTGCGCCGCGATGCCACGTCTGCCCGCTGAAGATGACGACATCGCCGGCTTTGCCCGTGCAGGATACGGGACCTTGCCCGTTATAGTTCGGCACGCCGCCTTCGAGCTGTGGGAGCCGGCCGCTCCGTTGGGAGCCGGGAACGATCTGCGTCGGTCCTTTCGTCTCGTCGACGTCGACCAGATAATAGTTGCACGTGAACTTGAAGACGGGCATCCGGATAGCCGGGTCGAGCGCGCTGCCTTCGGGAATCGGGAAGAACAAATCCTCGTCCACATGCCATGTGTCGATGCCCGCGCCTTGGGGATTCCGGATCGCGTTGACCGCCACGACATGGCAATTGGCCCCCAGCACGGCTTCCGCGAACTCGATGACGCCTTCTTTATCCATCAAATCGAGAAACAAGGGATCGCGTTCGAACATTTTGACCCGGCTGATGGCGCCGTACCCGTCTTGCGGCTCCTCGTAGGCGCGCTCCACGGCCGTCCGCAGCGCGGCGACTTCGTCCGGACTCAGCACCTGCGGGATAATGACGTAGCCATCACGGTAAAAGGCTTCCAAATAATTGTCGTATTTGCCCATTTCTTCGCTCCGTCTCCTCGGCAATCGTGATAGAATACAAGTGAATTACGACCAAATGTTACCATGATCGGCGAGTCTTGTATTTCGCGTAATCGGATGAAATTTATCATTTTCCACGGTGAAAACGATGGTGCGAAGCGAGCGAAAAGGAGGAACAGGATGCAGAAGCTCTCCGACATGAAGCCGTTCATTCATGCCGGTCACTATTATGCTTTTCCGAGAGAACGAAATGCCGGAGAACGAAATCGAACGGGCTACTGCTACGCGTTTCACTATATCGCCGAAGGCCGAGGCAGCGTGACGGTCGCCGGCAAGGTCTATCCGGTACGTAAAGGCGATTTCATACGGATTCCGCCCCTTCAGCTGCACGCGTTCCACACGGGGGAGCCGCATCTGCTCGTCACGTACAATCTGTATTGCGAGCTCTGGGATCCGGCGCCGCGGACGCGCAATCCGCTCGTCTCCTACGGACAGGCAGATCCGGAACACATCGTGCGCATGTTCCCCTGTCCTGAGTTTGACAGTCTTCCGATCGTCCAGTCGCTGCGGCATCGGCCGATGTACTCCGAATTGTTCGTGCGCGCCTATGAGCTCTATGTAACAGAGCAGCCGGATGATCATAAGCTTGCGGTGCTTTACTTGCATGCGCTGCTCATGGAGCTGAGTCGTATTCCGGAGCAGCCCGCTTACGATCCTCGGATTGCCAGCTTGTCGGAGCGATTGGAGCGGGGCGAGCTGCAGGAGGCTTCGGTAGCGGATTGGGCGGCGGAATGCGGTCTCAGGTACACGCAGTTTCAATCGTTGTTCAAACGAATGACCGGCATGGCGCCTCAAGCCTACAAGACGCGCTTGAAGATGAGGAAAGCAGCGGCGGTGCTGATCGAGAGCACGCGGTCGATTTCCGACATCGCTTCCTCCCAAGGCTATTCGACGATCCATCAGTTTTCCAGGCAGTTCAGTGCGTACTACGGCGTGTCACCCTCCGCTTACCGGGGAGGCTATATCCGAAAGGAGCGTTTCTAGGATGAAGGAACGTAAGTTGCATATGGTCGGTTACGCGCACAGCGATCCGGTCTGGCTGTGGCAGTGGCAGGAAGGGTTTCAGGAAATGAAAGCGACGTTCCGCTCCGCGCTCGACCGGATGAGCGAATACGAGGACTTTATCTTTACGTCCAGCCAAGCTGCACTGTACGAATGGCTGGAAGAGCATGACGCCGGCATGTTCGAGGAGATTCGGGCGCGCGTCGCCGAGGGAAGATGGGTATTATGCGGCGGGTGGTGGGTGCAGGCCGACTGCAATCTGCCGTCAGGGGAATCGTTTATCCGCCAAGGTCTGTACGGGCAGCGTTACTTTCAGGACAAGTTCGGGAAGCTGTGCACCGTCGGTTATAATACGGACAGCTTCGGCCACCATGCGATGCTGCCTCAACTGCTGAAAGGCTGCGGGATGGATGCGTACGTCTTCATGCGGCCGGGCGGTCACGAGCGCCGATTGGCGTCGGATCTGTTCCGTTGGACTTCGAAGGACGGATCTAACGTGCTCGCCTATCGCATCCCGTTCTATACGCACATCAGTACGGGCACCGTCGAGCAGGGAATCCGCTTCGGTGAACGCCAAACCGTCGATTCGCCCTGGCAGACGGCCATGATCTATTACGGCGTCGGGAACCACGGCGGTGGACCGACGAAGCAGAATATCGAGACGGTGCTGCGGGAAGCCCAGCATGCCGCTTCCGGGCCGGTCGATATCGTTTTCAGTTCGCCGGACCGTTTCTTCGCAGAAATGCAAGCGCTTCCGGACATTCCCGTGCTCGAGGACGAGCTCCAAATGCATGCCAAAGGCTGCTACAGCGTCCAAGCCGCGACGAAGAAATGGAACCGGCAGGCCGAGCAGCTGATGGCGGCGACGGAGAAATGGGCTTCGGTATCCGCGATGCTGCTCGGACGCCCTTATCCCGAGCTGGGCCGTGCGTGGAAGAACGTGCTGTTCAATCAATTCCACGATATTTTGCCGGGCTCGAGCATAACGGCGGCCTTGGATCGCGATGCCCGGGACGCTTACGGAGAATCGCATGCCATCGCCGGACGAGCGCTTAACGATGCGCTGCAGTCCATCTCGTGGCGCATTCATATCGAGCCGGAGGAGGGAATGAAGCCGATCGTCGTCTTCAATTCCCATGCGTGGCCGGTCAAGGCGAACATCGAGCTCGACTTCGGTCATTTCGGGGAAGGACGCGAGTTTCACAGCTTCACCGATCAGGATACGCTCGTCGATGAAGCGGGCAATGAAGTCGCGATCCAGCGCGTGACGCCCTTGTCGACGACGATTTGGCGCCAGCGGCTCAGCTTCGTCGCCGAGCTTCCTGCGCTCGGCTACCGGACGTTCCGGGTCCTGCGCCGGTCGTCGGTGCGCGAACCCGTCGTCTTCGACGGCATCCATGCTTCCGACACGCGGCTGGAGAACTCGTACTTGCGGCTGGAGCTCGATCTCGCAACCGGCGGCATCAGCAGCTTGTACGATAAGAGTTCCGGCACGGAGGTCTTCGCTGCCGGCGGGATCGGAGGCGGCATAGCGGCGGTCATCGAAGACCGGAGCGATACGTGGAGCCATGGCATCGAGCGGTTCAATCAGGAAATCGGCGCCTTCCGTCCGACGAGCATCCGTCTCTTGGAGCATGGGCCGGTCAAGTCGGTCATTCGGATCGTAAGCGAATTCGGCAGCTCCAGATTGATCCAGGATTTTACGATGTACCGCGAGCTGGATTTCGTGGAGGTCAGGGCGAAGGTAGACTGGCAGGAGAAGTTCAAGCTGCTGAAGCTGCGCTTCGAGGTGGCCATCGATGCGGCAAGCGACGATTACGAGATTCCGTACGGCGTCATTACCCGCCCGAACGACGGGCTGGAATATCCGGGTCTGTCCTGGTTCAGCCGAACCGGAACGCTGCCTGGACAACAGGCGAAGGCATACGGCATCAGTATCCTGAACGACTGCAATTATTCCTTCGATACCGAAGGGAATACGATGAGCATGACCGTACTGCGCAGCCCGATCGTCGCTTACGACGAGAATGCCGTATTGGATCAGGATCATCTCGACGAGTACGAATATACCGATCAAGGCCGGCATCACTTCGCGTATACGCTGCTTCCCCATGCAGGCAGCTGGCGAGAAGGGGATACGATCAGGCGGGCGGCAGAGCTGAACCAACCGCCGATTACCGTCATCGAGACCTACCATGAGGGGCCGCTGCCGCAGCAGGGTTCTTTCATCTCCGTCAGCGGCGAAGGAGTTCAGGCGGATGTGCTGAAACGCGCCGAGGACGGAGACGGATGGATCATTCGCTGCCGGGAGACCGCAGGACTGGCCGGCGCGCAGGCGGCGCTGTCGCTCCCCGTCTTGGGACGAAGCGTTGAAGCGCTGCTCGGGGCGTATGAGATCAAGACGTTTCGAATTCCCGCGCTGCCGGAGCTCCCGGTCGTCGAGACGGATTTTCTGGAACGGCCTTTGTTCGAGACCTCCGCCCGTCTGTCGACCGGCTGTGATAAATTTTAGAAGAGGGGAATCTGATTCATGAGACTGTTGAATATCGATATCGCGAACGTGAAGGGAAAGCACGACGCTTTCTATAAAACCTGCGTCAGCACGGGGCGTGCCAACACGCTGCTCCGCAGCGACCATCAGATGCATCTCGACCGCGGAGGCAAGGAATGCGGGTTTCAGTACTTAAGATTCCACGGCCTGTTCGACGACGACATGGGCGTCTACAGGGAAGACAAGAACGGCAATCCGATCTACAGCTGGATGTACGTCGACGCCGTCTATGATCACATTCTCGATGCCGGCATGCGCCCATTCGTCGAATTCGGCTTCATGCCGCAAGCGCTGGCTAGCGGAGACAAGACGGTCTTCTGGGAAGACAGCAACGTTACGCCGCCGAACGATTACGACAAATGGGCCGCGCTGATCCGCGAAACCGTTCAACACTTCACGGACCGCTATGGCGAGGACGAAGTGAAGCATTGGTTTTTCGAGGTGTGGAACGAGCCGGACCAGCATAATATGTTTTTCACCGCGGGCCTGGAAGAGTATATCAAGCTTTACGAGACTTCCGCTCGCGCCGTTCGGAGCGTATCTCCGCACTATCGCGTCGGCGGGCCGGCTACGGCGGGCAATCCAGGCTGGATCGGCGGGCTGATCGAGCATTGCGTCCAGAACGAAGTACCGCTCGACTTTATTACGACGCATGCGTATTCCTGCCAGCCGGGAGAAGGCGGAGGGACGAAGGAAGCGCCCTACACGGGGCCGGAAGGCGCCGTTCGGACGCCGGTTTGGTCGCCGGGCACGGGCTGGGCGCAGGACAACATGTATTACAAGCCGGACGGCGTTCTCGCCGAGGTGCTTCGCGCCAAAGCGGACATCGCGGCATCGTCGATGCCGGAGCTGGACTTGTATTTCACGGAGTTCGGGCTGACCTACCATTACTGGGATCCGCTGCGCGACTCCTACCATGCGGCGTCCTTCCTGCTGTCGCGGCTGAAAGCGGTGCAGGGCCATGTCAAAGCGATGTCGTATTGCGAAATTTCGGACGTGTTCGAGGAGGACGGTCCGCCGACCGGCCATTTCCATGGCGGCTTCGGGCTGATGAACCTGCAGGGCATCCGCAAGCCGGCGTATTTCGCTTACCGCTACTTGAATCTTCTCGGGGATACGGCGCTGGCGTGCGAAGATGCGGACGCGTTCGCCTGCCTGGACGAGAAAGGCGCGCAGGTGCTGTTCTGGGACTGCAGCGTCCGACAGGACGAGGAGAACAAGCTTTACTACGGCAAAGAGCAGCCGGCGCTGCCGGCGGGACCGGCCAAGGTGGCCATCGCCGGACTGGAGCCGGGCGATTACGAGCTTTGCGTCTACCGCACGGGATACCGCAGCAACGATGCGTACACGGAATATTTGGACCTGAATCCGAAGAGCACGCTGAGCAGGGAGCAAGTGCGCCGCCTCGACGAGCGCAACGCCGGATTGCCGGAGCTCGCCCGCAAAGTGACGGTTGCGGAAGGCCAGGCGTTTACGTACGAGACCGACATGCTGGAGAATGACGTCTGCCTCGTGACATTGAAAAAAATGTAAGCTTGACGACAAGCGTTGACCCTGGGGGCTGACGGTGAACGTCAAGAAATAACGGAAGACTAACGATAGCAATCAAGAGCGCCTAGGCATGCAGGCCTTCGGCCGTCCTTCGGGACGGTCGGGGGCTTTTGCTGATTGCAAGGGGGGAATCGCATAACAAGATCATAGGATCGGCCCTCTCATAAGCGGAACCATCTCATGTATGATAGCGAGGTGGAATTTTATCAAACAGGCGATATCATCCGTTCAACTCATTACGGCTGCAGGTTGATGAAGCGAAAGGGAGCAAGCAACATGAATATTATCGAGTCAGTCAGAGCCGGCAACATCGTACGCGAAAATTGGCCGGCCGATCAGCAGGAGCATGTGGACCTCTATCTTGGCAGCGGCAGCTTCGGAGGCTGCTTCGACGAGTTCGGACTCATGAATAACGGATACGGAAGCGCCGGAGCGGCGAGGCAAGGAAGTAACTTCTTGATGCATGCCGACCATTGGGACGGCACGGGCAATCAGCAGGCCTGGCTGCCGCTTATGCGGCTGGCTTGGCTTCAAGGGTACGATCGGGGCGTGCCTGAATCGTATAGGCAGGAGCTGGACCTGTATGCCGGCCGATTGGAAACGGTGCTGCAGCATCCGGGGCTGCGGGTGACGATCCGAAACCGATTCCATCCCGGTCAGCGGGATTTGATGGGACTGGAGATCGAATATACGGCGGCTGACCCCGAGGAGAGCTTGCCGCCGATTATCCTTGCATTGGAAGCCTATGCGCTCGCTGATCGGAAGCAGGAGGTGCTGCGAGCTGGCATGGACGAAGTCGCGCTTCGGGTTCGTTCGGGGACGGCGGATACGGCGGTCGCGCTGCGAGCGCATACGATGGCTGGACAATTGCAGCTTCTTCCTGCGGATGCTGGCGTAGAGATTCATTTCGGCGGCGGCCGCGGTCATTTCTTCCTGCTGATCGGCGCTGCTTCTTATGATCGGTTCGATGGGCTATCGGAGCAGATGAATGTCTATGAGACAGCCGAGTCGTTCGCGGAGGCTGCGGATGCCGGCTGGAAGGCGAGATGGGGCGACGCCTACATCGAAATTCCCGTTGCCGAGCATCAGGCGATGTGGGCAAGATCGCTGTATTATGTCTTCTGCAGCTATAGTCCGGATGTTCGCTGCCCCGCTCCGCCGGGAGGCTGGACGGGCGACGGCTGGGGTTACTCGTTCCCGCAGGACCTCTCGTATATCCATCCGGCCTTGCTTCGGCTGGGCCATCTCGACATTGCCAAGGCGTGGGTGGAATTTTATGCCCGCATGATCGACGGGGTCAGAACCTTCACGAAGGAGACCTTCGGCGCGGACGGGACGATGTGGATCTGGGAGTTCCCGATCGGGATGGATTGGAACGGTTTTGCGGAAGGGGCGCCGAACCATTATCACTATGAGATTCATAACGCCGCCTATCCCGCGCGGATGGCGAGGGAGACGGCGCTTTATCTCGGCGATGCGGCATGGACCTCGGAGGTCTGTTGGCCGGTCGTCCGGGAGTCGGCCCGCTTCTACGCTTCCGTCTTGGTGAAGGAGGAGGACGGCAGCTGGGGGATTCACTTGACGCCTTCCATGGGACAGGATGAGTCGGGCGGTCAGAATCAGTGGAATTATCTCTGTTCGCTGTTTAGCGCGGAATATTGCCTGCGAATTGCCGCGCAGCTGGCCGAGGAGTTTGGCGTGGAGATGGATGATGCGAAGCGGTGGAATGAAATGTTGGCGGACGGGCTGGCTTACGAACGTCTGCTCGACCCGGAGAAAGGGATTTATCGTACGTACGAGAATCAGCAGCTGCGGGAACAAACCGGCAGACAGAAGCATCCCGTGCAGCTCAATCCGCTTTTTGCGATACCCGTGGGCCGCAATGACGACCGACTGGAGAAGGCGTACCGCCATCGGTATGCCCTCTGCGTCGGGGCGACGGGGGAGAAGCAGCAATTTGAAGGCTGGACGCTGCCGGCCTTCCTAATCGCTTCGGCGCACGCCGGCGATGCGGAAGGATTAAGCCGGGGACTCTCGGAGCTGGTCCCTTCGACGAACGTATCGCCGGACTGGCTGCAAATCTATGAATCTTCGCTTTCGCTCGGATATACTTACCTGCCGTACTATACGACGAGTCATGGCTTATACCTGCAGGCCGTTCAAGACGCCATTATCAATGATTATCACGGAGAGATCGTCATCGGCAGTGCATCTCCCGCGGAATGGGCGGGTGCCGCTTACCATAACCTGCGGTTTCCGGGCGGGCAGAAGAGAAGCGGGGTCGTGGAAGGAGCGGAGCACTAAGCTCCGTCGCCGTCGAGAGCACAATTGAAGAACAGAGCTTCGCTTCTCCGCGAACCCAGCTTTAAGCTTTATCGAGAGCCCGGTTCAAGCGTGTTGCATCATCGAAAAGAAACGATATGAAGCAGGCTGCCTGAAGGCGGTCTGTTTTTTTGTTGCGGGAGCGCGTTGACGTCGGGCGTCCCGCAGGCCCGGTAGACTCCCCGGACGGTTTCGAAGGACCGCCGACAGGGTAACGTTTGGTTCGAAGCCGTCACCGAATCGACGCTTGACGCGGGCCGCGACTCGGCTGAACGTACCGAAAACCGCTCCGCTCTGCGAAAGAGTATCCATGACGCATACAGCTTGAATGGAAGAGCCTGGGGGAAACAGCATGAAACCAATCGTGAACGAGAAGCAAGAAACGACGCGTGCAACGAAGAGAAAAACAAATCGCGAACGAAACGGAAAAACGCGTTTGCCGTGGAAGAAGCTTATCTTTGCCATCATCGTGGCGGGAATCCTGATCGTCGCGGCCGGCTCGGTCGTATTTGCCAGACTGGTCGATCATCAAAATATTGCGCAGCTTGAGGAGCCGCTGCCTGCCGCGACGGTGATCTACGGCCAGGACGGGAAGGAAGCGACCCGGATCTCGCTGAACGCGATCGAGCCCGTCAAGTACGAGAGCTTGCCGAAGTCATTGGTCGACGCGGTGGTCGCCGTGGAGGATAAACGCTTCTTCGAGCATGGCGGGACGGACATGTGGGGAATCAGCCGCGCGCTGCTGACCAACCTGACGAACGGAAAGACGGTTCAGGGCGGGAGCACGATTACGCAGCAGCTGGCCAAGAACGTGTTCTTGACCCAGGAGCGGACCTGGACGCGCAAGTGGAAAGAGGTGCTGCTCGCCCAGAATATCGAGAAGCACTACGACAAGCAGCAAATCATGACCATGTATCTGAATCAGATTTATTTCGGCGATGGGGCATGGGGCATCAAGCGCGCGGCGGCGGCTTACTTCGGCAAAGAGGTGAACCGGCTGACGCTCTCGGAGGCGGCTATGCTTGCCGGCATTATCAAGGCACCTTCCGCGCTGTCGCCTTTCAAGCACCTCGAACAGGCAAAGGCACGCCGTAATGTCGTGCTGCAGCTCATGAAGGAGCAAGGCAAAATCGACGCCGCTGCTTATGAGACGGCGGTACGCGAACCGATCAAGCTCCGCAGCTCCGAAGCCGGCAAGGACGAAGCGATGAAATACCCGTACTACATCGACCAGCTCATACGCGAAGCGGGCGACAAGTTCGGTATCACGGAGAACGAAGTGCTCCATGGCGGGCTGCGCATCTACACGGCGCTGGATACGCGCATGCAGCAGGCTGCCGAGCAGGTCTACGCGCAGGAATCGCTGTTTCCGGCGAGCAAGCCGGACCAGCTCATCCAAAGCGGAGCCGTGCTGGTCGACCCGCGAGACGGCGGGATCCGGGCGCTGATCGGCGGACGGGGCAAGCAGCCTTTTCGCGGCTTCAACCGCGCGACGCAGCTGAAGCGTCAGCCCGGCTCAGCGATGAAGCCGATCTCGGTCTATACGCCGGCTTTCGAACGCGGCTATACGCCGGAGGATACGCTCTTGGACGAGCCGGTGAACTTCGGCGGCTATCAGCCGAAGAACGCCGGGGGCGGCTACCATGGCGAAGTAACGATCTACGATGCGATCGTCAATTCCTACAATATCCCGGCCGTTCGGCTGTTGAACGAGATGGGCATCGATGCGGGAATGGAGGCGGCCAAGCGTTTCGGCATCGAGCTGTCGGACGCCGACCGGACGCTCGGCTTGGCGCTCGGCGGCCTGTCGGAAGGCGTGTCGCCGCTCGACATGGCCGAAGCCTTCGGCGCGTTCGCGAACGACGGTACGCGGATGCCGGCGCATGCGATCGTCCGCATCGAATCCGCCGACGGCGTGCTGCTCGCGGAAGCAGCCCCTTCGGGAGAAGCGACGACGGAGCCGGCGGTTGCCCGTACGATGACGGCCATGCTGCAAGGCGTCGTGCAAGAGGGCACGGGTGAAGCGGCCGCGCTGAACGGCCGTCCGGTGGCCGGCAAGACGGGCACGACGCAAATGCCCGGCGTGGCGGAAGGCATCAAGGATAATTGGTTCGTCGGCTATACGCCGCAGCTCGTCGGAGCCGTGTGGCTCGGGTATGACCATACGGACGCGGAGCATTATTTGACCACCACGTCTAAAGCGGCCGCGGCGGTGTTCAGCAAGCTGATGGACGAAGCGCTTCGAGGCGAGCCGGTTATGGCTTTCCCGAAAGCGAAGGGGTTGCCGAAGAAGAAGAACGATGAGCCTCCCGCAGGGCAGAGCGAGGAGAAGCCGGGCCGCGGTAAACCCGACAAGGAAGACAAACCGGGCAAGAAAGATCGGGACGATAAGCCGGCGAAGGGTGACAAGGGCGGCGAAGGCGGTAAAGACGGCCTCAAGGATGACCCGGGTCCGCCGGATAAGCATAAGCCCGACCATCCGAAGGAGCACGGCAAAGGGAAGCCGGGCAAAGAAGAGCGGGACGATTGACCACGGCCCGAAACCTAACCGGTCCTGCCCCGTATAGAACCTTGAATAACGTTATTAGGAGGCGAAGCGGCTTGAATTGTCCGATTTGCGAAAATTCCCGTATGCGGGAAGTGGAGAAGGACGGTATTCTGATCGACGTCTGCCCGAGCTGCAAGGGCGTATGGCTGGACCGGGGCGAGCTGGACAAACTGATGAGCGACGTTCGCGAGGTTCGGGACGAATACAACGAATGGCATTATCGCGATGGAGACGATCGTCGCAGAGCGAACAACAATCCGCCCGGAGGCAGTTATCCTCCGCAGCCAGCAAGCGGACAGCCCGGCTATTACAGCAGCCAGGGCCAGAACGGGTACGATAAGCGGCATGACGATAAATACAATCCCCATCACAAGAAAAAGAAGAAGTCCGTCCTGGATGTATTCGGCGATTTGTTCGAGTAAGATCCGGTTGTCGGCGAAGAGAGGCTGCTTGCGGTAGTTACCGCAAAGCAGCTTTTCTTATGATCGAATCAACCTGAGGTCCAGCAGAGCTAAACAAGGAGGCAACCAGGGATCAATCAGCGTTCAACAGAAATCACCCAGCGCTCAACAAGGGGTCAACCAGTCTTTACTGGTTGGCTTTTTTGCTTGCCGGCGGTATCGTTCGGGTGAAACGACTGTGGAAGCGTTTTTTTTGTGGATTGACACCGGTAGGGGTATAGTGAATAATGTATATATATTATATTAAACATATACAGAAAGCTGGTGCCCTTATTTTCACTCTTCGTCCTTCTTCCGTGCCTCTCGTCGCCGTGGATCCCTATTTCAGCGTTTGGTCGGCTGCCGACCGCTTGACGGATGATTTTACCCGCCATTGGACGGGTCAGCGTCATGCCATGACCGGCCTTCTTCGCATCGACGGAACGGCCTGGCGCTTCGCCGGCAAGGTTCAAGCGAACGCCGAGCGTTATTATACGGAGCCGCCTGCGATGACGCAGACAAGCTTGAACGTTACGCCGCTCAGCACCACGTATTCCTTCGAGGCGGCAGGCGTTGCCCTGACGGTTCGGTTCACGACGCCGCTGCTGCCGGACGACTTGGACGTGCTGTCCCGGCCGGCTTCTTACGTTGCGTTCGAAGTGCGGTCCCTGGATGGCCGGCCGCATGAAGTGAGCTTGTATTTCGACGTCACCGGCGAATGGGCCGTAGACTCCCCGAAGCAATCCGTCATGGGGCATGCGGTAGAGCGCAAAGACTATAACGCGATAGGCTTGTCCCACGTGGAGCAGTCGTACATGAATCGCTCCGGGGATGACCATCGGATCGATTGGGGAACGTTTTATTTGGCCGCCAGGCCGTCGGATCGTACGCGTGCCTGCTTGGGTACGGCGGAGCTGCGGAAGCTGTTCGTCCGGAATGAGGCATTGGACGCGCAGGAATGGGCGGGAACGCCGGTTGCCGTTGCTGACTGCCAGCCCGTCATGGCGCTCGTTCACGAGTTTGGCTCCGTTGCCGCTGCCCCGGAGACGACGCTTGCCGTATTGGCCTACGACGATATCTATGCCATCGAATATTTCGGAGACAAGCTGCAGGCCTATTGGAAGCGAAACGGCTTGAGCACGGAGGATATGCTAGCGGCGGCTTGCTCGGAGTACGAAGCGCTATCGGCACGCTGCGACGCCTTCGACAAGCAAGTGCTGGCGGACGGAGCGGCGGCGGGAGGAGACCGTTACGCGGAGCTGCTCGCCATGTCGTACCGGCAGGCGATTGCTGCGCACAAGCTGGTAACCGACGCGGACGGGGAACTGCTCTTCCTCTCCAAGGAGTGCTACAGCAACGGCTGCATGGCAACGGTAGACGTCAGCTATCCTTCCGTTCCGTTGTTCCTGCTCTATAATCCGGCGCTTGCCGAAGGGATGCTTCGCCCGATCTTCAAGTATGCGACAAGCGACGCGTGGCCTTTCGATTTTGCGCCGCATGATATCGGCCAATACCCGATCGGCAACGGTCAGGTGTACAGCGAAAACGCCATCGAAGGCCAAATGCCCGTCGAAGAATGCGGCAATATGCTGATCATGGCGGCAGCTACCTGCTTGGCAGGCGGAAGCCCCGACTTGACGCTTCGCCATATGGAGCTGCTGACGACTTGGGCGGATTACTTGGTGGAGCACGGCTTGGATCCCGAGAACCAGCTGTGCACGGATGATTTTGCCGGCCATCTGGCTCGTAACGCGAACTTGTCCGTCAAAGCCGTAATGGGCGTGGCCAGCTTCTCGATCCTGAAGGGGATCCAGGGCGACTTGGAAGCGAAGGAACGCTATCTGAAGATCGCGCAGCAAATGGCCATGAAATGGGAGGCGCTTGCGGACGACAACGGGCATACGAAGCTCGCATTCGGCCAAGAGGGAACCTGGAGCTTGAAATACAACCTGATCTGGGACGTCCTGTTCGGAACGGAGCTGTTCCAGAAGGAAACGATCCGCAGAGAGACGGCATGGTACTTGAAGCAGCGCAATCGTTACGGCACGCCGCTGGACAGCCGCGCGACGTACACGAAGGCCGACTGGGTTATCTGGTCCGCCACGCTTGCGGATAGTCGCGAAGATTTTATCGCGCTGACGGATCCGATCTGGACGATGCTGAACGAGACGCCGGATCGCGTGCCGTTCTCGGATTGGACGGACACGCACACGGCCCGGCAGCTGAACTTCCAGCACCGCAGCGTCGTTGGCGGAATCTTCGTGAAGGTACTGAAGGATAAAGGGATATTGCGTAAGGGGTAATAGGCGGTAACCATAACAGGCCGGGAAGTCGACGAGACTTCCCGGCCTGTTCGTTGTCGACCGATCCAAGGAGCGGGAGGCGAATGGCAAGTTAATAGCGGTTAAATTTGCACTTGATCCGCGGCCGAGAGATGCTTCGCCCACGATTCCCGCTCCGCCTTCAGCTCTTCGAGCGTTCTCGTACGGAGCCTGGCCGCCCCGCGGTAGCCTTCCCGCGTCGGCAGCAGGTCGTCTGCCGCCTGCCGCGTTTTCGCATTGGCAATCGCATCAGCGTACTGCGGCAGCCATTTCTCCCCCGCGACGAGCATCTCGTCGACCAGCTGCCAGATTTCGGGCGGATTGCAGACCGCGCCGACGAGCGGATCCAGCATGAACGCTTGGCGGAGGAGCAGATCGTCGCCGTGGATCGCGGCTTCCACGGCCAGGCGCTGAACGGAGATGCTCGCATTGCAGACCGCGGCGGGACCGAGCGGCAGTTCCCCTGCGACGGGCATATGAATGCCGGAAGCGTCCACGTACCCCGGCGCCTCGATAATGGCATCGCTCGGCAGGTTCGAGATGACGCCGTTATTGACAACATTGAAATACCCGCGATAGATGCGGCCTGTCTCGAGCGCTTCCACGATATACGAACCGTGCTCTACGCCGCGTTCTTCCTGTCCGTAGACGACGGCCGGCGCTTGCAGCCAATTCGGGAAATCCGCCTTGAACCATTCGCGCTCTTCCATGCAGATGCGCAGGTAGCCGCCCGTCTCGCCGGCAATCCAACCGCGAATGTCGATCCAGTCCATGATTTCGTCCGGCCGCTTGCGGTACCAGGGCAGATATTCGCTTAAGTGCCCGTTGGATTCCGTGCTGTAATAGCCGAACCGGCGCAGCATGTCGATGCGGACCTTCTCGAATTCGCGCATGTACGGGTCGTTCTCGAACGCTTCGAGCAGCTTGCCCGTCACGTCCTCGCCTGCGTGCCGGACTTGAATGTACCAGGTCTGGTGGTTGATGCCCGCGCAGACGATGTCGACTTCCTCCTGCTTGAGCCCGAGCGCGGAAGCGATCTGGTGATGGCCGCCCTGCACGCCGTGGCACAGGCCGACGGTGTTGACGCCGCCGTATTTGTTGCATGCCCACGTCAGCATCGCGAGCGGGTTCGCGTGATTGAGCAGCAGCACGTCCCCGGCAGCAGTCTCGCGAATATCCCTGCACAAGCGCATCATTTCGGCGATGCCGCGCTGTCCGTACATGATGCCGCCGGCCGAGAGCGTATCGCCTACGCATTGGTCGATACCGTACTTGAGCGGGATCTCGATGTCGGTCTCGAACGCCTCTAGTCCGCCGACACGGAAGGTGCAGAAGACGTACTTGGCGCCGCGCAGCGCCTCTCGCCGATCGGTGGTCGATTGAATGCGCACCGGCAAGCCGTTGGCATCGATATCGCGCTGGCAGAGCTCGGCGACCATCGCCAAGTTGTCGGCGCTGATATCCGTGAACGCCACCTCGATCGCGCGGAATTCCGGCACGCTGAGCAAATCCCGCATAATCCAGCGCGTAAATCCGATACTCCCCGCGCCGACGATCGTAACCTTGAAAGCCATTCCGCTTTCCTCCATCCTCCATGGTTTGCCATGCGGGTTCCGCCTGCAGCCGGTCTGATCGACACCGTGACGCGAGGCAGGGTCGCCGTTTATGGCTGATACGTCGAACGAACGGAGCCAGGCTTCCACCGGCATTGCCATGAAAGCCTCGGCGTTGGCGGAATAGGCGAATGTCGACGTTCTTCATCCCGCTCGGCTGAACTTGCCTTCATTTAAACACGATCCGGAGCAGTGCGCCAACCACGAATTTCGATGTCATGTCCGGCGCGACGGCGATGAGGCGTAACCCGCGCAAATCCGTTATGATTAGGATAAGCCAATTTGTTGGATTGCCAAGCTATAACTACTTGAGAGGTGTCGGACCATGACCTTGCAGCAGTTGAAATATATGATCGAGGTGGCTAACCGGGGATCGATTAACGAAGCGGCCAAACGCTTGTTCATCTCGCAGCCGAGCCTATCGAACGCCATTCGCGAATTGGAAGAGGAGATGGGCATCTCGATCTTCGAGCGTTCGAACAAAGGCATTTTGCTCTCCAAGGAGGGGGCGGAGTTTCTCGGTTATGCGCGGCAGGTAGTCGAACAGGCCGAATTGCTCGAAAACCGCTACCTGAACGCCAAGCCGTCGCCGCAGCATTTCTCGGTGTCGACGCAGCATTACGCGTTCGCGGTGAATGCCTTCGTCGCCCTTGTCCGGGAGCACGGCCAAGAGGAATACGAGCTTGCCCTGCGCGAGACAAGGACGCACGAAATTATCGAGGACGTGAAGCAGCTGCGTTCGGAGATCGGCATTCTGTATTTGAACGAGTTCAACGGCAAGGTGCTGCGGAAGCTGCTTCAGTCCGCGGGTCTTCAGTTCACGAGCCTGTTCACGGCCAAACCGCATGTGTTCATCAGCGTGCAAAACCCACTGGCGAAGCAATCGATCGTGACGATCGAGCAGCTGCAGCAGTATCCGTATCTGTCCTTCGATCAAGGCGAATACAATTCGTTCCATTTCGCCGAGGAAATTCTAAGCACGCTGGAGCACAAGAAGAGCATCCGGGTTCATGACCGCGCCACGTTGTTCAATCTGCTGATCGGTCTGAACGGCTACACGATCTCCACGGGCGTGCTCAGCTCGGATTTGAACGGCAACGAGATCATTCCCGTCCCGCTCGACTGCGACGAGACCATTAACGTCGGCTGGATCAGCCACCGCAGCGCGGCGCTATCGAAGCTCGGCATGGCGTACGTCGAGGCGCTTCAGCAGGCAATCGCGACTGCTTGACGTTTCCAGTATAGCTTGTGGCTATAGCTAGTCATAGATAATGGGAGTTACGCTATAGCCGAGCACGCATGATATCTTTCTTGTAACGAACAACGCGTCGGCAGGGAGCGTTTCCCCGGGGCGAACCAAAGGAGATGTCATGATGGTGAAGAGCAGCGTACTTGGCTACCCGCGAATCGGGGCTGACCGCGAATGGAAGAAAGCATTGGAAGCCTATTGGGCCGGTAAAATAACAGAGAAAGAGCTGCATGCAGCTCTTCGCGATATCCGCCAGGCGCATTGGCGAAAGCAGCAAGAAGCGGGCATTGAACTCATTCCCGTCAACGATTTCAGCTATTACGATCAGGTGCTGGATACGGCCGTCATGTTCGGCTTGATTCCGAAGCGCTTCGGTTACGCGGGAGGCGCCGTGCCGCTGTCGATCTATTACGGGATGGCGCGCGGAACGGCCGAGGCGACTGCCTGCGAGATGACCAAATGGTTTAATACCAATTACCATTACATCGTGCCGGAACTCGGCGATACGGCTCCGACGCTGACGGATAACAAGCCCTTGGCCGCATACCGCGAGGCGAAGGAAGCGCTCGGAATCGAAGGGAAACCAGTCCTCGTGGGACCGCTCACATTCCTGAAGTTGTCCAAAGGCTACCGTCCGGAGGAAGCCGATTCGTGGTTAAACCGGCTGCTGCCGCTATACGTGCAGGTGCTGCAAGAGCTTGAACATGAAGGCGTGCAATGGGTCCAACTGGACGAGCCGGTTCTGAACGGCGTACTAGGCGAAGAGGATCAGCGGAGGCTACGCGAAGTATATGAGACGTTCGCAACTGCCGTCCCGGGACTGAACATCATGCTGCAGACGTATTTCGAATCCGCGGAGCATTACAGCCAGTTGATCGCATTGCCGGTACAGGGCATCGGCCTGGATTTCGTTCATGGCCGCGCGGGCAATTTGGAAGCCTTGCGCGAACAAGGCTTTCCGCAGGACAAAACGCTCGGCGCAGGCGTCATCGACGGCCGCGGCATCTGGCGGGCGGCGCTGGGCGAGAAGCTGGCGCTGTTGGAAAAGCTGTCCGCATACGTATCGCAGGATCGCCTGATCGTGCAAACCTCCTGCAGCCTGCTTCACGTTCCGGTCACGACGAGCCGGGAATCCGGGCTGGCGCCGGTTCTGAAGGACGCGCTCGCTTTCGCGGACGAGAAGCTGGTCGAGGTCGTCCAGCTCGCGAATGGTCTGAACGGCCGCTCGGAATCGTTCGAGGCTGCGCTTGCGGATAGCAACCGTGCCATCGAGGCACTGCGCGCATCTGCCGATCGCAATCGCTCCGACATTCAACAGGCCGCGGGCCGAATTGCAGCCGGGCCGGCCGTACGCTCGCTGCCGTTCCAAGCGCGCCGTCCGCTGCAGCAGCAGCACTGGCAGTTGCCGGTTCTGCCGACGACGACGATCGGAAGTTTCCCGCAGTCGGCCGAGGTGCGCAAGGCGCGTCAATCCTGGCGCAAGGGCGAATGGAGCCAAGCGAACTACGAGGCCTTCGTGGATGGGCAGATCGATATCTGGATCAAGCTGCAGGAAGAGATCGGACTCGACGTGCTTGTCCACGGGGAATTCGAGCGAACGGACATGGTTGAATTTTTCGGCGAGAAGCTGGCTGGCTTTGCATTTACCGCGAACGGCTGGGTGCAGTCATACGGCTCTAGATGCGTAAAACCGCCCGTCATTTACGGGGATGTCGCGTTCCTCGAACCGATGACGGTCCGCGAAACGCAGTATGCGCAGTCGAAGACCGCGCTGCCGGTCAAAGGAATGCTGACGGGACCCATTACGATTCTTAACTGGTCCTTCGTCCGGGAAGACGTCGCGCGCGAACAAATCGCGTATCAATTGGCTTATGCGCTGCGGCAGGAAGTCGAGGCGTTGGAGAAAGCCGGCATTGGCATGATTCAGGTGGATGAGCCGGCGGTTCGCGAAGGTCTGCCGCTGAAGCCGAGCGAGCAGGCGGATTATCTCGCTTGGGCGGTCAAGGCCTTCCGGGCCACGACGTGCACGGTCAAGGACACGACGCAAATTCATACGCATATGTGCTATTGCGAATTCCACGACATGATTGCGCCGATCGAAGACATGGACGCGGACGTGATCTCGATCGAGACATCGCGCAGCCACGGCGAACTGATCGCAAGCTTCGAGCATCATACGTATCCGCTCGGCATCGGACTTGGCGTCTACGACATCCACAGTCCGCGCGTACCTTCCGTGGACGAGATGACGGCCATGATCGATCGGGCGCTGCGCGTGCTGGATCCGAGCCTGTTCTGGATCAATCCCGATTGCGGTCTCAAGACGCGCGGACTTCCGGAAACGGAAGCCTCCCTGCGCCACATGGTGGAAGCGACGAAGCAGGCGCGGGCCAAGCTCACGGCGCTGGTATAGATCGGATAGTCGCTCGGCAGCCGCGTACTAAGCTCCACGCGGCTCAAATATGCAGAAAAGCTGCCTCTCGGCAGCTTTTCGTGTCTTACACGACCGAAATACGCCGCAAAGCTGCAGAGCGTCGGCTTTGTTAGCAAAATCCACATTTTAGATAATTATGTAATATTCAGTATTCTTCTGCTATAATCTTCTACACGCATGGAAACACCGCTGCATTCCTACCTTTCGTTCCTCCCGATTATCCTTCCAAATCGAAGAACAAGGAGATCATGATTGGATGAATGACATTCAAGAAACCTACCGCGCCGCGCTTGAATCGGTGACGGAACAGCTGCGCCAGGACAACCGCGTCTTGGCGGCTTTTGTGCTTGGCAGCCTGTCGTATGACGTCGTCTGGGAGAAATCGGATATCGACATGATGATCGTCGTCGATGACGATAAACGACCGAACGTATCGATGGCGCTCGTCGAACAGGGGATTTGTATTTCAGCTTGGGTCGTGAACAGGCAGCAATTCAAGACGAACTTGGAACGGTCGATGCAAACGAGCTTCTTCCACTCCTTCCTGTCCAAAGGCACGGTGCTCTTCTGCGATGACGCCTCCATTCGCGACTTGTATGAACGGGTCCGGCATGTCGGCGAACGCGATTTGGACGTGCAGCTGTTGATCAACGCCTCGATTGTCGTCACGCTGCTGGAGAAGGCGGAGAAATGGCTGGTCGTCAAGCAGGATCCGACTTACAGCTTCCTGTGGATCCTGAAGACGGTGGAAGAACTGGCGCGGGTAGAAGTGATGCTGAACCGCGACATTCCGACGCGCGAGGTGATCCAGCAGGCGCTGAAGTATAACCCGGCATTCTTCACCCGCATGTACACGGAGTTGATCGAGGGACCCAAGACGCTGCAAGCGATGGAAGAAGCGGTTCGCTTAGCCGACCGCTATGTCGAAGAACGGCACGAGCGGATGTTCAAGCTTGTCACCGATTATTTGTCGCAGGAGAATGACGTTCGTCCGTTCTCCGAACTGATGCTTCATCTGAAGCAGCGTTACCGGATGGAGGAGGCGCTGATCGTTCACGGCTGCGAATGGCTGGCGCAGAAAGGCTTCATCGAGCGTGCCTCTTATCCTGTCCGCCTGACCGCGAGAAGCCGGGTCGAGCTGGACGAGCTGGCTTATTTCGATACGAGGGGGCTCGGACGATGAGACAAACGATATCCATTCGCGGCGCGCGCGAGAATAACTTGCAGAACGTGTCGGTCGACATCCCGCGGGAGAAGCTGACCGTCGTGACAGGCGTAAGCGGTTCCGGGAAATCGTCGCTGGCCTTCGACGTCATCTATGGCGAAGGGCAGCGGCGGTTCATGGAGTCGATCTCTTCGTCGTATGCGAAGCGATATATTCCGCAGTTGAAGAAACCGGACGTCGATTTCGTATACGGCTTGTCGCCCGTCGTCTCCATCGAACAGAAGACGGGCACGCCGAATCCGCGTTCTACGGTCGGAACGATGTCCGACGTCTACGATTATGTGCGCCTGCTGTTCGCGACCTTGGGGACGCCGCACTGCCCTCGCTGCAGCGCGGAGCTCGAAGCCAAGACGCCGAATCAGATCGCCGAGCATATTCTGGCTTTGCCGCCTGGATCGAAAGTGGAAATCTATGCGCCGGTTCAGCGAATATTCGGCGAAACGTACAGCGTCCTGTTCGACGAGATCCGGACGAAGGGCTACCGGATGTTCAAGGTCGACGGCGTGCTGCACGATACGAGCGACCGCATTGAATTGGACGAGCATGCGTCCTATGAGCTCGAGGTGCTGATCGATAAGTACGAAGTCAAGCGCGACGTCTATAAACAGCTTGTCATCTCGATCGAGCTTGGCATGAAGATCGGCGAAGGCTTCCTTCATATCGTGCCGAGCGGACCGAAGCTTTCCGAGGGCGATATCGAGCGGTTTCACCGCCAATTCGCCTGCAAGGAGCATCAATATGTCGCGGGCGAGCTGTATCCGGGCTACTTTACGTTCAACGACACGGACAGCGCGTGCCGGACCTGCCTCGGGATCGGCGCCTATAAGTACGCGCAGCCGGAACTGATGATCGCGAGCCGGGATCGCAGCCTGCGCCGAGGCGCGCTGAACGAACGGCTTTACAACTTGAAGAACCCCCGGGCTTGGCGGAATATGGTTATCTACAGCCTCTCGCAGCATTACGGGTTCAGTCTCGATACGCCGTTCAAGGACCTTCCGGCCGAGATCGTCGACATGTTGTTTTACGGCACGAAGGGGGAGCGGTATACCTTTATCGGCTCGGAGGACAACCGTCAGGATCGCTGGATTCAGGAGCATGTCGGCAAACAGTGGACCTACGAAGGCATCGTCGGCGAGATCGACCGCTGGTATCGTAACTCCCGCAAGAAGCAGGAGCTGAAGGGTTATGAGGAATCGATGTTCAATCTCGTCATGGTCGAGCAGATTTGTCCGGAATGCCACGGCATGCGGTTCAAGCCGGAGAGGCTACTCGTTACGCTCGCGGGCAAGACGATTCATAATCTCGTATCCATGCCCCTGGATGAGTTGAAAAGCTTCCTGCAAGCATTCGAGTTTCCGCCGCGCAAGCTCCAGGTCGGCACGCAAATCATGAACGAGCTGATCGGCCGGATCGATCTGCTGCTCGAGATCGGGCTCGGTTATCTGAATCTCGACCGCCGCTCGGACACGCTCTCCGGCGGCGAATCGCAGCGAATTCGCTTATCGACGCAGATCGGCTCCGGCCTGATGGGCATGCTCTATGTGCTGGACGAGCCGAGCATCGGGCTTCATCCGCGCGACAGCCAGAAGATGATCGATACGCTTAAGAAGCTTCGCGACTCCGGCAATACGGTCATCGTGGTGGAGCATGACGTCGAGACGATGCTCGCGGCGGATCATGTCATTGAAATCGGGCCCGGACCGGGCCAGCACGGCGGCTGCGTCGTAGCGGAGGGGACGATCGCGGAAGTCATGGCGAACCCGGCTTCCTTGACAGGCCAGTTTCTGAGCGGGGTGCGGAACATCGCTATGCCGGCAGCGCGCAGGGAGGTCGGCGACAAGGCACTGCGAATCGTCGGAGCGAGAGAGAATACGCTGAAGGAGGTCACCATCGCCATTCCCCTTGGCGTCATGACGTGCGTGACGGGAGTATCGGGCTCGGGCAAGAGCAGCTTAATAAACGACGTTCTGTACAAGGCGCTGCACAAACACTTTCAGGATGCACGCATTATTCCGGGGCAACACGATCGGATCGAAGGCTTGGAGCAGATCAGCGGCGTCATCAACATCGACCAATCTCCGATCGGCCGCATGCCGACATCGAGCCCGGCGACGTACGTCGGCTTTTACGATCGCATTCGCAAGCTGTTCGCGGGGCAGGAGCTGTCGATTGCGAGAGGCTATACGGAGACGCATTTCAGCTTCAATACGAAAGGCGGCAGATGCGAGGAGTGCAAGGGGCATGGGACAATAACGTCGCAGCTGCTGTTCATGGCCGATGTGGAATCGATCTGTCCTTCTTGCAAAGGCGCGCGTTTTACGAGCGAGCTGCTTGATGTGACGTACAACGGCAAAACGATCGCCGACGTGCTGGAGATGTCGATCGAGGACGCGGAACCGTTCTTCCAAGGCGAAAAGTACGTCGCGCATAAGCTCAAAGTGCTGAACGAACTCGGCGTCGGCTATTTGCGGCTCGGGCATTCCGCCACGGTGCTCTCCGGCGGCGAAGCGCAGCGCATCAAGCTGGCGGCGGAGCTCGGCAAGATGAAGCGAGGCGCCCATTATTTGTACATCTTCGACGAGCCGACGACCGGTCTGCATTTGGCCGATATTCAGAAGCTGCTCGATTGCATGAACCGTCTGTTGGAAGCAGGCCATACCGTGCTTGTCATCGAGCACCATCTGGACGTAATCAAGACCGCCGACCACGTGATCGACATGGGTCCGGAAGCCGGCCGAGGCGGCGGGCATGTCGTCGCGGCCGGCACGCCGGAGCAAGTCGCGCAAGTCGCCGCGTCCCACACCGGACGCTGCTTGCGGGAGCTGGCGGAGTTTGCCGGAAGAGACGGCGTGCACGCATAAACGGCGAGCAAGGCGAGAAGCATCAGGCATCGAGGATAACGGATATTGCGGATAGCAGGTAACGCCATACAACTTGAACAAGAGAACCTTTGGAACCGACCGCGATTCTGGCGGAACCGAAGGTTCTTAGTGCAGGAATGAATGAACAAGAGAGCGCTTGCAGGCTGCGAGTGATGAGGTATAATCGATTACGAGAACGTCCATCCACGGAGGAGAGATCAGCATGCCCGAAATGATTCATTCCGTCCAAACGTCGAGCAAAGCGATAGCCATCACGTTCGACGACGGACCGAACACGGTCTATACGCGTCAAACCGCGGATTTATTCAATGCGGTGTCAGGCAAAGCAACCTTCTTCGTCGTCGGGGAGAAGATTGAATCCCATGCGGCATTTATCCGGGAAATTCATGACGAAGGCCACGAAATCGGCAATCATACGTTCTCCCACCCCTTCTTGACCCAAATCGCCCCAGAAGAAGCGTTCGACCAAATCGACCGGACGGACAAGCTGATCGAACAAGCCATCGGCCGGCGCACGGCCGTATTTCGCGCTCCGTATCTGGATAGCAACGAGGAGACGCTAGCGCTTGCGGACCGATTCGGCTACAGTTCGATCGGCGCGCTGAATCTCGCAACTCGCGATTGGGAGATGCCGGGCGTCGATTACATCCTGGAGCATACGTGGGACCATATCCAGGACGGGGCGATTCTATTGTTCCACGACGGCGCGGGCGACCGTTCCCAGACGATGGAAGCGATCCGTATCCTGCTGGACAAGCTGACGTCCCAAGGCTATGAGCTCGTGACGGTCAGCGAGCTGCTGTCGCGGCGGGACCGCTAAGGGAGCCTTATATGTCCGCCTAGTAAAACACGAAAGCCCCGGCAGCGATGAGTCATTCATCGCTGCCGGGGCTTTGTTTAATGATAGGGAAAAGGACGATTATTTATTCAGCATGTTGTAAACTTGCTCGACATCTTTGTCGCCGCGTCCCGACAGGTTAATAATGATGATTTGGTCTTTGCTCATCGTCGGCGCGAGCTTCTTGGCGTAGGCAACGGCGTGCGCGCTCTCGAGCGCGGGAATGATGCCTTCGGTGCGGGACAATTCCTGAAACGCGGCGAGCACTTCCTCATTGCTGACCGTCACGTACTCGGCGCGGCCCGTGACTTTCAGGTTGCTGTGCTCCGGTCCGATGCCCGGGTAGTCGAGGCCTGCGGCAATGGAATAGGTTTTCTTCGGATTGCCTTCCTCGTCCAGCAGCACGAGGCATTTGAAGCCGTGAATGATGCTTGGAACGCCTTCGGTCAGCGAAGGCGCTTGGTCCGGCTCCACGCCGATCAGGCGCACGGAAGGGTCGTCCAAATAATGCGCGAATGCGCCGATCGCGTTGCTGCCGCCGCCGACGCAGGCAAGCACGGCATCCGGGAGACGGCCTTCTTTCTCCAGAATCTGCCGCTTCGATTCCTCGCTGACGACGGATTGGAAATGCTTGACCATCGTCGGGAACGGGTGCGGGCCGACAGCGGAGCCGAGCAGGTAGAACGTATTCTTGTAATTCTCGACCAGATCGTTCAATGCTTCGTCGACGGCATCCTTCAACCGGCCTTGGCCTTTTGCTACCGGCACGACTTTAGCGCCGAGCAGCTCCATCCGGAACACGTTGAGCGCTTGTCGGCGCGTATCCTCGGCGCCCATGTAAATGATGCATTCCATATCGAACATGGCGCATGCCGTCGCGGTGGCAACGCCGTGCTGTCCGGCTCCGGTTTCCGCGATGATCCGCTTGGCGCCCATCCGTTTGGCGAGCAAAATCTGCCCGATGACGTTATTGATTTTGTGCGCGCCGGTATGGTTCAGGTCTTCGCGCTTCAAGTAGATTTTGGCGCCGCCCCACTTGGCGGTCAATTGCTGGGCGAACGTCAGCGGGTTCTCGCGGCCGACGTATTCGCGCAGGTAGTAACGGAACTCCTCGTTGAATTCCGGGTCATCTTTGTATGTATGGAACTGATCGCTTAAGTAATTCAGAACTTCCTGCAATTCAGGTGGAACGAAGCTGCCGCCGAACTCGCCGAAATAGCCGTCTAGTGGTTGATTTTGGCTCATTTTGTAATCTCCTCCATAGTGTGAGATAGGTTCTATCGATTTAATCGTACCATATTTTTCTCGTTTGGTCTTGACAGCGAATGCCAGTTGCAGCGGACTTTTTTCTCGTTTTTACCGTGGAAACGATACGATTCCCCCATACAATTACTAGAAAATAGAGTGATATAATGGAAGGTATCTTTACGCGCGCTTTCCGTAGTAAGCGCTGGAACAGGAAGGGGAATGCGATGAACTTGGGCTGATTATCGAAAGCGCTTTCAAAAAAACCGATCATTCAGGAGGTATCATTCATGACGTCAAACTTAAGAATTCGCCGCATAAGTGTTTTTCTTTGTTTTGTGTTTCTAATGAATCTCTTTCTCATCTCCACGAAATCCGAAACAGCTTTCGCAGCAGCGCAGAACGTCGCCGGATCAGGCACTGTCATCGCGAGCGTGACCAACCCGTCGGGCGGCGGCAATCATGATATCAATGTTATCCGCGACGGCGTCAAGCCGGCCGCAGGCAGCACGGATCCTTCCAAGCAGTACGATACGTTCAGCTGCTGCGGGACGTCAGATCAATACTATGGCTATACGTTCAGTTCGAACCAAACCTTCACGCAGCTGGTATTCCAGGAAGGTCTTCACAACTCCAACGGCGGCTGGTTTGCTGACGGAACCCTCAAGGTCCAGGCAAGACAGGGCGGCGTGTGGGTCGATGTCGCGGCATCGGTCAGCCCTTCGTATCCGAACTCCAATTCCCAATCGGGCTTCGGACAATCCTATGAGACGTATACCTTCACGCTTAGCAACGTCGTTGCGGACGGACTTCGCATCTACGGGACAACAGGTGGTCTTGCCCACTATGTGAGCATTGGCGAGCTGGAGGTTTGGGCGGATAACGGCGCACCTTCGACCGTGGCGACGCCGACGTTCTCGCCTGCTGGCGGCACGTATACGTCGACGCAATCCGTATCGTTGTCGACTTCGACGTCGGGAGCATCGATCTACTACACGACGGACGGCAGCACGCCGACGACGGGTTCGACGCTCTACAGCGGCGCGATCAGCGTGACGTCGACGAAGACGATCAAAGCGATCGCTGTCAAGTCGGGGATGACGAACTCCGCGGTTGCGAGCGCTACATACACGATTTCGATTCCGGCAACGGTAGCGACGCCGACGTTCTCGCCAGCGGGCGGTACGTATACATCGACGCAATCCGTAACGTTATCGACTTCGACATCGGGCGCATCCATCTATTACACGACGGATGGCAGCACGCCGACGACGGGTTCGACGCTCTATAGCAGCGCGATCAGCGTGGCATCGACGAAGACGATCAAAGCGATCGCGGTCAAGTCGGGGATGACGAACTCCGCGGTAGCGAGCGCGACGTACACGATCTCGATACCGTCGACGGTGGCGACGCCGACGTTCTCGCCAGCGGGCGGCACGTATACATCGGCGCAATCGGTGTCGTTATCGACTTCGACATCGGGCGCATCCATCTATTACACAACGGATGGCAGCACGCCGACGACGGGTTCGACGCTCTACAGCAGCGCGATCAGCGTGGCATCGACGAAGACGATCAAAGCGATAGCGGTCAAGTCAGGCATGACGAACTCCGCGGTAGCGAGCGCAACGTACACGATCTCGATTCCGGCAACGGTGGCGACGCCGACGTTCTCGCCAGCAGGCGGCACGTATACGTCGGCGCAATCCGTAACGTTATCGACTTCGACATCGGGCGCATCCATCTATTACACGACGGACGGCAGCACGCCGACGATAAGCTCGACGCTCTTTAGCAGCGCGATCAGCGTAACGACGACGAAGACGATCAAAGCGATCGCCGTGAAGTCGGGCATGACGAACTCCGCGGTAGCGAGCGCGACGTACACGATTTCGACCGGTACGGGCGGCCAAAGCATTCCGGCCAAAATTCAAGCCGAGAGCTACAGCAGCTATAACGGCGTCGCCCAATTCACGTCCAGCACCGGTGACGTCTATATCGGCAATACCCTTCCGGGAAACTGGATGGAATACAACGTTAACGTCCAAACAGCCGGCTATTACAATGTGACGTTCCGCGTCGCCGCGCCAAGCGATCAACGCAAATTCGAACTGCGGAACGCAGCCGGCACGGCTTTGGCTTCGATGACGTTCAACAACACGGGCGGCTGGGAATCGTGGACCACGATCTCCGTCACGCTTAATCTGTCCGCAGGCAGCCAAACGCTGCGCGTCTACAGTTTGACCGAGGGTTGGAACATCGATTGGATCGATTTCGCCTATCTGACGCCGCCGCCTGCAGGCCCAATCTCCATCACGACCTGCGGTGCCACGGCCAATGATGCTACGGACGATCTGGCCGCGATCAACGCTTGCGCCGCCCAGGCCAAAGTGTTCGGCAGAGTACTGTCCATTCCGGCCGGCAACTTCTTGCTGAGCGATATCATCACGTTTGACGGCGTCAGCGTGAACGGCGCAGGCAAGACGGTGTCGACGCTGACATCGACGAACCCGAACCGCGGTTCGATCGACGTTAAGGGCGACGGCATCACGATCAGCAACTTCAAGCATGCCTTCGCGACCGTCGTTCCAAGGGGAGACGGCAACGATACGAAGAACAGCTTCACCATTCGCGGCGCTACGAATTTTACGATCGACAACATTTGGGTCTATACGGCCAGCACGGCCGGCATTCTCGTTCGCGGCGGCTCCAATGGCATCATCAAGAACAGCACCGTTGAGAACACGAACGCCGACGGCATTCATATGACGAACGGCGCATCGTATATGACGGTGGATTCGAACCTGGTCAAAGGCACGGGCGACGACTGCATCGCCGTCGTCAGCTACACGCAGGACGGACCGCGCGATCACCATATTACGATCAAGAACAACGACGTCGGCTACAATGCGCAGGCTCGCGGCATTTCCGTCGTCGGCGGCGCGGACGTCAATATCGACGACAACTTGATCAACAATACCGAGATGGCGGGCATCTACATTTCCGTCGAAGCGGAATGGAACACGGCCGACGTCGACCGGATCACGCTGAACCGGAACACGATCGACCATACCGGCCTTCGCACGGCTAACGGCCATCCGAACGTGCTCGTGTATTGCTCGCAGGGCAACCTCAACAGCGTCACGTTCAACGATAATATCATCAAGAACGCGGCAAGCGGCGGCATCGGCGTATGGGGCGGCGGTTATATCGGCACGATTACGTTCAACACCAACACCGTTACCAATTCCGCCGGAGCACCGACGACGTTCCTGAACGGCACGATCGTGCTGAACGGAAACACAGGCTTCTAGAAGTCTAGCAAAAGAGCTGTATCTTGGGTCTTGAAACAGCGGATCGTCCGCGAATCGTCGCTCTCCGCCCGCCATCGCGAGCGGAGAGCAGGCGTTTCGCTAACACAGCTTCATTTCAGCCAGGGAGGGTAATTCATATGCTAGGAAAGAAGAAAACGCTGTCCATGTTAATGAGTTTCACAATGTTGTTCGGAATGTTTGCCGCAACAGCGGGAACGGGCAGGGCTGCTGCCGATGGGGCGCCGGTTTCACCGGGGAAAATCGAAATCGAAGCTTTTGAGAATATGAGCGGCATTAAGACGGATGCGCTGCCGGGGGGCACGGATAAAGAGGAATACATCGGCTGGACCGATGCCGGCGACTGGATGGATTACCGATTGAACGTTGCGCAGGACGGGCTCTACCGTATCGAGTTCCGGGTCGCAAGCCCGCTCGACACCTCCAAGCTGCAGATCAAGAACGAAGCGGATCAAGTGAAAGCGACCGTGAATATCCCCAAAACAGGCGCTACTGGGGACGATTGGTTCGATTGGGTGACAATAAGTGCGGACGTGAACTTAACGGCCGGCTCGCAGCTGCTTCGCATCTACGTGCTGAGCGCCGGATTCAATATCGATTGGATGAATATCACCTATCTCTCCGAGCCGGTTCCGGAAGAAGAGAATCCGGAAGAGCCCGCGCCGGAGCCTCGCGCGCTGAACGAGCTGCCTGGCAAAGTAGAAGCCGAGAGTTATGGAGCGACGCGCGGCGGAGTGAAGGGAGCGTCTACCGACGCTGCGAACAGCCAAGCGGTATCCTTGCCGAATGCCGGCGATTGGATCGACTTCCCTTATGCGCATGCCGCGCAAGGCGGGACTTATGATATCTCCTTCCGGGCTGCGAGCGGGAGCGAGGGTAAGCAGCTGAAGCTGGAGAATGCGTTCGGGGACAAATTGGCCGAAATAACTGTTCCGAATACGGGTGGCGAAGATACATGGCAGACGGTTCATGCCTCCGTTACGCTTCCGGCAGGCGTGCAAACGCTGCGCGTCAGCGCTCCGACTGGTGGAGTGCGCCTGGAATGGCTGAACGCCGAGTTGGTCACGCCGGTGTCCAATACGAGGCCGGAGCCGGAAAATGCGCTCAACGTCGTCGACGATTGCGGAGCGACGGCAAACGACGATACGGACGATACCGAAGCTATCCAAACTTGTATCGACCAAGCCAAGGATGCTAAAAAGACGGTCTACGTCCCGGAAGGTAAATTCCTCTACAGCGCCATCTTGACGCTGGACGGCGTAGATCTGACGGGAGCTGGACCTGCATCCATCCTGCACAGCACGAACCTAGCGGAGCAATGTCTCCAAATTACGGGAGATGGCACGGATGTCAGCTATGTCCGACTGACGACCAAGCGCGCGACGCAGCGGCTGTCCACGGACGTCTCCGCTCGTATTTACGTAGATTCCAAAGCAACCAAGTTTACGATCACGCATACCGAGATCGACGGTGCATCCTCCGCGGGCATCATCAACTTTGGCGCATACGGCGTCATCAGTGACAATCTCGTAGCGAATACGCTGGCCGACGGTATCCACAATACTGGATTGTCGCACGATCTCGTTATCGAGAACAATATTTGCCGCGACAACGGCGACGATCAGATTGCGGTCGTATCCTACGAGAAGAACAGCGGCTGGGTGAAGAACGTCACGATTAGCCATAACGACGTCGCCGGCGGACTCGCGCGCGGCATCACGCTTTCCGGCGGCGAGAAGCTGACGGTCCAGAATAACCGCATCTCCACCGTGGGCGGAGCGGGCATCTTCCTCGCTTCCGAAGGCAGCTACCAGACGTACACGGTCAAGGACGCGACGGTTTCCGGCAATACGGTCATTAACGACAGCCAGAACGGCTCCGTACCGGAGAAGGGCGGGCTTCGGCTGCAAGCGACGTACAAGGACCCGAGCATTCAGAACGGGTTGTTCGAGAACAATCATTTCTACGGCTCAGGGGACAGCGGTATTCTGGTTGTCGGCACGGCCGTCATCGACGACGCCGTATTCAACAACAACGTCATCGAGAAGCCGGCAGCTTACGGCATCAGCCTCGTGAAGACCGTGGTCGGCAATCTGACGTTCGCCGGCAATACGGTCACGGACTCCGGCAAAGCGGCATTCTCGAATCTGGCTTCCGGTGCGACGGTCGTCAGCGACATGACGAACGAAGGCAACGGCGAAGAAGGACCGCAGAGCGATTACGTGGCGGTGAAGGCCACGCCGGTCATTGACGGAGAAGTCGACAAGCTGTGGAAATATTCCACGGCGCTCCAGATGGGCGCATCGGCATCAGGCACGACCGGAACCGTAAGAATCGCTTGGGATGAAGACGCGTTGTATTATCTATTCGATATGAAGGACAGCACGCCATTCGCGGAGGGTACCGACGAGAAAAACGACTCCGTCGAAGTGTGGGTGGACGAGCTGAATGCCAAGCATGGCGCACGCTCGACAGGCGATTATCACGCTCGATTAGGCTTGAATGACGTACTGTCTACGGCATCAGGGCTCGACCTTACGAACGTGCCGCACAAGGTTACCACGACCGAAGACGGCTATATCGCGGAGTTTGCCGTTCCGTATACGGCGTTGACGCCTGCGGTCGGCAAGCTGATCGGCTTCAACGCGAGCGCCAACGATGACGCTAACGGCGACGGGCAGCGTGATGACTACATCAGTTGGATCGACAAGAATCTGCCGTATTGGGCGGATACCAAGGTATACAACGAAGTGGAATTGATCGGCACGCCGGCCAGCACGCTGCCGCAAGCGACGAAGGGCAAGCCGGTCATCGACGGCACGGTAGACAAGCTGTGGAGCCACTCCACGACGCTGCAGATGAGCGATACGTCCAAGGGCACGACAGGCACGGCGAAGATCGCTTGGGATGAAGACGCGCTGTACTATTTATTCCAAATGAAAGACAGCACGCCGTTCGCGACGGCAGCGAACGAGAATAACGATTCCGTCGAGGTATGGACCGACGAGCTGAATACGAAGAACGGTTCGCGCACGATAGGCGATTATCAGCTTCGCTTGGATCTGAACGACGTCTTATCGAGCGCTACGGACCTGGATCTCTCGAGCGTGACGCATAAGGTCGTTCCGACGAGCGATGGCTACATCGCGGAGTTCGCGGTTCCGTATTCGGAACTGTCGCCGCAGGTAGATTCGATCATCGGCTTTAACGCCAGCGCCAACGACGACGAGAACGGCGACGGCAAACGCGATAATTATATCAGCTGGATCGATAAGAACTTGCCTTATTGGGCGGACACCAAGGTGTACAACGAGGTAGCGCTGGCGAAAGCGGCAGCGGATCCGGATCCGCAGCCGGACAATTCGACTCCGTATATCCCGCTGCCTGACGCTTCGACTGTCATTTCCACGGATACGAACGGAGCCGCAGTAGTCGTGCCGCGTGCTAGCGTGAATGCCCAAGATGGGTCTGTATCCGCGGCAATCACCGCGCAAGATTGGGAGAAGGCACTGAAGGCGGCGAAGCCGGACGCTGATGGCGGCGCACGGATCTTGATCGACTTGAAAGGCACCGGCGATTCCCATGATTACGCACTGAAGCTGCCGGCAGGCGCGCTGTCTGGCGCCGATGGGAACGCTGTCCAAGCCCAGGTTCGGACTTCGACCGCAACGATTACGTTGTCAAACGACATGTTCGCGGCAGATGAGTGGGACGCAAGCGACGTGACGCTCCGTATTCGCCAAGTGGACGCAAGCAGCTTGGATGCAGATGTGAAAGCGAAGATCGGCAACCACCCGGTCATCTCTCTCGATTTTCAAGCGAACGGTCAACCGCTTGCATGGAACAATTCGGAGGCTCCGGTTACCGTATCGATTCCTTATCAGCCGAGCGCGGAAGAGCTTGCTAATCCCGAGCTGCTCGTGATCTGGTATGTCGACGGCAGCGGCCATGCCACGCCGGTCACGAACGGTCATTACGATGCGCAATCCGGCACCATAACATTTGAGACGACGCATTTCAGCCAGTATGCGGTCGTTTATGCAGCACCTTCGTTTACCGATATTGGTGCTTTAGGCTGGGCTAACAAGCAAATCGACGCCCTTGCGGCAAAAAGCATCCTGAATGGTATGTCCGAAGGCAAGTTCAGTCCGCTCACGAACGTGAAACGCGCCGACTTCGTCGTCATGCTGATTCGGGCACTCGGCTTGAACGCAGCATCGGGCACGTCATTTGACGACGTAAGCGCTCAGGACGGCTTCAGTCAAGCCGTAGGCATCGCACGCACGCTCGGCATCGTGAACGGAACGGGGGATAACCGCTTCCTTCCGGGCGCGCTTATCACTAGGGAAGACATGCTCGTCATGGCCGACCGTGCCATGATCGTCGCCAGGAAGTTGAACGCGAATCAAGGCACGGATGAAGCGCTCGGCGCCGTGAAGGATGCGGAGGCGATCGCCGGCTATGCGGCAGACAGTATCTCGAGACTGCTGCATGCGGGACTTATCCAAGGCAGCGGCGGCATGGTAGCGCCGAAGGCGTGGTCGAACAGAGCGCAAGCCGCGGTCCTGATTTATAATCTTATTCATTATCCGTCCGGCACGAAGTAGTACCGGGGCGGCAATCGAAGAAGCGCGCAGTCTCCTGCAGGCTGCGCGCTATTTTGTTGGAACGCTTGCGTTGGATCAGATCGATTAACATTTTCATAGGCGACGATTAAGATATTCGCTTATTAACAGCAAAGGTACCTACTACAATGAAGAGGAAATGCGCCACCTGGAATAACAGATTGGATCTTGCTTCCAGGCTGGCCAATCGTTCAGTTGCTTGGGTAAGGGAGCAATATATTCCAGTTTAAAGGATTTTTGGAACGCTTCTCGAAGGAGTTAATACAGGCTGCACGCTCAGGCGCAGAAGGAAAGCGGCGTCCAACAAAACAGGATGAATACAAGCATCATGCGAACATTCGGAAGGAGATTAACGATGAGTAAAGTAATCAAGCTTGGTCTAATTGGCCTTGGAGAAGCAGCGCAGGTCATTCATTTGCCCGTCCTGCAGGCCATGGGGGATGTATTCGAAATCGCGGCGGTGTGCGATATTTCCCCGACTCTCGTGCAGGTTATCGGAGAACAATACCGGGTTGCCGGTCGTTATACGTCCGCGGAAGATCTGCTGGATGACGAGGCGGTCGAGGCGGTGCTTGTCTTGAACAGCGACGAGTATCATGCCGACTGTATCGTTGGCGCGTTGGAGCGCGATAAGCATGCATTCGTAGAGAAGCCGATGTGCTTGACCAAGTCCGACGCGAATCGCATCATCGCGGCGAAGAACGCTTCGGCCGGCAAGTTGATGGTCGGTTATATGCGTCGTTATGCGCCAGCGTTCGTCGAAGCCGTTCAGGAAGTGAAGAAGCTCGGCCGGATCAATTACGCGCGCGTGCGCGATATTATCGGACAGAACAGCTATTTCATTCAGCAAAGCGCGAACGTGCTGCGTTTCACCGACATTCCGGCCGAGCTGGCAGAAGACCGGCGCCTGCGCGGCCAAGCGCTCGCTAAGGAAGCGCTCGGCGAGAAGGCAGACCGCTTCTATGGCACGTATCGCCTGATGGGAGGGCTTAGCAGCCATGACTTGTCCGCGATGCGCGAAATGCTAGGCATGCCGGCTCGTGTTCTGGCGGCTTCACGCTGGAACGACGGCCAGTTCATGAGCGCCATGTTCCAATATGATGACGGTTTCAACGTGCTGTTCGAGACAGGCGTCGACCATCAAGGGCGCTTCGATGCTTCCATCGAAGTGATGGGCGAGACGGGCACGGTGCGGGTCGATTACGATACGGCCTATATCCGGCACCTCCCGACGGTGCTGACGGTTACGGAAACGACGGGCGATCGGTTCAAAGAAACGGTTACCCGACCGACGTTCACGGATGCGTATACGATCGAGCTGCGGCATTTCTATGAAGTGATCGTGAACGATGCGCCGATCAAGACGACGCCGGAGGATGCGGCACAGGATCTGGAATTGTTCCAGATGCTGATTGAAGCGATGGACGAATCCGAGCAGCGCGCGTCGCGCGCGCAGACGATTTCTTAATACGAGTCTCGGGTAACAAAAGTCGGCGGATACCGGCGATATTCAAAACATTCCAATATGAAAAGTTGTGGAATAGATTTTCAATCGGTATGATAGAGTAGGAACGGAACTGCCAAATGTTTGAAGCATGCACGTTCGGCAGGTTCGTTACTTACGAATCTCATTCTGGGAGGTTAAGGCATGGCAGAAATTGCGATTATCGGAGCAGGACCGGCTGGCGGAAGCGCCGCCTTGTTCGCAGCGAAGGCAGGCAAGCAAACGCTGTTGATCGACAGCGATCAGAGCATTACGAAGAAGGCATGGATCGAGAACCATTACGGCGTATCCGAGATCAAAGGTCCGGATCTGGTGGAAATCGGCATTCAGCAGGCGAAGAAATTCGGCGCTGAGTACGTGCAAGCCAAAGTGACGGAAATCGCGAAGACGGATGACGGCTTCAATATCGTCACGGAATCCGGCGAAACGCATCAGGCGAAAGTCGTTATCGTAGCCTCCGGCTTGTTCCTGGACTTCGCCGAGAAATCCGGCTTGCAGACGAAGCCCGGCACCGAGCCGCGGATCAAAACGATTCTCGAAGCGGACGCGGACGGTCGCACCAACGTCGAAGGCATCTGGGCTGCCGGCACTTGCGCCGGCGTCAGCGTGCATACGATCGTTACGGCAGGCGACGGCGCGAAAGTCGCAATCAACGTCATTAGCGAGCTGAACGGCGCGCGTTATGTCGACCATGACCTTTTGAAATAGGCATCTTCCTGCTCTCTCTCTTCTTATGATGCAGCTACCTGCATAATTTTGAAGAGGGGGAGTTTTTTTTTGCATGCGTGCAGGAGTTGTCGAACCAAGGTGGAAAGTGTTTACTGAAAGCGCATTCTTGTGAGACGTATGTATCGCATCAACTCAAAAAAGCGGAGGGTGAAGCATGCAGTTAAGCCAAGCGCAAATCGATTTTTTCGAGACGTTCGGATTTATCAAGTTTCCGCAGCTGATGGCGGACCGCCTGGATTGGATCATCGAGGAATTCACGAAGACGTTTCCGGAGGAGAACAAGCATGACGGCTCGAAGCGGACGTGTATCGTGCCGTTCATCGACCAACGCATGTCCGTGCTGCTCGACGATCCGCGTATTCTCGCGATCGGCCGGCAATTGCTAGGCGAGGATTTCAATTACATGGGCAGCGACGGCAATTATTACACCGGCGATACGGGCTGGCACCGGGACGGCTATCATGAGAAATACAGGCATATTAAGATCGCGTTCTACCTTGACGAGCTGGACGGGGATTCCGGCGCGCTCCGCGTCATTCCGGGCACGCATCGGCTGCATGATAAATACGGCGATGATCTGACGTTCAGAATGAGAGATCCGCTCAAGACATGGGATGTTGCGGGAGCAGACGTGCCGGCACAGGTGCTGGACGTGACGCCGGGCGATATTCTGGTGTTCGACCACAATACGTTCCACTCTTCATGGAATGGCAATACGAGCCGCAGAATGTTCACCATCAACATGTGCCAGCGTTATGCGCAAGAAGACGTTCAGGAGCTGCGGGACTATATCGCCGGCGCAGCGAGATTCTGGATCGACCGCGCATTCTCCGAGACGATGATGAATACGGCGTCGCCGGAGCGCAAGGTGCATTTGGAGCAGGTGATGGCGAATGACGACCATTTGGCAGCGCTCAGCGCCAAGGCGCGCCAGGAGATGGCGGAGCCGGCGCGGGGTTGATGGCCGGCGGTCTCAGAAGTAGAACTAGAACTAGAAGTAGAACTAGAAGCAAATGCGTCTGTAGTCCCCCTGTTGGCTGGACGGCCGGCAGGGGATTTTTCGTCTGATGCACGGCTCGATCGTCATGCATGATCAGTGAAAAGGAGAAATGAAGCATGCGCATAGACGCCCATCAGCATTACTGGAGCATCGCCCGGACGGATTACGGCTGGCTGACGCCGGAGACGGGCATACTCTACCGGGACTATCAGCCGGACGAGCTGAAGCCGCTGCTTGAGCAGCATGGATTGGACGCTTCGATCGTCGTGCAGGCGGCGCCGACGACGGAGGAAACCGCCTATATGTTATCTTTGGCGGATCGGGATTCCACGATAGCCGGCGTCGTCGGCTGGCTGGATTTCGAAGGCGACTCGTTCGATAGCGATTACAGGCGGTTTCGCGCCAACCCGAAATTCGTCGGCGTTCGGCCGATGATTCAGGATTTGCCCTCCGAGTGGATTCTGCGCGAGCGCGTCATCGAACGCTTTCGGCTGCTTGCCGCCGAGCAGTTCCCGGTAGATTTGCAGGCCAATCCGCGGCATCTGCCCTTCATCGCCGAGCTGCTGCAGCAGGTTCCGGACCTGCGGGCCGTGATCGACCATCTTGCTAAACCATTGATGGACGGGGCGAAGCGGGAGCCGTGGTCAGCGCAGATGATGGCGATCGCGGACTATCCCGGCGTCATGTGCAAGCTCTCGGGCATGGTGCCCGACAAGCATGACGCAGCATGGTCGGAAGCGGTTATTCGGCCGTTCGCGGAGCATGTCCTGCGCGTCTTCGGTCTGAAGCGGGTCATGTTCGGCAGCGATTGGCCGGTTTGCCTGAACGGCGGAACGTACGAGCAGGTATGGGAGCTGGCCGCTTCCTTGCTGGGAGAGGGACTGACGGAGGAAGCGAAGCAGGATGTCTACGGAGGGAATGCCGCGCGATTCTATCGCATTGGTTAATGAACGAATATAGCGTGTCATGGCAGCAAAAAAACCAGCCTTGCCGCAGCAGTTGCGGGGCTCGGCCGGCTTCTGAGCAGGCGATTCGTTTGGAGAGCGGCAGGTTTTGTTCAACTGAGTCATCCGTTCAACGGGCAGCAATTCTCAATCCATGCAGGCGTCCGTGCGATCCAGCTGCTAGTGCAGGCGTCCGTACGATTCAGCTGCTAATCAACGGACTCCCTTGCGCCGTCTGTTCTTGGCGCCTCGTCTTACGCTGGCAACATCTGCGCCTTCGGCAGCAGCGCCTCCGGCAGGCGAGTTGGTCTCCGCGTTGTTTTCCACGACGCTCTTGTTCGTATCCCTTCCGACGATGGGAAGGATATCCGCGTTCCCGAACAGAATCGTCCCGTTGTTGGTGACGATGATCGCGGTATGGATCCAGCAGGCCATCGGGGCATCATCTTCCTTGTTCTATGTTGTCCTATGCGTACGTTGCAGCGTGCTAGTCTAGCATATGACGAAATGGCAGCGCCCGAATTGGCGCATGTCCGGCATTCAAGGAACATATTTACGCCTTCCTTCGTCATGAGACTGAAGAGGAGCGTGGGGGTTCTTATGAAGATCAATAAGCAAGCGTGCATGCAACTGATGCTCGTCCTGATAATCGGCGCATTAAGCGCTGGAGTGCTGTCTGCATGCAGCATGGCGAATCACGACGAGCCCGTGCAGGCGAACGGCATGGCGACGCATAACCCGACCGCGCAGGAAACGCTGCAAGCGGATCCGAATGCGGATTTCTTCCAATGGGGCGATGTGATTTATTCGAATGCGTCTTCGATCGATTGGGTACAGGCCGAAACCTTGAAGGCGGAGGAAAAGGTCGGCACGATCGGGAAGAAGTATGAAGCGGGTGCGTCGTTCGAGAACGGCATGGCAACGAAACTGCCTGTTGGCGCCGAAATTTACGGGGCGTCCGAAGGCGCGTCCATCTTAATCGTCAAATGGAACGGAAACGAAGTTCGTTATCTTGCGATGCTGGAGGGATGATGATATGGCGCTTCCAATGACATTCACGCGCGAGGAGGCGGAGGCATTCGCCAGGGAAGGCTGTCTGGAGGAATGGGTGCATCTGTTCCTGAAGACAGCGGGGAATAACAAGCCCTTCTCTGACGGGCTAAAGCTGGATAGGCGGTATTGGGCGGGACCGCTGCTGCTTCCGCTGCAGGAGCTCGTTCGCTGCTGCGGTCCGGAGCCGGAGATGGAATACGTGACTCCGCAGGATAGCTGGAATACGCATGTCGATTCGTTGAAGTCGCTGCTCCAGGAAGGTTGGTCTTATCCGCCGCTCATCGTCCAGGTCGTGGACGGGCGCTTGTCGGTCCGCGACGGTAATCATCGGCATGAAGCGCTGCGCCGACTTGGCGAAGCCGCGTGCTGGGTCATTTTATGGGGCAGCGAGAGCGAGGAAGCGCTGTCGGGGTGGGACTAACCGTCAACGCGCAAAAAAGCGGCAGCTCCGGTTGGACGTTATGGCTAACGTTCCGAAGCGCCGCTTATTTGTGTTTAACTTGCATTCCGCGCTAGGTTCTACATGCTAATGTTCGACGCGGTTTAAGAGGCTACAACACCAATATCCTTGCCCCGTACTCCAAATGCTCCACCATGCGCCGCTTGGCTTCCTCGCCATTGCCGGCGAGAATCAATTCGAAGATCTCGAGATGATCGCGGTAAGACGCGATAATGCGGTCATTGTCCTTCCGAAGCACCTTCAAGGCCAGCTGGAACAGGCGGTCCTGCAAATTCTCCATCATCTGCACCATTTCGCCGTTGTCGTACACTTGCGCGAGACGGCGGTGAAAATCCGAATCGGCATGCGTGAACGCCAAGTAATCATGCTGCTCGGCCATCTGCCGCTGAAGCTCCAGGTTCTCGCGGAACCAGGCGATCTCGCCGGGCGACAGCTTGCGGTTCGACAGCTTGAAGACGATATGGCTCTCGAGGGCGATGCGGAAGTCGAAGAAATCCCCCACGCGCTGCAGGGACAACTCCGGCAGGCTCAGCCCTTTGTTCGGCGACAGGTTCAGCAGCCCTTCGGCGGCGAGCTTCTCCAGCGCGGCGCGGATCGGCGTTCGGCTCATCTGCAGCAGGTCGACCAAATATTTCTCCGTCAGCTGTTCATTGCTGCTGATCGTGCCTTCCAGCAGGAAGGCGCGCAGCTGCTCATAGGCTTTCTCTTTCAACGTTACCGGTGGCATATCTCAAATCCTCTTCTATAAAATGAACGGACCGTAAGTACGCGATGCTTTCTTCCATCCAGCGGGTTTCGGTCGCGATCGTCTCCTCGACGGAACCCGCGTAAGGCGTCCACAATTCCAGAATCGCATTGACGCCGGCCTTGCCATTCGCTTCGATAACGGCCTTCAGCCGCGGGATGTCCAGTCGTCCGGCGCCGGCAGGCGTGCCGAGAATCGTAAAGCCCATCATATGGTCGACCCTCTGGATGTCGAAATCCTTGATGTGCAGGTTAACGAGATACGGCGACAGCGCCGCGATGACGGTATCCGGCGCTTCCAGCGCGCCGAAGGAATTGACGGTATCCATGCAGCAGCCGACATGGCCGTGATTCAGGTTCTGAAATAATTGTACCAGCTGTCCCGTTGTATGCAAGCCATGATTTTCGACCGCGAGCATGACGTTCGCCGCTTCGAACGCCGGAAGTACTTCGCGAATCTGCGCTTCGGCAGCTGCCATGTCGGACGTCGTAATGAGCGTGCGAACGAGGGATGACCCTAATAGGCCGGCGATAGCGAGATACCGCAGCAGCAGCTCCGGCTCGGTTCCTCTCGTGCCGACCTCAAGTTCAACGCCTTCTTCGTCGGCGGTCCGTCTCAGCTGGCGGAGCTCTTCTTCGTTCATGGGATGCAGCGGCAAGTTGTCCCCGATTTGAAGCAGCGAGAGGCCGCGGCTGCGCGTAAGCTTGACGAGCGCTTCAGCCGTGAGCGGCTCCAGCGGGCGTTCGTAGCCCGGAACGCCGACAGACCAGGCCAAGGTGTACGTACTAAGTCCGAGTTTCATTCGAATTCCTCCTGTCCGTATTCGCGAAGCTGCCGAAACGACGTACGCTAGCCGGCAGCCTGAAGCGGGCGTTTCCGCGGAAATATTGCATTTAGCATAGCAGGAAACGGCTGGTAGATCAACAGATGATATATAAATTGTATACATTTTGTATTGATCATGTTTTTGTTATCGGTTATGCTAGTGGCATCATCTCTGCGGCAGTCATTTCAATTGGAATGAATCCGCCATCATTTTGATTGGCAAAGGAGCATAAGACCATGAGCAATGCGATTCAAATCGCCGTTCTAGGCGCAGGCGGCAAGATGGGCTGCCGGATAACCGATAATTTGAGGAGAACGGACTACGGACTTCTGCTATGCGAGCAGGCGGATTCCGGCAAAGCACGGCTGGCGGAGCGCGGACTGTCGATAACGCCCAACGAGGAAGCGCTGGCTGTCGCCGACGTCATCATCCTAGCCGTTCCGGACGCCGTTATCGGGCCGTTGTCGAAGACGATCGTACCGTTGCTAAAGCCGGATGCCACCGTCATATTGCTCGATCCGGCCGCAGCATACGCGCAGCAGGTCGTGCTGCGGGACGACTGTCATTTCGTCGTGACGCATCCATGCCATCCGGCCTTGTTCGAGGAGCAGGATTCGCCGGAAGCGCGCAAGGATATGTTCGGAGGCATCTCCGCCAAGCAGGATATCGTAATCGCGCTGCACCAAGGGGAGGAAGAGAAACTGGCGGTCGCCGAGCGAATCTGTATCGCCATGTTTGCGCCTGTTACCCAATGCCACCGCATTACGGTGGAGCAAATGGCGCTGCTCGAGCCGGCAGCGGCAGAGGTCGTCGCGGCCGCCGCGGCTTGCATCATGAAGGAAGCGATGGACGAGGTCATCCGCATGGGCGTTCCCGAAGCGGCAGCCCGTTCCTTCATGCTCGGCCATATCCAAATCCCGCTCGCGATCGCTTTCAACAACGTGAATCCATTCTCCGATGCCGCTAAGATCGCGATCGAGTACGGCTTCGAGAAAATTTTCAAGCCGGACTGGAAGCAAGTGTTCACGAAAGAATCGCTCGATGAAGTGCTGCGCCTGATGCTTCACCTAGACGAGAAGAAGGGCTGAGAAGGATATGGAAAAAATATGGAAGATCGGACTCGTCGGGACCGGCTTCTGGTCGGATAAGCATCTGCAGGCATGGAGCCGGATTCCCGGTGTTCAAATTACCGCGCTGTGCAACCGTTCCGCGGAGAAGCTGCAGCTGGCTGCCGCCAAATACGGCGTGCCGGCAGAGCAGTTGTACAGCACCGTCGACGCGATGCTGGCGAACGCGGATATCGACATCGTGGATATCGTCACTGGCGCGGAGACGCATCTTGAATTCGTGACGAAGGCTGCCGACGCGGGCAAGCACATCATGTGCCAGAAGCCGTTCGCGCCTTCGCTTGCCGAGGCCGAAGAGATGGTTGCGCACGCGCGGAAGCGCGGCGTGCGGCTGATGGTGACGGAGAATTGGCGCTGGCTGGAGCCCTTCCAGACGATCAAGGGCGTCATCGACAGCAGCGAGCTGGGCAAAATCCACGTGGCGCGCTATATTCACACGGACTACTATACGCCGCGGATGGAACCGGAAACCAAGCTGCCGCAGCCTTTCTTCCGGACGATGCCGAAGCTGTTGTTCTATGAGATGGGCGTCCATTGGTTCGACACCTGGCGCTATCTGTTCGGCACGCCGAAACGGCTCACGGCCGAGGTCACACGGGTAAGCGATTATATTGTCGGCGAAGACAGCGGCATCGTGGTGCTGGGACATAACGATTTCTACGGCTTCATGGACATGAGCTGGGCTACGCGGCAGAAGCTGGATCAGCCGCTTGGCGACAGCGTCGGCCCTGTTCATTTGGAGCAGTTTGTCATCGACGGGAGCGAAGGGACGCTCAAAATGTACACCGACGGTACGATAGCGATCGTGTCGAGAAACGGCAGCGAAGAGCGAATCGTCAAGGCGAAGACGGGGCTGGATCATGAGGAAAGCCATTTCCGGCTGCAAAGCCATTTTATCGCGTGCCTGAACGGCGGCGAGCCGTTCCAGACGAGCGGCGAAGACAATCTCGTCACGCTGCGGCTGGCGTTTGCCGTGTATGACAGTGCGGCTGAACATAAGACGATTTCGATATCATAGTCGTCATCAAGGAGTTGGAACCGGTTTGACTATCATTGACGTTCATGCGCACTATGGCTGGGATTATGTGTTCGATGAGGACTTCACGCTTGAGGAGCAGCAGGCTAAGCATGCCGACTTCGGCATCGGCGCGACGATTCTTCAGCCGGCTTCCTGTCATGACTTGGAGCGCGTATCCGCGCAGCATGATGCGATCGCGGCAGCGACCCGGATATTTCCGGGGAAATTTTATGGCATGGCGAACCCGAATCCGCATCTGAGAGACGATATTTATGAAGCCGAGCTGCGCCGCTGCGTCGAGGAACTTGGCTTTATCGGCGTGAAGGTGCACACGTTCGCCCATGCCGTTCATCCCGGCGGCCGCGACGGCACGAAGGTGTTCGAGCTTGCGCGTCAGCTGGGCATTCCGGTGATGGTCCATACGGGAGCGGGTATCCCGTTTGCCAATCCGAGCAATTTGATCGAAGTAGCGGAGCGTTTCCCGGAGGTGCCGATCGTGATGGCTCACTGCGGCATGATGATTATGGCCGGGGAAACGATAGTGGCGCTTAGAAAATGTAAAAATTTGTATGCTGATATTACGTGGACGGCCGGCTTCCAAATCAAGCACTGGGCCGATGAGGTCGGCGCGGACCGGTTCATGTTCGGTACGGACCATGCGGACAATTGCGGCACCGAGCTTGCCAAGATTCGCACCTGCGGACTGAACGAGGAACAGCAGGCTCAGATCCTGCACGGGACCGCCGAGCGGATTTATGGCATTCGCGTTTAGCCGGTGGGCTTGCGAAGCGAGCACGAGACGAGTAGGGAAAGGCCGCCTGGGGCGGTCTTTTTTCTATTGGAATTTGCTGGCGGGAAAGCGGCGCGTTGAAAGAGGAAGTTACAATTGCCTTGAAGAATAGTAAAGGGGCAGAGAGCGCCGAATAGTCTGCGCTTCCTATGCAATCGACAATTTTCAAACATGGGGGAAAACAACGTGACAACGAATCGGATCAACACGGAAACGACGTATGCGCCGCTTCAGCCGGTGCGCATTATTTTGGATACGGATATCGGACCGGATTGCGACGACGCAGGCGCGGTCGCGGTTCTGCACGAGCTTGCCTCGCTCGGAGAAGCGGAAATCGCGGGCATGATGCACTGCACGTCCAGCCGCTGGGGAGCGGGATGCCTGGATGCGCTGAATGTCTATTACGGCAGGCCGGAGATTCCGGTCGGTACGTTGAAGGAAACCGGCTTCCTGGATGATGACGCCCCGTATGCCAAGTACAACAAGGGCGTGACGCTCGGCTATCCGAACCGTTACCGGGAGAAAGCCGCACCGGACGCAGTCGGGGAGTACCGCAGGCTGCTCGCGGCTGCCGGCGACGGGGAGACGGTCATCGTCGCGATCGGGCCATTGATCAACCTGATGCTCCTGCTTCGGTCGGCTGCCGACGAGGTGTCGCCGCTTAACGGAACGGAGCTCGTCGCGCGCAAGGCGAAGCATCTTGTCGTCATGGGCGGTCGATTCCCGGAAGGCCGCGAATGGAATTTCGAGATGCATCCTGAAGCGGCAGCCTACGCGATTGCCAATTGGCCGACTCCGATTACCTTTACCGGCTTTGAAATCGGGGAAGTGATTATGACCGGTGCGCGGCTCTACACCGACCTGTCGGCGGAGCATCCCGTGCGCAAGAGCTATGAGTGGTACGTCGGAGACGGGAAGACGCGCAACAGCTGGGATCTGACGGCGGTGCTGTTCGCTGTGCGCGGCCATGCGCCTTTCTGGGAGCTCGTGCAGGGGACGATCGAGGTTGACGGGGAGAGCGGATCCAATACGTGGCGGGACGAGGCCGGTGGCCGGCATGCGTATCTGAAAGCCAAGGCGGACGTGAGCGAAGTGGCGGCGCAATTGGATGAACTCATGAGCAGAAAGTAAGTCTGGAGCGCTCCGGGAGGGGCGCTTTTTTTATTTTCTGCCGCTCCTCTAGGGGCCAACCCACAAAGGGACGGGATTTGTGCTTCTCGCAACCTGTAAGGTCGTTCCGCCAACGAGAGCTCCCAATTTATGTCTTACGTGCAACTTTGGGAGAAAATCCGGCATTCGATAGTTTTACAAGCACCAGAACAAACCTTTGATACGTGACAAGCGTCTGACAAATGATCTAGCAAATCAATCTGAAATGTTAAAAAGTGGTTGACGAGCGTCATATCGTTCATTACTATAATGTTGTATACAACATCCAACATGCAACGCAGCTTAGCGGCTTACCCGTACAGCGGCAAGAGAGGAGGCCAAGCCTTGGAATCGAACGACAATGGACAGAAGATGCTGGATAAGCTGGTCGTCAGCAATATGTGGGATCAAACCTATCACATTTTGAAAGAAAACATTTTGTCCCGGCAATTCCGCGCCAACGAGAAGCTGCTCATTCCGCAGCTGGCGGAGCAGCTCGGCGTGAGCCGCACGCCGATTCGCGATGCGCTTAACCGGCTGGAGATGGAGGGGCTCGTACGTACGGTATCGAAGGTCGGCACCTTCGTCAGTCCCGTGCAGGAGAGCCATGTGAACGACATCATGGACAGCAGGCTCATGATTGATCTATGGACGCTGGAAGTCATCTCCAAGACGGATGCGGATGTGCTGACCGAACAGATGGCAACGCTCGATACGCTCATGGCGCAAGCCGCTGCGGCGGCTGCCGAGATGGAGCACTTCGATCCGCTGCAGTCTCGCTACGACCTCGAGTTCCATCTGGCATTCGTCCGTCTCGGCGGCAATCTTAAGAATGTCGAGCTCTACAAGTCGCTCATGAATGTCCGGTATTTGAATTTGGGCGAGCGGCACGTCACGCCGGCGATGGTCAGGCTGGCTTTCGAGCAGCATCTTGCCGTATATTGGGCAATCGGCGCTAGGGATTTCGCGGCGGCCAAGCAGGCGATCGAGGCGCATATCTCCTATTCGCGCCATAATATCCTGGCCGTTATCCAGGAGAACGGCGGAACTCTCTGAAGAATGAAGTAACTAGGCGAGGAGTAGATGCAATGAATGGAAAAACAGCAATCGTGACGGGCTCGACGAGCGGGATCGGCGAAGCGATAGCCATCAAGCTGGCTTCGCAAGGCGTAAGCGTGCTTGTCACGGGGCGCGATGCGGAGCGCGGCGCCAGGGTCGTCTCGGACATCATAGGAAGCGGCGGGAAAGCGCGCTTCCTTCAGGCCGATCTCGCCGATCCGGTTACCCCGGAGAAGCTTGTGGCGGATGCGTTGGACGCTTGGGGCCGCATCGACATCGTCATAAACAACGCCGCGATGGTGTGCAACAAGTCGTTGACGGAAGTCACGCACCGGGATTGGGACCGGTTATTCGCAGTGAACGTGAAATCCGGCTTCTTCCTTATTCAAGCAGCGCTGCCGCACTTGAAGGCTGCCGCTGGAAACGTCGTCAACATCAGTTCTATCAATGGAGTTGCAAACGATTACAATAACCTCGTCTACGATACGATGAAGGCTGCCTTGAACCATATGACCCGCGGACTTGCCCTGGATCTGCTCAAGGAAGGCATCCGCTTCAACGCGCTTATGCCGGCGGGCGTGGCGACGCCGCTTCTAACCGCCTGGTTCCAAGAGAAGCTGGGCGACGAGCATGCGGCCAAGCAGGCAGCCGAAGAAATCTTCCATGCGCCGGACGTCGGCAGGCCCGAGCAAATCGCCGATGCGGCCGCATTCCTCGTCAGCCCCGCAGCCTCATGGATCAACGGGGCGGTCATCCCGATCGACGGCGGCTTCCACATCCATTCGTAACACCGCAATCATTTCGATCCGAAAGGTCGTGTCCATTCGAATGAGTTCCCCATCCGTTAACCTTACAACGAGCATCACGGCATCTCGCCGCGGTCCCGCGCCGTCCTGGGCGGCCAAGCAACGGCAATTATTCGATCTGTTGAACGAGTCCGCAAAGAAGTTTATCGACCGCTACACGCGTCCGGACGGCACGCTGATATGGCGTGGAGACTGGCCGGGCATGGACGGCTCCGACGATCCGTACGAAGGCTTCATGAACCTGGCGCTGCTTCACGCGCTGGGCGGAGACGACTGGCTGCATGAAGCTTCCCGGCGCGTCTGGGAAGGCATTACGTGGCAGTGGACGGAATACGGCCAAATCCACCGGGAATTCGACGCTTATTACGATTGGATGCATCACGGCGAGGGCTACCTGTATTTCTACTTCCTCGGGCTGGCAGGCCCGGCGACGCTGAAGGACCGTCAACGCGCCGTCCGTTTCGCGAATATGTATACGGGCGACGACGAGGAAGCGCAGAACTTCGACAAGGAGAAGCAACTGATCCGATCCCCGCTGAACGGCAGCAAAGGCCCGCGTTTCGAGACAAGCCGCGAGGATTGGTCGACGCATCGCGGTATTTTGGATAACTATTTGGCTCCCTATGAAGATATTCCCGGCGTGGATTTCGCTTCCCGCTTGTGCAAATGGAGCGACGATACGATCTACGACCACCTCATCGCGAGGATGAATGAACGGATGAACCGCGGCGACGTGCCGCTGAACCTGAACGCGACCGGACTCGTGACGAACGCCTTCATGCATACGGCGGACGAGCGCTACGGCCAGTGGGTGCTGGATTACCTTGCTGCTTGGTGCGAGCGGGCGGAGCGCAACGGCGGGATTATTCCGGACAACGTCGGACTGAGCGGCGAAATCGGCGAATACAATGATGGCAAATGGTGGGGCGGCTATTATGGCTATCGCTGGCCCCACGGCTTCATGACGATCATTGAGCCGATTACGAACGCGACGATGAACGCGGTTCTCCTTACCGGCGATATGGCGCATCTCGGACTGGCCCGCCGCCAGCTTGATCTGAACTGGTCGCTGCGCAAGGAAGAGAACGGTGCCATCACCGTGCCGCATAAGCATTTCGACGCGGGCTGGACGGATTATCGCGGAGCAACGGTGAAATATCCGGTCTATCTGTGGACGGTGTCGATGGCGGACGAAGACCTCGAGCGCATTCATCGCATTCCGAAGCTGTACGATTGGAACGAGATTATCGTACCGAACGTTTCGGGCAAAGACGGCAAGCTCGGCCGCGAGACGAAGCATTACATCGTGAACACGGAGCCTTGGTTCCAGTATATCCGCGGAGAGCTGCCGGATTATCCGGACCGCGTGCTGGACGCGAATTTCCAATTGATCGTTCGCCAGCTGGAGCGGATGGATTCCCCGATCGGCGATCCGTCGGCGTGGCCCGTCGACTACAACGATGACGATTTCTCCAGCATCCACATCTGGCAGGAGCTCTGTCCCGTCTATATGGAAAGTCTCGTGCAGCTGACCATGGGCGGACCGATGCATATCTCGCACGGCGGCCTTCAGCACGGAAGATTCCGGTATTATGACGCGGACCGCAAGCGCGTCGGTCTTCCGCTGGATACGGCGGCGCTGGTCGAGAAGCTTGGCGACAAGTCGGCGACGCTGCAGCTCGTCAACACGTCCCAATTCGAGACGCGTACCGTCGTCGTGCAGGGCGGAACGTTCGGCGAGCATCGCATCGAATCGGCAACGGTGCTTGACGAAGCCGACGATGCGGGGGGCGGAGCAGAGGGAAGCGCGAACGCTGTTGAAGTCGGCAGCAAATGGCTGCAGGTGGAGCTTCCGCCGGGAACGTCGATCCGCCTCGAGCTTGCCATGACCCGCTATGCGAACAAACCGACCTATGACGGTCCGTGGTCGCCGCAGTCGAACGAGCTGCTGCTCCAAGGACGGACGCAGTACTAAACGTCAAGCAGCCTGACGTAAGCGAACGAAGCGCCACGCCCACTTCATTGCCAATGGAGGAGAGAATCATGGCCAAAATCAAAGAAATCCGGATTATCCGAACCCGTCACGACACCAGCTGGACGATCGTGAAGGTCGTCACGGACCAGCCGGGCCTGTACGGCATCGGCTCGGCAAGCGATATCTTCAACCCGAAGGCGGTCATCGCGGTCATCGAAGAGCTGCTCGCGCCGATGCTGGTCGGACAAGAGGCAGGACATATCGAGGACATTTGGCAGCAGATGCATCAAAGCGGTTACTGGCGCAGCGGCTCCGCGCTTAGCACGGCGATGGGCGGCATCGACATGGCGCTGTGGGACATTAAGGGCAAGGAAGCGAATATGCCCGTCTACAAGCTGCTCGGCGGACCGTGCCGCGCAGCGGTGCCGTGTTATGCGCATGCAGGCGGCAATACGTACGAGGAGCTTGAAGCGGATGTGCAGCGCTATCTGGACGAAGGCTATCGCGTCATCCGCTGCCAGCTCGGCGCTTACGGAGGCGGCGGATTCATCAGCGCCGCGGAAGCCGGGCTCCCCGAGGAGGCTTGGCATGGCGCTTCTTCGCAGGCATTCGACGAAGCCGCGTATTTGGATACGATCCCGGAGATGTTCCGCAAGCTGCGCGACAAATTCGGTTATGGTATCAAGCTGACGCATGACGTGCATGAGCATTTGAGTCCGACGGCTGCAATCACGTTGTCGAAGCTGCTTGAGCCCTATCGGTTGTTCTTCCTGGAGGACGTGCTGCCGCCCGATCAGATCGGCTGGTTTCCCCATATTCGCAAGCAGGGCACGACGCCGCAGGCGATCGGGGAGCTGTTTACGAATCCGCATGAGTGGGTGCCCTTGATCACGGATCGTCTGATCGATTTTATCCGGGTACGGGTGTCCAAGGCGGGAGGCATCACGCAGTGCCGCAAGATCGCCGCGCTTGGCGAAGCCTTCGGCGTTCGAACGGCTTGGCAGGAAGGCGGCGACAATGATCCCGTCAACCAGGCAGCGGCGATGCATCTGGATCTGGCCATTTGGAATTTCGGCATTCAGGAAGAGAACCATTTCCGGCCGGAAGAATTGGATGTCTTCCCGGGCCATGCCGTGCTGAAGGGCGGCTATCTATATGCCAATGACAAGCCGGGCCTCGGCATCGATATTGATGAAGAGAAGGCTGAGGCGCTGATCGGGGAGAAATGGCGAGGGGGAAGCTACCACAATCCTTATCCCATCGACCGTCAGGCGGACGGCACGATCGTTAGACCGTAAGCAGGGCATGCGTATCGTTCTAGCGGCGTCGCGGCATGCAGGTAATAGTAGGTGAAATTCAACCGGCCGGTACACGCCTCAAGCGTGTGCGGGCCGGTTTTTTGTACGGTTACGAAATAGTAGTCGAACGATGAATATATTTATTGTATACATATTGTGTACTTATTTCGAATGTGATAGTCTGAAACTGCGGCTGCTTACGGTCGTCCTTCATCTTGAACTACCGCGAGCAGATTCGATCAGTCATTCATTCCATCATCCATCTAATTACGGGAGCGTGAACGTAAAACCATGACGAAGCCATTGCAGCGTCTGAAGGTGAGCGATAACAAACGATTTTTGATCCAGGAGGACGGAACGCCTTTCTTCTGGCTGGCCGATACGGCCTGGGAGCTGTTCCACAAATTAAACCGCGAGGAAGCGGATGTCTACTTAGAGAATCGTTTCCGCTTGAAATTCAACGTCGTGCAGGCGGTCGCCTTGGCGGAATTCGACGGCGTCAAGACGGCCAACCCTTACGGCCGCGAACCGCTGAAGAGGGACGCCGAGGGGCAATATGATCCGTCGCAGCCCGATGTCGAAGGGGAAGAGAATTACTGGACGCATGTCGATTATATCGTCGATCAAGCGGCCGCGCACGGCTTGTACGTTGCGTTTCTTCCGACATGGGGGGACAAGTATCACATGGCCGGCTTCGGCAAAGGACCGGAGATTTTCAATGGCGAAAATGCGCAGACGTACGGACGCTGGCTCGGCGAACGGTACGGCAACCGCTCCAATATTATATGGGTGCTCGGCGGCGACCGCTCGCTGATTATCCGCAACCACTTCGAGGTCAACAACGGACTGGCCGCGGGCATCAGGGAAGCCGTAGGCGATTCCCAGCTTATTACGTTCCATCCGTGCGGGAACGCATCGTCCTCCCATCATATGCATCATGAACAGTGGCTCGACTTCAACATGATTCAATCCGGCCACCATGAGCAGATTCGCGAGAATTACAAGCACGTGAAGGCGGATTACGACAAGCTGCCGATCAAGCCGACGGTGGATGCGGAGCCGGCTTATGAGGACCATCCCGTCAATTTCAACGCCTCGCGCGGTTATTTCGACCAAGCCGACGTTCGGATCGGCGCTTATTACGGCGTATTCGCCGGCGGATTCGGCACGACGTACGGGCATCACAGCATCTGGTCGATGACGACCGAACCGGGGGCTTATTTCATCATGACCTGGCAGGATGCGCTGAACCGTCCGGGAGCGACGCAAATGCAGCATTTGCGAGACTTGCTCGAATCCCGTTCTTACTTGGACCGGGCGCCGGACCAAAGCCTGATCGCGGGCAACCTCGAAGGCGCGAACTACATGGTCGCGACCCGCGGCGAGAAATACGGCTTGATCTACAGCCCGAACGGCATTCCGTTCCGCGCTTCGCTGGGCAAGCTGCCCGGCAGCAGCATCGAAGCCTCCTGGTTCGATCCGCGCACCGGCGAATATACCGCCATCGGCAGCTTCGAGAACACCGGCGAAGCAGCGTTCACGCCGCCGACGAGCGGCAGGGGCGCCGACTGGGTGCTTGTGCTGACGGCCGTGTAATAACCGGCTGCGGCAGCCGTATCCGTCTTTCGCGCTGCTCGCGCATACATCGACAAACAAACGCCCGCCATGATGCAAATCGCATTTGGCGGGCGTTTTTGGCATTGGGGGCTTGGCGGCTCGGCGTAGTCCGGTCGGCGGCATGAAGCGGGTGCGCACGAAATCTGGTCAGCGGCAGCCCTGCCAAGCAAAACCGCGCCACGCCAATGTCAGTCGGCTTGCCCCCGTGTTAGTGCGCCGCGCGCCTGACGACGATCGCCGGCAGCGTGATGCGTACCGTCGTGCCGCGGCCGGGCTCGCTCTCGTAAGAGAGCCCGTAGGCGGCGCCGTATTGGAGCTGGATGCGCTCCTGGATGTTCTTGATGCCGTAGCCGTGGAACTCGTCCTTCGTTTCCCGGTCGAGAATCCGCGCGACGATGTCCGGCGGCATGCCGGCGCCGTCGTCCGCGACCGTGAAGACGACGATGTCTCCCTTGCGCGCGCCGGAGATCCGGATCGCCCCCGACTTGGTCGGGCTGCGGAGTATGCCGTGCAGAATCGCGTTCTCCACGATCGGCTGCAGCGTGATTTTCAGCATCTCCATCGATAGGATGCCTTCGTCCACGTCGAGCTCGAGGCGGATCTTATCCTCGTAGCGGAGATTTTGCAGCGTGACGTAAGCCTTCACATGCTCGATCTCATTGCGAACCGTGATGATGTCGTCGCCCTTGCTTAATCCGATCTTATAGAACGTCGACAGCGACTGGATCATCGTCTCGATCTCGGCGTTGCCGCTCATGACGGCCGACCAGTTGATCATGTCGAGCGAGTTGTACAGGAAGTGCGGATTGATTTGGGATTGAAGCGAACGGAGCTCCAGCGACTTGATCTTCTTGCCGGTCTCGAACCGCTCCTCGATCATGGCGGCCATCTCGGCGACCATGTAATTGAAGTCCTGCGAGATTTGGCCGATCTCGTCCTTCGACGACACCCGGATGCGGGTATTGAAGTCGCCGCCGGTGACCTTGCGAATGTTCTTGGCCAGATGCTTCAGCCGAAGCGCGCTGGAATTGAACCATAGATACGCGAGCATGAAAGAGATGACGCCCGTGACGAGCAGCATCAGAATCATGTAGAACCGGATATCGTTGCCCGTCGACTTGATCTCGCTGTACGGAATGATGGAGACGAACGTCCAGTCCGAATTGGCGATCGGCTTGGATAAGGTCAGGAACTCCTCCTTGCCGGCCCGGATATCGTTGTTGCTCTGGCCGCCCTGCGCAGCGGCTCCGGCTGCGTCCAACAATTCGCGATTCGCCAGCAGCGCCTCGTTCCCGGAGGCGGAGATGAGATCCCCGCTGCCATTGACGATATAAGAGAGCCCGGTGGAAGTGACATTCGCCTGCTTGACGATATCGTTCACGACGGGCTTGCGCATATCGATGCGGATCACGCCGTCGGTCACGTTGTACATCTTGATCGTAATCCGCCTGGCGAGCGAAATAATGCCCGCGCCGTTGTTAGGCTCCGTCGCGAACCGCTCCGGGGCGATCCAGGTCACGACCGACTTCGATGCTTTTAGCTCCTCGTACCAGGGCAGGCCATCCAAGCCGCGGAACACGAAGAAATGGTCGTTATCGTACGAATAGCCCGGAATATCGCGGATATACAGCCGGACGCGCAGCACGTCGGTATTGCGCTCGATTTGGTTGAAGAGCGTGGTCAGGTTGTTCTGGTCGATGTTCTGCTGGATGAAATCCTCGTCGTAGATCGCCGGGTTCGCCGTATGGATGTCCTGAAGCGTTTTATCGAAATAGATGATGTCGGTCGCGTTCACCAGATTGCCGAGCTTTGTCTCGAGGTACGTCTCCGACTGGGCTAGCGCGTTCCGCGAGGTACGCAGCATGTTCGCTTCCATCTGGGTGGAGACCCGCCAGTACGTAAGCCCGGTCAAAATGACGAGCGGAACGAAGATAAGGACCAAGTAAGAGAACAGCAGCTTCGTCTTGATGCTGACCGTCATTTCAACGCGTTCTCCCGATAGTCCGACGGGGTGATGCCGGTTATTCGCTTGAACGTCTTGGTAAAATATTTCACGTCGTTATACCCGGTCCGCGAAGCGACCTCGAGCAGCTTGACGCCCCGGTCGGCCAGCAGCTCCTTCGCCTTGTCGATCTTGTACGCATTGAGGTAATCGTTGATCGTCTGGCCGGTATCCTTCTTGAAAATCTGGCTGAGATACGTCGGCGTCAGATGCAGATGGCCCGCGATATCGCTGATCGTGAAGCCGCCGTTCCGATAGTTGCGCTGAATGTAGCGGATCGTCTCATGCACGACGCGGCTCTTCGAGCCGACCGAAGCGACCGCTGCGAAATATTCCCGCACCTCCGATTCCAGGAAAGCGAGCAGCTCGTTCAAGGTCAGGGCATCCGTCACCCGATGCCATAGGTATTCTTCCTTCCGTTCCTCCATGTATCGGCCGAGAAATTTGTTCTGCGCTTCGCCGTAGAGCGCCAGGAGCAGCTTGTAGAACAGCATTTTCACGTCGTCGACCAGCAGGTCGTCCTGTCTGCGGATCGCGGCTGAGATCGTCTGAATGAACGGGAAGACGGCTTCGTCGCATGTCACGAGATGCTGCGCGAACTTCGGATCCAGGTCTTCATCGAGACGCGCAGGCGCATGCTGCCGATCCTCGAACGCGGCGACGCGGCCGTTGCCCAGGAAGAATACTTTCTGCACGGCCGTTAACGCGGATTGATACGAGAGATGGACCAGCGCCATGCCTTGGACCGGACGTCCGATGCCGGCGAACAGCGGATGGCCGCTGCCCGTGCCGCAGCGATGCGCGAAATCCGAGCTGATCCGCTCGGCCGCGGCGCGGAGATCATCCACGCGGAGCCTATTCGCGAGCAGGATATGCAGCACGAGATGCGTGCCGTCGATCGTGCCGGCCAGCGCGGTGATGCGCAGCCCGTTCATCGTTTGCGAGATGGCCTCATAGAGACTGCCGCGCAGCTCCGTCGTGCGCTCGACCGGGACGTCGGGCGCGAAATTAATACGGAATAAAACGCTTACATAATTGCCGTTCGCAGGCAGCTCGTAGCCGGATGCGGCAAGCAGGCGGCTGATGTCCTCCGCGTCCGGACTGCCCTGCGCGAGATGGACGGCGAAGTCCCTTTGCAGCAGCCCGATGCTCGTCTCGAGCTTTGCGGCGGCCTCGGCGAGCTGCCTGTTCTGCTCCGCTTCCATGCGGCACGCTTCGGTGACCGTCCGGATGCAGGCTTCCAGCTCCTTGACGTTGATGGGCTTCTCGATATAACTGACCGCCTTCAGTTGGATGGCGGCCTTCAAGTATTCTTTGTCCGAGTAGCCGCTGATGAAGATGAATTTGCAATGCGGCAGCTCCGCCTGCACCCGCTGCGCCAGCTCGATGCCGGTGACGGTCGGCATCCGAATATCGGACAGCACGATGTCCGGCTTGAAGGCAAGCACGGTTTCGAAGGCCGTATGGCCGTCGTCCGCCTCGCGGATCTCGCCGATCCCGTAGCCGGCCCAGGGCAGGCACATTTTCAGTCCGTCGCGGGTTCGTTTCTCGTCGTCCACGATCAACAGTTTAAGCATGTTCGCATCTCCTTATGGCATGGAATTCCGTATCTCCAACATAGCAGATTCCGCTTGAGGCCTACAAGGCGAACATTCGACAGTCAATAGAATAGTGCACCAAATCATACATCCGTGACCTGTTGGAAGTGCTTTCATGTCCCTATAATCAAGGTATGCAGTCCCAAACGACGACGGAAAACGAAAGCGAGCTGCCTATGGTCCGAAAACGAAATCTCTTCTTCTATCTGGCGCAAAACCGAGCCTTCCTGCTGATGATCCTCCCGGCGGTCCTGTTCTTCATCCTGTTCTCTTACCTGCCCATGGCGGGAATCATCGTGGCGTTCAAGAACTTCCGGTTCGACCGCGGCATCTTCGGAAGCGAGTGGAACGGCATCAACAATTTCCGCTTCCTCTTCCTGTCGGGTCAAATCTGGAACATTTTCAAAAACACGTTCTTCTACAATACGGCCTTCATCGTAACGGCCACGGCATTCCAGGTCGGGGTCGCGGTCCTGCTGTCCGAGATTACATCGAAGTTTTACAGCCGGTTCTCGCAGAGCCTGATGTTCCTGCCGTACTTCATCTCCTGGGTTATCGTGGGCGCGTTCTTCTACAACATCTTCAACTTCGACTTCGGCCTGCTGAACGTGGCGCTGAAGGCGGTCGGCCTCGACCCCGTGGACGTGTACAGCTCGCCGGGGATGTGGAAGTACATCCTGGTCTTCTTCCACAACTGGAAGTGGATCGGCTACGGCTCGGTGCTCTACCTCGGCGCGATCCTGAGCATCGACGACGAGATGTTCGAAGCGGCGGATATCGACGGCGCGAACGTCTTCCAGAAGATCTTCCGCATTACGCTGCCGAACATCGTGCCGACGGTCATCATCATGGTGCTGCTGCAGGTGGGCAACGTATTCCGGGGCGACTTCGGCATGTTCTACCAGCTGGTCGGCAACAACGGCAACCTGTATGACGCGACGGATATCATCGATACGTTCGTGTTCCGCTCGCTCTCCCAGATGGGCGACATTCCGATGTCCTCGGCGGCGGCGTGCGTGCAGTCCGTCATGTGCTTCGCGACGATCAGCGTCGTGAACGGCATCGTCCGGAAGTTCAGCAAAGACAACGCCCTTTACTAAAGGAGAACGGCACATGAAACCAATCCGAATCGATAAACTGGCCTTCAACGTCATCGCATACACCGTCATCGCCATCGTCTCGCTGCTGTGCGTCATTCCGTTCGTCATGGTCGTCGCGGGCTCGTTCACCTCCGAGTCCGCCGTCATGGCCCATGGCTACGGCCTATGGCCGTCGTCCTTCTCGATCGAGTCGTACCGCGCGATTCTGACGGATCCCACTTCGCTGCTGAAGGCGTACGGCGTCACGCTCATCATTACGATCACGGGCACGGTCGTCGGGCTGTTCCTGACCGCGATGACGGCTTACGTGCTCTACCGCAAGGAGTTCCGCTACCGGAACATGTTCGCGTTCTTCTTCTACTTCACGACGCTGTTCAACGGCGGGCTCGTGGCGTATTACCTCATCATGCTGAAGTATTACCACATGAAGGACAATCTGCTGGCGCTCATCGTGCCGCTGCTGCTGTCGCCGTACTACATTCTCATCATGCGCAACTTCTTGAAGTCGGTGCCGGACGCCATCCCGGAGTCCGCCAAGGTCGACGGCGCGGGGGAATTCACGATTTTCACGCGGCTCTGCCTGCCGCTCATGAAGCCGGCCCTGGCCTCCATCGGCATGTTCATCGCGCTCGGCTATTGGAACGACTGGTACCAGGCAGCTTTGTTCATCGACGATCAGAGCAAATTCCCGCTGCAATACATGCTGTACAAAATGATCACCAACATCGAGTTCCTCTCTTACGCGGCCGGCAATAACGGCATCCCGACGGTCGAGCTGCCGCATGAAACGGTCAAGCTTGCGATGACGGTTGTTTCCATCGGCCCGGTCGTGCTAATCTATCCGTTCGTCCAGAAGTATTTCGTCAAAGGACTGACGGTCGGCGCGGTCAAAGGGTAGCGAGGACGTTGGCATAATGACAAGGGCATGAATGCAAGGCACGGCATCGGTTAATACCGTGTAACGGATTAACATACAGGGCTAGACAAAACTCGAGGAGGTCATCCAGCTTGAAGACGCAGTCCAAAAAGAAACTCATGATCGGCGCGCTCGCACTCTTCCTAAGCACATCCCTGGCGGCATGCGGATCGAACAACAACAATGGAGGCACGTCGAACGGAGACAACGGAAATTCCGGTACGAAAACGACAGATAATGCGGCGGCCGGAAACAACGGGAAAGGAAACAATAACAGCGCGTCCGGCACGAATGCGGATGCTGCGCCGGCAGGTCCGGATATTTCCAAGCACGTGAAGCTGACGTGGGCGGCGCTCGGCGACCCGCCGAAGGATTTCGATGCGGTGAAGGCGGAGCTCAACAAGATGACGAACAAGGATTTGAACGCGGACGTCGATTTCGTCTGGATCGGCTGGGGCGACCTGGACAGCAAATATCCGCTCATGCTGATGTCCGGACAGAACGTCGACATGATCTACACGGCCGGCTGGCTGGATTACAGCGGCAACGCGAAGAAGGGCGCGTTCACGGAGCTGTCCAAAGACATGCTGGACCAATACGCGCCGAACGCCGAGAAGAAGCTGCCTGCCGAAGCTTGGGGCAACGCGACCGTAGACGGCAAGATCATCGCGGTGCCGCGCAACTACCTGGAATATCAGGATGCGGGACTCGCGGTCCGCGGCGACATCATGGATAAGGCCGGCTTGACGGCGATCTCCGATCTGGACGACGTCTCGAAATATTTGGCCGCGGCAAAAGAAGTCGATCCGAAGGTCGTTCCGTACAACACGGGCGCCGCCGTAGGCGATTATCCGCTCACGTCGTTCGTCACGCGCAAGAAATCGTTGATCTCGGTGCCGGGACTGCCGGCGAACATGCTGCAGTTCGATCCGCTCGAGACCAAGCCGCAGGTTACCTCCGCCTTCGACGACCCGGATCTGCTGGCCGCGTATCCGAAGATCCGCGACATGTTCCTGAAGGGCTACATCAACAAGAACGTGCTGAATAACAAGACGCCTTCCCGGGACGCGTTCAAAGCCGGCCAATCCGCGCTTGCCGCTTACGGGGACAATCAATTCCGCGATGCGTACAACGATCTCAACACCGCGCATCCGGACTGGAAAGTCTCGTTCCAATCGTTCTCGCCCGAAGGTCCGTTCATCAAGCTCGCGTACGATTCCGGCATGATGGCGATTCCGTCGGCATCGAACAACAAGGAACGGGCGCTCATGTTCATGGATAAGTTCTTCAGCGATCCAAGCTATTACATGCTCATGATTTACGGCATCGAGGGCAAGCACTGGGAATACACAGCCGACAAGTCGCAGATCCAAGTGCCGGCCGCCACGGATCCGACGCTTTATCCGAAATGGCAGTATCCTTGGGGATTCGGCGACTGGGTCGGCTTCAACAAGCCGTCCGTGACCGATTATCCGGATTACGCGAAGCACGTCGACTACATGCGGAGCGTGGCGAAGGACAATCCGTACGCCAACTTCAAGCCGAACACGGATTCCATCAAGAACGAAATAGCCGCTCTGAACAACGTGTTCATCAAATACGGCAGCGCGCTGTCGTACGGGGCCGTCGATCCGGACGAAGCCTTGAAGAAAGCATCCTCCGAGCTGAAGGCTGCCGGTTACGACAAAGTGAAAGCCGAGATCCAGAAGCAGCTTGACGCCTTTACGCCTGGATCCTAAGCGGTCATTCAGGCACTGGACGACTCGGACGACAGCTCGACGTAAGACAGCATAACGACCGACGAGAAGGGAACTGCTGATGACGAATCTACAGTTCCCTTCTTTTATAGCCATGTTGGAAACGCATACATGACGGCGCGTATGCGTCCTGGGCTGGTCGTTCCGCTGACGCGGAACTGCTCGCTATGCGTCCTAGGCTGGTCGTTCCGCTGACGCGGAACTGCTCGCCTATGCGTCCTAGATAATTCATTGAAGAGAGGTAATGGAATGAGACGGACTACTACTTGCACAACGAAACTGACCGCCATCTTGGCAGGTACGGCCATGCTGGCGTCGATGATCTCGGGCGGGATAAGACCGGCCTATGCGGACCCCGCCGACAACGTATTGAAGCTCGGTGCGGGAGCCGGGGTCATCAGCCACGGCTGGAATGCGGACGATATCATCTCGGGACATGAGTATGCCTATACGTTTGAGGCGATGGGGACCGGGACGGCTGCGGCCTACGTCCAATATAACTGGCAATGGGGCAGCCCGAAGCAGTATACCGATTTAGCTGGATCGCGGATCGCGATAGCGCCTTCCGCCTCCTGGACCACCTATTCGGGAACTTTTACCGCGCCCGATGACCAAGTCGGCGGCGACGACTTCTACTTCGGCGCCGCTGCGGGCGGCAGCGTCTACGTCGATAACGTGGTAATCACGGACACCACCACGGGCGAGGAGTTCTACGCGGAAGACTTCAACGACGTGGCAGACGCGCCGGTGATCGGCAAAGGGAACGACAGCTGGTACACCGAAACCGCCAATATATTTTCCGCCGTCCCTAAGAGCGAAGCCGTTGGCCCGGCGCCGACGGTCCAGGATGACTATGCGCTCCAAGTCGCTGCCGGGAGCGGGAACATGAGCTGGGGAACGCAGGAATTCGCTGCCAACACCGCCTACACATACTCGTTCCAGGCGATGGGCTCCGGAACGGCCAACATAAACTTCCAGTCCGACGAGAAATCGGATAGCCCCTGGTCCACGCTTACCGGATCTTCAATCACCATAGGACCGTCCACGGACTGGACCACGTACACGGCGACCTTTACCACGCCGGCCAGCCAGCCGGCAGACGCAGGATATTACATGTTTATGAATGCCGCGTCGGCCGGCCAAGTGTATATCAACAACGTGACGGTTACCGACGCAGAGGGCGCCGTGGTCTTCGCCGACGGGTTTGAGAATGAGCCCGATAAGCCCGTTATCGGCAAAGGGCATGACAGCTGGTACACCGGCACGAACGGGATATTCACTGTGGTTCCCGTCGGCGAGGCAGCCGGTTCCTCCAGTAAAGCGCTGAAAATCGCTTCGGGCGAAGGCAATGTGACGGCGCACCTGGGCGAGCTGGTTCCCGGCGACTCGTACACGCTCAGTCTCGAGGGGATCGGTTACAGCTCGGCCGACTTCAAGGTCGAGAATAAGTCGTGGGAGACGTTGTCGCAGCTCTCGGTAGCAGCGAGCAACGTCTGGCGGAATGGTTCGATTACCTTCATCGTGCCGAATGACGCTCAGAACGATTACACCCTTGTTGTGAGCACGGCATCCAGCCGCGAAGTATACGTTGACAACATCGCCATCACCGACACCACCGCCGATAAGGTGCTATTCCAGGAAGACTTCGAGAATGTGCCTGGCGATCCCGCTATCGGAATAGGCGAAGGCGCGTGGTATACCAGCACGGACGGCACGATTTTCACGATCGTTTCCAGAGTCGGTGCCAGCGGCGTCGATCCTAACGCGACCGCGATCGTGGACAAATACGGACAGATCATTGCTTCCCCGTATACGCCGAACGACGATCATCCGCATGCCAAGATCGCCAGCGATGACGAGCTTGCGGCAGTTCCGGAGCAGAATGAGGCATACTTCGATTCGCTCACTCCTCCGACCGACCGGGACGCCTACGGCGGCCTGGCGGGCAGCAAAGAGACGTTCGATTTCGAAGCGACCGGTTACTTCTACACCGGCCATGCGGATGTCGATCATGACGGCACGCCTGAGGCAGTGATGGTCGATCCGCTGGGCAACCTGTACTTCCAGCTGGGCGCGACCGTGACCGACCCGAACGAGACTTACGCCGACCTCACGGGCATCAAGTCGGAGTATGATCAGCTTCCGGCCTATGACCCGGACAGCAAGGCTTGGAGGGGCGAGAATACGTTCTCGCCATATGTGTACAACATCGAGAAGCAAACGGGCGAACCTTTCGACGTCAACGCCTGGCGCGAGGATCAGATCAATAAGGAGAAGCAGCTCGGCTTCAACTCCCTGGGCATGTGGTCCGGCGACGCGAGCACGACGACGCCGTATTTCGAGGTGTTGGACAGCGTCATGGCGCAAACCCCGCACATCGGCAGCTCCAGACTGTTCGACGTGTTCAGCCCGGATTGGCAGACGCGCTTGGACGCTGCATACGGCACAGCCGTATCCGGCCATGCGAACGATCCGATGCTGATCGGCTACATGTTCGAGAACGAGCTCCCTTACGATTCGTTCAACAGCACGATTCTCGGTTCTTCCGCAGTCGGCAGCGGCACCCGGGGCGAGCTGGCTTCCTGGATGAGCGGCCAGTACGACGGCGACATCGGCGCGTTCAACGCGGCGTGGGGAACGAGCTTCGCGAGCTTCGACGATCTCAAGAGCGGATCCCTGAAGCTGAATACGTCGGCAGCTTCGACCGATATCAACAACTTCACCAAACACTATCTCGAAACCGAATACCACACCATCTACGAGACAGGCAAGAGCCATGACCCGCAGCATATGCAGCTTGGCGACCGTTGGTTTGCCGGTTCCCTGCGGAACACCGCGCTTGCCCAGGATCTGGCGGAAGCGACCGCCGGCAACGTGGACGCCATTACGTACAACTACTACACGAATTCGCTCGACACGAACTGGCTGAAGCAGATCTATGCATGGTCCGACAACACGCCGATCATCCTCTCCGAATGGCATTATTCCGACACCAGCGTACTGCCGAACGGCAGCCAGCCGGTATCCAGTCCGACGGCGCAGGGCCAGATGTACAGCGACTATTTGGAGAATGCCATCGCTACGGGCGCCGTGGTGGGCAGCGACTGGTTCACGTGGCTGGATCAGGCGCCGACCGGACGCTACTTCAACGGGCCGAACAACGGAGAATCCGGCGCGTACGGGTTCGTCGACGTGACCAACAGGCCGGTCGTCGCGTTCGATGAGTATGCGAAGCAGACCCATTACAACGTGTACGAACTGCTCTCGGGAAGCATCGAACCTTATGCGGCGCCCAACAGAAGCGCAGCGACCGACCGAGACACCCACAAAGTGCTGGCAGCGCCGCAAACCGACGCCGCGCCTGTCATCGGCGATTTCGCGGATTGGAGCGATTTCTCGAAAACGGCGGCCTTGACAGCCATCGATCAAGTCTCCGGACCGGCGATTCCCGATCCGAACGTCTCGGCTAATATGTCCGTGACCTGGGATGACGAGAATTTCTATTTACAAGCCCGCGTAACGTCCGGGAACGACAGGGTCGCGAACGGCGGCGTATCCGGCAACGGCGCGGATATGTGGAACGGCGACGGCGTCGAGCTATACTTCGGTCCGCAGGATGTCGAGGCGACTCCCGGCAGCATGCTGGGTACCGACTCGCAGCTGCTCCTCGGCGTCAACAAGAACACGGACAGCAGCGTGTCGGCAGCTGCTTATTGGGTGAATGGCCCAAGCTTCGCCGACCAAACGCCCGTGAACGTCAAGGCGGAATTGTCGCCTGACGGTAAGGGCTGGATACTGGAAGCGGCGATTCCGATCTCCGCCATCGGCTTTCCCGCAGCTGCTTTCGGCACGGACGGCAGCCTCGCCTTGGGCACTCCAATGCGCTATGACATGGGCTTTGATCTCTCGGGCGCCGGCGGAACCCGCTACTCGCAGTATGAGTGGAACGGCAACGACTCGGACTCGAAGAATCGGAACCCGTGGGGTAAGCTTCAGTTCACTTCGCAAGCGGATGACGGAGGCAGCGGTTCCGGCGGCAGTGGCGGAAACAACAATGGAAACGGAACTGGCAGCGGAACCGACAGCGGCAATGAAAGCGGGAACGGAGTCATCAAGCCATCGGCACCGGTGCTGAACCCGGATTCGGGCGAAGCGACGGCGGACGTACCGGCATCGGCGTTCGCGCAGCTGCCTGCGTCGGCCGATAAAGTGACGATTCAAGTACCGAAGATCGAAGGAGCGACGGGCTATGTCGTGAATCTGCCGGCAGACGTGCTTTCTGCGGCGGAACGGAATCGCATGATCATCGTCGAAACGGCGGCGGGCACGATAACGATTCCATCCACGATGCTGCACGGCATCGACCTTAACGGCGCAGCGACCGTGGCAATCGTCATCTCCCAAGCGGATACGAGCAAGCTCGGCGACGAGCTGAAAGCCTCGATCGGCGATCGGCCGGTCATCAACGTCAGCCTGCGGGTCAACGGCAAGGAGCTGCCATGGAGCAATCCTGCGGCGCCGGTGACGGTGACCGTTCCTTATAAACCTACGGCGGATGAAGCGGCGAACAGCGGCCATATCACGGTATGGTACATCGGCGCTAACGGACAGCCGGAGCCGGTCGTCCATGCGGCTTACGATGCCGCATCGGGAACCGTCGGGTTCCAGACGACGCATTTCAGTACGTACGCGGTCGTATACGTCGAGAAGCATTTCGACGACCTGGGCCGTTACGACTGGGCGAAGACCGCGATCGAGACGCTGGCGTCCAAAGGCGCCATCGAAGGCGTATCCGAAGCTGCGTTCGCGCCTTCGGCGAATATTACCCGCGCGGATTATTTGGTCCTGCTTGCGCGGACGCTCGGATTATCCGAGGCCGCGGCTGCGAATCCGAATGCGGCCGGCAACGGCAATTTCGCCGACGTGAAGCCGGGCAGCTACTATTATGAAGCCGTCGGCGCCGCCAAGGCGCTCGGCATTGCGACCGGCAGCGGCGGCAATTTGTTCCAACCGCAGGCGACGATCACGCGGCAAGAGATGATGACGCTCACCGCGCGCGCATTGACGAAGCTCGGCAAGCTGAACGCGTCCGGCGGCACGAACTCGCTCGACCGTTTCGCGGATCGGGCAGACGTGTCGGGGTATGCGGCAGGCGGCATGTCGGCGCTGCTGGACGCCGGCTTGATTCAAGGCGCGGGAGGCAAGCTGAATCCGCTTGCAAGCGCGACGCGCGCCGAAGCGGCCGTGTTCCTGTATAACGTGTTTCGCCTCTAGTTTCAGCTTGAAACGGAGTCCATAGGTATAGCAGACAGCCGGCAGGTGCATACATTGTTCCCTTCCGGCTGTTTGTTGTCCATAAATAAATCGCAATAAGGAGAGGGGGTACGGGAAGGAGACAGACCCGGTTAACGAATCGGGCAATCATGCAGCGCCAGCAAGCAAATCCATTATCGGAGGTGTCTGAGGTTCATGATTCAATCTAACGACGGAAAGGCAAGCTTGGCCGGCGTAACCGACATCCATGACGCGCGCGCGGGCAAGGGTACGAGGATGCGCGGCAATCGTAAGGGCAGCATCAGCAGGAGCATGCTCGCTTTGTTGGCGGCCGTGCTGTTGACCGGACTTTTCACGTTCACGCAGCAGGCTTCGGCAGCCGTTCCCAGTCCTTGGCTGACGCAGGACATCGGATCGGTCGGCGTGGCCGGCTCGGACAACTATGCGTCGGGAACGTATACGATCCAAGCCACCGGCACGGATATCTCCGGCACGGCGGATCAGTTCCGCTACGTCTACCAGCCTTTAGCCGGCGACGGCACGATCGTGGCACGGGTGGCGTCCATCTCGAATACGAGCGCTTGGGCGAAGGGCGGCGTCATGATCCGCGAATCGCTGACGACCGGTTCCAAGCATGTATCCACGGTCATGGAATACGCGTCGACCTCGGGGGCGCAGCTCATTAGCCGGAGCGCTGCATCGGGCAGCACGGCGACCGTCACGCAGACCGGCGTCGCCGCGCCGTATTGGGTGAAGCTGCAGCGCGCGGGCAATGTGTTCACCAGCTCGATTTCCAGCAACGGCACGTCCTGGACGCAGGTCGGAACCGTGACGGTAAGCATGGCTTCCAGCGTGTATATCGGACTTGTCGTCACCGCGCAGAACAATACGACGCTGAATACGACGACGATGGATAATGTCTCCGTGACCGGCTCTTCCGGCAGCAGCGGTCCGACGTTCGTCAAAGGCATTAATCTGAACGGCGCCGCGACGACGATCGAGGGCAATAGCTGGATTTCTTACGCTTCCGCGCTGAGCAGCGGGCTGTCCGTCACGAACGCTTCGACTTGGAGCGGGACGTATGCCTTCTCCTTGAATCCGACGCCGGATGCCAATACGCTGTCCATGCTGCAATCTGCCCTATACCGTTCGGGACCGGCGAATGGCCAAGGCTTCAGCCTGAACCAAACGATTGCGAACGGCAGCTACCAAGTCTATCTGTGGACGATCGAAAACTACCAAAGCAACTTCAGGAACGAAGACGTGAAGCTGGAAGGCGCGACGGCTGCGACGGGCATCGGAGACCTGGCGCTGGGCAGCTGGGCGAAATACGGCCCTTATAACGTCACCGTCAGCGACGGCGTGCTCAATATCGATATCCTGCGCTCGACCAAGGGCGATCCGCAAATGACCGGCGTGGCGATCTACAGCGCTGGCAGCGGAACGCCCGACACGCAGGCGCCGACAACGCCAGGCAGCCTGGCTTCTCCTTCGAAGACGGACACGACCGTTAATCTGACCTGGTCGGCTTCTACGGATAACGTCGGGGTGACCGGCTATAACATTTATCGGGGCGGCACCACGTTATCCGGTACGACGACGGGCGCCACGAGCGCGACGGTTACGGGCTTGACGGCAAGCACGGCCTATACGTTCACGGTCAAAGCGAAGGATGCGGCCGGCAACCTGTCCGCCGCCAGCAATTCGCTCGGCGTGACGACGAACGCAAGCACGGGCAACCGCAGCGGGCTTCCGTGGAAGTCCGGCGTCTACCGGACGACCAACGATCAGGCGAACTGGACGGCGATCCAGAATTTCGAGACGTGGCGCGGCCGGCTGGCGGATGTCACGACCAACTTCCCGTACCGATCCTCTTGGGACCTCATGACGGTCACCGGTGAATTCTTCAACGGCTGGCAAAACGCGCCTTGGACGCCGACCTACGCCGTGCCGATGTTTCCCGAGAACATCGGAGCGACGTTCTCCGGCTGCGCGGCCGGCAGCTATAACAGCCATTGGACGACGTTCGCGCAGAACCTCGTCAGCCACGGTCAAGGCAGCGCGATCATCCGGCTCGGTTGGGAATTCAACGGCAACTGGTTCGCGCATTCCGTCACGAATGCCAACATGACGGATTGGAAAGCGTGCTTCCGGCAAGTGGCGACGACCATCAAGGCATCCGCGCCGAACGTGAAGATCGATTGGAACGTCACGCGCGGCGACGGGCTGAAAGCCGCCGGCAACGCGGATCCGGCGCTCGTCTATCCGGGCGACGACGTCGTCGATTACATCGGCGTGGACAGCTACGACCAATGGCCGCCGGCCTTCACCGATGCCACATGGAACAACAGCCATATGGGCGGAACGTACGGCCTGCAGCACTGGATCGACTTCGCCGTCGCCCACGGCAAGAAGTTCAGCGTTCCGGAATGGGGACTCTACCACGGAGCGGCGCCCAACTTCGGCAACGACAATCCGTTCTACATCGAGAAAATGTGGACCTTCTTCAACAGCCTCGGCTCTTTGCTTGCCTATGAAGCCTACTATGACGAGGACGTGCTCACGCTAGGCAATCTCTCGTATGGCAGCAACAATCCGAACAGCGCGCCGGTCTATAACTCGCATTGGTAGACTGCGGAAATAGCCGCTGACCCGGAAGCTATTATTTTCGTGGTCGGCCGCACCAGCTATAGAAGCCTGCCATCAAGATAAAGAACCTTCCGTTCCGCGTACCTTGCGGAATGGAAGGTTTTTCGTTCTGCTAACCGTGATCATAAGCGCTCTGCCAGCTTTCCCCTTGTTTCTGAACCCTCCCGAACGGTCCAAGTGGTTAATACAGATCGATACCGAGGAGGGCGAGCCATGGTTCCCGCATTCATCAAACCCAAACTACCGCAACTACTGATTACGCTGCTAGTCTTCTTCTCTATGCCGCTGATCCTATCGCCTGTCAAATCCGAGTCGATGGCGCCGGATTGCAGCTCCACCTCGACAGCAACTCCGATTGCGCAGCACCTTGAATCACTCCAGCCCTACGACTGGGTGAAGCAAACGCCGCTGATCTCTCACGCGCTTGGCGGCATCGACGGTTACCCGGGCACGAACAGCCGCGAAGCGCTCGAGCAAGCCTATCAATTCGGCCATCGCGTGTTCGAGACGGATCTGAGCGTTACCTCGGACGGCCATCTCGTGCTGCGCCATGACTGGGAGCCCGGAACCTATCCCGTTCTCGGTCAGGCGGTTCAGGCGGACAACGAGCCGCTGTCGCTCGAGAAATTTCAGGCGCTGCCGATTCAGGGGCATTACTCGCCCGTAACGTTGAACGAGCTGTTAGTGTTCATGAGAGCGCACCCGGATATGCTGCTGATTACGGATACGAAGGAGGATGACAGCGCGAAGGCGGCTGCGATCTTCAAGCGGATCGTGGCCGAGACGAAGTCGGTTGACCCCGCCATTCTCCGGCGCTTCATTCCTCAACTCTACCAGGCGGACAATTACAAGGCCGTTAGCGGCGTTTATCCGTTTAAGCAATATATCTATACCTTGTACATGAATAAGGACACGGACGAGCAAGTCATCCGGGATGTCGCCGCAAGGAACATCCGAATCGTCGTCATGGACGAGAACCGCTACTCGCCTGCATTCGTTCAAGCCTTGAAGCGCGAAGGCGTCTATACGTATATCAATACGATCAATGACATCGGCCGGATCCAAGAGCTGCGCCATGACGGCGTTCAAGGCGTGATGACGGACTTTATCGTGCCGCAGCAGCTGCCTCGTTGAGGCATGCTTTGCCGAGCCGGTTTGTATGGTATAATTGCCCTTATACGAACAAGCATGTCCAAGTGGAGGGTGCAACGATGAAGATTACTATCCTTCATGCGCAAATGACGCATGATCAAGAGAACGGCTACCGGGGTTCGGTGCAATTCGAGGCGGAGGGGCATAAGCATCCTTACGAAATCACGCTGCAGCTGAACAGCCTGCGCGGGACGACATGGGATTACAGTCTCCTGTTCGCCAAGGAACCGGGCTCGGAAGAGCAGATCAACGAGGTCGAAGCTGCCATCGAAACCGACGACGACTTGTTTGACAGTCTGATCGACGCCGCGGCGGCAACGCTGCCGGATGAACACGAGGAGGAGTCATGAGCATGATTGGGATTGATCTGAAGGGCAGAACGGCGCTCGTCACGGGAGCGACAGGAGAATTGGGACGCGTCATGGCGCGTACGCTGGCGGCATGCGGCGCCGATGTAGCGGTTCATTATAATTCCAATGAGGCGAAGGCGCTGGCGCTGGCCGAAGAAATCAGAGCCGCCGGCAGACGGGCCATCACCGTACAGGCCGACATTACGAAGCTGGATGACATTATGGCGATGCGCGATAAAGTAACGGCCGAGCTTGGCCATGTCCACATCGTGGTTGCCAATGCGGTCATCCAGTACCAGTGGACGTCCGTGTTGAATCAGTCCGAGGAAGATTACCGCAGCCAGTTCGAATCCTGCGTGCTGCAGAGCGTCCATCTGGCCAAAGCATTCGTGCCGGCCATGATCGAGCGCGGCGCCGGCCGGATGATCGGCATCAATACGGAATGCGCCATGCAGAACTTCGAGAATCAATCCGCTTACGTCGCGGGCAAACGCGGCATGGACGGCGTATACCGCATTCTGGCGAAGGAAGTCGGCGCGAGCCAAATCACCGTGAACCAAGTCGCGCCGGGGTGGACCATTTCGGAGCGCGACCGGGCGAACGGCACGGAGCGAAGCGAAGAGTATGACAGCCGCGTGCCGCTGAAGCATCGCGGAACGGATCAGGATATCGCCAACGCCGTCGCCTTCTTGGCTTCGGACTTGGCGGGATTCATCACGGGCGCGTATATTCCGGTGTGCGGCGGCAACGTCATGCCAGGCATTTAAATGTAGCGATTGATCGACGTATCAATTTAGCAATCATTAGCCGAATCGTTTTTCTGGAAAATAAAGAATAATAGGTTACCTGTGGGCCTTCTGGCGAGCAATTCACTCGTCGGGAGGCTTTTGTGTTAGGGGGATTGTCTTGGCTGAGGACTTGGATATTGGCTAGGTTACATGACGGAAAACGAAAATCCCCCGCCGCGGCATTTGGAGCCGAGCAGGGGATACAATAGCCGAAGCATGTTTGCGGAATTCTGGTCTTACATATCGGCCTGCCCAAGCATTTGTTTGGGCTTGCGGAGCCTGACCGTGCGTTCCATGCGAAGCAGCGTGCGATAGACGATATCCGCAAGCAGTATGCCGCAGGCGGCGTCCAGCAGCGTGTGCTGTTTAATAAAGAACGTCGAGACGATAATAAGCGTGGACATGCCGTAAATGAGCGTTTGGTTCCAACGATTGCGGAATTTGCTCGTGTACAGAGCTTTCATGACCATGTAGCTGGAGAAACAATGTATGCTCGGGAAGCAATTGAACGGTTCATCGCGGTGATAAATGAATTGAAGCAAATGCGTAACGGGATCGCTGCCGTTCAGGACCGGACGCGGCACCGTCGTTTGGAACACGAGATAGATGCCGTAGCAGATGAGCGCGCAGGTCACGTACGTAATCAGCGCCCTGCGGTAAACGGCGGGATCCTTCAGGAAGAAATAGATAAGGCAGGCGTAAATATAAAAAATCCATATGGAGTAAGGCAGCACGAAAACTTTGACGAGCGGAATCACGCGGTCGAGCGCGGTCATCAGACTGTATACAGGCTGGTTCGGATGAAAATCCGGATTGTTGGTCCATGCGTACAGCCAGCCCATTATAGGAAAAATAAGCATCCCAAGCAGTGGATAATAACGTTTCAAAACGACCTCTCCCTTTCAGCGCGCGAGTCTCTAAGACTAGCATCCCGGCACGCAACTCTGTAATAATAAGATAATGCCCGGTAGGTTGCAAGGACCAAAGTCATACATGAACGCGAGGCGGTTACAGGAATGGCAAAAATTGCAGTGGTGGATGATGACGCGCATATCCGCGAGCTCGTGCAGCTCTATTTGCGCGATGAAGGATTCGACATCGTCGAGTTCGCCAATGGCGAAGCGGCGTGGCAGTATATGCAAGGCAGCGGCTTCGATATGGTCATCATGGACATCATGATGCCGCGGATGGACGGTTGGGAGCTGTGCAGAAGGATCCGGGCATCGGGCGATATGCCGATTCTGATGATTACGGCCAAGGGCGAGTCCGAGGAGAAGATCAAAGGGTTCCAGCTGGGGACGGACGATTACATGACGAAGCCGTTCGATCCGATGGAGCTGGTCGTTCGCGTCAAGGCGCTGCTGAAACGCTATCGGATTACGGCCTCGCACATGATCACGGTCGGAGGGATCGTGCTCGATCGGCTCGGCTATCAGGTCATCTTCAAAGAGACCGAGGAAGCGGTCACCATTCCGCTCAAGGAATTCGAACTGATGTACAAGCTGGCGAGCCACCCCGGACAGCTGTTTACGCGGACAACCCTGATCGAGCAGATCTGGGGGTTCGAATACGAGGGCGACGATCGGACGGTCGACGTACATATCAAGAGATTACGTGAGCGCTTCGCGGCTTATGAAGAAAAGTTCAAAATCGTCACCCTGCGCGGGCTGGGCTACCGGCTGGAGGTTTACCATGATTAGATCGCTGTATGTCCGGACGGTTCTCATTTTCATCGTTGCTGTCATTATAAGCTTGACGGCAGCTTTCGTTCTTGCGATCCGCATGTACAGCAGCAATGTCAAATCGCTGGCGGAAGGCCAAATGATCGCGCATGGCAAGAAGATCATCGCGGAGCTTGGGGAAGCGCCGCCCGAGAGCCTGGGGACCGTCATCAGCAATGCGGTGGACGTGCCGGGCCTGCGGGTCAAAATCATGGACGAGGACGGCAAGACGATTGCGTACGGCGACGCGGGAAGCGGAGAGAAGACGCCGATCTCGCCCTCGCAGCTGGAACTTGTCATCCACGGCGGCATCTATCGGGGAACCGTGACGTTTATTCATTCGCATCACAAGTCGGCGTCTTTTCTGATCGGGATGCCTTTTCAATTGAACGGGAAGCCGTACTCTCTATTCATCACGCCGGAAATCTACAGCTTAATGGATATGTTCCGCAAGTTCACGTTGACCGTTCTCGGCAGCGTGCTATTAGCGGGGAGCCTGCTTATCCTATTGGCGGCGAGATACATCGTCAAGCCCGTGCAGCGGCTGACGGTCGCGACCAGAAGGATGGCGAAAGGAGATTTCGGCATCGTGCTGCATTCCAAGCGGAAGGATGAGATCGGCGTCCTGACGGACAGCTTCAACGAGATGGCGGGGTCGCTGCGCATGTTGGACAAGCTGCGGTCCGACTTCGTGAACAACGTTGCGCACGAGATCCAATCCCCGCTGACGTCCATTACGGGATTCTCCAAGGCGCTGCGCACGAAGACGATGACGGAAGAGGGCCGCAGGCATTATTTGAACATTATTGAAGAGGAGAGCCAGCGTCTGTCGCGACTGAGCGCGAATCTTCTCAGGCTGTCGGTCCTGCAGCAGGACCGTCAACTGCATCATCCCGGCCGCTTCCGTCTGGATGAGCAAATCCGTCGCAGCGTCATTGCCAGCGAGCCGCAGTGGAGCGCCAAGGGCATCGATCCCGAGCTGGATTTGGATGACGTGACGGTTTATGGCGACGCGGATAGTCTGGAGCAGGTGTGGCATAATTTGATCAGCAATAGCATCAAGTTCTCCGAGCGCGGAGGGAAGCTCCGGATCACGCTGCGGCGTCATGGCGAGATGGCCGTGGCGGGGGTTAGCGATAATGGACAGGGCATCGGCAAGGACGAGCTGCAGCATATCTTCACGCCGTTCTACAAAGCGGACAGCGCGCGCGATTATGCGGTCAAAGGCAACGGACTCGGCTTGTCGATCGCGAAGGAGATCATCGATATGCACGGCGGAAGCATCGAAGCGCATAGCGAGCCCGGCGTTCAAACTTTGTTCACAGTTAGGCTGCCGATAGAGCCGAAAAGCGAGATTGTCTAATTTTGTAATCGCCAGTTCATGCTCAGTTCAAAAAACTTCGCTATGATTCCTTCTAGATAAAGAGAAAAGAGGAGAGATCCAATGAACGGATTGACCAGATTTAGTTTGAAAAACAGCGTCGCGGTCGTGATTCTTTGCGTCCTCGTGCTCGGCGTCGGCTTCTATTCGTCGACCCAGATCAGACAGCAGACGTTTCCCGACGTAACCTTCCCGGCCGTCTTCATTCAGACGGTATACCCGGGCGCATCGACCGAGGAAATCGAAACCGAAGTCACCAAACCGATCGAGCAAAGCTTGCTCGGGCTGAAAAATTACGATTCGCTTACGAGCTCCAGCTCGGAGAATTCATCGAGTATTTTCCTGCAATATGCGTTCGGTACCAACATGGACGACAAAATGAAGGATGCCGAAGCCGCGGTCGCGAAGCTGACCCTGCCGGATAAAGCGAAAGTAACGGTACAGCGGCTTTCCTTCGGAGAAGCGCCGATCTATGAGGCGGCCATCTTCTCTTCGAAGGAAGATACCGAAGCCCTTCAGAAACGACTGGAAGAGGAAGTGGTGCCGAAGCTGGAGAAAGTATCCGGCGTCAGCTCCGTCTCCTTGAAAGGCCAGACATCCCAAGAACTCCGAATCGTGGTCGACAAGGATAAAGCCGCGCAGCACGGCTTGTCGCTGAATGCGATCCAAACCGCGATCCAATCGCTCGATTACGCGCTGCCGCTTGGTTCCGTAAGCCAAGGAGACAACACGATTCCGATTCGCCTCGTAGGCAAGATCGGATCGTTGGATCAAATCAAGAACCTGCAAATCGGCGCGGGCGGCGGTCAAGGCGCTGCCGGCGGACAAGGCATGGGAGCCGGTGCTGGAGCAGGCGCTCCGGGCGGGGCCAAAGTGAAGCTGGCGGACGTTGCCGAAGTGAATACCGTCTCGTCCCAGAACGAGATTACCCGCTACAACGGTCAATCCAGCTTCATCATCGGCGTCGTGAAGTCGCAGGACGCCAACACGGCGGACGTATCCGACGCCGTTAAGGACGTGCTTGCTTCCTACCAGGATAAAGGCACGCTCGACGTACGCCTCATTCAAGACCAAGGCGCGGAAATCAAACATTCCGTATCCTCGCTCATTCGGGAAGGGCTGTACGGCGCGCTATTCTGCGTCATCATTATCTACCTGTTCCTGCGTAATATCCGCGCGACGCTCATCTCGATCATCTCGCTGCCGATCTCGATCTTCGCGACGATCGCGCTGATGAACCAAATGGGCTACACGCTGAACATTATGACGCTCGGCGGTATCGCGGTCTCCATCGGCCGGATCGTCGACGACAGTATCGTCGTCATCGAGAACATTTACAGGTGGCGGCAGGAGAAAGGCCGCGAGATGAACGGCAAGGAGCTTGCGTTCCGCGCGACGAAGGAAGTTATCGGCGCCGTCGGTTCATCGACGATCGCGACGGTCGTCGTATTCGCGCCGCTGGCCTTCGTAACGGGCATTATCGGCGAATTCTTCCGTCCGTTCGCCATCGCGGTCGTGATCTCGATCCTCTGCTCGCTGCTTGTCGCGATGATGCTCATCCCGGTACTCGGGGCGAAGTTCTTCAATTCCATCAAGCCGCATAAAGAAGGCGGACGTTTCATTGGATGGTACGAGCGAGTTATCCGCGGCGCGCTGCGACGCAAAGCGTGGGTGCTCATCTTGTCGGTCGTGCTGCTGTTGGCCTCATTCGGCACCATACCGCTGCTTGGCGTAGCCTTCTTGCCGGCGGGCGATACGGCATCGATCGCGGTTAACTTGAAGATGCCGGCCCAAACGTCGCTCGAAGAGACGAATAGCGCAGCCGGTAAAGTGGAAACGTATTTGAAAGGCTTGAAGGACATCGACAATTATCAAGCGATGATTGGCGGCGTGGACAATCCGTTCGTTCAAATTCCGAGCACGAATACCGCATCGTTCAAGGTGCAGTTCAAGGAAGGCGCGGATATCGACACGAACGCGCTGATGGACAAAGCGAACAAAGACTTGAAGGAAATCGTAACGGCGGTATCGCCTAAAGCGACGGTCGACGTCAAGGAAGGCGAGCAGAACGGACCTCCGACAGGCAACGAAGTGACGGTCAATCTGTATTCCGACGATTTGGAGGCGCTGGCGAAAGCATCCTCGCAGGTCGAGAATTTAATGAAGTCCAACGCGGATATGAAGGACGTAGAAAACAACCTGAAGGATGTATCGCCGAAGTGGGTCATGTCGATGAAGCAATCGGCCATCGATCTGGGCGTGTCTTCGTTCCAAATCATGGCTGCCGTCAATGAGCAGCTGCGGCCGGTCGATGTCGGCACGTACACGCTGGACAGCAAGAACTGGGATATCACGATGGCTTACAAACAGCCGATTTCGTCGAAAGCCGAGCTGGAGAACATCTCGATTCCGACGGCTGGCGGCGTGAAGAAGCTGAGCGAGCTCGTGGACTTGTCCGAGTCGACGGCACCGGTTGCCATCAACCATGAAGAAGGCAAAACGTATGCGGAAGTAAAAGGTAATGTGAAGGATACGGACAAAACGGCTACCGTTACCAAATCGATCGAGTCCGACATCGACAGCTTGTCGCTGCCGAGCAACGTCGACGTCAAGATCGGCGGCGGACTCGAAATGATCAACAGCGGCTTCAAAAGCATCGGAATCGCGATGGTCGCCGCAATTGGTCTCGTATTCCTGGTCATGAGCATGACGTTCGGCGGTTTGCGTACGCCGCTCATCATTCTCTCGTCCCTGCTCTTCGTGCCGAGCGGCGCATTGGGCGCCCTGCTGATCACGGGCAATTCGCTCTCGATGAGCGCCATGATCGGCATGCTCATGCTTGTCGGTATCGTCGTGACGAATGCGGTCGTATTGCTTGACCGCGTCGAATCGAACCGCAAGTCCGGCATGGAGCTTCGCGAATCGCTGGTCGAAGCTTCGAAAACAAGGCTGAGACCGATCTTGATGACAGCCTGCGCAACGATTCTCGCGCTGCTGCCGCTGGCCTTGTCGAAGTCCTCGACGAGCTTGATTTCCGGCGGCTTGGCCATCACGGTTATCGGCGGCTTGTTCACGTCGACGCTGCTGACGCTGATCGTCGTACCGGTTATTTATGAAATGACGGGTAAGCGCAGCAAGGTACGCAAGGATTTCGATTTCTAAACCAGCAGGAAGCAAGGGGTGAGCCGATCCGGATGATGATGGCCGGCTCATCCCGCGCATCAGCGGGGATAATACAACCTTCGATCCCGTGTTAGTCGCGGGATCGAAGGTTTTTCGTTTCATTTTGACCTTTATATCCCGATGCGTTTAAACTGGAAACAAACTAAGATGCCGACGAAGCGAGGAGGGACTTCCGCAATGAAACAGAACAAATACGACGATAACGGATTTTTCGCGAACTACAGCCGCATGTCGCGTTCGATCGATGGGCTGGAGGCGGCCGGAGAATGGCATTCCTTCCGGCAGATGCTTCCCGAGCTGACAGGGAAGCGGGTGCTGGACATCGGCTGCGGCTTCGGCTGGCATTGCCGATATGCGAGCGAGCAAGGAGCGGCTTCGGTCGTGGGGATCGATATTTCGGCGAATATGCTGGCGCGTGCCACGGAACTGACCCAAGACCCGAAGATTGAATATCGGCAGCTTGCCATCGAGGATCTGGATTACCCGGCAGGCGCGTTCGACGTCATTATCAGCTCTCTCGCCCTGCACTATATCGAGAACTTCGGCGATGTTTGCCGTGAAGTGAGCTGGTTGCTCGTACCTGGCGGCAGCTTCGTATTCTCGACGGAGCACCCGGTGTTTACCGCGCGCGCCGCGCAGGACTGGCATTACGGTCCGCAGGGCGAGAAGCTGCATTGGCCGGTCGACGATTATTACGAGGAAGGACTGCGGCAGGCGAGGTTTCTGGAGAACGACGTCATCAAGTATCATCGCACGGTTTCCACGCTGCTCAACGCGCTCATCGAAGCGGGCTTCAGCATAATGAAGCTGTCCGAGCCTCAGCCGTCCCCGGATATGCTCGCGGCGAGCCCCGAAATGCGGGACGAGCTGCGGCGGCCGCTGTTTCTGATGATCGCCGCGGTCCGAGCTGATTGATTGCGCTGCATTTGTACAATAAAAGGCTTGTCCGTCGATGGTAGTTTCCATCGCGGACAAGCCTTTTTTGTTAGGAATGAAGCGTCCTGCGAATTGCCGCGCTCGCATTCTCCCGACTGCGGTTCACTGCCGCATGCACGACGAACGCGCCGGTGGCTAGCGCCGCGGTCACGACCGCGAGCCAAGCGACGGGCGTCAGTCCTCCGCCATCGTAGAGGCTGCCCATGACATAAGGGCCGATCACCCGGCCCGCGGAACCGATGCCCCCGGCAAGACCGAGGTAGAACGGTGCGTATTTGCCGCCGTTCTCGCTCAGGAAGGCCGGGATGGCCGGAGCGATCAGCATTTCGCCGAGCGTAGTGAGCACCATCCCGAGCACCATGCCCGGGAAGCTGTGCATCGCCAGCATGACGGCATAGCCAAGGAAGTAGAAAACGGCGCTGGCCGTTAGTTGGCTCTTGATCGAGCCGGCGGCAGTCCGTTTGATCAGGTTCGTGACCGGCTGGGCAACGAAGATGAGGATGCCGTTGAGCGTCCACAGGAAGCCGAACATTTGCTTCGGCATATCGTGCTCGATTATGAACGGGGAGACGCCGGTATTCCAGATGCTGTTGCCCAAGTTAATGAGCATGGCGCCGAGCGCCATGAACAAATAAATGCGCACGTCTTTCAGCAGCGACCACATACTCGTTTCGCGTGCATTCCGCATCTTGACTAAGCTTGCGCCTTCTCCGCTTCCGCCGGTTCCGACTTGCTTCAAGTAGAACAGGAAGAACACGGCGAAGATGCCTGAAGATACGCCGTTCAGAAGGAAGCTGAGGGAGTAGGAGGCGTCCGCGAGAAAGCCGCTGAGCGCCGTGCCGACTGCCACGCCAATGTTGTTGGCGACATAGATGACATTGTACAGTTCTCCGCGGCGATCCGCGAAGCGAAATCCGATGAACGCTTGAATGGCCGGCATGGAGAGCGCGTTAAACAGTCCGATCAGGCCCATCATGACGATGAAGACCGTCCAGGCATTGCTGAGTACCGGCAGCAGCAGCAGCCCGACCGCATTCAGGGCGAGCGCGCCGATAATAAGCTTTTTCACGCCGATCCGATGATACAGCGCGCCGCCGAGCAGCTGCCCGGCGATTCCGCCAAGGGACTGAACGAGGATGACTAGGCCGGCATCCGACATGCTGCGGCCAAGCTCATCGAACACGAACATCGTGACAAGCGGCCACATAAGCGCGCTTCCGATGGCGTTGACGAGGCTGGCGAGCAGAAAAACTTTGATTTCCTTGGGATAGGAAGAGAGCATTCGCATGCTAGGGGCACCCCCGGTGAGTCGTTCTAAGATGACAAGCCTCTATTATACCGTATCGACGGGGCGATGCCGAAGGCGGTTTTTGCCAATTGCTTGGCAGCAGTACTCGAAACGAAACGAAACAAAACGAAACGAAACAAAAGGCAGATTGAAAGGTTAAGGCCGGATGGGTTATTTTCGCCACTGCGACGGCGAGACGCCGATGTACTTCTTGAACACCGTTGCAAAATGCTGGCTCGTCTTGTAGCCGAGATCCATCGCGATGCCCGTCACGCTCGCCCCCGGCAGGCGAAGCAGCTCGCAGGCCCTGTTCATGCGCAGCCGGTCGATGAAGCTGGCAGGCGACTGTCCGTGCATATCCTGGAACAGTCGGTAGAAGTGCGATTCGCTGACGCCGACCTTCGCGGCCAGCTCCTTGTTCGCCCAGCGCCGCTCGGGGTCGGCTTCGATCTCGGCCGTGAGGGCGAGCATCGCTTCGCGCAGATCGCCGGGGAGCTGCCGGGCGACGGGCGGATACAGCAGCTGCAGCAAGATATCGAGCAGATAATGGCGCGCCCGGAACAAATCGTCGGCCGTCTCCTGCTCCAGCAGGCTGCGCAGCTTGAGGAACGACTCGCGAACGCGCATATCCACGCTTACGATTCGCGGCAGAGAGGCGAGGGCTCCGCCGACCCGGGTCCGGTCCGCTTCTCCGAAGCCGAGCCAGCCCGGCAGCTCGCGGGGGTCGACCACGATAATCCACCAGATGCTGGACGGCTCCATGTAATGGAAACGGGCCCGATGCCACTCGCCGGGCTTGGTATGGAAGAACTGCCCCGCGTGGGAAGCATGCAGCTCGTCGCCCACCTCCCACGTCACCTTGCTGTTCTCGACGTAGACGAATTCGAAACAGCGTTCATGCCGGTGATCGGAGAGCGGCAGCGCCTCCTGGTTTCGATCGAAGCCCATCATTTCGACCTCGGGAAAAGACGAGAATTTCCCCTCTTGCTCCCATTCGTACACCCAGCGGGCGGAATCGCTTTTGCTCCGGGACATGCCGCCTCAACGCCTTTCCACATGTTTCTGATCATCTGTATGTTTCTAATCCTATTTGATAGCTTTGTGGAAGTCAACGAGCAGGGAGGGCTCTACAATGAGGGTAAGTAAGCGTTTTATCCACCTATGCGAAATGAAAGAGGCGATCGAAATCATGGGCGTTATTTCTTATCAAGTGACGGAAGAAGACAAGAAGCGGTTTGACGAGGATGGCTACTGGATCAGCCCCAAGCTGATTGACGACGATACGATCCAGCGCCTGCGGGACGCGCATGAGCGCATATGGAACAAGAAGCACGACGGCCACGGCCTGCCGTTCTATCATTATTCGCTGCCGGAGAACCCGCTGGCGATTCGCAAGCTTGATAACGGCTGGTGGATCAACGACGAGGTTCGCTCCGTCGTGACCGATCGCAATTTGGGCCACATGGCAGCCGAACTGCTGAACGAAGACTCCATCCGGCTGTGGCATGATCAGGTCATCTACAAGCCGGGCACGAACGGACAGGAGACCAAAGCGGGCAATGTCGGCTGGCATCAGGATTACGGCTATTGGCGCAACAGCAGTACGTCGAACATGGTTACGGTCTGGATCGCGCTGCAGGATACGGATCTCGCGAACGGCGGCATGATGACGATTCTCGGCTCGCATAAGTGGGGCGCGGTCGAAGGCAGCGATACGTTCTTCGAGCAGGACATGAGCAAGCTGAAGGAGAAGTTCGCAAAGCGCGATTGGGTCGAGGAGCCTTGCATCCTGAAGGCCGGCCAAGCAAGCTTCCATCATGCGTTGACCTTCCACGGCTCGGGGCCGAACTTGACGAACGATGCCCGCTTGTCGGTCGTCGCCCACTTGATGCCGGGCGATACCTACTACCGCGGCGGCAAGCAAAGGCATGATAATCTTCGTCTGCTGGGCGCGCGTCCGGAGCCGGGCATGCGCTTCGATCGGGAAGAATATTTCCCGACGCTGTACAGCAAATAACATGCACTGAAACGAGCATCACGTAAACGAGCACAACGAATTGCACGCAAACGAACATTACGAAATGCAAGCACGAAAGACCGCCATCCCCAGGGGACGCGGTCTTTCGTTTGTGTTTGTACTGCGGCCCGTTCAGTATTAGAATCAGCTATGTAGCAAGCAATAAGAATGAAATCATAAGCCCAAGGAGCGATACACCATGATTCGGGCATTAGATTTATCGGATCCAACCGAAATGCAGCAGCTGCTTGAGCTGCAGCAGGCTTCTTACCGCGTGGAGGCGGAGCTGATCGGCTTCGACGGCATCCCCGGACTTCATGATACGGCGGCATCCCTTCGAATTTGCGGCGAGACGTTCTTCGGTTGGTTCGAAGGCGGTAACCTTGCCGGCGCAATATCGTACGTGGACGATGAGGAGACCGTAGATATTCATAGGCTAGTCGTGGATCCGGCGCATTTTCGCAAAGGAATCGGAGCCGCGCTCGTCCGTTACGTGCTGGGCGCCTTCAAGGAGCGGGCGTTCATCGTGACGACGGGCCGCGCCAATGAGCCCGCGAAGCGTTTGTACCGTAAGCTTGGCTTTGATGAGACGCATGAGTTCGAGCCGGTCCCGGGGCTGTGGATGACGGCATTCAACCGCGGATTTTCCGAATAGCGTACGCCCTCGATGAAAGGCATAATCGGGAACGCAAAACGCATCCTGCATTTCCGCGATCGGCGGTGCTGCAGGATGCGTTTCGTTGTTCGAAGCCAGCCCACTATCGGACGCCGGCTTTGCGGGATGAGCCTGACCGAGAAGCCGTCCTCCCCAGCCTGTCCTCCATGGGATCATGGTTGGCGTATCGCTCCTGCGACTCCCATTTGTTCTCGTCCAGGATCAGTCTGCACAGCATGGCCGTATAGGTTACTCCCCAGCTTCTTCGTTTCACGTTCTCACTCCCTTTTCATATTTAGAACCGTCCATGGTCGACGCGACGTTGTAAATGATTTGTAAGTATTCCTAACTTTCATTAACCGACTGTCGAATTTTTAATCAGCTTGGATTGAATTTCTTGGAAAAATAAGTATGATTGGAGTACATTCTCGAACCATTCGAAGCCATATGAAGGGAGACAGGTATGAACAGCACGCCATGGTATATGAAATTCTTTCAATTGACCGAGAACGGGTTTCTCCTGATTAGCGCGCTCATCGGCCTTGTGATCGTGTTCGGGCTGATCGCGGCTTTTACCGTGTTCAGGTACCAGCTCACGGGCAAGAAGCTGATGTTCATGGGCGGACAGCTGATCGTGCTGGGGGCGATTCTGAATTTGATCGTTGATTTTAAATATCATTTTCCGAGTGCCGCCTTTATCTGCATCCTGCTCGGCATTACCGTCAGCTTCATCGGCTTGTTCCACAGGGATTAGACTGAAGGCCGTGCGTGGAGGGAATTCGCGACAAGGGAAGACCCGGTTCCGATTCATTCGGAATCGGGTCTTTGTTTCGTTCCGAAACGAATATTTTATTTTTGTTTTTCTTTGAAATTATGTATTCAAACATAAACAAACATGCTAAACTGAGTTCAAACGAACGCAAACAGGTTTGCTAATCATTCATTCATCGGAGGTAAAGCAATGGTACAGAGCTTATGGGATCACGCGAAAGCATCGGAGCTTCAAGGAGGACTTGAGCAGCTCGTCTACCGCTCCAACATCATCGGCACGGATCGCCGCGTCTGCAACTGGGGCGGTGGCAACACGTCCAGCAAAACGACGGTCACCGATTTCCGCGGCCGCGAAGTCGAAGTCATGTACGTCAAAGGAAGCGGTTCCGACCTGGCTTCGATGAAAGCCGGCAACTTCACGGGTCTGCGCATGGAAGATATCCGTCCGCTGTTCGAGCGCGACGAAATGTCCGACGAGGATATGGTCGCCTACCTCGCGAACTGCATGATCGACAGCAAGCATCCGCGCGCTTCCATCGAGACGCTGCTGCACGCGTTCCTGCCATTCAAGCATGTGGACCATACGCATCCCGATTCCATTATCAGCCTGTGCTGCGCGGACAACGGCAAGCAGCTGGCTGAAGAAATTTTCGGCAACCGCTTCGTATGGGTGCCTTACGTACGTCCAGGCTTCACGCTGTCCAAGATGATCGCCCAAGGCGTGCTCGACAACCCGAATGCCGAGCTCGTCCTGATGGAGAAGCACGGTCTCGTCACATGGGGCGAAACGAGCGAAGAAGCCTACGCGCAAACGATCAAAATCATCAGCCAAGCCGAAACCTTCATCGAAGCGCGCGTGAACCAGGCGAAGCTGTTCGGCGGCGTGAAGCATGCGTCATTGGAAGCCGACGTTCGCAGAAGCATCGCTTCCCAGGTCATGCCGACCATCCGCGGCGCGGTCAGCGACGTGAAGAAAATGATCCTTACCTTCGACGACGAGTCGGACGTGCTTGCTTTCGTCGGCGGTTCGGACTCCCCGGCGCTGTCTCAAGTCGGCGCGGCTTGCCCGGATCACCTCGTGCATACGAAGGTCGTGCCGCTCTTCATCGACTGGACGCCGAATGCCGATGACATCGAAGGTTTGAAAGCGATTCTGGCGGAAAGCATCGCGGCTTACAAGAAACAATACGAAGCTTACTTCGAGCGCAACAAGAACGAAGGCGACGTCATGTTCGAAGCCGCGCCGCGCGTCATTCTGATCCCGGGCGTCGGCATGATCAACACAGGCAAGAGCTGGTCGAACTCCAAGGTCAGCGGAGCGCTCTACCACCGTGCGATCGCGGTCATGCGCGGCGCAACGGCGCTTGGCAGCTTCGTATCGCTGAGCGAGAACGAATCCTTCAACGTCGAGTACTGGCCGCTAGAGCTGTACAAACTGTCGCTCGCGCCGGCGGAAGCCGAATTCTCCCGCAAAGTCGCGTTCATCACGGGCGGCGCAGGCGGTATCGGCAGCGAAACCGCACGCCGTCTCGTATCCGAAGGCGCGCATGTCGTGCTGGCCGACCTGAACCTGGAAGGCGCAGAGCGCGTAGCCGGCGAGATCAACGAGAAGTTCGGCGAAGGCCGCGCAACCGCGGTGAAGATGGACGTGACGAGCGAAGAGGCCGTCATGGCCGCCATCGGCGCGACGTCGCTTGCTTACGGCGGTCTTGATATCGTCGTCAACAACGCGGGTCTTGCGACGTCGAGTCCTTTCGACCAAACGTCCTTGAAGGAATGGAACTTGAACATCAGCGTTCTCGGCACGGGCTACTTCCTCGTTGCCCGCGAAGCGTTCAAGCTGCTGAAGGAGCAAGGCGTCGGCGGCAACATGGTGTTCATCGGCTCCAAGAACTCGGTCTATGCCGGCAAGAGCGCATCGGCCTACAGCGCGGCGAAAGCACTGGAGGCGCATCTGGCACGCTGCATCGCGGCGGAAGGCGGCGAGTTCGGCATTCGCGTCAACACGATCCTGCCTGACGCCATCCTCCAAGGCTCGGCGATCTGGAACGGCAGCTGGCGCAATGAGCGCGCGGCGGCTTACGGCATCGAGCCGGACCAATTGGAGGAGTACTACCGCAAGCGCACGACGCTGCTCGTGAACATCTATCCGCGCGACATCGCGGAAGGCATCGCCTTCTTCGCTTCGTCGAAAGCGGACAAAACGACGGGCTGCATGCTGACGATCGACGGCGGCGTACCGGCTGCCTTTACACGATAAGAAGAGAGGACGGTGCGGGATATGCATCAAGCAAGAGGCGAGAAGCATTGGATCATTCCGGACGGATTTATTCCGCCCAAGAGCGCGCCCGGCGATTACGTCAGCCATGAATCCATCTGCGTGCTGAACTGCTCCTCGGAAGAGGCGCATCTGCAAATCACGATATTCTTCGAAGACCGCGAACCGCTTGAGAACATTTCGACTGTCGTAGCCGGCAGAAGAACGTATCATATCCGCACGTCATCCCTCTCGGTGAACGGAGCGTCCATTCCAGTGGGCGTTCCTTACGCCATCGAGGTGCTGAGCGATATTCCGATCATCGTGCAATACAGCCGTCTCGACGCCACGCAGGCGGCGAACGCGCTGATGTCCGTCGTGGCTTACCCCATCAAATAAGAGCGAGGAGCAATGATCATGGACCAAAGCATTATTGCGAATTACGAAGCGGCTAAAGCACTGTACGCGCAGCATGGAATCGATGTCGACGCCGTACTGGAGAAGCTTTCCGAAATCAAAATTTCGATGCACTGCTGGCAAGGCGACGACGTCCGCGGTTTCTTGAATAAAGATCAAGCGCTTACAGGCGGTATTTCGGTAACGGGCAACTACCCGGGCGCCGCAAGCACGCCTGCCGAGCTTCGTTCCGACTTGGAGAAAGCCTTCTCGCTCATTCCGGGCAAGCACAAAGTCAACCTGCACGCGATCTACGTCGATACCGACGAGAAGGTCGAGCTGGACGCGATTCAACCGAAACATTTCGAGAAATGGGTCACGTGGGCGAAAGAGCAAGGTCTCGGCCTTGACTTCAACCCGACCTGCTTCTCGCACGAGAAGTCGGCCGACGGCCTGACGCTGAGCCATCCGGATCCGGCCATTCGTCAGTTCTGGATCGACCACTGTAAGGCATCCCGCCGCGTCAGCGCGTACTTCGGCGAGCAGCTCGGCCAAACGTGCGTTACGAACGTATGGATTCCGGACGGCTTCAAGGATTCGCCGGTCGATCGTTTGGCGCCGCGCCGGCGTCTGAAGGATGCGCTCGACGAAGTGTTTGCGGAAGAGCTGAACCCTGCGTTCCACCTCGATGCCGTTGAAAGCAAGCTGTTCGGCCTTGGCTCGGAAGCATACGTCGTCGGTTCCCACGAGTTCTATATGGGTTACGGCATTGCCAACAATAAACTGATCTGTTTGGATGCGGGCCATTTCCATCCGACGGAAGTCATCTCCAATAAACTGTCCGCCTTGTCGCTGTTCGCCGACGGCATTCTGCTCCACGTGAGCCGCCCGATGCGCTGGGACAGCGATCACGTCGTCACGCTGGACGACGAGCTGATCGATATCGGACGCGAGCTCGTTCGCGGCGACCTGCTCGGCAAGACGCATATCGGCCTCGACTTCTTCGACGCCAGCATCAACCGCGTCGCGGCATGGGTCATCGGCACGCGCAACACGATCAAGGCGCTGCTTCGCGGTTTCCTGGATCCGGTCGAGGAGCTGCGCAAAGCAGAGCTGGACTTCGACTTCACGACGCGCCTGGCGTTGCAGGAAGAATTCAAGTCGTATCCGTTCGGCGCGGTATGGGATTACTATTGCGCGAAGCAAGGCGTGCCGGTTCGCGAAGCATGGCTGACTGACGTAAAAGCGTACGAGCAAGACGTATTGCTGAAGCGCGGTACGGAAACGGCTGCAGCGAAGAACTAATTGATTCCATATGTGCGGGCAGGCCGCCGCGGTTGAATCCGTGGCGGCCGCGGCCCGCGAGACATCCGCTTCGGATCCGGCAGCCTGAGCGCTGCACGGGTCCGAAGCGGTCTTGGCTAGCGACGATGAACGTTTGGGAGGGTTCCTTTTGCCTAGCATTTTGGCTTACGACCTTGGGGCGAGCAGCGGCAGAGCGCTGCTTGGCCGTTTGAACGACCGTACGATCGAGGTAGAAGAAGTTCATCGCTTCGGGAACGATCCCGTCGTGGTGGGAGACCGGATGCAGTGGGATATTCTCCGCCTGTATCACGACATCAAGCAGGGACTGCTGAAAGCGAAGCATGCCGGCGAGACGGTCTCCAGCTTGGCGATCGATTCGTGGGCCGTCGATTTCGGTCTGATCGGACGCAATGGCGAGCTGCTCGGCAATCCGTACCACTACCGCGACCGCCATACCGACGGCGTCATGGAGCGGACGATGGCGCGGCTGACGGCGAGCCGGATTTTCGGCCGAAGCGGCATTCAGTTCCTGCCGTTCAACACGATTTATCAACTGGCTGCCTTGAAGGAAGCGGATTCTCCGCTTCTGGAGCAGGCAAAGCATTTTCTGATGATTCCGGATCTGCTGCGGTATTTCTTGACGGGCGAGATGCATAACGAATTCTCCAATGCCACGACGACGCAGCTTTACAATCCGCTGACGGGCGGCTGGGACGCGGAATTGCTGGGCGACATCGGCATATCGCCATCTCTGTTCGGCCATATCGTGCAGCCGGGTACGCGAGTCGGCCAGCTTCGGGCTTCGCTCACGGAGGAGCTTGGCATCGACTCGATACCGGTATTCGCCGTCGCCGAGCACGATACGGGCTCGGCCGTTGCGGCAGTCCCGGCGCTGGAGCGCGATTTTGCCTACCTCAGCTGCGGCACGTGGTCGCTGATGGGCACGGAAGTGGATCAGCCGGTCATGGGCGAGCTGGCGCAGTCGCTGAACTTCACGAACGAAGGCGGCGTTGGCGGCACGTTCCGGCTGCTGAAGAACATCATGGGCTTGTGGATCCTGCAGGAAAGCCGCAGAACATGGGAGAAAGCGGGACTTACGTTCAGCTTTCCCGAGCTGGTGGCGCTGGCCGAGAAAGCGCCGGCGTTCCGGTCGTTCATCGATCCGGACGACGCGATGTTCCTGCATGCAGGCGACATGCCGTCCCGCATCGTGGCGTATTGCGAGCGTACGGGGCAGCAGGCGCCGCAGTCGCCGGGCGAATTCGTTCGCTGCATTCTCGAAAGCCTTGCGCTCAAATACCGTTATGTGCTTGAATTAACGGAGCGGCTGTCGGGCAAAAGCTTCAGCGGCCTTCACATGGTCGGCGGCGGCATTCAGAACACGCTGCTGTGCCAATGGTCCGCGAACGCGATCGGCAAGCCGGTTTGGGCCGGACCCGTCGAGGGCAGCGCGCTCGGCAACCTGGCGGTCCAATGGATCGCGCAAGGCGAGCTTTCGGATATATGGGAAGCGCGCAAGGTCATTCGCGAGTCGTTCCCGGTTACGGTCTACGAGCCGCAGGGCGGCGCGCAATGGGAAGACGCGTATGGCAGGTTCCGCGCGTTTACGGGAATTTCGCAATAAACAATGAGCGATACACAATGAGCAATAAACAATGAGCAATAAACAATGAGCAATAAACGTATAGAAGCACACCATTCCGCCGCCGGGCAGACGGCGCGCCGCATACCCGGGCATCCGATGCCCGGACATGGACGGTGACGCATCGCCGGGCGGCGGAGCTGTTAGCTGGTGCAGAACGAATATAAGCAGGATGCGGGAGAGATTAATGATGCTGGTTGCAGAGCGCTATGAGAAAATAGTTGGGCTGGTGAACGAACGCGGCAGCATACGGGTGACGGAGCTGAGCGAGCTATGCCAGGTGACGGAAGAGACGATCCGCCGCGATTTGGACCGGCTGGAACAAGCCGGACGGCTCCGCCGTTCTCATGGCGGCGCGGTGAGCGTGAAGGATGCGCCTCTGCAGCCGGAAATTCCTTACTCGGAGCGCGAAATCACGCATGCGGAGGAGAAGCGCCGCATCGCCGAAGAAGCGGTGAAGCTGATTCGTCCGAAGGATCGTATCCTGTTGGATGCCAGCACGACCGCGTGGTATATGGCATCGATCATGCCGGATATTGCGCTTACGGTGCTGACGAATTCCATTAAAGTGGCAACGGAGCTGAGCAGCAAGGAACGCATCGAGGTCATCTCCACGGGCGGCACGCTTGCTCAGCGCTCCTTGTCCTTCGTCGGTCCGCTCGCGGAACGTTCGCTCGACGCCTACCACGTGGATAAAGTGTTCTTCTCCTGCAAGGGCGTGCACTTGGACCGCGGCATCAGCGAATCCAATGAGCTGCAGGCCCGCATCAAGCAGAAGATGATCGGCATGGCGGACGATGTCGTGCTGCTGGCCGATTCCAGCAAATTCGGCGTGCAGGCGTTCACCCACGTAGCGGAGCTCGGCGACGTGCATACGATCATCACGGACCGCCGTGCTCCGCAGGAGACGCTGGGCGCGTTGGCGGAGCGGGGAATTAAGGTGCACACGGTGTGAACCGAAGCAGTGGGCGGCTCGCAGCCGTGCACATGCAGCGATGCTTTTACAGACTGCATGGGTTGGGACGGCTGGCGGCAAGCTTGCCGCAAAGCAGTTTCGGAGTTCGAGCTTGCTGGTTAAGCTTGAAGGGAAATGCGGACAACGTCGGGCAAATAAGCCGCTTAGCTCCGCATTTTTCTATTGTCAACATGTCTGACAACCTGATAAAATGATATCATAGATCACCCTGGTCGCGAACTTTGTTCGCTGCTCGGGTATGCAACCTACCCTGGTCGCGAACTTTGTTCGCTGCTCGGGTATGCAACCTACCCTGGTCGCGAACGATGTTCGCTGCTCGGGTATGCAACCCATTTGGAGAGAGGTGCCGGGTATCGTGAAAGTATCCTTGTTTATTACGTGTTTGAGCGATGCGATTTACCCTCGCGTCGGGGAAGCCATGGTACGCCTGCTGGCGAAGTACGGCGTTACGCTGCAGTTTCCGACCGTGCAGACCTGCTGCGGACAGCCGGCTTTCAACAGCGGCTATTGGAAAGAAGCGCGCGAGACGGCGAGCACGATTATCGCTGCCTTCGAGGATGCCGATTTCGTCATTTCGCCTTCGGGCTCCTGCACGTTCATGATTCATCATTATCCGAAGCTGTTCGAGGACGATCCCGTCATGCTGGAGAAAGCGCTGAAGCTGCAGGCGAAGGCGTATGAATTTACGCAATTTCTCGTGCAGGTGCTGGGCGTAACGGACGTCGGGGCGCGTTTTCCGCATAAAGTCACGTACCATCCCTCCTGCCATGGCAGCCGTCTGCTCGGCGTGAAGGAAGAGCCGCTCGTGTTGATGGAGCAGGTGAAAGGCCTGGAGTTCGTCCCGCTGCCATTTGCCAATGACTGCTGCGGGTTCGGGGGGACGTTCTCGGTGAAGATGTCCGATATTTCCGGCGCGATGGTGAACGAGAAGAGCGAGCATGTGCTGGAGACGGAAGCCGAGGTGCTGGTCGGACTCGACATGGCATGCCTGATGAACATAGCCGGCAATTTGCGGTATCGCGATAAGCCGGTGCGCGTCATGCACTTGGCGGAACTTCTATACGAAGGAGTGAAGGGCGCATGAGCGTAACGGGAACGCAGGCGGGCGGAGCAACCGTCAAGGAACGCGCGGGGCTGGCGTTAAACAACGATTTTCTGCGGAAAGCGGTTAAATTCACGACGGAGCGGCTCCGCAACGGCAAAATCAACGCGGCGGAGGATCACGGCAACTGGGACGAGTGGCGCGAACGCGGGCGGCAGATCCGTCTGCATACGATCGCGCATTTGGATTACTATCTGAATCTGTTCGCGGACAACGCGCGGGCGAACGGCGTGAACGTGCACTTTGCCGAGACGGCCGCGGAAGCGGTACAGATCTCGCTCGACATCGCGAAGCACGCGGAAGCGAAGACGGTCGTGAAGTCCAAGTCGATGGTCACCGAGGAGCTTCATCTGAACCATGCGCTTGAGGGAATCGGCGTCGAAGCCATCGAAACCGACCTCGGCGAATACATTATTCAATTAGCAGGAGAGACGCCGTCGCATATCATCATTCCGGCGATTCACAAGAACCGGTATCAGATCGCGGAGCTGCTGTCGGCCGATGCGGGCGAGACGCTTGCTCCGGATACGCAAGTGCTGGCGGGCTTCGTGCGGCGCAAGCTGCGGGAGAAGTTTCTGGAAGCGGACATCGGCATGACGGGCTGCAACTTCGCCATTGCCGAGACGGGCTCGATGGTGCTGTTCGAGAACGAGGGCAATGCCCGGATGGTCACGACGGTGCCGAAGACGCAAATCACGCTGATGGGCATGGAGCGCATCATTCCTTCCTGGACCGACCTGGAAGTCATGGCGACGCTGCTGCCGCGCTCCGCGACAGGGCAGAAGCTGACGGTGTACATGTCCGGCATTACGGGACCGCGGCGCGAGGTCGATGCGGACGGACCGGAAGAAATGCATATCATTATCGTGGACAACGGACGCTCGCTGCAGCTCGGCGACCCGGAATTCCAGGAACTGCTGAACTGCATTCGCTGCGGTGCCTGCTTGAATGCCTGCCCGGTCTACCGTCACATCGGCGGCCATGCTTACGGCGGCACGTACAGCGGACCGATCGGCGCGGTGCTGACGCCGGCGCTGAAGAAAAACGTAGCGGAGTGGGACGATATCGCCAACGCGTCGAGCCTTTGCGGGGCTTGCTACGAGGCATGCCCGGTCAAAATCCCGCTGCACGAGATGCTCATCTACCTCCGCCGTCGCAAGCTGGAAGCCGGACGCGGCGATAAAATGGAAGCGCTCGGCATGAAAGGCTTCGCGGCCGTCATGTCGAATGCGAAGCGGTACGGAGCCGTGCTCAAGATCGGTCAGCTCGGACAGAAGCTCGTCGTCCGCGACGGCGGCATTCGGCTGAAGATCGGGCCGCTTAAAGGGTGGAACACGTACCGCGTGACCCCGAGCCTGCCGAAGGAGTCGTTCCGGCAGCAGTGGAAGACGATGGAAGCGGAAATCCGCCATGGCCTGCAGGATATGGATCCGGCGATGAAGGACCGGATGGAACAAATCGTGAAGGACCGCGAAGCGGGCAAAGGAGGCCACGGACATCATGGCTAAGACGGACGAACACCAAGCGTGGCTTGCCGAGCTGGAGGCGAAATCCCGCGCCAAGCAAGTCGGCTTCATTAACGGCATTTCGAGCAAATTGCGGCGCCCGCGTTCTGCGGAACCGCCGGCGCATCCATTCCGCGGCGCGCCTGAGTTCTGGAATGAATTCGAATGGCCGATCGACGAGCGCGTCGAGAAATTCAGAGCGAATTTCAAAGCCGCCGGCGGCCACTCGGAACGGCTCGCGACGATGGAGGATGCACGCGCGTTTATCGCAGCCAAAGCCGAAGAGATGAGCGCGAAATACGTCATCCGCCAAAACCAGCCGGAGCTGAATGAACTCGGACTGGAAGAAGCGATTCCGGGCGCTTCGTTCTCCGTATGGAACAGCGATGCGGAGGAACATTGGAAAGCACGCGCGGCGGAAGCGGATTTCGGCATCGTGATCGCGGACTACGCGGCGGCGTACACGGGCTCCGTCACGGTGCTGTCCTCGAAGGACAAAGGCCGTTCCGTCAGCTTGCTGCCGACGGTGCTGATGGTCATCATCCCGATCGAGCGTCTGCATACGCGGCTGGGACAGATTTTGGTCAACTTTGATCAAGCGGGCAGAGAGAATCTCCCGGCGGGCATTCATTTTATATCCGGCCCGAGCCGTTCGGCGGATATCGAGAACGATCTGACGATCGGCGTTCACGGTCCGGGCGTCGTGTACACGTTGATTGTCGGCTAATTCAGACGGCCCTGCGCGAGCGCGAGTTGATTTTGCCGATTCGGGGATGGTACGATTCTCCCGCGGGCCTTGCGCGCGTCGGGAGCGTCCGGCAGCCGAGGGCCGGCAGGAAAGGAGCTTCAGCCTATGGAAGTTACACGCTTGTCCAAGCGCAATCATTATGAAGAGATCGCCGAACAGCTGAAGCGGCTGATCCTGGACGGCAAGCTGAAGGTCGGCGACAAGCTGCCTTCGACGAAGGAGATGTCGGAGCAGTTCGGCGTCGGCCGCTCCACGATGCGGGAAGCGCTGAGCGCCCTGAAGGCGATGGGCTACATCGAGATTCGCCAAGGCGGCGGCTGCACCGTCATCAGCAGCGCGCCCTCGTCGGCGCCGATCGAGCTGCCGGAGCTGGAGACGCTTCGGATGAACCGCGAGACGCTGCTGGAGCTGCTGGAAGCCAGGCATGCGCTGGAGGTTTCGAACGCGTCCATCGCCGCGGAGAAAGCGACGGACGAAGACATTGCGCTGCTGCAGGGCTTGATACACGAGATGGAAGCCGCCATCGGCGATGATTTGGAAGGCGAGCGAACGGATTTGCTGTTCCACTTGACGCTCGCGAAAGCCACCCACAACTCCATCATGCTGCGATTGTTCGAATCGATCGTCGGTCAGCTCGAGACGGTGATCCGCGATATCCGGCGGGTGGAGATTTACGCGAACCATACCGTTGCCGAGCGCCTCTACAGCGAGCATCTCGCCATCTTCGAAGCCGTCTCCGCACGCGATGCAGCGGCGGCGAGCCAGCGGATGAAGGCGCATTTGGAGCATGTGGTTAGTAATTTGATGCGGTATTTGTAGTGTGGGGCGGTCAGCGGCAATTGGCAATGAGCACCGAACGCCTGCTACGTAACACCGAACACCGCTATTCTACTACCGCGTTGCTGTGGTAAGCTTTATTTAAACATCACTATAGTCCTGAAGCACAGGCTGTTCTCTCGTTTCGTCGAGGGGGCAGCCTTATTTTATTTTGAGGAGGAGCCATAGGATGGACCAACGATTTGAAGCGGCTTACTTGCGCATGATGGAACAGGCAGCGCTCGGCAGTTCGGAAGAGCGCAAACGAAAACTAGCGGAACAGGATCAGGCGGAGAAGCTGCTGCTTGCGAACGTATGGTGGCCGGCTGTCGGGCATTTGGATTATCTTCATCCGGAGTATGAGCTGGTGGATTTGAACGGGAAGAAACGATTTGCGGACTTTGCTTATTTGCCGCCGCTGCCGTTTCGGCTGATTTTGGAAGTCGACGGGTTCGGTCCGCATTGGAGGGACATCAGCCGTTGGAAGTTCGCGGACGATCTTCAGCGGCAAAATCATTTGCTCGTCGAGGGCTGGCAATTGCTGCGATTTGCGTTCGACGATATTCATGAGAAGCCTCGCCGCTGCCAGCAGGCGCTGCTTATGGGGTTGGCAAAATGGGGCGGCATTGCTAAGTCGAAGCATCATCAGCTTAATGTTCATGAACGGGCGTTGCTTCACCTTTTGCAAGAATCCCGGGATGGAATCACTCCAGGTATGGCGGCAGCGAGCTTAGGGATTCACAGGCATACGGCCGTCAAGCATCTGCGAACGTTGGCTGAAAAGCAAGTTCTCCGTGCATGCGTGTCTAAGACCGGAAGAAATATGAGGTTTGTAGATAATCACCTCTGGCCTAATGCATAGCGGGGGACGTGAAAGCGGAGTGCGAGGAATACGATCAAGAGGGTGAACCATTCGACTACATGGTGGGTGGAGTGCGAGGAATACGATCAAGAGGGTGAACCATTCGACTATATGGTGGGTGGAGTGCGAGGAATACGATCAAGAGGGTGAACCATTCGACTATATGGTGGGTGGAGTGCGAGGAATGCGAGCAAGAGGGTGAGCCATTCGACTACTTGGTGGGTGGAGTGCGAGGAATGCGAGCAAGCGACTACATGGTGGGTGGAGTGCGAGGAGTGCCATCAAGAGGGTGAACCATTCGACTACTTGGTGGGTGGAGTGCGAGGAATGCGAGCAAGAAGGTGAGCCATTCGACTACATGGTGGGTGGAGAGGGAGGAATACGAGCAAGAGGGTGAACCATTCGACTATATGGTGGGTGGAGAGGGAGGAATGCGAGCAAGAGGGTGAACCATTCGACTATATGGTGGGTGGAGAGGGAGGAATACGATCAAGAGGGTGAACCATTCGACTACATGGTGGGTGGAGTGCGAGGAATACGATCAAGAGGGTGAACCATTCGACTATATGGTGGGTGGAGAGGGAGGAATGCGAGCAAGAGGGTGAGCCATTCGACTAAATGGTGGGTGGAGAGGAAGGAATGTGATCAAGAGGGTGAGCCATTCGACTACTCGGTGGGTGGAGTGCGAGGAATGCGAGCAAGAAGGTGAGCCATTCGACTACATGGTGGGTGGAGAGGGAGGAATGCGATCAAGAGGGTGAGCCATTCGACTACATGGTGGGTGGAGAGGGAGGAATGCAATCAAGAGGGTGAACCATTCGACTACTTGGTGGGTGGAGAGGGAGGAATGCGAGCAAGAGGGTGAGCCATTCGACTACATGCTTGGTGGAGTGCGAGGATTGCCATCAAAGAGGGTGAGCCATTCGACTACATGGTTGGTGGAGAGGGAGGAATACGATCAAGAGGGTGAGCCATTCGACTACATGCTGGGTGGAGAGGGAGGAATGCGATCAAGAGGGTGAACCATTCGACTACATGGTGGGTGGAGAGGGAGGAATACAATCAAGAGGGTGAGCCATTCGACTACATGGTGGGTGAATACGTGGCGTACGCAAGACGGATTTACTTCTCTTCAGTTAAATTACTACTTTCGGATAATATTGGATTTTGCGAGTCGGTGCTAATGTAAAGAAGAGTTGGGAGCATACATATTACCAGAGCTTTCAAAAAGCAAGCACTTCATTCGTACACGACATGGCGGGAAAAGCATTGAAATCCAACAAACGGTGCAGCCCGTGCAATGAGCTGCCACAGTTAACAGCGAGTTGATTAGTTCACGGGGAGGGGTTCGTATTCTAAAAGGAAGCCGTAAATCATTGCTCTTATTTTCTATTTTCGTCATGCTCTTCAGCGTCATTGCGCCGACGCTCGCTGCTGCCGCTGCTGATTCCACTGCAGCCGCTGCCAATAAGGCTGCCGTATCTCCTTATGCGGGTGAAAGCAATGCCAGCGCAGCTGGCCAGCCCAATCAACCTGCGCCGCCTTCATTCACCGATATTCAGTCTCACTGGGCCTATAACGAAATCATGGAGCTGGCCTCGGCGAATATCGTAGCCGGGTTCACCGACGGCACGTTTCAACCATCGGGAAAAGTGACGCGGGAGCAGTTTCTGAAAATGCTCGTCGAACTGAAGCATTATCCCCTGGGCACGGCCTCCGAGCCATTCGACGACGTCGATGCGAAGCGGTGGTCCGCAGCTTATATCGCGGCGGGCATAGCGAACGGCATATTGCTGCCTGCCGAATACCCGAACGGCTATTTTAAGCCGAGCCAGCCCATTACGCGTTACGAAATGGCCCTTTGGATCGTCCGCGCGCTCCAGCTTCCGCCGCAGAAGGAAGAGCAGCTGCTAGGCAAGCTGAAGGATCAAGCGGCTGTCAAACAGCATCGTGATCTGATCGAAGCAGCGCTGCAGAGCGGCATTATTCAAGGCTATCCCGACGGGAATTTCAAAGGGGGCAACAATTCGACGCGGGCGGAAGCGGCCGTCATGCTCGTGCGCGCGCTTCATTATACGCCGGGGCAAACGCCTCCGGCATCTTCCGGCCCTTCCCGCAAAATCGTCCAATACAGGCCGGAAGTAAAGCAGAGCAAGAGTACGAACTACGCGATGCGCGACAGCAATACGTGGGTCATTCGCGATCCGAATTTGAAATTAAACGTCGGCGACGTGTTCGTCATGCCTCCAACCGACAAGTATTACGGGGGCATCGCGAAGAAAGTCGTCTCGGTCAGCAAGGAGAACGGCGCGCTCGTCGTCCAAACTTCCGTCCCCAAGGTGAAGGAAGTGTTCTCGAAGCTCGACGTCAGCACGACGGAGGCGATCAATCCGAAGCTGCTCAAGCCCATCAATTCGTCGGTTACGATCAAGACGAGCGAGGTCGCCGCGCAGAGCGCGTCCCTAACCTTGCCGTGCATGAACATCGGCTTGAACCATGCCTACTTCGAAGGCGTTACGCTCGATGCCAGCATGAAATTCTGCAACTTGGGGGTCAAGGCGGACATCGGTCTCGACGTCGATATCGATTGGTTCGACATCGATTTGGATTTCTATTCGCAGCTCGTGCTGATCGGCGACGTCACGACGAACGTGCACGTGGTGGCCGATACGGGCAACGGCGCATTGAACCAACCCAAATTCATTCCGCTCACGGCGCCGTTCTACGTGCCCGTCTTTACCGGCGTCTTCGTCAAAGGACAGCTGTTCCTAAGAATCGATCCCGATTTCAGGGCGACGATCGTGGTCGACTTCAATGATAAATTCCATCTGGAGGAAGGCTTTAATCTATCGTCCAGCAACGGCCTGCGTCTCATCGACAAGACGACGAACACGGCGTCGCTAAACGTCGACACCAAAGTAAATGCTAGCCTTGCCGCAGGGCCGAACGTTCAATTGACGCTTACGCTTCTGGATATCGCATATGCGGGCATCGACCTGTATCCCGGCATTCAGGCGGGCTATTATCGCAATTACGAACAAGGACGATGCGATTCGATCAACGTGGACGCTTTCCTGCGCTTGGATGTCATTGCCGGCTACGACATCTGGGTGGCCTCCGACAAGTTCAGCAAAAATGTGGTGAACGCCAAGTTCCCGCTCTTCCAACAGGATCTTAATTGTCCGCCGCCTAAACCGCCCGGTAATTTAAAAGCCGTGCAGATCGGCGTACGGGGCTCGATCGGCAAGTTCAACGAAACCATCATCAATCGAACGGACGTGCAGTTGAGCTGGGACGCGGTCGGCGATGCCGCGAGCTATAACGTGAAGCGCTCGGAATCGCCCGGCGGACCGGTTACGGTCAAGCGCGCCACGGATACGAAGCTGAAGGATGCGACGGTATCTATCGGCAAGACCTATTATTATCAAGTCACGGCCGTGAACGAAAATGGCGAAAGCGGCCCTTCCCAGACGCTGCAAGTGACGGTCGCGAAGCAGCCCCCGCCGGCGCCTGCTAATTTGACCGCGACAAGGGACGGCGGGAGCGTCGTGCTGAATTGGAGCGATGTCGGCGGCTTGGTCGGCTATAACGTGCAGCGGGCAGACGGGACCGGCACGAACTTTACGACGATCGCCACTAACGTCAGCGGAGTTACGTATACCGATAAGGCGGCTGGGATTCTGAAAGGATACAGCTATCGAGTCATGGCTGCGGACCAAGGCGGCGTGAGCGCGCCAAGCAATGTCGCGTTTGCGTCGATGCTGGACATCGAGATTGACGGTCCGATCGTTACGGTTCCGATCGACACCGGCATCATCGCATTGCTGGCCGCCCCGGGCAACTTTAACGCGGGCACGGACGTTAACAGCGGTAGAGTGGTCTTAACCTGGAACGCGGTCAAAGGCGCGGCGGGCTACAATGTCATGCGCTCGACCGCCGCGAACGGCAATTTCGAGATCATCGGCTCCAAAGTAGGCGCGACGACGTTCACGGATACGACGGCCGCGATCGGCACGACGTATTATTACAAGGTTGCGGCAGTGAACAGCGGCGGTTACGAAGGCAAGGCGACTGCGGTCAAATCGGCCGTGCCGAGCTACGGGATTAGGTAGCGTGCCTTGCCTTGCATGAAGTTTTCTCAATCGTTGTTTTGAACGGATGCGGCTCTTTAATCAATTCAGTTCATTTGTTCCAACACGCGGTTTCCTATTTCAAAGCGCAGCTCCCCGAATCGGAGGAGCTGCGCCTTTTTTTGCGGATTCACCCTCGCGATCGAGCCTGTGACGCGCGCCGATTTTCCTCGGATGCCCGGTATGGGTTATACTGGAACAGGCAAGACCCTTTCGGGTCTTTCCGGGCCTTTGCGCCGAACCGCACTGCGTCGTATATCCGCTTAACTGGAGTGAAGCAAGTCTCATGACCAATTTTTTCCTATCGAACTTTGTTACGATCATAACGATTATCAACATCCCTCTCGCAATCGCGGTCATGTTCATGGAGCGGCGCAACGTCGGGGTGACGTGGGCGTGGCTGATGGTGCTCTTGTTTCTGCCGGCCGTCGGTTTCGTGGTGTATTTGGTTTTTGGACAAAACCTGAGCAAGAAGAAGCTGTACAAGCTGAACAAACGCACGAAAGAAACGATGACGGCGCTCATCGAGCAGCAGCGGCGAGAGTTTCGGGACCATCGAATTGTGTTTAATGATGATGCGGCGGAGCACTACGCGGATCTGATCTACATGAATTTGACCAGCGGATTTGCGCTCTACACGCAGAACAACAACGTCGATATTTTCACGAACGGCCCCGATAAATTCGAGGCGCTGCTCGCGGATATCGGACGCGCGTCCCACCATATTCATCTGATGTACTACATCGTCCATAACGACGGCATCGGCAACCGGCTCCTCGATGCGCTGACCGAGAAAGCGAAGCAGGGCGTCAAGGTTCGTTTCCTCGTCGACGATATCGGCAGCTCGATGCTGAAGCGGGAGTTCTTTCATCGGCTGGTCCAGGCCGGCGGAGAGGTGGCTTATTTCTTCCCTTCCAAAATCCCTTATCTGAACATCCGCGTCAATTACCGCAACCATAGGAAGCTCGCCATCATCGACGGGCAGATCGGTTACATCGGCGGCTTCAACGTAGGGGACGAGTACATGGGCTTGAATAAGCGGTTCGGCTACTGGCGCGACACGCATCTGCGGATTACGGGCTATGCCGTGCTCCAAATGCAAGCCCACTACATGCTGGACTGGAACCTGGCTTCAAGCAAGTCCATGAGCCGGGATGTGCTTGACCTGTTCCCGCCGGCCGTAAGCACGGGCTCCACGGGCGTCCAAATCGTCTCCAGCGGACCCGATCAGACGCTCGAGCAAATCAAGAACGCCTATATCAAAATGATCCATTCCGCGAAAAAGACGATCTATCTGCAAACGCCTTATTTTATCCCGGACGAGAGTCTGCTGAACGCCCTTAAGCTCGCCGTGCTGTCGGGCATCGACGTCCGCATCATGCTGCCGAGCAAGCCGGATCATAAAATGGTCTATTGGGCAACCTTTTCCTATTTAGGGGAATTGCTTGAGGAAGGCATGAAATGCTACTTGTACGAGAAAGGCTTCCTTCATGCCAAAGCGCTCGTCGTCGATGGCTGCGTCGCTTCCGTCGGCACGGCGAACGTGGATATTCGGAGCTTTAAATTGAATTTCGAGGTCAACGCGATCCTTTACGATACGGAAACGGCTTTACGGTTGAAACGTATATTCGAAAACGACATGCAGGATTGCACGGAGCTGACGTACGATCAGTACAAGCGCCGGTCCAAGCTGGAACGGTTCAGGGAATCATGCGTGCGGCTGTTGTCCCCGATTTTATGATCCATATAAACAAGCATTGAAGAATGCAGCAGGAGTGAAGAACCGATGATGGACAAGCAAATGGTCATGGAATGGGCGAAAATGCTCATGAGCTATAAATTCGCGCTCGACGAGGTAAGCACGAAGCTGACCATTCTGAACGAAGAATTGCAATTCATCCAAAACTACAACCCGATCGAGCACGTGAAAACGCGTATCAAATCGCCCGAAGGCATCGTGGAGAAGCTGCAGCGCAAGGGACTTGAAGTCTCGAAGGAGAATGCGGCCGAGCATATTCGCGACATTGCGGGCGTCCGGGTTATCTGTTCGTTCACGACGGACGTGTACCGCGTATACGATATGATCCGCAGCCAAGGAGACGTCGAGGTAATCGAGCTGAAGGATTACATCAAGAATCCGAAGCCGAACGGCTACCAAAGCTTGCACCTGATCATCCAGATCCCGATCTTCCTATCGGACCGGACCGAGCACGTGAAAGTCGAAATTCAGCTTCGTACGATCGCGATGGATTTCTGGGCGAGCCTCGAGCACAAAATCTATTACCAGTTCCACGACGATATGCCCGAGACCATCCGCGAACAGCTCAAATCGACGGCCGATATGATCAACATGCTGGACCGCCGCATGCTGGGGCTGAAGGAAGAAGTGCAGAAGTTCAGCGACGACGTCGAAGTAGGCCAACAGCCGGCGCTGCAGATGCCGATGCTTCCTTCGTCCAAATAAACGATTCAGGTAAAGTAAGATGAGGCTCGGCATACGAAAGACAAGAAAAGGTTCGGATAAAGCAAGCATCCGAGCCTTTTCTGTTGCGAAAATAAAAAAAGTGCCTGTCGCTGTCGATATCGCAATTGGCTGTTCGTCGTCCTTATGAAGGCCTCAAGTGGTTGTAAGCATGGGGAAATTCGCAAGATGGAAGAGCAGTCGAACATGATTTTTAAAAGGGGAGATGTTAGGATGACGAGTACGATTTCGAAAGGCCGGCTGTGGACGGCAAGGGTGATGAGCGGCATAGCGATTCTGTTTATGCTGTTCGACAGCATCACCAAATTATTCAAGCCTTCTTTTGTCGTGGAGTCGACCGTTGATCTGGGATTCCAAGAACACCATATTTACGTGATGGGCATTCTCGGGCTGATAGCGACGCTGCTTTATGCGTGGCCTCGTACGGCGAACCTAGGCGCGGTGTTGTTAACCGGATATTTCGGCGGCGTGATCGCGACGCAGGTTCGATTGGACGCTCCGCTGTTCTCCACGATTTTGTTTTCGGTCTATTTGGCCGTGTTGGTTTGGGGAGGCATATGGCTCCGGGATGAGCAGGTACGCAAATTCTTTTCTTGGCGCCGATAGGAACTCCCCGAGCCGCTTCTCCAATTGGCTCAAGCGCGATTTAGAGGTTCGCCCGACCAATTCATTAGCTCCCAGGGGGGAGCTTTTTTTTATGGCTAAACGGCTCGAAGCCGAATGCCTTGCTTTAAGAAATAATGCCTATTTACCCAGCATCCTTCATCGGCCTTTCACCGCGCAAACGCTGTTAGGGCTTCCTTTGCCAACCACGCAGCGTGAATTCGATCTGAAGCTTAACGGTTGCCAGCGTTGCTAATCCGCGATAAACAGTGCATGAGAAGGTCTTACGGTTATGAGAGACGTTATTCGGAGCCTAGTGTCAGATTCAGATGGGTAAAAGCCCATTAAGCTCCCCCGTGGACCTCTGTCAAGAAAGTGGACACTCAATTAGTCTGTTTATGCTAATTCGAGCTGCTTGAATTGAGCTGCAAATCGAACGGGGGACAGGTAACCCAGAGATCCATGAAT
>NZ_JBWDNI010000009.1:0-184774 GCF_056269105.1 Paenibacillus sp. J31P316 | reverse complement strand
ATTGCGGAAGATTCCCTACTGCTGCCTCCCGTAGGAGTCTGGGCCGTGTCTCAGTCCCAGTGTGGCCGATCACCCTCTCAGGTCGGCTATGCATCGTCGCCTTGGTGAGCCATTACCCCACCAACTAGCTAATGCACCGCAGGCCCATCTGCAAGTGACAGCTTGCGCCGTCTTTCCCAGTCTCCCCATGCGAGGAAACTGCGTATCCGGTATTAGCATTCGTTTCCGAATGTTATCCCGGTCTTGCAGGCAGGTTGCCTACGTGTTACTCACCCGTCCGCCGCTAAGCTATCCCCGAAGGAATAACTCCGCTCGACTTGCATGTATTAGGCACGCCGCCAGCGTTCGTCCTGAGCCAGGATCAAACTCTCCATAAAAGTGGATTGGTTTGCATTCGAAGCCAAAGCTTCGAATGCAGCATTCCACTCCAAACGATTGGTTTCCGTTCGGAGCCAAAGCTTCGAATGGAGCATTCGTCTAGATGAATTCGCTTGTAAGCTCATTCAAAATACTAGCTTGCGAAACGTTCGTTTCGCGATTTATGACCTTTTGACAGGTCGCTCATTGTTCAGTTTTCAAGGAACAAATACTCTCCACCCTCTCGGGCAGAAATAGAATATATCATATTTCGAAACCGTTTGGCAAGCTTTATTTTTGGGCTTGTTTCGATTTCGATCACCGTTTCGACGTGTCCGTCTTGGCCGGAATTAGAATATATCATTTTTGCGAAAGACAATGCAACAGGTATTATTTTACAATAGCCTCGTTACTCCTTCATTTCTCCCATCCCCTCAATCAGCGGCCAGCAGTCCGCATCGGAGCAGATAATTTTTTTTATAAAACCCTGTCCCTCCAGTTCACAAACGAAACGCCTTGTGTTAGAATGAAAGCGCTAACAAATTCATCTTATTAAGGGGGATCATTACACGATGAATGTACTAGCAGAAGAATCGCGCAGCATCTACGAAAACTTTGAGGTGGAGAAAGACATTTACTATTTCAAAGTCGGTCGGCTCGGGATGGTCAGCTTTCACGGTAGAAACTACAACATTAAAAAGAGCATTACTACCGAACAGTTGAACAACTACGTCAAGTCGGGTCATTTTGTAAAAGTAAGCTCGAACTGCTATGTCAATGCGCGCAAAGTGCTCTCGGTTACGGACGGGTTGATTTGTTTCGACCAGGGCTACTCGGAAGCGAACCGCATTCACGTTCCCAAGTGGAGAATGAGCGGGATCAAAAGCCTGCTGTCCGCAAATAAACCAATGGCGATGTAGCCTTCATAAAGCCTAGTTTCGAGAGGACGACGTCTTCCCGAAGCTAGGTTTTTTACTTTGCATAACTGCTCCTTCCTCTACGCACAATACACGGCAGTCTGTGCGGAAGGAGGGCTATCCATGGCAAAACAGCAGGGACACGGTCGCAAGAATACGACGACAAGAACCAAAGACAAGAAGAGCGGCGGCAGCTCCGGAGAGTAATCTCGACGAGCGGCCCTAATCACGGGAGAACCCCCGGACTCGCAGTCGAAATCGCGAAGCCAAGGGGTTCTTTTTGTTGCTATAATGTAAATAAAAGATCGCGAGGTGAGCGAGTTGCAAGGAACCTTCCAGACCGACCGGCTGTCGCTGCGCCCGTTCCAACCGCAGGATGCCGCTGACGTTCAGCTGTTGGCCGGCGAATATGAAGTGGCGAGAACCACATTATCGCTTCCCCATCCCTACCCGGACGGCGCAGCAGAATCCTGGATCGCCTTTCGCACGGATGCGGCGCGGCATGGGCACGGTTATACGTTTGCGATTACTGCATCGGCAAATGATCAGCTCATGGGATGCATCAGCCTTAATCTCACCTCGGAACACAAACGCGCCGAAATCGGCTATTGGCTGGGGAGCCGGTATTGGGGGAACGGATATGCGACGGAAGCGGCACGAAGAGTCGTCCGTTTCGGGTTCGAGGAGCTTCGCTTAAACCGAATTTTGGGAGCTGCCATGTCCAAGAACCCCGCTTCATCCGCCGTTCTTCGGAAAATCGGCATGAATTACGAAGGCTGCTTCAAGCAGCATATACGAAAATGGAACGTTTACGAGGACGTCGACTATTACGGAATGACGAAAGCGGACTTCTTTCTTCTATAGAAGATACGAAAGCGGCCTTCCTCCTTATTTAGATACGAAAGCAGATTTTCTTCTATAAGAATGATAACTTAGTTGGACTTCAAAAATAGTGTCGTACCAAATGGATCGTCTATGAACAAAAGAAGCTGGCGGAGCTCGCCAGCTTCTTCGTTAATTCAAAAATTTTAACGGTTTCTTCCGCAGCAGCCTCATACGGAGCGCACGCCAAGCCGCATCCAGCGCTTCCTGCAGCTGCCAGGCCGCCATACCGGCTGCCATCACGGCCAAGCCGTGCTTGTGCGTAAGCGATACGCCCCATGTTAATGGCTGACCTTCCCTTGTCGGAACCGCACTCAGTGCATCGCGAACTGCATCCACTTCGGCAGCGCCGATTCGGTCCGAGAAGGCATAGAACACGCCGGAATGCGTCATTTGCGCCATACATCCAGGTGCGGACAACAGCTGTCCCGCCGGCTTAATCAGCTGATTTTGAGCATAGATCATTTCTTCTCCGTAATAAACTTTCAGTTTATTACGAAATTCACGATAGACAAACCGTTCTCCGCGCATCGCCCTACCCGGGCAAAACACTTCCGCGCCCATCCAAATCGCATCCGGCGACAGCCTCACCTCTGTCTCGCTGACGAGCGCAGCGTCACGAAATAGCATAATCGGTTCAGGCATCGATTCTACGACGGCCCCTCTCCCGAGCTCAAAATACTGGCTAAGCGAGGATCGGTCATGCTCTCCATGCGAAGGATGGACTTTGGTGAACGACTGATTCGTCACATACACATGCGCGCCGGCTTCGACGTTCCATTGAAACTCATAGCGGTCGCCGGCCAGCAACCCCGGCGAGACGTCCATGACGATCACGCCGAGTTGGTCCCCGAGCGGAAACGCCTTCGCGATTTTGATCGGCGCCGTGTGATATTTGGAGGTGATGACCGTATCGTTCTCCCGCTTCCGAAAGGTTGCCCGAAGGATGGACAGACGCTGAACGCTAGGCGTGGCGGTGCTCGGCAGCATCTTCATGCTTATGCGCGTGATCATGCTCGTGGTGATGCGCAATACCGTGCGCGTGGGCAAGCTCATGCTCCAGCCATGCTACGATCCGATCGACGTTCTCTCCGCCGTACAGATTCGAGAACACATACGGACGCTCGCCGCGCATCCGTTTCGTATCTTCTTCCATGACCTGCAGGCTGGCGCCGACATGGGGAGCCAAATCGATTTTGTTCACGATGAGCAAATCGGAACGCATGATGCCGGGACCGCCCTTGCGGGGAATCTTCTCCCCTTGCGCCACGTCGATGATGTAGATGAACCGATCCACCAGCTCAGGACTGAAGGCAGCTGCCAAATTATCTCCGCCGCTCTCGATAAATATCAGATCCAAGCCCTCGAAACGGTTTGTCAGCTCTTCGACCGCTTCGAAATTCATCGAGGCATCCTCGCGAATTGCCGTATGCGGACAGCCGCCGGTCTCAACCCCGATAATGCGTTCTTCCGGAAGCACGCCGGTCGCCGCCAGAATTCTCGCATCCTCTTTCGTATAAATATCGTTCGTAATGACGGCGATGTTATACGTATCTTTGAGTGCGCCGGCCAAACGTTCGACGAGCGCGGTCTTGCCTGAGCCCACGGGACCCCCGATTCCGATACGGATCGGCCTGGAGCGATCCAGCGCCGGCTGTTCCCATTCTTGGTGAGTATGACCTTGTCCTTGACACATCCTGCATTCCTCCTCAGATTATAAAAACTCGAAATTAGATAGAAACTAGAAACTAGGACATGAATAATCGAGAATACAATTGCTCATGGCGGATCATCGCAATCTCGCTGAGCGGCATATTCGTATACGCCTCTTCAGGCCGTAACGCCTCCGAGATGAGCCAAGCATCGGCCGTTCTCGGAATCAGCCGGGCGATGACGGCTTGCCCCTCCGTCTGACCGATCGACATTAACCGAAGCGCGCTGTTGATACTGTTCACGATGCAGCCGTATAGATAGCCCTGCGCCGCCTGTTCGAGGGAAATCCCGAGCACATGGCAGGCATAACCGAATACGAGCGGATACGTTGCAAAGCAATTCCCGCTTCGCAACGCTTCCGTGAGCGGCTTCCAGTCGAACTGCGGATAGACCGCATCGAGCAGTTTCAAGAGCCTGCGGCCGATCTTCTCCACGCCTATTCTCGTTTCCTGCGCCGTGCGCTGCAGATGAACGAGTCTTTCCACCTTCCACAGCGAGCCCCAGTTGCCGTCCGGAACATCTCGGTACACGGCCTTGATGACCATCACATCCGCCGTTGACCAGCTTTGCAGCAGCATTGCCGTCACATATTCCTCGAGCTGCCTGCTTGTCCGCAGCGCCCCTTCCTGAACTAGCGTTTCCAATCCGAAGGAATGCGAGAAACCGCCAACGGGGAGCGCCGAATCGAGCAGCTGCTGCAGGGCAAGCCACGGTATACTGGCTGGCGCCGGTGAAGTCATCGCCGACTGTGCCGCTGTTGCTTTCACCTCTTCGCTCAAAACAGGAAATAACGCTGCGCCATCGGAAGCACCTCCGCCGGCTCGCAGACAGCCGGAACACCGTCGACCTTCACTTCGTACGTCTCCGGGTTCACCTCAATGAGAGGCGTGGCATCGTTATGGATCATATCCTTCTTCGTCACGCTGCGGCAGCCGCGCACGGGCTCGATCCGTTTGGCAAGACCCAGCTCCTGCGCGATGCCGAGGTCATAGGCCGCTTGGGAGACGAAAGTGATGGAACTGCTCGAAGTCGCCTTGCCGAAACCGCCGAACATCATCCGCCCGAAGACCGGCTGGGGCGTCGGGATGGATGCATTAGGGTCACCCATCTGCGCATAGGCGATCATGCCGCCCTTCAGGACCAGGTCCGGCTTAACGCCGAAGAACATCGGACTCCAGATAGTTAGATCCGCAAACTTGCCCGGCTCGATTGAACCGACCAGATGCGAGATTCCATGCGTGATCGCAGGATTGATGGTGTATTTCGCAATGTACCGTTTGATGCGAAAATTATCCGCCTCTTCAGAGGTGTCCGGCGCGAGCGGTCCGCGCTGCTTCTTCATCTTGTCGGCGGTCTGCCATGTGCGGATAATGACTTCGCCTACGCGCCCCATGGCCTGGGAGTCGGAGCTCAGCATGCTGAACACGCCCATGTCATGCAAAATATCTTCCGCCGCGATCGTCTCCGGCCTGATCCGCGAATCCGCGAAGGCGACATCTTCCGGAATGCGGCTGTCCAAGTGATGGCAAACCATCAGCATGTCCAAATGTTCTTCGATCGTGTTCACCGTAAAAGGGCGGGTCGGATTCGTCGAGGATGGAAGCACGTTGGGTTCGCCGGCGGCACGAATGATATCGGGGGCATGTCCGCCTCCGGCGCCTTCCGTATGGTACGTATGAATCGTGCGTCCCTTGAATGCCGCGAGCGTATCCTCGAGGAAACCCGCTTCGTTCAACGTATCCGTATGAATGGCAACCTGCACATCGTACTGATCCGCCACCGTCAAACAGGTATCGATCGCCGCCGGCGTCGTTCCCCAGTCTTCGTGCAGCTTCAAGCCGATTGCCCCGGCTTCCACCTGCTCGATCAACGGTGCCGTGAATGATGCATTGCCTTTGCCCGTAAAGCCCATATTCATCGGAAAGGCTTCTGCCGCCTCCAGCATGCGGCGCATATGCCAAGCACCGGGCGTACAAGTCGTGGCGTTCGTGCCGGTTGCCGGCCCCGTCCCTCCGCCGATCATCGTCGTCACGCCGGAGGACAGCGCGGTTTCGATCTGCTGCGGGCATATGTAATGAATGTGCGAATCGATGCCGCCGGCGGTTACGATTTTGCCTTCGCCCGCGATAACTTCGGTACTGGCACCTACGATCATGTTCGGCATTACGCCATCCATAATATCGGGATTGCCCGCTTTGCCGATGCCGACGATGACGCCGTCGCGAATGCCGATATCCGCCTTTACGATTCCCCAATGATCGATGATGACAGCGTTCGTAATGAGCGTATCCAGCACGCCTTCGCTGCGCAGTGCGCCGCTCGACTGTCCCATGCCGTCCCGTATGACTTTGCCCCCGCCGAATTTGCACTCGTCGCCGTAAACCGTATAATCGTGCTCGATTTGCGCCCATAATTCCGTATCCGCAAGCCTTACGGCATCGCCGGTCGTCGGGCCGAACATGGCTGCGTAGCTGCTTCGGTCCATCGTGCTCATCGCTGTTCTCCCTCCCACGCCGCCAGCCTGGATCGAACCTCTTCGGGCATATTGCCTCGAACGGCCGGCCCATTCGTCAAGGCGTTCAATCCATAAGATCGTTTGCGCCCGCCAAGCTCAACCAGCTGAACAGGCTTCTCTTCGCCCGGCTCGAATCGGACTGCGGTTCCCGCGGGAATATCCAGTCTCATGCCGAACGCTTCCTCGCGAGTAAACGAAAGCGCCCGATTCACTTCGAAAAAATGAAAATGCGATCCGACTTGAACGGGCCGATCGCCGGTATTCGCGACGATGATGCGAGCCGTTGCCCGGCCTGCATTCAACTCGATCTCGCCTGCCTTGATGCGATATTGTCCAGGTATCATGAGGACCATCCTCTCTAACGTCAATGAACGGGATGATGAATGGTGACCAGCTTGGTTCCGTCCGGAAAGGTCGCTTCCACCTGAACCTCGTGAATCATGTCGGCGACGCCGGGCATCAGCTGCTCCCGCGTCAAAATCGTCGTGCCGAACTCCATTAATTGAGCGACGGTTCGTCCATCGCGCGCGCCTTCCAGAATTTCCGACGTAATCAGGGCGACGCTTTCGGGATAGTTCAGTTTCACGCCTCGTTGCAGGCGTCTGCGCGCCAAATCGGCGGCGATCGTGACGAGTAGCTTCTCTTTCTCGCGTTCAGTCAGCTGCATGAAGCACCTCTTCCTTATTTTTTATGCATGACCGCTTTCTGCCGCGCGCAGGGTAAAACGGCATTATGATGAGAGATAATAGGGGTGAATACTCCTTATTATAACGGCCTCCATCAGGCAAGTAAATATTTTACGTCAAGTTTACTGACACGACATGAAAGATAATTCGCTAAAATCAAACATACCTCACTGAACCGTGTCATATTTTGTCGAAACAAGCCGGCAATCTTGCCGTTACTCCCTCACCGGCAACAGGCTTCCAAATCCCGCCCAAGCCCCGCCGCGACTGGTCATTCCTAGATTGATGTGATAGACTACTTTGTATTGGACATACACTTGGGAGGTACCGATATGGCTTCAAAAAAGATGCGTTCCGACATGATTACTAAAGGTTTCGACCGCGCACCGCACCGCAGCTTGCTGCGTGCCGCAGGTGTTAAAGAAGAAGATTTCGGCAAACCGTTCATCGCAGTCTGCAACTCGTACATCGATATCGTTCCGGGTCACGTGCACTTGCAAGAATTCGGCAAAATCGTCAAGGAAGCGATTCGCGAAGCGGGCGGCGTTCCGTTCGAGTTCAATACGATCGGCGTCGACGACGGCATCGCGATGGGCCACATCGGCATGCGTTATTCCCTCGCTAGCCGCGAAATCATTGCAGATTCCGTCGAAACCGTCGTAAACGCGCACTGGTTCGACGGCATGATCTGCATCCCTAACTGCGATAAAATCACGCCGGGCATGCTCATGGCCGCCCTTCGCATCAACATTCCGACGATCGTCGTCAGCGGCGGTCCGATGAAAGCCGGCCGCACGAGCGACGGCCGCGCCATCTCCCTTACTTCCGTTTTCGAAGGCGTCGGCGCTTTCATGTCCGGCAAGATCGACGAACAGAGCCTTACCGAGCTCGAGCAATACGGTTGCCCGACTTGCGGCTCCTGCTCCGGCATGTTCACGGCGAACTCCATGAACTGCTTGTCGGAAGTGCTCGGCCTCGCCCTTCCGGGCAACGGAACGATCCTCGCGGTCGCACCTGAACGGATCGAATTCGTCAAGAAATCGGCTCGCCAGCTGATGGAATTGATCAAGCAAGACCTCAAACCGCGCGACATCGTCACCAAGAACACGATCGACAACGCGTTCGCGCTCGACATGGCGATGGGCGGCTCGACGAATACGGTTCTTCACACGCTCGCGCTCGCGCACGAAGCGGAGATCGAGTACCCGATCGAACGCATCAACGAAGTCGCGAAGAGGGTCCCTTACTTGTCCAAGCTGGCACCGGCTTCCGATCACCATATCGAGGATCTGCACAACGCCGGCGGCGTTAGCGCGATCATCAACGAATTGTTGAAGAAAGACGGCGCGCTGTTCGGCGACGAAATGACGGTATCCGGCAAGACGCTTCGCGAGAACGTGGCAGGCTGCGAAATCGTCGATCATTCCGTCATCCGTCCGATCGACGATCCGCATACCAAAGAAGGCGGCCTGTCCGTCATGTTCGGCAACTTGGCGCCTCGCGGCTCGATCATCAAAGTCGGCGCGGTCGACAAATCGGTCGGCGGCTACCACCGCGGACCGGCCATCTGCTTCGACTCCCAGGAAGAAGCGCTGTCCGGCATCGCGAACGGTAAAGTCAAAGAAGGCCACGTCGTCGTCATTCGCTACGAAGGGCCTAAAGGCGGTCCCGGCATGCCGGAAATGCTCGCCCCTACGTCGCAGATCGTCGGCATGGGCCTCGGCACCAAGGTCGGTCTCATCACCGACGGACGTTTCTCCGGCGCATCCCGCGGCATCTCGATCGGCCACGTATCCCCGGAAGCGGCAGAAGGCGGCCCGATCGCGTTCGTCCACGACGGCGACATGATCGAGCTTGACATGAACAACCGCACGATGACGCTCGAAGTGAGCGACGAAGAACTCGAACGCCGCAAAGCCGAATGGCCGGGCTTCGAGCTCAAAATCAAAAAAGGCTATCTGGCCCGTTACGCGTACCTGGTTACGAACGCGAGCACAGGCGGCGTGTTGAGATTCAACTAATTTTCGCCTAAGCTGAAACTTTATGGAATCGCCCTGCGTATGACTGTTTGTCAGTCACATTCGCAGGGCGATTTTTTATACCGGGGAGGATATGAAATGTTCGGAAAAGTAGCAGCCGATCTACTGGGCTTAAGTGATTTGGGCGCCGTCATCAAGCCGGAGAATTATGATAAGGTCGATGCCGACGATTATGTGCTTCATGAGGATAACGAGAAAATTTATTTTGTCATCAAGTCCAAGGCCGACGAATACTGCTTCACCAACCTGGCACTCATCCATCTGGACGGTACGAGCGCGGTCAGCAAGAAGCGCGTGCTGCATCGTTACAACTACGGCACCTATAAGGTTTCCGAAGTTCAGTTGGAAACGGCCGGCACGGTCGACCTGGACGTGGAGATCAAATTCTTGCTCGGCGGTCATCCGTTCACGATCGACGTGAGCAAGAAGTACATCGAGGATTTGAAAAATCTATATAAAGCGCTCATCAAAATCGCCGAAATCACGCATGAGAACGAGATCGCGCTCGGCTTCGCAAGGCAAAGCCTGGATATGGCTTCGACAACCGTCAGCCAAATCTATAAAGCGGAAATCGACTTGTCCGCTCAGTTCAAGTCCATCAATCAATTGGCGTTCGACTGGCTGACCGATACGCAGAAGCATTACAAATCGAAGGATTTCGGCACTGTCTTCGAGCGGTACATCAATTTTTAAGATCGTTCCTCGGGCACGAAGCCGTCTAGACGACACGCAAAAATGCCGCTAGGGAGTAAACTCCCTGGCGGCATTTGAACGATCATAGGAAACGGGCGATACGTCGTCTCCGTTGCTCGAAAGAAGGCTTCCGTCATAGCTATCAGACCGTTTCCTGCGCGGAGCGGCCGTACCGTTGTGCGGATCATGAATGTTTTTTTGCCAAAATGTCTCCATCGACATCGCCATGATGGCCGGCGTCAAGCGATTGCCATGCTCATCCAAGCGTTCCTTGCTGGCCGGATTCAATACGCGGAATAGCAGCCTCAGATAAATTCGCGTCGACGTGTCGAATAAGCCCTTCGGAATCGGCAGTACGTCGAAGCCGAAATGCTCCACGCCTCTGTTCATCATGCTGACGCCGTATATGCCTTTCACCGGCTTATCGGCCTCGTCAGCCGCGAGCTTCCTTGCGAGCTGAGGCATTCCTTTCTTCACCTCGCGAATGAGCATGACGGCCAAATGCATCATGGAACGCGATTCCGTCATCATTCTAAGCAGCTGCTTGTTGTCGAAATGAAGCTCCACGATGTGATCCTTCGCTGCGATCGATCTGCCGTCGGACAACTCCAACGTCTTGCCATGATACGGTATAATGCGATAATAGAAAATGCAATCTTCGGCAACTGCGCGGACGCGGAACAGGACATGAAAAATCCGTTCCCAGCCCATCCAGCAAGCAACGACAGCCCGCTTCATAAGACCGAGTGAAGGCTTCTTGCCCTTCTTCGCTCCGTCGGTCAAAGCAATCATATCGGTGATGTGCACGAACGAGAATCCTTTGGCTTGTCCTGCCTCCAAGAACGATTCCAGCGCAACAAGCATACTCGCCGGCGCTTCCTTGTCCGCTCCGAAGGTATCGCCGCAGTCATGCAGCAGCAGCACTTCTCCCGGCCGAAGCTTCTTCATCATCCGTTTCTTCAGTCGTTCCGCGCCGACCCGCTTGCGCCAATCGCCGAATAAAGCCGACCATAGAATAATCTGCATATAGCCCAAATTCGAGAAATCGAACAAATTGACGATTCCCCACGGGGGACGATAGTAGATGGAGTCGGAACCGGTGGCTTGGCGAATGATTTCCGATGTCCGTTGAATCTGTTTCTTGACCGTGCTCGGACGCATGAGCCAGTTCGTTTTGTGAACATAATTATGAATGCCGATAATATGTCCTTCGTCATGCATCCTTTTCAAGATTTCCGGATGCCGTTCCGCATGGTTGCCGACGACGAAAAATGTCGCTTTCGCGTCATAGCGCTTCAATAAATCGAGCAGCAGCGGCGTATAAACCGGATCCGGACCGTCATCGAACGTAAGCGCGATTTCTCGTTCGGCCCTTCCCCGTTTGAATACGCGAAATCCGAATGTCCGGCTGACCAGACCGGGCAAAAACGCATAAAACGTCAAAAAATAAAAGCCCCATAGCAGGAAGTTTTCCATGTCTTGTTTCCCACCACCCCTAGTTTCAATCCTTGTCCGTCCATGGAAGAGGGAGTGCCATGTGCTCATGTTTTGTCGACTCCAACCATTGTACCATAGCCCCGCGGAAATCGGCTACGGAAGTTGAAGCAAACATCAAGGCGTGCAGCAACAATAGGCACTAAACATAGCGTTTTTAGGAAATAATGTTATTCTATAAAAGAATACTAGAATAAAAAGGAGTTTATACATGCTATCCTTCTACCGCAAATACTGGCGCACCGCATTCGATATCGCGCTGATCGTTCTAACGGTTTGGCTGATCATGTACGTGTTCAGCTACATGTACCGGATCGCGACGCCGATCTTCTTATCGTTCCTGATCTATTTGTTCATTGAACCGCCAGCCAGGTGGTTATGTCGGCTGGGTCTGAAGAAGTCGGTCGCATCCGGCATTTCGGTGCTCTTGTTCACGCTGGTCATCGTGGCTGCGTTCGTCGGCGCGGGCTACGTGGTGACGACGCAGATCACGGGGCTTGCGGACAAGCTGCCGACGTACCAGCGGCTGCTGGTGGATCAATTTCAGTCGAACACCAGCCAGCTGCAAGAGCGAATATCCGGTCTTCCCCCTGAATATGTGGACAAGGCCGAGGAAGTCATCGGTTATGTAACCGATTGGGGCAGCGATCTCGCCATCCGATTCCTGCGCTCGCTGGGCGGCTACTTAATGTCGTTTTCTACCTTTATCATTAACTTCTCCATCGGGATTATTCTCGCTTATTTTCTCAGCTTGGAAATTACGGAATGGAAGCGGCTGGCGAAGGAGAAGACGCCCAATACGTTCAAGCGGGCATTTACTTTTCTACGGGAGAATGTATTTGCCGGTATTGCGGGCTATTTAAAGGCGCAAGGCAAGCTGATCAGCATTACGTTCTTTGTCATCTTCGTCGCGCTGCTGCTGCTTAAAGTGCCGAATGCGTTCTCGATCTCGCTGCTGGCCGCATTCTTCGATGTACTGCCGCTGCTCGGGGTCAGCACCGTATTCATTCCGTGGATTATCTATCTGTTCATCGTCGGAAATGTATCGCTGGCCATTTGGCTGAGCGCGCTCTTGCTGCTCGTCGTGCTGACGAGGCAAATTTTGGAGCCCAAAATAACCGGCGATACGCTCGGCGTGTCGGCGTTTACGATGCTCGCCTTCATGATCATTTCGTTATCGATTTTCGGCATCTCCGGAGTCATCTTGTCTCCGATTCTGATGATCCTATTGAAGGCCTTGTACGATCAGCGGTATTTCCACCGCTGGATCCATGCCCCCAAGGGCGAGTACGACTCGGTCGCCGCGCCAGCAGAAGAGTCGGAATCCATCGTCTGATGGATTCCCGGCTCTTTTCTTTTGCTCATTCCAGTTTATCTTCTGCTTATTCTCTGTTTTTTCTCTGCTTATTCTCTGCTTATCCTCTCTTTATCTTCTGCTTATCCTCTCCTATTCCGCCTCCGCCAGAATATCCATAACCCCTCTGAACAGCTGCGTCGCCTGATTGGACGTGTGGAGACCTCTGTTTTCCGATAGTACCGCGACGACATACTTCGGTGATCGCAGCGGCCCATAACCCACGAACCACTGGTTCAGCCGCTCGTTTCCCTGCTTGTACACTTGCGCAGTTCCGGATTTGCCGGCGATCGACCATATCCCGTCACTGATATTTTGTCCCGTTCCATATTCGACGACGGCCTTCATGCCGCGCAAAATCGTTTGCGTCGTCCCCTTGCTGACTTGTCCGTAACGGGACGACAAGGCTTGACGAGGCAGCGTCGCGAGCAGTTGGCCACTTCCATAACGGATATCGCTGACGAGTCGCGGCTCCTGCACGACCCCGCCGTGAAGCAGCGTAACGACAAGGTTCGCTGCCTGGAGCGGAGATATCCGCACGTCGCGCTGCCCGATGCCAGTCTGCGCCAGCTGGCCGCCGTCACGCACTGCCGGTATCGCAGCGAACAGTCGTCCTGCCTCTTCGTCCGGGAGGAGCCTGAGCGGCTTCTTCAAAGGCGCAAACGCCTCTTCGCTCGTCCAGCCCACCTGCTCCCCGATGCCCAGCTTCTCCGCCGTGACGAATAACTCGCGCGCGCTCAAACGCTCTGCCAACGAAGCGAATACGACATTGCAGGAGCCGGCGAGCGCGTCCTCGAGCGTCAATTGTCCATGACCGCCGCGCTTCCAGCAGTGCAGCCCATAGCGGCCGTAATCTCCGTTGCATTGGAACGTTTCGTTCTCGCGAACGGCATGGAACTCCAACGCTGCCGCTTCCGTCACCAGCTTGAAGATCGAGCCCGGCGTTGCGGCGCGTATAGCGTGATTCACGCCTGTTTCCGGCTGGCTGCCGAGCTGGTCATGCGGAAGCTGCGGCCGCGATATCATCGCCACGATATCCGCATTTTCCGCATCCAAGACGACGACCGCTCCTTCCCGCAGCCCCTGCGCATCGACATAGCGCTCTAGTTTATTCTGCAGCTTAAGGTCCAGCGTCGTTCTGACGCGCACGGGATAGAAGGGATTCGATGGACTCTCGAGACGCCAATCCAAGCCCTGCATCGGTTTGTCCGTCCCATCCGTGAAATATGACACCGTGGTCGGCCCAGTGCCCTGCAGCAGGCTGTCAAGCGATCGCTCAAGCCCCGCGCCGCCGGTTTGATCCGACAGCTTCATCGTGCGTTCTTTCAACCGTCGGTCATACTCCAGACGCAGCAGCTCCGGATGTTGACTGACGTAACCGATTGCGTGCTTAACCGAGAAACCAGAAGGATATCGATTACGATACGGCAGCATACGAATGCCGTTCAACCGCAGCTCTCGGATGATGGCAATTTGCTTCTGCGATAGCTTCAGCGGCGCCTGCTCCCCTTCCCGCCGCCAAAATTGAGGTTCCTTCAAGGATGCCAGCCAGATCTGCAGCCGTTCCGTCTTGACGCCGAGCGCCATAGCCAGCTCTTCTAGATCTCCTTTATCGCCCGCTTCCCTCGACTTCGCCTGCAGGGGAAAAACCGCCAGCGCTTCGTACGTCTCCCCCGTCAGCGCAAGCCCCGTCCGGTCGAAGAAATCGCCTCGCCCGCTGTCCAATACAAGTTCTCGCTCACGCTGAGCTACGGATTCCGACTTCAAATGGGATACCCCTGCATGAACCGGCTCGACCGGCGAAATTTGCAGCCAAGCGAGCCGCAGTAGGAACCCTATCATTACCGCACTCATTGCGAGCAGCACCTGAAAGATGCGCCTCTGCCTGCTTCTTCGCCGTTCTTTGCTCATTGCTCGTCCCGCCCGTCTAGAATGTTTTTTCTTCCCATTATCCCCCTACGGACAACGGTTCAATCCTGCGGAAGCGAGGAGACGAACGCAAAAAAGCCGCACAACGGACCGGGGACGGAACCGTTGTGCGGCTTGAGTTATAAAGCATTACATTGCATTCGCTGACTTTCTCACTCAATCCAGCCGACCCTTGGCTTCAACACTTGCGAAGAAGTCGAGCAGGAAGCGTTGAAACACTTTGGCGACAAGCGGCAGCTTCTCGTTGGAACGATAGATAAGGCCGATCGTGCGCGTGACGCGCGGCCCGCGGACGCGGACCTTGGCCGGCTGCAGCTTGCCCGAGCCTTGCAACGCCATCTCCGGCAGCAGGCTAACGCCCATGCCTGCGGCGACGAGACCGCGTATCGTATCGGTCTCCTGCCCTTCGAATCCGATAATCGGCGTAAATCCGGCTTCCTTGCAGGCATCCCACACGAGCGGACGGAGCGAATACCCGTCGCTGAAGAGCACGAAATTCTCGTCTTTCAGCTGAATCAAGTCGATAAACGCTTCATTCGCCAACGGATGACCCGGCGGTAAGATGGCAAACAGCTCTTCCGTCAGCACCGTCTGGCCGGTCACATGAGCATGCATCTCCGGGCAAGGGGATACGAAGGCAAGATCGACCTCGCCCTTCATGACATCCTGGATGAGCGACGGATACATGCCTTGTTTAAAGCGGAAATTCACGTTCGGGTTCTGCTTCCGAAACGCGGATACGACTTCCGGAATAAGCGATATGCCGAGGCTGTGCGGAAACCCGAGTCTCACCTCGCCTTTCTCCGGATCCAGGAATTCCTGGATTTCCAAGACGGCCCGCTCCAGATCCGCCAGGATCACTTCCGCGCGCTTGAGGAACAACGTACCGACTGGCGTCAGTTGAAGATTGCGGCCCTTCTGCAGAAAGAGCTTCGCCCCGAGCTCTTCCTCCAGCTGGTGGATTTGCCGGCTGACTGCCGACTGAGCCACATGCAGCTCTTCCGCCGCTTTCGTGACATGCTCTCTTTTTGCTACTTTTACGAAATAATATAATTGTCGAAGCTCCATGACGTCCCCTTTTCTTCAAGATCGGCGCTTCGCAGCCAATCGCCCTTCTAGGTTTACCTTTAATAGCGTCCGTTCCGTTTGGCGATCAAGTACCAATCATACGCATACATGAGCACGAAGCCCGCAAGCAAGCCGCCAAAATGCGCCCAAATGCCGATGCCCGGAGCAATCAGCGTAAAGATAATGCCGAATATCAAAATCGCATAGACCGTCTTGCGCGATTCGTAATCCAGGGAACGCTTGAGCAGCGCCAGGAACAGAAAGGCACCGAACACCCCGTAAATCGCACCGGATGCTCCCGCGCCTGCCGTCGAATGATCCGCAATGACGCTAAGCAGGTTACCCGCGATTCCGCACAAGAGATAAAACACGGTGTACTTGACATGCCCAAGCAGCCTTTCGAGCGGAGGCGCGAATACGAGAATGCTGAACATATTGAAGAAGATATGCTGCAGATCCAGATGAAGGAAGACGGCCGTTATATAGCGCCATGGCTCATCCATCGAGAAATAATTCTCATGCGGGGAACTGTAGAAAAAACCGTGCTCCATCAGCTGTCCGTCCAGAAGCAGATGATCAGCGGCATAAACGAGGATATTAATGGCGATGATCGCAGCCGTTACGGGAAACATCCGAAGGTAGCTTCCGAAGCTCTCATAGCGTAAAAAAATCATAGCATTCTCCTTTACGCACTCCTCATTGGACAACGGTAATTCATTATGCTTATAATTATTTGGTAGAAACCAATTCCAATCAAGGAGGCTATTTAATAATGGCACAAGAACGTACAGGCGTTTCGACATTTAAAGGCAACCCGCTTACACTGATCGGACCGGAACTTCAGGTCGGCAGCCAAGCACCTGATTTTCAGCTGAACAAGTCGCTCGTTGAAGTGGTTTCCTTGAAAGACTATGCCGGCAAAGTAAAACTGGTCAGCGTAGTACCTTCCATCGACACCGGTGTTTGCGACGCGCAAACGCGCCGTTTCAATGAAGAAGCAAGCAATTTCGGCGACAACGTCGTCATCTTGACGGTCAGCGTTGACCTTCCGTTCGCGCAAGCTCGCTGGTGCGGCGCTGCAGGCGTGGACCGCGTCGTCCTGCTCTCTGACTACAAGAACAACAACTTCGGCGAAGCTTACGGCGTGCTGATCAAAGAATTCCAGCTCGACATGCGCGCAATCTTCGTTATCGACGCCAACGACACGATCCAATACGTCGAAGTGCTCAGCGAAATGACGGAACACCCGAACTACGAGAACGCGCTGAATGCAGTGAAGGCACTTCTATAATCGAAACCGCTTTGCTAATCATCATTATAAAAGCGAGGACAGGGACTCCCTTCCTCGCTTTTTTCTCGTTATTATACGCCGCTCGTTTTATATTGAGCCAGCTTCTTATCGAGGGTACGGTAAATATCAAGTATGAGGCGATAGTTCGAACCAAGATCCCCGAAGGATCCACGCGAGGCGGAATAAATATCAACCGCCGAGGTCACGGGATTCACGTTGATGACGGAAACGGTTACATCCATCGTGCGGCCTGTCACCGTGCGTTTCTCGAGCACGATTTCTCCAACGGATTGAACCTCGTGAAGAATCTTATAGCCTTGCATTTTTTTGAGTGTGGAGACGACTTCTTCCCACGCTTTTTCTCGGGATAGTTTGTAGTAATGGGATTTCAGTAACGGATCTTTCGCTTTATCGCCAGTCAACTCATGACTGCGCAGGAGCCCGATAAGGTTCCGCTTCAACAAAGGTAATCTCCCCCTCCAACGTCTTCTATGTACACTAAGAGTTATCATAGCATAGTTCCACGCATAAAAAAAAGGGGTTGCCCCCTTTTCATTCATTAGTTACCCGCCATGCCGTCCGACTTGCTTGTTTCTGAACCCGCTCTCGCAGGTGGGTGGCCGCAGAAACGTTTTTGAGATCCCTTTTCGAGGGCCTGTCAGCCGCGTTTCAATGTTAGTCTCCCTAAAAACAGCCATTGGTTCAAAACAAGTGATAAGCCGTAACGCACACCGCAGGATGTATTGCTATTATAGACCGAAGTGAAGCAAAAGTAAACGTGACGCGCGACCCTATTTAATGGTTGTATGACCGTCTTCCGTATTCGGCAGCATCAGAGCCGCATCTTCTTCGAGGCGCTTGCGCTCTTCCTCGGCTTCCGCCTCCGCTGCTTTCTCGGCCTGCATTTGCAGCTTGGTGTAGATGCCGTAGAAGTTCCAGAAGGCGATGGCCGCGACGAGACTGCCGGTAAAGAACGGCACCAGGAACATCAGCTTCGCCGAGCTGAAGCTAATATAGATGACGAATCCGCACATGACGGCGGTCGACAGCGAACGAAGCGGGCGGCCGATCGTAATCAGCAGCGCGTTCTTCAGCAGCTGCAGCGTCTTCATATGGTAGTGCACGAGCATCGAGAAGAAGTTAAGCAGCGAGACGCCAACGAGCACGATCAGCGCGACGAACAAATACGAGATGATGCCCCACGAGCCAAGCTTGGACAAGTACACGCGGAAGTCGACAATCAGGATCGCGAAGAGGATCGCATAGAGAATGCCGCCGATCATCGCTTGCTTGTAGCTTTCCTTGTAGTTCTTGAAGAAGGTTTTCAAGAGCGGCGCATCCACTTCGCCCATCACCCATTTGCGGGCAACGCCGAACAATGCGGCGGTCGCGGGAAACAACGTAAACGGAGCCAAAATCGCCGATAAAATCAGATTGCTTAATACCTGATCATTCGTTTCTGCGAACATTACCGGGAATAAAACCAAAATAAACGGAATGGAACAAATGATCCAAAGGATATTCGATACGGATAACCGCATAATCCATTCCGAGATTTTGTAAAACCCGCCCATCATGCCTCTCATTTCCATTATTGCCGAGTCCCCCTAGCAAGCGATTTCATTTTGTCCTATGTTAACTATAATATAGGCGGCCCGATAAGCCAACGCCCATTTTCGGGAACCTGGGCCAGAGTCTAAACGGCGAACACCTATATGAATACCCTAATGTATCAAGACCATCCCAATCGGTCATAAGGAGGCTGCCGCAAATGAGCAATGCAGGTCATGGTTTCGGATCTTCTGCTGCCATCATACTCGTTCTGTTCATTCTGCTCATCATCGTTACCAAAGGCGTGCTTTACTAACGTATGGATCGCAGACCGATTTTAAAAAAAGGCTTCCGTTTATCCGATTGCTCGGTTAAACGGAAGCCCCGGTCATGTGTTACGGTCTATTCGTCAGCAGAAGGACGGGGACGACGCGGAGCGTCGGAACGGCCTTCGCTGCGTCCTCTGTAACCGCCGCCGCCGCTGCTGGCGCCGTCACGGTCACGGTTGTATCCGCCGCCGCCGGTGCTGCTGGAGCTGGAGCTGCGATTGCCGCCGTAGCCGCCGCGGTTACCGCCGTAGCCGCCACCACTGCTGCTGCCTTCACCGCGTCCACGAGGGCCGCTGCCAGTACGGTTGCCGCCGCCGAAAGGACCGCCGGAGAAACGGCGTCCGCTCGTACGTACGTCCGGTCTGCGTTTCTTCGCACGAATCGGATCTTCTGGCGTCAGCTCGATATTCACGTCTTTCTTCTCGCCGGTAATCAGCTTAATCGCTGCAGCCAGCAGATTGACGGAATCGTATTGCTCGAGAAGCTGAATGGCAATTGCTTTGAACTCATGAACGGCTTCTCCGTCCAAAGCTTCAAGAATGCGCTCAGCCGTCACGCGCTGCTTGCCTTCGATCGCTTCAGCGATGCTAGGAAGCGGCTTCTTGGCGATTTTGTGGCGCGTAATTTTCTCGATGAAATGCATGTGATCCAGCTCGCGAGGCGTTACGAACGACCAAGCCGTGCCTTCTTTGCCCGCGCGGCCAGTACGGCCGATACGGTGTACATAGCTTTCCGGATCCTGCGGAAGGTCAAAGTTGATAACATGCGTCACGCCGGAAACGTCCAGTCCGCGCGCCGCAACGTCTGTTGCTACGAGCACGTCGATGCTGCCATCGCGGAATTTGCGCATAACGGCATCACGTTGATTTTGGGACAAGTCGCCATGCAAGCCGTCAGCGGAGTAACCGCGCTTCTGCAGCGCCTCGCTCAGCTCGTCGACGCGGCGTTTCGTGCGTCCGAAGATGATAGCAAGCTCAGGGGATTCCATGTCGAGCAAACGGCTCAGGGCATCGAATTTCTGACGTTCATGAACTTCGATGTACGCTTGATCAATTGTCGGAGCGCTGACTTGCGTTGGGATGACCGATACATGCTCCGGATTTCTCAAGAACTGATCTGCCAACTTCCGAATGTTCGTCGGCATCGTAGCCGAGAACAGCATCGTTTGGCGCTCGTCAGGTACGAGCGAAAGAATGGAAGTAATGTCTTCCATGAAGCCCATGTCGAGCATTTCGTCCGCTTCATCCAAGATAACCGTCTGAACGTCGTCCAAACGAATCGTCTTACGATTGATGTGATCCAGCAAACGTCCCGGCGTACCGATGATGATTTGCGGTCTCTTCTTCAAGGCGCGAATTTGTCTGCCGATCTCTTGACCGCCGTAAATTGGCAGGGAACGCAGTCCTTTGTAACGTGTAAGCTTTCCGATTTCTTCCGAGACTTGAATGGCAAGCTCCCGGGTCGGAGTCATGATAAGTGCCACGATGCGATCTTCCGTTACCGGAATCTTGTTAACGAGCGGGATTCCGAAGGCAGCCGTCTTACCCGTGCCTGTTTGTGCTTGACCGATCAGATCGGATCCGGTCAGTGCAAATGGAATAGCTTTGGATTGGATCGGGGTTGATTCCTCGAATCCAAGCTCCGTAATGGCTTGAAGCACTTTAGGCTCCAGGCCGAATTCAGCAAATGTTTTCAAACTGTTTCAATCTCCTTCTATCTGCATCCTACAGAAAATATACAGTTCATTATAGCACAACTGTAAATCAGAATACCAGTAAGGACTAAATAGGCATACTAATCCAAATTCCCGGCAAAGAGCTTTCGAGGTGAAATCCGACATGAGAACGTCCAGAATCGCGGCAACGACTTTAATCAGCGCCATGCTGATTGCCTTCGGCTTTAACCAGCTGCTTATTCCCCATCAGTTAATCAGCGGCGGCGTCTCCGGTATCACGATGATTGTCGGCTACGCGACAGGCCTTAACATCGGCTGGCTTTATTTTATTCTAAATGTCCCGGTTCTACTCTGGGGATGGCGCGAGCTTGGCTTGCGTTTCGTCAGTTGGAGCTTGGTGGCCGTCGTGGCTACGACGGTGTTCATGCAATTGATTCCGGTTAAAGCCCTGGTTGGAGATTTGATGCTCGGCTCCGTATTCGGAGGCGTCGTCGTCGGATTCGGCAGCGGCCTCGCGCTCCGTGCCGGTTCCTCCTCCGGCGGCTTCGATATCATCGCGGCCATCGTAACGCGCAAGCGGGATGTTTCCATCGGCATGCTCATCTTCGGATTGAACGGAACGGTCATTGCGGCGCTCGGTTTCCTGACGGACGACTGGGATGTTGCCCTTTATTCCTTGCTCTCCATCTTCACGACGGGGAAGATCATCGATCTGATCCACATCAATCACGTCAAAATGACGGCCTTCATCATCACCTCGCAAACCGAGCTGATGCGGGAGAAGCTTATTCCGCTTTACCGCGGCGTCACGGTTATTCGAACTAGAGGCGGTTATACGAATACGGAGTACGACATGCTCATGACAGTAACGACCCGTTATGAGCTGGGCGAGCTGCGCAAAATCATCCTGGCAACCGATCCCAAAGCGTTCGTGAATATCGTGGAAACCGTCGGCGTTATGGGCGATTTCCGCAAACCGTCCCTGTAAGAACGCTTACCCGAGAACGGGCAGAGGCAAACATGGAATTTTGTAAAGGACCACTAGGTTTTTCAACATGCGGCTGTTATAATAGCAGTATCCCGTACAACACACAGTTTCGTGCCATACGTTTTACCCTCCATTACGATGAAAGGGTGATGCTTCATGGATATGGAAACGGTCAGACTCGTACAGATTGTGGAGAAGTTAGCACCCGAATTAGTGCCTTTCCTCACGGAGCGGGAATTGAATTTGAATATCGTGCTGCGGGATGGACTGGCATGGCTGGAACCTGAAGACGCGATGGAAATCGTGCAGCAAAGTATCTGCGAGCACCAAAGAGAAGTGCTTTTGCAATAGATCGTCAGAACGAGAACAACCTTGTTGTTCTCGTTCTTTTTTTGTTTATATACATACATGAAGGCAGAGCGCTCGCGCTCATGCAGCTTCAGTTCTTCTTCAAAGTCATACGGAATACCCTGTGTCGTCTTCGTCGGCTGCTTTACAATCGAATTGAACATGCATACGAAGGAGCGAATGCGATGGATGCACTCTTCTCGGCCTTATTGTTATTGTTTCACGTCATGACAGGAACAGGTTCCCCGGCGACGGCAGGAACGGAGACTGCAGCGACGCACCAACTACTTGCCTCCATCTTGACAGCTCCCGCCGCGAAGCTGCAGCCTGGCGCATTCGCGTTGCCGGGTTCAGGACAGCAGAATTCAACTGCTCCGGGCACGTCGTCAGGAACTGCCGATAGCACCGGCGCGGCGTTCGTCAAACACGACCCGCAGCCCGATGCACCGGCGTCCAAAGGCATATACGTAACGGCTTACAGCGCTGGCGGCGCACGCATGGATTCACTGTTGAAGCTGCTCGACGACACGCCGCTCAACAGCATGGTCATCGACCTCAAGGACGACAACGGCTACATCACGTTTCCGACGTCGAATCCGGATCTCCTCAAGTACGGCAAGCCGCAGAAATTCATTCGCGACATGCCTGCGTTGATGGAGAAGCTGAAGAAGCACGACGTCTATCCGATCGGGCGCATCGTCGTCTTCAAGGATACGGTGCTCGCCAAGAAGCATCCGGAGCTGTCCTTCAGGCGCAAGGACGGATCGGTATGGGCGAACGGCAAAGGCGATAGTTTCGTAAACGCTTACCGCAAGGAAGTATGGGACTATAACATTGCGGCAGCCAAAGAAGCCGCCAAGCTGGGCTTCAAAGAAATTCAATTCGACTATGTCCGGTTTCCGGAAGGCTTCGAGAACAAGGCGGATTCGCTGGTATTCGATAAAACGAAGGAATCGCGCGTGGACACGATCGCGGCTTTCGTGAAATACGCCAAGGCTCAGCTGGAGCCGCTGGGCGTCCGCGTTTCCGTCGACATCTTCGGTTATGCGGCTTCCGTCCCGGCCGCCGAAGGCATCGGGCAGGATTTCGTGAAAATTTCGAAGTACGTGGACGTCATTTCGCCAATGATCTACCCGAGTCACTACGGTCCAGGCTGGTTCGGCGTGAAGGATCCCGACACCAACCCCTACGCGACGATCAAAGGCGCCATGAAGGATACGCTCAAGAAGTTGAATCCCATCGGTTCCTATAAGCCCGCCATCCGGCCATGGATTCAGGACTTCACGGCGAGCTGGCTCGGCAAAGGCCATTATATTCCCTACGGCAAGACACAAATCGAGGCGCAAATCAAAGCACTGCATGAAGCGGGCGTCGATGAATACCTGTTATGGAACGCCACCAACCGCTATACGGCGGATGCGAATTTCTAAGCGGGAACGAGAAATACGAGACGCGAATATCCGATGAATAATAAGTTTTAATTGAAAAAGCTCTGTGAAGCCGAGCGGAATAAATTCCGTCTTCGGCCCCGCAGAGCTTTTATTCGTGCCGCATAGCAAACGTTAGGCGCGAAGCTTCGCTGCCAGCTGCAAGAAATAGGATACCGTCCGGTGCACGCGGTTCTGAACATCGGCCGACTCCGGCGTTCCGTCCGGCCGGAACTGGCGCTGCGCGCCGCCGATCGAGATCCATTCCGGGGAATTGATGCCGTGCACATTGCGAACGATCGACTGCATGTGCTGCAGAGAGCTGACGCCAACTGCGCCGCCCGCCGAGCTTACCGACAGCACGGCTTTGTCACAGAATTGATCCTTGCCCAAATAATCCAGCGCGTTCTTCAGCACGCCGGAGAGGCTGCCGTGATACTCCGGCGTACTGAGTACGACAGCATCCGCGTGCAAGACCGCATCTTGCAGTTCGGACGTATTCGGATGAAGTTCCTCGTCATCGTCATTGTACAGCGGCAGCGGCTTCTCCCGCAGATCGAAAAAGGTCACTTCATGACCTTCATCCTGTACCAACTTCCCGATATAAGCGGAAATTCCCGCACTTGTAGATTCACGACGAGTCGCTCCCGCGATAATTGTAACGCGCATATAAAAAATCCCTCCACTAAGCCAACTTTACATACATGTTAGTATCTAAAGTCGATTTGGTCAAGGGAAATATTACCTGGGTATTGGGCACTGTCCTTCTATGGCTGATGGGGAACAAAATAACCTGCACCCGACAAGGTGCGCTTCTTCTCCACGATCGCCGCAGACTTGAGCACCGGCATCTTCAGGTAGTGACGCTCTAGTTGACTGTCTACCGTTTCAAATGCTTTCTCGTCCGTCTCGGCCAGCACGATCAATTGACCGGAGGCGTCCTCGAGCTCGATCTCGATTTTGTATAAAAACATAGCTGCAGCCTCCTTTCGATCCTAATACGGCGCGGTGATTTCCGCCGTTTGAACGGCATGAATAAAGCCTTAGAGGCCGCCGCGGACATTCGTCCCGATTGGCGCCGATCCAAGGCTTCCGCCATTAGCTTATTGTGATAGGCGAAGCGCCAAGTTGTAGAGCTCCATGTTGAACGGCTTCTTCGTGTTGACGACTTTATCGATGTCCGTCACCGTAAGTTCGCCGTTGATGATACCGCAGGCTTTGCCGGAATCGCCTTCCATCAGCTTGCGGACCGCGAAGTCGCCGAGCTCGCTCGCCAGAATCCGGTCTTTGTGCGTCGGAGAGCCGCCGCGCTGGATATGTCCAAGCACCGTGACGCGCGGTTCCATGCCGCAGCGTGCCATGATGCCGTGTCCGATCTCTTCGCCCGAGCCCGCGCCTTCTGCAACGACAATAATACTATGGCGTTTGCCCGAAGCGAAGTTTTCTTTCATCCGATTCGCAACCGCGTCAAGATCGTACGGCACTTCCGGTACGATAATCGTCTCTGCGCCGCTGGCTAGTCCCGCATACAGCGCAATGTCTCCGCAGTGACGGCCCATGACCTCGACGATCGAGGAACGCTCATGCGAGGTCATCGTGTCGCGCAGCTTGTTGATCGCATCGACGACGATGCTCACTGCCGTATCGAAGCCGATCGTATAATCGGTGAAAGGAATATCGTTATCGATCGTTCCGGGAAGCCCCATCGTTTTGATGCCGAGCTTGGAAAGCTTGTTCGCCCCTTGGTAAGAGCCGTCCCCGCCGATGACGACGAGTCCGTCGATGCCCCGCTCGCGCAGCACCTCCGCGCCTCGCTGCTGCCCTTCAGGCGTCAGAAACTCCTTGCAGCGCGCGGTTTGCAGAATCGTTCCTCCACGCTGGATAATGTCGCCGACGCTGCGAAGATCCATTTGGCGCAAGTCGTTGTTGAGCAATCCTTGGTAACCGCGCTGAACGCCATATACTTCAAGGCCATGATACAAGGCGCTGCGCACGACGGCGCGCACCGCGGCATTCATGCCCTGCGAGTCTCCCCCACTAGTTAGAACGGCAATCGATTTTACTGCTGACATTCCTCTTCACTCCTCTATATGATCTGTACATAAGCTAATACATCAGTTTAATGAGCGCTCGTAGATTGGCGCTTCCGGATAAGGACGCTATTCCCCCAGAAGAACAATCGCGTCAGCGGGCTTCTGCGCATCAGCCGTTTGGAGACGAGCTCCACGTCCTTCTGTCCGCTCACTTTGGGGTCGGACAGGTAGAGCGCGATCAGACCTTCGATCACCATGCGGTGAAACCGCGCTGCCGGAAGTCTGTCGACGTCCTTGCGGGCTCGTTCGACGATCGTTCCGATCCGGTCGATCAACTCGCTTTGACTGCCGTAATAATTACAGAAGTTCAAATCGCCGCCAATTCGGTCTTCTTCCTGGTCGATCAAATAATCGAGCATGATATGAAGTCCGCATACATACGGAAAATACGCACTTCGAATGCGCAGCGCATCCTCCGCCGTGCAGTCGCCGTACGAAGCGGTAAGGAACAGCATAAACATACCCAGGGTAGAACCCGTCGCCGCCGCAAACTCGTTCCATTGCAGGCCGGGCACGGAATGACGATGCTTCTCCCACCATTCCAGCAAGGCGGGCTCCCGCAGCTCCTTCGCGATATGCTTGTACACCTGCAAATCGCCGTAGAGACCGACCAGCTCCGTCACGTATGGCCGAACGGAAGCATAGGAAGGCAGCCGTTTCACGCTCGCTTGACAGGTGCGCACGAGCTCGTGCAAATAGCCGCCGTCGTCGTTCTCCTTACGCAGCGCGTAATAATCGCGCAGCGGCGCGTCCGGGTCTACCGCATCCAGCATGGATTGATGAAGCAGGCGGAAATCGCCGGCATCGAGCGAGGTGCTGCGATCGCACAGGTTGTCCAAATAGTCGCTGATCGTCTGCAGGCAGACGATCAGCGGAACGAGGATATGCCTGCTGTTCAAATGGGCGGCGGCGTATATGCCGCCGCCTTCGCAGTGGAACTGCTTGCTCGTCATGCTGGCAAGCGCTTGGATGCGCAATTCATCATCCGGAATGCGCTCGGCGATGACTCGTAATCGAGCCAACTCCGCGCGCACCTCCGGCAACACGTATTTGTATACCCTATACATGAGGGTAACGGGTGTTTTGGGCATTTGGCGGGCCGGCGCTGACAGGTTCATAATTGGGCGCCCTCCTTTAATCCACTCCGCTGCTTAGGAATGGCGCTTGTTTTCGATGTCTTGATTCATCCGATACCAAATATGCAAATCATTAATTCGGCTGGCTAAATCCGCGATGTCTGAATTAATGCCGCAGGAACGCTCGAAGTCTTCTTCCTCGAAGAGCTCCGCCTGCCTCTCATTAATGACACGCTCGAAAGCGATAACCCGTTCGGGAATCGTCCCACGGATGCCTTCCCACTGCGTCACGATGTAGGTTCGTTCCGCTTCGCTGAATCGCTCCCACTCCTGGCGAAGCGTCGGGAGCGAGATTCCAAGCCGGTCATCCCATGTAAAGTAATGGTCCACGTCTCAAAACCTCCATCCACTAATGTACCATTTCATAGAGTGTAAATCCAGCGCGAAAACATGTTCCCCATATGCTATACTGGGGTACATATTTCAAGGGAAGATTTGGAGTGACATCATCGTGAATTCGTTGCAATCCCCGGCCCGGCCCGGTTCCGGGCAGCCGGCATCCGCAGCCGTGCATAATTCCACTGGCCGCGAGGTCCTTATGCTTCGCATCTTTATGTATATGGTGTATACGACGCAGGCGCTTGTCGTATCCTACTTCCCGCTCTATTTCTTGGACAAGGGCTACAGTCCCTCGCAAATCGGCGTCATCTATTCCATCGGACCGTTCATTTCGATCTTCGCCAACATCTTGTTCGGCACCGCGAGCGACAAGCTCCGGACGATCAAGAAGATCATGACCGTGCTGATGTTCGGCCAATTGGTCATGGTGTCGCTGCTGTTCTCCACGGATGCGTTCATTATCGTCTGCGTCATTATGCTGGCCTACTATTTCTTCTACACGCCCGTCAATCCGCTCAGCGACAGTCTGATCTTGTTATCGAGCCAGTACACATCGAAGCCGTATGCGCACATTCGGATCTTCGGATCACTCGGATTCGCGCTATCGGCATTCCTGATCGGCCAGCTGCTGCGGGTGACCGGAACCGACTTTACCATTACGCTTACGGTCATTTCGATCGGGATTACGCTGCTGCTGACCTTTACGCTCAGAGATTATCAAGGGGCCGCGAGCAAAATCAAGTTTTCTGGCTTCTACCAGTTGATCCGCAAGCGCAGCATCATCGTTTACTTCGCCATCATTCTCGTCGTCTCGATCTCGCACCGGATGTACGAAGGCTTCCTTGCCGTCACGATGCGCGATATGGGCGCAAGCGACTCCCTCGTCGGGGCCGCATGGCTCACGTCCGCGATCAGCGAAATTCCGGTGCTGTTCCTGCTAGGCAAATACGGACATAAATTCAAGGAGCTGCCTCTCCTCGCGATCGCAAGCCTGCTGTACGCGATTCGCTTCTGGCTGGTCAGCGAAATCACTTCGCCGGGCTGGATTATTCCCATTCAAGCGATGCACAGCGTGACCTTCGGCATCTATTTCGTGACCGCGCTGCGCTATCTGACATCCATCATTCCGGATGAATACCGTTCATCCGGCCAAGCCGTATACGCCGTCATCTGGAGCGGCTTCGCCGGCGTCATCAGCGGAACGGCAGGCGGCGCCGTCTACCAGGCATTCGGCAAACCGGCATTCTTCCGGGTCGCGATGGCGCTCGCCTTGATCGCTTCGGCATCCTTCCTGATTAAGCATTACGCCAGCCGCGACGACTAGCCAGAATTGCATCTGGCCGCAGCACGCAGTTCGCGGCACAAAGAGTTGGCCTCCCCTGAAGTTCGGCGCAAACAACCTCCTCGAAACATAAAAAACCCGGCCTGCTCGGCCGGGTCATCGTATGGGCGGCAATTCTCTATGCCATTACTCCATTATAAGAAGCTTCCTGCGGAAGCGACAATCTTACAATTTAATAACGTTGGCGGCTTGGGGTCCGCGGTTGCCTTGCGTGATGTCGAATTCAACATTTTGACCTTCGTCAAGAGACTTGAAGCCTTCGCCTTGGATCGCGGAATAGTGAACGAAAACATCTTCGCCGTTCTCCACTTGAATGAATCCGTAGCCTTTCTCTGCGTTAAACCATTTTACTGTTCCTTTCAATGTAACAACCTCCCAAAAATGAGCACCGTTAACCGGCGGCTTCCTCCATCATATGCCCATAGGGAGCGTTTCGCAATTAAAGGCCGATAAATAAACCGAGCTCCGAGCCAGGTATAAATGGCAGCTTGGACCGGTAGAAGCCCGGCGATCCGCCTAACCCGCGAATGGTCTCCAGCAGCTCATCCATATGGGCGTACGGCGTCCATTTAAGCGACATTACCGGATAGATCCGAATCGCTCCGCCCGGCCTGCAGACGCGCATCATCTCGATAACGGCGTCGCGGTGGAATGCATGATCGAATTGCTCTTCATAAAGAAATAAAAAATGACTGCAAAGCACGATGTCAAACGAATCCGTATCGAATGGAAGCTTCGGCAGGGAACCCGCCGCATAACGGCTCTCACGCACCGAAGGATCGGCGATGTGCGCCGCGAACCGTTCCAATGAGGCTTCGCGCTGCGCGCGGTGGTTCGCCAGGCTGCCGTAGTAGCTGAAATCGAATTTGTCGGTCAACTTCTCCAGCTTGGCCGTCGATGCAGCGATCTCTTCCCGCGCTTCCTTAACCAGCGTATCGACGTCGAGCTCGTATCTCGGATCCACGGCATAGGCGTCAAGTTCCTTCATGACCGCGTCGGCAGTAAATGAAGAAGCCCCTCCCGCGATATCCAGGAGCCGTCCGGTCAATTCCCTCTCCTGCAAATCGAACATGCGCATGTACTCTTCGAAGCTGCGGCATGTCACGGCAACTCCAACTTGCTCATAACGTTGAGTCATTGCTCATCTCTCCTCGTCTCGTCTCATCTCAACTTATCTGCACTCAACTTGACGCTGCCCAGCTCTTCTCGATGCCGCTCAGGCCATCCCGATATGCGGACGATCCAGCGCCTCACAATCGGGATTCCATATTTTAGCACGAGTTCCATTTGATTTCTACCCTGATTTTTGGCTATCATGGTAGGATACACAAGCTATATTTTCGAAAGGGTGGTCCTTATGTTTAAGAAAGTACAAATCTATAAAACGGACAAATACAACATGCTAACCGTGGAGGTACAAGGCAAAACGCTGATCGTGCGCGAAATCTCCGATCAATGGGGCGAGGAATGCCACACGTTCGTCAGCCGTCCGGAAATGCTGCACTGGGCCGAAAACCGCTTCCGCCTTGCGGATTATGCAGGCAAGGAAGAAGAACGCGCCGCGATCCTCGCTAATTTCCGCGAGGTTTAGCGAAAGCCTTCCTCCGAACAGGAGGAAAATGGAACTCGTTTAGCGAACATAACCGTAGGTAAACATGCATAGGTTGTGCGGAGGGGAGCTCTAGTCAGGTGGATACGACATCTACGATTATTTTCATCATCGCCGCTTTTTCGCTGGGCGGCATCATTCTCATGCAGCGAAACAACATTCCCGCAAGCCTGCGCAGAGGCATGGCCATCGCGGCCATCGTCTTCATCGCCTTTGCATTTTTCTTAGTCGTTTACAGCTTGACGACCATGGGGTCATAACGAACGCGCAGCCGGGTCACACTAAGAGGCAACTTCTGTCAAAGGAGCGTGACCTCCGGCATGAAATGGCTGCCGATCGTTCTATCGTTCTCGCTGCTGCAAGGCAGCGCGGACCGCTTGCTTCCGCAAGCGACCCATGCCGCACTATCCGATTCACCATCCAAAACCGAGGCGAGGAGGGTTCCTATGAACCACGTACCGAAACGATCCGAAAGCGCACCCGAATACCGCTGGAAGCTCGAGGACTTATTTGCGGATCAATCCGCATGGGACAAGGAATACGCGCAGGCCAAAGAGCAAATGAAGGGCGTCGAGGCCTACCAGGGAAAGCTGGCCGATCCGGCTCAATTGAAAACCTGCTTCCAGCTCGAAGACGATCTGTCGCTCAAAATCGAACGCCTCTACGTATATGCCAACATGAAGCATCATGAGGATACGGCCGAGCCTAGCTTCCAAGCACTGTCCGAGAAGTCCAAAAAGCTGAGCGTAGAAACCGGCGAAGCACTCTCCTTCATAACCCCCGAGGTGCTTAGTCTGTCCGACGAAGCGCTGAACGCGTTGATCGAAAATCCGGACCTCGCGAAATACAAGCAAACGCTGGAAGAAATGCGCCGTCAAAAAGCGCATGTGCTCTCCAAATCGGAAGAAGCGCTGCTCGCGCAGGTCGGCAATATCAGCCAGGCGCCGAGTACGATTTTCAGCATGCTGAACAACGCCGACCTCAAGTTCCCGAAGGTGAAAGACGAGAACGGCGAAGAAGTCGAGCTGACCCAAGGCCGCTACATACAGTTTCTCGAAAGCAAAAACCGCGAAGTGCGCGAAGCCGCGTTCAAAGCGATGTACGACACGTACGGCAAGCTGAAGAACACGATCGCCACGACGCTGAGCGCCAACGTGACGAAGAACATTTTCTATTCCCGTGCCCGCAAATACCCGTCCGCCCTCGAAATGTCCCTCTACGGGGATAACATTCCGAAGGAAGTCTATACGAACCTGATCGGCGCCATTCATAAGCATCTGCCTCTGATGCACCGTTACATGGAGCTGCGCAAGAAGCTGCTGAAGGTCGACGAGCTTCATATGTACGACCTGTTCGCTCCGCTGGTGGATGAGTTCAAGATGGATATCACTTACGAGCAGGCCAAAGAAACGGTCAAAGCGAGCTTGAAGCCGCTTGGCGAAGATTACCTGAACGTACTGCAGGACGGCTTCGACCACAGCTGGATCGACGTCTACGAGAACGAAGGCAAACGCAACGGCGCTTACAGCTGGGGCGCTTACGGCACGCATCCATACGTGCTGCTGAACCATAAGGACAACCTGAACAGCATGTTCACGTTGACGCACGAGATGGGCCATGCGCTGCACTCGTACTACTCCGACGGCAACCAGGATTACCGTGACGCGCAATACACGATCTTCCTGGCCGAGGTTGCTTCGACGCTGAACGAAGCGCTTCTCATGGATTACATGCTGAAGAAATCGACCGATCCGAAGGAAAAAATGTACCTGCTTACGTACTACGCCGACCAATTCCGCACGACGGTGTTCCGTCAAACGATGTTCGCGGAGTTCGAGAAGCTCATCCACGAGCGCGCGGAGGAAGGCGATTCCTTGACGCCGCAGGATCTTAGCAAAATCTACTATGATCTCAACAAGCTCTACTATGGCGATGGCATGGTCATCGACAAAGACATCGAAATGGAATGGGCGCGCATTCCGCATTTCTATACGAGCTTCTACGTCTTCAAATACGCGACGGGCTTCTCCGCGGCGACCAGCTTCTCCAAGCAAATTTTGGAGGAAGGCGCTCCGGCGGTCGAGCGTTATCTCGGCTTCCTGAAGAGCGGCGGAAGCGATTATTCCATCAACATCCTCAAAAAAGCCGGCGTCGACATGTCCTCGCCGGAGCCGATCGAAGAAGCGATGAGCGTCTTCGAAAGCTTGATCGAACAAATGGAGCAGCTGACGAAATAGCCGGCTTGCATCCAAACGAAAAAAGCAGCGGAATGCCGGAGAAGTCCGGAACCGCTGCTTTTTCTTATGTTGGCGGCGCATCGCCGTTCGCGCTGCCGAAGGAAGTTTACGCGTTCGGGACGATGGACGGCTGCTTGAGCAGCAGCGTCGTTTCCGCGAAAGAAGCGATCGCCGCGTTCAAGCGCTGGGCCAACTCTTCTTCGATGATGAAGGAACCGTCATCGGTCTTGAGAATTTGCGAGTCTACCGCATAGACGCCCGTCTCCACATGCTTCACGTAAAGCGCGGACAGCAGCGGCTTCAGCGAGAAATCGATGGCGAGCAGATGCGCGATCGTTCCGCCGATAAAGAGCGGCAGCACGATTTTGCCGGCCAGTCCTTTTTGCGGCAGCAAATCAAGGAACGTCTTGAGCACGCCTGTGTACGAGGCTTTATAGACGGGGCTCGCGACGATGACCGCGTCGGCTTCCGCAACCAGACGGCTCGCTTCGGCGATGGCCGGGCTGTCGTATCGGGCCTTGATCAAGTCTTCCGCAGGCAGGGACGCCACATGCAAGTGGACGATGTCCCAACCGAGCGAGCTGAGCTTCTCTTCCGCGTAAAACAGAATACCGTTCAAACGGGATACCGGATTCGGGCTTCCGTTAATAATAATGACTTTCGGCATCTAGCAATTCCCCCTTATCAATTCCATGAATAACTTCATTATATAACCATTATTCCCATACGTAAACTATGAATTAACAGATACATGCATGAACGGCGAAAAGAAAGACCGCTTTCTTCGCGAAAGCGGTCTGAGGTTACCGATCGGATGATGCTTCGGCGTGCTGCGGTCAAGATTCCGGCGGATAAATGATGATCCTGCCGTCTTCTTTCTCGACGCGCACTTTGTTCTTCTCCTTGAATTCTTCGGCCTGCAGGTACGTGGACGGAATTTGCAGCCGGCCCGACTTATCGATGACGGCATATTCCACATGGCTCTCTTCGGCCGCTGCAGCATCGCCGTTCTCAAGCGCTGCAAGCTCCTCCGCATACGACTGGCGCCGAATAATCTCCGAGGACGTCTTGCCGTCGCGGATCGCCACGACGCGGTCCACCTTCCTCGCCAGCAGCGGATCATGCGTTACGATGACGATCGTAATGCCGATACTGCGGTTCAGCTCGCGGAACAAATCCAAGATTTGATTCGACATCTTCGTATCCAGCGAGCCTGTCGGCTCGTCGGCAAGCAGCAGCTTCGGTTCGTTCGACAGCGCGATGGCGATGGCTACGCGCTGCTGCTCCCCGCCGGAGAGCTCGCTCAGCCGGTTCTTGATCCGGTGGCTCAGACCGACGGCGTCGAGCAGCTCGAGCGCCCGCATCCTTTTGCTGCGGCCTCTCAGCAGGAGCGGCAGCTCCACGTTCTCAAGAGCCGTCAAGTACGGAATCAGGTTACGAGCGTTGTTCTGCCATACGAAGCCGACGGTTTCGCGTTTGTACTTGACCAAGTCGCGCTCCGTGAATTTCAGCAGATCCTTCTCATCTACGAGCAGCTTGCCCGCGGACGGTCGATCCAGTCCCCCGAGCATGTTCAGCAGCGTCGATTTGCCGCTGCCGCTGTTGCCGATGATCGCCATCAGCTCGCCTGCTTCCACGTGCAGGTCCAGCCCTTGCAGCGCGACGACCTCCAGGTCGTCGGTCTTATAAATTTTTACAAGCCCGTCGCAATGGATCATCGTTTATTCCTCCCCTAGCTTCAGCGCCTGCGTAATCTTCATGCGCGAAACCCGGATACCGAGTACGGCAAGGCCGATCGCCAGCATGAAGCCGACGACGCTGTACAGCTGCACGTAATCACTGAGCTGACGGACGATCGAGAACGGCGGTACTTGGTCCGATGCGTTGAACGACAGCTGGAACAGCGGCACGAACAGACTGCTTACGGTGTTGCCGATTACGACGCCGAAGAGAATGGCCGCCGCCGAGGTCAGCAGCTGCTCGCTTAGCAGCATGCCGATGATTTGCCTGAACGAGATGCCCATCGCCCTAAGAATGCCGAACTGCAGCGTTCTGCTGGACAGGGTAAGCACCCAGAATAATAGGAATCCGAAGAAACTGATCAACATGGAGATCACGAAGCCCAGCGTCATGACCCCGTTAATGGCCAACCGGAACGGATCGTTCTTCGAGCGGATCAACAGCTGATTGGCGTCGACGAGCTTCTCGATCGGAATTTCCTTCTTGATCAGATCGTCGTAAATCACTTTGCTGCCTACTCCGTCCTTCAGCTTGATCCATACCTCGTACGGTTCAAGCGCCAGATGGTTCTGAATGTACGGGAGTTGACCGACGATGAGATTCGGCAGACGAACGTTCGGATCGTCCTCGTTGCCCGTCATCGGGAGCGGGCTCCAGCCCGGCCAATAATCGACGATGCCGTATACGATGAAGTCGGCGCTGTCCAGTCCCTCCCACTTCGCAGAGATCGTATCGCCGGTCTTGACATTGAATTGTTTGGCCATGGAACGCGATACGAGTACCGCTTTCGGGTTCGAGGCGAGCAAATTCAAATAGCTGTTGAGCGGATATTGCAGCAGGCCGCCGCGCATCCATGCCACTTTGCCGAAGTCATACGTGTCGATCCCGTACAGGGTGGCCGCGCCGTTTTGCCCGCCGGCAGCGAAGCTGGCATCATCCTTCCGGAACACGCGCGCGGCGGAATCCACGCCTTCAAGCCCGGTCATCGTGATGAAGGAAGGCTCCGTGTAGGTGACGACCTTCGGTGCCGCCACTGCCGCATCTCCTTCCGGAGCCGAGCTTTGAGGCGCACCCGGAGGCGGCGGAGGCGGCTTGTCATTGTCCCAGTGCACGGACAGCTGAATATCGGAGCCGGTCGTATACTGGATCCGGTCTTCCATGTTCCCGTTAATGGTCCTCGCGGCATTCGCGCTGAACAAGCCGGTCGCGATCGTCATGATTAGAAACACTTTAATGGTCAAGTACTGCGACGAAGAACGGCTGATTTGGAGCAGCGTGGAGTATAGCGCCGGCGTCCACCATTTGCGGCCGATCCAAAATATCAATTTGATGAACCATGGATATATCCGAAGGATGAACAGTCCCGCCCCCAGCGAGAAAATCGCCGGCATGAAGAACATAAGCGGATCCACTTGAATCGAAGTCGGATCAAGCGCAAGCTTCTTCAAGTCGGTGAGCTGGTTGTTGAAGCGGTACAGCATATAAATCGAGATGCCCATCAAGATGAAATCGGCGCCGATCTTATGCCAGAATGACAGCTTGGTCATCCGTGCCATCCGCTGCTTATGCCCGACGATCGTTACCTTCGTCGCCAGGAACGCCGGGATCAGAATCAGCACGATGGAGCCCGCGACCGCAGCGGCTGCGATCCGGTAGGCCAAGCTGTTCAAAGCGACATCCAGCGAGGCCCGCTGAACGAATTCCAAGAATCCGCTGGAGGCGCCGAGCAGCTTCGTAAAGTACACCCCGATGAAGGGACCTGCCGCCAGTGCCAGCGCGCCGAGCATCACGCTCTCGATCAGGAAGACGGACATGATTTGCATGCGGCTGGCGCCGCGGCTGCGAAGCACCGAAATTTCCGTCTTCTGCCGATCGATAATGAGATTGGCCGCCATGTACAGATAGAAGGCAAGCATGAACATGACCGGCGAATACAGCGACCACAGCATGAGATTCAGCTTGTCTTTCTTCTCCGTGTACGTCGCAATCGGATTCTTGGCCGGCATCTCGACGTTGCCGATTCCGATGCGCGTGTTGAAATAAGTCGTCATCGCCTTGAATTGCGCCAAGTACGTATCGATATCGTCGATATTCATTTGTTCGTAATCAAGGGAATATTGCCACGCCAGAACCGAGAGCTTCAACGGTCCTTGTTTGTCGACAAAATCGCGATTAAACTGGTCGAACGGAATAAAGAAAGACGAATTGCTCGCGTCCACGTTGTATTGATCGTAGGCGCTCGTCTGCTTGCTTTCCACGATGCCGACCGGAATGATTCGGATCTTATCGCCCGTATCCTTGTTGGTGTACAGAAGCTCTTTGCCGAGATCGCGCTTCAAATCAATGATGAACTTCTGCGTGACAAGCGCTTCATACACGCCGTCGCTGCGCTTCGGATCAGGCAGGCGTCCGTCGATGACCTTGACGCGCTTATCAAGTTCGGAAACGGTACGAAAGCTTCCGGACACGGTCATTTCCCGCTTCTCTTGATCCGATGCGTCCGCAGGCAGCACTCTGAACGACTGGGTACTGCGCGAGATGATGAAAGACTGCGAATCCAAGCCCAGCCTATGCGGAGCCTCCTGCATATAGCGTTCTGCCTTCTGGATCAGCGCATGCGTCGTCTCGAACGATCGACCGCCGGAGACGGATGTCGTAGCCCTCAACAGGCCGGGATAAACATTTTGATCCTTCTGCAGCTGCTGCAGCTCTTTGAACAAGGTCCGCTGCAAAATCGCATGCGAGTAAAGCGGCATGGAGCTGAAGAGCGCCACGCATATCGTAAGCCCCAGCCAGAGATTGAGCTGAAGCCAGCGGTTTTTCGCCATTTTCCGAAAAATCATCGTTATGATTGCCATTGTTCCACCTCTTCCCACCTGTCGCCGGGATTAGTTATTCAGAATTACTTTCATGCCTTCTTCTAATCCCTTCACGATCTCGACGTCCGTCTGCGTCATGACGCCCGGCTCGACATCGACTTCCTTGCGGCGGTCTCCGTCGGCCACCTGCACGTAGGTGCGTCCCAAGTACGTGCGCAGTCCGCTGCGCGGAATGACGACGACTCCGGCCTTCTTCTCCAGTCCGATGCGGATATCGACGGATTTGCCGATTTCAAGCTTAACGGACGGGTCCGTGACCCCGACATACAGCATCTTCGTATTGCGATCGTCGATATCCTTGTTGCCGGTAAGCGGAGCATCCATCGGTCCCTGCAGCACTTTGCCGGCTATTTTCTTATCATCGAGCGTAATTTCGACCGGCATTTCCCGCTCGATCCCAGAAATTTTCTTCGCATCGTCTGCGGAATAAATAAGGTAGGTCTGCTTCGGATCGGCAATGGCCACAAGCGGCGTGTACCCGTTAATGCCGTCGCCGGACATTTTGGTATCCGCGTACGAGATCACGCCGTCGATCGGCGCGGTCAGCTTCGCGGAGTCCAGCTGCTGCTGCATGGAATCCAGCGTAATCTGCTCGCGCTCGACATCGATTTGCTTCATGCGCAGATCGGTTCCCGTCGCCCCGTCGCGCCGCGCGCTGTTCAAGGCAAGCTGTGCGCGCTCCAAATTCAGCTTCTCCAGCTTCACTCTCAGATCCAGATCTCCCCGGTCGAGCTCGGCGATCAGCTGTCCTGCTTTGACCTCATCCCCTTGCGTGACGTAAAGCTCCTTCAGCCTGCCGCTTTCTTTATAAAATAACGGTACCGTATGGCTGGAAGCGACAGCGGCCGTGCCGGAAAAATAACGCTCGATCGTGCCTTTCTTCACTTCGACGGCATCGACTTTCTCCTCCGCCGGCTTGATAAGCGGCGGCTGCAGCGTCTTCTCCGTGGTCGGCAGGAGCGAACAACCGGAAAGCATAGTTGCGGCAAGTATCACGGCAGCGGCTTCCTTGGCGCGGCGCTTCAGGCGGCGTTTAGACGTTTGGCTCAGCGACAATCTCTCCATCCTCCAATGCAATAACATGGTCTACGATTTCCATAATGCCGGGGTCATGCGTCGTCATGACGATCGTCATGCCTAAATTTTCAACGAGATCGCGAAACACTTTAATCACCTGCAGCCCCATTCGGCTGTCCAGCTCTGCCGTAGGCTCGTCCGCGAGCAGCAATGCGGGACGGTGCGCAATCGCCCTCGCGATCGCGACGCGCTGCTGCTCGCCGCCGGACAGCTCCGGCGGGCGATGCTTCATCCGCGACTTCATCCCTACCCATTCCAGCGCCTGCTCCGCCCGCTCCTTATGCAGTGCAGGATTGCTGCCAGCAATGCGCAGCCCGAACTCCACGTTCTCGTAAGCCGACATGAGCGGAATTAAGCCGAACGCCTGGAAAACGAGTCCCAGATGGGTCCTCCTCCACGTGCTCCGCTGTTTCTCCGGCAGCTCCGAGATGACCCGTCCGTCATAATAAACTTGGCCTTCCGTCGGCTGGTCCAGCGCCGCAAGCAAGTTAAGCAGCGTCGTCTTTCCGGAACCCGAACGCCCTTTGAGCGCGATCATGGAGCCTCGACGAATGCTGAGATCGATATTTTTGACAGCGGTTACAGCATTGTCACCACGACCGAACACCTTCTTGACGTTCACCGCTTGCAGCAAGACTTCCGCAATCGGCGTTTCCGCCGCTACGATTGACACGTTGGTCATTCCCCTTCCGCAGCCATGAATTCGCTTACATGAATCCATTTGATATGTAAATTTTTTACTATAAAAGTAAGGATACCCGTGGTACATCCCCCTGTCAACCTGCATCCCTATTCATTTACAGGGGTAAAAGCATGTTTTTGAAATGGCGCAGCCGATGCACGCGGCTGCTATTGTTTAGGAATGTATTTTTTTATGCGCCTTTGGCACGGCCTTGGGGCCGGGGTTGTCGGCATAGGCGCCGTTATGCGGCCTTGGCGGCTGGGGTTGCCGACAGAGGCCATGGCGGCCCGGGATGGCGTTGGGACGCCTTTGAGGGCCTTGACGGTCGGATAGGCGCCTGTGCGCCGCTGGCGCGGCCCTTCGTGGCCAGGGCCGGGCATGCAGCCCGCGCCTTAGGAGAAGGCGCAGCCGAGTCCCCACGCCAGCAAGCCGGCGACGGCCGACGACGCGAGATTGACCGCGTCGTTCGTCATGCCGGCGCAGCCGCGGATCCGTACGGCTGCGGCGCCGCAATGCGCGGCGCGCTCCGTCTCGCTGCCGCATTGGCGGCAGCGGTACATTGCCTGCACGGTCGCGCCGAGCAAGGAATCGGCGAAAGCGCCGGCCGTGCCGGCTATGGCCGCGGCGGCGAGCAGCATGCCCGGCCCGGCGCCGGCTTCAGCCGGCGAGAGCGCGGCGGCACACGCGCCGATGAAGGCGGCGCCTGCAAGGGCAGCGGCGCTGCCGAGCAGCGTAACGCCGCCGCTCGCGCCGGCCGCGACGCGCCGGCCGGTCAGCAGCGAGCGAGGCGTCCGGCGGCTCAGCGCGCCGATTTCCGTCGCCCATGTATCCGCGTTGACGGCTGCCATAACGCCAACGAAGGCATACATCCAGTCGTCAGCCGGCCAGATCGCATGGCCAGCGCATAGAACCAGCCCCAATCCGCCGTTGGCCCACACCTGCATGGCGTCGCGTCTGCCGGTCTTAGCATAGTTCGCTTCGGCTGCGGCCTTCTTCGCATGCCTTCGTTTCCATTTGGACCAGAGCGTGGAAGACAGGAAGAACGCGAGCAGCGTAACGAGCCAAAACGGGCCGCCAAGCATGGCATAACCGGCGCCCATGACCGCGGCTGACCAAGCGCCGGACCCAGACAACGAGCGAAGCCGGTATGCGGCAGCCGCGATCAGCATGCCTCCCAGCAAACTGGCCGACAGCTTAATCCACTCATCCATCTGCATTTGCCTCTTTCTCTTCTAAGAAGATTATTCCATTTTCGCATTGTCGTTCACTCGACAATATTTGTCGAATTTTGTCTATTAACAAAGCAACAAGCAGGATTTTCGCCGTTTATGTTGAAGTATAGCTCGAATCGTATTCAGCTGCACGGCGGAATGTTCATTGGCCGCCTTCGCATTAAGGAGTGTCGCCTTCCCAATGTTCGAACCAAGCCGTCTCCGCGCTGCCGCTCCCGACGCTCAGCTTGAGCGAACGCCGGAAGAGCTGCTTCGCATCATATTTGATTATACCGCGAAAATAAGCGGTGAGCGCAGTTTAAAAAAAGTACTGCTCCTCATGGCGGACATGGGCCGCGAAATGATTCGCGCCGACCGCTGCACGGTCTGGCTGATCGATCGGGCCAAACAAGAGCTCTTCACGACGATCGCCCACGGCGTGAGCGAGATTCGCATCCCGCTCGGCTCCGGCTTCGCCGGCCATTCCATCGCGACGGGTGAAAGCCTCCTGATCGACGATGCTTACGCGGATCCCCGCCATAACGCGGAGAGCGATCAGCGGACTGGCTATCGGACGCAAGCCGTCATCACCGTGCCTTTCCTGGGCAACGACGGGACAATGATCGGTGCCTACCAAGCGATCAACAAGCTGACGCCGCAAGCCGTCTTCACGCAGCGGGACCTGGAGCAGCTCAAGCTGGCCGCGGCGTACGCCGGCAAATCGCTGGAGTCCGTCATCCTGCACGAAGAAATCGAATCCACGCAGCGCGAAATCATTTATACGATGGGACAGATCGGAGAGAGCCGCTCCAAGGAAACCGGCAACCACGTCAAGCGGGTCGCGGAATATTCGGCCATCCTCGCGCGCGGCCTTGGCCTGCCTGCCGAAGAAGCGGAGCTGCTCCGCGTGGTGTCTCCCATGCACGACATCGGCAAGGTGGCGGTCCCGGATGCCGTTCTGCTAAAGCCGGGCAAGCTCACTCCGGAAGAGTTCGACCAGATGAAGCTGCATACCGAAGTTGGCTACAACCTGCTCAAATCCTCCGGCCGCGAGCTGCTCCAAACAGCGGCAATCGTTGCGCACCAGCATCACGAGAAGTGGAACGGAACCGGCTATCCGCAAGGGCTGAAGGGAGAAGAAATCCATCTCTACGGCCGCATTACCGCGGTTGCCGACGTATTCGACGCGCTCGGCAGCGACCGGATCTACAAGAAAGCCTGGGACCTGGAACGGATTTTGGCGCTAATTCAGGAGGAACGCGGCCGTCATTTCGATCCCCGCATCGTCGATGCTTTCATGGAGCAGCTTCCCGCGCTGCTCGACATCCGCGAACGCTTCCGGGACGAGCTACCCGCAACGTAATACCAGCATTTGGTCCAGCAAATAGAAAACGCAGTACCAGCAAATATAACAAGAAGACGCATAACGACGGGCTTACCCGCGCTATGCGTCTTCTTGTTATGCGGACGCCGCAAAGGCGTACTAACTTGGACTGGTTCTGCACTAATTCTGCACTAATTCTGCACTAGTTCTGCACTAGCTCTGCACTAGCTCAGCCACCAACTACGACCCCGGCTGCATCGCATCTTGAAACCGATTCGGGTAATTCGTGCAGATCATAAGCGCGCTGCCAAGCCGCGCCAGCCGCTTGATCATCGCCGCATCGTTCACCGTCCATGCCATGACGTCCACGTTGGCCTTGTGCATATCCGCAAGCAGCGTATCGGAAACGCGCGTGTAGCCGATCGAGAGGAACGAAGCATCCAATTGCTTCAGCTCCTCCCCGAGCGTCCAAGGCAAGGCGTCAATGATGAGTCCCGTCCGTACATCGGGCGTCAGCTCTCGGACCTGACGAAGCGCCTCCCGGTCGAAGGACGTAATGACCGAATCATGCTGCAGTCCTTTGCGATAAAGAAGCTCGACGACCTTGCGTTCCATCCCTGGATAACGGCCCCCATATGTTTTCAGCTCGATATTGAGCCTGCAGCGGCCGATCGTTGCATCCAGCACCTGCTCGAGCGTCGGAATCCCCTCGCCGGCGAATGACTTGTCGAACCAGCCTCCCGCATCCATCCGGCCTAATTCTTCCGCCGTATAGTCGCTGACTTTCCCAGCCGTCCTTGCGGTGCGTTTCAGCATATCGTCATGAATGACGACGGGAATGCCGTCCTTGGACAGCTGAACGTCAAGCTCGATCCATTGCACGAACGGATAGGCAAGCGCCGCCTGGAAGGCGGCCATCGTGTTCTCCGGCGCCAAGCCGGAGGCGCCGCGGTGGGCAACACATGGATTGATCATTCTCCTCACTCCTTCGACAGAACATGGCCTTGCGCATCGATTGCGGCGTTAATGGAAATGCCCGATATTCGTTTCAGCAGCGCGGCCGCCTCTTCGCCTTCGAGCAGCGCGGGCTGCGACTGCACGGCGCGCATCGGATGCAGCTTGAGCGAGCATTTGCCTGCGGCATTGCAAGCGGCATCCAGGACGCCGGTATCGGCCGTCCGTTTGTCCGGCATGCCGCTGAAGACGAAATTACCCAGGCTGTACGCGATCCATTTGCCTTTGTACGACTCGAAGCCTTCCAGAAGATGCGGATGACTGCCGATGACCAGATCCGCTCCGGCATCGACGTATGCATGTCCAAGCCGCGTCTGGTCCGCATTCGGCATATCCTTCAGCTCCGTACCCCAGTGAACCATGACGACGACGATATCCGCGTCGGCCTTCGCTTTCTTAATGGCGGCTACGGCCCGTGTCGGGTCATACGTTTCCGCGAGCCCTGGGTGGTTCTTATCGGCCTTCCAGGAACCTACGGGAACGACGCGGGTCAAGCCGAGATAAGCGATCCGAATCCCGTTCACTTCCTTAATCACCGGCTTGAAGGCTTCCGTATCATTAATGCCCGCTCCCATGTTCGGCAGCTTCGCTTTGTTCAAATAATCGATCGTATCGAACAGACCTTCTTCGCCTTGGTCCAACGTGTGATTGTTAGCCAGGCTGACCACGTCTACGCCGGCAGCGATCAGGGCAGGCAGCGCATCGGGCGAGGATTTGTACACGTACTGCTTATCCGGCGCCGGCGTCCCCCGAAGCGTGACGGGCGTCTCCAGATTCGCCGCCGTCACGTCCGACAGCTGCAAGTACGGCAGCACCTTCGCGTACGGATAATCGTATCCGTTCTTCAGCATGAGCTTCTCTACCGAAGCAGCCAGCAGAATATCTCCGGTGAAAGTCAAGTTGACCTCATCCCCGTCTCCAGTAACTGCAGCCGCGTCCCCGGACGACCCTTGCGACGAGCCGGTATTCCCGCCCTGACCACCGTCCGTGCCCGCATTCGTATTCGTGGCCCCGTTCCCGGAGGAATCCGGCGTTTGTCCATTCGAGCCTTCACTGCCGCTAATACCGTCAACAGCGTTTCCTTCGTCTCCGTCCGCAGCGCCGCTTCCAGCTTGATCCTGCTGACCGCCTTCATTCGCATTGCCGCTGCCGGCGCCAGCTTCATTGCCGCCATTGCCAGCATTGCCATTGCCGGTCTGCGGGGAGCCGCTTGTTCCTTCGTCTTCCGCACCGCCTTGTGCCGGTGTTTGATTGCCATTCGCAGACGCATCCAGCTTGCTTCCGTTATCCTGTCGCTGCACGACATAAACCACGGCAACAATACCGATCAGCACCAATAGAGTGAGATTCACGATAAGCAGCTTCTTCATCCGCTTGGAACGCTGCTGCTTCTGGCGTTGATGGGCTTCAGAGCGTGACATGACCATTTTCTGCGGGCTCCTTTTTCTCGGGCTAGCGGTTGTCGCTTCCCCTATGCAATGTACGTGATCTCCTTCTCCTGTACGCGTCTCGTAATCAGTTTCCGCTGCTCCAGATAAAAGACATGCGCAAGCGTCTCCGACATGGCGAACCGCATATGATGCGCATCGCCTGCAATTCGTTCGCCGAAGAGCCGCATACATAGCGAGTAAGCCGAGCCGGAGGCTTCGCGGAGCATCTGGACGATGTCCTCCAGTCTGCGCTCATGATGGGCTGCCAGCTCCTCCGCCCGCTCCGCGAAGCGTTCGAACGGCTCCCTGTGGCCGGGAAACGCAAGCTCGACTTCATAGGCGGCCAGCTCCCGGAGACTGATCAGAAACCGTTCCAGCTGCCTGTCGTCCTCGCCTGGCACGACGCTAATATTCGGCGTAATCGTCGGCAGCACCTGGTCGCCGCAAATCATCCAGCGCTTCTCCGGTGCGTAGAAGCAGAGCTGGCCGCCTGCATGGCCCGGCGCGTCGATGGCCTGCCAGTCCAAACCGGCCAAACGGACGGTTTGTCCCGCTTCAATGAAATGCACCTCCGGCTGCGGCTCCACTTTCGCGACGAAGCTGTCCAAGTGAGGCCCTAACTGTGCAACGACTTCCGGCGGCATGCCGTGCAAGGCATAGAGTACCGATAGATCCGCGGCAAAAGCGCTGCCTCTATCGCTTCCCCATAGGCGCTGCGTATAGGCATACGACTCCTCCGATAGGTAGACAGGAGCACCACTGCGCTGCTGGAACCACCCGGCAAGCCCGTAATGATCCGGATGCTGATGCGTCAACAGAATCGTATGAATGTCCCCGATAGCAATGGCGTGCTCCGCCAACACCGCTTCCCAGGCCGCGACGGCTTCCACCGTATGCAAGCCCGGATCGATCAGCGCGTATCCCCGCTCATCCCGCAGCAAGTAGCTGTTCACCCATTTCAATGAGAAGGGCAGCGGCACTCTGACCTGCAATATGCCGCCTGGCCGCTCCGTCGCGGCCGGTCTTCCTGCAATTCCGCTCAATTTGTTATCCTCCCGATCCCGATCAGCGTGATGGCGCGGTCGTCCAGAACGATAAGGTCAAGCTGGCGACACTTACCCGCTCCCCATCCGCAATGCCTATCACGCAAAAGCCTAAACTCCTCTAATTGTACCGTACGGCCGCTATTCTGGCAAAATGCTGCTAGACGGATATTTTCCAAATTGGACATCCATACTATACCAATCCGCCAAACGGCTTCCAATCGAGCAGCCGGCCGGACATTCATCAAGAGAGGACGGTACCGTCATGCTGAACCGGATCGAAACGCTGTTTGCCGAGGCGCGGGACCTGACTCTGAACCGTCTGCAGAACGATACATTGGTGATCGAGGTTGCCTATATCTCCACGCTTTGCGACGAAAGTAAGGTCAGCGATTTTATACTCGTGCCGTTCACGAAACAGGAAATCCCGTTCGAAGACGTCGTAAAACGCAATCCCTCCTTCAAACGGCTCGACGACCCTGCCAAATGGGCGGAAACGATGCTGCACGGCTTCGTGCTGCTGCAATTGAACGGTGTCGTTTACAAGCTGGACGTCGCTCGCATCATTCGCAACGAGAATCCCCAAACGATGGTGGAAACCGTCATCATGGGACCGCAAATCGCGCTTAGCGAAGATTTGATTGATTCCGTCAATATTATTAGAAGCCGTTATCCGAGCGAAGAGCTGTCCGTCGAAGAGAGGACGATCGGCACCATCTCCAAAACGCGCTTGCTGCTCGTATTCGATAAGCACCGGGTAGACGCCACCGTGCTCAGCAACATCCGCGCGAAGCTGGAGCGGATCTCCGATCCCATCTTCACGGCAACCGGAGAGCTGGTTCGTTCGCTGGGCGACCGCTACCGGCTGTTTCCATCCATGATGGTGACGGAACGTCCGGACCGGGTCTGCACCGGAATCGAGGACGGCAAAGTGATCTTGCTGCTCCAGGGCTCGATGTTCGCCATCGTGCTGCCATCTACGTTCTTCGATTTCATGCACGCGGTAGACGACAGCTATGATTCCTTCTGGATGACGCGCGCCATGATCGTGCTGCGGTATTTCGCCGTCGTGCTGACGATTACGCTGCCTGCCCTCTATGTCGCCATCATGTCGTACAACCCCGAGCTGTTTCGGGTGCAATTAACCTTCTCTATATCCGGAAGCCGTTCGGCCGTACCGTATCCGTCGTTCGTGGAGGTATTCATTATGCTGTTCATGATCGAATCGCTGATCGAGGCGAGCGTCCGTCTGCCCAAATACATCGGCTCCACCGCAACGACCGTAGGCGGCTTGATTCTCGGTCAAGCGGCGCAGCAAGCCGGCCTCGTCAGCAGCATCATGATTATCGTCACGTCCGTCGTCGCGATATCCAACTTCGTCATTCCCGTCAACAATATGTCGACGGCGATCCGTTTCCTGAAATATCCGTTGATCATTCCCGCCATCTTCTTCGGCATCTCCGGGGTTGCGCTGGGCATCTTCTGCTATCTCATTTATTTGTCCGATCTGCGCAGCTTCGGCAAGCCGTATTTCCATCTGTTCGGACGGACGCTGGGACAGACGAGCGACGTGGGGCAGGTGAACCAGGAATGAACCGTTATTTCTACTATAACATCGCGCTGGTCAGCATGCTGAACCTGATGCTCTTCGTTCCCTATCTGCTTATCCAGCACCGGTATGACGGCTCGATCATGTCCATGGCATGCGCCGCCGTCGTCGGCAGCATTCTCGCCCTGCTCTTCACGCATGTCATGAAAACCTATCCCGGCAAAGGCCTGCCCGAAATTCTGGCGCTGTTCTTCCCGAAGTTTCTGGCGATTCCGTTCATGCTCGGGTGCGCGTTCATGTGGCTGACGGCGGCCTCGATCGTGCTGTATACCTATTCCGTGCTCATCAATCGATTCTTCAACCCCGATACGAGCTCGATCCTCGTGCTGACCTTCATGGCCTGCGTCTGCTTGTACGGGGCGACCAGATCCATGCTCACGGTCATCGTCGTGATGGAGGTGATCCTGGTGATCTGCACGCCGTTCATCTTGTTCGTCTTGTTCAAAGCGGTCCGCAGTCCGCTGCTGGATTGGGATGCCATTCGCACGGTCGCGCATTACTGGGATCGGCTGCCGAAGGTCAAGCCGTTCGCTTCTTCCTTGTTCGTGTTCACCGGTTACATGAACTTCTTCATGTTCAATCGGCTGAACTCGCCGAATTTCAGACTGCGTTTCCGCTGGGCGATTCCCGTATTCTGCAGCATGATCCTGGTTGCGTCCTTCTTCGTGCCGATCGGCTTTCACGGAACGGAGGGCGCTGCCGACTATTTATATATTTGGAGCGTCACCTCGGATTCGCTCGTCATGAGCTACGGTTTCATCGAGCGGGTCATATTCGTTTTCCTGCTGCTCTACTTGATGCTCTCGCTGATGTTCGCCACGATCGGCTGGCATTTGGCAATGGAGCTGGTGAAGAGCTGCCTGCCGAAGCCGAAGAAGGCTGTCGATCCTTCGAAGACGCCCCGTGCCAATTGGGTGATCGTCTGCTTGTTCGTCGCCATGACCATTACCTATGCCTACACGTTCAACGAGAAACAAAACCTCGAAATCACGAGTTATTGGATCGTCCTGCGTGCATGCATGGAAATCGCATCCGTCCTCTTCTTGTTCGCGCTCAGCTTGGCAGGGACCGGGAAAAGAAAGAAGCTGGAGTCATGAAAAGCATCCGTATTCCCCTGCTGGCTCTAGTGCTGCTGCTTCTGCCGCTTACGGGCGGCTGCGGCTTCAGGGACATCGATAAACGGTTCTTCGTCGTCGCCATGGGCATCGACCCGGCAAGCAACGGCGCAAAGGGGTTTAATATCACCCTGCGCCTCGCCATCCCATCGCCGAAGATCGAACCCGGCGCAGGCAAGAATCAAGTCGTCTCCATTCAGGCCACGTCGATTGCGGAAGCCGTGCGGTTGTTAAAGGCCCATGTCGACAAGGAATTGGATTTCGGCCATTGCAAGGTATACATGCTTGGCGAAGGACTGGCCAGAAACAATTACACCGACATGCTGCGCTGGCTGTCACGCCGAAGGGATGTGCAGAGCGTCGCTTACATGGCTGTCGGCGAGCCCGACGCGAAGACCATTCTGAACATCGCGCCTCCGGCCGAACGTTATCCCGGCAATACGCTCTTCCTTATGTTCGGGAAGGACGGCACGCAGTCTTCCTATCTCGTGCCGGTGTACGTGTTCGATTTCATTCGGAGAGTCGACGAGCTTGGCATCGATCCCGTGCTTCCGATCATCCGCGCGGAAGACAAGAGCTACGTGATTACCCGGCTCGCCTTGCTGAACAAGTCGAAGCTGGTCCAGACGATCTCTCCTGCCGAGACGGAAACCTACAGTCAGATCCGCAATCAGGATTCGAAATCGACCGTCGCCGCCGTGAAGGACGGCGACACGATGGTCATCAACGTGGACCGCATCAACTCGCACTATAAGATTGTGAAGACAAACGGCGAGTACGTGCTCCGTCTGCATCTTCGTGTCAGCGGCATCTTCGAGGAAGCACCGCTCGGCATTTATGAAACGGACTGGAATGATCTGGAGAAACTGTTCAACGAACAGATCGCCGCGGAGATCGAGAAGCTCTTCAAGAAAGTGCAGCATGCGGGCGTGGATCCCTTCGGCTTCGGCCTGCGCTACCGGGCTACGCATGCCGGCAATCCGCAAACATGGAAGGACTGGGAGCGCATCTATCCGAATTTGAAATTCGATATCCATGTCCGGGTGAAGATCGATGGAACGGGGATGGTCAAGTAAAGCGGTTCGCAAAGAAGCGCAGTAGCAAGGGAGTCCAGACGTAAGGAGCACAGAAGCAAGGGAGTTGGGACGTAAGAAGTGCAGTAGCAAGAGAATTCAGTCGCAAAGGAATACAGACGCAAACAAGGGCAGTACCCGCAGCTTGCACGGGACTGCCCTTGTTTATTATCGGAGCGGCAGCAGCCGATCCGTCGTACGAAGCTGACCGATCGTCTCGGCTCCGATGCCGAACATCGCGGCGCGAAGCTCGAATTCGATGCGCTCCATCTGGCGCATCAGGGAGACCGCGCTTCCGCCTTCCGGATCGGCCGCTCCGCCGAGCAGCACGCGTCCGTAACCGGCGAGATCGGCTCCGAGCGCGATCGCCTTCGCGGCATCTACTCCGTTCACGAGACCGCCGCTCGCGATGACCGACGCGTCCGGCAGCGCTGCGCGGATGTCGCGCACGCAAACTGCGGTCGGCGTTCCCCAGTCGGCGAACGCGTCTGCCGCTTCCGCAAGCAGCTCGTCGCGCGCGCGGTATTTCTCGACCTGGCTCCATGACGTTCCGCCCGAACCGGCGACGTCGATGAACGATACCCCCGCTTCGAGAAGGACCTTAGCCGTCTCGGCATCGATGCCCCAGCCGACTTCCTTAACGCCGACAGGCACATCCATCAAGCGGCACACCTCGGCGATTCGGTTGAGAAGGCCGCGGAAGTTCGTATCGCCTTCCGGCTGGAATACCTCCTGCAAGCTGTTCAGGTGCAGGACCAGCGCATCCGCTTCCGCGAGCTCCACCGCCCGCCGGCATTGGTCGATGCCGTACCCGTAGTTCAGCTGCACAGCGCCGAGATTGGCGATGACCGGTATACCGGGTGCCAGCTTCCGAATTTGGAACGTAGCGGCCAGCGCTTCATTCTCGATTGCGGCCCGCATGGAGCCAAGCCCCATCGCCCAGCCGCGCGCTTCGGCTGCTTCGGCAAGCCGTTCGTTGATCCGGGCCGTTTCTTCCGTGCCGCCGGTCATCGAGCTGATTAACAACGGTGCCGCGAGCCGCTTGCCTAGAAAAGATGTCGAAAGGTCGATCTCGCGGAAGGAAATTTCCGGAAGTGCTTGATGATGGAACCGGTAGCCGTCGAAGCCCGTTCCGATCCCGGTGCTTTGCACCTGCTCTTGCAGGCATATGCGTATATGCTCGCCTTTCCGTCTTGCGGTGACGGCGTGCTCTGCATCCAATCTGTCTGTCATGCTGAAATAGTGCTCCTTCCATCCCTGGCCATATCCATCCATCATGGCATAGACGCGACGCTGGAGCAAGTCCAAGGAATAGAATGGATATTTTGACTTTTACAATCTATTAAATGACTTTTTCAATCATTTTTATTGTTGTCATGAACATAATGATTTATAATAAAGTCATAATAACGCTTCAGGAGGCGCTTGCGATGCAATTGAAAACTTTTGATTCTCCGGCTGACTTGGACCAATACGCTGCGCAGCTGTTTGCTGCGGCTTTAAAGGAAAATCCGGAATCGACCCTCGGCTTGGCTACCGGCTCGACACCGATCGGAATTTATGAAAAAATGATCATGCTGTACGAAAAAGGAGAAATCTCCTTCAAATCCGCAACGACCTTCAATTTGGACGAATATGTCGGACTCTCGCCGGACCATGAGCAAAGCTACGCGCAGTTCATGAGCCGTCACTTGTTCTCTCATATTGACCTGCCTGCCGGCAATGCCCATCTTCCCAAAGGCACCGTGGCGGATTTAGAAGCGGAATGCGCGGAATACGATCGGATGCTCGAGGAACGCCCCGTCGATATTCAGCTGCTCGGTCTCGGCCATAACGGCCATATCGGCTTCAACGAGCCGGACGATGAACTCCAAGGCGGCACGCATATCGTGGAGCTCGAGCCCGAGACCCGCGAAGCCAACGCCAGATTCTTCGATTCCATCAACGAGGTGCCGACCCGCGCCATCACGATGGGGGTCGGTTCCATCCTGAAGGCCGAATCCATCCTGCTCGTCGTTAAAGGCGCGGACAAAGCCGAGATCGTCAAACAAGCGCTGCGGGGACCGATTACGACGGACTGCCCTGCATCGCTGCTGCAAACGCATAAGAACGTAACCGTATTGGTTGATCGAGAGGCTGGGAGGTTGTTGTAAATCATGAACACAGCAGAGGGAAAATGGCTCATTCGCGGCGTAAACGCCGTCATCGGCGATGACATTGTCCGAGACGCTGCCGTTGCTGTTACGGACGGTATCATTACGGAGATTATGACGGGAGAAACGCTGCCTGCTCCCACTACGGAGGATAGAACGATCGTCGATGGAAACGGCGGCTGGCTGCTGCCGGGATTTATCGATCTTCATGTGCATGGCGGCTTCGGCGCCGATTTCATGGATGCTTCGAGCGAATCCTACGATGCCATTGCGTCCTTCCACGCTTCTCACGGCACGACGCGCATGCTGGCGACAACCGTCACCGCATCGCCAGAAGCGATTAAAGACGTGCTTGAAGCCACCGCTTCTTATCGCAGCGGAGCAATGCCTTTTGCGAGCTTGGAAGGCGTGCACTTGGAAGGGCCTTTCATCAGCGAGCTATGGCCGGGCGCTCAAAACCCGAGCTATATTTCGCAGCCGCGTCTGGACTGGGTACAAGCTTGGAACACGGCCTATCCCGGCTTGATCAAGCAGCTGACGCTGGCACCCGAGAAAGAAGGTTCGGCTGCGGTCATCTCGTATTTGGCCGAGCACGGCATCGTTGCGGCTGCCGGTCATACGGATGCGCTCTATGCGCAAATCGAAGCAGCGGTCGAAGCCGGCCTGACGCAAGCCGTGCATACGTTTAACGCCATGCGGGCGCTGCATCACCGCGAGCCGGGTACTGTCGGCGCCGTTCTGAGCGACAATCGGATTTATGCCGAGCTCATTGCCGACGGCCATCATGTCCATCCGGCCGCGATTCGTCTGCTCGTACAGTCCAAGCCGCGCGATCGTGTCATTCTCATCACCGACGCGATATCCGCTGCCGGCTTGGGCGATGGCGGCTACGAGCTCGGCGGCCTTGAAGTCGATGTCCTTCAAGGCGTTGCCCGCCTTCGCCATGGCGGCGCCCTTGCGGGGAGCACGCTGACGATGATCAACGCCTTCCGTTTCGTGCTGGAGCATACCGACCTTAACGTAGCTGAGGTTAGCCGCATGGCGAGCAGCAACCCTGCAAGGCAGCTTGGCTTGCAGCATGTCACCGGCACGATCGAGGCAGGCAAGCATGCCGATCTCGTGCTTACGGACGCTGCCTTCACCGCTGTCAGCCATACCTGGGTACAGGGAAGACTCGTGCATAACGCAAGTAATGCCTAACTAATAACGCAATTCATAGCGAATAAGAAAGCCCATGGAATCCGGGAAACCGGCATCCATGGGCTATTTTTTATTTCTTGATGCGTTCTTGTTACGGAAGCGATCCGAAACTTACTTTTGTCTGATCAGCTTCGTGATGCGACCGTCGAAAATCCATTCTGCCACGAATACATTGCCCTGCGAATCCACGCATACGCCATGCGGCGAGCTGAATTTGTCCGGACGGTAGTAGGATTTAGGCAGGTTCGGCCAGCCTTCTTGCTTATACGCCTTTTGGTCCTCGCCCAAGTGCGTGATCAAGCGGTCTTCGCTGTCCAGAACCGTGATGCGGCTGTCCAGATCCGGAAGATAAACTTCATCGCCGAAGAAATAGAAGCTGCACGGTTTGTCGAGGTTATGATCCACGAACCGCTTGTGCTCGCCTTCCAGCGTGAACACATGAATACGTCCGTTGCCGCGGTCGGCCACATAGATTTCCGGCTCGCTGCCGCGAAGATTGATCGAAATGCCATGCGGCTCGATCACTTTGCCCGGCTCGGAGCCGCGGCCGCCGAACGTACGGATGTATGTGCCTTTCGCATCGTACTGATGAATGTGATATTGGCCGTAACCGTCGGATACGTAAATATCGCCGTTTGGCGCTACGCATACGTCTGTCGGGACGTAACGGCGCTCCGTATCGTAGAGATCAGGGCGATCCGGCGTGCCGATCTCGAGCAGTACGTCGCCGTTCAGCGTCGTTTTGACGACCAGCGCACGGTTCGTGTCGGCGAAATACAAGTATTCGATGCCGTCATTGTCGCGGTGCAGGTAGAAACCATGCGCCCCGCCTTCGAATTCCGCGCCCCACGAGGTTTTGAAATTGCCGTCTTTGTCGAATACGACGACGGAATCCTTGCTCGTGTTATGTACGTAAACGTTATCATTTTCGTCGACTACGATACCATGCGTATATCCGTAAGTAATACCCTCGGGAAGCTTGCCCCAGCCGCTGGCTACTTCATAAGAATGCGTTGCGCTGCCAATAATGAGTTTTTCAGACACGGATCATTTCTCCTTTTCAAATATAATCCTCCCTAGTATACCAAATAATGATTACGGGAGAAGGAAATTTTTTTCCGATAAACGGCTGCTGCTCGTCCTTAATAAAAAAGCGTCCGCAGTGCCTGAGCACGATGCGAACGCTTATGTTTTTGGAAGCAGCAGCAACGATGACTAAATGCTGATCTCCTGCTCTCCGCCGGCGATAACCGTCTGGATGCCGTTTGCGCGCGCAATGGACGCGAGCTGCTGCGGCAACTCCTGATCGGTTACGAAGCCCTGCAGTTCCGAGAGCGAAGCGATCGAGAACAGCGAGGTGCGGCCGATCTTCGTATGATCGAACATCGCATAGGTCGCCTGGGAGCGCCGAATCATCGCCTTGGCAATATGGGCTTCCTGCTCGGAATACGTCGTGATTCCTCCGGTAGAGGAGACGCCGTCGACGCCGAGAAACATTTTGCCGATATTCAGCTGCCCGATCATGCCTTCGCCAAGCGGACCGCACAGCTCGAAGCTGTTGTGCCGCATCATGCCTCCGGTCACGACGACATTGATCTCGCTTCCCGCCAGCTCCATGGCCACGTTGACCGTGTTGGTCACGACGGTAATGCCTCGGCGCGTCTTAAGCAGCTTCGCCAGATAATAATTCGTCGTGCCTCCGGACAGCCCGACGACATCGCCCTCTTCGATCAGCCCCGCAGCGGCGGCTGCGATTCGCTCCTTCTCGAGGAAGAATAAACCTTCCTTCTCGGCGAAAGGCAGCTCGCGAACCGCGTTCATGCCGTCGTACATAGCCCCACCAATCGTGCGAATGACGGGCTCCGCCTTCTCCATCAGTTCAAGATCCCGCCTTGCAGTGGCCTCGGAGACGCCGAAGCGCTCCACGACTTCCTGAATGGTGATCCGCCCCTGCCGTTTCAGCACGTTCATGATCCCTTCGCGCCGGCGCTGCCCCTTCGACGATTGCATGTCAGCCATTTAACGCTCCACCCAGCCTTTGTCCGATAATCTGCCGTACGCGGTCTTCCAGTCAGGCAGCGCTTCCCAGTCTCCGCGCATTTGCACGACGAGCGCGCCGTTGATGCTGCCGAGGCGGACGGCTTCCGCCGGGGTCATGCCTTTCAGCAGTCCTGCCAGGAAGCCCGAGCAGAATCCGTCGCCCGCGCCGACCGTATCGATGACTTGATCGGCGGGATAGAACGGAATTTCGACGGCCTTGCCGTTCTCCAGCACGACGGTCGTGTCGCCTACGCCTTTGATGACGCTGATCGCGTTCAACCGGGACAGCTTCTCCTTCACCGCCTCGAAATCATCGGTCTCATAGAGCATGCGCAGCTCGTCCCAGCCCGGCAGGAAGTAATCCGCCATTTCTGCCAGCGGCAGCACGACGCGCCTTGCCTCCTCGATCGACCAAAGCTTCAAGCGCAGATTAGGGTCGAAGCTGATGCGTACGCCCGCCTCTTTGGCCGCTACGGCGGCTGCCAGAAGCGTTTGGTGGCAGCTGTCGCTGAGCGCGGGCGTAATGCCGGTGATATGCAGGATTTTGCAGCCGCGGATGTAATCCAAATCCAAATCGTCCGGCGTCATCCGACTGGCCGCGGAATGTTTACGGAAATAATGCACGGCAAGCTTGCCGGCCGCCATTTCACGGAACATCATGCCCGTCGGCGCATCCGAGGAAAGCCGCGCCCGAGAAACGTCAACGCCTTCGCCGCGGAGCCGCTTCAGAATGATCCGACCGAATGGATCGTCGCCAAGCGAGCCGAACCACCCTACCGAGCAGCCGAGTCTCGCCACGCCGATCGCCACGTTGCTTTCAGCGCCTCCGAAGCTCTGCTCCAACGTCGAAACATGCTCGATACTACGGAATTCCTGCGGCATAAACAGTGCCATCGTTTCCCCGAACGTCAGCAAATCCGGTGACTGCGAATTCAACAACCGTAACCCCTCCACTATGCTTTGTTCTGTTTATGATCCAATGACTATTTCACAATCGGATGCTGCATGAAATAGATCGTCACCAGATAAATGAGCAGCAAAATCACGCTCAGCGTACGTACCTTCGCGATATGCGACGAAGCGCTCTCCCCGCCCTGGATCGAAGCCGCAATCCGCTTAAGCGGTTTCGAGATGATGCCGCCGATTGCGGCAATCGCCAGGAACAACACGGTGACGATAATCATCCATACGACTTTATAATCGGCTTGCGACATCAAATACCCGCCCGTAAGAAGTTGAAGAACCAGGAAATATTGTGCAATGCGGTTAGCGGACGCCAATCCTTCTGCCAGTCCGGCTTGCCCCCCGCCGTCAAGCTTGGTCGCACGGCCGGCCATAAACGGCAGGGCAATGTAGAACCCCAATCCAGCTGCGCCGATCAAATGCAAAAATAACATAAAACTAGACATCAAGCGTCCTCCTCGGAAAATATATTCATCTGTAAGTATACTAAAACTAGCCAGGCAATTCAAAAAAACGCTTTACTCTCCAGCAGACGACAGGCGATGCTTGACGATGGCGGCTTTAATCGCGAAATAATCCACGTCTTCCGGCAAAGCTTCCTTGATCGGCTTCAGCTTCTCCGCGCCTACTTGGGCAATCGTCTCCACGATCAGCGCCTCGTGCTGCGGCGGAATGAAATCGCTCCACGGCAGCTCTTCCCCTTCTTCCCCGCAGCGCAGCAGATGGTTCTCGATCGTGACGCGGCTCATCCCGCGGAGGGATGCGATCTCCGCCAGCGTTCTGCCTTCGGCGAACAGCGTCAACGTCTGCATATGGCTCGACAAACCTTCCAACCGGGTTAGCTCTTCCGCTCCCGATGGGCTTGATGCCCCCGTCTGTCTCGGTGTCTCCGTCTCAGTCGAGGAGCTGAAGATGCCTCCCGCCGCAGTCTGCGCGTAATCGTCAGACTGTTCGTCTGCCCCAGGGTTCTTCTGCGCCAGACTGGCATTCCCGCTTTCGTTCCTGCTGCCTTGCGCACCGTCCTTCTTAAACTGCCGGACGATGGCGATGACATCGTGACCGTACTTGCTTACTTTCGCGGCTCCGATGCCTTTAACGGCAAGCAGCTGCTCCGAATTCACGGGCTGTCTGTCCGCGATTTCCCTCAAGGCTGCATCGAAGAACAGCATGAACGGCGGAACCTTCTCCCGAGCGGCCGTCTCTCTGCGCCATTCTCGCAGCGCTTCGAACAACGGCGCATTCGCTGCCGGCAGAGCGGAACCGGCCGTCTCTCTGCGCTTCGCCGCCGCGCTCTGGCGACGTTGGACTTGAATGCTGCCTTCCAGCACGGGCAATGCTTCCGCCGTCAGCGACACTGTCGGATATTCGCCTTCGCTAATGCGCAAATATCCTTCCGCGACGAGGAAATACATCAAGTCCGAGATATCGCGCTCGGTCCATTGACGCATCAAGCCGTACGTGGACAAGCGGTCGAAGCCGAATTCGAGAATCCGCTTCTCCCGGGAGCCTTTCAATACTTTCGCAGCCATCGAGATGCCGAACCGGCCTTTGAGACGACCGACGCAGGACAGCGCCTTGCGGGCGTCCTCCGTCACGTCCACCATGGCGCTGACGTCCATGCAGTTGCTGCATTTGCCGCATTCCGGCACGTCCGCCTCCCCAAAATAGCGCACGATATACTGCAGCAGGCATTTCTCCGTCCGGCTGTAATGCATCATCGTATACAGCTTGTTCAGCTGGATCGTCTTGCGATCCGGATCTCCCGTTCCCCGATCAATGAGAAAACGCTGTACCTGTACGTCCTGCGGCTCGAACAGAAGCACGCATTCGCTCTCTTCCCCGTCGCGGCCCGCACGGCCCGCTTCCTGATAGTACGATTCCACGTCGCCTGGCATCTGCCAATGAATGACGTAGCGGACGTTCGGCTTGTCGATCCCCATTCCAAACGCGTTCGTCGCCACCATGACCCGATTCTCGTCGAACCGGAACCGCTCCTGCGCGTCCGCCCGATCGTCGTCGTGCAAGCCGCCATGATACTTGCCTACTGCGATGCCGAGGCGCGACAGGTCGTCGCAAACTTCCTCTGCCTCCTTGCGCGTCGCCGTATAGACGATGCCCGATTGATCGGGGCGCTGCTGCACGAAATCCCGCAAAAACTTCCGTTTATCCGTTCCCGTAACGACCGACAACGTCAAGTTCGTTCGCGCGAAACCCGTGACGAAAATATTCGGGTCGTGCAGGCCCAGCATGGCGGCAATATCCTCTGACACTTCCGGAGTCGCCGTTGCCGTGAACGCCGCAACCGGCGGACGGTTCTCCAAGCGGCCGATCCAGCCGGCAAGCTGACGGTAGCTTGGACGAAAATCATGGCCCCATTGGGACACGCAGTGCGCCTCGTCGATGGCGATGAGGGGAATGTGCATCTGCGCGGACAACGATTCGAACATCCCGCTGTCCAGCCGCTCCGGCGCGACGTATAGCAGCTTATAGGCGCCCTGCGAGGTTTGTCTGACAACCTCCCGATACGTGGCCGCATCCAGCGAGCTGTTCAAGAACGCCGCGGGAACGCCCAGCCGGTTTAACGCGTCTACCTGATCTTTCATTAGGGAAATTAGCGGCGATACGATGATCGACGTACCTGGCAGAAGCATAGCCGGTATCTGATAACATATAGACTTCCCGCCGCCCGTCGGCAGAATGGCCAGCGTATCTTTGCCGGTCAGCAAGCCGTCGATAATATCGCTTTGGCCTTTCCGGAAGCTGTCATAACCATATACTCGTTTTAACGTCTGCAGCGCTTCCTGTTGCATGCAATCCCTCCATAACGGATGATGATTTCGTTTGAAAATAGGAAGACCCTGACGGTACTCAGTCAGGGTCTCATAGGCTTTATGAGCGTGGATACGATGAATGTAATTAGCCAGTGACGACGGCAATGACGCTGCGTACGGAATTCGCGGATTTCTCAAGCGCCGCTTTCTCGTCTTCCGTCAGCTCAAGCTCGAACACTTTCTCGATGCCGTCGCCGCCCAGAATTGCAGGTACGCCCATGAACAGGTTGTCATACCCGTATTCGCCCTGAAGTAGCGCGATAACCGGCGTAATCCGTTTCTTGTCCTTCAAAATCGCTTCCGTCATCTGTACCAGCGATGCCGCAGGCGCGTAATACGCGCTGCCGTTGCCGAGCAGATTAACGATTTCACCGCCGCCAACGCGCGTGCGCTGGACGATGGCTTCAATGCGTTCAGCCGAAATCAGCTTCTCGATCGGGATCCCCCCGACGTTGGAGTAACGAACGAGCGGAACCATATCGTCGCCATGACCGCCAAGCACGAATCCGCGGACATCTTCCACGGATACATTCAACTCTTCAGCGATAAAGGTGCAATAGCGAGCCGTATCGAGAACGCCGGACTGGCCGATGACGCGGTTTTTCGGGAATCCGAGCGCATTGTAGGCCACGTAAGTCATCGCATCGACCGGGTTGGACAGAATGATGACATAGGCTTCCGGACTTGTCGCTTTAATATTTTCGCAGACGGATTTCACGATGCCTGCATTGGTGTTGACGAGATCGTCGCGGCTCATGCCGGGCTTGCGCGCGATTCCCGCCGTAATGATCACGACTTGCGAACCCTTCGTATCCTCGTAGTTCGAGGTCCCGATGATTTTGGAGTCGATGCCTTGAACGGGCGTCGATTCCATCATATCGAGCGCTTTGCCTTTCGTTGGGTTCTCGAGCTGCGGGATATCGACGAGCACTACGTCGCCAAGCTCTTTTTGCGCCAGCATCAACGCCGTAGTCGCACCTGTGAAGCCGGCGCCGACAACCGTAATTTTATTGCGTTTAATCGCCATTTCAGGAAAAGCCTCCTATCGTTTGCCGCTCACAGCGGCGATATGGATTTGTCGCGTTAAGCGGCCGCTTAAGACTACCATGCGCTGCAAGCGCCAACCTATTTAAACGGCGTAAGAGCGAACAAGAACCGCAGTGGCTAAGCCATGCGATTCTCGTGTATGCCCTGCACGCCGTATCCACCAAGCGCTTCTCCGGATCCTTTTAGGAGGAGCTGAAGAATGCACTCGATTTTATAGGATGCACATGAAATATAGGAGTTATACATGAGGGTCTATCGACCCTCATAGATTACAGATGTTTGATGATCTCGTCAGCAAACGCCGAGCATTTCACTTCCGTCGCGCCTTCCATCAGGCGGGCGAAGTCGTACGTAACGGTTTTGTTGTTGATCGCTGTTTCCAAACCTTTGTAGATGGAGTCAGCCGCTTCCTGCCAGCCCAGGTGCTCAAGCAGCATGACGCCGGACAGGATAACGGAACCCGGGTTAACGACGTCGAGGTCCGCATATTTCGGAGCCGTACCGTGCGTTGCTTCGAAGATAGCATGTCCAGTCAGGTAGTTGATGTTGGCTCCCGGCGCGATACCGATGCCGCCTACTTGCGCAGCCAATGCGTCGGAGAGGTAGTCGCCGTTCAGGTTCAGCGTTGCGATAACGTCGAAGTCCGTTGGGCGAGTCAGTACTTGCTGCAGCGCGATGTCGGCGATTGCGTCTTTCACGATCAGCTTGCCAGCTGCTTCGGCGTCTTTTTGCGCTTTGTTAGCCGCATCCGTGCCTTCTGCTTCTTTAATGCGGTCGTATTGACCCCATGTGAACGTTTTGTCCGCGAACTCTTGCTCGGCTACTTCATAGCCCCAGTTCTTGAACGCGCCTTCTGTGTATTTCATGATATTGCCTTTATGAACCAGCGTCAGCGTTTTGCGGCCATGCTTGAGCGCGTATTCGATCGCTGCGCGAACCAGACGTTTGGAGCCTTCTGCCGAAACCGGCTTGATGCCGATACCCGAAGTTTCAGGGAAACGGATTTTGTTTACGCCCATTTCGTTCTGCAGGAAGGAGATCACTTTCTTCACGTCTTCGGAGCCGGATTGGTACTCGATGCCGGCGTAGATGTCTTCTGTGTTCTCACGGAAAATGACCATGTTTACGAGTTCAGGGCGTTTGACCGGGGAAGGCACGCCGTCGAAGTAACGAACGGGACGCAGGCAAGTGTACAGGTCAAGCTCTTGACGAAGCGCAACGTTCAGGGAACGAATGCCGCCGCCGATCGGCGTCGTCAATGGTCCTTTGATAGCGACGATGTATTCGCGAATTGCAGTCAGCGTGTCGGCAGGAAGCCACTCGCCGTAGTTATTAAATGCTTTCTCGCCGGCGAAAACTTCGTACCATGCGATTTTCTTCTCGCCGCCGTATGCTTTATCGACTGCTGCGTCCAATACGCGCTTGGAAGCTTTCCAGATGTCGCGGCCCGTGCCGTCGCCTTCGATGAAAGGAATGATAGGGTTGTTCGGCACTTGAAGCACGCCGTTATCGATCGTGATTTTCTCGCCTTCAGTAGGCAGAGCGAATTTTTCGAGTTGCATAAAATAAATTCCTCCTAAAATGGTTTTGTACGGTGCGCATAATGATGACGGGAGCCGGCGGCGCAGCTTGAACGGCTGACTGCCAACACCCCGTCAGGGCAAGGGCGGCGAAGGATACCTTAGCCGCCCGACTGCATATTCGATCCTGCCTTAGCGCTGCGTGATCGGCGTTACGGTCTGATCAACCGGACCTGTGTATTCCGCGCGAGGACGGATCAGGCGGTTGTTCTCGTATTGCTCCAAGATATGAGCGGTCCATCCCGACGCACGGCTGATCGCGAAGATCGGCGTGAACAGGTCGCGCGGAATGCCGAGCGTCGTGTATACCGATGCCGAGTAGAAGTCTACGTTCGGCTTCAGTCCTTTTTGGCCGGTGACGAGCTCTTCGATTTTGACGGACATTTCATAAAGCTCCATGTTGCCCGTCAGTTTGCCCAGCTCGCGGGACATTTTTTGAAGATGCTTCGCGCGCGGGTCGCCGTTTTTGTAAACGCGGTGGCCGAAGCCCATGATTTTCTCTTTGTTCGCCAGTTTCTCGTTGATATACGATTCCACGTTGGCAAACGATCCGATTTCTTCGAGCATGACCATAACCGCTTCGTTCGCGCCGCCGTGCAGCGGTCCTTTGAGCGCGCCGATTGCAGACGTAATGCCGGAATAGATATCGGACAGCGTCGCTACCGTTACGCGCGCCGCGAACGTGGAAGCGTTCAGCTCATGATCGGCATGAAGAACAAGCGCTTGATCCAATGCTTTGACCGCTACTTGATCAGGCTCCGTGCCGTTCAGCATGTAAAGGAAGTTGTAAGCGATGGAGACGCCGTTTTTCGGCGCTACCGGCTCTTTGCCTTCGCGGATGCGAGCGAACGCGGCGATAAGCGTCGGAATTTGAGCTTGAATTTTGATGGCTTTCTTGATATTCGCTTCTTTGGACATATCGTTAGCCTGCTCATCGAACAGAGCAAGGCTGGATACAGCTGTGCGAAGGGCCGCCATGGAGTTGGTTCCGCTCGGGTAGATCTTCAAAGAATCCAGTACGCCGGCAGGAAGTGCCGCGTATTCTCCGAACTGCTGAAGCAAGTCGTTCAGCTCGGATTGGTTCGGCAGCTTGCCGTACCACAGCAGGTACGCCACTTCTTCGAAAGATGCGTTCTCTGCCAAATCGTCAATGTTGATGCCGCGATAAGTCAGAACGCCGTCGATGATCGAGCTGATCGAGGAAGTCGTAGCGACAATACCCTCCAGACCTTTGGTTGCTGTCATGTTTCTCTCTCCTTTAGCGCCTTTGTATTTAAAAAATTCGTAACAAGTTTAACAATAGATGGATTCGAGTTCCGTATCGTCGTACTCAATCATATCGGATTTCGGCCCGGAATGAAACAAAACTAGACATAAAAATGCTTTATCGCTACCATAAAAGCTTTTTTCCCGCACGAAAACCCGATTTCGTGATAAGAATCCTCCCATGATTTTACCCCAATCGCCAGCCTTTTACCCGTTTGAAGCAAACAAGCTTTGTTGAAGCTTGCGTCAAATGGTAAAATGGGCAATAGGCTATCCGAAGGAGGTTCTCCTATTGACGGAACAACGCATCGGCATTATCGATATCGGCTCCAACTCCATCCGCTTGGTCGTTTATGAGCGGACCTCCAGCGGCGCACACCGGGTTATCGACGGCAGCAAACGGGCTGCGCGGCTGAGCGAGCATTTGGACGAGGACGGCTCCCTGCCGGACCGGATCATTCAAGAGCTCATTGATATGATTAACCATTTCCGATTAATTTGCGCACAACATAAGACAGGCCTTATCCGTGCCGTCGCGACAGCCGCCGTTCGCAATTCCACGAATCGGAGCCACGTCTTGAGCCGTATCGAGTCCGAGACGGGGCTGCCAATCGAGCTGATCTCCGGCGAGGAAGAAGCCGGCTTCGGATTTCTCGGCATGATCAATACGATGTCCGTCACGGATGGATTTCTGATCGATATCGGCGGCGGCAGCACGGAGGTCTCGCTGTTCAAGAACCGCGAGCTAGTCCGGGCCGTCTCGTTTCCGTTCGGCTGCGTCAGCCTGACGAGCCGGTTCGCGAATGGCGGCATGCTGTCCGATGTCCAGCTAAGAGAGCTGGAGCAGCACGTGGGGCAGGCTGTCGAACGAGAGGCGTGGCTCAAGAACGAGCCCGGACTTCCGCTCGTCGGCGTCGGCGGCACCGTCCGCTCGCTCGGCAAAATGCACCAGGCTTTCGTGAAATACCCGTTCGAAAGCACGCATAATTATCCCATTGAAGGTCAAGCCACGGACGAACTTATTGAACTGCTCCGGAAGCTGCCGGTCAGCAAACGCAAAAATTTCCCTGGGTTGTCCAAAGACCGCGTCGATATTATCGTTCCCGGCCTGGCGATCCTCCGGTCGATTTTCCGCACCGTCGGCGCTTCGCATTATTTGATCTGCGGCGCAGGCCTTCGCGATGGATTGTTCTTCTCCACCCGTTTCCCGGAACGGCCGCGGATGGACGATGTCGTCATGTACAGTGTAAACAATTTGGCCGCCCTGCATCCTGAAGCGCCCATGCAGCATACGTCGCAGGTCAATCGCATCGTGCTTCAGCTGGCAGAAACGCTGCAAGTACACAGGCCGTCGCAAGACCGCTCCCTGCTATTCATCGATATCGCTTCAACGCTTCACCGGATCGGAGCCAGCATCGATTATTACGATTACAAGCGGCATACGTTCTATCTCATGGTCAATTCCCGGCTGAACGGCTTGTCCCACCGCGAATTGCTCCTCTGCTCGCTGATCGCCTCGTACAAAAGCAAAAACCGCACCAAACAGAACGCGGCGCTCTATAAACCTCTTTTGTCCGAAGAGGATATTGCCCTGATCTGCAAGCTGGGTACGCTGCTTCAGCTGGCGATCGCGCTGGACCGCAGCGAGACGCAGGCAATCGGCAAGCTGGTCGTCGAAACGTTGGACGGCAAGCTGCGCCTGCATGCCGTCAGGGCAAGCGGCTCCCTGGACGTGGAGCGAAAAGAAGTCGAAGCGCAGGCCAGTGATTTCAAGAAGCTATGGGGCCTCACGCCTGTCCTTCTGTAGCTTGCTCCGCGCCTTCCCAGGTTAGCTCTTCCACTTGCGGATGCTCGTGGCATAGAATTGGCTGCGCAGCGGCTTCAGGTCATTCTGAACTGCCTCATAGCCGCCGCTCGACTGCAGTTCCCGCGCCTTCGAGTTATCTTCCAAATTCATGCGAAGCACGTTGATAAGCACTTTGCGCAGTCTGCCGTCGAAAACGGGACACATGAGCTCGATCCGGCGGGTCAGGTTGCGCGTCATCCAATCGGCGCTGGAGAGGAACAGTTCCTCGTCGCCGCCATTTCGGAAATAGATGATGCGGGCATGCTCGAGAAACCGGTCCACGATGCTGATAACGCGAATGTTCTCGCTTAAGCCCGGCACGCCGGGACGAAGGCAGCATACGCCGCGGACGATCAGCTCGATGCGAACGCCCGCCTTGGAAGCCTCGTACAGCTTATCGATCATCTCTTGATGCGATAAGCTGTTCATTTTTGCGATGATATGGGCGGGTTTTCCTTCGGCGGCATGCGCCTTCTCCCTGTCGATCAGGCTGAACAGCTTCTGCTTCAGATCCGTCGGCGCAACGCCGAACGCCTTCCACTCGTACGGTGACGAATAGCCGGTGATTTCGTTGAACAGGGCGGAAGCATCCGCTCCGATGACGGGGTGGGAGGTAAACAGTCCGATATCCGTATAGAGCTTTGCCGTATTGTCGTTATAATTACCCGTTCCCACATGCACATACCTGCGCAGCATGCCCTGCTCCCGGCGCACGACCAGCGTGATTTTCGCGTGCGTTTTCAAGCCTACAAGCCCGTATACGACATGGCATCCGGCTTTCTCCAGCTGACGTGCCCAAGCGATATTGCGCTCCTCGTCGAACCTCGCCTTCAGCTCCACGACCACCGTTACCTGCTTGCCGGCTTCGGCAGCCAGCGCCAGCGCCTGTACAAGCGCGGATTGGCCGCTTACCCGGTACAGCGTCATCTTGATGGCCAGCACATTCGGATCCTGCGCCGCATCCATGACGAAATCCGTTACGGCATCGAAGGATTCATACGGATGATAGACAAGCACGTCTTCCTGCCGAAGGACGGCGAACATGTCGTCCGTTTCTTCGAATTCGAGCGGATAAACCGGTTCGATCCGGGGGTACTTCAAATTCTCGTAGCCATCGAGCGAGCCGGCGAAGCGCATCAGGAAACTGAGATCCAGAGGCCCGTCGATCTCGAACAAATTCTCTCCCTGCTCCAGCTCTTCCTTCAACATTTGCAGCGAGTACGTATGCATGCCCTTGCCGTATTCCAGCCGAACGGGAAGCCCCCAGCGCCTTCTCCGGATCTCCTTCTCGATCTCCTCGAGCAGATCCTCCGCGCCTTCTTCGTTCAGCGTCAAATCCGCATTGCGGGTCAAACGAAACGGATCGACGGCAATCGTCGTATATCCATTGAACAAGGTGTTGATATGCCGTTCAATCAGCTGCTCCAGCAGCACGAATTCATGTTTCTTGCTGTTGATCCGACCGGGAACCGGAACGAACCGTTGCAGGATGGAAGGTACCTGTACGATCGCGAAGAACGGCTCCTCGTCAAGCTCGGGCCCCTCGCCGCGGCCAAGCAGCACCGAGAGATACAGCTCCTTGGAATGAAGCAGCGGAAACGGCCGGCTCTGATCCACCGCCATCGGGGTCAGTACCGGGAAAACGATTTCGTGAAAATATTCATCGACCGCTTTAAGCTGAGGCGGATTCAATTCTTCGATGGTCCGGAAACAGATGCCTTCCTTCGACAGCCCGCGCAGCACCTCGCGGTACGTCCGGTATTGGTCGGCAACCATCTGTCCGGTTCTCTTCATTAGTCTCTTCCAAAGGCCGGCCGGCGTGTAACCGGTAAAGTCGGGCTTCGTATAGCCGGCTTTCATCTGATCTTGGATGCCCGCGACGCGAACGCTCATGAATTCATCCAGATTGCTTGACACGATTGCCAAAAATTTGGCGCGCTCCAAAAGCGGATTACCGGGATCCTGCGCTTCTTCCAGTACTCTGCGATTAAACTCGACCCAGCTGAGATCACGATTTACATAAGGCGAAATGGTTTTATTCATCGATCCGGGATCCTCCTGCTTGTCGAATATCCCTATTATGTAGGCTTACTGTTTGTTCCATATTAAAAGATTGTAAAGCCGGCGTAAAGAAAAGCAGGCGATACTTATTTTTTGGTAAAGGCCATACTCGCTATGCTACAATTATACAATATGTATAAAGAGTTTTCGGCCGCTTAGAACTTAGAGGAGTGATGGCTTTATGGACCGTGTTATTTGGAGAAGGATTTGGCGCACCGCGATGGTGCTGTCGTTACTCGTTCTCTTCGTGCTCGCCGTAATTTACGTAACGCCGCTCGTGTATCCGTTTCTTCTTGGCTGGCTGCTCGCTTATGCGATCAATCCCATCGTCAATCTGCTTCACCGCAAATTGAAAATCCCGCGCTGGCTCGGCGTCTCCATATCGCTCATCGTGTTCGCCGTCGCCATGCTGACGATCGTGTCCGCGCTCGTGACTCGGATCGTCGTCGAGATTATCACGTTATCCAAGTCGCTCAGCAGCAATATCGATTGGTGGAAGAATCAGTTCGAGTCCATTATGGATAAGCCCGAGGTACAGAACCTGATCGAGAAGCTGACGTCCTTCTACCAGGATAACCCCAACTATCAGGAGACGATCAACGGACGCATCTCCGATACGGCGAATTTGCTGGCGCAGACGAGCACGAATATCATTACCTCAATTCTGAACGGCATCGTCAATATTATCACATCGCTCCCGAACGTTGCCACGATCTCCATCGTCGTGCTGCTCGCCGCATTCTTCATCAGCAAAGATTGGACGCGGCTCGGCATGCGGACTTCGGGATGGTTACCGCAGCAAATCATGCAGTCCACCTCGGTTGTCTGGCGGGATTTGAAGAAGGCGCTCTTCGGCTATTTGCGCGCCCAATTCATCATGATTTCCATCACGGCCGTCGTCGTTACCGTGGGCCTGCTCCTCATAGGCGTACATTACGCGATTACGATCGGCATGCTGATCGGTCTCGTCGATTTGCTTCCTTATCTCGGCGTCGGAGCAGTCATGGTGCCGTGGATTATCTATACCTTCATCTATGGCGATGTGACGCTCGGCATCGAGCTCTCTATCCTATACGGCGTCATTCTTGTCGCACGGCAAACGATCGAGCCCAAAGTGCTCGCGAGCAGCGTCGGACTCGAAGCGCTGCCGACGCTCATCGCGATGTTCGTCGGCTTGAAGCTGTTCGGCGTACTCGGGCTTATCATCGGACCGGTCTCCCTCATTATCTTGACGGCCATACATAAAGCAAATGTTTTCCGGGACGTGTACTGGTTCATCGTCCGCGGGCCGAAGTGAGTCTTCACGCGGCTTCGCCTGCATTCTTCTTCATTATAGCTCATTAACGAAGCAGAAGCCTTCTATCCGCGGAATACGGACGGAAGGCTTCTTGTCGTTGCAAACGAATTCGACTCGATATCAATAATGAAATTAATAAGTGCCCTGCTTGATTTGGCTTTCTTGAATATACGCGAGCGCGGTCTTCATCTTATCCACGTACGCCGGATCGTCGCCCGAACAGAGGAATTGAATGTCCCCGCTTCCGCCTCCTTCGCCGATACCGAATCGGTTCAGCTGCGCGGCAAGCCGTTTGACGGTACCGGAATTGCCGTTCACGATCTGGATATGCGATGGGAGCAGCTCGCGCAAAATGTCCGTATAGTAAGGATAATGCGTGCAGCCAAGCACCAGAATGCCATAGCTGTCGAGATCATAGCCGGCCAGCTTCTCGAGGAAATACGCCTTCATGAACACCCTGTCGAATTCCAGCCGCTCGCAATAGCCGACCAGCTCCGGCAACGGCAGCGAATCGACTATCCCCTCTTCGTCCACGCGGGATAGAAGGGCATAATACTTTGGCTGCTGCAAGGTAAGAGGCGTTGCGAAGACGAGCACTCGCCTGCCCGTCGCACGATTCATCTCTACCGCCGGCTTCACCGCAGGCTCCATGCCGATGATCGGGAAGGAATACATGTCCCGGAGCTCTTGAATGGCGATGCTGGTCGCCGTATTGCACGCGACGACCAGCGCATCCATGCCCACCTCGTTCATTTTACCGACCGTCTCGAGAATGTAATCCCTAACATCCTCTTTCGGTTTCGTGCCGTACGGCACATGAAGCGTATCCGCCATATACAAATAATCCTTGGCCGGGAGCCTGCGAAGCGATTCCGCCAATACCGTCAGCCCGCCGATGCCGGAGTCGAAAAACCCGATTCTCATATTCATCTATTCCTAACGTTTAAGTAATAGTGTTTTCTAAGCGGTGTGACCGACTATCTTCTGCGTATGACAAACGAGCCGTTACGCAGTTTCTTCTCCAGCCATCGCAGCATGAGCAGCCGGTAGAACGGCCGCGTAATCGGCAATAGAAGCGTGATGCCCACGATATCGGAGAAAAATCCAGGCAGCAGCAGAAGCAGGCCTCCTGCCAGCACGCAGACCCCGTTCAGCATCGCGTGGCCCGGCGGCCGTCCGCTCTGCATCTGAGACTGGACTTCCATGAGCGCTTTACGTCCTTCGGATTTGGCCAGTCGCGCGCCGGCGATGGCCGACAGCAAGAGCAGGCCGAACGTCGGCCAGCCGCCTATCCAGTGGCCCATTCGAAGAATGCCCCACATCTCGATCGCCGGAAACACGATGATTGCCGCAATCAGCCATTTCAGCATTTAAGTCCTCTCCTTCTCCGTCGCAAACGTGCCATCCGCAGCGGATTGAAGCATCGTATATAACGCCGGCAGCGACTTGTCCAGGCGCGACGGCCGCCATTCCCGATTCACCCACGCATGGCGCGTGCCTCCTCTGACCAGCAGCTCGCCTGGCGGCTCTGGGCGATGCCAGAATGTCGGGAACGTGTCCCTTTCTCCGATGCGCCTAACTTCCGAGCGAAAGGTCATCCGGACCGGAGAAAAGGATGAAATGGACGTACAGACCAGAACGCGGTCGTCGTACCTTGCCGGCGCCAAGTACGAGCACTCCAAATCGACGACAGGCAGCAGCAAGCCCTGCTTCTCGATGGCTTCATAGGTCATGCCGAGCGAGCGCACGATTTCCGTGCGTCCGATTTCAAACCATGTCACGTAATTGCCATGAAAGACGACACCCATCTGATCGGTTTCCTGATATCTCACCCGAAGCGGATGCAGATGCCACACCGCGGCAGCTTCCGTTGATTCCGACAACGCTTTCCCTCCTTACGCTCCATTCCGAACGAAAAGCGACGACGCTTGCGCGCCATCGCTCCTTATACGTGTTATGCCGCTATGAGGTTTCTTACATGACCTTTGCTTGTCCGGAATAGATGACGCCAACTTCAGCGTACACCGTTACTTCCGTACCGTCATGAAGCAAGCCCAGCGCGTTCTGAACGCCCAGAATAACCGGAATGCCCAGGTTCAGTGCCACGATTGCCGCATGGCTTGTAATGCCGCCCTGTTCCGTAATAACGGCCGCTGCTTTCTGAATCGCAGGCATGTATTCGCGATCCGTGGAAGTCGTAACCAAAATGGAACCTTCCGTCGTCTTCGCGATCGCTTCCTCAGGGGTGCGTGCCGTAACGACTTTGCCCGTTGCGCTTTGGCTGCCGATGCCTTGGCCTTTGGCGATCATTTCGCCGAGCGTATGGATTTTGATCAGGTTCGTGGAGCCGGAACGGCCTACCGGAACGCCCGCCGTAATGATGACGGTATCGCCCAATTTCACGAGACCGGAATTGATGCCGCCTTGTACGGCGATATCGAACATCGCGTCCGTCGTTTCCGCCGGCGTGCCGAGCACGGGAATGACGCCCCAAATGAGCGCAAGGCGGCGCATCACTTCTTCATTCGGCGTAACGGCGATAATAGGCGACTTCGGACGGTATTTGGATACCATGCGCGCCGTATAGCCGCTCTCTGTCGACGTGATAATCGCTCTCGTGTTCAGATCAAGCGCCGAATTCGCAACGGCTTGGCTGATTGCTTCCGTTACTGTCGTTTGCTGCGCTTTCGCCTGCTTTGTGAAAATTTCGCGGTAATCCAGCGCCGATTCCGCGCGAACAGCGATGCGCGACATCGTTTGTACGGATTCAACCGGATATTTTCCTGCAGCCGTCTCGCCGGAAAGCATGATGGCATCGGTGCCGTCGAAGATGGCGTTCGCGACGTCGCTTGCTTCCGCGCGCGTCGGACGCGGGTTGCGCTGCATGGAATCCAGCATTTGCGTTGCCGTAATAACCGGCTTACCTGCGCGGTTACACTTCTGAATCATTTGTTTCTGAACGAGCGGAACCTCTTCGGCCGGAATTTCAACGCCGAGATCGCCCCGGGCTACCATCAGGCCGTCGGACACTTCAAGGATTTCGTCGAGGTTATCCACGCCTTGTTGGTTCTCGATTTTGGAAATGATTTGAATATGGCTGGCATTATGCTTCTCCAGCAATTCGCGGATTTCAAGGACGTCCGTCGCTTTGCGCACGAAGGAAGCCGCGATGAAATCAACGCCCTGCTCGATGCCGAACACGATATCGCCGGCGTCTTTCTCAGTGATTCCCGGCAGCGAAATATGTACGCCCGGAACGTTAACGCCTTTCTTGCTCTTGATCGGTCCGCTGTTCACGATGCGGCATTTGATCTCCGTGCCGTGGACTTCCTCGACCGTCAACCCGATCAGGCCGTCATCGATCAAAATCGTCGAACCGATCTCGACATCGGCCGGCAAATTGGAATACGTTACCGGAATACGATCGCGGTCTCCCAAAATTTCTTCCGTCGTGAGCGTGATCGTCTCGCCTTGGTTCAGCTCGATCGGCTCTTCCTTCAGCTTGCCGAGACGAATCTCGGGTCCTTTGGTATCGAGCAGAATCGCGACGTTCTTGCCGAGCTCTCTGTTTGCTTGGCGGATGTTCTTGATCCGGTTGCCGTGCTCTTCGAAATCGCCGTGCGAGAAGTTCAGACGGGCAACGTTCATTCCCGCGTTAATGAGCTTCTTCGTGTTTTCCAGCGATTCGCTGGAAGGGCCGATCGTACATACAATCTTAGTTTTGCGCATGAGTAATATCCATCCTCCGTTAATGCGTTGCGTATAGTTTTGGGTTAAACTTGTGCGGACTCGGCTTCGATGACCGGTACTGCCGGCGATGCCGGCTCCGGCGAACGATAGGCGCCGACTTTGCGGAATTTATTGTAGCGATCCGTGATGAGCTCTTCCGGCGACATGCGGGACAATTCGACCAAATGGCGCCATACCGCTTCTTTGATCGTTTCGGCCTGAGCCGCAAGATCGCGGTGGGCGCCGCCTTGCGGCTCCGCGACGATCTCTTCGATGATTCCGAACCCGAGCAAATCGCCGGCCGTGATCTTCATGACTGAAGCCGCCTCGTCGGCGCGGCCAGCGTCCTTCCATAGGATGGACGCCGCGCCGTTAGGCGAAATCGCGGAATAGATGGCGTTCTCCAGCATCAGCACGCGGTTGCCTACGCCGAGCGCAAGCGCGCCGCCGCTGCCTCCTTCGCCAATGACCACGCAGATGATCGGCACGCCAAAAGTAGCCATCTCGCGCAGATTGCGGGCGATCGCCTCGGATTGCCCGCGCTCTTCCGCGGTATTGCCGGGATAGGCGCCCTTCGTGTCGATGAACGTCACGATCGGACGGCCGAATTTATTCGCCTGCTGCATGAGTCTCAGTGCTTTGCGGAAGCCTTCCGGATGCGGACTGCCGAAGAAGCGGGCAATGTTGTCCTTCGTATCCTTGCCGCGCTGATGGCCGATAACCGTAACCGGTACGCCGTTCAGCTTCGCTAAGCCCCCGACAATCGCCAGATCATCCGCGAACAGGCGATCTCCGTGCAGCTCGATGAAATCGGTGAATATCGTTCCAATGAAATCCAAAGACGTCGGCCGGCCATGATGGCGCGCCGTGTGCATCTTTTGGGCAGGCGTCAGTTCGTTGTAAAGCTCTTCCTGCAGCGTTTTGCAGCGTTCCTCGAGGCGGGAAATTTCGTCGCTGAAGTCGATGCCGGATTCTTGGCCGAATTTTTTCAGTTCTTCAATCTTCTTTTGCAGCTCGTTCAGCGGCTTCTCAAACGGAAGTTCATCCGCCATTGATCATTTCCCCCTTCGCGGAATGCATATCAAGCAATTTGGTCAGCAGCGGCTTCATTTCTTTGCGGTGCACGACTTTATCCAGTTGTCCATGCTGCAGATTGAATTCCGCCGTTTGGAAATTGTCCGGCAGCTTCTGGCGGATCGTCTGCTCGATGACGACGCGGCCGGCGAAGCCGACAAGCGCGCCGGGCTCGGCCAAATTGAAGTCGCCAAGCATCGCGAAGCTCGCGGAAACGCCGCCCGTGGTCGGATCGGTAATGACGGAAATATAAAGCCCGCCGTCACCTTGGAATTTCCCAAGCGCGGCGCTTGTCTTGGCCATCTGCATCAGGCTGAGAATGCTCTCCTGCATGCGGGCGCCGCTCGACGTGGAGAAAATGATCATCGGCAGGCGTTTCGCATGGGCTTGTTCGATCGCGCGCGTAATTTTCTCGCCGACGACGGAGCCCATGCTTCCGGCGAAGAAATCGAAGCTCATGAAAGCGGCGACGACCGGCATTCCGCCGATCGTCCCTTCACCGGTCACGACCGCATCGGTCAGGCCGGAGCTCTTCTTCTGGGCTTCCACCTTGCTAGCGTACCCCGGAAATCCGAGCGGATCCTCGGAAGACAGATCGGCATCGAATTCCGTCAGACGACCTTCGTCAAGCGTGATCGCGATCCGTTCCCAGGCGCTGAGACGGAAATGATGGCCGCAGCTTGGGCAGACCTTCAAATTTTTCTCGATTTCCTTGGAGAACTGAATGTTGCCGCACTTCGGGCACTTGGACATCAAGCCTTCCGGTATTTCCGGCTTCGTACGAGGCTGACCCGAAGGAATCGTGGCGTATTTTTTTTTATGGAATAAGTCCTTGAACACGAGTGACACCTCTTTGGGGGCGCAATAGTTTTTGGAAATACAGGTTGCGCTGTTGGAACGCAATCGTTTTTTGGAAATGCACGTTGCGCTGTTTGAAACGCAATCGTTTTGAGAATTACAGGCTGCGCTTGGAAACGCAGCTCTGAGCTAACGCTGCGAGTTTAAAATGCCGTTCAACACTTCCTGCACTTCATCCAGTTCGCCAGAAGGGACCAATATTTCGTATTGCTGCTTCGAAACATTAATCGGTCGAATCTTGACAAGAAACCCCTCCTGGGTCAGCCGGTTTTTAATGCTCTCCGCAATTTTTGCCGTAGGCGCGATATAGATAACCGTCCACATGAAGGAACCTCCTGAGCATTGGTAAAAGGATCATCTGAATGCACATGGGGATCCATGGCCGCCATATAAACTCTCGTTATCTAGGCATATGATGTCATCATGATACCATAGGTTCGGATTCCATCGCAACGCCGCACGGCTGGAAGCTATGCCTTGTTGTGGGCGGACCGCTCGATTTTCACAGCGATTGGTCGGCGATGTCATACCGATTGGCCTTGGGATCCTGATGCGCGATGCGCGCGGATGCTGCTGCCGCCAACCCCGCCACGAGGTCGTCCAAAAACACATGGACATGCTTGCCTTTCTCGTTCAGCTTGCGAATAATGCCCGGCTTGACCTTGTCGAGATAACCGAAGCTCGTAAGGCCGATCATCCCGTACACGTTCGTAATGCCAAGCGCCAGCGTCTCGTCGACGCCGTAAAGCGATTCGTCCGCTTCCATTATGGCTTGCAGCGGCTCAGGGAGCAGCTTGCGTTCGGCAAGTTCATCCAGCGCGATGCCGGTGAACAACACGTACTGCACCTCGCGTTTGCCGAGTACTTGATACACGCTCTCTTCGCATTCTTGGTAAGTCAGGTCCGGATTATAAGGGCGCTGCAGCGAAAAAACGATATCCGCGACATCGCTCACCTCGACACCGCGTCTGTTCAGCCATTTTTCCATATTGGACGACATTGCTTATCCCCCCGCATCGGCTTGTACGAAGCGGACCGCGGCAGACGGGTTAACGTCCCGTTCCAGCCGGCAGTCTTGAGCTCCGCAAGCTTCGAATATGCGAAGCCGTCAGTCATGTTTAGCTCCGTGTCTCCTAAATGTATGCGGAGATCGGAAAACATGTGCATGTCGGCCCAGGAATGTCGCCCAATGCGAAATGAGTTGTTATTTGACGATCGCCGAGCCTTTGCCGAAGATCGTCTCGATGTCCTGCAGCAGACGCTGCGAAGGCTTGACTCGGAACGCTTCGCTGAGCACGACCGTCCTGCCTTCCCCCTCGTAGAACAACACGGTCTCGAGCGCGCCTGCGCTGCCCGTCAACAGCGCCTTCAGCTTCTCCATCGCCGCGGAATCCTCGCGGCCGGCGACGATCTTGACGTAGAGCCGCTGGATGCGCTTAGCAGCGGCGGCTGGCGACCGCACCGGGCCGCTGCTGCCAGCGGTTGGCGCGGCTGCAGGTGCAGCCGAAGCGCCGGCGCCAGGCTGCAGCGCGGCGGCCAAAGGCTGTTGGCGGCCAGCGCGGCCGTCGCTTGGCGCGGCGGGCCGGCTAGGCGCTGCTGCCGGCTTATCGGAATACCGGCCGGCATTCGAGCTGCTGGACGGGGCCGAGCTTCCGGGCACCGCCGAGCTGCTGGATGCGGCAGTGGCCGGTGTCGTCCGGTTTGCTGACTCGCCGCCGATGGACTCCGTCCTGCCGCCGGCAGCCGTTGCGCTTGCTCCCGCGTTTGTTCCTGCGCTTGCAGGGGCAGCGCTTCCGCTTGTAGCCGCAGCCGCAGCGTTAGTCCCTTGCGCGGCCCCTTGAAGAGATGCACGGTCCCGCGCGGCCCGGCTTTGACCGAACCGCAGCAGGCGCTGCACCTGCACTGCCAGATCCTTCGGAGCGACGCCTTCGGCCGTACCCCGGCCCAGCGGCACGACATCCTCCAGAAGCAGCTTATAATCCTCGTCCTGCTGCTGCAGCTTCGCCAGCGCGAGCACGATATTGCCCGGCTCCAGCGCTTCCTCGTGACGCTTCCATATCGTAGGGAACGCCACCGCTTCGACGCGCATGATGCGGTCCTCGATTTCCAGGAAGGCCATCGCCTGCCCTTTGCGCGTCATCAGCGGCTTCCGCGATACGACCATCGCGGCCGTGAGCACATAGGCCCCGTCCTGTCCTTCCGTCAAATCGACGAGGCGGTCGACCGGCAAGCCGTCCAGCGCCTCGTCGTAATCGTCAAGCGGATGGCCGGACAAGTACATGCCAAGCAGCTCCCGCTCCAGTCCCAGCAGCTGCCCGATCGTAAAGGGCTGAACCTCGGGCAGCTCCACGTCCCAGTTCTGCACCTCATCGAATCCGAACAGCTCGATTTGCAGCTCCTCGCGCTCCTTGCGCCATTTCAGCGCGGCCTCGACCGTCTCGTCCAGCACGGCGATCAGCTGCGCCCGATGCGCGCCGAGCGAATCGCATGCGCCGGCCTGGATCAGCGATTCAAGCACGCGCTTGTTGGCGACGCGAAGATCCACGCGGCGGCACAGGTCGAGCAGACTGTCGAACGGACGCTCGGCCCGCTCTTTCAACAAGGAATCGATTGCCTGCGTACCGACGTTCTTGATCGATGCGAGGCCGAAACGGATGGCTCCGCCGACCGGCGTGAAAGTCACGCTGCTCTCGTTCACATCCGGCGCGAGCACCTCGATGCCCATGCGACGGCACTCGTCGACGTATTCGGCCGTCTTGCGCTGGTTGCCGGTCACGGAGGCAAGCATGGACGCCATGAACGGAACGGGATGGTTCGCTTTCAGCCATGCCGTCTGGAACGCCAGCACGCCGTACGCCGCCGCATGCGCGCGCGGGAATCCGTAGTCGGCGAAACGGACGATCATATCGTATACGGCATTGGCATCTTGCTCGCTGTAGCCCTCCGATAGGCTGCCGCTGACGAAATGCGCGCGCTGCTCATCCAACACTTCGCGCTTCTTCTTCGACACGGCGCGGCGAAGCAAATCCGCCTCGCCGAGCGAAAAGCCCGCCATCGCGGACGCAATCTGCATGATTTGCTCCTGGTATACAATAATCCCGTAGGTATCCGCAAGAATCGGCTCAAGCGACGGATGCGGATATTCGACCTTTACATGACCGTGCTTGCCGGCGATATATTTGGGAATAAACTCCATCGGACCCGGTCGATAAAGCGCCAAAACCGAGACGATATCCTCGAATTTCGTCGGCTTCAGCTCGCGGAGTACCCGCCGGCAGCCGGACGACTCCAGCTGGAAGATGCCCGTAGTCTCGCCGCGCGTCAGCATGGCGTACGTCTCGGGATCATCGTCGGGAATGAAACGAAAATCGACCGTGATCCCCTGCTGCTGCTTCACCCAGCCAAGCGCACGCTCCAGGATCGACAGCGTGCGCAGACCGAGAAAGTCCATTTTGAGCAGACCGACGGCTTCCAGGTTCTCCATCGAATATTGCGTCAAGGCGGTCTTATCCGTGCCTGCCTGAAGCGGCACGTAATTCGTCAGCGGCTCGCCGGAGATGACGACGCCTGCGGCATGCGTCGAGGCATGGCGGGGCATCCCCTCCACTTTCAACGCCATGCGCAGCAGATCTGCCGTCTTCGGCTGCCGCTCCGATGCTTCGCGAAGCTCGGAGCTGACGCGAAGCGCCTCCTCGAGCGAGATGCCGAGCTGGTTCGGGATCAGCTTGGCCGCGCGGTCCACCTCTCCGAAAGGCACCGCCATTGCCCGGCCGACGTCGCGAACGGCTGCTTTGGCCGCCATCGTACCGAACGTGATGATCTGGGCCACATGCTCCTCGCCATATTTGGCCGACACGTAAGCGATGACTTCATCGCGCCGCTCGTCGTTGAAGTCGATATCGATATCGGGCATCGATATCCGTTCGGGATTCAGAAAGCGTTCGAACAACAGCTTGTATTTAAGCGGGTCCACGTCCGTAATGCGCAGCGTGTAAGCGACCAGGCTGCCTGCCGAGGAGCCCCGGCCCGGCCCGGTACGGATACCCTGCTCGTGGGCGAATCGGATAAAATCCCACACGATCAGAAAATAATCGCTGAAGCCCATGTTATCGATGACCTTCAGCTCATACAGCAGCCGGTCCATCGCAATTTGCTTCACGGAAGCATCGGTCGTCCAAGCCGGATCGCCTGCATAACGGGCCTCCAGGCCGTCCCTGCACAGCGCCTCCAGGTAAGCGGACGAGGTCGTGCCAGCCGGAATCGGATGGAACGCGGGCAGCAGCGCCCGCCCGAACGTCAGCTCGAGCGAGCATTTGTCGGCGATCTCGACGCTCCGCTCCACCGCATCCGCCGCTTGGCGAAACTGAAGGAACATCTCGTCGGCGGTTTTCAAGTACATTTGATCCGTCAGCATTTGCATCCGGTCGTCGTCTTCAACAGTCGTGCCCGTCCCGATGCAAATCAATACATCCTGCACGGCCGCGTCGGAAGGCTGCAAATAATGCACATCGTTCGTCGCCACCGTCTGGATGCCGGTCTGCTCCGCGAGCGCAAGCGTCGCCTGCAGCACCTTCTTCTGCTCCAGCATGCCATGGTCTTGCAGCTCCAGGTAGAAATCCTCGCCGAAGATCGACCGGTAACGTTCGGCCGATCGGAGCGCTTCATCTGTCTTGTCATGAAGCAGATGCTGCGCGATTTCGCTGCCGAGACAGGAGCTGAGACAGATCAGCCCCTCGGCATGCGCCCGCATCACCTCGAAATCGATCCGCGGTTTATAGTGGAACCCCTCCAAATGCCCGATGGAGCTTAATTTCATCAAATTGCGGTAACCCGTCTCGTTCTTCGCGAGCAGGATGAGATGGTAGATGGGATTGTCTTTGCGCGTGCCCTTGTCGAAGCGGGAGCCCGTCGTCAAATAAACTTCGCAGCCGATGATCGGCTTAATTCCCTTCGCCCGGCACGCCTTATAAAACGGAACGGCGCCATACATGACGCCGTGGTCCGTCAGCGCCAGCGCCTTCATCCCTTGCGCGGCTGCGGCTTCGACCAAATCCTTGATCCGGGCAGCCCCGTCCAAGAGGCTGAATTCGCTATGAACGTGTAAATGTACAAATTCGCGTCCGCCGTTCATCGCCATTCCTTCTTTCTATCGTAAACGAGCATCATTTTCTATCATTTTATCATATTGATGCCCTGCCCGCCCATACAATGGACTAGGGCTGGTCGTCCCGCTAACGCGGCACTGCTCGCCCATGCATCCCGGGCTGGTCGTCCCGCTAACGCGGTACTGCTCGCCCATGCATCCCGGGAGGACGAGCTTCGTCCCCACTCAGATTGAAGGGAGCTCAGCATAATGGACTCTTTCTTCTCGAAAGCCACGGTCGATTTCTTCATCGCCTTCGGCGTCGTCTTCGGAGGTTCGATGCTTGCGGGCATAGGCTCCGTCCTCGCCATGACAGCACCCGCGGACGCCATGATGGACACCGCGTCCCGCTTGAAAATATGGGCGCTCGTCGCGGCGGTAGGCGGCACGATCGATCCCATGCGGGTCATCGAAAGCAACATGATCGAGGGCCATCTATCGCCCGTCGCGCTGCAGATCGGTTATATTCTTTGCGCGTTTCTCGGGGCGCACATGGGAACGGAACTGATCCGCTGGCTGTGCAGAGGGGCGGTCTAGCGAATGCGGGTGCCGCCCTTCGAGCGATTTACGAGATTGATGCAGGCCGCCGCTTTCGTCGTGCTCGGAACCATCATCGGCGCGATGGCGTACCATGCCGTCTTTTTCATGAATTTCAACGCCTTGCGCGATTCGAATACGGAGTTGGAAGGCAAGCTGAGCGAATACGAGGACCGGATCGAGAAGCTGAACCAGTTCAAGAACCAGCACACGGTCGTGAAGAGCATATCGACCATTCTGATGGACGGGAAGGAAGACGAATCCGACGTGGAGCTGGACGAGAAGTCGAAGCTTGCGCTCAAAGACGCGCTACGGGATGACCTATCCGTCTTTTTGGGGACGAGCATCTACAAGATCAATACGAACGCGGAGCTGGCCAGACTGCTCCTCAAAAATAAAAACTATCTCGTCGGGGGCAATAAAGAGGTTACCGTCCAAATTCGAACGGTGCTAGTCGTGGATAATGTGCTGCAGGTATGGTTCGTCGCCAGGAAATACGAGCGGCCGATCGGTTTAGGAATAACCAAATAAGAAATGCCGGAGCATTCGGCGAGGACTTATTTTCGCTCGCCGCCCCTTTCGTGGTACAATAAGGCAGTTATTTAAAGCCTGTCACCATAAAGGAGCTGCACGCACGTCATGGAAAACGCCTTACACTGGGCCATCGTCATCCTCATCTGCGTCACGTCGCTGATGTCGGTCAATTACAGCTTCAAAGCCCGCCGCACCTCGGATGTGCGTCAGCGCGGCATGCTGAGCGCACGCCTTAACATGAGCATGGGCGTCATGCTTGTCTTCATCGCGCTGTTCATGATGCTCGCCTTCAGCGGTTCGACGGTCAAGGTCGTCATCAGCTGCTTGATCATCGTCATCGGCTTGTTCAATTTGTTTGCGGGGATTCGCAACAATAGCGTTTATCGGTCTATGAAGGGTTAATTGGCTTTCGTGTTCGCATAGCGAAAGCTCATATTTGCTAAAAAATTCAAAGTCTTGGCGAAAAGTGGCCGAAGAGGCAGTGTGGAGTCGGAAAAGCGTCAGCGGTCGCCTTTGTAGTCTGATTTCCACCTCTACTCACTTATATAATCAAAGAAATCCGAACTACAACAGCGATTGGAGACCCACACTGACCGCAGGCAACTCTTTTTCCGCCACGCTTTTAATAAGGGTCAATGAGCTGCGCTGTAAGGAGCGCCTTAGCCGCCACGCCGCCTGGATCCTTGAGCTCGATCTCGAGCTTGGCGCTCTTGCGGCTCATTTCCAGCAACGTCGGCTGAATGACGACTTCGCTCTCCAGCTGGATCGGCCTGACGAAATACGTGGTCATGCTCTCGATGACGTAATCCCGCTTCCCCAGCTCCCGTATGAATCCCCTCGCCGCCTGCGTCATCAGCGTAACGAGAACCCCCTCCGAAATCGTGCCGAACGTCCCGGACATTTGCGGCGTGATGCGTCCCGCGTATTGAAAGCTCTCGCCGCTCTCCAATGCCTTCTTCTCAAAGCCCGCGCTGATCAATTCGTCGAACGTTTCGCCGGATTCCTTTTGCTTGCCCGCGTACCGCATCGCTTCGAGCGCCTCGCTCCGGCTGATGGCCGCCAGCAGCTTGCGGTTCTTGTCCACGATCGGCAGCAGGTCGATCCCTTCGGCCGCCATCGTATGCGCCGCGGAAGCGATCGGAATATTGGGCGCGGCCGTAATGGGACTGCGCGTCATCAGCTTCTCGACCGGTTGATGCTCGTCCGCGCCTTCCGCATCCTTCGCCGTCATCATCCCGACGACGCGGCCGCGCTCGTCCAATACGGGAAACCGCGTGCCGCCCACGCGGCTGGCCAAGTGCACGTAATCGCCCTTCGTTTCGCCGAGACGCATCGTTTCCACCGGACGGCTGTACGTCACGATATCCTCGACGAGCATGATTTTCTGCCGGATGAGCCGATCGAACATGGCCCGGTTGATCATTGACGCGACCGTGAACGTATCATGCTTGGAGGAAATGATCGGAAGCCCCAGCTCGTCTGCCAGCCGCTTGATGTCGTCGTTCGTGCCGAAGCCCCCGGTAATCAGGACGCCTGCGCCCTGCTCCAGCGCGCAGCGGTGCGCCCCTTGCCGGTTACCGACGATGAGGAGGCTCCCCGCGTCGATATAGCGGACCATGGCCTCCAGCTCCATCGCGCCGATGACGAACTTATGGAGCGTCTTCTCCAAGCCCGCGGCGCCGCCGTACAGCTCTCCCTGCACGATGTCGGCCACTTCCCCGAACGTCAGCCGGTCCATCGTTTCGCGGCTCCTTCGCTGAATCCGGACGGTCCCGATCCGTTCCTTCGTGCTCACGAGGCCGGTCGATTCGGCTTCCTTGATCGCTTTGTACGCCGTCCCTTCGCTTACCTCCAGCTCGTCCGCCATCGTGCGGACGGACAGCTTCGTGCCAATCTCGAGCTGGCGAATATAGTCCATCAGCCGTTCATGCTTCGTTTGCGCTTCGGGCGCTTTGCCTGCGGACCCCACGTCGGTCACTCCTTGTTTTATTGAGTTTATTCCTTGTCTACTTCCATTTTAGCAGATCGCGCGTACCAGCCGCACGGTTCTTTGGGCGCCGGAAGCGTTATTTTATCTCGAATCTGATGCTGTCCGCTAATCACCAAGGGATAGATGTCCTCATATGATGAACTAATTCGTGTCAAATCCCTATGGACCCTGGCCCACCCGTCATCATCTCCGGCATGGAAGGAGATCCGTCGATGCTGAAAACGAAAGTCGCCGTACAGGTAATCAGTCCTGGCATGCTGCCGGATGATGCCATCATGCTCGGCGACGCTTATCTGAGACAATGGAAGATCCCGCAAGGTCAGCCGGTGACGCTTAAATTCGGGGCAATGCGCCAATACGTCAAGGTCGTGCCGGTCGAACGCTTCGACGGCATGCGAATCGGTCAAAGCCTCGCCCTCAAAATGGGGCTGCTGGCAAGCACCACGCTCCGCATCCGATACCGGCCCGAAGAGGCCGTGCTTTCGCTCGGACCATTGATCGGCGTATTGATCAGCCGTGACGACCCGGATCACCGCGACAGGCCGTTCGGCTCCATCACGCTGTTCTGCAAAGAACTGGTGGATGCCTGCGCCGCGCAGGGAGCCCATGTCTATTTCTTCACGCCTCATCATCTGAAAGGCAATTTCAACACCGTGGAAGGCTGGGTCTACGAGGATGGCTGGCGCAAAACGTTCCTGCCGTCGCCGGACGTCGTCAACAACCGGCTGACCTCGCGCAAGCTGGAAAACCGTCCGAACGTGCAGGAGTTTATCCGCGAGGTCAAAATCCGTCACAGAAGCTCGGTCTTCAACGAAAAATTTCTCGATAAGCCGGAAGTGTTCGATGCGCTGGCGAAAGACCCGTCACTGGTCAGATATTTGCCGGAATCGCATGTGCTCCGCAGCTTTCCCATGCTCAAGACGATGTGCAGCCGATACCCGTCCGTCTTCCTGAAGCCGGTACGAGGCAGTCTTGGAAAAGGCATCATCCGCATCACCAAGCAGGATGGCGATGCGTATTCTGCACAATACGCCACCGTAGGCGGCACGCGCAGACACTATTTCAGCAGTCTGCTCAAACTCTATGGCTCGATTTCCGGCAAGATGAAAACCGTCCGGTATCAGATCCAGCAAGGCCTTACGTTGATCGACATTCTCGGCAGGCCGGTCGATTTTCGGGCGCTCGTGCAGAAGAACGAGACCGGCAAATGGGTATTGACGTCCATCGTCGCCCGCACGGCGGGCAGTCATCATTTCGTATCCAACCTCGCCAGAGGCGGCACGCTCAGCACCGTCCGCGAAGCGGTTGGACGCTCCAACCTGACCGGCGCGAGCAGTCATGACGCGCCCGGCAAGCTGCAGCGGGCCGCGCTCGACATCGCCCATGGCGTCGATGCATTCATTCCGGCGCATTTCGGAGAGCTCGGCATCGATCTGGCGCTCGATACGAACGGCCGCGTCTGGCTACTGGAAGTAAATTCCAAACCTTCGAAGAACGATAACACGCCTTTGCAGGATCAGAAAATCCGTCCCTCCGTCCGCAATATGATTCGCTATGCACGGCATTTGGCCGAATTTTAACGCTAAAGGAGGAAACGGAGATGGCTGAGCCAGCAAGATCCGGCATCCTCGGCATTCTGATCAGCGAGCGGCAGTTCGAAGGTTCCGGCGACGGCAAGAGCGATGGCTCTTCCCTCGTCATGCCGGAGGATGATTTTTGCCGTCGTCTTTGCGCGTATGGGCATACGATCGGCATGCTCGTATTTTTGTTTTGCGCTTCGCACGCCGCAGCCGCCGACTCGCATCGGATGCGCGGTTATCGGCTCACGGACGGACAGTGGCAGGAAGCCTTCTTCCCGCTGCCCGACGTGGTGTACGACCGCGCGCTGCCGATATCGAGCGCGCAGGCCAGCCGTTTTCGGGAAGCGTTAATCACGCTCAAGGGCCGCAAGCCTTATGTGCTGCTGAACGGCTCGCTCCCCGGCAAGCTCGACGTCTATCGCGCCATGCAGCTCGATGACGCGCTTCTGCAGGAACTGCCGGATACGCATCTCCTCGAAGACGCGCACCAGCTCGCACGGCTGCTTGAACGCTATCCGGAAGGTTTATTCCTGAAGCCGTCTGCCGGATCGCACGGCAAAGGCGCGCTTCGGCTCCTCCCGCTCCGGGATGGCGATGGCTGGCAGGTCGACGGCAGAGACCGTCTGAACCGGCTGCTCGCCCTCCGCTTCAATGACTGGAACGCCCTGTCCGGCTGGCTCGAACGTTTTACCTCCGCTGCACCTTATCTCGTTCAGCCCTGCTTGAAGCTGACTGACGAGGAAGACCGTTCGTTCGACGTGCGTGCGCTCATTCAGAAGGATGAACGCGGCCGCTGGATCTTCACCGGAGCGGCGGTTCGCCGCGGAAATCCGGGCAGCGTCACGGCCAACTTGCATGGCGGGGGCACCGCTCTGAAGGCGGAAGACGTCTTGCGTATCCGCTTCGGAGATGCAGTCGCAGCCCGGCTATTGGACCGAATCCGCAGCGTCAGCGAGCGGTCCGCCGTTTGCCTGGAGCAGCATTTCGGCCGCTTGGCCGAACTCGGCCTCGATTTCGGACTCGAGCCTCATGGCCGGCTATGGCTGCTGGAGGCAAACGCCAAACCGGGACGGCAATCCTTCGATCGCGACGATGCGGCCGCTGAGACGGCCATCCGCCGCCCGCTCGATTATGCGAAGCTGCTGGCCGCCGGCCAGCGACCTGTTTTTCCGTCCACCCGAATTCAAAGGAGATACATCCAGGAGGTTCATCCATGAGTTTGACATCTTGTCATGTACACTTCTCACCAACGAGCGAACGCATCGTCTACCTGTCGGGCTCACTCCTTCGATCCCTTAAGCTTTCCGGCAAAAAGACGATCAATCTCAAGTTTGGGCATGAATCCGTCACCGCTGCCGTGAAGACCATTAACCGGCAGGGCAACCATCTCTATCTCACCGCCGGCATCCGCCAAACGATCAAGGTGCCTAAAGCAGGCAGCATTTCGTTCGTGCAGGGAGGAGAGAACGAAGTCCAGCTCGGTCCGTTGATCGGCGTCCTCACGGACGGAAACCGCAAAAGCGACTCCCCTTTCGGCTCCCGATCCGGCTATATCCGCCAGCTGATCCGCATGGGAGACAGCAAAGCCTATGTGTTCGCCTTTACGCCAAGGGACGTGAACTGGACGAAGGAAACGGTCAACGGCTACTTCCTCAACAGCACCGGCAGCTGGTATCGCAAAGTCGTGCCGCTTCCCGACGTCGTCTATAACCGGCTGCCCAGCCGCTATGCGGAAACGACGGCTTCCATCATGTCGATGCGCGAGCGCTTCGTCCGCAAGGGCGTTCCGTTCTTCAACTGGAGCTTCTTCAACAAATCCGACGTGTATAAGCTGCTCGATCGCGATGTGGAAGCGCTGGAGCATCTGCCCGAATCGGTCAACAATCCGCGCTCCGAGAAAATCAAAGAGATGCTGGAAAAGCATCAATTCATCTATTACAAACCAACGGCCGGAAGCCTCGGGATCGGCATCTACCGGCTAACTTACCATCCGAAGCGCGGTTACTTCGCAAGATACCGCCGCGGCAACACCAATGTGCTGCTTCGGTTCACGAGCTTCAACAGCTTGATGCGCATGCTGGAGTCGCGCCACGGCAGCGGTCTCGGGCGTTATGTGAGCCAGCAGGGCGTACGCCTGATCGAGATCGACGGATGTCCGATCGACTTCCGCTTCCACATGCACAAGAACGGCAACAACGAATGGATACCTGTCGGAATCGGAGCGAAGAAGGCCGGCCGCGGCAGCGTCACGACCCATATCAAGAACGGCGGGCAGCTGCTGACGCCGGAGCAGGCGCTCGGCCGCGCATTCGGCGACAAGGCCGACGAGATGCTGGTCAAAGCCAAGGCGGTATCCGTCAAGCTCTCGCAGGCGATCGAACGGAACTTCCCGCATACGCTCGGCGAGCTCGGTCTCGATATCGGCATCGACAAGGACGGCGAGATCTGGATGTTCGAAGCCAATGCCAAGCCGGGCCGCTCTATATTCAGCCATCCTTCCCTGAGATCGCAGGGCCGCGACTCCATGACGCATATTTTGGATCACTGCCTATTCTTGAGCAAGTTCAAGGATCAGGGAGGTAGTGATTAATGGGGTTTGTCATCCATGAAGATACGGCGGAAGCCGAAGTTCATGCCAATTCCAGAATCAAGCAGCCCGTCCTCGCTATCCTGACCATCGAGGACGATCTGCAGCTCTTTCGCGGCAACCGCCAGAATTTCGCCGACCTGATCGCCGCCGGCAAGGACAACGGCTTTATCGTCTATGTCGTGACGGCCAATCACTTGAAATTGAACCGCAAGACGATCAGCGGCTTCACCTACGATCCCGATTCGGACACTTGGATGCTGCAGAAGTTTCCGTTCCCCCATCTCATCTATAACCGCATCCCCCTTCGCGAGGATGAACTCCAGCCCGAGGTCAAACGGAAAATCGCCGCCTGCCTCCGGCATCCCGACGTGCAGATCTTCAACCCGAAGTTCTTCAACAAATGGAGCCTGTTCAAGTGGCTGCGCCAGTCGCGGACCACGAAGCCTTACATTCCCGCCACGAGCCGCATGCAGTCGGTCTCCGGGCTAGGACGCATGATGCTGCAGCACCGGTACCTCTATCTGAAGCCGGTCAGCGGCAAAGCGGGCAAAGGCATCATGACGATTCAGCTGCAGCCGGAGAAGCCGCTTCCCTATCGACTGAAGATCCAGGGCAACAAAGGCAGCACCACCTACAACTGCGGCTCGATCGGCAAGCTGTGGACCCGAATCAAGAAAGAGAGCACCGGCGAACGGTATATCGCGCAGCAAGGCATTCATCTTGCCGCTTACAATGACCGGTCCTTCGACCTGCGCGCGCTGATTCAGAAGAATCAGCGCGGCCAATGGGACATATCCGGCATCGGCGCGCGGCTGGCCGGCTCCATGAGCATCACGACGCATGTTCCGCGCGGCGGGAGCATCGAAGATCCGGAGAAACTGCTTGTCGGCGTATTTGGCCAAGACGAAGCTAATAAACTTCTTACAAAGGCCCGCAACACCGCGCTCGTCATTGCGCGGCAGATCGAACGCGGCTCAAGGCGCAGCCTTGCCGAGATGTCGATGGACCTCGGGATCGACCAAGCGGGGAACATCTGGTTCTTCGAGGCCAACGCCAAGCCGATGAAATTCGACGAGCCGGACATCCGCAAGCGCTCGCTGGACAGGATTTTTCAATACAGCAGCTATTTGTTGCGAACCAAGGACAAATAGCGGGGGAGGGAATGCTCATGCAGGTAAAGCTGCTATCGCCGTCGCAATGGTCATCCGCCAAGGAGAAAATCACCCGTTTTCTGTATCGATACGGCGATAGCCGCATTACCCACGCCGGTCTGGCCGCACTCAATGAGCTGATTCCCGCGCGGCTTGCGGCAAGCAGCCGCGGTGCCTCGACATCGACCGCCGTGGCGGTCGGCGTTCAAGACGGGAAGCTTGTGGCGGTCGCGTTCGCGGAAGACGGCGGCGAGCGCGCCTGCTTCGTCGTCGTCGCCCCGGAATACCGCGGCCAAGGTGTCGGCAGCCTGCTGCTGAGAGCCCTGCACCGCCAGATGGGCCGGCTGACCTGCAGCGTCGCCTCCGATAATCCTACCAGCATGAACATGTGCTTCCGGGCGGGCATGAAGGCGGTCAGCCTGCATACCGGCCCGACCGGCAAGCCGACTCTTCGATTCGAACACTAGAGCTCATGCTTACGAAGCGAGTTTTGCTGATCTTGCCGGAATCCCGGCTGCGAGATGCTCGCAAAACTTTAAAGCATATGCTTACGAAGCGAGTTTTGCTGATCTTGCCGGAATCTCGGCTGCGAGATGCTCGCAAAACTTTAAAGCATATGCTTACGAAGCGAGTTTTGCTGATCTTGCCGGAATCCCGGCTGCGAGATGCTCGCAAAACTTAAAGCATATGCTTACGAAGCGAGTTTTGCTGATCTTGCCGGAATCTCGGCTGCGAGATGCTCGCAAAACTTTTAGGAGGAGACGCTATGGGTCAGCCGGTGCTGGGCATTTTGACCTTGTACCTCAACGACCGCGGCTTGATGGAAGAGAAGCCGATCTACGAACGGATGACGGCAGCCGGCAAAAACCTCGGCCTGGAGGTCTTCGTCTTCACCCCGGCCGACGTCAATTACACGGATAACCGCATCCACGCGCATATGTACGATCCGAATTCGAAAACCTGGAGCCGAAGGTGGCGCTCCTTTCCGCATATGATCTATGACCGCTGCCGGATCCAGCGCAGCCACCGGTTCGTGCAATTGAGTCATTTCCGCAAGAAATACGGGCATTTGACGTTCCTGAACCGGGTGCTGCGCAACAAGTGGACGGTCTACAAAACGCTGCAGCGGGAAGAGAAATTTCGTCCGCATCTTCCGCACACGCGGCTATATGAAGCTCAGGGCGACTTGAGCGACTTGATTCGCAAATACCCGCTCGTCTACTTGAAACCGATCAACGGTACAGGCGGTCGCGGCATTCTCCGCATCGAGAAAGAGCAGAGCGGCAGCTACCTCATCCAAGGCCGCGACCAGTCCAGAAAGATCGTGAGTCCGCAGCGGGTCGGACTTGCGGGCATTCACGGCCGACTGGCCAAATGGAATTTGCGGGAAAACCGTTATCTGGTCCAGCAGGGCATCCAGCTCAAGCTGTCCAACGGCCGCGTGCACGATTACCGGATGCTCGTGCAGAAGAACGGCAGCGGCGAATGGGAAGTCACGGGCTGCGCCGGGCGGATCGGGGCTAGCGGCAGCATCACCTCCAACCTGCACGGCGGCGGCCAGGCGGTCAAAATGAAAACGCTGCTGAACGATTGGATCAAGAATGAAGACACCACAACCGACGTCAAACGAAAAGCCGAGGAGCTCGGCGTCGATATTGCCGCTTACTTGGAACGCTCCTACGGCCGCTTATGCGAGCTGGCGCTGGACTTGGCCATCGATCGCAAGGGCCAGATTTGGCTGCTGGAGGTCAATCCCAAGCCTTCCCGGGAAGTATTCATTCAAGCCGGGGAACGCGACACGTACCGTCTGGCTATTATCAGGCCGCTGGAATACGCCGTATGGTTGCATGAACAGAAAGTGCAGCGGAAGGATAAGGCGAAGACGGCGGCGGAACTCAATATCAGAGAACCCGAGCTGAACGAGCTTAAGGCGAAGGAATTCGATACGAAGGAGCCTGGATCGAGGTACCGCTTCGGTAAAGGCGATTGAACGGCACAACCCCGGCTTGCGCCATCCATGCGCTGACCGGGGTTGTGTTTTTCAATCAAAGGAATGTGCGATTAGGACGGTTGCGGCACCAGCTCAAGCAGCTGGCGGAAATCGTCGATCAGCGCGTCGGCGCCGTTCAATTCCTCTTGACGCCCATAAACCGCATACGCGCAGCCGACGACCTGCAATCCGTTGCCCTTCCCGGCTTCCACGTCGGATGAGCGATCCCCCACCATCCATGCGGAGGTGACGCCATGGTCCTTCAACAGCCGATCAACGAGATGCACCTTGGAAGCCGTGCCGTACTCGCCTGCGCTGTACAAGCCGTCGAACAGCGGCGCTATGCCTCTGTAACGGGCAACCTCCTTCACGTAACGTTCCAGGCCGTTGCTCGCCACGAACAGCTTGAAGCCTTGTTCTTTCAGTTCCCGAAGCGTCTCCGCGACGTGGGGATACAGCTCGCCTTCGCCGCTCTCCAGTCCTTCCAGCTCGTATTGAAGCATCAGCTCGTCCGCGCGGCGCTGGGCCGCCTCCGAGCCGTCCGGCATTACGCTGCGCCATATATCGGCGAGCAGCATGCCGAGACAGCTGAGCAGCTTCTCGACCGGGGGAGTCGGGTTCGTATAGAGCCCCTCTTCGCGGAGGGTTTGGAAGATCCGCTCATGCACGCCTTTGAGCAGCGTGTCCGTCTCGAACAACGTACCGTCCATATCAAAAATCAACGCTTCCGGACGCGGAAGCGGTTCATTCATGCGCATTAGGCAGGACTCCTTTTCTCGATGCGGCATATGCCGTTCGAAGCTTTTCGAACGGAAGCCAATCGGCGTTATGCCCTTAATCATACTGGAAAAGAAGTCCATGGCGCAAGGCGAACGGCGGCCTGCCGCTCCATCCCGCGCGTCGTTTACCACTTGCCGGCATCGATGTCGCCCGGCTTCAGACCTTCCCACACATTCCGGATCTCCGCCAGCTCCGGATGCTCGAAGACGAGAAAAGCTGTCGGCAGATAGCGGCCATCGCCGCTGCTCGTCGACGGCTTGTTCAGCACCTCGCCGTCCTTGACGAGCACCGTCGAGGAGCCTCCGTCCAGATTAGCGGCGATGACTGCGCCATGTTCCAGCATGATCTGCTGGACGTCGTACAGATTCGCGCCGATGCTGTGTCCAGGCTGCCTGCCGTCGATGACGACGAACAGAATCGCTCCGTCCTCCCGCTGCCCCATCGCGGTGCGCGGGGCAATGCCCCACCCGTCAGCGGCGTTCTTGATCAGTCCTTTGCCGTTGACGATGATGCGCGGCTGAAAGGTGACCGCCTCTCGAACATCCATGCGCTGCAGCTCATCCAGCGTATAACGGCCGGCGACCATCTTGCCCGCGCCGTCGATGCCGACAACCTGCGTCGATTTCGATTTGCCCAGATCGCTATAGAACAGCTTGCCGCCGGACATGACGATGCCGATGGGCTGGAAACCGTTTCCTTCCCAATTCGGATCGGCGAAGCCTCCTCCATTCACGCCCGCAACCGCCCCGGTCCGACGGACCATGCTTGGCACCCGCTCTCCCCTTCCCTGCTTCTCGGGTACTGCGATTCGAATCTTGGTCGGATCATTGACCGTCATGATATATCCGCTGTAACCATGCCCGGAGATCGGCTCGATCTCGACGAGGGGCTTGGCCTGCACGGTCTGAACGACCGGCGATTCGCTTCCCTGCGCCGGTGCCGCCGGTGTCGCCGCTGCCGCAGGACGGATCTCATGCGTATCCCGTTCCTCGCCCATGGCGTCGAATTGCCGTTGGTACGCTTGCACGCGCGTGTCGAGCGCATGCTGCCCGATCAAATATTTGGCCCAGACCCGATGCTGGGTTGTTATGAGGGTATCCGCCATCAAATACCGGAAATTGTTGCCCGAAGGCGTCACGAACAGCCATCCAGCGCCAATGGCACCGAGCAGCAAAAAGAAAGCGAAAGAGGCAGCAATAAAGCGCAGCCATCTTCGTTTACGCCTGACCGATTGTTTCGGCATTGCTTTTCTTGATAGCGGACTCCCGGACGATTCGCCCGCAAGCTCAGCGGAAACCTTCGTACGCACACCTTCGCCCTCCCATCGGTTCTCTCCGAATCCCATACCGGATACCTAGTAAACGCGAAGCGGTTTCCAAAAGTTTCAACATGCTCCCGCATACGACAAAACTAGTGCGCATTCGCTAACAACCGGCATTTCAAATCCGCCATGAACGCCAAAAAGCCGGATCCGTGGCCGGTCCGGCTGAACCCTTCCGTATTCAAGACGGCTACATCAAAATACTTTCTTCGTATCGCGGTCGGCCTTAATCATTTCCACCGCTTCCTTGAACCGCATCGCATGCACGATTTCGCGCTCGCGCAGAAACTTCAAGCTGTCCTGCAGGTCGACATCGTCCGTCATGTCGATGATCCACTGATAGGTCGCGCGCGCCTTCTCCTCCGCGGCGATATCCTCGTAGAGATCGGCAAGCGGATCTCCCTTTGCCTGAATGTATGCCGCCGTCCAGGGAACCCCTGAAGCGTTTTGGTAGAACAGCGCATTGTCGTGGATGACATAATTATCGCCAAGACCCGCTTCCTCCATCTGCCGCGGCGTCGCATCCTTCGTCAACTTATAAATCATCGTTGCGATCATTTCCAGATGCGCGAACTCCTCGGTACCGATGTCCGTCAGCAGGCCGATTACCTTGTCCGGTATGCTGTAGCGTTGATTTAAGTATCGCAGCGCCGCGGACAGCTCGCCGTCCGCTCCGCCGTACTGCTCCACCAAATACCTGGCTACCCGCGGGTCGCATTTGCTGACGCGGACCGGATACTGGAGCTTCTTCTCATAAATCCACACGTACCTTCCACCTCCTTCGGCTGTTCGTTACACCTGCCATGGCCATGGGCTTTCCACCCACTGCCAAGGGAACTTGGAATAGCTGTGTCCGAACTGCATGAGCGGCCCGTACTGCATCTCGAACTGATGCGCGCTTTGCTGGCGCTGCTGGGCCAACTGATTGAATTGTTGGAGCGCCTGCAGGTCGTTCGGATGCGTATCGAGATACAGCGTCAGCTCAACCAGTGCAAAATCAAGCTGCTGCAGCTCGAGCAGCTGCTTATAATACTGTGCGTCCAGCTTGTTATTCACCGGTCTCAGACCCCCTTGTCGTGCATTTCGATTCATAGGGTCCATATAGTGCCGGCCATAGCGTTCCGAACTTGAGCGCATCTGCCAGCGAGAACTGCGGCAGGTTCATCGGCTGATAAGGAATAAACTCGTTCGGCGGAACATAATAGGTTTTGACGTATTTGGGCGGACAAGGATCAAACGGTCCTACGAAGGGATACCAGTCTCGTGTCGGTTTAACGGCGTTCAACTTCTCTTCGCCTCCTCCTGCGCAATGCTGCCTGCTTTCCTGTTATCACTTCTATACCTATGTCGCCGGCCTGGCGATTTTGCTTGGACATCAATTATTTCATTGCTTCGCAGCGGGATGATTTCCCGGGGAATAGCTTTTCGATTCAGAGTCGTTGCATGCAAAAGGAGCCTCCGTCATATAGACGAAGGCTCCTCAGGCCGCTGGCGCAGCTCCAAACGGATCTTATTCACCTAAGCCGGCTTGCTCCTCCGGCTCCGTTGTATTGCTGTTGCGGAAAATAAAGACGCGCAGCACGCGCAGCGGCTCGCTCTCCGCTACCTCGAAGACGTAGCCGTCGAACTCAACCCTCTTGCCCCGTACGGGATTGCCTTCGAGCTTCGTAAACAACCAGCCGCCGATCGTGTCGACGTCGTCGTCCTCGATGTCCAGGTCGAACATATCGTTAATTTCTTCGATGAGCATACGTCCTTCCACCGAAGTGACGTCGCCTTTGACGATAATATCAGGCTGTTCATTGTCGAACTCGTCGTGAATCTCGCCAACGATCTGTTCGAGAATCAACTCCGTCGTCAGCATGCCGGCCGTGCCGCCGTATTCGTCCACCACGATCGCCAGCTGCGAATGCTTGCGCTGCATCAACTGCAGCACGTGGCTGACCTCCATCGACTCCGGTACATTCAGAATCGGACGGAGAAACTTGTTCATGCTTTGTTCCTCATCCGGATCGGAGGTCAGCAGGTCCGTAATGTGCACGAATCCGATCAGCTGATCCTTGTCCTCGACGCAGACGGGATATCGCGTATGCCGGGTCGCATAAACGATTTTCATATTTTCCTCAAACGACAGATTCGCATACAAGCAATCCATATCGGTCCGCGGAAGCATGACCTCCCTCGCCAGCCTGTCGGAAAATTCGAATATGTTATCGAATAACTTCATTTCATCTTTATTGATAATGCCGCTTTTCGCGCTTTGGTCCATCAGGATCCGGATCTCTTCTTCCGTGTGTGCCGAATCGTGCTCGCTGGCCGGCTTCACGCCGAAGATCCGGAGCAGTCCGTTCGCGGAGCCGTTCAACATCCAGATCGCGGGCAGGAAAATACGGTAGAAGTACAACAGCGGCATGGACGCCCAAAGCGAGGTAGCCTCGGATTTCTGAATCGCAAGCGACTTCGGAGCCAGCTCCCCGAGCACGATGTGCAGAAACGTAATGACCAGGAAGCCGATGACGACGGAGACGGTGTGCATGACTGCGCCGTCGCTTAAACCGAGCAGATGGAACAGCGGTTCCACGATCAGCTCGGAGACGGCCGGTTCCCCCACCCAGCCAAGACCGAGCGATGCGAGCGTAATGCCCAATTGGGTCGCGGACAAATACGCATCCAGCCGATCGTTGACCTTGATTGCATACTTGGCTCGTTTATGTCCCTCATTGGCAAGCTGCGTCAAGCGTGACTGCCTGACTTTCACGAGCGAAAATTCGGCGGCTACAAAAAAACCGTTTAAGATGACTAAAATGAAGACGACGCAAAGATTCCAAAAAATCTTCCCGAATTCAAAGTCCTGCAAAGGAAATTCCCGCTCCTCTCATCGGCATTCCAGCCGCTTTCTCTCTGTGGTGAAGCTGTTCTTTATAGGACCGCTTGGCGCGACGCAAAATCGACGTCGCGGTAATACATATCCTTCACGAGCAAATTCGGGCCGCAGCATGAGGCAGCCGGGCAGTGGCAGTCCACGCTCTTGGCAAGCGGATGGGAGAGCCAGCGATCGAAGAGATCGTCCAGGCGGCTGCTCCGGATATTGCCGAAAGCCGGCACGTCGGAGAAGTCGGTCACGAACACGTCGCCCGTGAATAAATTCACGTTCAACCGGTTGCGGCCGTCGGGATCGTTGCGGACCGTAACGAACGGTTCGCGGCCCAGTCGTCTCAGCAGTTCCCTATCCGCGGCATCCTCGCTGCAGCCGTAGAACGGCAAGGTACCGAACAGCATCCATAGGGAGGGATCTCTGTGATCCAGCAGGTCCGTTATCGCGGAGCGCATCTGCGCAGGCGTAATGACCGGCAGATCGGAAGCGAACGCGCTCGGATACATCGGATGCACTTCATGGCGCTTACAGCCCATTTCGACGATAAGCCGATGGATTTCAGGCATTTTGTCGTACGTCCGGTAATTGATCATCGATTCCGCCGACACGAACAAACCGCCTTCGCTCAATCGTCTCGCGTTATCCAGCATTCGTTCATACATGCGTGCGGCGACTGCCTTCGGGACCGGATGACCGCTCTTGGCGAAGCCGATTTCATGAAAATCATCCGCGGACGTGTAATTGAATGAAATATGCATGACATCCAAATAAGGCGCGATGGCTTCATAGCGATTGTAATCCAACGTAATATTCGAATTGATTTGAGAAAATATACCCCGGCTGCGCGCATATTGAAGCAGCGGGATCATATATTCCTTCACCGAACGCTCGGAGAAGGTCGGCTCGCCGCCGGTGATGCTGATCGTCTGCAAGTGCTCGACTTCATCCAGCTTGCGCAGCATCATATCGAGCGGCAGCTTCTCCGGCTCTGTTAACACGAGCGTATCGCCGACTGCACAATGCTCGCAGCGCATGTTGCATAGATTGGACAGCGTCATCTCCACGCTCGTCAGCCGATGGCGTCCATGGCGGCGCAGCGAGAAGATCGGATCCCAAGGATCGTTTGCGGGGGTAAATCGTGACGGTAATGCGTTCAACATGTATTCAACACCTGACTTTTCATGATTACGTGACGTACTTCGTAGCTTTTATCCTATTGTAATGTCCACAGGCAATTGTTGCAAACGATTAGGCCTAATGCAGCCTATCGGACAGATCAATAACGAACAGACAAAAGGAGCCGTCTCGGCTCCTTCGGATGGTTGTATGAGATCGTACGGATGGATGAGTTCGTACACTGAATGCTGCACGCTACGAGCCAGCGGCTTCAGCAAACGTTTCACTGTCGTTCACGCTGACGATCATCACCGTAAGCTGCTTGGATAAATCCACCTCGTACGGCGCTTTAAGCGCTTCTCCGTCCCGGTTGTTCAGCACGCGCACGACCGGCCGGTGCGGGCAGGACGAATTGATGTCCACGACAACCCCGCTTTCGCCGGTTTGCAGCCGTACGGTGATGCCGAGCGGATAAATCGCTACTTTATCCCGGAACAGCTGCAGCATCCGTTGGTCATATAAAGTCCCCGTTCCGGCGTAGAGCGACTCCACAGCTTCATGCGGCAGCATAGGACTGCGATACACGCGCGTCGTCGTCATCGCGTCGTAGGAATCGACGATGCCGATCAGCTTGGCATACTCGTGAATGTCATCGCCCTTGATTCCGCGCGGATAACCGCTGCCGTCCAGCCGTTCGTGATGCTGATAGGCGCAGTGCGCGGCCAGAAGCGGAATGTTCGGCTCGTCCTTCAGCAAGTAATAGCCCCGCTCCGTGTGGCGCTTCATTTCTTCGTACTCGTCACCGGAAAGCTTCCCGTTCTTCTTCAGGACATGAACGTCGATTTGCGTCTTGCCGACATCATGCAGCAAAGCGCCGAGCCCGAGCGTCATCAGCTCGTCCCGGGAATAGCCGTTGGCAATGCCGAGCACGGTCGTATAGACGGAAACGTTCAGTGAATGATGAAACAAATAATTGTCGACGACGCCCATGTTCATGAGCATGACCATGGCATCCTTCTGTTCCGTCAAGTCATCGATGACCATCCCCATGACTTGGCGGAAGGACTTGCCGATATAGGGATACGTAACCCCTTGTTTGCGGTTAGGCCGATTCATCAGATCCCGGAAATTGCTTCGGATCTCGGAGAGCGCGCGATGCCTCGTCTCTTCGCTGATCAGGTCCGGTACGATCACGTCCGCCGTCCGGGGGTCCTGGATATATACATAATGGATGCCGCATTCATAGAGGCGGGTAATGAGCTTATGGTTCAGTTCAACGTCCGCTCCGAGCAATACGAGGCCATCTTCGGAATAGATTTTCTTGGCGAGCCTCATGCCGGGCTGGCACATTTGAACGGGCAATAATCGCATGCGATCGACTCCTGCATTGCTTCTATTTTCCTGTGGAGGCTACCAGATTCTGCAACCTCGTAATGTTAATGTAAGGGATTTTCAGGAAAAGAGCAAGAATAGATTCGTCAAATGTCGACAAAATTTTCTAACGCATGACAAATATCCAGAACGCCGCCGCCAAAATGAATCGATAAATAGCGAAATGTGTCAGTTTAACCTTTTGGATAAACCGTAGGAACAAGACAATAACGAGCCAGGCTACGACAAACGAAACGAGGAAGCCGACGATAAAGAATCCGAGGTTGTCTCCCGTGATGTATTTGTAGCTGTCCAGCATTTCGTAGCCGGATGCCACAACCATGATGGGGATCGCCATCAGGAAGGAGAAGTCGGCTGCCGCTTTATAGCTGGTACCCGTCAACATGCCGCCGGCGATCGTCGAACCCGAACGCGAGAAGCCCGGCCACAGCGACAAGCACTGCAGCAAGCCGATCGTAAAAGCTTGGCGATACGTGATCTCGTCCATCGTCTCCGCCTTGACGCGAATGCGGCCCGAATTGGAAAGCTTCTCTGCTACGATCATGTAAATCCCGCCGACAACGAGCGAGAACAGCACGGGCGTCTGATTGAAGCCCTCGCCTTTAATGACGTCCTTCAGCGCATAAGCGAGCAGCATAGCCGGCACGATGCCGAGCGCCACGTGGATCAAATTGAGCTTCTTGCGTGCGGCAGTGCGGCCAGCCCCGATCGCTCCGAGCGACTTCGGCTTGCGCGATATGCCGAACAGATCCGCGATCCGCTCGCGGTAGACCAGCGCCATGGCCAGGATTGCTCCCAGCTGGATCATGATTTCGAACGTGACGATGGCTTGGTCATCCGACGCGATGCCGAGCAGCTTATTCGTCAGAATCATATGCCCGGAAGATGAAACGGGCAAAAACTCGGTCAAGCCTTCCACAATACCTAAAATAATCGAATGAATAATGTCTCCCATCGGAACCTCCTGCAATAAACTAGCTTATTTCGTCAACTATAGCGCTTATTACGATAGACGCTGCATTCCCTTAGAACCTAACAGGAGCGCTTACGTATCCGCTGACCATCGCCGGCGGAAGCTGTAAGCTACCGCATCGGGGCTGCGCAGTTCCCGTTCCAATACGTCACGGATAAATTCCGGCAGAAAATACGCGATATCCGTGCCGTTCTTGATTTTCTCATAGCCGGCGCCGAACGTAAACATGTCGATTGTCCCAACCTCGTAGGATCGGTCATCCTCCAGCTCCTGCCCGTTCACCAAGACGGACACGAGGCGTCCATAAGGAGGCCGCTCCCGGTCGAATCGGATTTCAAGCCCGTCCACCGCCAGCGTGCCCAATACGAAACCGCGGAAGCCGAAGCCTCGGATCGGCTTCTCGATGAATTCGGGCAGCAGCGACTCTTCAAGGCTGTGCCTGATATCTCTGCCGGAAAGATTGATTCGGCAAGGATTAATCGGCGACGGACATAAGGCATGCAGATCGCCCGCCGTCACTTCTCCTGCTGCAAGCCCGCCGAGCAGCTGCCCCGCATTGACGATTCCGATTTCCGCGCCCGTCCAGCGGCGAAGGCCGGCAGCCAGCAGATTGCCAAACGGCGATTCGTGCTCGTTCACCGCAGGCAGCGGTTCATCCAAGACTGCAATGACGCGGCCCATCCGCTCCTTGCCTGCCTCCAGAGCGTCCCGGATGACGCTGCCGGCTTCCTCCTCTTCCGAGTACGCAGCCATCGGAATGACCGCAGCTTGAATCACGGGCCGCATGGCCTCCGCGTCGAAGCGAATATCCACGCGGCCGATATACTCGCCGAACTTCCCCGTCGCGCATATATGCGTGCTGCCGATAACTTCCGGCTCCTCCAGCAAATGATGCGTATGTCCGCCGAGGATGAGGTCGATTCCGGCAACGGATTCCGCCATTTGCCGATCAAGCTTCAAACCCAAATGCGACATCACGACGATCACATCTACCTCCGGACGAAGCCGCGCCGTCTGTTCCGCAACCGCTTCAAGCGGATTGAGGACATTCCAGCCGAGGAGCGTGTAGAATTCCTCGAACGCCGCCGTCACGCCTACGATTCCGAATCGGATGCCTGCTTTCTCGATCGTCACGGCCGGCAGCATCCACGAAGGGCGCTTGCCGTCCTCGGAACGGAACAAATTCGCGCATACCGTCTTGAACTGCGCCCGCTCGGCGTAGGCCGTATCCAGCTGTTCAGGCGTAAAAGTCAAGCCTTCGTTATTGCCCAGCGTCACGGCTTCATAACCTGCCGCATTCATCAAATCGATATTTACCAAACCGTCGCTGGCTTCCGTCTCCACCCGCATACGGTCCATATGGTCGCCAATATCCAAGGTCAGTACATGACGATCTCCATAAATGCCGCGAGCATCCTTGATATAGGCCGCTATCTTGGCCGCCTGCTCCAGCCGGCTGTGAATGTCGTTGCTGTGAAGCAGCACGACATGGGGCGCATCGTTTGCCGTATCTCTCATGCCTGCCTCCCGCTTACAGGGATTTAGCGCTTAGTCCGCATCTCATCCGCTGTGAAAGTCTGCTTGAACCCGTATGCTACTTCTCTGCGCTTGTCTTCATCCTGCAAGAAACGCCAGACGACGACGCTCTTCACGTTCAAGCATTCGCTTGATCCGTTCGGAACGTAGAGCCGGGCAGGTCCGCCCTTCGTCAGAGGTGACCCCTCCAAGGCGAACAGTACTGCCGCGTCCTTCAGCTGCTCCCACGGGATCAGCGCTTCGAACGAATCTGCCGCCTCGACCTTCAAGTGCGTCGGAAACGGTTCTTCCGCGTTGATTCCACGCTGCTCTCTCCACTTCGCGAACCACTCGACTAGATCGAATGCCTCGCCTCTGCCGCCTTCGATGCGTTCAGACAGCGGAAAAACACGACCCGCCAGGCGGGCCATGTCCTCCGGCGTCGAGACGCTCGGCTGGCGGTCGGTATCGTATACGGTAATCGTATGCTGCGCCATCGCCGTTTCCACTCCATTCGTTCCGTTCGTTAACCGCCGATCTGAGACATGCGGCGCGCCGTCGGCTCATGCGTCAAGGCCTCGTCCGCCAGCTTCGCTGCCATCTCATGATTGCGCGGCTTCATGTCAAGCGCTCGCAGGAACAGCTGCTCCAGCGCTTCCGGGCTGCCGAGCGCCGACTTCACGTTTAACTCGTCTACCCAATACAAGCAAGGCTGCAAATTACCGTCAGCCGTCAACCGAAGCCGATTGCATCTGGAGCAGAACTGATCGCTGATCGGATGAATGAGCCCGAACGTCCCTGCCCCGCCTTTGATCCTGAAATCCTCCGACGGGCCGTTGCCGAGCACGTTCGTCATCGGCTCCACTTCCAGCTTGTTCTGCTTCGCGATTTCCAATACGCGCGACAGCGGCAGATAGTGGTTCCTCCAATTGTCGTCGGCATGACCGATCGGCATGTATTCGATGAAGCGGACATGCAGCGGCCGTCTGACCGCCATCTCCAGAAAAGCAGTAATTTCGTCTTCGTTGATGCCTTTCAGCAGCACGCAGTTTAATTTAATCGGCGTGAACCCTGCTTCGGCCGCCGCTTCGATACCCTGCAGCACGCGCTGCAGATCTCCTCGCCGGGCAATGAAGCGAAATCTTGCCGGGTCCAGCGTGTCCAAGCTGATATTGACGCGTCTTAGTCCGGCCGCCCGAAGCGCTTCGGCTTGGTCCGCCAGCAAAACGCCGTTCGTCGTTAACGATATGTCCCGAATGCCCGGAATAGAAGCAAGCTCTTGCACCAGATCGGGCAACCCGGGCCTCACAAGCGGCTCGCCGCCGGTAATCCGAAGCTTGGCGATGCCAAGGCCCGCGCCGGCGCGCACGACTTGGACGATTTGGTCGTAGCTTAACAAATTTTCGGCCGGCTCGAATTTGACGCCTTCCTCCGGCATGCAATACAGACAGCGCAAATTGCACCGGTCGGTAACGGAAATGCGCAGGTAGTCGTGTACGCGTCCGAAACGATCCGTTAATGCTGACATGGCCCGCACTCCTTTACGTCTCTTCCGTTAATGCCTCTAGCATAACATTTTTAGACCCATTATGGTATGCTAAGGGGACCATTAACATATGAAGGCGAGAGGTTTTTTGACATGACTGTGAAGTGGACTATCCAGCTGTTTGCCGGCCTTTCCGACCGGCTCGGCACGCCTGCCGTCAAGCTTGAGCTGCCGCAGGCAGACCTTACCGTGCGCGAGCTCAAACAAGAGCTGGCGCTGCTCTACCCGGCGCATGCGCAGCTGATCGCGATCTCTTTTATGGCTTGCAATCAAGCTTATGCCTCCGACGACGTGCCGCTGCATGCCGATGACGAGCTGGCCTTGCTTCCGCCTGTGTCAGGCGGTGAGGAGGCCGATTCCGACGACGGAGCTGCTGACGCGCATGCCGCGGACCGATATCGGGTGACGGAGGAGCCGCTATCCGTGGAAGCCATCACCGCGCAGGTCATCGTTCCCGAGAACGGAGCGGCGCTCACCTTTACGGGCACGACGCGGGAATGGACGCATGGACAGCGAACCGTCCGCCTGGAGTACGAGGCGTATGTACCGATGGCGGTCAAAACGCTTCGCCAGATCGGCGACGAAATCGCCGAACGCTGGCCCGGAACGGCATGTGCCATTTGGCATAGAATCGGCGTCGTGGACATTGCCGAGATCAGCGTCGTCATCGCCGTATCCTCCCCCCATCGCGAAGGCTGCTACGACGCAAGCCGGTACGCCATCGAGCGGCTGAAACAGATCGTACCGATTTGGAAACGCGAAATATGGGAAGACGGCTCTGAATGGAAAGGCCATCAGCAAGGCCCATGGAACCCGACTGCGCCCCAGTAATAAAGAATCATCGATGTTGGCTTAAATTGCAGGCCTGCGATGCCGATAAGGTATATAGAACTATTCGCTGAATAGGCTCCTATAGCTATTCTTCGCATTGATCGCCAACATCGACTTGGTTCCTGTCGAATTTCTAGCCGCTTAGAGGTGGAATATGCGTATTCATGTGACGGAGCTTAAAGAAGGGGACACATTAAGCAACGATACATTCAACTCCTATGGACTTCACGTGCTTTCCAAAGGGACGAACTTATTTGCACGGGAAATCTCGCAGCTCTTCCAGCACCAAATCGATTATGTCGACATCGAGCTTAAGCCGAAGGAACCGACGGCGATCCGCACGCTGGAATCCAGCTTGAGTCCGAAATGGCTCCCGACGGTAGAACCGATTTATCAGGATGCGGTGAACGGGTGCGAACAGTTGTTTATGGAAGCGTTTCAGAAGGGAGCCGTCGACGAAGCCGACGTCGTCCAGACGTTCCAACCTTTGGTCGACAACTTCAGAATGGAACGCGACGTCGTCTCCATGCTGCTGCTTCTGAACACCAAGGACGACTATACCTATCAACATTCCGTGCAAGTCGGCATGCTCTCCTATTATTTGGCTTCCTGGCTCGATTACAGCGAGGAAGAATCGATCAAAATCGGGCAAGCCGGGTTTCTCCACGACATCGGCAATTGCCAAATCCAAGACGGCCTTCTGAACAAGCCGGACAAGCTGTCTTCGGACGAATATGAGACGATCAAGCAGCATACGCTCCTCGGACACCGCATCATTACCGATTCGATCGGCGAGGAATCGCTGGCGGCGGCCGTCGCGCTCGATCATCACGAACGGAACGACGGCAGCGGTTATCCGAACGGCAAGTCCGGCCCGGATATTCATCCTGCGGCCAAGATCGTAGCCGTCGCCGACGTATACAGCGCGATGATCTCCACCCGTGTCTACCAGGATAAGCGCGATTTGTTGTTCGTGCTGAAGGAGCTGTACCGGATGAGCTTCACGGAGCTGGATCCGGAGACGACCCATACGTTCATCCGGCATATGATTCCGAACTTCATCGGCAAACAAGTGGAGCTCGATACGGGCAAGACGGGCACGATCATCATGACGAATTCAACGGAATTTTTCAGACCGCTGATCCGAACCGAAGACGGGTTCATCGATTTGGCCGTCGATCGGAGCCTTGAAATCACGCATGTCTACTTGTAACGTGCCCTACTGAGCGCTCTTCATCGCTTCAAACAAAGAAAACTCCGGAACATCGCTTCGCTAGAAGCCTGTTCCGGAGTTTTTTGGTTGTGTGTCGGGCTGGCGCGGCAAATGATTAGCCGATCGAGCCTTCCATTTCGAATTTGATCAGACGGTTCATCTCGACCGCGTATTCCATCGGCAGTTCCTTCGTGAACGGCTCGATGAAGCCCATGACGATCATCTGCGTCGCTTCCGCTTCCGTCAGGCCGCGGCTCATCAGGTAGAACAGCTGATCCTCGGACACTTTGGAAACCGTCGCTTCATGCTCGAGCGTGATGTTGTCGTTCATGATTTCGTTGTACGGAATCGTGTCCGACGTCGATTGGTTATCGAGAATGAGCGTATCGCATTTGATGTTCGCTTTGGAGCCTTCGGAGTTCCGGCCGAACGAAGCCAGGCCGCGGTACGTAACTTTGCCGCCATGCTTGCTGATCGACTTGGAGACGATCGTCGACGTCGTGTCCGGCGCAAGATGCGTCATTTTGGCGCCCGCGTCTTGGTGCTGGCCTTTGCCCGCTACCGCGATGGATAGGACCATACCTTTCGCGCCGCGGCCTTTCAGCACGACGGCAGGGTATTTCATCGTCAGTTTGGAGCCGATGTTGCCGTCGACCCATTCCATGGTCGCATTCTCTTCCGCAACCGCACGTTTGGTAACGAGGTTGTAGATGTTCGGCGCCCAGTTTTGGATCGTCGTGTAACGGCAGCGCGCGTTCTTCAGCACGAGGATTTCCACGACTGCGCTGTGCAGCGAGTTCGTGCTGTAGATCGGCGCCGTGCAGCCCTCGACGTAGTGAACGAAGCTGTCTTCGTCGGCTACGATAAGCGTTCGTTCGAATTGACCCATGTTCTCGGAGTTGATCCGGAAGTACGCCTGCAGCGGAATTTCGCATTTGACGCCTTTCGGAACGTAGATGAAGCTGCCGCCGGACCAAACCGCGCTGTTCAGCGCAGCGAACTTGTTGTCTGCGGGAGGAATGATCGTACCGAAGTACTGTCTGAAGAGCTCTGGATATTCGCGAAGCGCGGTGTCGGTATCCGTGAAGATAACGCCTTGCTTCTCCAGGTCTTCCTGCATGCTGTGGTAGACGACCTCGGATTCGTACTGCGCGGATACGCCGGCCAGGAACTTCTGTTCCGCTTCCGGAATGCCGAGCTTATCGAACGTTTCCTTGATCTCCGTAGGAACCTCTTCCCACGTTTTGCCTTGCTTCTCGGAAGGACGGACGTAATATTGGATATCGTCGAAATCCAAATCGTCCATGTTGCCGCCCCATTTAGGCATCGGCATTTTGTTGAATTGCTCCAGTGCTTTCAGACGGAATTCAAGCATCCATTCCGGTTCACCTTTAATTTCCGAGATCGTCCGGACGACTTCCGGCGTCAATCCTTTACCGGATTGGAAAATCGCCTTATGCTCGTCGCGGAAGCCATACTTGTAGTCTTCCAAATCAGGCATTTGCTTCGCCATCGTTATTGCCTCCTTCTTCTTGCTTTGATTGCTGATGTTATCATGCTTCAATCATTGCTCTTGAATCGTCGCTCTTGATTCGATGCTCTTGATTCGATGCTATGGTTTCGCGCCAGGCTCATGATCCTAGGCGGTCATTATTGCTGCTGATGCTCGATGCCTTTGCGCAGCGCGTTCCAGCCGAGCGTCGCGCATTTGATGCGCGCCGGGAATTTCGTCACGCCGGACAGCGCTTCGATATCCTCCAGCTCATCGAACTCCGAGACTTCGCCTTTGATAAAGGAAGAGAATTTCGCTGCCAATGCCAGTGCTTCATCCGTCGTCTTGCCTTGAACGGCTTCCGTCATCATGGAAGCCGAGGACATGCTGATGGAGCAGCCTTCCCCGGTGAACTTGGCCTGCTTCACGATCCCGTCCTCCACTTGCAGCTGCAGCGTAATACGGTCGCCGCAAGTGGGATTGTTCAGGTTAATCGTGAGCGCGTCTTCGTCCAGCGTGCCGCGGTTACGCGGATTCTTGTAATGATCCATAATGACTCTGCGGTATAAATCATCCAATTCCATAACCGAAGAACTCCTTTGTTTGCTGGAGGCCGTCAATCAGACGATCAACGTCCTCTTCGGTATTGTATAGATAAAAGCTTGCTCTAGCCGTCGAAGAAACATTCAGATACCGCATCAGCGGCTGGCAGCAATGATGGCCAGCGCGAACGGCAATCCCTTTCGTATCCAGCACCGTCGCGACGTCATGCGGATGAACGTCATTCAGCGTAAACGTCACGAGTCCGGCCCGGTTATTGACCGGTCCGAAGAGCGTGATGCCTTCGATCGTGCCGAGCCGGTCATAGGCGTAAGCCGCGAGCTGATGCTCATGCTTCTCGATTTCGTCCAGCCCGATTTCATTCAGGAAATCGATTGCCGCGCCAAGTCCGACGGCGCCTGCGATGATCGGCGTGCCGCCCTCGAACTTCCAAGGCAGCTCCTTCCACGTCGAATCGTAGAGATCCACGTGATCGATCATTTCGCCGCCGAATTCGATGGGTTCCATCGCTTCGAGCAGCGCTTTCTTGCCGTACAAGGCGCCGATTCCCGTAGGAGCGCACATCTTATGGCCGGAGAACGCATAGAAGTCGCAATCCAAATCGCGCACGTCGACTTTCATGTGCGGCGTGCTTTGCGCGCCGTCGACAACCATCTTGGCGCCGTGCTTATGCGCAATCGCCGTGATTTCCTTGATGGGGTTGACGACGCCAAGCACGTTCGACACGTACATCACCGACACGATCTTCGTGCGGTCCGTAATGGTCGCTTCCACGTCCTCGAGCCGGATGGAACCGTCCTTCTGAAGCGGAATATATTTAAGCGTAGCGCCTGTCGCCTTCGCGACCTGCTGCCAAGGAATGAGATTGGAGTGATGCTCCATTTGCGTGATGACGATTTCGTCGCCCTCGCCGCAGTTGGCGCGCGCATAACTCGAAGCGACCAAATTGAGAGCGGTCGTCGTGCCGCGCGTGAAAATGATTTCCTGCGGGCTGGCCGCGTTCAGAAACTTCGCGGTTTTCTCACGGGCGCCTTCATAGGCATCCGTGGCGCGCGAGCCGAGGGTATGAACCCCGCGGTGCACGTTCGCATTGTCATGCTCGTAATAGCGGGCGACCGCATCAATGACGGAACGCGGCTTCTGGGAAGTAGCCGCGCTGTCGAGATAAACGAGCGGATGCCCGTTTATCGTTTGATGCAGGATCGGAAATTGCTCTCTGATCGCTTGCACATTCATCCTTCAAGCTTCCTTTCCAGCAGACGCTGGAGCTGTTCCCGGACCGGTTCGATCGGAATTTCCGACACGACAGGGGCCAGGAATCCATAAATAATTAATCGCTCCGCATCCTTTTTCGCAATGCCGCGGGACATCAGGTAATAGATTTGCTCAGGGTTCACTTGGCCGACGCTCGCCGCGTGGCCTGCTTTAACGTCGTCTTCGTCGATCAACAGGATCGGGTTAGCGTCGCCGCGCGCCTTCGGGCTCAGCATCAGCACTTTCTCCGTCTGTTGGCCGTTCGACTTGGTGGCGCCCTTCTCGATCTTCGTGATTCCGTTGATGATCGCCGTCGCTCCGTCCTTCATGACCGCACGGGTAACCATATCGCTCTCCGTGTTGCGTCCGAAGTGGACGGCGCCGGTCGTCAGGCTCATCTGCTGCGTTTTGGAACCGATGCTGATGACCTTCGCGTCCGACGTGGAGCCGTTGCCTTTCAGCAGCGACTGCGTATCCGACAGCGTGTGGCCGTCATGCAGGTCGCCGATAATCCATTCGATACGGCCGTCGTTCTCGACCACGGCGCGGCGAATCGTCAGGTCAATCAGGTTGTCGTGCATATTATGAACCGTCGCGTAGCGAACATGCGCGCCCGGTTTTACGATAACTTCGACCATCGATTGCTTCGTAACCGGCTGCGCGGAGTCTCCATACGTACTTACCACGTTGTCCACGTAAGTGACGCTGCTGTGGCTGTCGGCTACGACGAGGACGCGCGGCGCGAAAGTCGCGTCCGCATCGTCGGTGTAGAACAGCGCCTGCAGCGGCAATTCGACCTCGACGTTCTTCGGCACGTACAGGAACACGCCGCCATTCCAAATCGCCGATTGAAGCGCCGTCAGCTTGTTCTCATCCTGCGGAATCGCTTGGAACAGGTATTGCTGCACCAAATCGCCATGCTCGCGGGCTGCGGTTTCCAGATCGGTAAAAATAACGCCCTTCGCTGCCAATTCGGGGGAAAGCTGATGCAGCACGCGCTCCGAATTGCGCTGTACGACCAGACCCGCCGGAGATTGACCTGCAAGTCCGCGCAATGCTTCCGGCAGCTCGTCTGCCGAAGCGATCGCGGCTTGCGCTTTGTGACTGCCGACAGCCGTCAAGTTCCAACGGCTGATGCGGATTTTCTCGGGCGTCGGCCATTCCAGCGTTTCCGCCAACTCGGCGCCCTTTGTTCTTACTCCTTCAAGCCATGCCGGCTCGCCTTTGCTTTGAGACAAGGCACTAACGGTCTGGCGGTTAACCGGAGTTGTTAATTGTGTGCTCATTTCAATTGCTCCTCCTCCGATTAAACCTGTCCGACCGTTTCGTCCATGATGCCGAGTTCTTCTTTAACCCAGTCATAGCCTTCGTTCTCAAGGCGTTCCGCCAGCTCGGGTCCGCCAGATTTGACGATACGGCCCTGCATCATGACGTGTACGAAATCCGGTGTAATATAGTTCAGCAAGCGCTGATAGTGAGTAATGATCAAGAAACCGCGGTCCTCGGAACGCATTGCGTTAACGCCGTTCGAGACGATGCGGAGAGCATCGATGTCCAGACCGGAGTCGATTTCGTCGAGAACGACGATTTTCGGATCCAACATCATCATTTGCAAAATTTCATTCCGCTTCTTCTCGCCGCCTGAGAAGCCTTCGTTCAAGTAACGGTGCGCGAACTCCGTATTCATCTCGAGTTCTTTCATCTTGCCTTCCATTTGGCGGATGAACTTGATGAGGGAGATCTCTTTGCCTTCCTCGCGGCGGGCGTTGATCGCGCTGCGCAAGAAGTCGGAATTCGTAACGCCCGTAATTTCGCTAGGGTATTGCATAGCGAGGAACAGACCGGCGCGAGCGCGTTCGTCCACGCCCATTTCCAGAAGCGCTTCGCCGTTAAGCTCGACTTCGCCTTCCGTTACTTCATATTTTGGATGACCCATGAGCGCCGATGCCAGCGTGCTTTTGCCCGTACCGTTCGGTCCCATGATGGCATGAACTTCTCCGCCCTTGATCTCAAGGTTGATGCCTTTCAAAATCTCTTTGCCTTCAATAGCCGCCTTTAAGCCATTGATTTTGAAATGTGTTGCCATGATATACTGCTCCCTCCAAATGTTCCGTTGTTTCAATATTTTAAATTTGAAACAATTCCTCTTTAGTAATTACTCTAAATTGATTCTCACTGATTCTCAATTATATATTAGTATAACTTTTGGCAGAAAGCAATCGGCCTCAGTCCCCGCGCCAGCTCCCGACACGTCCTACTTGGCCGTGGCACGCCGGATTTCGGCGGCTTGCCGCACGAATGTTTGGTCGTCGAGCACGGGGTATGCGGCGACGTCCGCGGGCAAAAATTCCAGATTGACCCAAGACTTGCAGCCCGTGTATGCATCCTGCATCGGCAGCGATACGCAGCGCTCCAATTTATACACGCGAAGCAGCAGCAGATGAAGCGGCTGCTTTCTTTTCCATTTTAAGCGATCTTCGGTAAATGTATCCGTCCAGATGTGGAAATCCGCCAGCTGATCCACCGTTTCCTGATCGTAGATTTCGATATCGTCCACCGCTTCGGCATACGACGTGATTTCCACGGTCGGCGATCCCGGCGTCCACGACTCCAGTACCGTTTTGAGATCGTCCCGATACGCTTCCTTCAACAGCTCCGGCTTCTGATGCTCAAAGGCCGGAAGCAGGAAGAAACGCGGGGATTTCAGCTGAAAATCGCGCGTCTCCTCCGCGATTCCGCCTTTGCGCAGCACCATGATCTGTTTGCCTTCGGTCAGCGCTTTTACGGCGACGGCCCATTCCTTCAGCGCGATTTTTTGTTCCATTTTGATCTCGCTGCCCATGCTCGTTTCCCCCTCGCTTGTTTGTATTTAGAATAATTATAACAAATAGAGGTATTCCAACGCGAAATTTTTTTCGCTATACTATACTTATTTGGGGTCAAAACGTACGTACGGCGGGCCCTTCCAACCATTACAACGATTCGGAGGTGGACTATTCATGTCTGCTTATCATCCCTTAAATGAAACAGAAGCTATCGAGATCGCCCGCAAGCTGGAGGGCGTATTCCAACCAGGCGCGCAGCTGGCATGCCGCGAAATCGGTGACGGCAACCTGAATTTGGTCTTCCATATCGCCGATCCGGCAACCCAAAGCAGCATCATCATGAAGCAGGCGCTTCCTTACGCAAAGGTTGTCGGCGAGTCATGGCCACTGACGCTCGACCGCGCGCGCATCGAGAGCGAGGCGCTGATCCTTGAGGGCAGTCTTGCGCCAGGGCTCGTTCCCACGGTTTACCTGTATGATCAGGATCTGGCGCTGACGATCATGGAAGATTTGAGCGATCACGTCATCATGCGTCAAGGCTTGATGAACGGCACGCGCTACCCGCTGTTCGCCGGCCATATCTCCACGTTCCTCGCGCAGACGCTGTTCTTCACGAGCGATCTCGGCCGCAACCAGCAGGAGAAGAAGCTGCTGGCACGCAGCTTCACCAACCCGGAGCTGTGCAAAATCACCGAGGATCTCATCTTCGACGATCCTTACCGCGACGCGGACACGAACAGCTTCGACGAGAGCATCCGCGACGAAGCGCAGGCGCTGTGGAACGATGGCGAGCTGCACCTCGAGGTCGCCCTGCTCCGCGAGAAGTTCCTCACGCACGGGCAGGCATTGCTGCACGGCGATCTGCATACAGGCAGCATCTTCATTACGCCGGAATCGACGAAGGTCATCGATCCGGAGTTCGCCTATTTCGGTCCGATGGGCTTCGATATCGGCGCCGTACTAGGGAATCTGCTGCTGAACTATGCGGCACGCGAAGGCTTGGACAAGTCCGATGCCGAACGCGAGGATTACCGCGCTTACTTGCTGAATTCCGTTACGGACATCTGGTCGCAATTCGAAGCGAAATTCCTGGCGTTGTGGAACGAGAACGGCGTTGACCGTTTGGCGAATACCGCGCCTGGGTACAAAGAAAATTATATGCAGCGCCTGCTGCAGGACGCGATTGGCTTCGCCGGCTGCAAAATGGTCCGCCGCGTCGTCGGGCTGGCGCATGTCGCGGATATCGACAAGCTGGAAGACGCGGCTGCTCGCGAACGTGCGCAGCGTCTTGCGCTCCGTATCGGTAAATCGCTTATTAAGCTGAACCGCCGCGCTGTCTCGATCGATCAATTGGCCGATGCCGTGCAATCGGCTTCGGCAGCGGCTAAGGCCTAAGGAAAGGAATACAACCTTCATGGAAACTACTGAATCTACAGAATATCAAGGCTTGCAATCCGTCATTTGGTCCGGCGTACAACTCGATCTGCTCGACCAGCGACTGCTGCCCGAAGAAATCGTCTATCTGCCGCTCGTATCCGCTCAAGACGTATGGGAGGCCATTCGTCACCTTAAAGTTCGCGGCGCGCCGGCGATCGGGATTGCCGCAGCATATGGCGTCGTGCTGGGAAGCCGGAACGCGGAGGGGGACTTGTCCGCATGGCTCCAGGTTGTCCGCGAGACGGCTGCCCATCTTGCGACATCGCGGCCGACGGCCGTCAATCTGTTCTGGGCTCTCGATCGGATGACCGCACGCGCAGAAGCGATCGCGGCTTCCGGCACGGACTCGGACTTGGCCGCGTGCAAAGAAGCGCTGCTGCAGGAAGCGATCGCGATTCAAAGCGAAGACGAGGAAACGAACCGCCTGATCGGCGAGCATGCCCTCACGCTCTTCCAGGACGGCATGGGCGTGCTGACGCACTGCAACGCCGGCGGACTGGCAACGGCCAAATACGGAACGGCGCTCGCGCCGTTCTATCTCGCCTTGGAGCAGGGCATCCAGCTCCGCGTGTTCGCGGACGAGACGCGTCCCGTCCTTCAAGGCGCGCGCCTGACCGCCTTCGAGCTGCAGCAGGCTGGCGTCGACGTGACGCTCATCTGCGATAACATGGCCGGCATGGTCATGAGCAAAGGCTGGATCGACGCCGTCATCGTCGGAACGGACCGCGTGGCGGCCAACGGCGACGTCGCGAACAAGATCGGCACCTACAGCGTCGCCGTTCTCGCCAAGGCGCACGGCATTCCGTTCTACGTCGCTTGTCCGTTGTCGACGATCGATCTGAACACGCCTTCCGGCTCCGAAATTCCGATTGAGGAACGCCCGGCGGAAGAAATCACGGAAGGCTTCGGCAAACGCACGGCGCCGTCCGGCATCAAGGTGTACAACCCTGCGTTCGACGTGACGCCGAACGAATACGTGACCGCGATCATTACGGAGAAGGGCATTATCCGCCAGCCGTTCGACGTGAACCTGAAGGCGCTGTTCGATAACTAACAGCCATGCAAATAAGGCAGCCCGGCATAGAATTCATGTGCCGGGCTGCCTTTATATACATGGACCTTCCTTCTATCATCTATACCATCAAGAGCAGGGCGTCCGCCCCCTTCATTCCGACCGTAATGCCAAGCGTTTCCGCCGTTGCCGTGACCGATTCGAGAGGCGCTGCCATCAATTCCTCCAACGTCTTGACGCCAACCGCGCGTCCGGCGATAATGCCCCGATCCTTCAACCTGTCGTTCAGAAGCGCGACATCCAACGCTCCGCACATGATATATCCTTTGTCCGTCGCAACAGCCAGCAATGTCGTCTTCGGCAGCAGCACTTCAACGCCGAGCGCCGTACTGCCGTCCGCAAGCGGAATGGGTACCATTCGCATCATCCGAGCCACCTCCTCCCGCGACCACTGCTCCAGCATCTCTCCCTTAGGAAATTGCTTCTTCACTATATGCGGAGTCACGCCCCGGAGTGTTGGCGCATTCGACCAGTTTCCGTGGCAATCCCGCTCTTGGGACTACATAAATCATGGTGTAGATGGTATGATGGGGATACATAAGAACTAAATGGAGTCTACCGATGAAACCTTCCAACACGCGCACCAACCCGCCTGCCGCTTTTTTGTTTAACGTCGATCTACTTGTAGAAAGCGAATCCGACGCCAAGGCGCTGGAGCGGCTTCTTCACCTGATCAATAACGCCGGCTTCGCCGACTACCGGATCAAATCCGGCGTCCAGCTGGGACGAATGATTGAATCGCTGGAGAAACAGTATCCGTCCGAAGCCGTCCCGATCGAGCTGCCATCCGGTCGGCCGCCGGCCGACGCTGCCTTCGCGCCTTCCATCTTGGATCGAATCAAGGATTGCATCGCGACCAAATCGCTAATTCGAATCATGGTCAACAAAGGCTTCGGCGTTAGACTGAACATTCCGTGCCGCATCCTTCATTTGGACGAGTCCACGCAAATTTTGACCGTCTACCATGTGGATGAGAAGCAGGTCTATGCGTTCAGCTTGAATGAAATTGATGATTTCGTATAGCAAAAGAGCCCTCCTGCTTGCCGGTAATTTCGGCGCGGAGCGGCTCATTTTTTTGCGATCATTATGCGATTAATATGTAACGGGGTTATGCAGCCCCGAAGCCAGCTAGCCGTTTCCTACTCGGAGCTGCTTTTGGCTTTCCAAATGGAATGCGCAGCGAGCCCCCAAGCGATAATAAAGGCCAGTCCGCCGAACGGCGTAATGATGCCGAGCATATCCACGCCTGACAAGCTGAGCGCATACAGACTGCCCGAGAATAGGAAAATGCCCAGATGCATCAGACGCGCAGCCCAGCGGAGCTTGTTGTTGTTTTTTCCGATCCGATCCGCAGCCAGCGCGAGCAGCAGCAGTCCGATCGCGTGGTACATATGATAGCGAACGCCCGTTTCGAACACGTTCAACATGTCATCGGTTAATTTGTCTTTCAAGCCATGGGCGGCGAAAGCCCCCAGCACGACGGCAAGCAAAGCGTGAATCGCGCCGTAAGCCCCGTATTTATTGAACATTTTCATTTTCACTTTCATCCTTTCCAATGACTGTAAAATAAGTTAAAATGTACGAAAACGAAACGACTGCATAGAGGAGGATCTCCGTGAGCGAACAAGAACCGCCTGAAAGCGCATACCCGCAGTACGACTTTTCTCCCGTGTCGAATCCCGAGGGGGAGCCGCACAAGACCCAATCCAAGCTGGGCATCGCCTCGTTTATAATCGGGCTCGTCAGCCTTGTCGTCGTCATCGTTGCCGTCTTCGTATCGACATCCTTCATTATGGACCACATCACGCTTGACGGCAACTCCGAGACGCTGCGTTCGGATCTCGAAAATCAATTGAATGACGCCAACGATGTCATGCCGATCATCATTGCCGGTCTGATGATGCTGATCGCCTTCGGATCGAGCGTCGTGGGGTTGATTCTCGGCATCGTGGGCGCCTGCTCCAAGAACAAGAAAAAGACGTTCCCCGTCATTGGTATCATCCTGAATGCGCTGCTGCCGGTCGGTCTCGTCTGCTTGTTCGTGCTGGGCATTGCCTTAAGCGGATCGACCTAAGCATGCGCCGCTCGGCGAATGCGCTCGCCGAACGACGCGCATTGAATACGTGCATGAAATAAACACAAGAGGACCGCAGCGGAATGGCTGCGGTCCTCTTATTCGTTGCGGCTTGTTCGTTGCCTCTTATTCGTTGAGTTCGTTGTGGATTTTGCGTTGCACGTAATCGTTGCATCTGATCGTTGCACGTGATCGTTTCAAGCGGATGAAGCGACGCGGCGGCGGTTAGCCGCGAAATTTCACCATCACCGTCTGAATCGCTTTGGCGCCGAGCTTCAAGCTGAATTCGTCTTCTCCGGGTTGCAGGCCGTCAAAGTCTGCTAAAGGCTGCTCATCCAGCGTTACCGCGGACGAAGAGGCAAGCGGCCGGTCAAAGGCGATGACGGCCGAAGCCTCCTCTTCGCCGAGGTTCAGCAGTCGGATGACGAAGGCGTCCGTCTCGCGCTGCGCCCGAAGAAGCGCCGTCACGCGAATATTATCCCCATCCACCTTGACGAACGCATGCTCGGCCGGCAAGTCACGGGCGCGGATCTGCAGGTTCTCATATCGGATCTCATCCCTGCGAACGGACACGGTCCGTAATCCCGCGGCAAACTGCTCGCGCTCGCCCCATAGCTTCGGAAGCGGCTGACCGGCCGCGAACGGACGAATCGCATATTCGAAGTCCAGCTGGCGCAGAAGCTGTCCGCCGTCCTGCGGACCATCGACGAACACCTCTTTCCCCGTGCTGCGGAACAGCGTCAGCGCGGCTGTTCTCGCGGTATCCGGCTTTATAGTCAGCTCATACAATCCTTTCGTGTACAACGCAATGCCCGCCTCTTCATCCTCCAGCGCGACGAAGCCGTTGTAAGGCTCGTTGCCTCTGTTCAATTCCGAATACGCCGCATAATCCGGCTGCGCGATCTCCCGCTTTACTACGTCGTAAGGCGTACTCGCGTAATAATGCCCGGTTTGCCGCCCTGTCGGCAGCAGCAGCTTCAGCCGATGATCGCGCGCCGTATTGTGCACGCTCGTGCGGCAGCGCAGCACGGGATCGTTCAATCGCAGCTCGATGTCGGTCACGATCCGAAGCGCAGTCTTCTCCCTCTTCCGGCGCAGCTCATCCGGCGCGATCGCTTCCGGCACCAGGAAGGCGAGCTCCACGCGGGCGACGCTGACGAACGGCCCGTCGGTTACGGTCGATATTTCCGCCCGGCATCCGCTCGAGTAGAACGTCTCGTTGACGAGCGGCGCGATATGGTTCCAGCCTTCTCCGATATCCGCTTCATCCTCGAACGCCAACAATTGATCAAAGCGCGCGCCTGTCGCCCGATCGGTCACTTGAATGGTGCCGTTCTCGCGAACATGCAGAATAAGAAGGCCGTTGTCCCAGGTCGTCTCGTCCTGCTTCATCGTGCCGGTCACCCGCTTCGGCTGCACATGCTCCTTACGCCCATACTCCCCGCTTCCGAGCGGCGGCACCGTCTTGAATTGCAGCGCGTATGCACGATAGCCGAACGAAGGAATGCTGCCTTGAAAAGCAAACCTCACCCGCTCCACCGTCTCCGCCCCCGGAATGTCCCGGTAACGGTGAATCCGCTTGGCGATATTCGGCTTGCGATCGATAAGCTGTATATCCAGCGGCTGTCCGTCCGCATCCCGAAGCTCCAGGAACATGCCATGCTCGGGCCGCCGAAGCTCCGCTTCCACGATGACGACGCCGTCTACCGCTTCTTGAACGGCATTATAGACGACGAGAACATCGCTGCCGTCCATCGGCGCGGGATCAATGTGGTTGGCGAAATAGAGAGCCTGCTCATGCATCATCCGCTCCGCGATGAGACGGCTTTGATCGAATCGGTAGATCATATCCTGATGCACTTGGCTGATCGAGCAGCCGCAGATGGAATCGTGAGGATGATTTTGCATCAGATAGGTCCAAGCCCGATCCAGGAACGCGTGCGGATAAGACCGGCCTTCGAGCGAAGCGAAGACAGCCCAAGGCTCCGCCCATTTCTCCAGCAGCACCTCGCACTGCTGGTTCAATTGTTTCAGATGAATGCGCGACGAGAGTACATTGACGAGCACCATATTGTTCAGCCCGCTGTAACCGGGCGACTTCTGTTCGCCGCGGTGCAGACGCAGCTCGCCTGTCTTCCCTCGAAGCGCTTCCAAATATTGCTCCAGCGTCGCATGCACGAATTCCACGCCTTCCAGCTCGGAAGCGCCGTTCAACAGCTGCAGCAGCTCGGGCAGACGCGGCTCGATCTCGATGTGGTCTACGCCGTCAAGTCCTAACATAATATCCGTCGTCGCCCGCTCGTTCTTGTACGCCAGCATGTCCTGCGCCCGGCGAATGATCTCCTCGTCTTCATAGTGGAAGTTCCGGTCGGCAAACGGCCAGCGGATAAAGAAATAAAAGTCGCCGTAGGCGCGGTCCTCGTCAAGCTTCAGGCCGAGCACCGCACTGCCGTCCGCGCCCTCCCAGCGAATCTCCGCAGGGTCGCCGTTGCCGTGGAAACCGCGGAACAGGAGCGCATTATCGATGCCGAAGCCGCGGAGCAGCTGGGGCAGCTGGCTGTTGTGGCCGAAGATGTCGGGAACGTAGCCCGCTTTGACCGGTTCGGCGCCCAGGCTGCGCGAATCCCGGAAACCGCGCTGCAGGTTCCGAACCAGCGACTCCCCGCTGACCAGGAACTCATCCGGCATCACGTACCACGGCCCGACCGCGATGCGGCCCTCCCGGATGAAGCCCAGCAGCTGCTCCCGGCGCTCCGGCCGGATGTCCAAGTAATCGTCGACGACGATCGTCTGGCCGTCCATCAAGAAATAACGATAATCGGGATTGCCTGCCAGCGTGTCCAGCAGCTCGTCGAGCATGTAGACAAGCCGCGTTCGGAAGCTTTGAAAATCCTGATACCATTCCCGATCCCAGTGCGTATGCGACACGACGTACACCTTGCTGATCCGTTTCGACTCCGACATAGGCGCCTCCCGCTATGACAAATATTTGTAATATATGATATGTCGATATAGTATAACAATGCCAATCAGGCGTCAATGAAAAAAACAGAACCGCGATCTCGGGTTCTGTTCCTCTAGGCTTTCTATCGTTCAGCTAACGTTGTCACTGAATAATGCCAGATTCCGTCTTGCTTAGCCAGGCCTCGCTTATGCTCTTGGAGGCGCCGTCGATTCGCGGGCGACGATGTCCGGAACGAGCATGATTTTGCGGTACGGCGGGTCTCCGCTTTCGTTCATCAACTCCAGGATGTGCTCCCCGGCCAACCGTCCGACTTCTTCTTCATGCTGGTCGATATAGGTAAAGAAATCGAATTCGCGGCTTGGCGATAAATTATCGAACGCCACGATCGACAGATCCTCCGGAACGCGGAGCCCCAGCTGCTTGACGATGCGGTACAAGTGGAGCGCGACCGGACCGTTCAGCGCAATATAGGCGGTCGCCAATCCGGCTTCGACGCAGCCGCGAAGCGGATCGTCCGCACCGGCTTCTCCGTCCAGCACGGCATGCCCGGCATCTACCTTTAGCGCAAAATCCGTCAGCATAAGCGCGGGATTGATTTTCTCCCCAAGCTCCTTCATGGCGAGCAGGTAGCCGGACACGCGCTGTTCGATCGTCGTCGTCGACAGCGGCATGCCGGAGCAGATCGCAATTTCCCGATGACCGAGCGCATGGAGATGATTGACCGCCAGCCTCGCGGCTTCCACCCCGTCCGATCCGATAAAATGGGTCTCAATGCCCGTCAAATAGCGATCAATAATCAGAAACGGGAACTTCTCCAGCTTCAGCCGCAAGATTTCGTCGTTATGCGTCTTGGAATCGAGCGGGAAAATAATAAGCCCCTTCGCTCCCATCCTCAGCAGCTCCCGTATGGCCGCAGCCTCGCGTTCCTTCGAGCCTTCGGACAGCATGACGACGAGATGACAATTGGATTGCCGCAGCGCCTTGGCTATTCCGCTCTGCAGCCGCAGCATGAAGTAGTCGCTTAAGCTCGGCGTAATGAGGCCGATCAGTTTAAGCCCTTCCTCCTGATGCGGTGCCGTCCCTTCTTGAATGCCGCGCGTCCCTTCAATAAGAGCCGTCCCGCTCACATAGCTGCCCTTCCCTTGGATCCGGTGCAGCCACCCTTCCTTCGCCAGTCCCGTCAATGCGTTGGAAACGGTAATCCGACTCACGCCAAACTTCGCCATCAGGTCCTTCTCGGTCGGAATCTGATCGCCGATCTTCCAGCCTCCCCGGCTGATTTCATGCTTGATGTAATCCTGAATCACTTGGTAAATCGGTATCCGCTGCTCCTGCATCCTTGATTTCGATCCTCTCGTCTTTCGTCCTTTTCTAGCACTATGTTACGTATTATAACAAATATAGCCTTTCAGACAACCGTCATCCGTCGACAAGCCCACGATCGGGACAGCCGTCACAGGCTCGCGAAGTCATTTTGCCTCTCATATCGGACGCCGCGCTGAATACAATGAATAATAACAAGCTTATTCGGCTGGGGAGGTGTCTACGCATGGCAAATCTTAACGAACCGCTGTTTACCGTATCGCGTGAAGACTGGTCGCTCCATCGGAAAGGACATCAGGATCAGGCCAGACACCAACAGAAGGTCCGCGAGGCGATCAAGCAAAATCTGCCGGACTTGGTCTCTGAAGAAAATATTATCATGTCGGACGGCAAGCAAGTCATCAAAGTGCCCATCCGCAGTCTCGACGAATTCCGGTTCGTCTACAATTTCAACAAAAACAAGCATGTCGGTCAAGGCGACGGCGACAGCCAGGTCGGCGACGTGCTCGGCGTCGATCCCGCTTCCGCGCAGAAGGGCGGCAAAGGCGAGAATGCGGGCGATCAGCCCGGCGATGATATCGTGGAAGCCGAAATCAGTCTGGCGGAGCTCGAGACGATGCTGTTCGAGGAGCTGGAGCTGCCTTTCTTGAAGCAGAAGGACCGCGATCAGCTGGAAACGAAGGAAATCCGCTTCAACGACATTCGCAAGAAAGGCATCATGTCCAATATCGACAAGAAGCGAACCATTCTCGAGAACCTGAGGCGCAACGCGACGAGCGGCGCGCCTGGCATTCACGGCATTTCGCCGGATGACCTGCGCTACAAGACATGGGAAGAGATTATCAAGCCGCAGTCCAATGCGGTGATTCTCGCCATGATGGATACGAGCGGAAGTATGGGCAGCTTCGAGAAATACGTGGCCCGCAGCTTCTTCTTCTGGATGACGCGCTTCCTCCGGCATCAATACGAGCATGTGGAAATCGTCTTCATCGCGCATCATACCGAGGCGAAGGAAGTGACGGAGGAAGAATTTTTCACCCGCGGCGAAAGCGGCGGCACGATCTGCTCCTCCGCCTACATTAAAGCGATCGATATCATCGATAATCGCTACCCGCCGTCCATGTACAATATTTATCCGTTCCATTTCTCCGACGGCGATAATCTGACGAGCGATAACGAGCGCTGCGTGAAGCTGATCGGCGAGCTGCTCAAGCGGGCCAATCTGTTCGGCTACGGCGAGGTCAACCAGTACAATCGCTCCAGCACGCTGATGTCGGCCTACAAGCATATCAATTTGCCCAACTTCATGCACTATGTCATCAAGGAGAAAGGCGAAGTCTATAACGCGCTCAAGTCGTTCTTCCGCAAAAGAGAGCTTGCCGTTTAAGGTCTGATGTTGCCTTAGCATGCTACTCTCTTGTATTGTTGCATCTCTTACACTCTCTTATGCTCTCTTACACTCTCTTGCACTCTTCTTCACTCCCTGCCCTCCCTTGGACCTCCATATCATCGAAATGGCGCCGCAGGATAATCCTGCGGCGCCATTTATATATACGTTCCTTCGTTCTCCATCTGCCTACGAGGCATCCGCCCGGCTGTGCGTGCGAAGCGTTCCGCGGTTGTAGGCCAAAAATGTCGCCAAGCCGATCAGCCCGCAGATACCCGCGGCGACGAGCAGATACGGCAACGGCACGGTACCCGACAACGCCGTTCCGAGCAGCGGCCCGATGGTCCCCCGGATGCCGAAGAGCATGAAATGCAGGCCGACGACGACGGCTTCTCGACCCGGAGCGAGCCTGAACATATAAGTCAGAAACCCGATGTCCCAAATTGCGTCGCCTATCCCCTGGATGCCGCTGCCGATCAGCACGGCGGCATAATTGCCGAGCAGCGCGTAGCAGAGCGGGACGATCCCGAAGGCGGCAAGCCCGAAGGCAATCGTGTGTTTGGCCGACAATCTGTCGATGATTCGTCCGGTTATATAATAGCTGGACAAGAGTCCCAGGAAGTACACCGCCCTGGCCAGTCCGATCTGGGTATTGGACAGCTCGAGCCGTTCCACCTGCATGATGCTGTACAGCGGCCCTGCCAGCAAATTGGCGAAGCCCGTGAACGAAGTCGCCAGGAAGAAGACCGCGAGTTCCTTGTTATGCTTGACGAGCAGCAGCTGGGCGCGGAAATCGAATCGCTTGCCGCCAGGCTTGGATGGCGCCGCCTTCCGCGCCTTCATGCGGGCGAAGACCAGGATGGACAGTACGCCCGTAACGGAGGCGAAGACGAGCGGCAGCCTCGGCCCCGAGGCATCGATCCAGCGGCCGGCGAGAAAAGCCATCGGAATCATCAGCGCGCCCATGAGCACGCGCGTCATCCCCATCAGCCTGCCGCGGTTCTCCGGCGGATACATGCGGATGACAAGCGCGGCATAGCCGGGCGATTGAATGCCCATCAGCATCTGAAAGCCTAAAGCCGTGAGAACGTAGACGAGCGGAGCGCCGAAGAAAGCAGGAAGCAGGATAAGCAGCCTGCCGAGCAAGTTCGGTACGACGACGAACGGCTTCGGATCCGAACGTTCGATGAAGGCCGCCCATAACGGGGAGAACAGCAGCCCGACGGCAGGCGCCGCCGATATGATGCCGACCTCCAAATGGGAAGCACCTTGTTGAATCGCCATCGGCAAGTAAAATTGACCGAACATGACGTTAAAGAAGCTGAACAGAATCGCCGCCGCGACGTCGATCCGAAAATTAAACCACGCGCGATGGCCGAGCTTCAGCTCGATGGCATTCCATTTGGTCTTGAATTCGCTTGGCATAAGCGTTGATCCACTCCGTCGGAAATATATAAGCTTGGCCTAGTATAGCATGCATCGCGAGCGAGCAGGCGGATTTTATCCGTATTTCGGCTTTTGACAAACCAGCGCCGGCGAGAGCATAATAAACGTTGTGAGATTTGCAGCTAGCGTCTGTCGAAAGGAAGGTTATTTACATGCCTGCATGGTCATTCAAGCGGCTGATTCATATGAGGCCGTTTCTTTTTTTCACCCTGATTTTAATTATGAAAGGCATGCTCGCCTACTTTGTCATTTTCGACGGCGGTCCGTCCTGGACGCTGCTCGTGACTGAAATCCCGTTCTGCTGGCTGTTGTTCTGCCTGATCGAATGGTTCGCGACGAAACGCAAGCTCGTGTATTACGTGACGGTCAACCTCCTCGTCACCGCCATCTTCTTCGCGGTGATTATGTATTACAAATATTTCGGCATCATCGTTACGTATCATGCGCTCGAGCAGGTGAATCAGGTTACGGCCGTGAAGAGCAGCGTATTCTCGCTCCTCGATCCGTATTATTTGTTCATTTTTCTCGATATTATCGTCTTCTTCGTTCTTTTGTTCCGCCGCAAGCGGGCCTTGGATTGGAAAAGGATGAGCCAGCTGCCGCTTAACCGCGCGATCGTAACCGCCGTATTCATCGTTTCGCTTGCGCTGTGCCTGTTCAATATTTTGCCGAATCGGGCAAGCATGAACGAAATCGTGAAAGCCGAAGACATGGGCATTCTCAACTATGAGCTGTACACGATCTTCTCCGATCCGAAGCAGCCCACGCTGCCGATGAGCGAAATTACGCAGGCCGCGATCGACCAGGAAAAAGGCATTCAAGAGCCGGCTTCGCCGAAGTATTGGCAAGCGTCGCAAGGCAAGAACCTGATCATCGTTCAGATGGAAGCGTTCCAAAACTTCCTGGTCGGACTTACGATCGACGGACAGGAAATCACGCCGAACATGAACAAGCTCGCCAAGGAGCATATTTACTTCTCGAACTTCTACCAGCAGGTTGGACAAGGCAACACCTCCGATGCGGAGTTTGTCGTCAATACGTCCTTCTACACGCCGCCGACCGGCGCGGCATCCGTCGTTTACACCGACCGCGCGCTGCCGAGCCTGCCGAAGCTACTGCAGGCGAACGGATACCAGACCGCCACCTTCCATACAAACTTCGTGGAGTTCTGGAACCGAAGCGAATTGTATAAGGCGATCGGCTTCCAAAAGTATTACGATCAAAACTGGTTCGGCAAAGACGATACCGTATTCTTCGGCCCGTCCGACGAGGTATTGTATCAAAAAACAGCCGAAAAGCTGGACGAGATGCAGAAATCCGGACCTTTCTATTCGCAGCTGATTACGATGTCTTCGCATCATCCGTTTACGATTCCGGAGCGCAAATACAAAATCAAGCTTCCTGCACGGTATGACGGCACTTTCGTAGGCGACTACATCCGTGCGCAGAACTACGCGGATTACGCGCTCGGCCTATTCATCGACGATCTGAAGAAGCGCGGCATCTGGGACAACAGCGTATTCGTCATTTATGGCGATCATCTCGGCCTTCCGATCTACTCGCTGAACAGCGACGAGAAGAAGCTGATGAAGGAAATCTACGGCCGCGATTACGCGAATACGGACATGATCAACATCCCGCTCGTTATTTCGGCGCCAGGCGTCACGAAGCCAATGGAGTTGAAGCAAACGGGAGGACAATCCGATATCATGCCGACCGTTGCCAACCTGCTTGGCATTTCGCTTCAGGATCATATTCATTTCGGACAAGATCTGCTCAATCAAACGTCCAATATCTTGCCGGAACGTTATTACCTGCCCACCGGTTCGCTTCTGACGGATCACGACATGTTCATTCCAGGCACGAGCTTCAAGGATGGCACGAATCATCCGCTGCATGGCGATGAACAGGCTGCCGTACCGACTACGGAAGACCAGTACAACCGGGCGCTTAAGCTGCTGCAGCTGTCCGACAGCTATGTATCCCAGCTGCCGCCGGTAAAACCATAATTGCCTTGCAACCGCAACACCCCCGCCGAATTCGATTCGGCGGGGGTGTTTTTGTTAAGGGATTTCAATCGGATTAATTGGCTTGCTGGCTAATCGCATTGCTGAGACGGTACCTGATCTCGCATACCGTACCTTGTCCTCGCTTGCTGCTGAACGCAATCTGTCCGCCCATCACGCTGATCAGACTGACGACCACCATTAAGCCGAGGCCCGTCCCCTTCTCCTTGGTCGTAAAAAACGGCGTTCCGATCCGCTTCAGCTGCAGCTTGCTCATGCCTACTCCCGTATCCGCGATCGCGATGCATACCTGATGCTGCTCGACCCTCGTCGCGATGGACAGCTTCCCTCCGCCAGGCATCGCTTCTATCGCGTTCTTCAATAGATTCAGCAGGCATTGCTGGAATTTCTTCGGCTCGCCAAGAATGATGAGCGGGCAATCATCGTGATGCTTCATCTCGATTAAAACGTTGGACATATCGGCCAACGGAGCAATCCATGGCGTCAGCGCTTCGATCTCCGTCTTCACGTCGATCGGCCTCGCCTCTTCGACCGCCGGCTTGGCGTAATTCAAATAATCGGTAATGATCGATGTCGCATGCTCGACGCCTTCGATCGCATGTTTGCGGTAACGCTCCAGCGTCTCCGTGCTCAGGCTCTGCTTCCCCATCATTTGAAGAAACCCGCTCGTCATCGTCAGCGGATTGCGAACCTCATGCGAGATGGAAGCTGCGAGCTGTCCGAGCATCTGATATTTCTCCGCGTTATAGAGTTCCTCCATCAGCCGGCCTTGATTTTTGACCCGGTAGTGAGAATAGAGAACGACCGCAGTCGACGGTAGAGTACCGGCAAGAATACCGGCTGCCATCCCGGCATCCATCGCGGAACCGCGAATCGCCGATACGGAGAGGTACACGGCCGCGTGGACGGCAACCATCGACAGCGCCGCTGCCAAGATGAAGCCGAACGAGGTCCGGCGATAATAGCGGTCATGGAAAAACAGCCCCAGCAGCAAAAGTACCGTATTGCTAGACGCGTTGGCCATCCAATCCGTGCCGACGAACGCGATGCCGCAGCAAACGAAGGCCAGCCAGGTTACGATACCCACGAGCGCGCCTTCGAACACGGCGGCGAGCACGATTCCGATCGGCATCAGGTGCAGCGCGTACACGCGGACATCGATGGTTTCGAAGCCCAAGTAAATGGAAGAAAACACGATCAGTATCACGATGTAGAGCAGTTTTCTTCGGAACTCGCTTGCGAGCGCTTTCGGCGTGACGATCATAAACATCAGGCAGGCAACTAATATATATAGCAATTCATGAAATTCGTGCATGAAAACACTCAACATACCTGCGATTTTCGACTCCCTGAGTGAAAAAGAAAATGACTTTTTCCGCAAATTGGTTTTTTTTACCTCACAACTATACCATAGCCTTTCATGCCCTGACCAAACAATTTTAGCCGGTTAGAAGAGGCCTCGTGGACATATCGTTCCGCCCCTTCCCATACATATAGCTATGGAAATCAATTCGCATTGCGAGGGGGAAGCGAGCTTGCGGCAGGACGAGATCAAATCGCTCGAACGAGCTATAGATGAAATAACGGAAATCGCACAAGGATTCGGTCTTGATTTCTATCCGATGCGGTACGAGATTTGTCCGGCGGATATTATTTATACCTTCGGTGCTTACGGCATGCCGACGCGGTTCAGTCATTGGAGCTTCGGCAAGACGTTCAATAAAATGAAAATGCAGTATGATTTCGGTCTCAGCAAAATCTATGAGCTCGTCATCAATTCGAACCCTTGCTATGCCTTTCTCCTCGACGGAAATTCGCTGATCCAGAACAAGCTGATCGTCGCGCATGTCCTTGCCCACTGCGATTTCTTCAAGAATAATTCCCGCTTCAGCATGACCAACCGCAACATGGTGGAGAGCATGTCCGCCACGGCAGAACGCGTCAGCCGGTACGAGATGGAACACGGAACCGATGCCGTAGAGAAATTCATCGACGCCGTGCTTGCCATTCAGGAGCATGTCGATTCGACGCTCATTCGGCCGTATAAGCTGGACAAAGCCCACTACATCGAGCTGCTGAATCAACAAAACCAAACCGCGAAACCGCCTAAACAGTCGCAATACGATGACCTGTGGGGCCTCGACGAGCAAGTGCGCCAGGAAGCGGAGGCCGCCTCCGCGAAAGCGAACGCGGATACCAAGAAGTTCCCGCCGAAGCCGGAAAAGGACCTCATTTGGTTCATTGAGGAATATTCCCCTAATCTCCAGGATTGGCAGCGCGATATCATGTCCATGCTGCGGGACGAAATGCTCTACTTCTGGCCGCAGATCGAGACGAAAATCATGAACGAAGGCTGGGCTTCCTACTGGCATCAGCGTATCATTCGGGAGCTGGATCTCACGAGCGAAGAAACGATCGAATTCGCCCACCTGAATTCATCCGTCGTACAGCCATCCCGAAATTCGCTCAATCCGTACTACCTGGGGCTGAAAATCTTCGAGGATATCGAGAAGCGCTGGGACAATCCGACCAAGGAAGAGCAGGACCGATTCGGCCGCAAGCCCGGACTCGGCCGCGATAAGATGTTCGAAGTGCGGGAGTTCGATTCCGATATCTCGTTCCTGCGCAATTACTTAACGAAGAAGCTCGTCGCCGACCTGGACCTGTACGTCTTCGAGAAGAAAGGCGCCGAATGGAAAATTACCGAGAAAGCGTGGGAATCGGTCCGCGATCAGCTGGTCGTCTCGCGCGTAAACGGCGGCTTCCCCACCCTCGTCGTCGCCGATGGCGACTTCAACCGCGTCGGGGAACTGTTCCTCTTCCACAAATACGAAGGCGTGGAGCTGGATTTGAAATACGTGGAGAAAACGCTCCCCCACGTCGTTCAGCTTTGGGGCAAGACCGTGCATTTGGAAACGATCGTCGAGGACAAACGGATCGTGTTCAGCTGCGACGGGAAGAAGACGAGCCGGAAATTCATTTAAAAGGTGTATGCATAACGTCGCCCGCCTGAGACGCTGAGCTTAGGCGGGTTTTGCGGCGTTCGCGGAACGCAAAACAAAGACGCCCGCTCCGGCGCCTCATGCACCGTTGCGGCCGTCCATCCTCTCTCGAGTCCCGGGCTTGGACGATTCTCGGTCAAATCCATGCCATTCAATCGACCCGTCTCACATCCACCGTTACTTCCAGATCGGCATCGCCAGTCCCCATATAAACGCCTTTAACGGGCACGATATCTTTATAATCCCTGCCATGGCCCAATTTAACGTAACGCTCGCCAACCAACGCGTCGTTCGTCGGATCGAAGCCGCACCAGCCCATGCTCGGCACGTAAGCCTCCACCCACGCATGCGAGGCTTGTTCGAAGTCCGCGCTGCCGCCTTGCAGATCGCCGACAAAATGATAGCCGCTCACGTAACGCGCCGGTACGCCCTTCGACCGGCAGGATGCGATCATCAGATGCGCGAAATCCTGACATACCCCTCGCCGCCGATGCAGCATATCGCTCGCGATCGTGTGTACGTTCGTCGCCGCCGTATCGTAGACGAACTCGCTGCGAATCTTGTTCGACAACGCGAGCAGCCAGCTGTATACGCCGAGATGTTCCTCGCCGGCTTCGTTCTGAATCGTCGCCTCGGCGAACGCCGCCAGTTCGGGCGTAATGCCCGTGTAATCGGTCGGCAGCAAGTACTCCGCGAACCGGTTGGACGCCTTCTCGCTTGTCAGCCAATCCCATGCTTCCTTCGGCGGCGCCGCGTCTTTCCCTCTCGGAGGTCTGAGCGCCTCCCGCGTGACAACCGTCATCTGGGAGCGGATCGTCAGCTTCCGATGCAGATGATTGACCGAGAACACATGCACCTTATTGCCGAAATAATCGTCATAGCTGAACAAGGACGCATTGGGCTCCACCGCGATGGAGTGCTGGTAACACGACTGCTGTTCATTCGTGAAAGGCGTCAGACGAAGCTCATTGACACTGTCCGATACCGCAGTCTCGTAGGCGTATTGCGTCGTATGCGAAATATGCAGCTTCATGCGCTGACCTCCCCGAAGCGAAAAAAGGTTTGGGCAAACGAGCCCCCAAGCTGACCTGCCGCGGAGAGCAGACGTCCGGTAACGATGCCTTCTTGATCCAGCTGCAGGTCTTCCCGCTCCAAGCAGGCAAGCTCTGCCTTCAGCTTCACGACTTGGCGAATGATCCGGTCATGCGCGGAGCGCAGCTGCTTCTCCTGAAGCTGAATGCCCCGCAGATGCTCATCCAAGGCATGCAGCGAGAAATGAACGGAACGCGGGAACACCTCGTTCAGCACCAGGAACTCGATAATGGCCTCCGCCGAAACCCCGTCCGCGTAATATCGGCGGAAAGCCTGATAGCCGCTGACGGAGCGCAGTACCGCCTGCAGATACGGGTACAAACCGTAGAAATCCTCCGTCTCCGGCGCAGCCGACGACTTCGCGGTTACGGCAGACTGAATAATCCGCAGCGTGTTCTCGGTTCGTTCCAGGAAACGGCCGCATTCGATGAAATGCCATTCGTTCTCGCGCGGCATGATGGACTGCGTGACACCGTGAAACATCGCCGTCCATTCCTTGATCCGTCCGAAAAACTGATGCGGAGATTCCTTGGTCAAGTCGCCGGCCTGCTTCTCCCGCAGCCACAAATAAAAGCCATTCGTCACGTCCCACAGCTCGCTCGGCAGCTTCTCCCGCAGCGTCCGGACGTTATCGCGGGCATGATTGACACAGGTCACGAGCGAATTGGCATTGTCGCGATCCAGCGTGATGTAATGAACGACATCCTGTTCGATATAATCGCCGTACTGCTGTTCATAGGCGTCACGGCTGCCCAGCGCATCGACGATCCTTCCCCATTTGCATAAAGCCCGAGGCATGTTGTCTTCGTCGCTGCGCGGAAACGCGATCGTATCCTCCGCCAGCAGGTGAAAGTGTACATCGATCAGCCGCGCGTGGTTCTCCGCGCGCTCCATATACCGGCCGATCCAAAACAAAGCTTCCGCATTACGGTTCAGCATCGTTCATCCCTCCGTTCATCTTCCTTAACGACTGAGCACCCATGTATCCTTAACGCCGCCGCCCTGCGAAGAATTGACGACGAGCGAGCCTTCCTGAAGCGCGACGCGGGTCAATCCGCCCGGAATGACATGCATCTGCGAATCGCCCATCAGGACGAATACGCGCAAATCGATATGCCGCGGCTGCATGGCACCGCCAAGCATAACCGGCGCCCGTGACAACTTCATCGTCGTTTGCGCGATATAGCGGCCCGGATCGCGCTGGATCGCATCCGCGAAGGCGTGGATTTCCTTCTGCGTCGCCGCCGGACCGATAAGCATGCCGTAGCCTCCGGAGAGGGATGTTTCCTTGACGACCAGCTGGTCCAAATGCGCTAACGCATATTCCCTGTCTTCCTTGCGCGAGAGTATATAGGTCGGAACATTATGCAAGATCGGCTCTTCGTTCAAATAATAACGAATCATTTCCGGCACGTACGCATAAATTGCTTTATCGTCGGCGACGCCGGTTCCGGGCGCATTGGCAATCGCGATATTGCCCGCCCGATAAGCATTCATCAGCCCCGGTACGCCGAGCAGCGAATCCCCCTGGAACGCCAGCGGATCCAAATAATCGTCGTCCAAACGCCGGTAAATCACATCGACTTGACGCAATCCGCTCAATTCTCGCAAATAAATTTTATGATCCTTATAGACGAGATCTCGTCCTTCTACAAGATGGATACCCATTTGCTGGGCAAGAAAAGCATGCTCGAAATACGCGGAGTTGTAGGCGCCAGGCGTCAACAATACGATGAGCGGATTGCGTTTCCCGGAAGGAGCCAGACTGCGCAGCGAGCGAAGGAAAACATTCAAGCTGCGTTCGATATCCGATACGGCGCTGGACAGGTAAAGTTCGGAGAACAGCTCGCTCATCAAGCTTCTCCCTTTATATAAGTAGGAAAACCCGGACGGCGTTCGCAGATTGTCCTCCAGGACGAAGTAACGGCCTTCCTCATCTCTAATTAAATCTATGCCCGACGCCGTCATATAGACGTTCTGCGGCACATGGAGCCCTGCCATCTCGGGACGGAAATATTTATTACCGATAATCATCGCCCGCGGGATGATACCGTCTTGTACGATCGCTTGCTCATGGTAGATATCGCGAAGAAACGCATTCAACGCTTTCACGCGCTGCTTCATGCCTCGCTCGACGGTGTCCCATTCGTGTCTGGGGATGATGCGGGGAATGTAATCAAAAGGGATCGTGCGTTCCAGCGGCTCGCTCTGATTTTGGGAATACAGCGTAAAGGTGATTCCTTCCTCCAGCATCCGCTGTTGAATCGCGGCGTGCCGCGCAGCCAGTTCCGACGGTTTCATGCGGGCGAATGTTCGGTGGACCCCTTCGTAATGCGACCTTACGGCCAGATCCATATCAAACATTTCATCGTAAAACGACTGTGAATCGTAAGAGTGGAATTGTGATTGCATCGCCATCGACATGATTACCGCCTCCAAAACCATCAGTTGTCAATTTCGTGTCAGTTTTCAACAAAATTCTACATGAAACCCAGGTATTTTTTGGATGTTCTCTACCTAAATCATACTCAATCTCGCTTCTTACGTCAACTTTAATGACATGTAAAGGACAAGTAAATTAAGGAATTTGCAAATCTATGGTTTGCGGCACGAATTTTACCGTTTTGAACAAGCGGATATCCCTGCCTTGATGCGCTCTCCTATCCTATGCGGAATCAAGCAGCGGAATACACCGAACTCTGGCAGATGCTTTCGCGCATCGTCATATGTTTCACTTTATCCACGTTCGCGCCCGAAACCGTGGCGTAGAGCCCTTCGCCTCCCCCGTCCTCAGGCAGGTCGAAATACACTTTGCGCCGCACGGGATCATAGCCTTTGACGGCATCCAAATTAACGACGGCATTGCGGTCAAGCCGATCGAAGCCAAAGGCGGCAAAATGTCGTACGAGCTGTTCCATCGTATGCGGAAACCGGTACGCCGCTCCGTTCGCGGCGGTGAACGACGGACCCTCAGCCGTTGGCGCAATCAGGCAAATCTCTTCGATGTTCACCCATACGGACTCTCCGTCCTCATTCAAGAGAAAAAGCTGCATCTTCAACACTCCTTCAACGTTATACGAACTTATGTTCCCATTATATCATATTGCTCGTTCATGCTCACCAGCAGCAAAAAGCCGCGACAGCTATCTGCCGCGGCTTTCTCGTTCCAAGGGACGACGAGGTTAGGAAATATGATTGACGAGCACGAAGAGCGGACGTTCGCTTACGTTTACCGTCACTTTATTGGAAGCGATCGAAAGACTCGAAGCAACGCCGTCGGTGTCTCCGTTCGCCATCGTGACCTGCGAAGACGCGTTGGCCGTTCCATCCAGACTTAATTGATAACCGCTCACGGTCGTGTTGTTGGCCGTCGGGCTCCAGACGACGTAAGCGCCGTTATTGCCCGTAGCGCTTTTGAATTTAAAGATTTTCACATTGCTGTTTCCGGACGTTTGCTCGCCCACGTAGCGCATGCCCGTCAGCTGGTTCTTCAACGTATAGACGTAATACCAGGAGATTTTAGGCGTCTGTCCCGTGGCCTGGCTGGTGACAAGCCCGCTGCTCGCGTATTGCGTCGCATCGCTCGCATCAACGTCTCTCAGCATATACATGGCCGCTTTATCGACGCCCGCCGCTGCCGCCGCCAGATAGGAACGCACCAGCCAGTTCGCCTGCGTCTCGTACTCGGAAGTCGCTCCGATGCTCGGCGCATGAACGGGAGAGCCTTGATTCGTATCATAGCCGAATTCCGAGATCCATACTTCCTTGCCCTGCATGTAACGGTTGCGGTAGTCCGTCAGTTCGGTCAGCCTGCCCTGCAGGTTATCCGCTTCCGGGCTGATGCCCGCGCTGCCGTTCGAGGAATAATGGTGAATATTGAGGGCATCGAACGGCACGCTGCCGCCGCGTTTGAAATCCGCCCAGAACTTGATCGCTTTGATCGTATCCAGCGTAGGGTTCGCCAATCCGCCCATTGCCATTTTGGCATTCGGGTCCGCATTCTTGATTCCTACGGTCGTGCCCATCGTGCCTTGATGGCCGTCATAGTCGGCACTCGCCATTGCGGCGTATTCGTAGGCGTTAAAATACGGCGCCCGTCCGGACCACCATCCATCCTGCTCGTTCCAATCCTCGTAATATTTCACCGTGTTCAGCCCTGTGCTGCGAGGCTGACCCGAAGCCAGCTTCAGCTTGTTGTCCGCGACGGCCGTGCTGCCGTATCGGGCTGCCAGCTGATACATATGGTCGGCATGCTCGACATAGGAAGACGGCAGCAGCGGGTCTCTTCCCGAGCCGTTCTTGATCGGCTTGTCGCATTGGCCGAGCGTAAGCCAGCTGGCGCTGCAGGTAAGCACCGGAGATGCCGTAATGCCGGCCGCCTTCAAGCCGCCGTAATAACTGTCGAAATTCCAGCCGCCTCCGCCGCCCCAGCTCGGAGCGAATTTATTCTGGTTGTTCGGATAGCCCGGATAACCCGTGGCGATCGTACCGAATGGCCATAGATCGCCTTCATCCCACTGCCAATTGTGATATTCCCGCACAAATCCCGCTACCTTCATCTTATCGAGCGGATCATCGATGAACGCATTAATGCCGATTAATTGATCCATCGTCGGCAGCGTCTGGGCGACCGGCGAAGGAGGCGCGGCCGGCGTGCCTAGCGCCGTGCCGTACGCGACGATTTCCGGCAGCGACGCGCCTGGATCGACGATGATCTGAATGTACCGCGTCGTCACCGAAAGCGCATGCGCGTTCCACCCATTATACGTCGTCATCGGGTCGGTGAATTGCAGATTCCAGCTGAACGGCGTCCCGGTGGACACTTTGACGTTGCCCGTGCCGGTCGAGTCATAGATGTAGAAATTGGAGAGCGCATAATTCGTGCCGAGATCGATGACCGCGCTGCCGGGCTGGTACAGCGAGTTGAAGCCGAGGTCCCAGCCATGCGTCGGAGAACCGCCGCTGCCGTTCTTGGGATCGCCGGCAATCGTTTGTTCGTCGGTAAGCGCCGACGGATCTCCGTAGCCGGATTCATTCAAGTACATGGAAGGCGTGATGGCGATTTTGCCGGAAGTCCCGGTCGCCGCCGTCGTCGCTGCGCTCGCCACGTTGGACAGCGCCGATACGTTCGGCACCTCGTCGGACGTTTTCAAAGCAAAATAGTAGGTGGTGCTTGGCGAAAGCCCGCTCACGGTGAACGATCGGCTCGTTCCAGCCGCGGCAGCAGCCGGTTCGCCGGTTGCTTGCGTCGCGCTTGCCCAGTTCGCCGATGTAATCGCCGACGTGCCGTAACGCACGTCATAGCTTGCCGGCGTTCCCGTCGAACCGTCATCGCCCGCTCCCGTCCATGTCAGCTGCACGGACGAAGAAGTGGCCGATCCCGCCGACAAATTCGTCGTTGCTCCGGGGGCCGTCGTATCGCTGCCGACGGCCGGCGTTCCGTAAAGCACAATCTCATCCACATCGCCGCCGCTGACCAGATTGACGCGCACGTACCTCGTCGTCACCGATACCGGATGCGCGTTCCACGTCATGTATCCGACAAGGGGATCCGTGAACAATGCCGTCCAGCTGCCCGGGCCGCCGGCCGACACGTTAAAGTTGCCCGTACTATAGCTGTCGTACAAATAGACGCTGGATAAATTGTAATTCTGTCCAAGATCAATGTACGCGTACAGCGGATAATTCGAAGGCGACCATCCGCCGAACCAGGGCGTGGTCGGGCTGCCGCCGCTCCCGTTGGCCGGGTCGCCGGCCGCGGACTGCTCGTCGACGAGCAGCGCCGGATTACCGTTAGCGCTTTCATTAACGACCATCGAAGCGCTAACCGTAATTTTCGTTTCCGCTGCATAAGCCTTTTGACTAGGTGCGAGGATGACCAAGCAGGCAACAATTAGGCAAACAGACAGAAACGACGATAAAGCCTTCATCATCAAATCTCCTCCTCATATGTTCGAGTTTGATTCAATGCCTATTATACGCCCCCCTAAAGTAGACAATTATGTCCTTTATTGGATTTCCCTTATCCTTTGATGCCTTCTTTCCAGCTGCTTTGCCGTCACTCAGTCAGGAAGCTCGCCGCCGAACAACCTCGCCATCGCATCATACGACTCTTTGGTTTGACGGTCGATCGTCACCAAGCCGAACGGCCCGTACGGAGCGCCCCATTTCAAGCCCCCGTCCGAGTCGTAGAAATCGCGTCGATGATAATAATCCGCCCAACTCCAGACGATACCGCCCTGAATGCCCGAATTGACGATCGCCTGCCAGACGCTCTCCAAATAAGCGGCCTGGTACGTTTCCGAGAATCGTTCGTTCCCTTTCAGACCCCGAATGCCATGCGTTCCGAATTCGGACATCACGATCGCCTTGCCAGGGTAGTCGACTGCCGTCTGACGCAAATGCTCTTCCGTAGGAATTCGCACCACTTCGTCGAATTCGTCGATCTCATAAGCCAGCTTGCGATGGAAGAACACCCCGTAATACAAGTTCACGCAGACCAGATCGGCTTCGTCGAAAGCAAGATGGCCGCCCCAGCCCGTTGTCGCGAAGGTCACGAGCCGAGTCGTATCCAGCTCCCTCGTCCTGCGGATCAGTCTGCGCATCGCGGCGATGCCGACTTCGGTATTCGTGCCGGACTCGTTGCACATGCTCCACGCGATCACGCAAGGATGATTGCCGTCCCGCCTGATCATTTCCTCGAGCGCGGCCTCGGCTTTGTCGACGACTTCGGGAATATAAGGCCTGTTATCCCACTCGGACAGCCACCAATTCAGCGGAACCTCGGAGATATGCAGCAGTCCGAGCTCGTCCATGATGTCCAGATGAACCGGATGCTGCGGGTAATGCACGCGAATCAAGTTCGCGCCCATTTGCTTGATCCGAATCAGATCCTCGCGGATGAGATCGTGGGGGACGCTCGGCCCATAGCCCGCATATTCGTCATAGCGATTCACCCCTTTGATCAACAGCGGCTTGCCGTTCAGCAGAATCGTTTTCCCTTCCGCGACGATCGTACGGATACCGAAACGTTCCTTGTGCCGATCCTTGACTTGCCCGTGCTCTTCCAGGGTCAGTTGAAGCTCGTAGAGATAGGGAGCATCCAGCTCCCACAGCTGCGGCCGGTCAATCTCGAAGGCGAAGGGAAGAAATGTGACCGCGCCTGAATCAGCCGCAGAACACTGAATCGCAAGCTGTTGTTCAAGCAGTTGATCGTACTGTTCATCAGCCCCATAACACTGAATTCTGAGCTCGCCTGAGAACGGTTGTCCGGCCGTGTTCGCGATTTCCATATGTCCGGTCACGATCGCTTGCCCCGTCGAAGAGACGGCCGTTCGAATCCGGCTGCCCGCAAGATACGTCCGCGAGGTCGTCTCCACGACAACCGGCTGAAGAAGGCCGCCGTATTGCACCCATTCCACGACTCTTCCGCCGGGCAGCCATTCCTCGCGATGGCGATTATCCACTTTAATCACGAGCTCGTTCTCGCCGTCTGCGGCAAGATACGGAGACGCGTTGAATTCAAACGGCAAATACGGCCCGATATGTTCGCCTAAATACAGCCCGTTCAACCACACGCGCGCATGTCCGCTGACGCTCCCGAACTTCACCCGCCGCAATTTATTACTATCCGCAGCATCCGTCGTAAAGCGCGCCGCATACCAACCGGTGCCTTCATAACCCCGGAAGGCTTCGTGATACAAATCCCATGGCTTCGGCGCTTCAACCGCCATCCAGCCCGACTTGTCATAGTCCGGTCTGTACCACGCCAATTGTTCGCCTCTGTCATTCTGATCGATCTGAAATCCCCACTGTTTCAATTCCATTGATCCGCGCTGCACAAGATCCCCTCCGCTTCGAAATAGAAAAACGCGGCTATGCCTTAAGCACAGCCGCCATCGTTTCCAGCCATTCTTCATGAGATGCATCTCTCGGTACGACCCAGGTTCCGCCTGCTCCGTATTCATGCGCAATGAGTATATCCTCACGAGCATCGATGGCGTCCACGATAAAATTGTTCGGCTGCCATGCCAACAGCTCGCGGAATAATCGCGGCACCTCGGCGAGATATACATTATGAAGATTTTTGCGGAAGAGATCCGCCGTCACGACGAGCTTGCCTCCTGCTTGCACATAAGCAATTAGCCGCTCCTCCAGCGCTGCGTCATAAATCGCGTGCAGCGGAATGACAACGATTTCGTGCTCCCCGATTCGATCCGCCGAATACAGCACATCGATCAGTCCGGCCTGCGCTTCGTACATGCTGCGATACACCGTTTTGACGACGTAGTCGGGATAGTGAAGCCGATCGCCGACGGATAATTGATAGCACCATGAGCTGTCGAAATGATAATACAGCGCTAGCTTAGCCGCAGCATGGCCGGTATCTCCCGAGACAGAAGGAGTCGTAGAAGGAATAGAAGGAACAGAAGGAACAGAAGGAATAGAAGCTCCTGCAGCCCTGGTATCGTGCCGATTCGGAACTTGCCGCTTCGTATATTGCTGTACCACACCGTAATTGCGAGCAGGCTCGCCCGTAATCGTTACCAGCTCGCCTCGGCCCTTGGCCTGTTCCTGGCCCCAAGGGAACGGCTTCATTTTGAACAAGAAGAATCGGCTGCAGCCTCGCTGACTCACGAGCTCCAGCTTCCGATCCAATTCCGGCGAACTGGCGCCGAACTCCATAATCCAGAACGGCCGCGCAAGCGCGCCGCGCGTGGCATCGCAGTAGAAGGCAATTTCATAAGCATCGCCGCTGTAAATATCGACGCCGGCAACGTCCAGCTCCGCGAACAGCTCCGCCCAATTCACGTTGTCGCCCCAGCTGAACATGAACGCATTGGTCGTAATCGGGCGATCGCCGGTATGCATCCGCAGGATACGAGTTTGCGCGCGAGCGAAATCCACGATTCCCTTGGAAGAGAAGCGCGCGAATTCGAGCTCCAGGCTCGGATGATGCCACATCATGAGATCCGACTGAATCGGCGCCGGCAGCGGAATCTGATCGAAGCGATCATAACGCTGGGACCAAAACATCGTCCCCCAGCTCGTATTCAATGCCTCGATCGTTCCATGCCGGTGTTCCAAATAACGATGGAACGCTTGTTTCGCGCAAGGACCGAAGTCGTATTTGACTTCCCCGCCATACTCGTTATCGAGCTGCCAAGCCAGCACATTGGGGTGTGACCCGTACCGTTCCGCCATTTTCTCCACGATGCGGTAGGAATACTCCAAGTAACGCGGAGAATGGTACGAACGATGCTGGCGGGCGCCGAAGGTCACGGCCTGCCCGTTCTTATGAACCGGCAGCACCTCCGGATACCGCTCCGTCAGCCAGATCGGCGGGCAAGCCGTCGGCGTGCAGAGCACGACCCCGATTCCGTATTCGGCCGCGAGCGCGATGGAATCGTCCAGCCATTTCCAATCATACTGTCCCTCGGAAGGCTCCATCGCCGACCAAGCAAACTCCGCGATGCGGATCATCGTAATCCCCGCATCCGCCAGCAGCCGATAATCGACGGCCCATTGCCGCGGCTCGCAATGCTCCGGATAATAAGCGATTCCTACGTTCATCGTCCCATCTCCTTAATTGAAGGAATGAATGCTAACGTTATTCTTTGACGCTTCCCATGACGATGCCGCCCATGAAGTAACGCTGAATAAAAGGATAGACGAGCAGGATCGGCAGCGTGCCCAGGAAAATTTGCGCGGCCTTCACCGTGCGGTCCGACACTTCGGCGAGCAGCGTCAGATTCGCCACGGACAGCCGCGTGAAATCTTTGTTGACGATAACCGTCTGCATGTAGCTTTGCAGCGGGTATTTCTGAGGGGAATTCATATAGATCAATCCGGAAAACCATTCATTCCAATGGAACACGACCGTGAACAGCGTCACCGTGGCGAGTACCGGCAGCGACACCGGCACCACGATCCGCATCAAGGTTTTCCAATGGTTCGCGCCATCCATGAAGGAAGCTTCCAGCAGTTCCTTCGGCAGGCCGCGGAAGAAGTTGAGGATCAGCACGACGTTGAACACGTTGACCGCGCTTGGAATGACGAGCCCCCAGATCGAATCGAGCAGGCCGGTCTTCATGACGATCATATAGGTCGGTATAAGACCGCCGCCGAACAGCATCGTGAGCACGAACAGCCACACGTAAACCGTCCGAAAACGGAAATCTTTCGTTTCCTTGGACAAGGAATAGGCGGCCAGCACGCCCAAGAGCATATTGATCGGAACGCCGAGCAATAGACGCTGCAGCGTGACCCCTAGCGACTTCAGAAACGCCGGTTGGCTAATAACGAAGGAGTAGGACTTCATGTTGAAGCCTACCGGCCAAAGTCCGACCTGTCCGGCCGTAGCCGCGCTGCTGGAGCTGAACGAAACGGCGAGAATATGAACGATCGGGAAAAAGCAAAGCACCGAAACGAGCACGAGAACCGCATAATTGCCGATTTCGAACAGCCGGCGGCTTGAACTTTTATAACGAACCATGCTGTACCCCTCCCAGGCGGCTAGAATATGCGGTAATTGGCGAAGCGGTAGGCCAAGACATAGGAACCTGCCATGAATATGAGCGAAACGACTGACTTTAACAGACCGACGGCGGTTGCGACGCTATATTGATAATCGATCAGGCCAAGGCGATACACGAGCGTATCGAGAATGTCGCCGGATTGGTAGACGACCGGGCTGTACAGGTTGAACACCTGGTCGAATCCCGCGTTGAGCACGTTCCCCAGGCTGAGCGTAGCCATCAAAATGATAACGGGCAGCAAGCCCGGAAGCGTGATATGCCACGTTTGGCGCATACGGTTCGCTCCATCCATCACCGAGGCCTCGTACAAGGCAGGGTTGATCGACGTTAGCGCGGCGAGATATACGATCGTGCTGAAACCGAATTCCTTCCAAATGTCCGTCGAGACCAGAATGAACGGGAACCAGTGATTGTTGGAGACGAAGAAGATCGGCTTGCCGCCGAACCAAGAGATCAATTGATTGACAAGCCCCGTGGATGGCGATAACAGATCGACGACGATGCCGCCAAGAATAACCCAAGACAGGAAGTGAGGAAGATAGACAAGCGTTTGAACGGACCGTTTGAAGGCATGGATGCGAACCTCGTTGAGCAGCAGCGCCACGGCGATCGGCACGATCAGGCCGGCAATGATTTTCATCGCGGAAATATAGACGGTATTGCCGACGACCTGCCAGATGTTCGGCAAGTGCAGCAAATAGTCGAAATTATCCCAGCCTACCCATTTGGACTTGAAGAACCCCATGGCCGGCACGTATTTCTGGAACGCAATGACGATGCCAAGCATCGGCCCGTAGCTGTAAATAAGCACGATGACCAGCGCTGGCCAAACCATGAGATGGAGCGGCAGCTCTTTCTTCATCAACTTCAACATGGCGTTTCGGACTCCTTCCCTTCATTGAAAATAAAAAGGGGAGGGAGTCCCTCCCCTTGAAGACTATTTGCTTTTGGCGGCATACCATTCGTTGACTTCTTCCGTGATTTTGTCGCCGCCGAGCTGCTTCCAGTTCTCGACGAACTTATCGAAATCATCCGCGGGCGCCGCGCCCATGATGATCTTCGTGAAGGCTTCGATTTCCTGCTGTTTCAGGAACGCGCCTTTCTCGATCATCGTAGGCGTCGGCGATCCATAGAACTCGTTGGACAGGATAAGATTGTTGGCGTTGTAGTTCTTCAGTACTTCGTAAGCGCCGTTCTCGCCGAAGATCGGATTCAAGTACCAGCCGGTCAGATTCGTTCCTGCCGTCGCTTCCTTCATTTGCGTGTAGTAGCCAAGGAATTCGTCGTTCAGCTTGGACGTATCGCCGGTTTTCAGCGCTTCCGTCACGAGCTCGTGCGCATTCACGTTCGTATCCATCGTGAACGTTTGAATCGTTGCCGAACCGAACACTTGAATTTTCTTGCCGTTCTCCGTGATGGTATGGAATTTATCGGACTCCGCATGCTCGCCGTAAATTTTATCGTAGTAGTAGTTCAGCATTTTCACGACGGCTTCTTTATGGTCGTAGCCCTTCTTGACGACGTAATACATGCTTGGCACCGGCGTTTCAACGTATGATTTGGCCGGCTGATCATCCGCGGATACCAATGGATACGGCATCCATTCTGACTTGTTATCCGCCTTCTTCAAGTCGTTAAGCGGCCAAGAGGCGTTCCAGAACTGACCGAACATCAGACCGACTTTGCCTGAAGTTACCGTCTCTGCGACCTTGTTGCCGTCCTTGACCGGGAATTCCGGATCGATCAAGCCTTGCTTGAACATTTGGTTCAAGGCGATCAAGCCATTCTTGACTTGCGGCTGAATTCCGCTGTACACCAGCTTGCCGGTCGCTTCGTCCTTCTGCCACATGCTAACATTCACATTGAACGGATAAGCATGATACGCGCTGAAGAATCCTTGCACGCCGGCGAAGCCGTCATAAATATTTTTGTCCAGCGCCATGCCGAACGTATCTTTCTTGCCGTTGCCGTCCGGATCGTCGTTCGTGAACGCGGTGGCGATTTTCAAAACATCGTCCATCGTCTTCGGCGGGGACAGCTTCAGCTTGTCCAACCAATCCGTCCGCACCCAGATCATCGGCGCGCCGTCGGTGCCGCCGCCTTGCGTCGTATCCGGAAGCGCCATCAGTTTGCCTTTGTACGATGCAGCATCCAAGATAATGCCGCCATTGTAATTCATGATGTTCTTCACGCCCTCGGAGGCGTATTGATCGTACACGTCCGTCAAATCCTCGACTTGACCGGATTCGATCAACATCTGCATCTCGCGCGCCGTCACGTGCATGACATCCGGCAAGTTGCCGGAAGCGATCGTCACGCTCATCTTCTGGTCGCGTACCTCTGGCGTGTTCGCCGCTACCCACAGGTTTTTGACGTTGATGCCGAGGTCGCTCGCATACGCTCTCGACCATATGTTGTTATCGATGCTGTCGCCTGCCGGATATTCCGGCTTCTCGCCTTCGAATGCCACCGTCGTCAGTTCGATCGGCGGATCATACTTGGCCATCGGATCTGCCGGCGGAGCATCGGCATTCGCCGCTGCCGCATTATTTCCCGCTGCCGGCGTCTGTTCGGCCGCATTTCCTTGATTGTTGTTCTTGTCTGAGCAAGCAGATGTAATCACCATCATGCCAACCAGGGCAGTCAGAAGCACTGATCCTGTTTTCTTTGTTCTAGTCAACACGTTTTCCCCCTGTCGAATGAATTGCTCTTGCACATCTCTTATTATGGGGAACAGGGCCGCCAAGAAATAGATTCACAATTGCACATTCGTTGACTTCTGATGACTTCTTGTCTTTTCGTGTCGAACCGGCTAGCCGGCGCTGCGGCTAATATGGACCGTGACCTGAAGTCCGCCAAGCTCGCTGCGCCTCAGTTCGATCCCGCTTCCGTTCCCGTAAAACAACTGGATGCGCCGATGGACGTTGATCAGTCCGGTCGTCTCCAGCGCATCGCCCCGATAACGCAGCTTGTCCCGCAGCTCTTCGATTACCTCGTCCGACAGCTCTTGGCCGTTATCCTCCACGATGATCTGGTGGAAGAGCTCCGTCGACTTCAACGTGACGTTGATCTTGCCTGCGCTCAACATATTTTCGAGGCCGTGATTATACGCGTTTTCGAGAATCGGCTGAAGGAACAATTGCGGCACTTTCAGTTCGGCCATTTCAGCCGGAAGCTCGGTGAACGAAACCGCAATCCGTTCCGAGAATCGGATCCCCTGAATATCCGTATAGGCTCTGGAATGCTGAAGCTCCATCTCGATGGACACCGATTCGGCGCCGGTACGGGTAATGTACTGAAAATAGTTGCCCAAATACTCGCAGAACAATATGACCTTGTCGATATCATGAATCTTGGCAAGCCGGTACAGCGTGAAATACGTATTGTACAGAAAATGGGGATTTATCTGCGACTGCAGCTGCTTCAACTCCGAGCTTTGCGAGCGGATCCGCTGTTCGTACACCTGATGAATCAACACGTTCAGCTGGTCTACCATGGAGTTGAACTGGGTGTACAGATAAGAGAACTCATCGGCTCTGCGGGTGACCGGCATTTTCTCCAGCACGCCGTTCTCGACCTTGCGAAGCGAACGTACGAGCTGGCTCATCGGGCGATGGATCTGACGATAGATCCAAGCGGAGAAGAAGAGAATGACGAATACCGAGAGAATCGAGATGATCCAGAACCAGTTTCCGTACACGGACAGCTGGCCAAGCACCTCTTCTTCCGGAACGTAGACGGCCAGCGTTATGTCCGAACCCGGGACATACTGGTGGACAACGATGTAATCGGTCTTGTTATATCGGTAAGGGTATACCCCCGAAAGCGTCTGATCGCTATGCTTCGCGCGCAAGGAAGCTTGAATCGCATCAACCAGCCGATCGTCCTGCTCGTTCGTCACGGACCAGCGCTGTTCGTCGTTCCATAATACATAGCCGCTATTGCCGTATTTCGTAAATTGCGCCAGCTCCTGCTTCAGCGTATCCACGCCGACCTCGATGCTCAGCGCATACGAGGGGTCTAAGTCATAGAGGGCAAGCGAAGGATACGGCAGCACGATTAACAATCTTCCCTGCCACTCCACGAGCTTGGACGGGCTGCTTCTTGCCGCTTTCATGACCATGTCGTATTCCTCGGCGGGCAAGGTCGATACTTTGCCGAGCGTCGAGATATCGCGGTCAAGGATCGGGATGTATGCGCTCACATTTCGGATCAGCGTGCTGGAGTCTTGTATCATCCCCAGCTTCTCCTCGATATACAGCATGCGCTGCGACATCTCATAAGGCTTGATGAGCGTGCCTCCGAAGCTGATGCTCATCAAATCCTTGTCCGAAATAAACTCCTGCTGATGCTTGCTCATCGAAGCCAGCTCGCCCGTGAACGTCTCCATGAAATTTTGAACGCCGAACTCCAGCTGCTTGGACAGCTCGCCCTTGACGCTCTTCATCCCCTTCTGGTTCATGACGAGACTCATCGTGCAGACCGGAACGATGACAAGCAAAAAGACAAATACGATTTTCGTATAAATGGACAGCTTCAACCGCCGCTCCTGTTTCAATGGCGCCCCTCCGTTCAACATGCTTATCGCTCCCGGTATTCGATTGGCGTCATTTTCGCGACCCGTTTGAAGAATCGCGTGAAATACGCAGGCGATTCAAAGCCGATTTCCTGCGCGATTTCGTTCACTTTCAAATTCGTCCCCCGCAGCAGCTCCTTCGCCTTCTCCATGCGGACATGGATGACGTAGTCCGTAAGCGTAATGCCGGACAGCTTCTTGTACAGGCGGGACAAATAGTACGGGTTCAAATATACGATCTCCGCCATCCGGGTCAGCGATAAATCCTCGGCAATATGCGCATGGACGTAGGTTTCGATCGTCTGGATGACATCCCGGTACGGCGAGAATTCGGATTGGTTGCGCAGCAGGAAATAATGCTCGGCGATCTGCAGGAAGTAATCCGCCACGCCCTTCCAGTTCGCAAACGATTTCAATTCCACGCATTTGCCAAGATCGATCCGGCGTCCGATGGCATGCGTCAATCCCGAACGGTTCATGCAGGTCATGAACATGGAGGACAAGGCCAGCAATATCTCCTGTACCGTGAATGTATGGCGGTCGTTCCAATCCGGAAGCTGGTCCAGGAACGCAGCCATATGCTGCCGGAACGCTTCTTCGGATCCGCTCTCGAGATAAGACTCCAGTTTTTTGAGATCCGGTCCGAAATACTGGCTTCTGCTTGGGCCGTCCTCGTCGTCTTCTTGTTCGGCGGACGATGAAGACGCGCCGAATTCGCGCAGCATCATCTCCCTGCCCATCCCGATCCCATAGCTGATCTGCCATTTCATGCGGTAATAGGCTTCGGGGAGCTTGTTCCAATCTGTCTCCTTCGAACCGATCAGGAACGAGACGCCCAGCTTCAACAGTTGATCCGACTGCTTCTGCGTCATCTCCAAGCTCCCGTATACGAAACGTTCCATGCTTTCGTTGTCCGCGGGATCGCGGGATTGCATCAGCCACACCCACTGATCGCTTTCGTATTTGACCTGCACGACATGCAGCCGCGCGCGCAAATATTCCTCCGCGATATTGTTGATCGCGAAGAGCAGCAATTCCTTGTCCGCCAGCGACATTCCCGCATGCCAATGATCGACCTTGCCCGTGACGAGCAGCACCGGCTGTCCCTGCCGCAGCGGGATTTGCATTTCCGCCAGTTGCTCGTCCCGGATCTCCCCCGCAGACCGCGCGCCTTCCAGCCATTCCGTCAAGAACGCTTTGCGCAGCATGGGCAGCGCGAGACTCATGCTGTCCTTCGCCTTCACGATCAATTCGTTGAACTGCCACTCTTCCTTCAGCGCCAGGCACGCCTTCTCCACGGCTTGCACGATCTTGGCATCGCCCTCGGTCTTGAGGACATATTCGATGCTGCCCGAACGAACGGCTTCCTGGATATATTTGAACTCGTTGTATCCTGTCAGCATAATCACCTTGCAATGCGCCCATATCGATTTGGCCTGTCTCAGCACTTCAAGCCCGGATATGCCGGGCATATGAATATCCGTGAGCAGGATATCGATCTGCGTCGTATGGAGCCGCTTGATCGCCTCATCGCCGGAATAGGCACGATATAATTCCAATTCCATGGCTTCGGCATACTCGCTGAACATTTCATAAAGCCCGTCCACGATGATCGCCTCATCGTCGGTAATCAACAACCGGTACATCCTCTCATCCTCCCAATACGGTTCACGCCATTAAATATTCCTTATCTTAAACCAGTTGCATCGCAATAGCCAGCACAACAAAAAAACGCCGCATGCGAATAATCGCATGCGGCGTTCAAGGTTTGACGGGTTAATTGTAGTGGAAATGACCGGAGGTCGTTATGGAGTCGGAGAAGTGTAAACGTTCGCCTTTGTAGTCTGAATTCTACCTCTACTCACTTACATAATCAAGAATTCAGAACTACAACAGCGATCGGAGACCCATAACGACCGCAGGTCACTTTTTCACTCAACCGTTAACGATTCAACAAGCTGCCGACATAACGCAGAAGTTCATTCGCGCAGACCGGGCAGTAGCCATGCTCGTCGATCAGGCGTTTGGATACCTCGTTGATCCGTTTCAATTGCTTCTCGTCCGGCGTTTTGGTGGATGTCGTGATTTTGACGATATCCTTCAAATCCGTGAAGAGCTTCTTCTCGATGGCTTCGCGCAGCCGTTCGTGGCTGTAGTAATCGAATTTCTTGCCTTTGCGCGAGTAGGACGAGATCCGGATCAGGATTTCTTCCCGGAACGCCTTCTTCGCATTCTCGGACACGCCGATCTGCTCCTCGATGGAACGCATGAGGCGCTCATCCGGATCCATCTCTTCGCCCGTGAGCGGATCCTTGATTTTGGCCCAGTTGCAGTAGGATTCTATGTTGTCGAGGTAGTTCTCGAACAGCGTCCTTGCCGACTCTTCGAAGGAGTAGACGAACGCCTTCTGGATTTCCTTCTTCGCCAAGCCGTCGTATTCTTTTCTCGCGACGGAGATGAAGTTTAAGTATCGTTCGCGTTCTTCCTTGGTAATGGAAGGATGCTGATCCAGGCCGTCCTTCAGCGCGCGCAGCACGTCGAGCGCATTGATGCACTGCAGGTCCTGCTTGATTAAAGCGCTGGATATCCGGTTGATGACGTAACGCGGATCGATTCCCGACATGCCCTCTTCAATGTACTCGCTTTGCATTTCCTTCAGGTCGGCTTCCTTGTAGCCTTCCACTTCTTCGCCGTCGTACATGCGCATTTTCTTCACGAGATCCATGCCCTGCTTCTTCGTTTCCTTGAGCCGGGTCAGGATGGAGAAGATGGCAGCCGAGCGCAACGAATGCGGCGCGATGTGGATATGCTTCATATCGCTTTGGCCGATCAGTTTATTGTAGATTTTCTCTTCCTCGGATACCTTCAGGTTATACGGAATCGGCATGACGATCATCCGGGACTGGAGCGCTTCGTTCTTCTTATTGGCGATGAACGATTTGTACTCGGTCTCGTTCGTATGCGCAATGATGAGCTCATCCGCCGATATGAGCGCGAAGCGGCCCGCCTTGAAATTGCCTTCCTGCGTCAGCGAGAGCAAGTTCCATAAGAATTTCTCATCGCATTTCAGCATTTCCTGGAACTCCATCAGACCCCGGTTCGCCTTGTTAAGCTCGCCGTCGAAGCGGTAAGCCCGCGGATCGGATTCGGAGCCGAACTCCGTGATGGTCGAGAAGTCGATGCTGCCCGTAAGATCGGCGATATCCTGCGACTTCGGATCGGAAGGGCTGAACGTCCCGATACCGACGCGGTTCTCCTCCGATACGAGCACCCGTTCCACCTGTACGTTTTCGATCTCGCCGCCGAATTCGGTCTTCAGCCGCATTTGGCAGGAAGGACAGAGATTGCCTTCGATGCGGACGCCAAGCTCGCGTTCCGCCTCCGCCCGGAGTTCATTCGGAATCAGATGCAGCGGCTCTTCATGCATCGGGCAGCCTTTAATGGCATAGACTGAACCTTTGTGCGTACGCGAAAACTGTTCCAGTCCTCGTTTGAGCATGGTCACGATCGTGGACTTCCCGCCGCTGACGGGACCCATAAGCAGCAAAATCCGTTTTCTCACATCAAGCCGGCGGGCCGATGAGTGAAAATATTCCTCTACCAGTTTCTCAACGGCACGATCCAAGCCGAATATTTCTTGTTCGAAAAACTTGTATTTCTTGGTACCGCCGCTTTCCTCTACCACCCCAAACGACTCAATCATGTCATAGACACGAGCATGCGCAGTCATGGCTGGAGTTGGATCCTGTTTCAGCAGTTCGATGTACTCCTTGAAAGAGCCCTGCCAAGCCAGCTTCTCGCTTTCCGCCTTGTACTCCGAAATCCGTTTCAAAATATCCATGCCGTACCTCCTCTCGTCCATCCCGGTGTTCCTAGCTGCCTCTGCCATGCGGGTCGTGGGGGGCATTCGAACGTTTCCCACCTTCTAAAGCTGCCCGGCATTTTTTATTGAAGTAATACAATCCTATGCGCTTTCGTAAAGGAAGTTGCCCAATAATTTAAACAAGTTTTCAACAAAAAACGCCTTATAAATGAGGTTCTTTTACAAAATCGAAACGCGCTTCGCGGAGGCGAACAGGCATTACACTGTCGCCGGATCCCTTGGAAAGCCAGCAGCGCCAACGCTTTTCCACCTTCGCAACCGTGATGTCGAATAGGAAGAAAAATCGACTTCTTCCATGCTTGCCGCCTGAAGAAATGTATGACACCGCATGTCATTCCCGAATATAGCTGAGGGCCGGGCCCGAATATGTTATAATCGCCAAAGAATCTCCGTTGAAGGGAGGGCGGGAATTGGCCGTCCAACACGAGACCGAGCTGTACAAGCCGATCAAAACCTACTTCCAAGCGCAGGGCTATGAGGTAAAGAGCGAAATCATGCACTGCGATTTGGTCGCGATTCATCCCGATACGGGAGATACCCTTCTGGTTGAAATGAAGAAAACGTTCAACCTCGCCCTGCTCCTGCAAGGCATTGAACGACTTCGGCTGAATGGCAGCGTCATACTGGCCGTCGAGCGCAACCGGAAGAAAGCCGGCGCCCATAATCAACGCTTCGGGGACTTGACCGAGCTGTGCCGCATGCTGGGCCTCGGCCTTATGACGGTCACCTTCTACAAAACGAAGCCGCCGGTGCTGGAGATGCTCTGCCAGCCTGGAGATCCGCCGGTCCGCGGACAGCGGCGCGCCCGGCAGGCGAGACTGCTGAATGAATTCCGCGAGCGAAGCGGCGACTACAATACGGGAGGCAGTACCGGCCGTAAACTCGTTACCGCTTACCGGGAAAAAGCGTTGCGCATCGCTTGGGCGCTCGTCGAGCACGGCAGCTTGTCGCCGCGCGAAGCCGCGGTCCTCACGGAAATCCCGCGGGCCGCGCATTTTATGCAGAAGGATTACTACGGCTGGTTCCAACGCGTAGCCAGGGGCTTGTATAGCGTAAAGCCCGAGGGCGCGAAGGCCGTGGAGCAGCACGCGGACATTTTAAACGTCTGGCACCAGACACGAGCGGCCGTACGGACCGCCGCAGAAGCCGAACTCATCTATAAAGGAGATCATTAGACTATGAGCGAACAACATCCCGTCAAAATCATCGGCATCGTAAACGATTTCGCAGCTTTCCCGGCACCGGTCAACGTGGACAATAATCCGTTTTTTATCGTAGAAGCGCCGCGTAAAGGCGACGAACCGCAGCAGTACAATTTAATATCGGCGATTTGCCCGCACGCGGGAGGCATGGTCCGTCCTCATCTGAACGAGCTGATTTGTCCGCTGCATTATTGGTGCTTCGATCTCGCGACAGGCGAATCGACGAACATTCCAGGCGAGCAGCTGGAATGCGCGCCGCTCGAAATCCGCGACGGACAGTTCGCGCTCAAAGTTTAATCGTCTGCACGGCTTGCCTTTCGCAGGACGACATAGAACGAATGCAAGGCAAAGAAGACCGGAACCCGTTGAATCGGTTTCGGTCTTCTTGTCGTTGCTGGCAGGTTCAGAATGAGGAACGGGCGAGAAACTCGCGCACCGCTTCGGCGAACCGTTCAATGCCGGCTTCCAATTGTTCATCCGGCAGATTCGAATACGTAAGGCGAACACGGTTGCGCTGCGGATCGTTTGCGTAGAACGAAGCGCCCGTAGCGAACGTGACCTGTTTGGCCGCAGCGCTCCGAAGCAAGGCTTCCGCATCCAGACCATCGGGCAGTTCCAGCCATAGAAACATGCCGCCCTTCGGTTCCTTCCACGTGACGCCGCTTAGGTTATGACTCCGAAGCAGTGCTTGCATGCGATGCATCCGGTCGAAATAGGACATCCTAACGGTGCGTACCTGTTCATCCAGGTCGCACTTACGCAATAACTCCTCCAGGGTCCGAAGTGTCCGGATTGACTGAAAAGCTGCCCGCCCTCCGGGATCATTGCGTCCGAGAGATGGGTCCGCTGCAGCCCTTTCAGCTGAAAGACCGCGACCGCCGAAGATCCAGTCGGCACGAAACGCCGGTCCGAGCAAAGCGGAGAACGAACCCGTATACAGAACGCCACCCTCCTCGGGCTGCGTATTCAATTGGAATAATGAGGATGGCGGACAATCCGAGTGAGGCGGAAACAGCAGTTCGCCATAGCGATTGTCCTCCCATATCGTCACGTCCAGGCGCCGGCTTAACGCAAGCAGGGCGATACGCCGTTCCTCGCTCCACAGCCTGGAATCGGGGTCTCCGAGGCTCGGCATGACATAGATGAGTTTCGGCCGATGCTTCTGCATAAGGCGTTCGGCTTCAGGAATCAGAAGGCCATCCTGATCGCCTGGTACCGGTACGACATGGAGACCATGCGCGCGAAATGCGTTCATCACGGCAGGATGCGTCGGATTATCGACGAGAACAGTATCTCCGGGTTCTAAGAGCGACTGCGCAATAAGTTGGACAGTCTGCTGTGTCTCAGTCGTTAGCCGTATGTCAGATGGATCCGTCCGGACCCCGCGGAGTGCCATGAAGGCGCATAACCGTTCTCGAAGTGACAAGAGCGCATCGGACGTTACCGGCACGGATGAGTCGTCGTCGCCATCGGCCTCGCGGTCGAATTCAGCCTTTTGCGCATCCATGACCATTTCGCGCGGAAGACAATCATCCGCCGGCACATCCCCTGCGAACGAGATGATCGCGTCCTGATCGGCTTGCTTCAATAAATCCGCCAATGAAGCGGTTCCCGGTCCCTCCGCTCGGCGCGTATTTCGACTTTTCATCCTCCGTCCCTCCTCAAATGCCTATTGTCACATGTTACGCAGCAACAGGCTCAGGCGGAACGGGAAGCCGTAAAGTTCATGATCGCGTCACCTTACCATGTGCGATTTCGATTTGAAGTATGCCATCCGACCATACGCCGTAACAACTTGTTCACAACTTTCGACGTTTTCTTTTCGGGTCTCGTTGGGTATAATGAGGGGAGTGCTTGCCAAGATTCGTGCCGAACGACCGGCAACCTAGGGGGTAAGAGGAATGACAATTAACTTTCTGATCGTCCTTATCGTCTTCGCATTGTTCTTGATCGCAATGATGACGGCGTCCTACAATGAGGACCAAACCAAAGGCTTGTAAGAAACCGAATGAAAAAGAAGCTTTCAGCCGCTGTTATCCACAGCTGCCGAAAGCTTCTTTTATTTGTCCCTCTCGCGATTACTGCCTCAGCTGGGCCATTTCAGACATGCACTTGCCGCACAAGTAGCGTTCTTTGAATCCCCGAACGTCCTCCAACACCCCGCAAAATACACAGCGCGGACGATAGCGCTCCAAAATAATATGATCGCCCTGCACTAAGATTTCGACAGGATCTCCTTCGTTCATTTGATATCTCTTCCGAAGGGATTTGGGCAGCACAATGCGCCCGAGTTGGTCCACTTTCCGAACAACGCCAGCCGGTTTCACAATCACACATCTCCTGTAGTCGCAATTTGTAAGCTATCACGTGATGACAGTTTTGCATCCTACTTAGGGTTCGATAGTCATGTATTAATTCCTGCATTTTTTTATATTTGCTTAATATTGTGCAAGAATTATGGAATACTTTGCCTTTATTCCAAGCCCGGGAAGCCTATTTGGCGAAATGCCTCGAATATGACGATCGCAGCCGAGTTCGACAAATTCAGCGATCTGACCTTATCGGTCATCGGAATGCGGATGCAGGTGTCCGGATAGATATCCAGAATGGACTGGGGCAGCCCCTTCGTTTCTTTGCCGAAGACGAAGAAATCGCCGTCCCGGTAGGTCTGTTCGGAATAAACCTTGGAGTTGCGCGTACTGGCGCAAAAGAAGCGGCCGTCCGGAAACTCCGCCTGCAGCTCCTCGAAAGAATCGTGATGGCGCACATCCACGGCGTACCAGTAATCCAGACCGGCGCGTTTGAGCGTTTTATCGTCCGTTCGGAACCCGAGCGGATGGACCAAATGCAAAATAGTTCCGGTAGCGGCGCAGGTACGCGCGATATTGCCGGTGTTGGCGGGAATTTCCGGTTCGACGAGCACGATATGAAATGCCATATTTTTTGTTAACTCCTCTTCATTTTTTACACAGCATTTACGCTTGTTTAATCTATTGTGAAAACTTGGCCTTCATAATAGAGGTATCATTGCAAGAAAAGGAGATCATAACGATGAAGAAAAAAATATTAATCGTCGATGACGAGCCATCCATCTCCATGCTGCTGGAATTTAATTTGAAGCTTGCAGGCTACGAAGTCCGCTGCGTCCAAGATGGGGAGGCCGTATTCGACCTCTTGAAGCCGTTTCGTCCCGATCTCATCGTTCTTGATCTTATGCTTCCCAAGATGGACGGCATCCAAGTGTGCCGGGAGCTCCGTAAGCAAAACAATGCCGTACCCATCATCATGCTGACTGCCCTGCAGGACATAACGGACAAAATTGCCGGACTCGACAACGGCGCCGACGACTATATGACCAAACCGTTTTCTCCACAGGAGCTGCTGTCCCGTATTCAAGCGATCTTCCGCAGAACCCAGTCGCTACCGGGTGCCCAGGAAACGATCGTCCACGAAATCGGGCGGATGTCCGTCTTGGCCGAACAACGCGAAGTCCAAGTGGACGGCAAAGCGGTCGAGCTGACGCCGAAGGAATTCGAGCTGCTGCTCTTCTTATGCCGCCACCGAGGCAAAGTGCTCAGCCGCCAGCAGCTGCTGCATGGCGTGTGGGACTATCATTTCCTCGGCGACACGCGCATCGTCGACGTTCATATCAGTCACCTTCGCGATAAGATCGAGAAAAACGCACGTACGCCGGAATATATCATGACCGTCCGCAACGTGGGCTACAAGCTGTCCGGCCCAGGCGTCAGCGCAGCGGACTCGTCGCTGGCTTAAAGAGCTTTGTCTACCCATGGCCTTGTACCATGCGTTGCTTAGGACCTTAGCTCTTATTTAAAGCCTTCATTCTCGCTTGGTTCGTCTTTCATCTCCAACTCCAAGACTTCGCTCTAGCATTTCAATCAGAAGACCGCCGTCCATTGAGGACCGGCGGTCTTTGTTTGTTTCCCCCAAATTTGTCGTACCGCGGCAGCAAAAGTGACCGAAGGTTGGTTGGAGTCGGAAAAGCGAAGCGTATGCTTCCGAAGCTGGTGAATGCTGCATTCCCTGTCCTCCGACAGTGAACGCAAACCAATCACCTTAAGCGGTCGCCTTTGTAGTCGGGAATTCACCTATTCATCTTAGCAAATTCAAAATTCCCGACTACAACAGCGATTGGAGACCCCACCGACCGCAGGTCACTCCTCCTCTGCGAGTTACCTTCTACCCGTTACGCTTCATAAAGTCACCCATGAAATCAGCCAGCGCCTTGCAGCTCTCGAGCGGCACGGCATTATACGTAGATGCGCGCAAACCCCCCACGCTCCGATGGCCCTTCAGACCTACGAAACCTTGCTGCTCGGATTCCTTGGCGAATTGCTTCTCCAGCTCTTCCGTACCGAGACGGAACGTGATGTTCATCGACGAGCGGCTGCCGACATCGGCGAAACCGCGGTAGAAACCGCCGCTTTGGTCGATCGCGTCGTAGATCAGCTTCGTTTTGTCGCGATTGAACTGTTCCATGGCTGCAACGCCTCCGCGTGCTTTCACCCACTGGAGCATGAGGCCGACCAGGTAGACGGAGAAGGACGGCGGCGTATTATAAAGCGAGTTATTCTTCACATGCGTGTCATAACGAAGCATGGTCGGAATCGTCTTCGGACTTTCCGCGACCAAATCCTCGCGTACGATGACGATCGTCACGCCCGAAGGTCCCAGGTTTTTCTGAGCGCCGGCATAAATCATGCCGAATTTGCTTACATCAACCGGACGGCTGAGGATATCGCTCGACATGTCGCCGATCAGCGTAACGTCGCCCGTGTCGGGATATACCGCATATTGCGTGCCTTCGATCGTTTCATTGGACGTAATATGCAGGTAGGCGGTATCGGCCGGCAATTGAATGTCGCCAAGTGCCGGAATACGGTTGAATTTGTCGGCTTCCGAAGTCGCGGCGATTGCCGTCGAACCGAACAGCTTCGCTTCCTTATACGCCTTCTCTGCCCAGCTGCCCGTATGCACGAACGCGGCCGTCTTGCCAGGCGTCAGCAGATTCATCGGAATCATGGCAAACTGCGTGCTGGCTCCGCCTTGCAGGAACAATATTTTATAATTGCTCGGAATACCGAATAATTCACGAAGCAGAGATTGAGCCCCGTCGTTTACTCCCTCAAAAACGCTGCTGCGGTGGGACATTTCCATGATGGACATCCCGGTTCCCGCATAGTCGATAAATTCCTGTTGTGCTTGCTGCAGCACTTCCAGCGGCAGAGCCGCCGGTCCGGCATTAAAGTTATACGCGCGATTCGTCACTGACACTCACTCCACTCTTCAATTTGCTTATGTAGTATGATAGCAATTTTGCGGCTTGGCATCAAGTCATAAAGTCGAACAAAAATGAAAGTTTAATACATAATATTCGGATTTAGGCGATAAAAACGCTTTCCACTACGAAAATGTCCAAATGAAAAGCGAGCTCTCGCAGAGAGCTCGCTTGAAGGTTGATTAAATAAGTGCGGATTAGCAGTCGAAGTAGAGGCTGTACTCGTGCGGATGAACACGGATCGATACAGCTTTGGCTTCTGCGCGTTTCAGGGATACGAAGTTGTCGATGAAGTCTTGCGTGAATACGCCGCCTTCAGTCAAGAACTCGGAATCAGCTTCCAACGCGTCAAGCGCTTCGTCCAGGGAGCCTGGTACGGAACGGATTTCTTTCTTGTCTTCGTCGGACAGATCGTAGATGTTTTTGTCGAAAGGACCGTAGCCAAGAGCCACTGGATCCAGTTGACGTTTGATACCGTCCAAGCCAGCAAGCAGCATTGCTGCGAAGGCCAGGTAAGGGTTAGCCGTGGAGTCCGGTGTACGGAACTCAATACGGCAGCCTTTAGGCGTTACGGCAGCAACCGGAATACGGATCGCTGCGGAACGGTTACCTTTCGAGAATACGAGGTTAACCGGTGCTTCATAGCCTGGTACCAGACGTTTGAAGGAGTTCGTCGAAGGGTTCGTGATTGCGATCAACGCTGGAGCGTGATGCAGGATACCTCCGATGTAGTGCAGAGCCAATTGGCTCAGGTTTGCATAAGCGCCTTTCTCGTAGAACAGCGGGGAATCGCCGTTGAAGATCGAGCTATGCACGTGCATGCCGCTGCCGTTATCGCCGAAAAGCGGTTTAGGCATGAAAGTTGCAACTTTACCCCATTGGCGGGCAACGTTGTTGATGATGTATTTATATTTCAGCAGGTTATCGGCAGTTTTAGTCAGCGTGTCGAAACGGAAGTTGATTTCCGCTTGACCGGCTGTTGCCACTTCATGGTGATGACGCTCGACGCGTAGGCCGGATTCTTGCATCAAACGAACCATTTCGCTGCGGATGTCTTGTTGAGCATCGACTGGAGCTACCGGTACATAGCCGCCTTTTACGCCGATTTTGTAGCCAAGGTTGCCGCCTTCTTCTTTGCGGCCCGTGTTCCAGGCAGCTTCGTCCGAATCAACGGAGTAGTAAGAAGTGTTCATTTTGCTTTCGAAGCGAACGTCGTCGAAAATGAAGAATTCCGACTCAGGCGCGAAGAAAGCCGCCGTGCCAACGCCTGTCGTTTGCAGGTATTCCTCGGCTTTTTGAGCGATGCTGCGCGGATCGCGCTCGTAGCGTTCGCCGTCCGGCGTGTGGATGTTGCACATAATGTTCAATGTCGGGTGATCCGTGAAAGGATCCACGAAGCTGGATTCTGTGTCCGGCATCATAACCATGTCGGATTCTTCGATGCCGCGGAAGCCCGCGATCGAGGAACCGTCAAAAGCTACGCCGTTTACAAACGTATCGGCATCCACTTCCGTAGCAGGAAGCGTGATGTGGTGCGCGTGGCCGGAAAGATCCACGAAGCGGAAATCGACAAACATGATGTTGTTTTCTTTAATTGTGTTCAAAACATTTTGAACTGACATTAGGTATTTCCTCCATTTCCGAACATTTGCGATGTGTAGGACAATAATTGTTCAACTTCTGCACTGAAACTATGTCGTTATTATAGAATTAAGGGTCAAATCTCGTCAATAGCTATGTAAGGTATTTTTTGACCGCTTTGTTAGCTAACTTCACATAATTTTCATTTTCAAAAAAGTCTTGGAATTCTGGCAAATGAAAAAGCCGAAGGACGCTGATTCAGCGTCGGCTTCGGCTTCGTAAATGCGATAACGGCGCCGCATGGCGGCTTCTTCATTTCACCCAGGTCGTGAAGTATTCCGCGGATTCTTTCGGCGTATCGAACCGTTTCCCCACGAGATTACCGAGCTGCTCCAGCTCTTTCAACAGCTTCGCGAATTGGTCCGGGAAGAGAGATTGAACGCCGTCTCCCGTCATTGAATTGTCGGGATCGGTATGCATCTCGATAATGAGTCCATTCGCCCCCGCTGCAACCGATGCCTTGGACATCGGCTCTACCAGCTCGCGCCGGCCCGTGCCGTGGCTCGGATCCGAGATTACCGGCAAATGGCTGAGCCCTTGAAGGACGGGAATGGCTGCGAGATCGAGCGTATTGCGCGTGTAAGATTCGAATGTTCGGATTCCGCGCTCGCAAAGCATAACGTTCGGATTTCCGCCCGCCAGAATATATTCCGCCGCATTGAGGAATTCGTCGTACGTTGCGCTGAAGCCCCGCTTCAGCAATACCGGCGTTTTCACCGTACCGAGCTTGCGAAGCAAGTCGAAATTTTGCATATTGCGCGTGCCGACTTGTAGAATGTCGGCGTATTCGCAGCAGACATCCACGTATTCCGGCGTCATGACTTCCGTAATCGTAAGCAGGCCGTGTTTCTTGCCCGCTTCCGCCATCATGGCCAATCCTTCTACGCCGACGCCTTGGAAGCTGTAAGGGCCCGTGCGCGGTTTGAAAGCCCCGCCCCGGAGCACCTGTCCGCCGGCTGCCTTGACCAATCTTGCGATCTCATCGATTTGCTCCGGCGTTTCGACGGCGCACGGTCCGCCCATAATCGTGAGATTGTCGCCGCCGATTCGGACGCCTTTAATTTCAATGATCGTATCGTCGGGATGAAAGTCGCGGCTCGCGAGCTTGTAGGACTTCGAAATTTTGATTACGTTCTCCACGCCTTTCATTTGGCGCAGATGCTCAGCGAGCGTCGGCTCCGCCTTGCCGATGATACCGATTACCGTACGATCCGTTCCGCGCGAGACATGCGCCTGCACGCCCGCTCTCTCAATATGCTGGACGATCTCCAAGATACGCTCTTCCGGCTCGTTGTTTTTCGTTATGACGATCATTGAAATAACTCCCTCTCTATCACGCTTAGACGCGTGTTCGCTTTTAAGCTTCGACGCTTTGTGGCTTTTATGCTTTTAATCGCTAAAGTAAATATAAATGAAAAAACCGGTTCCGTCAAGAACCGGTTTTCGCTGTTTTTACGTCTATTATTATGACAGCGGCTTTGCTTCCAAAGCCAATCGACGCTGCTTACGCTTCTCTTTGCGTTTATCCGCCATATATTTGATGAGGAATCGCACTGGGAAATAGAATAACGCACCCAGCAAGAGACCGTCGATAACTCCGCCGACGATTAGCTTCAAATTCACGAGCAGCGCATGATTCAGCCAGTGCGGGAGAAACGGGATATCTACCTTCATATGATTCGGCAGCACCGCGCCGCCCACCATGCTGTTCACGAAGGCAACCGGAATGAAAATGACTTTCCCGAACACGAAGCCGACCAAGGCGCCGGCCAGGCTCGCCCCCATCCAATAAATAAGAGGGAATATAAGGAAGAACGCTAACCCGTACGTAGGGAGCGTGAACATTTCCACGAAGATGCCAATTGAAAATCCAAGGGCCACGATGGCCGGACCGCCTGGGGCCCGCATCAACTGCGTATATTTATATTTTAGCCAACGTTTAATCGAGCGCTGTTTTCTCGGTGAGGACATTGGGCTGCGCTCCTTTCACTTACTGAACCGATTTCACGCGAATAACCGGAAGCAATTTATCCATCTTGACCGTGCGGTGTATCTCCCAAGTCTCTGGTTTGTCGTTATCATACTGCTCCAAGTAAGCAATGACTTCCTTCGTCAGCGGCGTCGGCGTCGATGCGCCCGAGGTGACAGCCACCCGATTCTTGCCGATCAGCCACTCGCGGTCGATCTCGGAGACGTCCGAAACCCGGTAGGCGGGTACGCCGGCAATTTCTTCCGACACTTGCGCCAAACGGTTGGAATTGTTGCTTCGCGGATCGCCGACGACGATGCACAGCTCCGCTTGACCCGCCTGCTCGGCGACCGCTTCCTGTCTGACTTGCGTAGCCAGGCAAATTTCATTGTGGATTTCCGCCGCCGGAAAGACCTCAAGAAGCCTGCTGATCAGATGACGGATATCCCACTGGGACATCGTTGTCTGATTCGTAATAATGATGCGATCGGATTGAAGAGCCAACGCATCGATATCCGAATCGCGTTCAATCAGGTGAACGTGATCGGGCGCGATGCCGATCGCCCCTTCAGGCTCCGGATGGCCTTTCTTGCCGATATAGATGACCTCGTAGCCGTCCGCGGTCCGCTCGCGAATGAGATCATGCGTCTTCGTCACGTCCGGGCATGTCGCATCGACAACCGTGAGCCCGCGTTCCTTCGCGCGCTTCCGGACTTCCGGAGAGACGCCGTGAGCCGTGAAAATAACGGTTCCGGCCGTAATCTGCTCCAAAATTTCCAAGCGGTTCTCGCCGTCAAGCGTAATGACGCCTTCCTGCTTGAACGCTTCCGTCACATGACTATTATGGACGATCATGCCCAAAATATAGATCGGCCTCGGTAAATCCAAATTGCGGGCCGTTTGCAAAGCTAGAACCATGGCATCCACGACACCGTAGCAATAACCGCGCGGAGATATTTTTACAATTTCCATCGAAAATGCTCACCTGCTTTCCTGCTTACCCATTCCATATGACAGGGCCAAAATGCCCAGTTCTACTATTATACTTCATTCGCACTGCCGAGGAAAGCAATCGGAAGCCATACGGTAAATGTCGTTCCTTCGCCTTCGCGCGTCGATACTTCGACAGAGCCGCCGTGCTCGTCGATGATCCATTTGGCGATCGACAGCCCGAGTCCGGTGCCGCTCGTCTCTCCTCTGGATTCGTCCGCACGATAGAAGCGCTCGAATATATGCGGCACTTCCTTGTTGTTCATGCCGATTCCCGTATCCTTAATGATGATGCCGGCTTGATCCTGCGAACGGACCGCCCGCATCTCGACATAACCGCTCGGCGTATACTTGAATGCATTCTCAACGAAAATGAACAGCAGCTGACGCAAAAAATCAGCGTGCGCATTTACTTGTACGTTCTCGATGGCAGTTAGGTTCCCGATTTTCCAATCTGCATTTCTTGGAAGCAGCTGCGCCCTGCGCGCTACGTCCTCGACAAGCGGAAGAAGCGGCTGCGTCGTCTTCTCCATCTCATAGCCGGCATCCGCGCGGGCAAGCGCCAACAGATCGTTCACGAGGTTCGACATGCGCTTGGCCTCGCCTGCGATATCGTGCATCGCTTCGCGCGTCATCGTCATCCGGCTGCGGTCGCTTTCGGACGTATCGCCGCCGGAGTCGACCAAGCCGCCGGAACTACCGACTCCCGCCTCAAGCATAGGCGGCCACATCCGCTCCAGCAGCTCGATATTGCCTCGAATCGTCGTGAGCGGCGTTCGCAGCTCGTGGGAAGCATCGGACACGAACCTTCGCTGGGCTTTGTACGCATCGTCCAATTCGTTGTAGGTCGTCTCGATGCGGCCGAGCATGCCGTTCAGCGTGTCCGTCAGTCGGCCGATTTCATCATTCGGGCCGCTGATCGGAATGCGCATGCTGAGATCGGATTCATTCTGGATGCTCTTGGCGGCCCGGATTACGTTCTCGATCGGCCGCAATGATTTGCGCGCCAAGAAAAGTCCGATCGTAAAGGCAATGACGATGACGCCGAAGGATGCGAAGATCAGGATCGTCCGCAGATTCTTCATGTAATTATCGATCGGACTCGTAAACACGGCAATTTGAAGCAGACCTACAATCTGGTTGTTTTGCTTCAGCCGCAGGGGCTGCTGATAGGCCAAAAATTTATATTGGTCCAGCTTCAGCGTGACATAGCCCTGGGTTATATTTTCGTTCGGATCCGGAACCGCGAATTGCTTGTTCGCTCTGCGCAGGTTGTCGGACTTTGCGACTTCCCCGTTCGTGTAGTTCTTCACTTGAATGTACACGTTGCTTTCAAACTGATTATCGAAATCGAGATTAAGTCCATTGAAATTGTTCGCGTAGGAATAAATCTTCATTTGCCCGAGTTGATTTTGGATTTCCGTCTTGACGTCCCGGTATGAATTGTAGTTGACGAACAGATAAATGGAGAGGCTGAAAATGCAAAGCGTCACGGTCAGCAGCGCGGAATACCACAGGGTCAGTCGAAGCCGGATCGACATCGGGTCAGCCCCCTTCGCCCCGGAGCACGTAGCCCGTTCCGCGCACGGTTTGAATGAGCCGCGAGCCTGAGCCGTCCTCCGTCTTCTGGCGGAGCATCGCGATGTACACCTCGAGCACGTTAGACTCGCCGCTGTAATCGAAGCCCCAGATTTTGTCCATGATGGAATCGCGCGTCAGCACGCGGCGCGGATTCTGCATCAGCAGCTGCAGCAGATCGAACTCCTTGGCCGTCAGGTCGATTCGGCGTCCGCTGCGGATCGCCTCCCTGGAATCCAGATCAAGCGTCAAATCCTCGAATTGCAGACGGCTCGAGCTTTCCTCCAGCTTATCCGGCTTACGGCGAAGCAGCGCCCTGACGCGGGCAAGCAGCTCTTCGAGCGCGAACGGCTTCACCAAATAATCGTCGGCGCCGAGATCGAGCCCGCGGACGCGGTCCTGAATATCGTCTTTCGCGGTGAGCATCAGGATCGGCACGGAGCTGCCGCCCTCGCGTACGCGCCGGCACACTTCCCAGCCGTCCACCTGCGGCATCATCACGTCCAGGATCAGCAGATTCGGATCGCTGGCCAGCATTTGCTTCAAGCCTTCGATGCCGTTATTCGCGGTCGTTACCTCATAGCCTTCGAAGGCGAGGCTGCGCCTGAGCAAGGAGGTAATTTTCTCGTCGTCATCCACTACTAATATATGCGGTCTCATGGCTTACCCCCATCGTCGAATGTCTCCTATTGCAAAAAAACTGCCTTCATTATAGCGCAAATCATTTCCGGCACGAAACACGCATGCGTTCAAAACTCCAAATAAAGGGGCGCAAGTTCAGCCGTCAAGCTGCCCTGCGCCCCATGGGAGCGAATATCATTCGTTCGTTTTGAGCGTTATTGCTGCTGCGTCGCAAAATCGTTCTTGTTACCGATCGTCACTTTCAAATCCATTTTCTGTCCGTTGCGGATAATGTTCAGCGTGGAGACATCGCCGACTTTCTTCTTCTGAATGGCGGCGATCAGGTCCTCGCGGTTATATTTCTTGCCGTCGATTCCCAAGATGACATCGTATTGTCTCAGATCCGCCATGTAGGCCGGCGATTTGTACATGATATCCGATACGACCGAGCCGTCCGTGCTGTTCAGGCCGAGCTCTTTGGCAAGCGGTTCGGTAATCTCGGCCAATGTTGCCCCGATAAACGGAACCGGCGCTTTCGGAATCTCTTTGTTCGATTTCAAATTTTCAAGCACTTCGGTAATCGTGCTGGTCGGAATCGCGAATCCGATGCCCTGTGCCTGCGAGCTGACGGCCGTATTGATGCCGACGACTTCCCCGTTCAGGTTCAGCAGCGGGCCGCCGGAATTACCCGGGTTAATGGAAGCGTCCGTTTGCAGCAGATGCTGATATTGGCGCGTGCCTTCGGAATCCGGAATCGTGATCGGACGTTCCTTGGCGCTCAGCACGCCGACGGTGACCGTGTGATCGAAGCCGTACGGATTGCCGATTGCCACAACCCAGTCCCCGATATTGATTTTGTCCGAGCTGCCGATCGGAAGCGTCGGGAATGCCTTCGTGTTCTCGACTTTCAATACTGCCAGATCGAGATTATAGTCGGAGCCGAGCTTCTTCGCGATGAACGGCTTGCTGTAGCCTTGAACGGTAACCTGAATTTCGTCCGCATCCGCCACGACGTGCTGGTTCGTCAAAATGTAGCCGGTTGAATCGAAGAAGAATCCCGTACCGATGCCTTCAGGCGTCAAATCGCCGCTGCCTTGGCTGCCGTTGTCCTGTCCGTTCCCTTGGCCCTGGCCTTGCCCGCCGTTCCCTTGGCCTTGGTCGCCGGAGCCGTCGTCGCCGAAGAATTGGCTGAAGAAGTCATCCATGCTTCCTTGCTGGTTGTTGGACTGCTGCTTCGTGAACGTCTCGATCTTCACGACCGCCGGGCTTGCTTTCTCGAACAGCTGCGCGATATTGTTCGGTCGGACCACGTCGGCCGCCGTCGAGACGCTTCCGTTATCCCCGGCGCTGCCTACCGCCGGATCCGCGGTATTGGACTGCTGCACGAGCGTCTGTTCCGACGTGAACCAATTCTCCCGATCGGATACGTACATCAGCGATCCGACAGCGAGCACGCCAACCAGGAAGGAGGCGAACATCGCCTTGAACGGCGAACGGCGCTTTTCTTTGGCCTGCCAGCCGCTGCGGGCCGATTGCGAGGGAGCAAAGGATCGCAGCTGCGTTGGCGGCGTGACTTCTACCGAACTATGCTGCGCGCTTTCCGGAGCTTCTTGCTGCCGTGATTCGGATGCGGCGCGCGGGCCGTAACCGTCCGGATCGGCTGCCTCTTCGGAGCCTGGCTTGAAAGGACCGTAAGAGTAGTAGTATGACGATTTGCCTGACTCGGCGTCTTCCGGCTTCGCGTCATGTGCTTTATGGGTGGAATCGCCGCTCTCGCCGCCGTCCTCGTTATCCTTAGGCTTGAAGAAATCGTCGAAATCGTTTTTTTTGTTTTGGTCGTCCATCGTTTAACTCCTCCTTGAATTTCCCATGATAAGCTGCTTTCGTTTGGTTCGTTGCTGTTCTATAGTTCTATCTTGCACAATCTACCTTAAATCAAACTTAAAATTGTTATAATGCCAAATAAAAAAAACCGGGTTGCCGTATAAATCAGCATTACCCGGTATTGCGGCCCTTCTATCAACTCTAGTGAAGCAAGCGACCCTCTACTTCGGCGAGCACTTCCTTCGCCTTGCTCACCCATTTGCCGTCGACTTCGGCATCGGGATCCAGCGGCTCCTGAAATTGATTCATCAAGCCGCCCAGCGTGGTCACTTGCGCCTCGCTGTCCAGCCCTTCATTGTACACATGATTCAGAACGAAAGGCTGGCCCAGCTTGATCTTGGCGTCCAAGTCCTGCGTCTCGCTGTCGATCGCGCCGTTAATGACCGCGAACGGCATTCGGAGCCAGACCATTTGCGCCTCATCCAGGCTGCGGTCGAAATAGCCATGCTCGTAGTCCCAGCTGCCGCCAAGCGCGAATTGGTGCTCCTCCAGCAGGCTCTTCACTTCGGTAAATTCCTTCTCGCTGGATTCCAGCTTCGATTCAAGGGGGATCATAACGGGCATTCTCCTCTTGGCCTTAGTATAGCGTTAAGGTACCCTGCCCCGTTGACATTTATCCCGTCTTTACCCACCCTTTGCGATGCGCGTAAACGGCCAGCTGCGTACGATCCTCCAGCTCGCATTTCATCAGCAGGTTGCTGACATGCGTCTTCACGGTCTTGATGCTGATATGGAGCTCCTCGGCGATTTCTTTGTTCGCCATGCCTTCGGCGATGAGCAGCAGCACTTCCTTCTCGCGGTCCGTCAAGCCTTCGTCCGCTCCTTGCGTGCTCCGCTGCCGCAAGCCGCGCGTCAGCGCTTGCGACACGTCATGCGTCATGACCGGCATTCCCTTGGCCGCGCCATTCAGCGCATAGATCAATTCCTCCGCGGAAACGGTCTTCAGCACGTAGCTGACCGCACCGGCTTCGACGGCGGCGACGACCTTCTCGTCCTCCAGAAAGCTCGTCAGCATGACGATTTTCAGCTGCGCGAATTCCTTCATCATGATTCTCGTCGCTTCCACGCCGTCCATGACCGGCATCATGAGATCCATTAATACCAGCTGGGGAGGTCCCCCTGCGATACCCGCGCGAAGCATGTCGATCGCTTCCTGTCCGTTCCCCGCTTCGGCGATGACCTCGAATTTGGGATCCAGCATCAGATACGTACGAAGTCCGGCCCGCACCATATCATGGTCATCGACAATCATTATCTTCCATTGATCATTCGCGCTCATCGTATCGCTCGGCTCCTTTTTTGTTCACGTAATTCGGCAGCGTGACTCTGACTCTCGTTCCGCTCCCCGGCTTGCTGATAATGGACGCGTCGCCGCCCAGCTTGCCTGCCCGCTCGCGCATCGTCGAGAGGCCGTAAGAACCGCGCTTCACTTGATCCGCCCGGAAGCCCGCTCCGTCGTCCTGCAGCGTCATGACGATTTGACGTTCGGTTTCCGCCACGGTCAGCAGCGCCGTCTGAGCGCCGGCATGTTTGACGATATTGGCCATCGCTTCTTGGACGATCAGAAATAATTGATGCTCCTTCGCGTCGGAAAGCTTCTCCTTCACGCGCCACTCAAGCACCCCTTGCAGGCCATTCTGCCGGCAGTAGTCCGGAAACCATTTGTCGAGCGCCTCCTGCAGCGACCTGCCTTCGAGCTCCATGGGACGAAGCTGCGCAATGAAGCCCCGCATTTGCTTCTGCGCCATGGAGGATATGGAGATGAGCTGATCCATGACGTCGCCCGCGCGGTCCGGATTGATCTCCAGCAGCTTCGGGAGCGAAGAAGCGGACATATGAATGGCAAATAATTGCTGGCTGACCGTATCGTGCAAATCGCGCGCCAGCCGCCTCCGTTCCTCGAGCACGGCCGCTTCATTGGAAGCCGCCTCGCGCATGACCTGCTCTTCGCCGGAGCGCTGGATCCACTGCGTACGCTCGTCGAGCGATTCCAGCATATCGTTAAACTCCCGGAACGCCGGCGTGAACGTCCCCTCTTCCGGCAGCCGCGTGCCGTAATTCCCGTGAGCGGCCTGCTTCAGCCCGATGACCATCATGTCGATCTGACGCTGAATCCGTTTGGCAGCCCAATACCCGAAACCCGCGCTGACGATCAAGAAGATGGCGATCACGCCGATCCACCAGTCGTTCTGCAGCTTCTCCTTGGTCAGCATCTCGCAGCCCAGCTCCCAGATGAGCACCGAGACGACGGAGGAAGCGACGAAGAGAAGGATCATATCCCATTTGCTGTTTCGAAACAAACGAACCATCATGCGCGGATCAACCTACTTTCGTGACCCGCACATCGCCGATAAACGTACTCACGTGCAGCCGTATTTTTTTGTCCGTATCTTGGAATAACGGCGTTTCGACATCGATGTTCTTGAAGATGCCGCCTTCCTTCTGTTCCAGCACCGCCACGTCGCCGACGAAAGCGCTCGTCACGACGTGAACGCCGATCTCGTAATCGTTCGGCAGGTACACCTTCACGTCGCCGATGAAAGAGGAGATGTTGATGACCGTTTCGCCGACCGGAATTTGCGCTTTCGTCAGATCAAGCACCGTATCCCCGATAAAGTGGGAAATGTTCATCGGCTTGAGCTCCCAATAATCGTGGCCGAGATAGATATCCCCGATAAAGCCGGAACGCGTTTGAACGTTCGGATCGTGGTTCCACCACTCCACGCGGTCCTTGCGGTGAATATGTCTCTGAATATGGCGCTCATAGTGACGGGAGTTTCTTTGCTCGATGCGCTCGCGAATCTTAGCCGCGCGCAAGGCATGCTTCTCCCAGTGGTCTATCCGCCTATGATGCAAACGCTGCGCAATCCGCTCCATCGGATCGCCTCTGCCATCCCGCGGAGGCTGCTCGTAAGGACCCGCTGCCGGTCCCTGCTCCTTGTTCGGCCTCGACATGGACGGATCTTGTTCTTCCGGGCCGTAGACCGCATCCGTCCGTTCGGCCTGCTGCCGAATTTCCTCTTCCGTCCGGGGCCTTGTCGGATCCGGATGGAGCGGAGGCGCGGGCGGCACGAGATCGTCCGCGGACGGACCGTAGGTATAGGCCTTCCATTCATCCTTCAGCTTCTCTTCGTTGATTTTCCGCGATTTGGGTTTAAATATCATGGAGAGCCCGAAGATAATGAGGACAAGCGGAGCGGCGAATTTCATCACGTCGCCCATCGACCAAATCAACAAGTCCAAGTTGCGGCCGAGGAACAAAAATCCGAGCACGATCAGCACGCCGGAGCCGAATGCGCTGCCTCGGCCGTATACCATCCGCTGCAGCAGGCCCTGCACGCCCATAAACATAAGAATGACCGGCCAATAGACGGAGAAAATCTCGCCGATATCGAAATCGGCATAACCGCCTTGCCTTAACATGAGCCCGACTCCGACGACAATGATGAGAAGGCCCCACATTAATCGATTAATAAAATTACCGTTCATTGACGACACCAGCTTCCGAAGAATTATGCAAGGTTTGTACCCCAAGTATAACAGGAGGCGCAGAGGGCACAAAAGGGTCTGTCGATTGACCCGGCCTACGTCTTGAGGCTGAGTTTATAGTTGCGGTTTGACCGTCATATTGAAGCATGAATGGTACCGTAATGGATCGCGGTTTCCATGCTGATCCTAACTGCAGGGGAGCGCTTCCAATTCGGTGTCACATCTTGTCACTTCATTCGTTGACATAACTAACACAGCGCTTATATAATGGGTTTCGGACTAGGTTCGGGATACAAAACCTAACATGAAAAATAGACAGGGGATGGAAATAATGGATGTAGCAGCTCTCTCCGTCGGGTTGAATACCATTTGGGTCGTTTTGACGGCCGCAATGATTCTCCTGATGGAAGGCGGCTTTGCACTGCTTGAGGCTGGTTTCGTCAGACAGAAGAACGCGGTCAGCATCATTATGAAGGTTTTCGTAGACATCACGTTCGGCGCACTCGTCTTCTACTTTCTCGGCTTCGGACTTATGTACGGCAAAGATGCCGGCGGCTTGATCGGCACATCCGGCTTCTTGCTGCGGGGAGACTTATCCCACATTCAATTGAATATATCGAACGAGACGTACTGGCTGTTCCAATGCGCTTTCGTCATCGCCGTCATATCCATCGTATCCGGGGCAGTCGCGGAGCGCATCCACTTCAGAGCGTATATCCTGTATGCCATCGCGATGACCGGCCTAATCTACCCGGTCGCTGGCCACTGGGTATGGGGCGTCGGCGGATGGTTGGGCAAGCTGGGCATGATCGACTTCGCGGGTTCCGCCGTCATCCACGCATTAGGCGGATTCGCCGCGCTGGCAGCCGCGATTTTCATCGGGCCGCGGATCGGGAAATTCACTCCGGATGGCAAAAGCAACATCGTCCCTCCTTCGAATCTCCCGCTCGCTTCCGTCGGCGCGTTCATTCTCTGGTTCGGCTGGTTCGGCTTCAACTCCGGCAGCACCTTGAATGCTACGAGCGGTTCAATCGGACATATCGCGGTCACGACCATGCTGTCAGCGGCAGCAGGCGGTGCCGGGTGCATCCTGTTCACGATGTTTCGCTACAAGAAAGCCGACCCTCCGATGGTTATCAACGGCTCCTTGGCCGGACTCGTCGGCATTACGGCCGGCTGCTCGTTCGTTCCGGACGGGGCAGCCATGCTGATCGGCGCTGTCTGCGGAATCGTAATGGTATTGGTCACGGAACTGCTCGAGAGCAAAGGAATCGACGATCCGGTCGGCGCCTTCGCGGTGCATGGCGCCAGCGGTTCGCTAGGCACGCTGGCAGTCGGCCTGTTCGCGAAGCCGGAATTGGTCAAAGGCGTCGGCATGGAGTATTCCGGCCTGTTCTACGGCGGCGGCTTCCAACTGCTCGGCGTGCAGGCGCTAGGCCTCGTCATCGTAAGCGTCTGGGGCTTTGCGCTGACATGGCTCGTGCTCCTGCTGATCAAATGCATCATGCCCGTCCGCGTCTCCAAAGACGAGGAATTGATCGGACTCGACGTCGGCATACACGGCGTACCCGCTTACAACCAGGATCATGATTTCTTGGATGTCGAGCAATTGAAACCGCGTCAATAATCCGGCTTTTCTAATGCCTCCATTGTAAAACAGGGACTCCCACCTGTTAGCGGTGGAGGCTTTCTCATCCTAATGGACGCAAAAAAACCGCCCTCATGGAAGGCGGCCGGATTGCTCACTCTATTGTTGTTTTTATTGTTGTTTTATTGTTCATTTTAATTGTTAATTTAGTTCGTCTTCCATCTCACTGGACACGGTGATGATTTCCGACGGATCGGATGTATTCAATATCGCGCGCGCCTGCTCGATTTCAAGTCGAAGCAGACGTACCTTTTCCATCGGCCGCTTGACGTAATGTATGTATTCGACGGCCACATGATGCGCAGGCTTCTTGCCTGACAGGAGGCGCCGAAGCGTCGACATGGATTGATAAGTACGTTCTTCCTGCAAACGGCGTCTCTCGTAGCGCTCCACCATTTGTTCGATTTCCGCGATCTCTTGTTCTCTCTTGGCGATATAGGTGCTTAGGAAGGGAATGACTTCCGCAGCCTTGCGATGTTTCAAACGAGAAGGCGGGATGTATGAAATAGGATCCGTCATAATAATGCCTCTCTCCTCGCATGCATGTCATGTATAGTTACAAGAACTATCTTACATGATCATCTTTCGTTTGAAAACCATTTTTTAATTGAAAGAAGTGGCAAATATTTGACGATGATGTCAGATCCTATAACACGAGGGCCATTTTGGCTTTGAATCCTTCCAGCATGCCGCCTCATTCCGCAGATGAGCAAATGATCCATCCAAGCCGACCAGTCCGATCAAGCCGATGACAAAATAAAAGAGGGACCGCTTCAGGGTCCCTCTTCTAAGCCGCTGGCGGCTATCGTTATTTTTCCGCTTTTTGCGAAGCGGCTTTCGTCGATGCGTTTGCTGCGTTTGATGCGTTCTCCGATGCAAACTCAGCGTTGTATTTGGATTTCTGTGCGGTAAATTTATTGTTTTTGTTTTTCGCCATTGCTGCTCACCTCCCGTACGTCACTTAGTATGGCAGGTCGGCAAGGCGTTTATGTAAGCAGAAAGAAGGGAAACGATACGTTTTCTTAATTGGACATCCACTGCCGCAGCCGGTGTTTGGTACGGTGAATCCGCGCTTTGATCGTACCTATGGGCACCTGCCACGCCGTGGCGATTTCCTGATCCCTGTACCCATAATAGAACTTGTACAGGAGCAGTGCGCGCGTTCGGGAATCGAGCGATTCCAGCAGCTCTCGAATCTCCAGCATGATCCGCTGCTCGTCCCGGCGGCAATACAGCTCTTCCGCTCCGGGATCGCGATCGCCGAGCGGATAGGTCCTGCTCGACTGCTTATTGATGGTCCTCGCCGTATTAGCCGTTATCACCTTGGCCCAAGCATCCAGCTTATCGCGTTCCCGAAGCGTCTCATGCTTCGTCAAAATGCGCACCCATGCTTCTTGTACCGCATCTTGCGCATCGGATTGATTGCGCACGTTCGACATCGCCACTGCGATCATCTCGTTGTAAAGCTGCAGCAGCTTGTCCTCCATCAGGTCGAATTTTGGCGATGCTACACCGTTCGTTTGGTCTATCGGACCCTGATCGCCATTCATTAATAACCGCCCCCAGTTACTAAATGATAACGTTTACATTTATTGTAGCACAGCAATTCCGTAAAAAAAAGAGAAGGTTCAACAAGGATCGTCAAACCTTCTCGTAGGCCTTCCTAGGACTCCAGCAGGGATAGCGGCAATGTCTTCTCCGCGGTGACGGCCTCGTTCAGCTTGGTCACCCTGGCCTCGGTTAATTTACCGTTGCCCCGTTTCAACACGTATACCGTCACCTTGCGTTTGCCCCATTGCTTGAATACCTGTTTCCTCGTTTCGAAATAGAGGTCGATCTTCCTGCCTTTAATCGCCGAGCCCGTATCCGCTACAATACCGTAGCCGTAGCCCGGTATATACAGCACCGTCCCGATCGGAAACACCTTCGGATCCGCCGCGATCGTCGAGACGAAGCTACGGCGCACCTTGACGCCGGAATAGGTGATCCCGTATAGCGGATGCCCTGGCCGCTTGCCGGTGGACTCGACGCCCGCCGTATAACCGGTTGCGGTAACTTGCATATGATGAAGGTTTTTTGTCGATTCGGATGACATCGCCGAGATCACGAACTCTTCCTGCTTCCCGGCATCGGGATGCTTCTTGTCAACGGAGCTGGTCGCCCTGCATTCGTCGGGCAATAACTGGCCGAACAACAGCAGCGCTGCTACGCATGACAATAATAGGCGATGAAGCGATAAAAAGCTTGTCGTCATTAGGGTTTGTAAGCCTCCTTAACACGAAGGATACCCTATGACGACAAGCTTTATGCGGCGCGGTAATGCGCCCTATCCTTAACTATCGTTAGATTTGCTTCGTTGCGATTTCGTTCTGCAGCAGCGCGATCAATTCCGCCACCGGCTTCGAACCAAGGTCTCCTTCGCCGCGCTTGCGCACGGATACGGATTCCGACTGCGCTTCGTTCTCGCCGACGACGAGCATGTAAGGCGCTTTCTCCAGCTGCGCTTCCCGGATTTTATAGCCGAGCTTCTCGTTGCGCAGATCGGATTCGACGCGAATGCCAGCCAATTGCAGCTTCTCTTCAAGCTCGCGCGCATAGCCCTCGTATGCGGTCGATACCGGAATGATCTTCGCTTGAATCGGCGAGAGCCAGAGCGGCAGCGCGCCAGCGAAGTTCTCGAGCAGGAATGCGGTCATACGCTCCATCGTGCTGATAATACCGCGGTGAATAACGACCGGGCGGTGTTTCTTGCCGTCGTCGCCGACGTACTCCAGCTCGAAGCGCTCCGGCAGCAGGAAATCCAGCTGTGCCGTGGATAGCGTTTCTTCCTTGCCAAGCGCCGTCTTGATCTGGACATCCAGCTTCGGCCCGTAGAACGCGGCTTCGCCTTCCGCCTCGAAGAACGGCAGGCCCAGCTCCTCGACAACCTCGCGCAGCATGCGCTGCGACATTTCCCACATCTCGTCGTTTTGGAAGTACTTCTCCGTATCCTGCGGATCGCGGTACGACAGACGGAAACGGTAATCCTTGATGCCGAAGTCCTCGTAGACCTGACGAATCAGGCTGATGACGCGGCCGAACTCTTCCTTGATTTGATCCGGGCGGGCAAAGATATGCGCATCGTTGAGCGTCATCGCACGCACGCGGTGCAGGCCTGTCAGAGCTCCAGACATCTCGTAGCGGTGCATCGTGCCGAGCTCGGCGACGCGGACCGGCAGATCGCGGTACGAGCGCATCTCGCTCTTGAACACCATCATATGGTGCGGGCAGTTCATTGGACGGAGCACAAGTTCCTCGTTATCCATGACCATTTTAGGGAACATGTCCTCGCTGTAATGCTCCCAATGGCCGCTCGTCTTGTACAGCTCCACGTTCGCCAGTACCGGCGTATACACGTGCTGATAGCCCAAGCGCTCTTCGAGATCGACAATGTAACGTTCCATCGTTCTGCGCACGCGCGCGCCGTTCGGCAGCCAGATCGGCAAGCCTTGACCCACTTCGCGGGAGAACGTGAACATTTTCAACTCGCGTCCGAGCTTGCGGTGATCGCGCTTCTTCGCTTCCTCCAGGAAGTGCAGATGCTCGTCGAGCTGCGCTTTCTTCGGAAACGCCGTTCCGTAAATGCGCTGCAGCATTTTGTTCTTCGAATCGCCGCGCCAGTAAGCGCCGGCAATGCTCAGCAGCTTGAACGCCTTGATACGGCCGGTGGACGGCAGATGCGGTCCGCGGCAAAGGTCGAAGAACTCGCCTTGGTCGTAAATGGTAAGCTGCACGTCCTGCGGCAAGTCGCGAATCAGCTCGAGCTTAAGCGGATCGTTGATTTCCGTGAAGATCGCGATCGCTTCGTCGCGGCCTACGACGCGGCGGCGGATCGGCAGGTCTTCCTTGACGATGCGCTCCATTTCCTTCTCGATTTTCTCGAGATCCTCGGCCGTCAGCGTCTCGTCCATATCGATGTCGTAATAGAAGCCGTCCTCGATGACCGGACCGATGCCGAGCTTCACGTTGCGCTCGGGGTACAGCCGTTTGATCGCCTGCGCCATCAAATGCGCCGTGCTGTGACGGTACACCTCGAGGCCATCGGCGGAATCCAGCGTAACGATCTCAAGCAGAGCATCCGCTTCGATCGGCGTATAGAGGTCGACGACTTTCCCGTCCACCTTTCCTGCGATTGCGTTCTTCCGCAGACCCGTGCTAATGGAACCCGCTACGTCTTCGATCGTCGTGCCTTGCTCGTATTCCCGGACTGCGCCGTCCGGCAGCTTCACTTGAATGCTCATGATCTTCGTTCCTCCTGAACGGAAAAGTTATTTGCTGCGGACTTGCGCGCCCAAATAAAAAAGCACGCATCCCGCGAAGGGACGAGTGCTTGTAAATGACCCGTGGTTCCACCCTAGTTCAATCGGCGGGCCGTACAGCGCCAAGCCGATCCTTGTAGACGTTCGGTAACGGAAACGATCCGGTGCAGCTTACCGCCAAGTCCATGCCTGGTTTCAACTTCACAGCTACGAAGGGGTATATCAGCGCTGCAGCGCGAGGAAATTTCAGCCGGGTTCCCTCTCTCTGGACCGTGCGGGGCGATGATACATGTCTTCGTCAATGCCTTTGAATACCTTCAATTATAAGCGCTGACGGAAGGCCGGTCAAGCCTGATTCCCTAAGGCAGCGTCCGTATCCGCTTACGGGATGACATTTCGGATGCGCATCTCGCCCGCCGGCTCGGCCAGCGCTTCATTCGATTCCTCGAAATGAAGACTGCATTGGCTGCACGTGCAGCATAATCGAACCCGCTGCTCGAAGATCGTTTCCAGCGTCCGCATGACCGGCAGCTCCGGCTGCCTCGTATGGATGACGATCTGCTGCGGCGAGACGGTGATCAGCGTGCTGACGATCATATCCTCCATATTCATCTCGGATTCCAGCATTTCCGCGACGATCCGGTCGGCTGGCACCGTATCCAGCAGTTGAAATTGCTGATCGTAGAGAACGAACTCGCTTCCGCCTACATGCAGGACATGAACGATCGGCAGCTTGACTTCCTGCATCCGCACGAAATATTTCAGCAGCGAGATGAACTCCTGATACTGTTTATCCATCACGTATTCGTCGACCGCATACGCTACGACGTCTTTGAGCTCCTGCCAGTAAGCGGCCAGGCGGAACGATACGAAGCCGTCCAGGTGCAGGCGGGTATTGCCCGAGAGAAACTGCTCCAATTCGTCCGCCACTTTGCCAAGGCGCCGCTCCATGTCCGAATGCCGCATTTCTGCGGCATTCTCTTCTTCCTGCTGCGCGGAAGCGCCCGTGCCATACAATATATTGTGGCAGTAGCTCGACAACGCTTCGATCTCCGCAGCATCCTCGTAATGAAACTGTTTGCGGATAATGGCCTTCAGCAGCATCGGCTCCAGTTCGCCCAGAATGTAACGCGCGCAGGCTGCCGCAGCTTGGCGGTATATAGGCGGACCGTCCTGTGCCAGTTGAAACTTAGGCAAATCCGCCTTGCAGAGAATCGTCATGCCTGCGTAATCGGGACGCAGAAAGGCGGCTGCGTTCTCCGTGTCGGCGGCGCTATGTACATCGACGATTGCTTCGCTTAAATAACGATGAAGGCGGTCGATCGCTTCGTGAGAAGCTGAGTGCAGAGAAACGGTGAACAGTTCCATAGGCTCACTCCTAAAAGTTTTTGCGGAACGCTGGAGAGCGAATATTTGAAAAACAGTTGAGTTTGTACGGGTTTGGACGGACGAGCTTCCATGTAAACGTGCTTGAGAGCTTCCTTAACAGTATATGGTTCGGGGAAAGCAGATATACGATGTATGCTCTGCCTGCACTGGCTGTGGGTTGGGATGGAAGGCGATATCTGGTACGCCGGCGAACGATTGGTTGCAGAACCGGAAACCGCTGCGGCATTCAGCACGAGAACGACAAAAAAGCCTCCCCTCCGGGCGGATCAGATTCACCGGAGAGGAAGCTTCGTCCCCAAACCTTAAAGCAAGGTTTAGTTTTGCATAATAAAATCGTTCTGTGCTTCTTCGGATTCTGCGTACACTTTCAAAATGTCGTACTTCGTGTTCCGCTGCGCCGGAATCTTGCCCGCTTCGCGAATGATCCGCAGCGTCGAGCCGATGTTGACCTTATGCGTCGTACCGGCTGCGGAAACGACATTCTCCTCGATCATCGTGCTGCCGAAGTCGTTGCAGCCGTAGGAGAGCGTCAGCTTGCCGATCTCCGGCCCCATCGTTACCCACGAAGATTGGAAATTATCGATATTGTCGAGCGTGATCCGGCTGATCGCCAGCGTCTTCAAGTACTCTTCCGGCGTCGCTTTCTCCCGTTTCATGTTCGTGTTCTCCGGCTGGAACGTCCATGGAATGAACGCCAGGAAGCCTTTGGAGTCGTAGCCGTTCGCGATGCAATCGTCCTGCGCTTCGCGGACGCGTAGCAGGTGAAGCGCGCGCTCCTCCATCTCTTCGCCGAAGCCGATAACCATCGTCGCGGTCGCGTTCATGCCGATCTTATGCCCGGTGCGCATGACGTCCATCCAATCCGTCCACGAGCCCTTCAGGCGGCTGATCTTCCGTCTGGTGCGGTCGTCGAGAATTTCGCCGCCGCCGCCCGGAAGCGAATCGAGCCCCGCGGCGTTCAGCTCGCGGAGCACCTGCTCCAGCGACAAGCCGGACAAGGTGACCATCTTCTGAATTTCCGCCGGCGAGAAGGAATGCATCGTGATGTCGGGGAAATGCTGTTTGATTTTGCGCAGCAGGTCCAAATAATAGTTGAACGGCAAATCGGGATTAACCCCGCCCTGCATCAGGATTTCCGTTCCGCCTACGTCGATCGTTTCCTGGATCTTCTGCAGAATCGTTTCGTCAGACAGGACGTAGCCTTCCTTCGATCCCGGAGCGCGGTAGAACGCGCAGAAGCGGCAATACACGTCGCATACGTTGGTGTAGTTGATGTTCCGCCCCACGACGAACGTCGTGATCGGGTCCGGATGCTTCCGGATCATCAGCTGATTGGCGACATGACCCATTTTCTCAATTTCGTCGGATTCGAACAGCGTTACGCACTCTTCCAGTCCGATTCGTTCTCCCTGCAATGCTTTATCTAAAATGCGATCGATGTTATGCAATGCGAAAGACCTCCTTCTCTCCACATTTCCGTGTCCAAACAGGTTCAACTTATACTACCACAAACGAAATCGACCGTCATTCGGCATCCGGGCAAGCATGCCCCCGCCATGACGAAGAAAAACGCGGCTAGTCCCGCAGGACTGCCGCGCATTGCTCTATTTGCGCCGAATTAACCTTTGAGCGCTTGGTCGAGATCGGCGATCAGGTCGCCGATATCCTCAAGTCCGACCGAATAACGCAGCAAACCGTCGGAAATGCCGCGTTCATGCCGCACCTCGCGCGGCATCGCCGCATGGGACATCATAGCCGGATAAGACAAAATGCTCTCAACGGCGCCAAGACTTACCGCGACAAGCGGCAGCTTCACGCGGCTGAGTACTTCCTTCGCCCGTTCGCCGTCGCCGACGTCGAACGAGACGACCGCGCCATAGCCCTTGGACTGCTTCTCGTGAACCTCCCGGCGAGGATGGCTCGCAAGGCCCGGATAATAGACGCGCCCTACGGCAGGATGGCTGTCCAGCCATTCCGCCAGCTGGCGGGCGCTGCGCTCGCTATGCTCCATGCGCGCCTGCAGCGTCTTCATGCCGCGGATGAGCAGCCACGATTCCTGGCTGCCGAGGACGGTGCCAAGACCGTTCTGCAGCTGCTTCAGGCGGCGGGCCAGGCTGTCGTTCGCCGCGACGGCCAGTCCAGCCAGAACGTCGCTGTGTCCGCCGAGAAACTTCGTCGCGCTGTGCAGGACGATATCCACGCCAAGCTCGATCGGACGCTGATGATACGGCGTCATGAAGGTGTTGTCGAGCAGCGTAATGAGGTCATGGGATTTGGCCCACGCCGCTATTTCGCCGATATCGGTAATCTTCAGCGTCGGATTGGACGGCGTTTCCATGAAGACCGCCTTCGTATTGGAACGAAGGGCTCCCTTCACGGCGTCGAAATCCGTCATGTCCACGAACGTCGACTCGATGCCGAGACGGTTCAGGACAGTCGTCAGCAGACGGTAAGTGCCGCCGTATACGTCCTCCGTAACGATGACATGGTCACCGGTGGAGAACAGCAGGAACGATGTCGAGATCGCAGCCATGCCGGAGGCAAATGCGAAGCCTCTGACGCCGCCTTCAAGCAGTGCAATGTAATCCTCGAGCGCTTGGCGCGTCGGATTGCCGGAACGGCTGTAATCATGCACCGGCGGATTGTGAATATCATGGTGATGGAACGTCGAAGCCTGATAGATCGGCACGCTGGATGCGCCGGTATGCTCGTCGATCTCGGAGCCGAAATGGATCAGCTTCGTCGCGAATTGCGTATCCGGTTTCTTGTTATCGGAATGTTGTTCGGACATGTCGTTTACGCCTCCCCGATTTCGCTTTTGGCCGCTTCGAATGCTTGCGCCAGGTCCGCGATTAGGTCATCTTGGTGTTCGATGCCGACGGAGAAACGCAGCAGGCGGTCGTCGACGCCGATTTGCTGGCGAATCGCGAGCGGGATGTCGGCATGCGTCTGCACGGCCGGGTACGTCATCAGCGATTCCACGCCGCCGAGGCTTTCGGCGAACGCGATCAGCTTAATATGACGCAGGATTGGCTCCACGTAAGCCGCGTTCTTCAAGCGGAACGAAAAAATGCCGGTGTTGCCGGAGGATTGGCGGCTTTGCACCTCATGGCCGGGATGATGAGGAAGAGCCGGGTAATACACCTCTTCCACGGCATCATGCGCAAGCAGCCAGTTGGCGACTGTGGTCGCATTGGATTGGTGGCGCTCCATGCGCAGGGCCAGCGTCTTCATGCCGCGCATCAGCAGCCAGGAATCCTGCGGTCCCAGCACGGCGCCGAGCGAATTGTGCAGGAAAGCCATCTGCTCGGAGAGCTCCTTGCCCTTCGTTACGATCAAGCCGGCAAGCACGTCGTTGTGGCCGCCGAGGTATTTGGTCGCGCTGTGCACGATAATGTCCGCGCCAAGCTCGATCGGACGCTGGAAGAACGGCGTCAGCAGCGTATTGTCCACGATGGACAGCAAGCCTTTGGATTTGGCCCACCCGCAGACGCGCTCCAAATCCGTGATCATCATCAGCGGGTTCGTCGGCGTTTCAATGAGAATCGCTTTCGTTGCCGGCGTACAGAGCGTGTTCAGCGCATCGATGTCGTTCGTGTCCACGTAGGACGCCGTCACGCCGAAGCGGCTCATGATCCGCTCCAGGAGGCGGTATGTACCGCCATACAGGTCCAGCGACACGAGAAGATGATCGCCTTGCCCGAACAGGGAGAATACGGTCGTCAGCGCAGCCATGCCGCTGCTGCAAGCAAAGCCGGCGTCACCGGACTCCAGCGCCGCTGCTGCTTCCTCCAGCACCTGGCGAGTCGGGCTCTTGGTACGGGCGTAATCGAATCCCGTGCTTTCGCCAAGGCGCGGATGGCGGAATGCGGTCGATTGATAAACGGGGAAACTGACGGCTCCGGTGACGGGCTCTTTAATGGATCCAATTTGCGCTAAACGGCTTTCGATTTTCATGTGCTGAAGTCTCCCTCTCCTATTAAAATGGCAATTGCCGGCATAGCTTCAATCTTAAATGCCTGCTCCCAGGTCATACGGGGTTTGCTGGTACACGTAGTAGTTCAACCAGTTCGAGAATAACAGGTTCGCATGCGCGCGCCAAGTGGATCTCGGCTGTCTCGACGGATCGTCGTTCGGATAATAGTTCTTCGGAATAGCGATGTCCATGCCTTTGGCCACATCGCGGTCGTATTCCGCTTTCAGCGAAGACGGATCGTATTCGGAATGGCCCGTCACGAAAATTTGCCGTCCGTTGCGGCTAGCGGCGATGTATACGCCCGCATCCGGCGACGAGGACAGAATGTCCAGATCGTTCACCGCTTCGACGTCTTCGCGGCGGACTTCCGTATGGCGCGACTGCGGCACGAAGAACTGCTCGTCGAAGCCTCTCATCAGGGGCACTTCGCGCTTATCGACCTCATGCGGGAAGACGCCGAACATTTTGTCGGCCAGGTCGTACTTCGGAATGCCGTAGTGATGGTACAGGCCGGCCTGCGCGCCCCAACAGATATGGAACGTCGAAGTCACTTTGCGGGCGGACCAGTCCATGATGTCCTTCAGCTCTTCCCAATAGTTCACTTCCTCGAAATCAAGCGTCTCTACGGGTGCGCCAGTGATGATCATACCGTCGTAGTATTCGTGCTTGATGTCGTCGAACGTTTTATAGAAGGACTCCAAATGCTGCGCGGACGTGTTCTTGGACAGATGCGTCTTCGGATGAAGCAGCACGACTTCCACTTGCAGCGGCGTGTTGCCGATCAGTCTCAGCAGTTGAGTCTCGGTCACTTCTTTGGTCGGCATTAAATTGAGAATCGCGATCCGCAGCGGGCGGATGTCTTGATGATAGGCGACGCTTTCGTCCATGACGAAGATGTTCTCTTCGGTGAGAATGTCTTTGGCAGGCAATTGATCAGGTACTTTAATCGGCATGTCTACTCACTCCAGTCTTGTCTGTTTTTCGAATATAAGAAATGGTCAGTTATCGCGATGCATTTCTTATATTTCTAAGGGAAGAAACTTACCGCGCCGCATCAGGACGGCGACAGCCGCTTCTTCTTGTGAGGAGCGCAATGAAAAGAGCCCCACTCTGGCAGAGAGGGGCATAACTGTATCGTTCATGCGCCTCTCATCTCTCAGAAACTTAACGTTTCCGCAAGAATTAGCACCGTGCGTCTTCACGCCGGTTGCCGGGCTTCATCGGGCTAGTCCCTCCGCCTGCTCTTGATAAGAAAGCTTGCTTATTTGGTTGTAAATCAGGTTATGGGAATACTTTAAATCATTCCTCCGTTCCCGTCAAGACGCCCCTGCTCCAAGGGTCTAAAATCGCGTCACCGCGGGCTCTCGGGCGCATATGCTATACCACGCGGACACCCGCTGCTTTTGTGCTTGTATGGAAAGTCATTGTGGGAGTATACTAGACAAGGATTATGCATACTAACGCATTTATTTGAACTTATAAAGGGGTGTTTACGACTATGGAAGGCGACCCGAGGCCTGCGGACAACCGCATGGACCATGCGTGTATCCGCATTGGAAATGCGTGTTTCCGCATCGATTACCGGTATGTTGGAACGTCAGTTTGTCCGCCTGCGCTTACCCGACCTTATTCGTACGCCCGCCCCGCGATTACGCGGCCATTCGGCGAATAAGTCCCGATGAGCGTATTCGCACATGCTTCCTTCCTCATGCCGGCATCCGGGAAATACAGCTAGGCAAGAGAGGAGGAGCGCGGATGAAAATCCGTCACGTGACGCAAGGCATTTTCAAAACGATCGAGGACATCTCCACGGCAACCGTTCCGCCTGCCGAAGGCTTTTATTGGATTGATGCGGACGTCGATGATCTGAACATCTTGCAGCCGTTATTCTCGCTTCACGAGCTGGCAGTCGAAGACTGTCTGAGCGAAGAAGAGCAGCGGCCGAAGATCGAAATTCACGAAGGCCATTATTTTCTCGTCATAAACAGCATTCGATTCGATGATGAAGAAATTTTCCTGCGTGCCCTGAACATTTTTCTGGGACGCCATTATATCATTACCGTTACGAAACAGAAGATCAACGAGCTGCGTACGCTGAAGCCCATCCTGCTTCAGGAGCAGGTCAGCAGGCCGGATCACTTCCTCTACCACTTGGTCGATATCGTCGTGGACAATTACTTCCTCGTCGGCGACCGGATCGAGGTGCGCATCGAGAGCCTCGAGGAAGCGATTCTCATGCATACGAAGAAATCGCATCTGAACGAGATCATCGGTCTGCGAAGCGAAATTCTGTGGCTGAAGAAAGTGCTCGGGCCGCAGAAGGAATTGATCGCGACGCTTAATAAGAAGGACTTGAAGCTGATCGACGATCAACTCCAGAAGTACTTCAGCGATATCTACGAGAATGCCGTCAAAATCTCCGAGACATTCGATACGTACCGAGATCTGATGGGCAACTTGCGAGAGGCATACCAGTCCAGCCTGGCCAACCGAGCGAATGAAATCATGCGCGTGTTCACGGCCTTGACGACGATCTTCATGCCTCTGACCTTCATTACCGGCATCTACGGAATGAACTTCGATTACATCCCCGGCCTTCATATGCACGGCGGTTCCTATGTTCTGCTCACGTTCATGCTGCTGTTGGGATTCGGCATGTTCTTCATCTTCCGCAAGAAAGAATGGCTCTGAGATCGACATGCGCATAAGCCCCGTTGGGACCAACGGGGCTTTTCGCTATGACTCGGTATGGCCGCTTTTACGCAGCGGTTCACGTGTATGGCAGCGGATAATAGCTCCTGTCAGAGCTTGCCGATCGGCAGCTTGAACGTCTTCTTCGTCAGGGGATACAGCCATTTGACGCCGCTTGGCGTCAGCGTATCCGCGATGAGATGCGACAGATAACCCCATAACGCGACTTGCGCGATGCCGTCCACCTCGATCTGCTGCTCCAGTCCCCATCCGATCGCCCACCAAGCTCCAGCCGCCCAAATCGTATGGCTCAACCCCCGATGGTTCAACCACGGCACCCAAGCTACGAATACGCCCAAGCCGATCAACCAATTCATCCCGCCGGTGACCCCGCCGTAAAGCAGGGCCGCGCCGATCGCGCTAACCAGCGCATTGCGGATCATCCCGTTTCCGAGCACGAGGCCGAGCAGTAAAATCGCGACCGCGGCGATAGTCCATTCCGGATGCAGCACGCCTTGCATCGCATACTGCACGCCGACTGCGGCAGTAAGCGCGGCACCGCCCCACAACAGCAGTGCATGAATCGTTCTTGCTGTGCGGTTGAGCTTGCCGCTCAGCATGTTCGTACCGTCCAGATCGGCGCTGAGCGACGAGAATGCCGCCACCGCCACGTATAGGGCCGCATGCTTCGCCGTAAACGGATGGCTTGCGGCCGCCGCCGCGCCGATAGCCAGACCGATCGTCAGATGCGTCGTTCCTTTCATTATCCCATAACCCCTCTCTTGTGACTGAACCTGATGAGTGTCTTCCGTACGTGTTAAACCCTTTGCCTTTGACTTACGCTTCGGCCGCGAGCGCCTCTTCCCGTCCTTTGTCCACGTCCACATAAACCAGAATCGCAATGCCGATGATAAAGAAAGCGAGCAGTGCCAGGATGCCATACCGGCTGGAGCCCGTAATCGTGCCGACGACCGAGAAGACGAACGGCCCCGAGACGGAGGCGAACTTGCTCGATAAGCTGAGGAATCCGAAAAACTCCGCCGTCCGCGAAGGAGGCACGAGCGCGGCATAGAGCGATCTCGCCGTTGCCTGGCTTCCTCCCTGCACGAGCCCGACCATGGCGGCCAGTATGTAGAAGTGAACCGCGCTCGTCATGAAGAAGCCCAAGATGACGATCAGCATGTAGACAAGCAGCGAACTATAGATCGATTTCTTAACGCCGATTCGCGAGGCAAACTTAATGAACAGCAGCGTGCTGGGGTAGCCGACGAACTGCGTAATCAGCAGCGCGGCGATAAGATCATTCGTCTCGATCCCGATCCCTTTGCCGTAGATCGTGGCCATGATAATGACCGTGTTGATGCCGTCGTTGAAGAACCAGAAGGCAGCCATATATTTCAGCAGCTCCGGATACCGTTTCAACGTGCCGATCGTCTCTCTCACCCGCCGTATTCCGTTCTTCACAGCAGTTCCGAAGCCGGACGTCTCGCGCGCGGTTTCTTTGACATTTCGCATAATCGGCAGCGAGAAGAGAATCCACCATAAGCCGACCATGACGAAGACGGTCTGCGAAGCCGAGGTTTTCGACGGGAACCCGAGCGTATCGTAAAACATGATCATAACAAGATTAACCAGCAGCAGCAAGCCGCCGCCCAGATAGCCCATGGCATAACCTTTGTTGCTGACCTCGTTCATCGTATCCGGCGTGGAGACGCTTGGCAGCAGCGCATCATAGAACGTATTGGACGCGGCATAACCGATCGTGCCGATGACGACAAGGAAAGACGCGAACAACCAATCGCCCTCGCCGATAAACGCCATGCCGATCGAGGCTGCCGCGCCAACGATCATGAATGCCGAGAGAAACCGAACCTTCGAGCCCGCATAATCCGCAATCGCGCCAAGAATCGGGCAAAGCACGGCCACGAATATCATCGCGATCGTCTGCGTGTAGCCCCAATACGTCTCCGCGGTATTTCCTTTCAGCCCGGCGCCGGCGACATCCGCGTAGAAAATCGGCATGACGGCAGCCATAATGGTCGTAACAAATGCGGAGTTAGCCCAGTCGTACATGATCCAGCTTCTGACGGCCTTCGGGTTCATGCGATTCGCTCCTTTATGGCTTTAGGCTCATGAGTCTCACACAACCATTCGACAATTGCAGAATGAATCCTGCTGAACAATTTATGGCGCGGCGTCCCGCGACAGCGAGCTGATGCTTTGCGTTCGCCGGAATTTCATTTATAATAAGAAAGGATTGTGATAAAAATCTTTAATAGACTTGGAGGGATTCCGTGAACATTAACCAGCTTGAAACGCTGTTGACGATCTCTCGGACAATGAGTTTCCGCAAAGCCGGCGAGCTGCTGAATTTGACGCAGCCCGCTGTATCCGCTCAAATCAAAAGCCTTGAGGACGAGTTCAAGACGGTGCTAATCGATCGGAATCAGCCTGTAACGCTGACCGACCGCGGACAAGTGTTCCTTGACCACGCCGAGCGGATTCTTGCCATCGTAGAAGAATTGAAGCAGAAGCTGTCCGATCTCAGCCAAACGCCGCAGGGACATATCGTTCTCGGCACCACCTCCTCCATCGCCATACAGATTTTGCCGCGCGTGCTGTCTTATTTTCAAAATCAATTTCCGCTAATCAAAACAACCATTCACTCCATGCCCTCGTCCGGCGTCATGGCCAGCGTCGAGAACGGCAGCGTCGATATCGGCATCACGTATTTGAACGAACGGAACCCGAACGTCGAAACGTCGATCCTGTATTACGACACGTACGAGCTCGTCGTCGCGCCGGAGCATCCCATGAGCCATCTGAAGCATACGACGGTCGAATCGTTGAAGGACATACCGATGATTATGCTTTCGCCCGATACGTTAGGACGCCGGTTTTTGGATCAAATTTTCCGGAGGTTCAACCTGCAGCCCAATATCGTCATGGAGCTGTCGAGCAGCGAGGAAGTGAAACGCATGGTAGAAATCAACCTCGGCGCTGCCGTCGTTTCCAAGCTGTCCATCGCCAATGAAGTTCGCCTCGGCACGTTGAAGCGCATCAAAGTGAGCGAACTCGACATGAGCCATCCCGTCGGTCTCGTCTACAAGTCGGGACGGTATATCAATTCCGCGATGAACCAGTTTCTGAGCGATTTGAAAGGCATGCCTGAGGATCACTTCATTAGCAGTGAATAGGAGGAATAGCCTGTATGAAATTCGACCTGCATACGCATCATTTCCGCTGCGGACACGCAGATGACAATATCGAGGATTACATTCGTGCCGCGATCAAGGCTGATCTTAGCGTCATCGGCATTTCGGATCATTCCCCTTTCTTTGCGAGCGAGGAGGATCGTCCGAATCCCGGCATTGCGATGGCGAAGAGCGAATTCGTCCATTATATCGACGAGGTACAGCGGCTGAAGGCGAAGTACGAGGACCGAATCGATGTCCTGCTCGGCGTCGAATCGGACTTCTTCCCGGAGCATGCGGCGGTATATCGGGACGTCTATGCCCAATATCCCTTTGATTACATCATTGGTTCGGTGCATCAGTCGCGCGGCGTCAGCATTTTCAACCGTAATCGCTGGAAAGGCCTGTCGGAAGCCAAAAAGCAGGACGAGAAGCGCCATTATTACAAGCTGATCGGACAATCCGCACAGAGCGGCATGTTCCAGGTGCTCGGTCATATCGATGCCATGAAAGGCTACTATCCCGCATTCTCGGCTATTGAGGCGGATGAAGCAATCGACGAAGCGCTTAAGCTCATCGCGGACAGCAGCGTCTCCATCGAGATCAATACGTCGGGTTCCACGAAGGACGTTGGCGGCTGGTATCCGTCGGATGCGATCTTGGAACGCGCTTGCCATTACGGCGTTGCGGTTACGTTCGGCTCCGATGCGCATAAACCGAGCCGGGTCGGAGAAGATTGGGATCGCGTAGCGAAGCGTTTGAAGGAAATCGGTTATGAACAGTGGGTGTATTACAAAAACAAGCAGCCTGTAACCGTGCCGCTCTAAATGCAGCCGCACAATGGCCGGACAAAAGCGAATATGGCGCTGCGGCTAATTATAAACGCGCATGCGGTAAAAAAAAGCGGACCTGCACCATGCAGGTCCGTTAAAAGTATATAATCAAAAGGGGGTCTTGGTCAGTATCTTACCCCACGAATGTAATCGGACGGTAACAGGAACATTGCAGTTGTGTGACAAATTCAAACCGTGCCCGGCAGGAAGGTGACGACAACATGTGGTTTGCGGCAGCCGTCAGCAGCGCATTGCTCTTCGGGCTTGCGGGCTGGTGGATGAAAGTGTCCCAGATGCAGGGCGGTTCATCCCTTTATTTGTTTTTGGGTTTATATTTCTCGGGGGCAGCGGGCTTCGCCGTAAATGGCGCGATCGACGGCACGCTCGGAACGGCGTGGACCGACCCTCGGATATGGGCAGCGGGACTGCTCATCGGCGCCGGTTCCGCGCTTGGCAACGCGCTGTTCATGAAGGCCCTGGCGTACGGTCCGGCCAGCCTGACTTCGCCGCTGACGAACATGAATATTATCCTGGTCATTTCGCTCGGCACCTTCGTCTACGATGAACCGCTGACCGCGGCCGAGCTTGCCGGCGTGCTGCTGCTCCTTATCGCGGTCGTGCTCATCTCCATCAAAAGAAGCGGCGCCAGAACGCCGCTGCAGCCCAAATGGCATCTATACGTCAGTCTCAGCATCCTGCTGTTCGCGGTGCGCAACGGCGGCTTGAAGGTGACGGATGCCATCGGCTTGAACGGTACGCCGGTCTTATTCGCCGCCTACCTGCTTTCTTTCATCGGTTTTGCCTGGATGACCATACGTGAACGAACGCGGGTACGGTCCCTGGGCAAATTGCAGTCGATGGCCGGTGAGCGAGAGACCTTGGCCCGCATGCAGAGCGCCCCGTCGGTCGGACTGAAATGGGGACTCGTCGCTGGGCTCTTCTCCTATGCAGGCTTGCAGCTGTATGCCGCAGCGCTGCAAATGGGACAAGCGAACATTGCGGGACCGATCTTTGCCGCGAACAGTCTTGTCGTCGCGGCCGGCTCCATCATCTTCTACAGAGAACGACTGCAAGCGCTGCAGTGGACGGCTTTCGCGTTAATGTTTGCCGGCTTGATTCTGGTTCGATTGTGATTGTCCGCAAGCGAACATTCGGCGCAGCGCCGAGTAAGCGATATCCTTTCGGCGCCTGACATAGCGGCGAAACCGGTTCGCGGTCGACAGCCTCATCGTCGAGCCCCATCCGTCATATCGTCCGTCTACGCCGTCAAGCAGCCGGTGGAGATCCCGAACGCGCGCGTTGACCGTATCGAGCCGCACGTCCTCGTACTTGCTGATGACGAGCGGGTAAGGGTAATCATCCTCCGGTTTGCTTTCCTTATCCTTCTCGATAACGTAACCTTCACGCTGCAGGAGGTCCTCCATTTCGAGCCTGTCCTCATCGTCCCGAAACAGCAGCCAGTGATAGACGTTTCTCGGCTCCCCGATCTTGTCGCCCTTATGGATCAGCGCATAGATCATTTGGGCATTGTGGACGTAAAGCTCTTCGAGCGCAGTCGGCAGCAGGAACCGATAAAACTCCCACTCCGGATCGGGTTTTACGTACGACTGTGCCCGATGCGTCCAATTCTCGTCCAGCCATTTGCGGAATACCGCCCCATCCAACTGGCCTTCCTTCAGAAAATAATAAAACTCCAAGCGCGTCGCCGCATTGATGCGGCCGATATAAATTGCGTCCGCCATGTCGCTCAGCCAATGCTCCAGCTTCGATTCCAGCTCTTCGAGCTGAACGATGACCTGCCGGTTGTTGCGGCTTTGCGCGCGGACGGGATACAGGTTCACCGTCACAGATAACAGCTCCGGGTAATCCGGCAGCGGCGCCGAAGCTTTATAACCGATATTTACGAGAACGCGCATATGATCATTGCCTGTGCGCCGTTCATAAAAACCCCAATTGTCTGTCATTATGCACCTCAGTAACCGATGGTTGTCTCATTATTATAACAGTCCGTCATCTACTGCGTACTAGAAAATATTTCGGCATTAGGAACGAAGTTCAAGAAGGTGTGACAATTTATTCCTCTTACGCAGGACTTACTTTACTATAGTTGATAGAAAATAAAAAGTATTCTCTTCGGCAAGCCGAATATCCATTCCCTTTACAAATCGTCCTGTGTTACAATAGAGGAAGCGAAAGAGGGGTGATAACGTGGATTATTCCAAAATGTGCCCAAAGTACGAATGCGCAACTGAGTTGCTTGGGAAAAAGTGGACCGGATTGATCATACGCGTCCTGCTCGGCGGACCGAAACGGTTCAAAGAGATCAAGGAACAGATTCCGGAAATGAGCGATAAAATGCTGACGGACCGCATGAAGGAACTTGAGCATTGCGAGATCATTAAACGTAGTGTCTATCCGGAGATGCCCGTCCGGATCGAATATGAATTAACCCAGAAAGGGCAAGGTCTTGAGCCCGTTATCCAATCCATTCAAGATTGGGGCGAACATTGGTGCTAAGCAGCCTGGCTGCTTAAGCTTTCATAGCAAGGAAAGGGCTGTTCCCGGACGGGAACAGCCCTTTTGCCGTCATTGCAGCGCTAATCGCGACTGAGGATGGCGCTTCGCTAGCTGCGTGCGGATTCCTCGGATAGCCGGTCGATGAGCTGAGGCAGCCAATTGTCCAGCTCCCGGAAGACGAAACCTTCCGCAGCTGACTTCGCCGTACTCATCTGCCAATCGTCCGGGACGCCGAACGGCGACATATGCTCCGCTTCGGTCTCCGGCACGACGTTCGCTTCCTTGCCCGTCGCTTGCTCGATCAGCTTCACGATTCCGCCTGGAGAGATGTCCCCGTCAGAGCAAGCGTTGTACGAACCCTCTGCAGGCGAACGACCGAGCCAGTCCAGAAATTCGGCCGCTTCGTCGGCAAGTATGAACGACAGCTTCGCTTCCGGGGCGGGGATGCCGATCGGCTGCCCCCGCAAAACATGCTCAACGTGAAAATGCAGTCGACGCGTATAATCGTCCGTGCCGAGCACGATCGGGAATCGCGCCGCCGCAACGGGGAACGGAGCCTTTTGCAAGAAGACCGCTTCCACCAAACGCTTGCCCTCGCCGTAAGCGATATCCGCCGGATAGAGGTTCGGAAGCACGTACCCGTGCGCATCGAACATCGCCTCCGTTTTGCGCGGACCGCCGAACGGGTAAACGCTGAGCGTGGAAGTCACGACGTATTTGCCCACGCGACCCGCGAACAGTTTCACCGCCTCCTCCGCCTCTTGCGGCAAGTAACAAATATTATCGTATACGACGTCGTACGCCGACTGCCCCAGTGCCTGCGCGAACGTCGCCGCGTCCTTCCGGTCGGCTTGAATATGCCGCACGCGATCGCCGAACGGATTCGGCAGCCCGCCTCTCGTCAAGATCGTCACGTCATCCCCGGCGGCGATCAATCGTTCAACCAGCTTCTTGCCGAAGAATCTCGTTCCTCCGAGTACTAATACTTTGCGCATGTTTGCACTCCTCCTTCGTACTTGCGCACTCGTTGTTCGTCCTTGCGCATTCGCATATCCTATCGTATAGAATTGCGGTCACATAGTAAAGCAAAGCCCGGCTTTGGTGCCGCAGCACCAAAGCGGACACGATAAAGCTGTTCCCAAGGCGTTCGGGAACAGCTTTTCGATCTCTTCAACCTGCCGCGCAGGTTTTGCGAGTGGGTGCGACTTTGGTGCGAAGCACCACGGGAGCGCCCATCGCAAAACCGAAGCCTGACTTTGGTGCGCAGCACCACGCAAGCGCAAACGAAAAAGCTGTTCCCAAAGTATTAGGGAACAGCTTTTCGATCTCTTCAACCTGCCGCGCAGGTTTTGCGAATGGGAGCGACTTTG
>NZ_JBWDNI010000030.1:0-17554 GCF_056269105.1 Paenibacillus sp. J31P316 | reverse complement strand
AGCTATCCCCGAAGGAATAACTCCGCTCGACTTGCATGTATTAGGCACGCCGCCAGCGTTCGTCCTGAGCCAGGATCAAACTCTCCATAAAAGTGGCCGAAGCCATTGTATAGAATAAGCTCGTTAGCTCATTACTTGCTAGCTTGTACGATCGACACAGTCAATCGTTTTAAAGCATTTGTTGGATTCTGACGTGATCCATATGTTCAGTTTTCAAAGAACTTGTTTTGTCGTGAACACTTGCGTGGTCACAAGAAAGTATATTATCAGCTTTCTTCTCGTTCGTCAACATCTTATTTTCTTTCTTATCGAAAGCGTTTGTTCGATGCTGCCGTGCGCCTCAAAAGCGACAAGAAGTAATTTACCACATCCATAAGCAGATTACAACTTGTAAAAAATAACAGAAGGCCGTTGTTAAGCACAAAAGCTCAAAAACGGCCTTCTCCCCCTTACTCGCCCAGCAATTTCAACAGTTCCTGTTCGTCTTCGATAACCGTAACGCCTAGCTCCTTGGCTTTGGTCAGCTTGCTGCCGGCACTCTCGCCCGCAATAACGAAGTCGGTTTTCTTCGACACGCTTCCGCTGATCTTGGCGCCGAGCGCCTCCAGCTTCTTCCCCGCCTCGTCCCTGGTCATGAGGGAGAGCGTTCCGGTCAGCACGACGGTTTTGCCGCTGAAGATACTGTCCGTTCTCGCGGGAGCGGTATTCTCCGCCTCAGCCTTGACACCAAGGGCAAGCATACGATCGATGTTGTCGCTAGCCGCCGGATCACGGAAGTAACTATAGATGCTCTCTGCCACTATACCGCCGACGTCAGGCAAACCAACAAGCTCTTCGACTTCAGCAGATCGAATGGCAGCCAATTGCCCGAAGTGATCGGCGAGCATTTTGGTCGTTGCTTTACCCGTGTTTGGAATCCCTAGCGCAAACAGGAATGCTGCGAGATCGCGGTCCTTAGACTTCTCCAGCGCCTCCACTAGTTTACGAGCCTTGCGATCGCCGAAGCGCTCGAGTCCGATAAGATCGTCATAGGACAGTGCATAGAGATCCGCCGGATCGCGTACGCCGCATTCGTCGAACAGCTGCTCTGCCGTCATAATGCTGAAGGACTCGATGTCCATTGCATCGCGCGAGGAGAAATGCGTAATGCGGGCAATCGTTTGCGGCCGGCAGCCGAGCTTGTTGGTGCAGAACAGATGTGCGCCGCGCAATTCCAGCAGCGTACCGCAGGATGGACAAATCTCCGGCACGATGATTTCTTGACCTGGCTCATCGTCCGCTTTACCCAATATCTCCGGGATAACATCATTGGACCGTCGAATGAAGACATGCGTCCCGAGGGCAAACTTCAAGTTCTTGCGTTCGATGTCGCCGATGTTATTCAACGTGCAATTCTGAACGGTAACCCCTGCCAAGTCCACCGCTTCGACCCGAGCAACTGGCGTGATTTTGCCGGTACGGCCGACTTCCCAAGAGACGGATTCCAAGATTGTCGTCGTTTCTTCCGCCTCGAATTTGAACGCTACCGCCCAACGCGGGAACTTGTCGGTATAGCCAAGCGCCTCGCGCGTGCGCATATCCGTTAGTTTGACAACGGCACCATCGATCAGAAAATCATGCTCATGTCGCCCCTCGGCCACGCGCTCAAGCTCCGACTGCACCTCTTCGATCGTGGACCAATAGCTTGTATAGGCATTCACCTTGAAACGGTTATCCTGTAGAAATTGAATCATTTCTTGATGCGTGTCGAACGAAACGCCGTCCGCGTAACCGACATTATAGAAGAATGCGCTCAGCTTGCGCTCTGCCGTAATCTTAGGGTTCTGGTTACGCAGAGCTCCGGCAGCCGCATTGCGGGCATTCTTGAGCGGCTCCGCCGCCGTTCGGTTGTACGCTTCAAGCACCGACAAATTCATAATGCCTTCGCCTTGCACTTCGATAATGCCGTCGGAGAACGGAATGGTAAGCGGAATGGAACGAATCGTCTTGACCTGCGCCAAGATGCCTTCGCCCACGACGCCGTTGCCGCGCGTGGAAGCCTGCACGAGGTTACCGTCCTCGTACGTCAAGTTCAAGGTTAGACCGTCAAACTTCAGCTCAATGACGTAGGACGGCTCAGGGAGCGGATCCGTGTCGGGATTCTTGGCGTTGTAATCGGCAATCGCGCGACGTACGCGAGCATTCCACGCCAACAAATCCTCGGCATCCTGCGCTTTGTCCAGGCTCCACAAACGCGCGCGGTGGCGGTGCGGGTCAAAGCCCTTCAAAATATCCCCGCCTACCCGCTGGGTCGGAGAAGTTGGAAGCGCATGTCCGGTCTGCAGCTCCAGCTGCACGAGCTCGTCATATAGCTCGTCATATTGCTTGTCGCTGATCGTCGGCTGGTCCAGCGTATAATAATTATGGCTGTGGAGCGTAATCAGATCGACCAGTTCGCGCATGCGCGTCAGGCTTGCCGAATCGGCGTTTTGTCCTGGTTCCATCGCAGTCGTCATTGACGTCCTCCCTCTCATATTCAAATCAACGCCCCAATACTGAGGCGGCTAAACCTTCTGAATCGGCGCATATGCGGCCATCAGCTTACGGATGCCGGTCGGCGCTTCGAAGGCTACTTTGAGCTCCTGCTCGCCGACTGCTCCCCTGACGTCCACGACTGTGCCTATGCCCCATTTGCCGTGGGATACTTTATCTCCGACGGCGAAGCTTACGCCGGCGGATGCTGCCGCATCCGGCGTTCTACCCGGGAGTGCAGGACGAACTACGCCTGCTGCTGGACTCGTACGCACGCCCCCGCTGCCGCTAGCTGGCGCACCCGTTCGCGGCGGCGATGCCGCCGGTCCGCGGAAACCGAAGCCGCTGCCGGTCGCCCCGCCTGATCTGCTTGCCCCGAAGCCGCCCCCGGAAAAACCGCTTCCTCCGCCTGCCGGTCTGCCGCGGCCCACAGCCGAAGCGTCCGTCTTGAGCTCGTCAGGCACTTCCTTTAGGAAGCGCGACGGCATGTTAGCGTTGGTCCGACCGAACAGCGTACGCATCCGCGCGCAGGTCAAGAAAAGCTGCTTCTCCGCGCGGGTGATACCTACGTAAGCCAATCGCCGTTCTTCCTCCAGCTCGTCGTTATCGTTCAATGCCCGGCTGTGCGGGAACACGCCTTCCTCCATGCCCACGATGAAGACAATCGGGAATTCCAGCCCCTTGGCGCTGTGCATCGTCATGAGCACGACGGCATCCTTCACGCCGCCCTCCGGCTCATCCTCGTCCATCGAGTCGATGTCCGCAATCAGCGCAAGGTCTGTCAGGAACGAAACCAGCGATTTGTCCTCATTGCGCTTCTCGAAATCTTGCGTTACGGACAAGAACTCGTCGATATTCTCGAGACGCGCCTTCGACTCCAACGTATTCTCGCGCTGAAGCTCCTCGCGATAGCCGCTCATCTCCAATACTTTCTCCGTTAATTCCGTTACGGATAGATACTCCACCATGCGCGTCAAATTCAGGATGATCTCTTGGAACTCCCGCAATGCAGTACGGGCGCGACCCGTCACGTCCAGCCAGTCAAGCTGCTCGAGCAGGTTGAAGACGGACACGCCGCGTATACCCGCTTCCTCCATCAGCTTCGCAACCGTAGTGTCCCCTATGCCTCGTTTCGGCACGTTAACGATCCGTTGGAAGCAGACATCGTCGTCCGGATTGGAAATGAGCCGCAGGTAGGCGAGCAGGTCCTTGATCTCTTTGCGATCGTAGAACTTCACGCCGCCGACGATTTGGTAGGGAATATCGGATTTGATGAGCATTTCCTCTATAACCCGCGACTGGGCATTCGTCCGGTACAGTATGGCATGTTCGCCATATTTGCGGCCTTTATTCACTTGCTGGCGAATTTGTCCGGTTACGAAATAGCCCTCGTCATGCTCCGTATCCGCTTGATAGATCATGATGGCTTCGCCTTCGCCCTGATCGGTCCACAGCTTCTTATCCTTACGAGAGCTGTTCAGCTTGATGACGGCATTGGCCGCGTTCAAAATATTCGACGTCGAGCGATAGTTCTGCTCCAGCAGAATCGCCTTCGCCTCCGGATAGTCTTCCTCAAAGTTCAAAATATTCGTAATGTCCGCTCCGCGCCAACGGTAAATCGATTGATCGCTATCGCCGACGACGCAGATGTTGTGATGCTTGTCGGCAAGCATATTGCACAGCATATATTGCGCACGGTTCGTATCCTGATACTCGTCGACATGGATATAACGGAATTTATTCTGGTAGAATGCCAGCACGTCCGGCTCGTCCTTGAACAGCTGGATCGTCTTCATGATCAAATCGTCGAAATCCAGCGAGTTGTTGCTCTTCAGCTTCTTTTGATAAGACGCGTAAATCTTGGCAACGATGCCATCGAAATAATCCCCGATCTTCTGCTCGAATTGCTCCGGAGAGATCAGTTCGTTCTTGGCCCCGCCGATCGCGGCTTGCACGCTCTTGGGTTCGAACTTCTTCGTATCGATATTCTGCTCTTTCATGCAATTGCGAATAACCGACAGTTGGTCGGCAGAATCCAAGATGGAGAAGCTGTTCGTGAATCCGATCCGGCCGATGTCCCTGCGCAAAATACGCACGCACATGGAGTGAAAGGTAGATACCCAAATATCGTTCGCGGACGGACCGACAAGCGAGCCTACCCGAAGCTGCATTTCTCTTGCTGCTTTATTCGTAAACGTAATCGCCAGAATGCTCCATGGCGCGACGCGTCTTTTCTCCATCAGATAAGCTATTCGGTGCGTCAGCACGCGCGTCTTGCCGCTGCCGGCTCCCGCCATTATGAGCAGTGGACCCTCTGTCGCTTGCACAGCCGCACGCTGCGGCGGGTTCAGCTTGCTGACAGCCTGATCGATGCTAAATTCATTCAACATAGTGAACACAAAACCCCTTTGTTCGCATTTGTTCGCCTATTCTCCAGTCTAGACAACCGCCCGGGATGTGTCAATTAGAGGTTCGAGGAAAAAAAGAAAACGGCCGTGATACGAAGGGCATGCGGTACAAAGCCCGAGTTCGTCATCAAAGCCGTTTGAATCGATGTGATTATTTGCCGTCGTACGATACTTCCGCAACTGCAGCGACCGTCGATAAAGCAGCCTCCAAGTTGTCGTAAATGACGTTCCCGACGATGACGGTGTGCGCAGCTTCCGCTGCCATCCGCGCTTTCTCCGCGTTGTCGACGCCCCCGCCGTAGAACAATCTTGCGCTCGTGGCTAGCCTCGCCGCTCGTTTGACCAGCTCCATGTCGCCGAATTTGCCACTGTACTCCATATAAATTATCGGCAACCGCATCAACCTGTCCGCCATATAGATGTGCGCCGTTACCGTCTCTGCATCAAGGGTTGTCCGCGCTCCCGTCAGCTTCGCAGCCTCGGCTTCCCCGTTCAGGATTATGTACCCTTCCGCTGACGTGCTCTCCCAGGGGATGAACGCCCCGAATGCGCGCAGCGCGCTGATCTGCCTTCCTGTCATCCACTCCGCCCGATCGGTGTTCAGGACGAGCGGGATGAAATAATGGTCGAAGCCGGGAACGGCTGCCTCTTCGCTGGAAACTTCCAGCGCGCAAGGAACCTCGTACCGCCGAATGCGGGACATCAGGTCGACCGTATTGTCGAACGTCACGCCCGTCGAACCGCCGACGATCACAGCGTCCGTACCGGACAGGCAAATCGCGTCCAGCTGTTCGTCAGTGATGGCGCGTTCCGGATCGAGCTTGAAGACATGCCGCCATGTTTCGTAAATCGCTTGAAGCTCCATGTTACCCTCCATCCTCTTCATGCTTGACGCCATTAAAGATTAAGCGCCTCAATTCGCTGCATGACCGCGAATTCGTTCGGATATATCATCATATATTCCGTCAGTCCAACCATCCGGAACAGCTTCTCGTAATGGGGGGTTACGCCCCAGGAAAACGTATGGACGCCGGCTTTGCTGCCCATGCGCGCCAGACGAATCAGCACAGCCATGCCGCCGCTGTTGATGTACTGCACCTTCGTCAAATCCAGCGCCAGGAATCGAACGCCCAAGCCCAGCTCCGTCTCCTGTTCCAAGACCGAAATCAGCTTTGCCTCCGCCGATTTCGTCAAATCGCCGTTCAGCTCAAGTACCATCCCGCCCTGGAATTTGCGCGTATGCATCGAAAAAGGTTGTTCTGCCACTGTGTTGCCTCCTCTTCTATATCGAATGCTCTTCCGGAGCGTTTCTCGGTTTGCGCATAAAATACAGCTCGGTATAGAATCCGCGCTCGTCCCGTCCCGTCGTCCAATAGTCGGCAAGCGAATCGATCATGACTAGTCCCCAGCCGCGGGGATCTTCGGATTCCAGCTTCTTGCGCATCTCCGCTTCGTCTCGGTTGAGACGCGGGAAGTAGCCTCCGCCTTCGTCATAAACGCGGCACACCGCAAGCATGCCGCCGATTTGGGCAATCAGCGTCACGTATTTGTTCGGCTGCAGTCTGTTGCCATGTTCAATGGCATTAATCATCGCTTCGCATATCGCGCTCTGCACGTCTTCGCGGATATCGCATTCCGGCCATCGTTCCTCCATCCAATCGCCAAGCTTCATGGCGATCAGGCGCTCGCTGCCAAGATTGCTGCGCAGCGACCATTCCCGGGACAGAAAGGGATTATCGAAATGTCCGGAGGCCGATCCCTGCTCGCCCGGCGAAAGGTTCAGCTTCGCAAGCACGCTGCGGTACTCCCCTGCCAGCTCGAGTACGACGACGGTCCTGTCGTCTTGGCCCGGACCGCATTCCTGATCGACGCGGGCAAGCCAGTCATCAATGACCACAGCGAGGTCCATCGCCGGCTTCCAAGTCGCAAGCTCCGCCTCAAGGCCTTCAAAGCTATACATATCTCCTTGTTGATTAACGGCCTCAATTAATCCATCGGTGTACAGCAGAAACCGGTCGCCGTCTTCTAGCTGCAGACTCATTTCCTCGTATTCGGCTTCCGGATCGATACCGATGGGAAGCGAGCTGCAGTCTACCGCCTTATATTGACCTTCCTTAGAAACAACGTAAGGCGATAAGTGCCCCGCGCTGGCGTATTGCACGTGATTATTCGTTAAATCGATGACGCCGACGCCGATCGTGACAGATCCGTCATCGCCCATGGCCTCGCAAAGCTGCCGGTTCATGCGGGCAAGCACCTCCGAGGGGCTGCCGCTTCGCCGGATCTCGGACCGGAAGACGAGCAGCTGCGCGGACATCAGGAGCGCGGCAGGCAAGCCTTTCCCGGATACGTCGCCGATCATGATCGCAAACCGGCTCGGCCCGAGCGACACCACGTCGAAGAAGTCCCCGCCTACCTCGCGGTAAGACTGGCAGCGGGCCGTAATCCGGTACGAACCTATCGTCAGGTCCCCGGGCGGCAGCAGCTTCTGCTGCACATTGTAGGCCAGCTTCAGCTCGCGTTCAAGCGACTCGTACTCGCGATTAATCCGGTTTTGCAGCTCATTGAAAGCGACGGCCAGTTCTCCCGCTTCGTCATGGAGAATGGCTGCCGCTTCGTTTCTCGGCAAGTCGTAGCCGCCCACCAGTCCACGGATACCGCGGATCAGCCTTCGCAGCTCTTCCCTGAATTGCATGGTTACGTAACTGAATAAGCTTAACCCCATTATAAAATAAAACATGGCGATGATGCCAAACTTGTAGGGCTCAGTGGGGTTATGTGGACTTGCCGTCACGATGGCCAGCTGAAGCAGGCTCAGGATCGTCACGACGAACGTGCTCGTATAGGTGATCACAAGCGGCTGAGCGACAGAAGCCCGGCCGTCAAATCCGCTCGGCAATGGCTGAAGCCGCATAAGTACCGGTCTCAGCGTGCGGCGGATCGAAGTAAATAGAATAATCGCCATGAAGATGAACAGGCCCTGCTCCCCTACGACTGTCCCGAGAAGCCGCAATCCGTCCGTCTGCTCCTGCATGATGCATGCTGCAATCTCCAGGCCATGGAACAAAACCGATAGCACCGAGCCGAACAAACACATGCCGGCGAACAGCTCATACGGAAGCCGGTACAGCCGAAGCAGCGCCATATTGGTTTGGCCCTCTTGGCTTTGGCCTGGAGTCGGACTAAATTGGACCTGCAGTAGAATGAACACCGGCTGCAGCCTTACGACGGAGAAACATAGGAGCAGCAAGCCCAAGACGAGTGCTCCTAGGCCCAAAATAACGAGCGGGAACGGGAACATTTTATTAAAATAGGAGTCCAGCAGCGCTTCCGCCCGCACAATGATCACACCGGCAAGCATCGTAATCAAGAAGACGGCAAGCAGACGATTGAGCAGCATCCCGTTGTAATAAACAGGCGGTTTCTTCTGCTGCGTCGTCATTTCCATAGCAGTTTCCTGACTTCTTCCAACGGCTCGATGCCGAGCTCTTCCTTCCAAATCCGTTCAAGCCGGCGGTACCAGCTGATCGCCTCGACGCGCCGGTTGCCGCGCAGACAAAGCCTGATCATGGCTTCGAACGCCTCCTCGTGTTCCGGCCGCAGCGCGATCCAATCGGACAGCCGCTGTTCTTCGCGCGCCTCGTCCTTCTGATCGGCATAGAATGCAGCCAGTCTTTTGAGCATCGTGGTCTGCCGGTCCAGCAGCTGCTCCCTCGTACGCTCCAGCCATTCTGCGTAAGGAAGCTCCGTCGCAAGCATGCCGTAAAGCGGTATTGCCTTCTCATAAAGCCGGCTTGCCGCCTCGTGGTCGTCCATCCAGAGCTGGTCACCGACGCGGGATAGCGTTATGAACGTCTCGACGTCCACGGATTCGACCGCCTGCTCCGAAATGCCGACCACCCCGCGCTTGGCGAATACAGCCTCCTCGTGCAGACCGATTTCCTTAAGCGCATTGCGTAAGTCATGAAGCGTTACGTACAGTTGATTGGAGCGCTTCGCGGGGTCGCCTTCGCCGAAAACCCGCTCGATGACCTGCTCGCGATTCGATTTATATGCCGGCTGCAGCAGCAAATACGCGAACAATTCGCCGGCTTTTCGCCGTTTCCAAACCGGTTCGGCCTGCTGGCCATCCTCCGTGCTGAAGCTAATGCCGCCAAACAGCTTGATTTTCCACTTCGAACTCACGCCCGAGCTTGTACCCGCGTTCGATTGTGCCGATGCGGCAGGTGCAGGCGGGCCCGGTGGGATCTCGCTTTCGCTTCCGCGACCGATGCCGCCGATACCATTCGCACTCGGCCGAAGACTCTGTTCTGGCCGGACATCTGCCGCAACCGCCGCGGCAGCCAGCCGCTCCTGCAGTTCGACGGACAGCCGCTGAGCCGCAGGCGTCGACAAGAGCCGATGCCTGCGTTCAAACAGCTGCAGCGCTTCCGACGCTGCTTCGGGCTGTTTCTCGGCCAGCAGCCGCCTGACTACGGCTCCTGCGGCATAAATGCCGCACTCGATATCATCCGCCAATTCCTCCGGCAGGCATTCTTCCGCCTCGCCTAACAGAACGGCCTTACTTAAATAGGCGTATCGTACGGGCAGCCGTTCGCATATCGAAGCATCGGGCTTCGAGCTGCCGAGCAGGTTAAGCACCGCGGCGGCCAGCGGCTGCTCTGCCGTATGCCGTTTCAACCAATTCATCCAGAACGGCCAGTCGGCATTCGACTGTATCCGCGGGTCGAAAATCCGGCTGTCGAGCAGCGCAAAGCTGGTCCACAGCGGCCTGCCCTCTTCCCGAAACCGTTCCACCGCCGCCATCATCAATCCCCGCGCATCTTCGAACCGGGATGGAAGGTCCGGCGTGCTGGCCGCCGAACGCGCCAACGCCCAAGGAACGAATCCGCTGCAGTGCTCCCGGTTGCGCGCCCATTCTTGCCCGAGCAGCGTCATGAACGGCTTGGATTCATGCAGATCTCCAACCTGAATATACAAGAGCCCAAGCATCGCCATCATCGTCAGCATCGCAGACTCGTCGGCCTGCGCGGCAAAGCCGCGAAGCGCGGCTTCCAACCTTTGCTTCGTTTCCATCGGCTGCCCGTTCAACAGTCTATGCTCGCATTCGGCGCGAAGCAGAAGGGGAGATTTCATTCTTATCTCTGACGGAATGGCCAGAAGCTGCTCGATCGTCGGCATCTGCCCATCCAGGATCGTTTGTTCTGCCTTCATTACTTGACCCAGCCATTGATCATGCTGCGATCCTTGATTGTTGTTCTGATTCATTGGCACCCTCACCGCGCTTCATTTATTCATCCAGGTCGTTATGAACTTGCAAACTGCCGTTTGTCCCTTTCAGGCGCTATTAGTTGCTACTATTCGCGTCCCTTGGTGCAAATTCCTCTCGGGATTGTCGAAATTAAACGTTTCCTGTAATCCTTCTTACCCAAAAAAAGAAAAAGAGAGACCCCGTTAAAGGTCTCTCCCACGATTCGCCTATTTCACCAACTGGCCTCTGGTAACGCCAAGCTGGTTGATCGCTTTCAGACTGCGCCACACCTGCGTGCCGCCGATGCGTCCGGCAAGCGCGTCGCTGTACAGCTCGATAACCTCTTCTACTTTATCGGCTGTTTCTTCCAAAAATTCAATACGAAATGACGATACGCCCAAATCCCTGAACTGCACCATATATTCCGCGCCGGACTGCTCAATGGCGTTGTAGACGGTATTCCGGCAGCCTTCGTCGACTCGGACGGGGTGGGACATGCCGATCCGATCCTGCAGGGAAGCACGGTGCTCCTCGCACGGACGTCCGCAGTTCGTATAATCCGTTCCCTCGCTCATGAAGGTGCAATATACGCAATGCTCCGTATGGAACATCGGCAGATGCTGATGGATGACGATCTCGGTCCGCGACGTATCGCTCGCACTCAGCAGGTCGAACATTTGCTGTACGTTCAAGTCGTACGAAGGCGTGATGAGATCGCAGCCCGCATCCAAGAACAAATCCGATGCCTTGTGGTTGGCCACATTCAGCGAAAAATCGCCGATCAGCTGCGGGAAGGGCTCGTTCGGATTAGCGGCCTTAGCGCGCAAATAGTAATACAACGCACCCGTATTGCGTACCAGTACCGCATCCGGTTTTAGCTTAAGAATGTTGGCGTGGTAGCCGTTCTCGCCCGGCATATGAATCCGCGGCGTCGCCAAGGCAATCGGCTTGCCCGCGCTCCGCGCAAGTGCCATCGCGGCAGGAAACTGTTTGATGAACTCGAAATCGGCATAGACCATGCCGACTTTCTCGGAGCGCACCGCCGCTTCCAACTGCGGCAAGCTGCGGCAAAGCACCGTCAGCTTGGCTGTGCGATCAGCCGCGGCGGCGGACGAAGCCCCGCCGCCTCGCGTATGGCCTGCGGCTCCGCTATGCGCGTCCCCGTAGACCTCGACTTGGCGCTTTACGTATACAGGCGGCTTCGGACGTTCGCCCGCCAGCAGCTCCGCGGCCTCGCGCCGCATTCGGTTCAGCTCGCGCATCGGCACGATCAGATCGCCGTCCAACTCGACGGCGAGCGTCTCCAGTTGGTACACCGTGCCACCCAGACGGCCAAGCTGCTCCCGCAGCAAGGCCTCGTCCATCGGGCGCTTCTCCGCATGCTCGAGCGGCAATTCCGATGTAACCTCGACCGTGTTGCCTTTCTCCACGTCGGTCCACCATGTCCGTAGCGGCTGCCCGAGTTCGCCGACGACTTTCAGGTCGAGCGGGAATACGCGGTACGGCTTCTCCGTCTCGAAGGTCGCGCGAAGCCGTCTATCCAACGCCGGATCGCTTGTCTTCCAGACGCGGTCACCCACATGGACGCGGCGCAGGTCCACGTCGTTGCGGCCGGGAACGATCTCGATCACGGTCCCTTCTTGCGCTTCGCCTTCCAGCTTGACTCCTTGCCTGCGGACGTCATACACGCGGCCGCCCTCTTCCTTCTTCGTCGGGTCGCCGGCGTCGAACACGATGCCGTCGCCACGCTTCAACGGAGCTTCAATCCGGCACACGATGGCGTCGCGCAGAATGCGCTCCACGCGACCGAGGTACACGCCGCGGCTCTTCGGAAACGTGCCTTCCACGAGCTTCTTGTTGTTCGTCCCTTCCAGGAACCCGGAAGTGAATCCGCGGGAGAAGCTTTGCTGCAGCTCGCGGATCTCTTCCTTCGAAGGCGCCGAGCGGTCGCCGTCGAAATATTTGTCGATCGCGCGTCGGTATTTGCCGACGACGTTCGCCACGTACTCAGGGCTCTTCAACCGTCCTTCGATTTTGAAGGAGGTCACGCCTGCTTCTATAAGGTCCGGCACGAGCTCGACGGCCGCGAGATCCTTCGGCGAGAGCAGATAAGCCACATCGCCCATCGGCTTATGTTCGCCGTCTACCATCAAGTCGTACGGCAGACGGCAGGCTTGCGCGCATTCGCCGCGGTTAGCGGAACGTCCGCCCCACATTTCGGAAGTAAGGCACTGCCCGGAGTATGACACGCACAGCGCGCCGTGCACGAACACTTCCATCGGCAGCTTGGCCTGCTCGCCGATCGTCTTGATCTGTTTCAGGTTGTTCTCCCGGCCAAGCACGACCCGTTCGATATCGAACGGCTTCGTGAACTCCACCGCCTCCGGCGAGGTGATCGTCATCTGCGTGGAGCCATGAATCGGAAAGTCCGGCGAAAGCTCCCGAATCAGCTTCACGAGTCCGAGGTCCTGTACGATCACGGCGTCGACGCCCGCATCGATGCAAGAATCGATCAGACGTTTCGCGTCTTCCAGTTCATTTTGGAACACCAATATATTAAAGGTCAGAAACCCTTTCACGCCGTAGCTGTGCAGGAACGCCATAATTTCCGGCAGCTCGTCGGTCTGGAAATTGTTCGCCCGCGCCCGCGCGTTGAACTTCTCCACGCCGAAAAATATAGCATCGGCACCGTTCGCCACTGCCGCCCGCATGCAGTCCCAGTCACCGGCCGGAGCCAGCAGCTCGACATCTTGCCGCTTCATTGTATTCATGTAAACGTCCGCCATCCTATCTTGCAAATCTCATATTTTCTTTCATTTTAACAGAGCGCAGGTGTAAACAAAAGCCGCCTTAACGGAGGAAACGGCTGGGGATGCGAGTTTAATTGCCGTATATGCCCATCTACCATCACATGTCTCCCGCTGCCAAATAAGACAGACGCCGCTCACGCTGTAGTTTATACAGCACGGAGCGGCGTCTGGGCGACAGAATTAATTGTTAAATTTGAAGGTGTTCACGACGGCATCGATTTTGCTTCGAACCGCGTCCGTGCTTTGAGCTTGTTTGAGAATGGAGGTCAGCAATACTGTTTTCCCGTTATGATCGATCGCGTAGTACGTGATTTCGAGCGGAATATCCGCATTGTTCAAGCTGATCACGGTTTTGTAAGCCGTAACGCCGCCGACCGTTGTCACGGTATTCGATTTAACTGCCGCTCCTGCTTTTTTCAAATCTTCGCTTTGCGTGACGGCCATTTGAACCGCTTGCGGATATTCGCTTGCCGTCATATCGTCCACGATCGAAATCGTGAAGCCCCCGTACGCGTTGTCGTATTCGACCTCTTCCGATTCGAAGTCCTTCTTCGTGCCGTACCAAGATTCCGGAAGCGTAATCGAATACCCGTATTTTTTGCTCGTTTTCGTAACGGTCAGCTGATTGAGCACATCGGCATCGTCGAGCTCGCTGAAATTCTTCTCCACGTAAGCGGTATCGATATCCAAGGAACCGACGATTTGACTGTACAATGTCCCGCCATCGGATGCGCCGTCAAGCGCATAGTAGAAATCCGCTTCGTATTTATGCGTGCCGTACACGAATAAAATCTCGTATTCTTTAAACCAATCTTTCTTGTCCCACGTATATTCGTAGCTCAAGACCTGCGCCGTTCCGTCGACAAGCTGGATGGTGGATTCGTTCAGGTTCCGGAAATAATCGGCCTGGAATTCATTCTCCATCTCTTGGCGGCTGCGGTCGAGCCAAGCTTCCGCGGTGTCGCCCGCTGCCAAGGAACTGATATTGAAGTTCATGTATCCGTCTTCGCTCAGGAATGTCGGGCTCGCGTTCTCTTCGTCGCGAATCCAGTCGACCGGCAGCTTCACCGACAATCCGTAATCTTTGTCGACAACGGAATAGTAGCCGTCCTTGACGCGAGTAACGTCCTTTACCGACTTGTCGCCGGACGGGAAAGATGTTTTAAAGCTGTCCAAAATGCTTTTGTACGCATTCAAGTCATCACGGGAATCGGATTGGACGCCGGCCCCGATCAAGTAGATGCGGTTCTGCGCTTGGAAGGCATGGTATTCGAAATACCACCCGTCGCGGTCTCTGCTGACGGTATTCTCGTAGCTGGAGCCGCCCGCGCTCACCGTCGTCGAAGATACGACGAATTCGGTCTCGTTGAAGTATTCCTTGATATGATCGCGAAGCTCTTGGCGCGTATATTCTTGATCGATATCGTCGATCGCAAGAAAGATGCTGCTGTCTTTGGCCACGGAGTTCCATTGCATGTGGCTGCCGTTATCGCTTTGAGCCGTAAGCACAAGATCGGACGGATAATTCATCGACCAGCCGTAGTAGCTGTCGCCGACCTTGGTTTTGCCTGCATCGGAGTCAATTCCCGACGTGTTCGAACCCGTGCTTGCGGACGAGCCGTCCGCTTTGAAGCCTTTAATCGTAATGTTATTTCCGTTTAGGGCAAGCGTGGCGCCGAATGCCGAGACGATTACGCGCAGCGGCACCATCGTAACGCTGTTCACGATTTTCGGTTCCGCCGTCAGCGTAACCGGGCTTCCGTTCACCTTTACGGTTTTGCTGCCGATCGTCAGGACGACGCTCGTTTTATTGTAGGAGAGCGTGATGATTTTGTTGTTTTCCAGCTTCAGGCCGGCTCCAAACGCTTTCGTGATGACGCTCAGCGGAACCATGGTCGTACCGTTCGATTTGAACGGTTTCTGAATGGTGGACGTCGCTCCATTCACCGATAGGGTCGGACTGCCGATCGCCAGCTTGATTTCCAGCGGAGCGGCGGAAGCGCCTGCGACAGCAGGAATTAGCGCGAAAATCATGCATGCGGTAATGAGTAGCGCGAGTAATTTCTTCTTCATAGGATTCGTTATTCTCTCCTTCTTATTGGGCTTGCGCCGTCGACAGCGTCAATTTCTTCGTTACGAGATCGCCGTCCGACTGAATCATGATATCGATCGTTTGACCTGGCAAATAGGCTTTGAGGAGCTCGTTAACCTCTACGATGGACGAGACTTGTTTCCCGGCAATGGAGAAAATTTGATCGCCTTCATGCAGGCCCGCTTTCTGAGCCCCGGCTCCCCATACGGATTTGATCTCGAGCGGATCGGTCGTCGGCAGTCCTACGAGCGCCGACCAGCTTTCTTCCAGCTCCGCGCCAAGCGCAGGACGCATCACATGGCCGTATTTGAAAAATTGATTCACGACATAGCGTACGGTGTCCGTCGGAATCGAGAAGCCGAGGCTTTCGACGCCATCGCTGACGAACTTCAAGGAGTTGATGCCGATGACCTCCCCGCGCATATTCACCAACGGACCGCCACTGTTGCCGGGATTGATAGCCGCATCGGTTTGGAGCAGCTTGTAATAGGAAGAGATCGAACGGTTCATTCCGCTCAAGACACCCGTCGTTGCGGTATTGCGCAGCGAAAAAGATACCGGCGTGCCGATGGCAATGACCGTTTCGCCGACCTGCAATTGAAGCGGTACCGGCGCGAACACGGCTGGTTTCAGCTTCGTGGCGTTGATCTTAACGAGCGCCAGATCGCTGGTTTCGTCGATGTTCATGCGCTTGCCTTGGTATTGCTTGCCGTCCGAGGTCACAACCACGATGTTGCTCATGTCCTTCACGACATGCGCGTTCGTGACGATCCAGCCGTCCGAATTCCAGATGACGCCAGTCCCGTGTTCCAAGGCGAAACGATTGTCGCCTCCCGCTGCCGCATACTTGCCGATGATGCCGACTACGGACGGAGATGCTTTCTTAATCACGTCCGGTACTTGCGTCTGCGGAGGTGGCGTATACGCATAGCTATGCGTTTTGGCGTCGTACGTGCCGCTGCCTCCGAGCGCCTTGGTGATCGAGCTTGCTTTCACGTACACTTCGCCGTTGATGACCTTCGCATCCAGCTGCGCAGATCCCGTCCCTCCGGCCGCCAAAGCCGTTCCTGTCATCAGCAGCGCCCCTGCCGCGATGATGCCGGCGAGCCGTAATCCTTTGTACCTCAATCCCGTTCCCCCATTCGATACTGTTCATAGTAAAAATTGCTAGTTTAATAGGTCTACTCTACTATATATGGATGAAAATGACAATAAGTTTGAAAATTCGATAAGCGTTTTCATTTTTGTCCTTTATGTATGCTTTTTTGTCATTGGCCCTTCGGAATCTTAACCTGGCATATTGCCCATGCTATAATGGATACAGACTTGCAGTACATAACCATTGGGAGGTAACTATACTCGTATGAAACTCGGCGTATTTTCCGTTCTGTTTGCTCAAAAATCGTTTGAAGACGCACTGGATTACATCGCTTCCAAAGGCCTGGATGCCATTGAAATCGGCACCGGCGGCTACCCAGGCAACGCACACTGCGATCCGGACGTGCTGCTTGCCGACGAAAGCAAGCTGAAAGCATTCAAAGACGCGATCGACGCACGCGGACTCACGATCAGCGCGCTTAGCTGCCACGCTAACCCGCTGCACCCGCAGAAAGCGATCTCCAGCGAGCATGACGCCGTCATCCGCAAAACGATCCAACTGGCTTGCAAGCTGGGCGTTCCGGTTGTCAATACGTTCTCCGGCTGCCCTGGCGACCACGAGGACGCTAAATATCCGAACTGGCCGGTTGCACCTTGGCCGAACGATTACCAAGAAATCCTCGACTGGCAATGGGAGAACAAAGTCATCCCTTACTGGACGGAGATCGGCAAGCTCGCAACGGAAAGCAACGTTAAAATCGGCCTTGAGCTGCATGGCGGCTTCTCCGTTCATACGCCTGCGACTCTTCTTCGCCTTCGCGAAGCAGCCGGCGACGCAATCGGCGCCAACCTCGATCCAAGCCATATGTGGTGGCAAGGAATCGATCCGGTTCAAGCGATCCACATCCTGGGCCGCGCCGGCGCCATTCACCATTTCCATGCTAAAGACACGTCGATCGATCCGATCAACGTTAACCGTCACGGCGTAACGGACATGCAGTCGTACGCGCTCATGCTTGACCGCGCTTGGCAGTTCCGCACGGTCGGCTACGGCCACGACCTGAAGGTCTGGTCCGACATCATCAGCGCGCTTCGCCTGGTCGGCTACGACTACGTCGTCAGCATCGAGCACGAAGATGGCCTGATGTCCGTGGACGAAGGCTTCACGAAAGCCGTGCAAAACCTCCAATCCATCCTGATCCGCGAGCCGCTTGGCGAAATGTGGTGGGTGTAAGCTTATAAGCAAAACGCATGTTGAAGAAGCCCCAGCTGCCTGGTCAAGACCCCATTTAGTGGACAGTTAGAAAAAGCCCTACCCAAAAAACTGTCTCCGGTATTGTGCCGGAGACAGTTTTTTTAATTTTCTTTGCGGACGATGGTTGTT
>NZ_JBWDNI010000032.1:0-1754 GCF_056269105.1 Paenibacillus sp. J31P316 | reverse complement strand
CGTTAGAATTCCTGTAAAACGAATAATTTGGCGTTTGAACAAAAACGAGCGCCTCGGTACGATGGGGTTACGCACGAGGTCAAAAGCCTCAAAAAGCCCATCAGGAGGTCGCTCTACTATGAATTTTAAAGCACAGGACAAGCAAAATCAACGCATTGAAAACATTACCGTTCATCACCTAGTCGTTGGCGTAGACATCGCCCAGGAAGTCCATGTGGCCCGAGCCGTAAGCTTTCGAGGCATTGCGCTCGGCGCTCCGCTCGAGTTCGGCAACCATCGTGAAGGGTTCATACTATTCGAACGTTGGATTCAGGATCTGCTCAGCAGCTACAAACTGAGCAACGTCATAGTTGGCATGGAACCTACCGGCCACTACTGGTTCAGCCTAGCACGTTGGCTTATCGCTCTTGGCATCGAAGCTGTTCTGGTTAACCCTCATCTCGTCAAAAAGAATAAGGAGAACCGGGACAATACGCCATCTAAAAGCGATCGTAAAGACGCGCTTGTCATTGCAGATATGATCAAAAACGGGTATTACTCCCCCGTTCGTTTCCATCAGGAAGCCTACGAGGAACTTCGTATTCTCATGGCAAACCGAGAAACGGTTACCAAGCGCCTCAACGCCGCGGTTAATCAGATCCATCGCTGGGTAGACATTGTCTTTCCCGAACTTCGTCAGGTCTTTAAAATCCTTACCTGCACCAGTGCAATCGCAACGCTCAGACTGTTCCCTTTGCCGGGAGAAATTTGTCGGTTAACCATCGAACAAATCCTCGACGGTTGGAAGCAATATGTGAAGCGTCATGCTGGAGTGAAACGCGCTGAGTTGCTCATTTCGTTTGCAAAATTAAGTGTGGGAACGACTCAGGCACTTCATGCTTACAAGCTTCATCTTGAACATTTGCTTGAAGAATTCGACCTGGCCCATCGCCAACTTGAACAGATTGAACGCGAGCTCCATCTCATTCTTGAACGCATTCCATACGCGCAGAAGCTACTTGAAATACGAGGCGTCAGTGTAACGAGTCTAGCTGGTGTGCTCGGTGAGGCTGGTGATCTAAGTGGCTACTCGCACGGAAATGCGTTGCTGCGGCATGCTGGTTTGAACCTAGCTGAGGCTAGTTCAGGGAAGTGGCGAGGAAAGATGGTACTTAGCAAACGAGGTCGGCCGCGTCTGCGTCATTTTCTCTATCTCATGACGATGTGTATGGTGATGACGAACCCGGAAATCCGGGCTTTACACCGTTACAATGTGGAAAAGAAGAACCTAAAGAAGATGAAATCCATCATGAAATTATGCAGTAAAGTAGCTCGTCTGCTAGTCGGTTTGGCTAAAAGTAGCGAGACTTACGATTCAAATCGAATTTATCAACAAGCAGCTTAAAATCGATCGGTCCTCACCAGCTCAAGCATTCGCAGGATGACAAGAAGCACGGAGTATCGGGAGACGTTACGCAAAAGGGCTCGGACCCGTTCCGTTAGAAAAACCGACCTCCACCCCTTAGTTAGATGTGACGAAGGAATGAAAGGGCGATGACCCGTTGAGACATGGGAGCGAGAATCGCTAAGGCGAAGTGGAGACGTGCTAAATGGAACAATGTGGGTGAAGCATCCCTCACCTTTATTTACGCATGCCCTTTTCACCTCATCCGAGCAGCAAGCTCCAGCATATCTTCTTCTTTCAACATCATCAAAGGGTGAAATCCTGCGAATTCATGAGTCTGAGTGAGGAAACTGAATCATTTCGAGGGAGC
>NZ_JBWDNI010000010.1:0-171026 GCF_056269105.1 Paenibacillus sp. J31P316 | reverse complement strand
TAGATGAATTCGCTTGTTAGCTCATTCAAAAAACTAGCTTGCGAAACGTTAATTTCGCGATTTATGACCTTTTGACAGGTCGCTCATTGTTCAGTTTTCAAGGAACAAATTGTTTCTAATTTCTCGTCCAAGCCTCTCGGCCCGGAATTAGAATATATCATATTTCAAAACCGTTTGGCAAGTTTTATTTTTCAACTTGTTGCGATTTCGATCACCGTTTCGACGTGTCCGTCTCGGCCGGAATTAGAATATACCATAGATCATTTTGGACATGCAAGCTTTTTCTCGGAAAATGTCGAAAGAACTTTCAAAGCCTCTTTTTCGCTACAACCGCCTTCTTTCCTTTTAACACAAAAAGACTGCCAAACGGCAGTCTTAGCGGATCGGAATGACATAACGGCTAGGCCAATAAACGAAGGAATTCGCGCATGAAGCCCGGCAGGTCCGGCCAAGCGTGACCGGAGACCAGCTTGCCGTCCACATGAAGCGTGTCTGTCGCATAGCGGGCTCCCAAGCGTTCTACATCCAAACGACATGCCGTGTAGGCTGTCATCGTGCGTCCTTCGAAATAGCTTGTATCCTTCAAAGCAGCGAATACTTGCACGCCGTGGCAAATCGCTCCGATCGGTTTATCCGACTCAAGGAAATGACTAAGGATTCGCGGAAGGTTCGCATCCCCTCTAATGTATTCGGGCGCTCGTCCACCGGGTATGAGGAGTGCGTCGTATTGGGCTGGGTCCACGTCCGCGAACGCGATATGGGCAGGAAGCAGATGAGCCGGTTTCTCGGTGTAGGTGTCCCAGCCATCGATGAAATCATGCACGACCGTGTGCAGCACTTTCTTTGCCGGAGCGGCGATGACGGCTTCATAGCCTTCTTCAAGCACGCGATAATAAGGATAGTAAACCTCGAGCACTTCTGCTGCGTCTCCGGTGACGATGAGAATGCGTTTGGACATGATATCGCTCCTCTTCAATAATGTCAGGCACTCTTTCCATTATGAAGAACCTCCCATTTTATGTATACGGGTGGATTTTGACGCGTTATGTCGAAACTGCCCCGCTTCTAAAATAAGAAAAGACGCCGAGTTTGCCTCGACGTCTTCGTTTGGTTTGCAGAGTCAGATTCAGTTTAATTCGAAATCGCTGAAGAACTGCGCTTTATTCGCGCCGTCGATCGCTAGCAAACCGTTCATGGCCGTCGGGGAGATTTTGAAATGCGTCTCGTCCGCTTTCGCCGCGACCGCTTCGACATTGGCCATTTGAAGCTGCCAATTGAGGTTCGTTACAAGATCGTCCATATCCATATAGGCCGATTCCAACACAATCGATGCCGTGTGTGTTCCGTCGTTCACCGTAAACGTCCGGTTCTTACTCGTATCCTCGTCCGTGCCCGTAAAATGGCTGTCCGCAAATAAACGGGAATAATCATCGCCCAACGTCACGGATGCCTGAGTACCGGTTGCGAACGTCATGATGTAGAATGTATCTCCATATCCAAAGGCCGTGAGCGTGCGCAGCCCCAAGTCGATGCCGTGATCATTGCAGTATTGTTGGATAAAGCTCTCCACAGCCGAACCTACGGCCTGTCCCGTCGTCAACCCATTGAGCGGAATGTCCCAATTAAGGTCGATCGGAATCGTGACCTTCCCGTCGCTGATCGTGAAATGCACGGGGTGCTGACCGAAATTCGCGTCCGCAATCGTTTTGCTTTGGCCTCTTGCTTGATCCTCGTACACGGTTTCGTAATCGAAACTCGAGACCGCCAGGCTCGGCAAGAATCGAAGCGCGACGATTGCAGCTTCCGCTTGGACCAGCTTGGCTTCATTCGCGACAAGCGCTTGCTGATCGGCCGTAAGCGCATCGAAGGCGCTTCTTGCCGCGTTGACCTCCGCTCGATCGTCCAACGTAATGTCGCCGGTATCCGGCAGAGCCGCTATCAGTGCCGTGACTGGCGCCGCGGCTTGGACGTCGGCGTCATGCTGAGCTTGAAGCTCAGCGATGCGGGCGATATCGGCCGAAAGTGTAGTTTGGTTCGTTACTAGCCCCTGCTGCGCCAGAGTCAACGCGTTGAAAGCATCATTTGCTTCGTTAACGGCTGTCGCGTCGGACAGCTTGAGGTCGGCCGTTGCCGGCAGAGCGGCGATTAGAGCCGTAACGGCATCCGCTGCGGCTTTGTCCGCCTTCATTGCGCCGATTCGAGCCACCGCAGCCGTAAGCGAGCTTTGGCTTTGACTCGGGACAAGGGCTTGCTGCGCGAGCGTCAAATCGCCGAAAGCGTCATTCGCGGCGTACACGGCTGCTTCATCCGTTAGAACCAGACTGGCAGCAGCAGGCAAGGCATCGATTAGACGGGTCACGGCATCCGCGGCAGCTTTGTCCGCTTTGAGCTCGGCAATCCTTGCGATGGCAGTCGTCAGGACTTCATCGTTCGTGACGAGCGCTTGCTGCGCGTTAGACAACGAGTCGAAGGCCATCTTCGCCGCGTTAACGGCTGATTCGTCTGTCAACGCGAGGCTTGCTGCAGCCGGAAGTCCGGCGATCCGTGCGATGACGGCATCTGCCGCCAGCTTGTCCGTCTGAAGTTCGGCGAGTCGGCTAATAGCGCTTGCCAACACCGCTTGATTGTTTACGAGCGCCTGCTGTCCCGGCTTTAACGCGTCGAAGGCATTCTTCGCTTCGTTAACGGCTGTCGCGTCGGACAGCTTGAGGTCGGCAGTTGCCGGCAATGCGCCGATTTGAACGATAACTTCATCCGCTGCTTGTTTGTCGGCTTTCAATGCTTGAATCCGGGATACGGAGTCGGTCAGCTTGCTTTGGCTTTGCGCAGGTACGAACGCTTGCTGCGCGGCAGTCAACGCGTTAAACGCAGCTTTCGCATCTTGTACGGTTGCTTCATCGCCCAGCGACAAATCCGCTACGGCCGGCAGTGCTGAAATTAGAGCCGTGACGACATCCGCTGCAGCCTTGTCCGCCTTGAGCTCAGCAATGCGGGATAACGCATCCAGCAAGGCATCATGCTCCGCCGTCGGAACTAGGGCTTGTTGTACGGCATTCAAATCGCCGTAAGCTTCGTTCGCACGGTTAACGTCCGGCTCGTCCTCCAGCGTCAAATCCGCATGATCCGGCAATGCCGCAATGAGGGCGATAACCGCGTCCGCAGCAGCTTGATCAGCCTTAAGTTCGGCTATCCGCGCAGCGGCATCCGATAATTTGACTTGATTCACGGAGGTTACTAATGCTTGCTGAGCCGCCGACAAGGCTTTAAAAGCAGAAACCGCGGCCTCGACAGCCTTCCCATTCGCCGCCAATGTCAGATCCGCGGTCACGGGAAGCGCAGTGATCAGCGCCGTTACCCGATCCGCTGCTTGATGGTCGATTTGCGCTTGCGTCAAGCCGGGAGAGGGGTTGATTGCGGCTCCGTTCTCGTCCAGCATCCGGTTCGGCTGTCTATCGAACGTCGAGCCGGCTCGCGCCGCGCCGCTCATTCGGACGGTCTCGATCGTGCCTCCGCCGACAACTTTGACGGCTGCTTGCAGCACCAGGTTCACGATATCCGCCTCGCTGCCCAACTGCAATACATTTCCCGCGGCATCCCGGATGACCGTAATATTCTGAACGCTTCCGCTCGGGATGTCGATACGGACCTTGACGCCCGACACGTCAACATCTTCGAACGAGCCGAGCAGCGTAACCGAAGTACCCTCCGCGAGCATCCCGCTTAATTGAACGTCGGTAAAGCCCGCGCCCGTTATTTCGGATTCCTCCAGCGTTGCCTCTGTCTGCAAAACAACCGAAGCAACCGTCGTCGTCCCTTCGGCGACGATGCGAACGGTCCCTGCCGCTTTGTCCACGACGATCGTAAGCAAGATCGAATCCTCGAAATGGATGCTATGAGCTCCGCCGCCCTGCACCAGCGTCGTTCCGTGCACCGTGACATGGTCCAAGACGGCATCGCCTTCCCCGATTCCCGCGGCAAACGTAATATTCCCTTCAATTACGGTGTTGCGCAGCGTGACGCCCGGCGCCGAGATGATGACGTCGCCTTTGATCGTTTGCGTGCCTGCCGCAGGTCCAAAAGTGCCTGCCTTATCGAACGTGACCGGAGCGGCCTTCGTTGTAAGGGCATGGCTCAAAATAACGACGGCCTCGGCGCGCGTCGCTTGGTTCGCGGGTCTGAACGACTTGTCTTCATAGCCTTGCATGATGCCCTTTGCTTGGACGGCTCCGATCGCGCCTTTGCTCCATGCCGGCAGCGACGCCGCGTCTTGGAAGACATCGGCTTCCTCGGCTGCCGGAGCCAGTCCCAGCAATCGCTCCACGATCAGCGCGATTTCTTGACGGGTAATCGGCGCATTCGGGTGGACGGTGCCGTCCTGAAAACCATTTATGTACCCTGCCGTGACGGCTTTCTGAATATCCGCGTAGCTCCAGTCTCCCGCTGTCAAATCCTTGAATGCCGCGCGGCCGGTCGCCTTAAACCCGAACGCTCGGTTCACGAGCGCCGCGAACTCTGCCCGCGTCACGGCTTTGTCCGGCTGGAAGCTGCCATCCGAGTAACCACCGATTAATCCTTGCGAGATCCATTGCTGGATATCCTGCTCCGCCCAATGGCCCGTGATATCCGCGTTGCCGCCCTGTGCGGCTGCGGCTCCATTCGCGGCGCCGACCATGGACAGCGACAGCGACCCTGCCAGCGTTAGGCTGATCATTTTTTTGGATACATGTTTCATTCCGTTCCCCCACCTTAAATTGTGACTGACTTCGCTGATGATAAAGTGCAAGCCGTTCGTTAATCGTTCGACATCAGACAAGAAATACCTCTAATAAATGGCGAAATTTGTCGAATGATGACGCAATGGGAAAAGGCTGCATGGGGGTACGAAGATACGCGGGTCCAGGTGAGCGAGATGAACAGGCTGAGTCCCTGAGCGCTCTTCGAGGCATGGAGGGGACGCCGCGTCCCCCTATTTGCGTTCCACCTGAAGATACGAGACATCCTTTACGGTGTACGCATCTTTAATTCGTTCCTCGGAGATGACGTTCAGCTTGACGAGCTGCGAGATTTTGGCGGTGTCCGGGCTCGACAGGAGGCGCCATAGCTCCAGGTCCGGCAACGCTTGGAACAACTTGGTCTCGTCGTATTCTTTCCTCCGCTGGGCAACCACTTTGACGCTGTATCCGCCAAAATCGGCCGCCGTCGTCTCGTTCTCCGCGCAGAAAGCCAGAATCTCGTTGCGCAGCGCGGCCAGCTCCAGCTCGATCTCCTTCTGCTTCTTTTTCAACCTGTAATAGCTTCGCACCTTTTCGTTCAATCGCTTCACGCTCCCTTCGTTCATATATATGCCGGCGCAAGGAGCGATAGAGCGAAGTAGAACAATCGGGAGCAAGAGAACCCAATTCGCTTTCGGAGGCGCTCGGTGCTCCGGGAACGCGAAAACAAATTAGGCGTCGCATAAAAAAACGGCCTGCGCTTCGATTGCGCAAGCCGGCATCCCTTGTCGGATTAACTAAGTTTCACGAACTGACAGTCCAACAGCTCCGCGACTTTACGAAGCAAGGAGGCTCGATGACCGACGGACATCGCGCAGTGATGGGTCGGCGCTTCTTGGAACCACTTTGCCATGTAGTCGTCCGGATGCATGCCGAAGCGTACCGGCGTCTGCGTATTGCCGATTTGCATGATCGGACCGTTGGTCGATTCGCCTTCGCCCACGATCATTTTGAGGCGTCCCGTACCGGTCTGCGTCATGTTCAGCGTCGTAACGGGACCCGACCGAACCTTTGCTTCGACGGAAATGCCGGTGCCCATTTTACCATGATACAGTCCCATGCCCCTCAGGATCGGCTTGCCGTCCGAGATCGCGATATGGAACGGTCCGTCGTGGCCGAGCAAAATCGTTCCGTCGACGTAATCCACGACTACGATTTCCGAAAAGCTGCCGCCGATGCCGAGCAAATCGCAGATCTTCATCGCGAGCGCCGTCTTCAAGTCCCCTTCGCCCGCGCACGGGATACCCTGCGCGGTGAGTAGCGAATGGCCGAGAATCATGCCGGCCTGCAGCTTCTCGTATTCATTGCCCGCGCTGCCATGATAATAGTAGGTCAGCGCATCGAGATCGTACTCCCTCACCAGCTTCTCCAGCGCCACGGCAACCGTGCATGCCCACTGCAGCTGCTCCTCCGTCGGCTTCTTCGCGATCGGGTCGGACGGCGAATCGCCGCTGATCTCGAACATGGCGGCAACGTCGCTGCGCTTGGCCGCGACTTCTTCGTCCGTGACCTTCCCCATCATGCGGTCCAGGTCGCACATCTCCAGAATCTCCACGTGCAGCCCCGACTGGGCCTGCATCATCGTGAAGTCGCTGTACATGTCCAGCATACCGTTGTATGTGTTGCCGAGGAAACCGAACCGGCTGTGGCGAAGCGTTCGGACGACGCCCGCTCCCCGGATCCATTCGGCGATTTCGCCCCATGCCCGAATCGCCTCCGGACGGTCGCAGGTCCGCTCGTCCGCGAGCGAGATGGCCGGCGTCGATTCCAAGCCCAACAGTCCGTTGACGACGCGGAACGGTATGTTTGCCCGACTGAACGCGTTGGCGATTTCGGGTACAGGACAGGCCCCGCAATGCGCGAGCCACTCTCCCGTCGTTGTCGTATCGTAATCGATTCGGGCGGTCGGCTGCAGATTCAGGACGATGACCGGCTTCGTACATAGCTGATGGACCGGGAGCACCGCGCTGCTCGTGGAGTAGGTGGCGGAATGACAGAACACGATATCCACGTTGCGCTCGTTGAACCATTCGCCCGCTTCGCGCGCCGTGCCTTCCGTGTCGACCAAGCCGAAGTTGTGTACTTCGCCGAAAGCGCCCATCCGCTCCTCAATGAACTCCCCGTAGCCGATCAGCCTTTCTCGCAGTCCCGGAAACTGGTTCCAATACTCCCGCAAACCGATCGAGTACAACCCTACCCTCGCCCGTTTGCCCGGTTTGATTATGTTACGAACCGCCTCTTCAGCTGTCATCGCACACCGCTCCCCACTCGTCGCCATTTTGTTTTCCTGCTACTATTGTAGGGCAAGCGTAGTCTGCGTTCATCCCATGAACTTGCTCAAAAATAACGGATTGTTGCGGAGGCGGATACAGGTGGAAAGCGTCTATTTGAAGGCCGTCTACAACTGGACGGAAGCGTCGGTTACCATCGTGGCGACCCCAAGCCCGGAGGCAAAGCAGAGCTTCTTCTATATGCAGGAGGCAGGGCATTACTTCAGCCTGCCCGGTTATATGACGGAGCGCGAGCACTTGGATTCGTTCCTGATCGTGTTCACGACCGGCGGGCGAGGAAGGCTGGCGTATGGGAACGCGACTTATGAGCTGCGTCCGGGACAAGCCTTCTTCATCGACTGCATGAAGCGCCAATGGTACGCGACGGATCCGAACGAGCTGTGGGAGCTGCATTGGGTTCACTTGAACGGCGCGACGACGCGCGGCTATTGGGACCTCTTCATGAAACAGAACCGCGGTCCCGTTGCCGACCTTGGCATCGATGCCGGGGTGCCGCAGTTGATCGAGAGGCTGCTGCGGCTGCAGGAGCAGCGGGACCTGCATACGGAGATCATCGCCTCGGAGCTGCTGCTTCGATTGCTCACCACCCTCTTGATCCAAGGCGATACCTCGCTTCCGGCGGCCGCGGAGGCGCGAATGCCCGCTTACATTAAGGAGCTGCGAACGCTGCTGGAGACGCGTTTTGCCGAAACGGTCTCCCTGGACGGGCTCGAGCGGACATTCGCCGTCAGCAAATATCATCTGCAGCGTGAATTCAAGAAGCATATCGGTCTATCGCCCAATCAATACGCCGTCAGTCTGCGCATCACGCATGCCAAACAGCTCCTGAAGCACTCCGACCTGGCCGTCGGCGACATCGCCCTTCAGGCCGGCTTCGACAATGTCAGCCATTTCATCCATATGTTCAAGAAGAGAGAAGACACGACTCCGCTCGCTTACCGGAAACGCTGGAAACTGCGGTTGTAACCGTCCGGCGCGCAGCCCCTCATCAGGTCGACTGTAGTGGAAAAGCGCAAAAGAACAAACGCGTCCTTATTTTTTCGCGCGACTGGTAACTTTTGTATCTCCCTTTGCTATACTTGCCCTAAGCAATGATAAGGAGGATGAAGATGACGCATTACGAAACGCTCAAGGCGCGGTTCACGTCGGATGCCCCGCCGCGGAGCCTGTTTCCGCTGCTGTGGCTGCACGGCGACGAACGCGAAACGGAAGAGGTGCTGCGCGCCGAAATCAAAGCGATGGACGATGCCGGCAGCGGCGGCTTCGTCATCGAATCGCGGCCCCACAACGATTACTTGGGCGACGGGTGGTGGCGCGATCTCGACATATGCCTCGACGAGGCGAAGCGCCGCGGCATGGAGGTCTGGCTGTTCGACGAAGAATACTACCCTTCCGGCATCGCCGGCGGACGCGTGCTGGAACGGATGCCCCATTACCGCATGCAGGTGCTTGTGAAAGAAACCGCAACTCCGCAAGCTGAAACGAACTGGTCCTCGCTCGCGCTCGATTTCGATGAACTGCTCAAAATATGCGCGGTGCCGCTGAACGGCGGCAGCACGTCCGCCTTCGACAGCAGGGAAGCTTGGCTCGCTTGGAGCGCGGACCAAAATCCGCAGGCGTGGACGCTCCATTTTATCGGCACTAAGCCGTCCTGGAGCGGCCGGATGTTCGACAAGATGGTCGATTATTTCACCCCGGAAGTCACGGATTTGTTCCTTGAGCTGACTTACGAGCAGACGCGGCTTCGTTACCCGGAATACTGGGGCACGACGATCAAAGGGTTCTTCGGCGACGAGACGAGCTTCGAGAACTTCGGCTCCTATGACTATCTGTTCGGCGAGGAGACGCCTTGCATGCCGTGGTCGCGGATTTTACGAGAGCGCTTCCAGGAGATAAAGGGCTACGACTTGATGACGCGTGCGGAACTGCTCTGGATCGACGGGGACGAGCACGCGACCTCGACGGTCAGAACGGATTTCATGGATGTCATGACGAGATTGTTCAGCGAAAATTTCTTCGGCCGCATTCAGAACTGGTGCCATTCGCACGGCGTGCGGTTCATCGGCCACGTCGTCGAAGACAATCACGCCCATATGCATCACGGGTACGGACCGGGGCATTTCTTCCGGACGACGAAGCATTTTGACATGGGCGGTTACGATTTCGTCATCCGTCAGCTGGATTCCGAGCAGAAGCAACTTCCGTACGAGGAGCAGTATCCGCAGTTCAACGTTTACCGCGACGCGCCCTATCCGGCGTTTTTCCATTACACGCTGACCAAGCTGGCGCAGTCCGCCGCGCATCTGGAAGTCGGCACCGATCTCGTCATGTGCGAGAATTTCGGGGCATACGGCTGGGACCTCGGACTTCGGGAAATGAAATGGCTGACGGACTGGATGACGGTTCGCGGCACGAACTGGTATGTTCCGCATGCCTTCTCGCCGATATTCCCGGACCCGGACTGCCCGCCGCATTTCTTCGCCGGCGGCCGCAACCCGCAGTGGCCACACTTCCGCCAGTGGGGCGATTACGCCAACCGCTCCTGCCTTATGCTCAAGGGCGTGACGCACAAGTCCGAAATCGCCGTGCTTTATCCGGCGGAAGCGCACTGGGCAGGCGACAAGGATAATCTCGACGGCGTGTGCATGACATTGACGCGAAACCAGTATGATTTTGATATTCTATCCATGGACTTGCTGCTGGACGCCGGTCGCGCGGTGATCGAGGACGGCAAACTGAATGTCGGGCAGGAGTCGTTCGCCACGATTCTGCTGCCGAACATTCGCTTCATTCCCGCTCCCGTCGCCGCTAGACTGGAGGCTTACCGTCAGGCGGGAGGCCGCGTCCTACTGGTGACGGACGATGCTGCTATCGCGGATAAAGCGGAAGCTGCAGTCGGGGTGTTGGACGGTGCGGCAGCGGAGGTGGCTGTGGGAGCGGAACCGGCAGCGGCAGCGCAAACAGAAACCGCAGCGAACACGAAAAAGGAAACGGCGGGCGAAGCCTACCCTTCATGCAGCTTGCGTTCGCTGATCGGCGCACTGTCCGAACGCACCGCCCCCGGCGTGAGCCTGACGAAGCCGTTCGGAGATTTGACCTTCTGCCATTATTTCAAAGACGATACGCATATTTTCTTCCTCAACAATGAAAGTCTCTATGACGTCTTGGAGGATACCATCACGTTCCCGGCTGCCGGCGTGCCGGAGAGATGGCTGCCGATGACAGGCGCGATCGAGTCCTTCGTCGCCTACGATGCCGCGGAGGAAGGCGTCACTTTGCCTCTTCGGCTCGCGCCTTACGAAGCGTGCTTCTTGGTCATCCGCGCGGGGTCGGAGGACCATTCAACGCTTGCTCAGGTCGATCGGTCGTTGTGGTTCACCGCCAAGCAATCGGAAACGGGCAGCTGGTTCGAGCCCGTGGATGCCGGCACGCAAACGCTCGCCGATTGGAAAGCCGTCGAGATTCGCAGTTTGCTGGATTACGAAGCGCTTCCCGATGCCGCGTCGATCGATGCGGGCGACTGGATTGTCCACCCTGCGCTCGCGAAATTCAGCGGCAGCATCACGTACGAGACGATCGCGCGGTTAGAATCGACAGGCGGCGTCTATCGGCTCGACCTCTCGGAGGCCGGAGAAACGGCCGAAGCGGAAGCGAACGGCACGAAGCTTGGCGTCCGCCTATGCCCGCCTTATTCGTGGGACATTCCGGCCGGACTGCTCCAGGACGGGGACAACCGGATTCAAATCAAAGTGACGAACACGCTTGGCCCTTACTTCAGCGGCGATTCGTTCGGCCGCAAGACGCCGCATGCATCCGGTTTGACCGGGCAGGCGTCGCTGACGGCCGTGACGCATCGGATAATCAGGCAGTAGGCATTGCTCACCAAGCAGTAAGAAAGCTTCAACGCCAAACAAGCGGCTTCTCCCTTCGGGGACGAGGCCGCTTGTTATTTTCCACGTTGATGGTTGCCTGTGGTTCGCTTGCTGTAGTTCGCTTGCTATCGTTTGCTTGCTATCACTTCGCATGCTATCGCCTATTCGCCGCTCGAACCATTATTTCGTATGCTCCGCGATCATGGCCATCTTCAGCTCCCAAGCCGCATCGCTGAGGTTGACGCGATATTCCGCCGGATTCGTCTTGCGCAGCACCTGCGGCCAAAACAACGCAAGCTGCCCGCGATGATAGCTGCGCGCTTCATCCAAGGTCGGAAGCTCGTAAACCAGTTCTCCGTCTCGAAACACGGCGGTCAGCAGCGGCACGGCATCGTAACGTTGCACGACCTTCTGGATGTAATGATGGATCGGATCGAACAACCGCAGCGGCTCCTCCGTGTCGAGCGGGCCTTCCTCGGTCAGCGTCAAATAATCGCCTTCCGCTATCCCGGTCTCGCGATTGACGATCCGGTAGATATCCTTGCGCCCCGGCGTCGTTACCTTCTCGGGATTACCCGAAATTTTGATCACGGGGATGAGATCGCCGTCCTTCTCCCGCGCCACCAGCTTATACACGCCGCCAAGCGACGGCTGGTCGCCGGAAGTAATGAGCTGCGTGCCGACGCCCCAAACGTCGATCTTCGCCCCCTGGCCCTTCAAGCTGAAAATAATCCCTTCATCCAAATCGTTCGACGCGACGATGCCGACGTAATGCAATCCCGCTTCGTCCAGCATGCGCCGCGCTTCCTGCGACAGATAAGCCAAATCGCCGCTGTCCAGCCGGATCCCGTTCATCTTTTTGCCCTGCTTCTTCAGCAGCTTCCCGATTCGGATCGCATTCGGCACGCCGCTTCGCAGCGTATCGTACGTATCGACGAGCAGCGTCACTTGATCGGGCAGCGCCTCCGCGTATTTGCGGAACGCCTCTTCTTCGCTGTCATGTCCCTGCACCCAAGCATGGGCGTGCGTGCCCTTGGTCGGAATGCCGAAGAGCATGCCCGCGCGCAAATTCGACGTGGCATGGAATCCGGCGAGGTACGCCGCTCTCGCTCCCCAGACGGCAGCATCGGCTTCCTGCGCTCTCCGCGTTCCGAATTCCAGCAAGCCGTCATCCCCGGCTACCTGCTTGATCCGCGATGCTTTCGTCGCGATCAGCGTTTGAAAGTTGACGAAGTTCAAGATGGCCGTCTCGATGAGCTGCGCCTCGAAGATCCGCGCCGTAACGCGAAGGAGCGGCTCGTTCGCGAACACGATCGTCCCTTCCGGAACGGCATCCAGCTGCCCCGTAAACCGGAATTCCCGCAGCGCGTCCAAAAACCCCTCCGTGTATCCCTCTTCCTGTTCGCGGAGGAACGCGATCTCTTCATCCCCGAAACGGAGGCTTTGAATATAGCGGACCACCCGCTCCAAGCCGGCGAATACCGCATAGCCGTTGCCGAACGGAAGCTTGCGGAAATAGACCTCGAATACGGCCTGCTCGTTATGCGAGCCTTGAACCCAATGCGCGTACATCATATTGATTTGATATTTATCGGTATGCATGGTCATGTTGTCGCTCATGTATGTCACTCTCCCTTAGCTTGCTATCTGTTGTCCGTCTCTATAAACGGCAGCGCCCAGCGATCCCGCGAAATGCGTCAGCGCCCAATCATGTCCCATCGCATTGAAGCTTGCGACTGCATCGGCATGCACGATGATCCGAAAGCCTTTATTATAAGCGTCGACGGCGGTGTGCAGGACGCAGATATCGGTGCAAACGCCAACCAAATGCAGCTCCCGAATGTCGCGCATGCGCAGCTGCAATTCCAGATCCGTGCCGCAAAAAGCGCTGTAGCGCGTTTTGTCCATCCAGTAGATACGATCACGGTTGGCTTCGTGGACCTCCTTCAGCTTGCCGTACAAATCCCGACCGCTCGTGCCTTCAATGTTATGCGGCGGGAACAGCTTATGCTCGGGATGCAGCACATCCCCTTCCTTGTGCAGGTCGACGGCCATCACGACGAAATCTCCTTGTCCCGCGAACTGCTCCGTCAATGCCGCGATGCGATCCTCGATATCGATCGCCGGCTGGCCGCAGGGCAGCTTGCCGACCACGAAGTCGACGGTGTAATCGATGACGATGAGTGCTTTCATTTGAAAATCCCCCTTCACAAGTAGCTTGGATAAGATAGTCATGTGCCCGGAGGGCGGTACGGGGTCGGAACAGTGAAGTCTATGCTTACGAAGCCGGTGAATGCTGCATTCCCTGTCATTCGACAGTGAACGCAACCCAATCACCTTAAGCGCTCGCCTTTGTAACCGGACTTATACCGCTAAATCTTTTAATAAATAAGTCTGGTTACAACAGCGAGTGGAGATCCGTACCGCCCGCAGGGCATGCCCATAGCCTTAGCTATAGATCGATAGCTGCGGCACATAATCCGTAAACCGATACAACTGCGCCGCCCGCTGGGAATGACGATTGGACTGCTTCAGCTCGCCCTTGCTGTCGCGCGCTTCTTCGATAATGCCTTCGCGGCTCCGCGTCGAGGTGATTTTGCGAATGAAATTCCGTTCCTCGAACTCCGGCACGACCGCTTCGATGACCTGGTACAGCTCGCCGATCGTGAACTCCTCCGGCAGGAACGACTTGGCGATCGTCGTCGTCAGCATCTTGACGCGGATTTGATGCAGCGCATCCGCCAGTATTTCCCGATGATCGAAAGCCAGGTTCATCCGCAGCGCCTCCTCTACCGGGAACAGCCGCACGTCCGCGGCATCGTCCGCCGCCCGCCGGTTCGCCAGCGCATGCTCGTGCACGAGCGCGAAGAACGCGTGGGAAATCATCCAGCCCCGGGGGTCTCGTCCCGGCGTGCTGTAAGCGCCGTAATATTCGATATGCACATCGGCGACGCCCGTTTCTTCGTGCAGCTCGCGCAGCGCGCTGTCGAGCAGCGTCTCCGTTTCCTTGGAGAATCCGCCCGGAAGCGCCCATTGTCCTTGAAACGGCCAGGCCTTGCGCTGAATGAGCAGCACCTCCAGCTGCCGAAGCGGCAGCGATTTCTTCGCGGTGTTGCGTTCCTTCGAGGTAATCGTGAAAATGACGATGTCGGCCGGTGCGCCGTCGGGCGTGCGGTACCGGTTGGCGGAGTAGTTCGCCGCCTCGTCAATCGGTTCGTTCATGGGCGAATCACCTGCTTTGCTTCTGATTATTATATTGTCATTTTGACATAATCAAAATAAAAGTCAATAGGCGGCGTAAAAAAATCCCCTTCCCGAGCAAACGCTTCTACCTATCAGCGTTAACGGAAAGAGGAAATTTATGCATGCCGGACGTCGACGGCCTTTAAATACGCGCGTTCTGATCCGCTTATTTGGTAGATGGGGATTTTGCCGTTGCGCCGTTACCCGCTCTTGAACTCTTGCTTGCAGCGGCAGCCGGAGCCGCTCCGTCTGCATTCTTGGTGCCCTTGCTCTTATACGGCTTCGGCGCATTCTTCAACCGATTCGCGCTCGCCTGCCAGCGGTTCCAGCCCTTCTTGTCCGTGCCGCGGCCCGTGCCGCCCTTGCTCTTGGCCATGCTCGGCCTACCTTCCGGACAAAGAAGACCAAGTGCTCTCGAGCCATTCGTCGAAGCCTTCTCCCTTGTCGCCCTCGTAAATATCGTACACGTCCGTACGCATGTTTTTCAGCTTTTCTTTGAACGCTTCGTACGAATGGCCTGCCGGCAGGCTCTTCTTGATGCGAAGCAGAATTTTGCCCGTGCCCTTCACGAGCTCGTTCGTCTTCTTCACCGGACGCTCGGCTTGCACGCCCAGCTCCGTCAAGGCTTCGTGCGCGGCCAACTGAACTTGATGAACGGTATCGTTACTCACGATGCGAGTCAGCAAATCGACGGCCGGTTGTCCTCCCAGCTCCCGCAAGGCTTCCACGGCTTTCAGCCGCTCTCTCCAATTCGAAGTCCGGCTCGCGGCCCGCTTCAATTCCTCCATGCTCGGCGATGTTTCCGCTTGTTCCTCGGCCTGTTGCATGGCCTGTTCCTCTGTATGTTCCACTTTCATCAATCTCCCTTAGGTTATAGATCGGCTGTCCGGACAGCGCAGCGTTCGGCGTCTGCTGTCTGCTTATCAATTGCCAGCTAGTACCACGCTACCCTTTATTAAACCTAAAGTCAATGCCGCCCCCGGCATCCTACTGCTGATAAGCATCCGATAACCGCGGACCGCCGCCCGCTTCCAGCTTCGCGTTGGTGCGATACTGGCTCGGCGTCACGCCGTAGGCTCGCTTGAACTGCGTAAAGAAATGGCTTCGGCTGGAGAAGCCCGATTTCTCCATGATGTCCGCGATCGAATCGTCCGACGAGGCAACCAGCCGGCTGGCATATTGCAGCCGCTCGCCATTGATATAATCCGCGACCGAAATCAACCGATGCTTCTTGAATAGTTTGCCCAAATAGGGCGGAGACAGATTGACTTCCTCCGCGATCGCATCCAGCGACAAGCCGGGATTGGCCAGCTCCCGCTCCACGATCCGCGCGACGCATTCCAGCAGCTTCGTGTATCGGTTGTCTTTTCTCGCTTCCAGCTCAGAGGCCAAGCTGTCGAGCAGCGCGCCGTAATCCGCCAGGACATCTTCAATCGTCTCCAGCTTCTGCAGCTTCACCAGGTAGGCATTGAATTGAAAATCCACCTTCATCGCATGGTTGCTCTCCAGCACTTCGACCGCATGACGGATGAGCAGCAGCTGCCGGATGAACATCGAGTGAATGGCCGTATAACCATATCGGGATGCGCCTTGAGCCATCTCGCCGAGCAGCTGCTTCCCTTCCTGAAACCGTCCTTGCACGAGCGCCTCCGTCAATGCCTTCTCCTGTTCCGGCAGCAGCTGGACGTCTTCCGTGCGCACTTCGGTCAGATCGCTGAAGATCATGCAATTATGGCCGTACATCAGACGGTAATCGGACAGATCCGCCGTCTTCAAGTAATGGAAATCCAGCGCGCGCAGCGTCTCGAACGGCTCACTGAACGTGATCGATACGGAGAGGCGAAGGAATTGCTGCGTATGGGCTTGGAGCTGCTTCATGAGACCGACGAGCTCTTCATTCTCCGATGGTGCTTCAAGCGACGGCACATGAAGCAGAATGACGATCAAATCCTCATCCATGTCGATGCACTCATGCGCATAGCTCGGTCGCAGCAGCTCGTTCACGATATTGACGATGCCGAATTTCAACAAATCGCGATCGGCACGGTTATAGGCCGTGCAGAAATCCGAGAAACGGTCGATCTTCGCCAGCACGATCAAGCTGTGTTCGGCAGGGTTAAGCCCGATCTCATAACGCTGGAATTGCTTCGTAACGAAGTCCGGCGGAAGCAGTCCTTTGGCATGAACAAGCTTGCGCAGAAACTCCTGCTTCCGGTTGTACAATTCGTTGCGCTTCTCGGATTCCAGCTGCTTGTAATTATGAATGACGACGGACATGGGGACATACAGCCTTCGGGAGAAATAAAACGACAGCAGCATGCTGCCAATAATGAAGCACGCCACGAACAGGTACGTTTTCTGCCGCATATGCTCGATGTCCTTGATGATGTGCGCATACGGCGTCACGCTGACCAATTTCCAATCGAAGGCATCCGTGCTCACATAGGTAACGAAGGCGTCCACGCCGTCTACGTTCATGCGGAGGCTGCCTGCCCGGTCCTTGGCCGCGTTGATCTGCTGGATATACGCCTCGCCGTGCAAATCAGTGAGCAGCGGATGTTCGGCATCGGGAGACAAGAGACTGCCCCGGTTATCGATCACGAAGATGCGGCTGTCATCCCCTGCCGGGTTCTGCGCTTGGATGCTCTGGTTCAGCCACTCCTCCGATATGTTCAAGATGATGGCTTCGTTCACTTTGCCGCTCGTCAGCTGGGAGTCGAAGAACAAATACGAATAGACGTAAATGTCTTTCTTCGCGTCCGTCGATATGCCCGCCATGATATTCGGGATTTTGCGGAGCACGATGCTGTGGGACTTGTACGTCTCCATATTGTCCAAAATCGCGAAAATGCCCGGGTCGTCGAAATGTTCCCGGTCCTGAACGAACTGCGTTCTCGGTACGGTATACATGCTATCGCCGTTATAGACGTAGATCGATTGGAGGAAAGGGTAGATGTTCTTGTAGGATTGAAGCTTGGTCTGATACTTGCTGTAATCCTCCGCGTCGACGTCGGAATAGAGCAAGTCCTTGACGACATCGTCGAAGAAGGCCGTCGTCGAGACAGACTTCGCCGTCTGTTCGAGCGCGTTTACGTTATTGCTCGTGTTCTGGAGGTTCGCCAGCTGCTGGCCGTACACTTGCTTCAGGGCGAACCGTTCGAAGTTGCGGCTGAGCAGCGAGGATTGAAGGAACAGCAGCAGCACGGTGCTGACGAGGAAAGGAAGCAGGATCGTAAGGAAGAGCTGAAACGGGTTTTTCAGCACGAATGTACGCAACATCTTCGCCACACTCCTCTATTCCCAAGACTATCATAGAACGCGAAAGCGCTTCAATGCGAACAGGTAAAATCAGGAAAAAAGCCTCAATTGAGAACTTATGGACGGTTTGAGAACTGCCCGATCGCCAATCTTCGGACGAATTCGCAAGATGAGAAATTGTCAGCGAACCCCGTTTCTCCTATGATCGAATCATAACAGAGAGCGCTTACAAAATATGTAGCGGATTGCTGTAAACTACGTTTGGCTTGGAACGCAGCCCCATCCGCTTATAAGCAAAGGAGTTCGGACCGTGTACAAAACAGAAAAATCCGTTAAGCGCCCCTTCTTCGCGCCGTCGCGGCATGCCAAGAAGAACCTGCAGCTCACGCTGCTCGCCCTGCCGGCCATTCTTCTCATTCTTGTCTTTGCCTACGTGCCCATGGGCGGCGTCTTCATCGCGTTCAAGAACGTCAATTATACCGACGGCATCCTGCGCAGCCCGTGGGTCGGGTTCACCAACTTCAAGTTCTTCTTTACCTCGAGCGATGCGTGGATGGTCATCCGCAATACGCTGTCCTACAATATCGTCTTCATTGCCGTCGGCACCTTCCTGTCCGTCGTGTTCGCGATTCTGTTGAACGAGATCGTGAGCCGCAGATGGCTCAAGACGTACCAGACCGTCTTCTTCTTCCCGTACTTCTTCTCGTGGATCATCGTCGCCTACATGGCGTACTCCTTCATCGGCCCTTACGGGATCTTAACCTCCTGGATCAGCCAGCTCGGCATGGAATCGTTCGACTTCTACAGCGAGACGTGGATATGGCCGATCATGCTTACCTTCATTAATATTTGGAAGGGACTGGGGTATGTCAGCATTATATTCTACGCGGGCATCATCGGCATCCCGCACGAATATTTCGAGGCCGCGCAAATGGACGGCGCATCCAAGCTTCAGGCCATCCGCCATGTGACCATCCCGCTGATCATGCCGCTCATCACGATCATGACGCTGCTGTCGGTCGGCAAAATCTTCTATTCCGACTTCGGCCTGTTCTTCTTCGTGCCAAGAGAGGTCGGACAGCTGTTCCCGGTCACGCAGGTTATCGATACGTACGTGTACCGCATGCTGAAGGTGTCCGGCGACATCGGCATGTCCTCTGCCGTCGGCCTGTTCCAGTCCGTCATGGGCTTCATCGTCGTACTGCTTAGCAATTACGTCGTTCGGAAGATCGACGACGACAATAAATTGTTCTAGAAGGAGGCGATCCCATGCCGCTGAAGAAAAGAGCCCCGCAGCTCATCATTCATTTGGTCTTCATCCTGTTCGGTCTATCCTGCGTCATTCCGCTCGTATCCGTCCTGTCGATCTCGTTCAGCAGCGAGGTGGACATCATCAAGAACGGTTATCGCCTCATCCCGCATATTTTCGATTTCAAAGCGTATGCCTACGTGCTCTACCGTCCGGTTCAGCTGCTGAACGCGTTCAAAATTTCTATCCTGGTCAGCGTCATCGGCACTTTGCTGTCCGTGCTGTTCATGGCGGGAATCTCCTATGCACTGTCTCGTCATGACTATCGCTTCCGGAACGGACTCAGCTTCTTCGTCTTCTTCACGATGCTGTTCAACGGCGGACTCGTGCCCTCCTACATTCTGATCAGCAATTACCTGCATTTGAAAAACACGCTGTGGGTGCTTATTCTCCCTTACCTCGCCGTGCCGTGGTTTATCCTGCTGCTGCGCTCGTTCATGCAGAAGATTCCCCATGACATCATCGAGTCGTGCATGATCGACGGGGCCAACGAGTTTCGGATTTTCTATCAGATCATCCTGCCGCTCGCCAAGCCCGGCTTGGCTACGATCGCCTTGTTCACCATGCTGCAGTATTGGAACGACTGGTGGCTCAGCCTGCTCTATATTGAAGAGGAGCATCTCGTTCCTCTGCAATACATGCTCTACCGCATGATGAACAACATCTCCTTCTTGACCAGTTCCACGAACATGATGCCGCCGGGCATGAAGAACATGACCCTTCCGTCGGAATCGGCGCGCATGGCGATGGCGATTCTGGCTGCGGGACCGATGCTGGCCGTGTTTCCGTTCTTCCAGAAGTATTTCGTCCGCGGTCTTACCGTAGGCGCGATCAAAGGCTGATGCCGGCGCACGGGACACCGGGTGTGACCGAACGTGCTTGAACATGGCGGCTTCCGCCCCATTTCAGGATAAAGAAACGCAAATGACAAGGGAGGTTTCATGGATGGCAAGAGCTTTCCGCATGACCAAGCTGGGGTTAACGGGTATCATCCTGCTTCTCGTATTCAGTCTGTTTGCCGCGGCTTGCGGCAATTCGAACAACAACGCAGGGAACAAGGACACGGCCGGCAATTCGACCAACGACAAGCCGGCCAACACGGGGACGAACGCGGGCGGCAATGACGCTGCAACCACGAACGACGCAGGCACGAACGATGCGGCTGCGAACAATGGAGGTACCGCAGCCGCCGATCTGCCCGAGGTGAAGCTGACCTGGTATTTCCCGGGAAACTGGCCGCAGCCCGATCAGGACAAAGTATTCGCCGAGGTCAACAAAGTCATCAAAGAGAAAATCAACGCCACCGTCGACTTCAAGGCGCTCCCCTTCGGCGACTACGATCAGAAGATGCAGGTCGTCATCGCTTCTGGCGAGCCTTACGATCTCGCGTTCACGGCCGGCTGGATCAACAACTATACGCAAAACGTCGCGAAAGGCGCCTTCCTCCCGCTTGACGACCTGCTGAACAAATACGCGCCGCAGTCCTATGCTTCCATGCCGGCTTCCTTCTGGGATGCCACGCGAATCAAAGGCCAAATCTACGGCTTCGTCAATCAGCAAATTTCGGCGCGCACGCCGGCAATCGACGTCACGCAGAAACTTGCGGATGAATACAAGTTCGACATCAATTCCGTCGGCGGCAAAATCACGTACAATACGTTAAATCTGCTGGAGCCTTTCATCCAAGCCGTCAAGGCCGACCATCCGGAGAGATATCCAAGCATCGGCATCGATCCGGACTTCTTCAACATGGAAGCGATCGTCGGCATCAACGTGCCAGGCGTCGTCCGCTTCAACGACGACACGCTTACCGTCGTGAACCAGTTCGATTCCGAGGAATTCAGAACGTTCGCCGCGACGCTGCGGGATTGGAACGCGAAGGGCTACATGAATTCCAAGGAGCGCATCTCCAAGAAAACGGATGACTGGGTCGATGCCAAAGCCGGCAAATGGGTCCTCAGCATCGGCGGCGCTTTCAAGCCGGGCGGCGCTAACCTGGCAGCCGCGCTCGGCGGAGAGCCGTACGTGGAAGCACCTGCCGGCACTGCCCATTTGACGACAGGGGGCATTACGGCAACGATGATGGCCATCAACCGCAACTCCAAAAATCCGGAGCGCGCGATGATGCTGCTGGAGCTGTTGAACACGGACAAAGATCTGTTCAACCTGCTTAACTTCGGCATCAAAGGCACCCACTTCGACATCGACGCCGACGGCTTCATGGTGCCCGGCAGCAACCAGCAGGGCTACAATCCGTCCGTGCCTTGGATGTTCGCGAGCAACTTCCTGGCGAACGTCGAGAAGGGCATGCCCGCCGACGTCTGGGAGCAAACGAAGAAGGTCAACGAAGAGGCGCTTCCTTCCAAGCTGCTCGGCTTCACGTTCGATGCGGAGCCGGTCAAGGGCGAAATCGCCAAAGCGACGGCCGTGTACGATGAATACTCGCGCGCCATCCAGCTCGGCGTATCCTCCGAGGAGAAATACAACACCTTCGTCGCCAAAATGAAAACGGCCGGCGCGGACAAAATCATCGCCGAGATCCAGAAGCAGATCGACGCCTGGAAAACGTCGAAGTAACGTATGCGCAGATGACCTAGGCGAAGCCGCGCACCGGGGCTGGTACTATTGTCGTTGCAGCGGAGAGACATTGGGCTGATTGCGGGTGCCGGCTGCGCTAGCTGCTGATTGCGGCAGTGCGGCTGCGCTAGCTGCTGATTGCGGCAGTGCGGCTGCGCTAGCTGCTGATTGCGGCAGTGCGGCTGCGCTAGCTGCTGATTGCGGCAGTGCGGCTGCGCTAGCTGCTAATTGCGGCAGTACGGCTGCGCTAGCTGCTGATCGCGGCAGTGCGGCATAGCCTATTCGCGGTAGGCCGGTTGACTGCGATTGCCTCGCAGTCAACTGGCAATATCGCGGCAGTGGCGTCGCTAGCTGCTGATCGCGGCAGTGCGGCATAGCCTATTCGCGGTAGGCCGGTTGACTGCGATTGCCTCGCAGTCAACTGGCAATTGCGCCGCTTGGCTGAGCTGCTGACCGCTAATTGTGAGTTGCTCACCCAATTCGTGCCTACGGTCTGAAATAACTGCAATTATGCAGTTATTTCAAACCAGTGAAGACGTTTCAGGGAAAATAAATGCGATTATGCAGTTATTCAGGTGAAATTGCCCCAATTGGGGCAATTCCAGAAGAAATAGATGCAGATTTGCATTTATTTCGCGAATACGTTCGATAGGGAACAAAATAAATGCAGATTTGCATTTATTCGCAAAGGCAAGCCGCAGTTGGAACCATGCCTGTCCGGAACAAACCCTATGCTCCGACAGACCGCCCACTAGCCAGCTAGCTCCCGAAGAAAGCGGCATAACACAAATAATGACGAAGAGGCACCGCAGGGAAGATCCTGCGGTGCCTTTTCGTCGTTCTCTCGTGATGTCAGTCGTTCGCGCGAACGACTGACGCCTACAGCGGTATCCTGTACGAGGAACGCTCCTCGACGATATGCTCGCCTTGATTATAGACCCATTTGAAAGCGAAGGTCTCGCCCGCATAACCGGTACGGCTGCGCAAATCCGGGAGAATGACGGCTTCGAAGTTATCCAGCAGCTTCTGCTGAATATCGTTCAGCCGCTCTTCGTTCGCCTCGCGCTGACGCAAGGCTTCCTCCTTGGACGGCGCCGTCTGCAGGAAGTAAGCGAGCGCGACTTGATCCGGCGTCAGATCCGACGGCAGCGGATGACCCGAGCCCGCGAAGATCTCCTTCACCGTATTCAGCCAGTCTTCGTAGAGATGAATCGTAATATCGTTGTGCATGTGCGGCAAAGCTCCTTTATGTTCTCGCTACCGTCCATTGTAGGGGGAAGCGCCGCTTGCCGCAAGTGCGCGTTATTTGACCGCGCCTGCCGTAATGCCGCTGGCGATTTTGCGTTGGAAAATAATATAGACGAGCAGCACGGGCACGATCGTGAAGAAGAGCGCGGCGAACAGCGGGCCCCATTCCGTGCGGTACTGCATCTCCGCCTGCATGACGCCGATCTCGACGGGCAGCGTGTACTGCTTCGGATCGTTGACGAGAATCGTGCCGACGATGTATTCGTTCCAGATATTCAGCACGTTGACGATCGCCACCGTGATCAGGCCCGGCTGGGAGAGCGGCAGCATGACGCGGAAGAACGTGCCGAAGTACGAGGCGCCGTCCATGATCGATGCTTCCTCCAGCTCCTTCGGCAGCGATTTGAAGAAGCCGACGAGCACGAAGATGCCGAATGCCAGCACGCTGGACGTATACACGAGAATCAGGCCGATTTTGGTATTAATGAGGTGGAACGAGTTCATCAGGAAGAACAATGGGATGAGCGCCAGGATGAACGGGACCATCATCGACGCGATGTAGAGCAGGTAGAGCGCGCCGCTGCCCATGAATTTGTAACGCGCCAGCACGTACGCGGTCGTCGCCGCAAGCAGCAGGCCGAGCAATGTCGAGCCCGTCGTAATGATGATCGAATTCATGAAATACGAGTCGAAATTGTATTTGTTCCACACATACGAGAAGTTGGACCAGAGCAGCGGGAAATCCGGAAGCGACCACGGCGCATGGCGGAAAAACTGGTCGTTGTTCTTGAGCGCGTCCAGCAGCGTCCACAAGAGCGGGTAAAGCACGGACAGGCCCCACAGGATAAGAATGGCGTAAAAGACGATTTTGACGATCGGGCTGCGAATGCCGTTATTCATGCTGAAGTTCCCCCTTAGCTGAGCTCGACGGTCTCATGACGAAGCAGCCGCTGGAGCACGACGGTCGTAATAAGCGAGAGCATCAGAATCAGTACGCCGATTGCGGCTCCGAAGCCGAAATGATATTGGCGGAATGCCATTTGGTACAAATACGAGCCCATGACCTGCGTGCTGTTGTCCGGTCCGCCCTCCGTCATGATCCATACAATCACGAACGAGCCGTTCAGCGTCGTCATCATGATATTGAGGATCGACACCTTCATCTGCTCCCAGATCAGCGGGACGGTGATGCTCCGGAACTGCCTCCACTGTGTCGCCCCTTCCAGATCGGCCGCTTCGTAGTACGAGGCGGGGATGTTCTGGATGGCCGCGATCAGCAGAATCATGTAGAAGCCGATACCTGCCCAGATGGCCGGCGGGAGCAGCATCCAAATCGTGTGATTCGTGAAGCCGAGCCAGGTGATGGTCACCTTCTCGTCGGTGAACAGGGACAGGAACGCGTTCAGAAACCCGATCTGCGGATTGTATATGAAGTTCCACAAGACGCCGATGACGACGACGGAAATGACATTCGGAATGAAGAAGATCGACCGGAAGAAGCCGGCCATCTTGAAGTTAAACCGGGTCAGGGCTACCGCGAAGAACGTGGCGATGACCATAATGCCGATGATTTTGCCTACGACGAGGAAGTAATCGTTGCCGATTGCCCGCCAGACGATGGGATCCTTGAACATGTCCTTGAAATTTCCGAGGCCGATGAATTCTTTCGTTTGCGACATGCCGGACCAGTCGAACATCGAATAATAGAGGCCTTTCGCGACCGGATAGATCGTGAAGATGCAGAAAAACGCGAACGTCGGGATGATGAATGAAGCGATGAAAAGATTTCTCTGCCACTTGGCGCTGCCTGCTTCCATGACGCGACCGCCCTTCCGGTAAATTCGCGAAGGACGACCGGGCTGACCCGGCCATCCATCGCGCTTCTGTATCTAAGCGTGCAAGTAAAGCTTGCTTATTTGGCTACTTTCTTGACGACGTCGGTTACGCGTTTGACCCAGCCGGCCGGATCGATCTTGCCGATCGTGAGCGCATCGGTCGCGTCTTGCATCGCTTTGTCGACATCCGCATTGAACGTAATCGTCGGAATGACGATCGTGTTCGGATCCGTCAGGTATTTCGCCGCGTCCTTCACGAAGCTAGGCGCGTTCGAAGCGCTGATGTCGCCTTTGATGTTGGAAGGCGCGCCGCTCAGCTCTGCCCATTGGGACGCTTGCGCTTTGGAGAAGACGAATTGCAGGAACGCGTGAGCCGCGTCTTTGTTCTTGGCGTTCTTCGCGATCGCGACGGTTGCCGTAGACGTGTTCGCTACGATCTTCTGACCCGCGTCCTGCGTGATCGAAGGAATGAAGCCGAAGTCGAAGCCTTGCGGGATATCCTTGGACATCTCGTTCGGCAGCCACAGGCCGTTCGGAATGAACGCGTCTTTGTTTTGCAGGAACAGCATTTGCGAATCGGTGTGGTTGATTTGGATCGACGCTTTGTCGATGAAGCCCTTGTCGCGCAGCGTTACGATCTTGCCGAGCGCCGTCTTGACCGCTTCGCTCTCGAACGCTTCCACTTTGTTCGCCGCCATGTCTTGCAGGACGGTATAATCGCCGTTGTTCGCGGACACGATGCCCGGGTACAGGAACGCGCCGTTGATGTAGTACGGGTATTTACCGGTATGGATGAATGGCGTGATGCCGGCAGCTTTGATCTTGTCGCTGACTTCGAGGAATTGTCCGAAGTCTTGCGGCTCGGCCCAACCTTTTTCCTTGAAGAGCGCTTTATTCCAGAAGATCCCCCACGAGTTCAGCACGAGCGGAATGTTGTAGATCTTGCCGTCGAACTGCTGCGGCTGTTGCGCCAGCATGTCGAGGATTTTGTCGCCGTCGACGTTCTTGGCGTCTTTGATCCAGTCGGTCAGATCTTCGAGCTGGCCGTCTTCGACCATTTGACGGTCGTTCAGCTCCGGTCCGTCGATGTAGACGAAATCGGGCGGGTTGCCGCCGATCCAGCGCGGTTTGTTTTGTTCGTTGATTTTCGGGCCGCCCAGCGCCTTCACATGGAGGTCGGGGTTCGCCGCTTGGAAATCCGCAATGACCTTCGTCCACCATTTGTCTCCGTATCCGCCGACGAAGTATTGGATTTCGAAATCGCCGGTCAGTTTCGGCGTGTCCGTCGTACCCGCGTTCGTGCCGGCATTCGTGCCGCCGTCGTTCGTCGCGTTCGTGGAACCGTTGTTCGTGGACGCGTTGTTCGTGGACGCATTATTCCCTGCGTTATCGTTGTTGGAACCGCAACCCGCGAGCGACATCGAAGCGAGCAATACGGCCGCGCTCATCGCAGCGTACTTTTTCTTGTTCATCATAAAGCGTACCCTCCCAGTATGTGTGTGTTGGCGCCAATCCCGAATCCAGCGATTCGCTTGTGCAAGACTGCTGCAGCGCTTGTATTCATCATAGAGGGCACGGGGGTTTCGCTGAATCGAATATCTTCCACGAATTCTTTAGTATTTTCTTCTTGTAAAAAAGTCAGGGTTTTTCTTCGCCTCGGGAGGCGACTGCTGGCGGGGGGTGAAAGTAAGAGCCGGACACCGATAGTGCCTGCTGGCCGCGGACGGCTGGAATTGCTGCATATTTGCACAATTTCTGTGATTGCTGACCGCGGAGGGCTCGAATTTCTGCATATCAGCACAATTTCCGTGCCCGCTAACCGCGGGAGGGCTCGAATTGCTGCATTTCTGCACAATTTTCGTGCCCGCTAATCGCAGGAGGGCTCGAATTGCTGCATTTCTGCACAATTTTCGTGCCTGCTGACCGTCGAGGGCCTGAATTTCTGCATTTTCGCACAAATTCCCCCCCAACTAGCAGCAAACAGCTCGCATTGCTGCATTTTCGCACAATTAACACGCCAGCTGACCGCGAACGGAGCTAATTGAAGCATTTCAGCACATTCCTCGTCACTAACTAGCCGTGGACGACCTTAATTGCTGCATTTCTGCACAATTCCCAGACCTCGAAGCGGAGAGTGCGATGCTGCTGAATGCAGAAGCCGCGCATGCAAAAAGACCGATCCGCTGAATGCGAACCGGTCTATGAATCGTTAAACAATAAAACTATTTTGCCCGTCTTCGATTGTCTTATTGCTGCTTGCCGCGCGACTCCGCGAAATGCTGCAGCTCGTCGAGCGCCGCCTGGGGCGTCAATCTGTCGTACAGGACCGCATCGCCCAGCTTGCGCGCGTAGTCCATGACGGCCTGCCAAGCCGGCTCCTGCACGGGATAGAACTTGGCCCGCGTGAGGGCAAGCAGATTGGCCTTCATCCCGTCGTCCTCGGCCGCCAGCTCGGCGCCGACCTGGGAATTGGCCGGGAGGAAACCCTCGCGCTGGATCATCTCCAGATAAGACGGATTGTCGTACAAGAAATCCAAAAACTTCGACAGCGCCACCTTGTCCGTATGGTCGGTCTTGAAGGAGACCAGCACGTCGTGGACGCCGAACGAGATCGGCGCACTGCCGTCCTTGACGGGAATCTCGCCGACGCCCCATTTTAGATTCGGAAACTCCTTCGGTACGACGGAGGTGAAATAGTTGCCGGATATCATCATGCCGAGCTTGCCGTCGCCGAGAATGCGCTGCTTCTCGTCCCGCGTCGTGACCGTCGGCTCCGGGTCGGTCAGTCCCGCGTCGAAGAGCGTCTTCATGTAGGTCAAGCCCTCCACGTTCTCGGGCGAATTGATCGTCCACTTTCCGTCCTTGATCCAGCCGCCGCCCGCTCCGAAGAAGAAATAGGATAAGTACGCCTGCGTCTCGTTGTCCGTCAGATCGACGCCGAAGCCGTATTCGCCGCTGCTCTTCTTGATCTTGACCGCATCGGCCTTGAGCTCCGACCAGGTGCTTGGCGTCTTCTGAATGCCTGCTTTGTCAAACAGATCCCGGTTGTAATACAAATTCCGAATCGTGGCGACGTACGGAATCGCATACTGATGGCCCTCGATCTGATCCATGCTCATTAAATTCGGATACAGCTTGTCCCGCAGCTCGGGCGACAGAATATCGTTGAAGTCGTTCAGCAGCCCGTCTGCCGCAAAATGAGCGTAGACGTTCGTATTGAGCAGGTCCGGCGGCTGGTTTTGGCTGATCATGGTCGTATAGATACCGTCTAAAATATCCCAGTTCGCAACCTGCAGCTCGATATCGATGAGCGGGTTCTTCAGCTCGAACTCCTTGACCAGCTTCTCGAGAATCGGCTTCGTCTCCGTGCTGTATTCGGACGCCACGAAACGAATGAGCGACCGCTTCTCCGGAGGAGGCGGAGCTTGTCCGCCTTCTTCACCGCTGCAGGAGGTGAGCAGCACGGGAAGCGCGATCAGTGCCGCGGCAGCGAGAATGGGCAGTTTAGTGCAGGCTTGGAGCATGGCGTGGACACTTCCTTTCGGGCGAATCGTTCAATCGTATTTAGGGAACCGCCGAGCCGCCGAGCACTATTGAATGACGGGAAACGGGAACATCAGACGCTGGATTTCGGGATCGTTCATATTGTCCCGGGTCACGACGGTCGAGCCGATCAGCGTCTTCTTGTCCATTCTGCGGCCATCGATCATGCCCATGGCCGTCTTGACGCCCAAGTATCCGACGTTAAACGGCTTCTGCACGAGAAGGGCGCTCACGGCCCCCTCTTCGAGCAGTTGGATTTCATAGATCGAGCTGTCGAAGCCGATCAGCTTGTATCGACTCGCTCCCTTCACTTCCTGAAGCGCCTTGGCGACGCCGAGCGTGGCGCTCTCGTTCAACGTAATGAAGGCATTGAACTGCGGATCCGAGCGCAGCAGCGTAACGGCGAATTCGTACGCCAATTGCTCGGAATCCCCATTGTAATACGTACCGGTCACGCGGCCGCCATGCTCTTTCATCGCCACTTGGATGCCATCCAGCCGTTTGAGCGAGATCGACGATTCCGGCGAATCGCTGAATACCGCAACGGCCGGGCTGTCCAACACCGTTCGTGCGGCAGCATCCCCGGCAAGCCGGCCTGCCAGCTGATGATCGTTCGCGACATAGACAGGCGGATCCGCGAGCGTCACCGGCGTATCCATGACGACGAGCGATATGCCGGCTTTGCGCGCATCCTCAAGCAGCGCGGGTATCCGCGGATCGTCCGCCGGCGCGATCGCGATCGCATCCGGCTTTCGCGCGATCGCGTCCTTCAGCGCCCGAACCTGGCCGTCCGTATCCGCTTCCTGCAGCGGTCCCTGCAGATCGAGCTCGATGCCGAGCTCCTTCGCCGCCGTCTGGGCGCCAGAAATCATCGTCTGCCAATAGTCGGAACGGACGTTCAGCGACTTCAAAATAATGGTAATCGTCTTGTCGCCTCGGTCAGGTCCGATTAACAGCTTGGAGAAAAAGACCGCGTAAACGGCAGCCGTCACGAGTACGATAACGATCAGAATCGTAAGGCGTTGCTTGCGCATGAGGCGTTCTTCCTTTGCGTAAAGTGGGTTAAAGGATCGGTATCGTGATCGTCACGCAAGTGCCGACTTCGAGCTCGCTGCGAATGTGAACGCCGTAGTCATGTCCGAAATAAAGCTTGATCCGTTCGTTGACGTTGCGGATGCCGATTCCTTTGCGGCTGTCCTCGTCGTCAGGGAGCAGCAAGCGCTGCACCTGCTCCGGCGCCATGCCTTGCCCGTTGTCTTCGACCTCGAAGACGATGTTGTCGCCTTGCCGCATGCCGCGGATCGTAATCAGCCCTTTGTCCGCGCTTCCCCGAATGCCGTGGTAGATGGCGTTCTCCACGAACGGCTGAAGCAGCAGCTTGAGCGTCTTGTGACGCAAGATGTCTTCCGCGATGTCGATGTCGTAATCCAGCTGACTTTCGTAGCGCATCTTCTGAATGAGCAGGTAATTCGTGATATGCTCCTCCTCCACGCGGATCGGAACGATCTCCTGGTCCTTCGTGATGCTTGCCCGGAACAGCTTCGCCAGCGCGGACGTCATGAGGACGACCTCCTCATGCTGCTTCTGCTCGGCCATCCACACGATGGAGTCGAGCGTATTGTACAGAAAATGCGGATTAATCTGCGCCTGCAGCAGCTGCAGCTCGCTCTTTCGCTTGCTTTCCTGGTTGAGGATGATTTCGTCCATCAGCGTCTTGATGCGGCCGACCATCATGTTGAAGCTGCGGCCGAGCTGGCCGATTTCGTTCATCTGCCGGATTTCGGTCTGGATGTCGAAGTTGCCGCGCTCGACGAGCTTCATGTCCGCCTGCAAATCCCGGATCGGCCGGGACAAGCGATGCGATAGCCAGAACGAGATCAGCAGCGATATCGCAAGCCCGCATAGCGCGTATAGCAATATGGAATTGCGCAGCGCGCCTTTGCTCGCGATGAGATCGTCCGTATACGCGACGCCGACGATTTTCCATCCGAAGTTCGTGTCCTGGATCGAATAGATCCGCTTCCCGTCATTGTCGTCGGCGATAAAGGACGTGCCGCTCTTCGCTGCGGTCACCTCCGGAATCAGCTCCGTCCGCAGGTTGCTGTTGATCAGCTGCTGCTGCGGATGATAGACGATGTTCCCCTGCCGATCGACGATGAAGACGTAGCCGCGCCTGCCGAGATTAATATCGCTTGCCAGATTGTTAATGACGCTCAGGTTCAAATCGACGAGAAACACGCCCTCGGCCGTAATGCCGTCCGTGCTCTTAAGCTCCCGGCTTAACGATACGACCCAGCGGTACTCGTTCTGGATAATATTCTGGACATGCGGCGCGGAGATGACCGATCTGCCGCCTGCGGCTTTCGCATCCTTATACCAAGCCTGCTCCGTCAGCTTCGCGTTCGGATTCAGGTCGGTGATGCGCCGATCCGATACGAAGCGGCCGTTGTAACCGAACACCATGATATTCGCGATGTCCTGGCGGGTATAGAGGATGGCCTGGAACAGGTCGGAGATTCGCTTCTCGTAAGGCCGGCGCTCCTCCGCGCTGATGAAGCTGTTGTCCGAGATATAATATTTGACATCCTTGCTCGTCATGGCGAGCAGGGAGATATTCTCCATGTTATCGACGTAAGACTGGATATTCGTGTTGACCTGCTTGATGATTTCCTCGATGTAGCCCTGCGAGTTCTTCTCGACCGCTCCGACGGACAGCCCGTAGCTGATGAGGCTGATCGACACGATCGCCGCCAGGATGACGCAGGAGAAGGCGAACGAAATGCTCAGCCGGATGCTCTTAAGCGGAAACAGCGGCAGTCGAAGCGGACGTTCTCTCGGCATGTCAGGTTCCGCTCTCCTTTGCGAGTCTGTCGCGATAGTCTTTCGGCGTCATGCCGGCGCGTTTCTTGAAGAGGATGCTGAAATAGTTCGGATCGGCATAACCGACCTGCCCGGCGATTTCGTAGAACTTCAGACTCGTCGACTGCAGCAGCTCCTTCGCCTTGGCGATGCGGACGCCCGTTAAGTACTCGACGAACGTCTCGCCGGTATGCTGCTTGAATACGAGACTGAAATAGCTCGTGCTCATATGCACATGGCGGCACAAGTCCTGCAGCGACATCGTATCGTTGGCGAAGTTGGTCTCGATATATTCGATGGCCCGGTGGATCTGCGTATTCGTAAAATGGTTCCGATTGTCGGCGATCTCCGTCATGACGGCGCTTACGACTTGCTTGAGCCAGTCTTCGATCTCGCCGAGCGTCTTGAAGCGGTACACTTCCATCAGCATCATTTGGCTGTCGATCGACGCTTCGCGATCATGCGGCACGACCTCTTGAATCGCGTTCATGAGCGACAGCACAACCTTCTGCATCTGCAGAAAGCAGGTCTCGATCGGAACGCGCGACTGCTTGAGCGCCGCGATGCCGTGCGCGATGAGATCCTGCGCCTCGCGGATGGAGCCCGTCTTGACCGTGGAGACGAGCTTGCGGTCCCACGACAGGCTTGGCAGCGGCGCGGCTTCCGGCTGACCCTCCAGGTCGAGAATGCTGAGCACCCGGTTCTTGCCATGCAGAAACCGATAGTCCAGCGCCGACAGCGCGCCTTTGTAAGAAGCAGGCAGCATTTCCGGGGACGATACGATCCGGCCAACGCCGATCGTGACGGTGAAGCTGAGGAACTTCTCGATATGGTGGCGCACTTCCTCCGCATAGCGGAAGGCGGTGTCGTACAGATCGTTCTCGTCTCCGGCGCCGGTCAGAATCGCGACCATGCGCTCTTCGCGGGTACGGAAGACGAGCGCGCTAACCCGCTCGGCGATTTCCTCGAAAATATCGAAAGCGGCGAACCGCAGAAATTCCGCGTCATGCTCGTACGAGAGCAGCTCGCGGTCGCCGAAATCGTCGATGTCGGCGACGATGGCTACGGAGCCGGATGCCAGCGGCGGCAGATTGAAGTACGCGAAGCGGTCTCCGATCTCCGCGCTGCCAAGCCCTACGGCAACAAGGCGCTCCAAGAACCGCTCCTTCAGAATCGGCAGGCTCTGCTTCAGCTGGCTCTGCAGCCGGCTCAGGTCCTCGCGGCGCTGGCGCTCCTCGTCCATCTCGGCCCGCACTTTATCCAGCAGCTGCCGGATTTCCCGCGCGGTAATCGGTTTCAATATGAAGTCCGACACCTTGAGGCGAAGCGCTTGCTGCGCGTATTCGAACTCGTCGTAACCGGTCAGGATGATGACTTTGATATAAGGGTAGCTCCCGCCGATAAGACCGGCCAGCTCCAAGCCGTCCATGAAGGGCATGCTGATATCGGAGATGACCAAGTCGGGCTTGTCCTGCTCGATGGCCTCCCAGGCATCGCGCCCGTTGGCGTAGTCGCCGGTCAGCTCGAAGCCGTGCCCGGCCCAATCGATCGTGTTTTTGAGGCCGACGCGGACGACCGCCTCGTCGTCGACGATAATTGCTTTGTACATCCGTTCATCTCCCTCCGTTCCCCTAAGAGTAGCCGATCGGGACGGCAATCGTCCATGCCTTTTCTTCTTCCAGCGGTGACGAATCGGCGAATGGATCGTTCTCCGAACGAATAAGGGGCCGCCCCCGCATCGTCCGCCGCGACACGAAAATGATGAATACGCCGTGCCTCGCGCGGTCGTCCGCTCATATCCTACAAGGAATGCCCATGCAAGCAAAGCTTGATCTTACGCCAAACGGAGATGACGAGCCATGATTACCGTAATCGCCTGCACGATCCGCCGAAAGTGCATCGATAACGTATTCGCGAACTACGACCGGCAGCTGTGGAAGGACAAGAAAATGATCATCGTCCTGAACAACGACAAGCTGAAGCTCAAGCGCTACCGGAAACGGGCGAGACGTTATAAGAAGAACGAGATCCGCGTGTTCAAGCTCTCCCAGAAATACAAGCTCGGCAAATGTTTGAACTACGCCATCAAACGGGCGAACAAAGGACTCGTCGCCAAGTTCGACGACGACGACTACTACGGTCCGAAATTTCTCCGCGAAGCCGCCCGCGCGATCAAACGAGGCAAAGCGGGCATCGTCGGCAAGCACACGTCCTACGTCTACTTCAAAGCGAAACGGGCGCTGATGGTATACCGTCCCGGAGGCGAGAAGACCTATACGCGCAGCGTCAAGGGCGGTACGCTCGTCTTCCGCAGATCGGTCTGGAAGCGGGTCAAGTTTCCGGAGTTCAAGCAGGTCGGCACCGATGCCGGCTGGCTCGGACGATGCCATCGCCGAAACATTCGGATCTATTCGTTGTCCAAGAAGCATTACGTCTGCGTCCGCAGCAAAAGCACGAAGGGCCACACGCAGAAAAAAAGCATGCGGCGCTACATGTCGCAGTGCAGGATGGTGCGCAAGACGAAACGTTATCGCCGTTACGTCAATTGACGGAATGGGGATCGAGCAGTAGCGCCGAACCGGCAACGACGGTTCCGGCAGCCGCGAGCGGCAAGAAGGCAGCCTGAGTAGGCTGCCTTCTTGCCGTTTATTCGCGCTGAGGAGCGGTCCTGCGCCTCGACGGAAGCTGAAGCAGGCGTTCACGAAAACGCGCGGCGGAAGTTCACGAAAACAGCCGCGGTCATTCCTTGAGACGCGCAGCCATGACCGAAATCGCTACTCCCCCGGCTCCTGAAGCAGAAACCGGTAACCGATGCCCGGCTCCGTCTCGATCAGCTTCGGGCGCGTCGGATCCTCCTCCAGCTTCTTGCGCAGATGGCCGATATAGATGCGCAGGTAATGGCTGTCGGACTCGTGATGATGCCCGCCCCAAACCTGCTGCAGCAGCTGCCTCTGCGTGATAACCTTGCCCGCGTTCGACGCGAGGATCTTGAGCAGCTCATACTCCGTCGGCGTCAGCTTCACCCGATTCCCGTTCAGCTCCACGAGCCGCTGCGCCAGGTCGATGACGAGCGTGCCGAACCGCAGCACAGGCTCCTGCTGGGCATTGCCCGAATGGCGGAGCGCGACTCGGATCCGGGCGACGAGCTCGCCCATGCCGAACGGCTTCGTCACGTAATCGTCCGCTCCGCCGTCGAGCGCCGCGATCTTGTCCGCTTCCCTTTCTTTCGCCGTCAGCACGATCACCGGAATCCGCGACCACTCCCGAATCCGCTTCAGCACTTCCATCCCCGGCATATCCGGCAGACCCAGGTCCAGCACGATCAAATCCGGATGGCTGATGCTCGCTTGGTAGATGCCCTCTTCTCCCGTCGCCGCCTCCAGCACGTCGAAATGATGCGCCTTCAGCGTGACTTTGAGCAGCTTGATGATCTGCGGCTCGTCGTCCACGACGAGGATCCGCGCCCCGTTATCCGTTGTCATCCCGCTCGTCCTCCTCTTGTTGCTTCCAGCCTTGCGGCATCTCCGGCTCGCCCGCGGGCAGCGCGATCGTCACGACCGTGCCCTTCTCCGCGCGCGGAGATGCCGTGATGGTGCCGCCGTGGGCTTCCACGATCCCTTTGCAAATCGCAAGGCCGAGTCCCGTGCCGGTCGTTCCGCCCGCTCCCGGCCCACGGTAAAATTTATCGAACATCCGCTCGCGGTCCGTCTCGCTGATACCGATGCCATTATCCGCGACCGATATCCGAATCCATGAACCTGACGTCCGGACAGCGATGATGATTTCGTCGCCGTCCGGCGAATACTTGATCGCATTGCTGACAACGTTGACGAGCACTTGCTCGAGCAGCACCTCGTCGCCCGGAAAATACGGCGCCGGATCCGGCAGCTTCACCGTGATGCGGCGATGCTGCTGGAACCCCTTCACCTGCGACAACACGACGCCGATTATGTCTTCGGCATCGCACCAATCCCGCCGCAAGGCCAGCATGCCGCTCTCCAGCTTGACCATGCCGAGCAGATTCGTGACGAGGCGGTTCATCCGCAGCGCACCGTCCCGGATCGTCGCCAGCAGCTCCTGCCGATCGTCGGCGGAGAACATGGCTTCGCCGTCGATAAGCCCTGTAGCCGAGCCGATAATCGTCGCAAGCGGCGTCCGCAGCTCGTGCGACACCGAATCGAGCAAGGCCGTCCGTATGCGTTCGGATTCCGCCGTCAGGTGAGCCAGCTTCGCTTCCTCGCTCAGCTTGACGCGGGCGATCGCCGATGCCGCAAGGCCGCCGAACGCCTCCAATAAATGACGGTCATCCGTCGACAGCCCTTCGCCTTCCAAATGAACGGCCATGACGCCATACGTCCGTTCCTCCGTCCGCAGCGGGACGAACAAGCCCGGAAATTCGCCCAGCGTCCCCGTATCCTTGCCGGCCATCCGGCCGTGCTCAAACACCCATTTGGCCACGGCCATCGTGGATTCGCCCTCGCCGAAGTCAAGTTCGCCGGGCGACCGGGCCGCACGCTCCAGCTCCGTCCGTTCCCCGGGCAGGTAGATCGTGATCTGGGCCTGTACGGTCGCGGACACCTGCAGCGCGATATTCTCGAGCAGCGCCCGAATATCGCTGATAGCCGTCATCTGCCGGCTCAGCGTATACAGCGCCACCGTATGCGACTCTCGATCCTTGGCCACCTGCACTTGGCGCTTCAGCCGGGCGGCAAGCGAGGCGGTCAACGCGGCGACCGCGAGATAGACGCCGAAAGATAGCAAATACCGCAGATCCTCCACGCTGAAGCTGAGGAACGGCGGCACGAAGAAATAATCGAAGGCCAGCACGCCTGCGGCCGCGGAATAGATCGCAGGGGCCAGCCCCCAGTACACGGCGCTGAAGAGCACCGGAATCAAATACAAGAGTGCAATGTTGACCAAGTCGAACGCAAACCCAAACGCATGCAGCACGGCGGTCAAAGCCGCCGTGCCGACCGTGATCCACCCATAAGACTTCAGCATGAATTTGCTTTTTTGTTCAACCGTTGCTACGCTCATCGCCCTCTTTCATGAAATCATCCGCGACGATCAAAATATCGCGCTGTCTGGACATCGTGATCAGCTTCTTCACGACCGCTCCGTGCAGCCACACCTCCCACCAGGATACTTTGGACTGGCCGATGACCAGCTGCGTCGCTTCCGACGCGTCCGCCGCGGCCGACAAGACATTCGCGATCTCCTTGCGCGATTCGGCGCGATGGACCACGAACTTGCCGCCAAGCCGGACCGTCAGCCGCTCCAGCGCCTCCATGTTTCCTTGCAGCGGGGTACTGCTCCCGCCGACTTGCACGAAATTGACGCACCAAGGCGCCTTAAGCCGATAGGCCGTCCGAAATCCCCGCCGAACGAGGCGCTGGGCATGCGGCGTATCGTTGACGCAGATGAAGATCGATTCCCGTCCGCGCCAAGGTCCGCGCAGCGAGCTTTTCCGTTCCAAGGACTCCAGCCGCTCATCCACGTCGTCCGCGATTTCCCGCAGCGCCAACTCGCGCAGCGCGATCAGATTGCCCGTCTTGAAAAAGTTCGACAGCGCCTGATCGATTTTATCCTTCGCGTAAATGTTGCCCTCCCGCATCCGATTCTGCAGCGCTTCGGGGGCGACATCAATTAATTGTACTTCATCCGCCAGCTGCAGGATACTGTCCGGCACCGTCTCGCGGACGCGGATGCCCGTGATCTGCTCCACGGCATCGTTCAGACTCTCCAAATGCTGCACGTTGACGGTCGTGATGACCGAAATGCCGGCGCTCAGAATTTTCAGGACATCCTCGTACCGCTTCTTGTTGCGGCTCCCGGGCACGTTCGTATGGGCCAGCTCGTCGACCAGCACCACTTCGGGACAGCTCCGAATGATCGCATCCGTGTCCATCTCCTCCAATGCCACGCCTTGGTATTGGATCTGCTCGCGAGGAATGAACGACAATCCGCCGATTTGGGCGATCGTCTCCTGCCTGCCATGCGTTTCGAGCAGGCCGATCCGCACGTCGATCCCTTTGCGCAGCAGATCGTTCCCATCCCGAAGCATCATGTAGGTTTTGCCGACGCCCGGCGCCGCTCCGATATACACTTTAAACGTTCCCCGCTTGATCTCGCCGATCCGGTCGGTGACTTCCTGCTCGTTCAGCCTGCGGTATCGCTGACGGTCCTCTACGGAGGCGAACTTGGCCGGGAGCACGCGCTCGCCTTCGTTCTCCGTCCGGTCCGCGACGAGAAATACGTCCAAATGCTTCGCCCGCTTCAGAAGCCGGTCAATGACGGAGCCCTGCCAGATTTCCTGCCAGCGGGTATGCTTCGTATGCCCCATGACAATTCGCGTCACCCCATGCTTCGCCGCGTAATCCGTGATCGTCTTCGGAATGTGCCGGCGATTGTGAAAGGGCAGCTCTTCGAAGCTCCCGCCTACCTTTTCCACGAGCTTGATCATGTTCCTGCGAAAGACGGTCGCTTCTTTCGAGAGCGTCTTCTTTCCGTTGCGGAAGGTGACGACCATCAACTCGCCGTTCAGCCGTTTGGCGATTTGCTGGCCGCGCCGGACGTAGATCGACCCGTTCCAATGGTACTGGGCCGACACGAGTATCGTCTCGCCCGTGCCTGTCGGGCCGCTAAGCCCATGCTCCTCCCTGTAAGTACGCAGCGAATCGCCGACGCCCTCGGCTACGATGCGAAGCGCCAGCTCGCGAAGCACCCCCAGATTGCCGCGTTTGAAGACTGCCGCATCCTTGCTGCCTAGCAGCTGACCCTCCGAGAGCCTGTTCAGAATCGTCTCCGGGGTGACGTCGATCAGCCTGACTTCGTCGGCCAGCTCCAGCGTATCGGCAGGGACCGTACACTGCGCGACGATGCCCGTCATTTTCTGAGCGAGCTCGGTATAGCCTTCCAGCTCGTACACGTTCACCGTTATCATCACGCTGATGCCGCGGCTGAGCAAAAATTTGATATCCTCCAGCCGCGTGGCGCGGGGAGCATCCGGCCGGTTCCGGTGCGCCAGTCCATCCGCGAGCACGACCTCGGGATTGCGCTCCAGCAGCGCGTCCACGTTCAGGTCCTTGTATTCGACGCCGTCCTGGTACCAGTGGATGCTGGGCACCCGCTCCAATCCGCCGATCTGCTCCAGCGTCTCCGGCCGCTGCATCGTCGATACGGCGCAGATGACGACGTCGACGCCCTGCTGCAGCAGCGTCTGGCCTTCCCTCAGCATATGATACGTTTTCCCCGATCCGCTGACCGGTCCGATATAAATCTTGAACGTTCCCCGGTGCAGCTTGGAGATCGACTGCAATATTTCCTCCGGCGTCTTCCTTCTGAAGCTCGTCACGTCCATTTCCCCCTCGCCATAGCCTATGCATGATACAGACAAAGCCACCCCCGTATTAACGGGAGCGGCTGTGTATTTAAAGCTTGATTTGCTTCAACAGTTGCTCATTCAAAGCGTTGACGTTCACCCGAGGTTCGCCGAAAATGCCCAATTGGCGCCCTTTCTCCGTGTCGTCGATCAGCTTGTTCAGCTCGTCCGCGCTCAAGCCGGTTGCCTTGCTGATGCGCGGTATCTGCGTCTTCGCCGCTTCCGGCGATAGATCCGGGTCAAAGCCTGATCCGGAGACGGTCACAAGATCCGCCGGGATCTTCGTCAGCTCGGGATTATCGGCCTTTACGGCGGTGATTTTATCGCCGATTTCCTTGACGTAATCGGTCGTGGCCACCGCGCGGTTGGAGCCGGCGGAGGCGGTCGGGTCGTACTTCGCGTTCGATGCCCGAGGATGGAACAGCTTCTCCGACTCGACGTTCTGGGCGAGCAGCTTCGATCCGGTGACCGTACCGTCGGCCGCCGTCATCAAGCTTCCGTCCGCCTGCTTCGGAAACAGCACCTGCGCGAAGCCTGTCGTCACGAGCGGGTATATGAGACCGCATATCAACATCAGCACGATGGAGAAGCGGAGCGCGATAAACGTGTTTTTCATTCAGTAAGGACTCCTTTGCTTTCGTTTTAGGCCAAATTCAGACCGTGCAGCACGAGATCGATGATCTTGATCCCGATAAACGGCACGATCACCCCGCCGATGCCATAGAGCAGCACGTTGCGCGTCAACAGCCGGTCCGCGCTCATCGCACGGTATTTGACGCCCTTCATCGCGATCGGGATCAGCAGCGGGATAATGATCGCATTGAAAATGAGCGCCGATAGAATAGCCGACTTCGGCGAAGCCAGGTCCATGATATTGAGCGATTGCAGCTGCGGCATCGCGATAATGAACATCGCCGGAATGATGGCGAAATATTTCGCGATGTCGTTGGAGATCGAGAACGTCGTCAGCGCGCCGCGGGTAATGAGCAGCTGCTTGCCGATGGATACGACGGACAGCAGCTTCGTCGGATCGGAATCGAGATCGATCATGTTGGCCGCTTCCTTCGCCGCCATCGTGCCGGAGTTCATCGCCAAGCCTACATCGGCCTGCGCCAGCGCCGGCGCATCGTTCGTGCCGTCGCCCGTCATCGCGACGAGCTTGCCCTCTTGCTGCTCTCTGCGAATGGCGGCGATCTTGTCTTCCGGCTTCGCTTCCGCGATGAAATCGTCCACGCCGGCTTCCAGCGCGATCGTCGCGGCCGTCAGCGGATTGTCGCCCGTGCACATGATGGTCTTGATGCCCATGCCACGCATTTCCGCGAACCGTTCCTTCAGCCCCGGCTTCACGGTATCCTTCAAATAGATGACCCCATAAATCCGGTCGCCGATCGAGACTGCCAGCGGCGTGCCGCCTGCCTTCGCGATCCGGTTCGAGATGTCGTCCAATCCGCCCGGCACGCTGCCGCCCTGCGCCACGATAAACTTCTTCATGGCGTCGACGGCACCCTTGCGAATCTTCGTGCCATCCGCCAAATCGAGGCCCGACATCCGCGTCTCTGCCGTGAATTCGACCGGCTCGGCAGCCTCGTCGACAGGATTGCCAGGCACGCCGCCCATCTTGAGCGCCAGCTCCACGATGGAACGGCCTTCCGGCGTTTCGTCCTTCAGGGAAGCCCGCAGCGCCGCTTCCGTCATTTCCTGCGCCGTCACGCCGCTGACCGGCGTGAACTCGGACGCCATCCGGTTGCCGTACGTAATCGTCCCCGTCTTATCGAGGATCAAGGTATCGATGTCGCCGGCGGCTTCGACCGCCTTACCCGACATGGCCAGCACGTTGAACTGCGTGACGCGGTCCATGCCGGCAATCCCGATCGCGGACAACAGTCCGCCGATCGTGGTCGGAATGAGGCAGACGAGCAAGGCGATCAGCGTCGCGATATCGAGCTTCACATTCAAGTAGTCCGCCATCGGCACCATCGTGACGATAACGATCAGGAAGATCATGGTCAGAACGGCGAGCAATGTCGTCAGCGCGATCTCGTTCGGCGTCTTCTGCCTCTTGGCTCCTTCGACGAGCGCGATCATCCGGTCCAGGAACGACTCCCCGGGATCCGTCATGACCTTCACCATAATAAAATCCGATGCCACCCGCGTACCGCCCGTGACGGACGAGAAGTCGCCGCCGGCTTCCTTGATGACCGGCGCGGATTCGCCCGTGATCGCCGATTCGTCGATGGAGGCAAGTCCTTGGATGATCTCGCCGTCGGTCGGGATAATCTCCCCGGTATCGACGCGGACGACGTCCCCTTTGCGCAGCTGCGTGGAGGAGACCTGCTTCAGCGACCCGTCCTTCTGAACCAGCTTCGCCGTGGTGTCCGACTTGGTCTTGCGCAGCGTATCCGCCTGCGCCTTGCCCCGCCCTTCCGCCAGCGCCTCGGCGAAGTTGGCGAACAAGACGGTGAACAGCAGGATGAAGAACACCGCAATATTGTAGCCGCGGCCCTCGCCGGAAGCGGCGAAGAGATCCGGCTTGATCGAGAGCAGCAGCGTAATCAGCGTGCCGACTTCCACGATGAACATGACCGGGTTCTTGATCATGACCGCGGGGTTCAATTTCTTGAACGCGTCGACGGCCGCTTGAAAGACGATTTCCTTTGAATAGGTTTTTTTGCTTGCAGCCATAATGATCCTCCCTTTGAAAGCTAAAAGCACGGTAGAAAAGGTTGACCTGCGGTCGGTATGGTTCTCCAATCGCTGTTGTAGTTCTGATTTCCTCGATTAAATAAGTGAGTAGAGGTAGAAATCAGACTACAAAGGCGAGCACTTCGTTTTTCCGAACTCATACCGACTCTCCGGTCACTGTTTCACCTAAACTTAGATCTTTTTTATTCCGTCTCCAACATTATTTCGGCATTGCCAGATGCTCCGCGATCGGTCCGAGCGCGAGCGACGGGAAGAACGTCAGCGCCCCGATGACGAGGATGATGACAAGCAGGATGCCCGAGAACAACGGCGTGTTCGTCCGCAGCGTTCCCGTCGTGACCGGCACGACGCGTTTGACGGCCAGCGAGCCCGCGATCGCGATCATGGCGATGATCGATACGTAACGGCCGAGCAGCATGACGACGCCGATGCCGATGTTGTAGAAGTCCGTGTTCGCGCTCAGTCCGCCAAACGCCGAACCGTTATTGGCTGCGCCGGACGCGAAGGCGTACAGTACTTCGGATAGGCCGTGCATGCCGCCGTTGGCGATCGACGACTGGGCGTTCGGACTGAGGAACGCGATGGCCGTCGGGGCCAAAATGATAAGCGGATGGATCAGCAGGGCGATGGAAGCGAGCTTCACTTCCTTGCCTTCGATTTTCTTGCCCAGGAATTCCGGCGTCCGACCGACCATCAGGCCGCATATAAAGATCGCGAGAATGAGATACAGTAGACCATTGAGCAATCCGACGCCTTTGCCGCCGAACACGTTGTTCAGCATCATTTCCGCCAGTGCCGTGAATCCGCCGAGCGGCGTCAGCGATTCGTGCATGTTATTGACGCTGCCCGTCGTGGCCGCCGTCGTTACGGTGGTGAACAACGCCGACTCCGAGATGCCGAAGCGCACTTCCTTGCCTTCCATGTTGCCGTGAACGCCCATGGCATCCAACGCGCCGACGCCTTTGTATTCGGAGACGAATACCGTCACCAGCATGACCAGGAAAATCGCGCTCATGGCGCCGAACAGGACCCAGCCCTGTTTCTTGTTCTTGATCATCAGACCGAATGCATAGATCAGCGCCGTAGGCAGCAGCATCATGCACAGGATATGAACCAAGTTCGCGAGCGCCGTCGGATTCTCGAACGGATGCGCCGCATTCGTGCCCATCCAGCCGCCGCCGTTCGTGCCAAGATGTTTAATGGACTCGAACGAGGCGATGAGACCCCGCGTAATCGTCTGTTCTCCTCCGTCCAGCGTCGAAGCGTGAACGGCGCCGAGCACCGTCTGCGGCACGCCCTGGAACACGAGGAACAACGCGACGAGAAAGCCGAGCGGAAGAAATACGCGGGTAATCGCCCGGGTTACATCGACATAGAAGTTGCCGAGCTCGTCCTTCCGGCCTGCCAAGCCGCGAATGAAGGCGATGGCGACCGCGAATCCCGTTGCCGCCGACGTAAACATTGGAAACGTAATGGCGAGCAGTTGGGAGAGATACGACAAACCGTTTTCTCCGCTGTACGACTGCCAGTTCGTATTCGTCATGAACGAAACGGCCGTATTGAACGCCTGGCCAGCGGGCATGTTGCCGATACCGTCGGGGTTCATCGGCAGATAGCTTTGCAGCCGCAGAACTAGGTAACATAATATCAGCATGACGAAGTTGGACAGCAGCACCGCGCCTAAGTAGCCGCGCCACCCCATGGACTCGCCTTCGCGAACGCCCATGATCCGGTAGAGCAATCGCTCGACTGGGCCGAATACCCGGTCAAGTCTTGTTTTTTCCAGTGAAAACACGTTGACGAGATATGTGCCCACCGGTTTGACCAGCAGCATGATGATCGCCAGCGTAATGGCGACTTGCAGGAATCCCATACCCATATCCAAATTTCCTCCTCATTATCGAAGCAGCCGTCGAAGGCTTAAAACTTTTCCGGCTTCACCAATACGAAACCGAGATAAACCAATAGTGCGATGGCAATGATGCCCATTGCGATCATGGCGTTTCCTCCTAAACCGTTTTTGTGCGCTCGGCGTTCACGCTCTTTCGCAAAATTTCCTGAACCCCCAAAACAATCCGAACACGACCGCCACCAAGACAATCATCGTAAAATCGTTCACCATCCGCACGATCTCCTTCTTTTGCTTTTTTACACTTGTTAGGTTTTCCCAATACAAGTTTTATTACTCTACTCCATTAGAAAAGCGATGCTTCCAGTCGTGGAATGCGCGATCCGGTCGGCACCGAGACTCTTGTAGATCAGCCTGCCGTTCATATGGCTCGTAATGACGGATACCGGTTGGCTGCTCCATGCGCGCACCATACGCAGGTACCGGCAACACAACGATATACTGCTTTCGAACAGAAACGCCTGACCTACGGGAAAGCCCGGCGCTGTCCATGTATCCGAATCGATCGTGTTGACGAGCAGGATCTTTCGGACGCCGAGCTTGGCCAATTGCTGCCGCTCGGCGATGCTGTTCGTGACGGCCGCAAACGGCACGCCCTTCACAAGCAGCTGCTTGATGAACTGTTCGCCCGCTTTCGTGAAAGAGGCGGCAACGATCATCGTCGGCGACGGATTCGTATCGGCATCATGTTGTTCGTTCACGTCCTTTTCCCTGCCTTTCGCTCTATCACACAGTCATCTTAATCCCATTTCCCATAAATTCGTGGTAAAGAGATGTCCGGAAAGGCGTAAAAAAAACGTAAAAATTCGTAAACATTTATCTATCGACCTGATGAGCAATTAAAAAATGACGTAGGCCTCGGCATGCTGGAAGCAATAGGACGAATCTCGAAAGCACTCGGCCAGCGCTATTCTTGCGCCCGAATCGACGCCCGGCGGGCGAGTCAATGCGCGGATCGCCGTCATGACCGCCGCCGTCCGCTCATCGCCCCAAGCTTCATGCTTCAAGAGCGTGGTTTGCAGGGCATCGCACAGCGTAAGGCCCTTGATCCGCTGAAAAGCGCAAGCCCACTGCACGAAGTCTCCCTTCAAATGGATCTCGTGGAATGCGCCGGCGCCGGATTCACCGTCCACCGTGCTCATAATCAGAATGCCGCAGCATTCGCCGCAGTCGTATCCGGGAGGGAGCAGCTGCGATGCCTCTCGGTCAAACCGGAAGCATTCCAACCTCGCGATTCTCGTCGTATCCAAACGTTCTTTCATCCACGCGCTCGTCTGTACCGCATACATGCACATTCACTCCTTTGTGGGATTACAAAAGAAACCGGAAGGAAGCGCAATCCTCTCTCCCGGCTTCGAACGGACGCCAAACTGACGTCGTGCTGATTCAAAGCTAGTGAAAATCTGGTGAAAGAAACAACAGGAATGGCATTCGGCATTGGAAGGAATGGCTGCCATTCATTTGTTGATACTAATCGTAGGTCCGGCCGCGAAAATTGTAAAAAGGCTTTCCGCTTCGCATGGCAGGCTTCCCGGCGAAAATAAGCGATGAAACCGCTGAGATCCGATTGATTTGCGGACAACCTTGCCAATTGCTTCGTCATGCTTCAGTTATCGCGTTCGCGAATCGCGGGCTTCGATCAAAGCCGAGTAGTTCTATTGAATTTCATACCTTAAAAGATTACAGTAAAAGGAAGTAACCGTCCCCCTTCTCGCAATGCCATAAACCTAATCCGCAAGGAGGAATTTGCATGAGCACCAATCCAGTAAAAGCCTTATTCGAGCCGTTCCGTTCCGAGAAGCTGTCGCTCGACAACCGCATCGTCATGGCGCCGATGACCCGCGGCTTCTCGCCCGGCGGGGTCCCGAGCGAAGACGTGGCCGCTTACTATAAGCGCCGTGCCGAGAACGGCGTAGGTCTGATCGTTACGGAAGGTACGCTGATTAACCATCCTGCCGCGGGCGCGAGCACGAGATGGCCGCATTTCTACGGCGCGAATGCGCTGAACGGCTGGTCCGGGGTCGTCAAAGCCGTCCATGAGGCAGGCGGCAAAATCATGCCGCAGCTGTGGCATCTCGGCATCACCCGCAAGCCGGGCACCGGCGCGCATCCGGATGCGCCGTCCGTCGGCCCTTCCGGCTTGAACCTGGCCGGCGAGCAGGTTGGCGAGCCGCTGTCCGAAGCGGAGATCGCCGATCTGATCGCGGCCTACGCACAGGCGGCAGCCGACGCCAAGCAGCTCGGCTTCGACGGCATCGAGCTCCACGGCGCGCACGGCTACCTGATCGACCAGTTCTTCTGGGGCGTAACGAATACGCGGACGGACCGCTTCGGCGGAGGGCTCGTGAAGCGCACGCGCTTCGCTGCCGAGGTCGTCGAAGCGTGCCGGCGCGCCGTTGGACCGGATTTCCCGATCATGCTCCGTTTCTCGCAGTGGAAGGACGGCGCATACGACGCCAGGCTCGCGAAGGATGCCGACGAGCTGGCCTTGTTCCTGCAGCCGCTCGTCGACGCGGGCGTCGATGTCTTTCATTGCTCCACGCGCCGCTTCTGGGAGCAAGCCTTCGATGACGGGGTCGACCTGAATCTGGCGGCGTGGACGAAGAAGCTGACGGGCAAACCGACCATCACCGTCGGCTCGGTCGGCCTGGATCTCGAGTTCACGCGCTTCTTCAAGGAGAAGAAAGGCGCCGAAGCCGTAGGGATCGAAGACTTGCTGGAGCGGCTTGATCGGGGCGAATTCGACCTCGTGGCCATCGGCCGCGCGCTCCTCGGCGATCCTACGTGGGCGGCTAAAATCAGGGAAGGCCGCGAGAGCGAACTGCTTCCCTTCTCGCCGGAGGCTGCGCAAACGTTGTATTGATGGCTTGTTGACTTGATGGGCGAACGACAAAAAGGGCAAAACGAGAAATGGCAGAACGTCAAAACGGCAAACGACAAAAGGACAAACGACAAAAGAGCAAAACGACAAGACGACAAGACGACAAAAAAAGCTGTTCCCGGTGATAAACCGGGGACAGCTTTTTTTAGAGAAAGACATTATAGTTCATAGCCAAAGCTGCTTTTCTGCAGCTTTCGGCGCTCGGCTGGGTCGATTCGAACGATAAAGCTGCTATTTTGCAGCTTTCGGCACTCGGCTGGGCCGATTCGAATGAGAAAGCTGCTGTTCTGCAGCTTTCGGCACTCGGCTGGGCCGATTTGAACGATAAAGCTGCTATTTTGCAGCTTTCGGCACTCGGCTGGGCCGATTCGAATGAGAAAGCTGCTGTTCTGCAGCTTTCGGCGCTCGGCTGAGCCGATTCGAACGACAAAGCTGCTGTTCTGCAGCTTTCGGCGCTCGGCTGAGCCGATTCGAACGACAAAGCTGCTGTTCTGCAGCTTTCAACGCTCGGCTGGGCCGATTCGAATGAGAAAGCTGCTATTCTGCAGCTTTCGGCGCTCGGCTGAGCCGATTCGAACGAGAAAGCTGCTGTTTTGCAGCTTTGGGCGCTCGGTTGAGCCGATTCGAAGGAGAAAGCTGCTGTTCTGCAGCTTTCGGCGCTCGGCGGGGCCACGTTAGATGGAAAGCTCCGATAACCGGAGCAGCATCAAGCTAGGCAAGACATGCGCAGGCTTACTTTTTTACCGAAAACTTGTCCATCAGATCGCCCGCGGTGACCGCGATATGCTCGAATGCGGCGTCGAGCTCCTTGACGCTCTCGGAGTGATGGGACATATCCCCTTTGATCTGCGCGATGTCGCTCGCGATTTCCTTCAGTCGCAGCTGGATCATGCCGAGCTGTTCGCGGATGTTTTTGGAGGCGTCGCGGCTTTGACCCGACATGCGGCGAATTTCGTTCGCCACGACCGAGAAGCCCCGGCCGTATTCGCCTGCGTGCGCAGCCTCGATCGAGGCGTTAAGCCCGAGCAAATTCGATGTGTCCGCCAGCTCCTGCACGACGCCGATAATGGCCTGCACGCCGTCGATATCGCGGTTTAACGTCTCGGACTTGCCGGATAGCGCGTCCATCTCCACGTTGATTTTGTCGAAGGCCGAGGTGATTTGGCTCGAGGTTGCCGTCATTTGCTCCACGGACGCAGCGAGCCCCTCCGAGGAACCGCGAATCATATCCATTTTGTGGCTCATCATCGCCGACGTCAGCACGCCGACGATTTCCCCTTCGAACCACAGCGGCGCAGCCGTGCCGATATACGAAACGCCGAACGCCTCCGGGCCGCGCTCCTCGCGGAATTCCCTTCCGTGCACGAACGCCTTCTCCGTAATCGTATGGGCCAGCGCAGAGCGCGGCGTGCCGACCGGAATTTCGACCGGAACGTCCGTCGTTTTCCGATAGGCGCGCACCTGCTCCGCGTCCATCAGAACCAGCCCCGCCTCTTCCGGAAAGATGCTTAACAACGTGTCCATCATGTTTATTACCGATTGCAAATACGCCTCTTTATCCATTGCCATGCCGCGTCCGCTCCTCTACGTAGATGCTCGTGTTGAATGCTCTATTTCTTATTTCGGTTTTTTGGCGGCCAATGATGTGCTTTGCGCAAATATTTTTTGCGGCGGCTTCGGGCATCTCCGTGACGGCCTTCAACATCCGCCGTGATTCCCGTACGGTATGGACGACGGGTTGGACGCACAGATACATATTCGGCATTTTCAGAGGTGTACGGATCGCTGTTTTTTTGGTTCAATCAGTATTGAACATCATTCGATCGGAGGTTAAAAGCATGAGACTTGGAGGACCGATCATGGAGAAGGCGGCTGACCCGCAGGAATGGGTCGCCGCCCATCGGCGCGAGGGATATACCGCGGCTTACAGCCCGGAATTAAAACTCGGAAAGAGCGACGAAATCGCCGCCTATCGGAAAGCCGCGGCGGATGCGGATATCGTCATCGCCGAGGTCGGCGCATGGAGCAATCCCATCAGCCCGGACGAAGAAGGCCGGCGGAACGCCATCCGCTACTGCCAGGAAAGACTGGCGTTGGCCGAGGAAATCGGCGCGCGCTGCTGCGTCAACATCGCGGGCTCCCGCGGCGTCAAGTGGGACGGGCCGCATCCGGCTAACCTGTCGGACGACACCTTCGCGCTGATCGTCGATACGGTGCGCGAGATCATCGACGCCGTTCGGCCGGCAACCACCTTTTACACGCTCGAAACGATGCCCTGGGTATTCCCGGACACCGCGGACAACTACCTGAACCTCATTGAAGCCATCGACCGGCCCGGCTTCGCCGTGCATCTCGATCCGGTCAATCTCATTACGAGCCCTCGGGATTATTACGGTAACGCCGATATTATCCGCGACAGCTTCCGCAAGCTTGGACCGTACATCAAGAGCTGCCATGCCAAAGACCTCGAGCTGAGCGACGAGCTGACCGTCCATCTCGGCGAGCGCCGTCCGGGTCTCGGGGGCATCGATTACCGGACGTATCTGTCCGAGCTGGGAAAGCTGGACAAGAACATCCCGCTGATGCTGGAGCATCTGCCAACCGCCGAGGAATACAAGCTGGCCGCGGCTTATGTGAGATCGTTGCAAGCTGAGCTGGAGGGGCGCTAGACGCCGGTGCGACAGACAAAGAGAGCCATGAACACCCTGCGGGGCATTCATGGCTCTCAAGATGTTAAGAGCATCAAAAATCGCGATCTCTGCTGGGTTGCTGATTGCAATGCAAGCAAAGATAGTCATGCTAGCGAAAAACCTAAACACCTCTCTACAGCTAACGGTTGCACGAATGACTAATCTGCTTGAAATGCCCATTTTATACAGTTAAAGTTTGTCAGGATGCTTATTCAGCGATTTTCCCGTGCAAATCAGCTCCTATGCGCCCACTAACGTCTGTCATAACCTTTAGAGTTTTTTCAGCTGTATTTGAGGTGGATTAGCAACGCTGACAACCGTTAGGTGTCAGTCCGCATTCACGTTGAATGATCGGCAGCTTCCGCCGCTTGCTGAGCTCCCATAAATGCCACAGTTTCTCTACATCCTGAGAGCCATGACCGCCCGGCGGGCAATCATGGCTCTCTTTGCTCTTTGCTCTTGCTCTTTTGCTCTTACCATTTGCTCTTTGCTCTTTGCTCTTTGCTCTATGCTATTGCTCTTTGCTCTTTGCTCTTTGCTCTATGCTATTGCTCTTTGCTGTTTGCTATTGCACTATTGTCCGAACGATTTATTCGCTTCGTTCTGCGCAGCCGCGAATCCGCCGACCTGGTTCCAAGACGAGCCGAATGGCGAGTAGCCGCCGCGGTATGGCAGCGTCATCACGCCGGCATCGCAGCGGACGATGCCCTTCTTGCTGCCGCAGATGAGCATCCCCGTGTCGTCGAACAGCATGTCGGCCAGCTGATAGGCGTCGCCCGCACGGTACGAGAATACGATTCCCCGGCGCGGCTTGCCGGAAGCATTGGCATCCGAGCCGTGAAGCGTCAAGCCGTGATGGATGCTGATACCGCCGCTCTTCGGCGTAATGTAGACGATGTCGTCGGGATTCTCCGGCTGCTCCCAATACTGCCGCTCCTGGCACTCCGCCACGAAGCGGCCGTTCACCAGATGATTCAGCAGCCCTAGCCGGTGGCTGCCCTTCACCATTTGCATGCAGCCGTTCTCCGGCGTCGCATCGTCAAGCATGATCATCACCGACAGCAGGTCGGTATTCGTATGGGGGTAGAACGCGATATCCTGATGCCACGCGAAGATGCCGAGCCCTTTCGTCGGCGGCTTCGTCGCCAGCTTGGAATGCTGCAGCTCGATATCTTCCCCGAGCAAAGGCTTCAGCTTGGCGACGATCGCCGGATGCTTCGCGAGCTTCAAAAACGCCGGATGGAGCGCCGTAATGCCGAGCGCGTGCACCGTCTTCGTCTCGTAATCCTTTTGCGACCGCAATCCCACGATCTGCGGCTCCTCGCAGGCGAGGCGCAGCTCCTCGACCTCCTCCGCGGTAAGAATATCGTCAAAAACGAGGAAGCCGTCCTCTCCGTATTGCTTGATTTCCTGTTCGGTCAACCCCTGCTCGATCCCACTGGTCATCATTTATCACTCCCGCGCTTGATTGAATACCCTACCCTTTCATCATAAAGGTGACAAGGTAGCGCCGCTATAATAGACTGGGTATAAAATATCAGAATTCCGGGAAAGGCCGTGTTTGCTTATGAACGGAAAACTAGACTTTTTCTTGTACCGCAGCCATGAGGCGGGCACCTATGTGGATTTTCACAAGCACAGCTGCTTCGAGCTCGTATATTATGTTTCGGGGTCCGGCGCGATGAACCTCGGCGGATACACGCTTTCTTACCGGCCCGGCACGATGACGCTGACACGCCCCAACTATATGCACGACGAGCGGCATGACGAGACGACAGAGGTCGTCTTCTTCGGCTTCCTCTACGACGACTTCCCCGTGCAGCTGCAGAACGGTCTTATCCCGGACACCGAGGACCAGGCGATCCTCGCTCTCATGCTAACCATGAAGGAAGAACTCCTCGGGCAAAAAGCCCATTACGCGCCGCGCGTCAATTTGCTGCTGAACGAGGTCATCCTGCTGCTCGGGCGACAGTCCGAAGCCGCGTCCGTGCAGGACGATCACCGGCCGGAACGGCTTTTCTACGCCAGGCGCTACATCGATGAGAATTTCACGCAGCCCGTGCAGCTTCGTACGCTTGCGGAACTGTCCGGCTACAGCGAGGATCATTTTCGCCAATTGTTCAAGGAGCAGACCGGACTGCCGCCGGGCCAATATATTCTGCACAAACGGCTGCACGCTGCCAAAGATCTGCTGCTCAATTCGGCGATTCCGATCAGCACGGTCGGCGTGGATTGCGGCTTCTCCACGACGTCGCAGTTCATCGAGCTGTTCAAACGCGCCTTCGGCGTCACGCCCCTTCAATTCCGCAAATCGCGCTGAACCGATCAAGGGGGAACACTCACACGGTCACAGAACGTATATTTGGTTGCGAATAGGAAAAAACGGGTATGAGAGAATGCAGAGCAACATAGCAGTCCATTGAATGGAGGTCTCATCTACCCATGACCAAATCGAATGAACGACAAGGAAGCGTACATGGCAAAGTCGCCGTTATTACAGGTGCGGGCTCCGGTATCGGACGTGCCGCAGCGCTGCGGCTGGCGGAAGAAGGCGCGCGCATCGCACTCGTCGACGTGAAGGAAGAGCGGGTGGCGGACGTCCGGAAACGGATCATAGATGCGGGCGGCGATGCCATCGCCATAGAAGCCGATATATCGAAGCCGGAGGATATCGAGAGCGCGATCCAAGAGGCAGCGGGCAAATGGGAACGGCTGGACATCGTGTTCGCCAATGCGGGCGTCAACGGCACGCTGGCTCCGATCGAGACGATGACGCCCGAGGATTGGGATACGACGCTCGACATCAATCTGAAGGGTACCTTCCTGACCGTCAAATACGCCATTCCGTTCCTGAAGAAAAAAGGCGGCAGCATCGTCATTACGAGTTCGATCAACGGTAACCGCGTGTTCTCGAATTTCGGCTTCAGCGCCTACAGCACGTCCAAGGCGGGACAGGTTGCTTTTATGCAAATGGCAGCTCTGGAGCTGGGGCAATACGGCATTCGCGTCAACGCGATCTGCCCCGGCGCAATCAAGACGCATATCGACCAAAATACGCATCCGACGCCGGAGCTGGAGGAGATCCGAATTCCGGTCGAATTTCCGGAAGGCGATCATCCGCTCGGTGACGGCCCAGGCCGCGCCTCCCAGGTCGGCGACCTCGTCCTGTTCCTGGCGTCCGACGCGTCGAGCCACATTACCGGCACTCCGATCTTCATCGACGGGGCGGAATCGCTTCTGCACGGGTGAGGCGTGGAGCATGCACGAGGCACGGAGAATGCACGAAAAACAAGGAGGAGAAGGCCTTTGCCTTCTCCTCCTTGTTGTGCCGTTTTGCGCAAAGTGGCGCACAGTGCGCTGCAACGGCAGCAATGCTGGCTTTTAGTTATTCGCCGCAAAATCACGGTTTTAAAATTGTAACGAACCTCACAATCGTTATTCGACGATTATGATCACCTAAGCGGCCCCATCGGGCTAAATAGCGATGCTGAGTTTCCTTAGCTTACTGGAAACAGCGTATTACGGGCAATAAGGACACTCAGGTTCGTTAGCCAGGTTGAACGAGTCTGAATCTGGAGTGGAGACTGGTGGATAACCGGGGTTCCAGCGATGTAGTGCACCAGGTGCACCTCTTTGCTCGCATCACTCAGGTTCCCGGCGATGTAGAGCACCTGGTGCACCTCTTTGCTCGAATCGGCCAGGTTCCCGGCTATGTAGAGCACCTGGTGCACCTCTTTGCTCGAATCGGCCAGGTTTTCGGCGATGTAGTGCACCTGGTGCACCTCTTTGCTCGAATCGGCCAGGTTTTCGGCGATGTAGTGCAGCGGGTGCACCTCTTTGCCCGCATCGCGTACAGACACGCAAAAAAACCTTCCCGCCACAATTGGCCGGAAGGTTTTTTTACGTGTGCGCGCCGCGCGCCATCAGGCGCCATTACCGCGCCTAGCCGCGCCGCCGCTACAGGGTCGACTGCGTCCGCTCCGGCTCGATGCCGTAGCGCTTCAGTACCCGCTTCACCGCATCGAATTGAATCGGCTTCGCGAGGAAATCCGCCATTCCCGCTTCCAGGCAGCGCTCTCTGTCGCTTGGCAGCACGTTCGCCGTCATCGCGACGACGATCGGCGCTCTGCCCGGCGGCGCCGAAGCGAGCACGCGCCGCGTCGCCTCGAGCCCATCCATGACAGGCATTCGCATATCCATAAGTATGAGATCATAATTGCGATTAAAAGCCAGATCGACGGCATCGCTACCGTTGCCGGCGACATCGGCGGAGATGCCCAGCTTATCCAGCAGCGACAGCGTCAGCTTCTGATTGATTTCATTATCGTCGGCGACGAGCACGGCGGCGCCGCCCGCTCTGTCCGCGGTCGTCTTGAACGGCTGCGCCTGAGCCGAAGCCTGCCAGTGCTCGAATGGTTCGACGGCCGAGCCCGGACCCGGGAGCTCGGCTTCATACAGGGCACCGAAGGATTCCCCTGCCATGGCGGCAAAACTGCCCTCTTCCGCAGACGGATCATGCTGCGACGCCGGCCACGCTTGCAGCTGCACGGTGAAACGGAACGTCGTGCCCACGCCCGGGGCGGAGCTAACGCTGATGGAGCCGCCCATCAGCTCGACGAGATTTTTGCAAATGGCAAGGCCGAGGCCCGTGCCTTCGTACTGCCGCGTAAGCGACGTATCGACCTGCGAGAACGGATGGAACAGCAGCGGCAGCTTATCTTCCGCGATGCCGACGCCGGAATCGGCTACGATGAATTCGATCAGCACCGACTGCCCGTGGACCGCGATCATTTTCGAGGCGACGGTAATGGAGCCTTCCGACGTGAATTTGAAGGCGTTGCCGACCAGATTGACCAGCACCTGACGCAGCTTGATTTCATCCCCTACCAGCAGCTCCGGCATGGAAGGATCGGCTTCATACGTAAGCGCCAGCCGGCTTTGCCGCGACTTGGCCGTGAACAGGTCGAACGTTTCCGCGATCAGCAGCGGAAGCTTGAACGGCAGCTGCTCGACCTCCAGCTTGCCGGATTCGATCTTCGCATAATCCAAAATATCGTTGATGACCGACAGCAGCGCCTCGCCGCTCTTCCTGATGATGTCCGCGTATTCGCGCTGCGCGCCGTCGAGCTCCGTATCGAGCAGCAGGCCCGTCATGCCGAGCACGCCGTTCATCGGCGTACGAATCTCGTGACTGACCATCGTCAGGAAATTCGTCTTCGCCCGCGCGGCGATCTCCGCCGTATCCTTCGCCGCCATCAGCTCCTGCTCGAACCGGGTTCGCTCGGTCACGTCTACGACAGTGCAGGCGTATACCCGCTCCTCGTCGATGGTCGCGACGCCGATCTGGATCTCCGCCGGGAAACGGCTGCCGTCCTTGCGGATCGGATCCAGCTGCCTGCGTTCGCCGGACAGGGCAGCGCAAACGGCTGCGCCGCTCTCGAACGGAATGTCAGCCGATGCTTCAACACCCCGCGAATGGAGCCGTTCGCCGGGCTCCGAAGGTTGGCCGCCTTGACCCGGCTGCAGCCGAGTCCCTGCTTTATCGTGCTCAGCCTTCGCGCCTCCTTCGGGCGTCCGGTACGCTCCGCCCTCGAAGCATGGGATGAGCATCGTGACCGGGTGTCCCAGCACCTCGTCCTCGCGATAGCCGAACATCGCCTTGATCGCAGGGTTCACCGTCAGAATGATGCCGTCCTCGTCGAAGGTCATCATCGTATCCATGCTCGTCTCTTGGATCGCGCGCGTAAGCGCCTGCGTCTTCGTCAGCTGATAAGTCGTCATCATGAGCTCGCGATTGCTCCGCTCGAGCTCCATCGTCTGCCGTTGCAGCAATTCGGCTTGCAGCTGCAGCGTCTTGTTGCCGACGTACAGCCGTACGAAGCCTTCGATCTTGGCTTTGAGAATTTGCGGCACGAACGGCTTCAGCATGTAATCGATCGCGCCGGCCTCGTAGCCGGTGAAGAAATGCTCCGCGTCCTTGCTTGTCGCCGAGATGAAGATGATCGGCGTCTCCTGCGTCTTTTTGCGCGACTTGATCAGTCTCGCCGTCTCGAAGCCGTCCATCTCGGGCATCTGCACGTCCAGCAGAATGACGGCAAACTCATCCTTCAGCAGGCAGCGCAGCGCCTCCGCGCCGGATAAGCATTTGACGAGATTGCAGTTCAAGTCTCCCAGCACTGCTTCCAGCGCTAATAAATTGTCCGGGTGGTCATCCACCAGCAATATGTTAACCGGTCCATCATAAGCGATCATAACTGCCCCTTCACCTTCCCCTTGCATGGATACCGCTTGGCGCTGCCTGCTTCATGTCTCTACTCTCTCGATTGCGCGTGACAACCCAGCATCGCAAGCCTTCCCGGTCATGATTTGATTTTACGGTACAGCCTGCTGTGCGCATCCAGTTCCTCGTAAGCACTGGCATGCTGCGTGAAATTGATCGATTCCTTCGTACCCAAGGCCAAGATCCCGAAGGTGCTGAGACTGTCGAAGAGCAGCCCATGCACGTGGTTCTGAAGCTCCTTGTTGAAATATATCATGACGTTGCGGCAAAATATGACGTTGAATTCGTTAAACGAGCGATCCGTCACGAGATTATGCTGCGCGAATACGATATTGCTCTTCAATTCGCTCTGGAACAGCACGGAATCGTACTTGGCCGTATAGTAGTTGCTGAACGATTCCTTGCCGCCCGCCTCGATATAATTGCGCGTGAAGATTTGCATCCTCTCCAGCGGGAACACGCCCTCGCGCGCCGTCTCCAGCACGCGTTCGTTCATGTCCGTCGCGTAGATGCGCGTCTTGTCGTACAAGCCTTCTTCCTTCAGCAGGATGGCCATGGAATAGACTTCTTCGCCCGTCGAGCAGCCCGCATGCCAGATTCGGATGAACGGATACGTTCGAAGCAAGGGCACGACCCGCTCGCGGAAAGCCTTGAACACTTCCGGATCGCGGAACATCTCCGTCACGTGAATCGTCAGATCGGCAAGCAGCCGGTTCATGACCGTCCGGTCATGCAGCACCCGCTCCGTCAAGGAGGTAATCGTCGGGAGCCGCTCCGCATTCACCCGATGCCAGATACGCCGGCGGATGGAAGAGAACGCGTAATTGCGAAAATCATAGCCGTACAGCTGATATAGCCCTTCGAGCAAGAGATTGATCTCCACCTGCTCCCGCTCGCTGGCTTTGTTTTGTTCGTTGTCGTCCTGCATCATGATGGTCTCTTCTCTCTTCAGTTCGTCATGTACGTCTTGCATGTCGTTATTGATATAACCACACCCTCATCAAGGACATCAGCTGATCGATATTCACCGGCTTCGCGATATAGTCGGAAGCGCCGGCTTCGATGCATTTGTCGCGGTCTTCTTTCATCGCTTTGGCCGTAATGGCGATCATCGGCAGCCGTTCGAAGTCCGCCATCGCGCGGATATGCCGCATCGTCTCGTAGCCGTCCATCTCCGGCATCATCATGTCCATGAGAATGAGCTGCGTCTCCGGATGCTCCTGCAGCATCTCCAGCGCTTCGCGCCCGTTCTCGGCAAAATGAATGTTCATCTTATAACCTTCCAAGGCGCTCGACAGCGCGAAAACGTTCCGGATATCGTCATCGACGATCATGATCGTCTTATCTTCGAAAATCGTCTCCACGCTGTGCAGCTTCCGCAGCACGCTTCGCTTCGCCTCCGGCAAATCCGCCACGACCCGGTGCAGGAACAACGTGGTCTCGTCGAGCAGTCGTTCCGGCGACTTGACGTCCTTGATGATGATCGTGCCGGCGTATTTCTTCAGCTGGATTTCTTCCTTCTTGTCGAGATCGCGTCCGGTATAAATAATAATCGGCAGCTCGCGCAGCTTCTCGCTCCGGCGAATGTTGTCCAGCAAATCGAAGCCGGAAATGTCCGGCAGTCCAAGGTCGAGCACCATGCAGTCGTAATGCTGCTCCGCAAGCTCGCGCAGCGCTTCCGCCCCGGAAGGCACGGCCTTCACGATGACGTCCTCGTCGCCGACCAGCTCGATGATGCCGGTCCGCTGAGCGGCGTCGTCCTCCACGACCAGCACGTATTTGAGATCGCGCGCGAGGAAGGATTCGATCTGCAGGAACAGCTGATCCAGCCGTTCTTTCCCGGCCGGCTTGCGCAAGTACGCGATCGCGCCCATGGACAATCCCTGCTGCACTTCTTCCATAACCGAGATTACATGCACCGGGATATGACGCGTATCGGCATCGTGCTTCAGATGATGCAGCACCGACCAGCCGTCCATGACCGGCAGCATAATATCGAGCAGGATCGCATCCGGCTTATATTGTCTCGCATCGTTCAGGCCGGTATCTCCTTGCACCGCTACGATGCCCTTGAAGCCGCGCGACCGCGCCATATCCAGCAGCACGCGGGCGAACGGGCCGTCATCCTCGATAATGAGGACGACGCGATCCTCCGGCCCGATCGCGTTGCGGTCGTCTTCGATCGTAATGGCCGCGTGGGCCGGAGCGGCCTCCAACCTGCTCTCGCGATGGGCCAGACCCGGAGCGGCTTCCGCCTTGCTAGCCCGGGCTGCCTGGCTTCCAGGCTGGGCCAGCATCGCGGCCTCGACGGCCTGCTCGCCGAGTCCGGCGTTGCCATCCGCGTACGCCGCGCTGCTGCCAGCCGCGGGCGATACGTAATATTCAGGCAGATACAGCGTAAACGTGCTGCCTTCGCCTTCGTTGCTCTCCAGCTCGATCGTTCCGCCGAGCAGACCCGCCAGCTCGCGGCTGATCGCAAGGCCGAGGCCCGTGCCGCCATAGATGCGGCTTGTCGTGCCGTCGACCTGCTGGAACGCTTCGAATACGAGCTGCTGCTTCTCTGCCGCGATGCCGATGCCGGTATCGCGTACCTCGAAGGCGATCATCCGCCCGCCGTCCGCCGACGACACCGTTGCTTCCTCAGGCCGCGCGTTCCGGATGGACAGGCTGACCGTACCCTGATGCGTAAACTTGATGGCGTTAGACAGCAGGTTCTTGAGTATCTGCTTGACGCGGTGGCTGTCGGAATACAGCCCTTCCGGCATATCCTTATCGATCGTCAGCTCGAAAGCGAGACCTTTCTGCTGGCTCATCGGCCCGAAGCTCCGGCGCAGCGTCTGCGTCAGGTCGGCGAGCTTCACATGCTCCGTCACTACGCTCATTTTGCCCGCGCCGATCTTCGATAAATCCAAGATTTCGTCAATCAGCTTAAGCAGGTCGCTGCCCGAAGAATGAATCGTCGTCGCGAACTCGATCTGCTTGCCGTTCAGATTGCCTTCCTTATTATCCATGAGCATCTGGGACAGAATAAGGAGACTGTTGAGCGGCGTGCGCAGCTCATGCGACATATTGGCGAGAAACTCGGATTTGTACTTGGATGAGAGCGCCAGCTGCACGGTTTGCCGTTCCAGCGCCGTCTTCGTCCGCTCGACCTGCTCGTTCTTCTGCTCGGTCTGGCGCATCTGCTGCTCCAGCAAATGCGTCTTCTTCAGCAGCTCCTCGTTCGTCTGCTCCAGTTCCTCCTGCTGGCTCTGCAGCAGCTCCTCGGATTGCTTGAGCGAACGCGTCTGCTCCTCCAGCTGATCGTTGGAGCGGCGCAGGTCTTCCTGCTGCGACACAAGCTCCTCGGATTGTACCTGGAGCTCTTCGCCAAGCGCCTGCGATTCGCGCAGCAGCTCCTCGATCCGCAGCCGGCCGAACAGGTTGTTCAGCAGGATGCCGAGTCCTTCCGACAGCTCGTGCAGCAGCTCGCGCTCCCTGCCGCCGATCGGCTTCAGCGAAGCCAGCTCGATGACGCCCAGGGTTCTGTTCTGGTATGCGACCGGCAGGAGCAGCAGCGTGTGCGGCGGCGCCTCTCCCGTTCCGGAACGAATCCGGATATACGAGGACGGCAGCTCCGTCAGCTCGATCGGCTCCGCGCTGCGGGCGCACTGTCCGACGAGCCCTTCGCCCATGCGGAACAGCTGCTCGAATGCGGCTTCGCCCTGCGGCGCATAAGCGCCATAGAGCCGAAGCTTGTTATCCTCGCCGAGCCCTTCCCGGATATACAAGCCGCCGTAGACGGCACCGACGATCGGCACGAGGCGCTCGATGAACGCGCTGCCCAGCTGCCGCAGCTCCATCACGTCCTGCATGGCGACCGTTGAGGAAGCAAAGTTGGACTTGACCCAAGCTTCGTCCTCGATCTTCTTGTTGTAGGACTGCTCGATGGCCGTCTTCCGCTCCAGATCGTCGGCAAGCGAGAAGAACGCCTTCGCCACGGCCCCGAACTCATCGCCGGTCTCCGCCCTTTTGCGCAGGCCGGGATCGCTGATCCCGCGGGCATAAGCGCCGATCATGTCGGACAGCCGGTTCAGGCTTCGCGTCACGCCGGCAATGTTCCACAGCATCGTGCCGATGCCGATCAGCATGCCGAGGACCATCGTCGTCACCATGACCATCCGCGTGCTGCGATTGGCGTCGATGGCTGCTTTGACTGCCTCGTCGGTGGCATGGCGGTGGAAGGCGGTCAGATCGTCAATCAGATTGACCGTGTCCTCCTGCGCCTTCAGGCCCGTCTGCTGCCGCAGGGCGATTGCCGCTTCGCCGCGCCCTTCCGAGATGAGCTGCTTCACCTTGCTCGTATAATCAAAATAAGCGCTAAAGCTTCGGCCGAGCTCGTTCAGCGTCGCCCGCTCCGTGTCGTTGGACGATAGCCGTTTCAGCTCGTCGTAGAAGCGTTGGGCATTCTTCGGTTCTTCCGTCAGGAGTTCATCGTTCTTGGCCAGATTCTCGGCCGTCGGCACGGTCAATACGTTCGCCAGCCCTTTGGCCGTACTGTTGACGGAGCCGCGCATGTCGTAGGCTACCATCAGTTTCTGGTAGCGGTTGGTATACACCTCGTCAAGCTTGCCGCTCAATACCGAGCTGTTGTTCAGGCTGACGATGGAAATGAACACCAGTACGAGCATCAAGATAATGAAGCTGAGCGTCAGTTTTGTCTTTGTTTTCATGTTATGGTTCCCACGCATGATTTCCCCTTTGTTTGTCTCTTTGTATAAATGGCACTCGTTCGATTATCGAAACGTGCGAACAGGCCGCGCGTCCTAGAGGACGGCGACCTTTTCGCACCAGTCATTTTCAATGGTGAATGATTGGTAGTGCAAGGCATTAGTGGACGTTGGTAATAACGAGTACACGACCGCGATCAAGCTCCTCTTCGTAACGTTCCGCTTCCATGTCTGACAAGCCGATCGACGTCAACTTGGACCGAATCTCATCGCCCCGAGACTTAAACACATTCGCCATCGCGGTGAACATGCCTTCTTCCTTCATGCCGATTTCATTGGCATCCGCCGCCTCGGACAACGACTTCGTCTGATTGCTGTCATGTGCAAGGACGAAAATATTTTCCTGCCTGTATCCACGCCGGTTCAGCTCTTGAACGGTATGCAGCGCATCCATCGCCGTCGGTACAATTTGAACGCTCGGTTTCATCTGTTGCATGGTAATCCCTCCGCTTTTCAAATGGATTTGCCAGGTTAGGCTACTTAGGGTTTACCCTGGCGGGAGCGGAATGAAACAAGCCGGAGCGGATAAGCCCGGGTTTCAGCGGTACTTTAGGCGCAGATCTCCTATGACGAAAACCCTCAGATTCAGGCGCATCTCTGCCCGTGTAAATGACAAATAGGCCGCCAGACGGCAGCGCCCTCATTATAGCAGATAAGCAAAAGGAGCTGGAGCGGATGTTTCAGGAATGTTTTCACCACTCTCCCCGCAGCAATTGGGCCTACGCCTACGACATGGATACGATTCATCTGCGCGTGCAGACGAAACGCGACGACGTGGAGGAAGCAACGGCCATTACGGGCGACAAATACGATTGGGGCAGCTTTAATGAAGAAGTTCCGATGCTGAAGATCGCGACGGACCATTTCTTCGATTATTGGGAAGCCGAAGTGAAACCGAAATACAAGCGCTTCTCTTATATCTTCCGCCTGCGGCAGGGCGAGGAGACCGTGTATTTGACCGAAGGCGGCATATGCGGGGATCAGCCCCAGCCGGTTGCCGGTTATTACGAATTCCCCTATATTCACGAGATCGATCTGTTCATGGCGCCCGAATGGGCCAAATCGGCGGTGTTCTATCAAATCATGCCCGATCGTTTCGCCAACGGCGATCCGTCCATTAATCCGGAGGGCATGGCGGAATGGGGCACTACGCCAACCTGGGAAAGCTGCTACGGCGGCGATCTGCAGGGGATTCTCGACCATCTCGATCATCTGACCGATCTCGGAGTGACGGCGGTCTATCTGACGCCGATTTTCAAATCCCCTTCCAACCATAAGTACGATACCGTCGATTATATGAAGATCGACGAGCATTTCGGCGACAAGGATATGCTGAAGAAGCTCGTGCACGAATGCCACGAGCGCGGGATTCGCGTCGTGCTGGATGCGGTCTTCAATCATACGAGCGAGAATTTCCCGGCCTTCCAGGACGTACTGCGGAACGGCGAGAAGTCGGAATACGCGGACTGGTTCCACGTGCGGACGTTCCCCGCCGAGGTGAAGGACGGCATCGCGACGTACGATACGTTCGGCTTCTTCGGCCAGATGCCGAAGCTGAACACGGCGAATCCCAAGACGAAGAAATACTTGCTCGACGTCGCCGACTATTGGATCCGCGAGACGAATATCGACGGCTGGCGGCTCGACGTGGCCAACGAGGTCGACCATCACTTCTGGCGCGCGTTCCGTCAAGTCGTCAAGGCGGCGAAGCCGGACGCCTATATCGTCGGGGAAGTGTGGAACGACTCGCGTACTTGGCTGCTCGGCGACCAATTCGACTCCGTCATGAATTATCCGTTCGCCGACAAGGTACTGGGCTTCTTCGGCGACGGCATGATAGACGGCCGGACCTTCTCGGAAGGCATGAACAACCTGCTCATGCGCTACCCGCAAGGGACCAACGAGGTCATCTTTAATTTGCTGTCCAGCCACGACACCCCGCGCGTGCTGACGCGTTCCGGCGGCAACAAGCTGAAGCTGAAGCTTGCGGTCGTCTTCCTGATGACGTACATCGGGACGCCGTGCATTTTCTACGGCGACGAGATCGGGCTGCAGGGCGGGAACGATCCGGATTGCCGCGGCTGCATGATCTGGGACGAGGAGCGGCAGGATCGCGAGCTGTTCGACTTCTATAAGCTGCTCATCGGCTTGCGCAAGTCGCATCCCGCGCTGCTGAGCGGTCGTTTCCGCTTCCTGAAGGCCGACACGGACGATGCGCGCATCATCTATGAACGGCTGGGCGAGGGCGAGCATTTCACCGTATGGATGAATCCGACCGGCGATCGGACCGTGCTGGAGCATGCCATGGACACGAACGATTGGCATGACGCGCTGACGGGCGACCACGCGCCCGCCGAGGACGGCGTACAGAAGGTGGAGCTGGACCCATGGGGGTACCGGATCTTGCGTCGGGAGCTGTAGCACGGGAGCGCTGATCTTCCCGTAGAGAAGGGGATGTCCGAACGACACGGAGACACGTCGGGGGCATCCCCTTCTTGCCGCAACCCCATAAGCAGGACTTGACAGCCCTTCTTGCCTAGGTCGAACAATGGTTCAAAAACACTAATACACCCTGCGACTCTGTACCTGCAGCCGTGTCTTCCGCTTCGCCAACAGCGCGGCCCGTCCAATCGGTTAACGGCATGTCGAAAGGTTTTTACCCGCTGCAGAAGCGTAAAAAGTTAATAATACAGGGCATGCCACATATAATGAATCAGATGCAGTTCCAAGACTGCACTCGCAGCGTTCAAGGCTCAGGCATGGCGCCGGATACGGGCTTCTCACCGAAGCCGGCTCACGCTAGGAAACCGCATCCTTCCAGCGCGCGGAAGGAGGTGCTTTCGCTGGCGTCGTCAGGCTTCATTCCGCGCCGCCTGCCTTCCCGGACATGCGTCAGCCATGAAAACGGGTGGTGATATACCCGCCCTTTCGCCGTTTGAAGCGTACATTTTCCTGAGCAGGAGGAAATTTTTTTGGGCGTTTCATCCTATTTTGCCGCGTGTATATTTCTAATACAAACGGACTTCGGGGAGGAAACGAAATATGAATACGAATTCTTGTGTCGCAATGCTGCTTGCAGGTGGAGAAGGGCGCCGACTGGCGCCGCTAACGGAGTCCATGGCCAAACCGGCCGTGCCTTTTGGCGGAAACTGCCGCATCATTGACTACACACTCAGCAACTGCATCAACTCCGGGATCGGATCCATCGGGGTGTTGACGCAGTACATGGCGGATTCGCTTCATACGCATATCGGGGACGGTTCCTCTTGGCACACGAACGGACAAACGGCGGACATCACGCTGCTGCCTTCCAGCCGCGTCGGCGAGAACGGATATTTGGGAACGGCCGATGCGATCTATCAAAATATCGATTATATCGACTCGCAATCGCCTGAGCATGTGCTTATACTCTCCGGCGATCACATTTATCGGATGGATTACCGCAACATGCTGCAGGATCATGTCGCCTCCGGCGCGACAGCCACGATCGCCGTCAAACGCGTGCCTTGGCGCGATGCCAGCCGGTTCGGCATCATGACGGCCGACGAGCGGCGGGCGATCGTGAATTTTGTGGAAAAGCCGGCGAAGCCGCAGAGCAACCTGGCATCCATGGGCATTTATATTTTCAAATGGGCGCCGCTTCGCGAAGCGCTGCTGGCGGATCGCCTGAATTCGGCATCCAGCCATGATTTCGGCAAGGACATCATTCCCGGCATGCTGAAGACCGGAACTTCGATGCTGGCGCATGCATTCGACGGCTATTGGCGCGATGTCGGCACGGTGGAGAGCCTGTGGGAAGCCCATATGGACCTCATCGACGGCGAGTTGGACGACGCGGCAGGCACAAAAGCGAAGCCTTGGCCGATTCTATCCCGTTCGATGAGCAATCCGATGCGCTCCTACGTGTGTCCGAATGCGGACGTGCAAAGCTCCTACGTCCATCACGGCAGCTCGATTAAGGGCGATCTGGACCGCAGCGTCGTGTTCGGAGACGTGGCCGTCGAAGAAGGCGCCGATATCCGGGAGAGCATCCTCATGCCGGGCGCCCGCATCGGCAGAGGCGTTCGCTTGTCCCGCGTTATTATCGGCGAAGGCGCAGTCATCGAGGACGGCGCGGTCATCGGCAGCCTGAACGGCGATGTCACCGTCATCGCGCCGGGCGATTGCGTCGCCGCGCATCCGCGCTTCGTCGTCACGCCGGATCGGCTGCCGCAGTCGCTGTTCGATCGCGAAACGCCTGCGGTCGCGGCAGGTATCGCGCTGGAGAAGGCGTAAGCGAACGTTGGCCGAAGCTGACTTGCCTATAGGCAGGCTGGCTTCGGCTTTTTCGTTGTTTGTTCATGGGTGCACATGCAAATGCCCGAACGCGCGAGAGAATGTCTCTCGAACGCTCGGGCATTTGGCTTATTTATGGCGCTTTATGGCGCGGTATGGCGCTGGATCGCCGGCGGTTGGGATGCGATATCGGCGCCGGAGCCAACGAACCGGCGTTGCGATTACGGACGGCGTTAGAGCCAGCGAATTAGCGATGAGATTCGCTCGGCACTCGTTGCATCGTTTAGCCGAATCGTTACTATAAGCGCACCGAGCGGCGCTCGTCGGCCGCCTTCATCATCGCTTCGATAAGCTTCAGCGAGACGAGTCCGTCGCGCGCGCTTACCGGCGGCTTCTTGCCCTCCACGATGCAGTCGACGAACGCATTGATGACGCCGCTGTCGGTTTGGTTGTCGTTCGTTTGGATCCCTTCGATCTCGTATTCTCGCGAGCTGCCGTCGCTTCGTTTCACTTGCACGGGAAACGACTCGTTGGCGAAGATTTTCAAAATCCCTTTCTCGCCGTAGAGCACCGTGCTGTTATCTTCCTCGCCGTAATAGGTCCAGCTGAGCGCAACGGTGCCGAGCACGCCGCCCTCCGTCTTCACGATGCAGACCATGTTGTCGTTGACCGCAATCGGCTCGCCGTCCGCATCGGTCTTGTGGAGCGCGCCGCCGAATGCCGCGATATCGGCGATCTCGTCCTCGAGCAAATAACGAATGAGATCCAGCTTGTGAATGCCGAGGTCGCCCGCCGCGCCGAGCACGGAACGCTCCTTGCTGAAGAACCACGAATTTGTGCTTTTCACGAACGCCCAGTGCTCCGGCCCGCTGTGGCCGAACGTCGTCTGGAACGTCAGCACCTTGCCGATCTCGCCGGATTCGATCAGGCGCCTGGCGACGACATGCGCCTCCGAGAACCGCTGATTGTGGCCGACCATCAGGATGCGTCCCGACTCCCTGCCCGCCTGCATCATCGCCCGCGCGCCTTCGACCGACGTCGCGATCGGCTTCTCGCACAGCACATGCTTGCCTGCCTGCAGCGCGTCTATCGTCACTTCTTCATGCGTTTCGTTGGACGTGCAGACGCTCACCGCATCAATCTCAGGATCCGCCAGGATGGACGCAATGCTTGGCGCCACCCGGCCCCCGTACATCTCCGACAGCCGCTCCGCCCGCTCGGGATTATGATCGAAGAACGCGGCAATCTCCGCGTTCTCGTTCGCCGCATATTCCGGCGCATGGCGAAACTCCGCGATCGAACCGCATCCGATGATCGCGACTCTAATTGTCTTCATGCTGTTTTCCCCCTCGTCTTCGGTCTAACCTGCCGTTCGCGCGCAGGCCTCTACTTCTTACTACCCCAATTCGGGCCGAATGAAAGAGATGGACGTTGGCGAAGAGGAATACCGTTGCGTGGACCGCCTTCCCCCGGAAAACCCACTAGCAAAAGGAGCTGCAAGAGATGTAAAAGGAGCGAGAGCGGAGTAGGCGGCGAAAGTAGCGAGTGTGGAAGGAATGGAAGGAATGGAAGGAGCGACGAAGTAGCGAAAGTAGCGAGCGAGGCAGGAGTGGCGAAAGTAGTAAGATTGGCGAGTGTGCCAACAACAGCTAAAGTAACCCAACCAGCCAAACAAATCCAACCAGCCAAACTAACCAAGTTAACCTAGCAGCCTAAGTTTCAGGTAGCTTAATTACCCTTCAGCCACCCTCGACACGGCCAGCACTCTTCGGATACTCGTTTGACCTTGGCGCGCACGCTCGAGTTCACTATTTAACTGCAAATTTGCATCTATTTCCCGTGTTTGCTCCCCCATAAATCGATTTAAATGCAAAACTGCATTTATTTGCGAGGTATTCCGTCTATCCGGCCCCTTTACGCCAAAATAAGTGCATATTTGCAGTTATTCCAAGGAATTGGACAATTTGCGCTGAAATAACTGCATATTTGCACTTATTTGCAACTTATTCCGATTCGCTAGCCGCTCTGAAGCGAAATCAGTGCACGTTTATCGTTTTCCAAAACGAGCACAATGAAAATGGTCCGCATGCGCAGTTCGTTCCCGCCTCCGGTACGCCAATTCGATGCCTTCGCCCTCTCTGCCCCGCTTAACGCTACCTACTCATTCCATCTTGAACCGTTCGAGCTGCTCCCACAGCCCCTCGCGCCGCAATATCTCCACCTGCTTCTCGCCAATCAGGTCGAAATGCGGAAACGGCTGCCGCCGGTGGATATACTTCGGGTCCAGTCCGTTCTCGCGGCACCATGCGGCGAGCTTCTCCAGATCGTCGCAGCCGACCTTGGTCACGGTCTTGATGCCGACGAACCGCGGCTCCAGCCAGTAATGCGTCATGAACGCGATCTCTCCGCTCCGCGCCCGCGACTTCCAGCGCTCCAATTCTTCGCGTTTCACGCCGAATGCCATGACGGTGCCTCCTTCGTAAACTAACGTTGCCTGCAACTCTGTTACCAGTGTACCAAAAATTGCCCCGTTTTCTACATGCACGCGATGCAAGCCCTCCTCCTCCCCTCCGTCTCCGCCCCCCGCGCGTCTCCTCTGAATCGCCAAAGAAACCCGCGTCTGTCCGCGGGTTCCTTGCCTTTCGCTATATGGACTACTTCCGCCTCGCATCCGCGATCGCCAGGCACGTGTACACTTCGCTGCCGCCGTAGTACGCCAGCCACCGGCCCTCATGCCGGGTCATGCCCGTGAAGAAAATCGTATCCCGGAAGTACGAGACGATCTCGTCCGGATTCGCCGCGCTGCGCGCATCTTCCCACGGGTACTTCGCTTCCGCGATCAGAACGGGGCGCGGCAGCCATTCGACGGCCCGCTCGGGATTGCTTTTGGACAAGAGCACCTCGCCCACGGCGTAGAAGTGGCCCGTATGGTGACCGCCCGTGAACAGCAGAACGGCGTCCGGATGCGCGTCATCGTAATCCGCCAGCGCGAAGCAGCCTTCGCCGCCCGGCCAGAACTCGCCCGTCTCCCGTGATTCCCAGTGGATCAGATCGTCGGAATAAGCGATCAAGCCGTCGTTGACGTACATGACGAATTTGCCGTTGGCCGCGCGGACCGCTTCGTTGTCCGGATTCTGCAGCACGCACGGGTTGCGGTGAATGCGCGCCGCCTCGGGGAACGCCAAGCCTACTTTCTCCCAGTGAAGCAGATCCGCAGAGGTTGCGACGAACACGCCGTTGCGCTTCGGATTGGCGAAATCCCGCCAGTCCCATCGGTTGCAATACAAGTAATACATGTCCTCGTGCTTGACGACGCAGACGTCCTCGAAGCTATAATCCTCGTCTTCGCCGCGCCGGAACAGCTGCCCGCTCCCAGCCGCGCGTTCGAAATGAATGCCGTCCGGACTTGTCGCGACGCCGATGTCGCAAATATAATCCATCGCGCCCAGGTCCGTGAACCCTTCTTCCCCGCCGGCCCAGTAATCCTCTCGCAGCGGCTCCTCGCCGCGGTAGACGTAGTAGAACCGCCCGTCCTTGCGCACGACGGCCCCGTTATGCACGCCGCCGCCGAAACGCCCGCGGTCCCACCCTTCTTCCGCCGGAGCGAAAACCGGATTGCCCGCGTACTTGCGGAACGGTCCGATCGCCCAGTCCGGAAGACCGCCGGATGTTTCGTCCGCCGGGTCCTCAGAGAAACCGCCCCAATATTTATCCGGATTATACTGCGTCGCCTCGTACATGTCCTTCTGGTACGCCTTGCCCCCGCCCTGCCAAACAAAGAATCCTTCCCCGAAAAAAGCTTTGCGGCCGTCGTCCTTCGGTTTCCCTGCCTCGTCGTTCATTGCGCTGCCTCCCCGATTCGTCATGCCTTCATTATAAAATGCGAATCGGTGCACGCGTTACGCGAGCATTTGCTGCAAATGGACGGTTTTTCCCTTTTCGCGACGCAATCGGACAAGACTTCCACCCTTTCGGACGAACAGGTTCCCTTCCTCCCGTTCTTCCGTTCTTCCGTTCTTCCGTTCTCCCGTTCTTCCGTCATTCCGTCTTTCCGTCCTTCATTCGCCGTTCGGCAGCTCGGCCGCTCGAATGCTTCCCGCGCGCGGGATCAGCTGCCTCCCCGAAACAGCAGCCGATATTCGCTCGGCGTATGTCCGGTTTTCATCCGGAACACTTTGCCGAAGTATTTCTCGTCGTGAAAACCTGACTGCTCCGAAACCATGTACACGGGATAATTGGTCGTTTCGAGCAGCGCTCTCGCGCGTCGGATGTTGAGCTCCTGCACGTAGGTGACGAACGGCAATCCGACGATCTCCTTGAAGCTCTTGCTGAAGTAGCTGATGCTCATGTTGATCGCCTTGCAAATTTCCGTCTGCGTCAGTTTATCGCCGGCATGCTCGTTCAGCATATCGACGGAGGCGATGATCGACGCCGCGACTTCTTCCGAATACATCGTGTTGCGCAGCAGCGCCCTTCCCCGTTCGCGGACGGTTTCCGCCCAGAGCTTGAGTTCCGGCATCGTGCCGACATCCGTCAATCCCTCTGCATAAGCCCGCAAAGCCGCGAGGGAAGGACAACTGACCGGCCATTGCGCCATGCCGGATTCCAAGGCGGCCTTCCATCCCGCCGGTTGGAAGCTTTGCAGGGATTCGCTCATCAGCCGTTCATAAGCGCCCTGGTCCACGATCCATTTCAAGCCGCGCCAGCCGCGGACGAGATGCTCTTGCGCGGCGGCCGCTTCGGCGCTTCCGCCGCCCGAAGCCGTTTGCTCCGCGGCTGGCGCGAATTGCGCGGCAACCCGCTGCAGCAGCTCCAATACGGATTCGTCGTCCAGCTGCGTCTTCACGATATAGTCTGCCGCGCCAAGCCGCAGCGCCTGCTGCAAAAAATCGAATTCCTGATGGCAGGTCAGCACGACGGAACGAATGCGCGGATGTTTCTCCCGCAGAACGCGCAGTAGCTCCAGTCCGCCCATGCCGGGCATGGAGAGATCCGTGAAGACGAGATCGATGCCGCCTCCTTCGATCAGTCTCAGCGCCGCCTCCGCGGTCTCCGCTTCGCCTGCCAGCTCCATGCCGAATCGCGACAGCGGAAGCATGCTCAGAATGCCCCGGCGAACGAGCGGCTCGTCTTCGACGATCAACGCTTTAATCATCGGCTTTCCTCCCCGTCATATGATCCGGCAGCGTAATCGCGATGGTCGTTCCCTCGTCGATGACGCTGTCGATCGACATCTTCGCGGCACTCCCGTAATACACTTCCAGCATTTTCTGCACGTAATTAAGGCCGATGCCTAATCCGGATTTCCGCCCGCCTTCGCCGCTCAGCAGCTCTCGGATTTTCTCCGGTGCCATGCCTTTTCCGTTATCCGCGACCCGGATGTACATCCGTCCGGCCTCCGCCTTACCGAGCGTGACGTGAATGTCGCCTTGCTCGCTCAGCAGCCCGTGATAGAGCGCGTTCTCCACGAGCGGCTGCAGCACGAAACGCGGGATAGGAACGCCGCCGACCTCCGGTTCGAGATCCACCGCGATATTGAATCGATAATCGTACCTGACGTTCTGCAGCTCGATATAGTCGTGCAGCGCATCGATCTCCTCTTGAATCGTGACGATCATGCTGCTCTTGGCCATGTTGTAATGCAGCACGCGGGTGAAAACCTTCACCAGATTCACGATTTCCGTCTGTCCGTTGGCCCTCGCGAGCCACTGGATCGTGTTAAGCGAGTTGTGCAGAAAATGCGGATTGATCTGCGACATCAGCTTCTCCACTTCCAGCTCGCCCCTGCGCTTCTCCTTATGCTCCACTTCGAAGATCAGCTCCACGATCTTCTCCCTCATCATCCGGAAGCTTCCGAACAACATATCGAATTCCTGAAGATTCGTCCGCATGTCGGAGCGTTCTTCCTGATTGTAGCTGAAGCGCTTGATCTCGCGGTTGATTCCGTGCAGCGGCCTGTATACCATCCGCCAGATGTAGATCGCCGCGAACGCCGTCACCATCAGGGACAGGATCGCTACCCAGGCGAATTGAATGCGCCACGCATTCAATTCCTTCTCGTAGCTGGCGAGCGGCACGAGGAAATACATCGTCCAGCCGTCGGCGCTCCTCGCCGCGAACTGTTTGTAAGGCTCAAGCCGGACATCCTTCTTGCCCGTCGTCACGAAGCTTCCGACCGCGACGCGCTCGCCCAGGTCGCTGAACATGACCTTGCCCGTGCCGTCGGTCAACAGCTGCCCGCCCTGCCGGCCGATCGCCGAATTCGTGAACGTATGCAGCAGTTCCTCGAATTTCGCTTCCAAATAGATGTAATAGCTTTGCCCGGCTCGGTAATCGATCTTGCGGATCAGCGATACGACCGTTTCGCCATGCTCCTTGAGCACCGAGGCATGCGGACCGTTGAAGTCCAACTGATTCGCCCGGTAGAGCATCGGAAACGGCTTATCGTCGATGCGCCCGAAGCTGAAGGCCGGTTTAAGCGGCGACGTCTCGAACTGCACCGCATTCTCGTAAGCGGGCATATAGAGAAAGAGCCCGTTCACGCTCGGATTGGAATAAATGATATTGGTCAGCGACTTGTCGATGCGCATGAACAGCTCCGTCTTGCGGACGGGATCGGTATTGTTCAAGTACTCCAGCACGTCGTCCCCGAGCCCTCCGTCCACCACGAGCAGCTGCGAGACGCTTCCTAGGTTGGACAGCACCTTATCCAGCGCTTCCCGTTCATTGTCGACGATGGACTGATAATTGACGCTGATCTTCTCCTGCTGCACTTTGTACATCCAATAGTAAGACGTGAAACCGATCAGCGCGATCGGGGTAACGCTGACGATGATCAGCAGGATGATCAGGCGTCCCTTGAGCGTTCCCGGCCACAACGCGGCGCGCCACCGGCTATTGCTCCTCTGCGTAATGTCGATGCTGCCCCCTCGCTGCAGCGGATTCCTCCGGCGGGGCGGAGCTTGATTCCGCTCGTTTCGGTTGAAACCGCTTCCTATCTATATTGTAGCCTTACGCGTCACTGCCGCCAATATGGAACCGTATGGCGAATTGCGGCTGTTCGCTTGCCGGGCTGACCGTCCGAATCAATTCTTTCCCCCCATCGCAGCAAATCCTTCCCCCTCTGGAGGAGCGGAGTTGATGCGCATGAGCCGGCAAGGAAACGAAACGAAAGAAGAAATCCCCCCTCGCGGACGCGCGAGGGGGGATTTTGCAACCGATGCAGCGGCTGCCGTGCCGATGCCCGCGCATGATTATCGGGCGACTTCGCCTCGTGCAGGAGCGAAAAAGTTCTGCTCCACGTCCTCGGCGAGCAGCGGGCGGCTATAATAATAGCCTTGGATCTTCTCGCAATCGTTGTCCGTCAAGATATCGAGCTGTTCCTTCGTCTCGATCCCTTCCGCGATGACATCCATGTTCAAGTGCTGCGCCATCGCGATGATGGTCGCGACGATGGCCTTGTCGTTCTTGTTCACGGTAATGTCGCGGATAAAGGAACGGTCGATCTTGAGTTTATGAATCGGGAGGAGCTTCAAGTAGCTGAGCGAGCTGTAGCCCGTTCCGAAATCGTCCAAGCTGATCCGGATGCCGAACGCCGTCAATTCGTTCAGGATGGCGGTCGACACCGATGCGTCCATCATCATGCTTTCCGTGATTTCCAATTCCAAATATTGCGGCGCCAGTCCCGTCTCTTCCAGGATGCTCTTGATGTAACCCGTCAAATTGGATTGATGAAACTGCTGGGAGGATAGATTCACGGACACCGTGATGAGCGGTCCGCCCGAATCATGCCACGCTTTCATCTGCCGGCATGCCTCCCGCAGCACCCACGTTCCAAGCTCATAGATGATGCCCGTCTCTTCCGCGATCGGAATGAACACGCCGGGAGATATGGTGCCTTTGGCAGGATGCCGCCAACGGACCAGCGCTTCGACGCCGATCATTTGGCCGTCCGTCGCGCGGATCTGCGGCTGGTAATTCAGGAACAGCTGGCCGCGCGAGATCGCCTGCCTGAGTTCGATCTCGAGCTCGATCTTCTCCTGCAGCTGCTCGTTCAGTTCGCCCGTATAGAACTGATAGCCGTTCTTGCCGTTCTTCTTCACCTCGTACATGGCGGTATCCGCGTTCTTCAGCAATTGAACCGCGTCTTCGCCGTCCTGCGGATAGACGGAGATCCCGATGCTGGCCGTGACGTAGAAATCGTTCTCCTTCAAGCGATACGGGACGCCGATCGCGGCGATGATTCGCTCCGCGATTCGCGCGACTTCGCCCGCGTCATATCCGTGATCGCACAGGAACGTGAACTCGTCGCCGCCCATGCGAGCCGCCGTCACGTTGTCGCCGCGTACGCAGCGAAGAATGCGCTGGCTCACTTCCTGCAGAAACACGTCTCCGTACGTATGGCCGAGCGAGTCGTTGATTAATTTGAACCGGTCGATATCCATCACCATGACGTAGAACGGTTCGTTCCGGCTCTCGATCATTTGCGTGATCGCTTGATTGAACATGCGGCGATTCGGCATCCCCGTCAATTCATCGTGGAAGGCCAAATATTGAATCTTTTCTTTCGAGCTCTTCTCCTCGGTCACGTCTTTGGCGATGATATAGCTTCCGACGATTTCTCCGTCCTGTTCGACCGGAACGTTCACGACGCTCAAATCGATGCGTTGCCCATCTCGATGAACGATAACGGTCTCGTACCGCTGCATTTCCCCACCGAGCGACTTCAAGAACAGGTCTCTCGTGCGCTCCTGCTCGTCCGGCGCGATGAAAGCGAGGAGGTTATCGATCGTGTTGCTGCGAAACCACTGCCCGTTTAATCCCGTCAGCTTCGTTATGGCCGCATTGAAGCCCGTAATGCGATAGTGCGCATCGATGGATATGATGCCGTCCTGGTTATTATCGAACAAGGACTTGTACCACTTCTCGCTTTGCTGAATTTCCGAGTCTTTACGGGAAAGTCGATTGGAAACGAAAATGCCGAGCAGCGACAGCCCGAGCGTCAGCAGCGTGCCGCCCACGATAAAGTAAGCCAGAAACTTCGGATCGAGCAGCATGCCTTTCGTCGAGGAGGAATCCGCCCTCATATGGAAACGGGCCGCCTGCATGCCCGTATAATGCATGCCGACGACCGCAGCCCCCATGATCAGGCTGCTGCCGATCTTCTTCGGCACGCTATTGGGCTCGTTGCCTTTGCGCAAATAAAAGGCCAGCCACAACGCGGCGATCGAGGCGACGACCGCGATGAGAATCGAGCAGCCGAATAAGACGGGATCGTAGGTAATGTCGATCTGCATGGCCTCCATGCCGATATAGTGCATCGCCGATATGCCTGCCGCGAGCAGCAATCCGCCCCCGAGCAATTGGGGCATCGTCAATCGGCTTCGTCCTACGACGAACAACGCAACGAAGGAAGCGACGATCGCCACGATGACGGATAGGAGAACCGTGGCCAAATTATAGGCAACGGACATGCTGAGCGAGAACGCGAGCATGCCGACGAAATGCATGGACCAGATGCCGAGGCCCATCGCGGCCGCGCCGAAGAATAGCCATCCCCAGCGATAAGCTCCTCTTGTCGAGCTTATTCGTCCGACTAGATCCAGCACCGTATACGACGCGACGATCGCGACCACATAAGAGAATAGAACCAGCAGCATATCGTAAGTACCGTGCATGTGTTGCACCCTTGTTCCTCTTTTCATTCGTTGGTTGACCTTACTGTCGGGCAATAAAGACGTCGGGAAGGTAAAAACATCGTTTAGCAAATACTTCTAATGAATTAATCATAATCTGAATTCTGCCATTTTCAAGCAAAATGTTTCCAAAATAGCCGATTATTCAATCTAAATCGACATAAATCGAGCCGGTGCCCCTTGGGCACCGGCTCGATTCGTATGGCGTATCGGCATTCTTGTCTTATTGCGCTGCCGGCTGCTGATCCAGGAAGGCTTGCAGCTGTTTCTTCACTTCGGCCTTGATGGCCTCGATATCCGACTGCAGGCGCCCGTTGGTTTCCCATTTCTTCTGCAGCTGCGCCAGGCCGCCCACGGGATCTTTCACCATGCCGAGCTTGTAGGCCAGCTCTTCGTTGGCCATTTTCACGAAGTCCGGGTTGGCCATTTGGCTCTTCACCGGGTCTTGGTTGAACGCGAAGCCGGCGATGGCGGACTTGATGTACGTTTTCTCGTCGGCCATGTATTTGTAGTAGTCGACCATTTTGTCCGGAATGCTGTCGGACAGGCGAATGTATTTCGGACTCCAGGTCAACAGGTAGCCGTTGAAGCTGTAATTCGTAGCGAGATCGACGCCGTCCGGGTATTTGAACTTGTCGTCGCCGACCGGCTCCCAATTCTTGCCCTTGATGCCGAGCTCGAACAGATCGTGGTTATCCTGGTTCTCGAAGATCCAGTTGATGAAGCTCATCGCGCGATCCGCGTTGGCCGATGTCTTCGGAATGCAGAGGAAGTTCCAGATTCGGAAATCGCTGATATAGTACGGGTTCGGCTGGACTTTGTCGCGCGTCTTGTTCTGGAACAAATACACACCGAGCTCCGAGGATGGCACGCCAGCTTTCAGCTGCGCGTTGATGGAATCGAAGTTCGCCATCGTCTCGATCATCGCTGCCGCTTTGCCCGCCGCGAACGTGCCGGTCGCGTCTTTGCGGACGATCGGTTCTTTCTCGATATAGCCCTTGTCATGCCATTCGCGAATCGTCGTGAAGGTGGAATAGTCCTTGCCGTTGAACGGCGCGGGAAAATCCGCCACGTTCGCCGCTTTGTCGCCGTTCACCGTCACATCGACGACTTGCTTGTCTTTCACGATCGCGGAAGCGATGATGTTCGGAGCCAGGCTGATATCCCAAATGCCCGCATCCGGCTTGCTCGGCAGATCCTTGTTGCCGTCGATGACGGCGGAAGCGCCGTAGTTGCCGTCGTTCTTGATGACGAGCGGAATGACGTTCTTGTCGTTCTGAAGCACGTTGTCGAAATACTTGGTCATGTCGTCGTTGTTGTTGATATCGCCCATCCCGTATTTCGCGGCCAAGTCCTTGCGGTAAAACATGACGGCCAATTCGCCCAAGTAATGTCCGAGCGGCACGCCGTACGTATGCAGCTTGCCGTCCGTGCCGGTGAATTTATTGTTATCGAGAAACCCTTGGCCGAAAGCGGACTTCAGCCCGGGCCACTTGTCGTTGTTGAAATACCCGTCCAGGTTCGTGTAGTTATCCTGCGCGATGAAGGTATTCATGTTCATCCATGGCGCGTCGAAGGCGATGTCCACTTGCTCGCCGGCAGCCAGCTTCAGCTTCAGCTTGTTGACGTAATCGGCTTGCGGCGTGAACGTGAAATTCAGCTTCAGGTTGAGCGTGTCCTTGGTCTCTTTCTCGAACTCCGCCACGACGTCGTCGAATTGCTTCGGCTTGTCGCCCCACAGCATGATGTTGAGCGTCTGCTCTTTCGGCGGTTCCGGTTTCGCCGCCGCGTCTCCGTTATTTTCTTTGCCAGCGTTCGTTCCCGCATCGGATGCGTCGTTCGCCGGCTTGTTCCCCCCGTTGCCCGCGTTGTTATCGTTGCCCGCGTTGTTATCGTTGCCGCATGCCGCGAGCAGGGATGTCGCCATGACAACCGTAAGCAGTAGCGAAGCCGCCTTAACATGATTCTTCTTCATTTGTCTAACCCTCCCGATGAATGTATATGCCAATCGGCCCGCAAACCGAGTTTAGCCTTTAATCGCGCCCACTTTCAAGCCGCCTACGAAATATCGTTGGAGGAACGGGTACAGAAAAATGACGGGCCCGACCGTCACCATCGCCGTCGCGAGCCGGACCGTGTAAGCCGGAGCGACCGCCGCCGTCGACTGCGATCCCGAGACCGCGATGTTCTGCGCCATGTCGACGTTGCGGATGATTTGCATGATGATGTACTGCAAGGAGAACAAATCCGGGTTGTCGATGTAGAGCATCGCAGGAGCCCAAGACGACCAGTACCCCAGCGCGTAGAACAAGCCGATCGTCGCAAGCGCAGGCAGAGAAAGCGGCAGCACGATGGAGCGAAGCACCCTCGTTTCTCCCGCCCCTTCGAGCTTCGCGGATTCGAAGAGCTCTTTGGGAATGTCGCTGAAGAAATTGCGCATCAGGAACAGGTTCCAAGGCGAGAGAAGCGCCGGCAGAATGTAGACCCAGATGGAATTCTGCAAATGCAGGTATTTGGTCGTCAGGATGTAGCTGGACACCATCCCGCCGCTGAACAGCATCGTGAAGTAGAAGAACATCGCGATATGCGAACCATAATGCAAGCGGCCGCCGGAGAGCGCGTAAGCCGCCATGCTCGTGACGATCAGGCTGAGCGCCGTGCCGACGACCGTGACGAAGATCGTGACGAGGTATGCCTTCGGGATCGTCGAGGTCGTGAGTATGGCCTTGTACGCGGCGCCCGAGAAGGCGTTCGGTATCAGGCGGTAGCCGTCCCGCAGCAGCGCCGATTCGTCCGTGAACGAGCTGGCGATGACGAGCAGGAACGGGTACAGGCAGGCAATGGCGAAGACCGCCGTGAACAGGTAGAACAGGACGGTCATGGCGCGGTCGTAGCCCGAGTTTTTCATGCTGTCCCTCCTTGGTTGAATTGGATGCGCTTTCGGATTGCCGCGTCGCGTGAGTGCGAACATTCCCGCTTTCGGCGGTCAGAATAAGGCCGAGTCCTTATCGATCTTGCCCGCAAGCTTGTTCGCCGAGATGACGAGCAGGAAGCCGACGACGGATTGGAACAAGGCGATCGCCTGCGTCATGCCGAACGAGCCGGTCGTGCGCAGCGAGCGGAACACGTACGTATCGATCGTGTCCGTGCGGTTCGTCAGGAAGGAATTGTCGCCGATCAGGGAATAGATCATGTCGAGATTGCCGCCGAAAATATTGCCCAGGCTGAGCAGGAACAGCATCGTGATCGTGCTTCGCAGCATCGGCAGCGTAATCCGGAAGATGCTTTGGAACCGGGAGGCGCCGTCGATGCGGGCCGCTTCGTACATCTCCTTGTCGATGCCGACGATCGCCGCCATGTACACGATCGCGCCGAAGCCCGCCGTCTTCCACAGGTTGAACAGCACGAGAATGAGCGGCCACCATTTGGCTTGCGTGTAGAATTCGATTCCGTTCCAGCCCATGTCCGCCAACAGCTTGTTGATCACGCCGGTATCGGCGGTGAAGAACGCCACCGAGAACAACCCGACGATCGGCCAGGAGATGAAGTTCGGCAGAATCATGACCGACTGCATGACGCGCACGCCGATATTCTTGCCGAGCTCCGTCAGCATGATGGCGAGGCTCAAGGCGAGCAGCGTGCCCGTAATGATGAACAAGACATTGAACAGCACCGTGTTGGTCGTGATGACGATCCAGTCCTGCCCCTGGAAGAAGAACTTGAAGTTCTGCAGGCCGATCCACTCGCTGTGCCAGAGTCCCTTGATGGGGTTGAAATCCTGAAAGGCGATCACGACGCCGATCATGGGCAGGTAGGCGAATACGATGCTGAACACTATCGCGGGTATCGCCATCATGTACAGGTACCGGTTCGTGACGAGATCCCGTAACCCCTTATGTTTGATGGTTGCCGTTCTCATGCGGGCTTCCTCCGTTTCGCTGGGCTTGCTTCTGTGTCTTCATTGTAAAGGAGCCCCGCCTCCGGGCGTTACAAGGCGGTTTATCCGATAATGGCGACTTTCTTGCGCACGCCGGACGCCCATCTCAAGAAAACCGCCCGTTCCCGCGAAATCTTCGCTGTAAGCGCAACAATAAGCGCAAAAAAATCCCCACCCCTCCTGCATGTTCGCCCCCTCGGCAGAATGCCGGGAGCGAATACGCGAAGAGACGGGGATCATGCCGGAGACGCTGCGGGCGGTGTATGCGGACGACGGCAGGCTGTCCGTCGGCCATACATACCGCGAGCAATGGAAACGTTCGGCAAGCAGCGCGCAGGATGAAGCAACGACGACCGACGATGGCAGGCTGCTCGCTCGCCGTAATAGCCCGTGAGCGATGACAACATACGGCCGCCGAACGCCGCTATGAGGTAAGCGGATCTTGGCAGGCTAAGCGCCCACCGCCTGCAGCCACGCTTTCGCGATCAATGCGCTGCCCGCAGGCGATGGATGCACGCCGTCCGGCGCCCAGTACTCGGGCCCCGTGCGCGTCGCGGCCGCGGCGAACAACCCGTCGAGCGGCACGTACAGCGTCTTGAATTCGTTCGCCAGCTCCCTGACCGCCTGAATCTTGGGATCGAGATCCTCGCGCCAAGCCTTCTGCTGCTCATTCACCGGCAGTACGAACGGCTCGACCAAGATCAGATTCGCATCCGTTCGCTCCTGCACCTGCTTCAACAAGCGTCGGTACGTGTCCGCGTATTCCTCCGCGCTCATCGGATTGCCGCTGTCATATCTGCGCCACGTATCGTTGATGCCGATATATACGGATACCCATGTCGGCGCGAGCGCGAGGCAATCCGCTTCCCAGCGCCGTTCCAAGTCGACGACGCGGTCGCCGCCGATGCCCCGGTTCACAAACCGCGCGTTCCGCTCCGGGTATTGGTTCGTGAACAACGAAGCGATGAGATTGGCGTAGCCCCAGCCGAAATCGTCCCCGGTTTCCCGGTTACGTCCGGCGTCCGTGATGCTGTCGCCCTGGAAGAGGACGACGGCGTTATGTTCGATAAGCGTCATCGTTGAATGCCTCCTTGTGATTGTTGACTGCTATCTTCCTATTGCTTCGGATCGGACGTTTTGACCGGCGCGGAATAGAAATAGATTTCGTTATCGCCGTCCGCCGCATCCCAGCCTTGGGCGAACAGCCAGCGGCCTCGGTATTGGATCATGCCGCCCCATGCGAGCGTGCCGCCTTTGTTCATGTCCAGCTGCTTGAAGGGCTCCCCCTTCTTATAGAGCGCCTGCGCTGCAGCGTCCTTCCCGTTCTCGTCGCGGTAGTAGAAATCCATGATCAGGTTGTCGTCGCCGGGAACGCCATCGACCATGACGCATGCCAGCTCGTAAAGCTTCCCGTAGGCGCTCGTGTCGAGATAATCCTGCTGCTCGAACGTCCAGCGCAGCATGTCGTCCGAGTACCCGACCTGCTGCTTCTGCCCGCAGCCTTCGCTGATGAACATCATGTATTTGCCATTGATCCGAACCGCTTCTCCTGCCGGGTTGCGCGGAATGACGGCCCCCTTCGCCCAATAGTGGGAAAGCTCGTGCGGCACGACCAGCCCCTTCTTCTCCCAATGCAGCAGGTCGTCGGATACGGCCAGCTTGATGTCGCAGCCGACCGTCATCTCGAAGCCCATGGCGTCCTTGACCCGCTCCGCCTGCTCTCCGCTCACGGGCCATACGCCGTTATAGAACATATAATATCGGCCTTCCGCCTTGTAGATTTTCGGATCCTCGCAGCCGATAAGCTCATTGTCGGTTGTCGGATAGACGAGCGGATTGTCCGCGTAATCCGTCCACCCCATGCCCTCCTCATATATGGCCAAGCCGATTCGCGAGCCCAGCGTCTCTTTCTTCGGGGCCGCCCGATAGAACAGATAGAGCCTGCCTTCATGCTCCATGAGGCTCGCATTGAAGAGGAAACCGCTCGTCCAGCCGAAATCATAGGGGTCTTGCCACTGCTCCGGCCTTTTGAACGTCAGCTGTTCTTCCTTGACGAAAGGGCCGACCGCCCATTCGGGCTCCCGGTCGTACTTGCCGGAGAAATGCAGCGTCGACAACAGCGAATGCTCGCCTACGTCCATGGCCAGCGCGTCCTCGTAATACTTCTTCATTAATTCTCTCTTGCCGGCCAGACTCATATCCTTGGCTCCTTCTTGCGATCGCCGGCCGATGCGGCTCGGCGAAAGCTTATTCTGAATTGGTCGGACGCGCTGCCGAGCAAACTACGAATCTACCGGATGACGGTCAGATAGACATGCTGGTCGGCATCCAGCGACAATGCGACCCCGCCTTCGGCAATTTCGATCTCAACGTCGCGCGAGCCGCTGACGTCGCCGATCCAGGCGCTGCCGCCCGCGTACGCATCGGAGAGCGCGATTCGGAATGTCTTGCGCTCCAGCTCGGGGTTGTACACGATAAAATGCAGCGCGAGCTCATGAATGCCGCCGAGGTCCGCGATTTTGTAGTTGTCGAGGTTCAGCGTCAGGATATCACGGTCGCTGCTCTTGCCGAACGCTTCCCACATGAGATAGGCCTGGTAGACCTGGCCGCAGCCGTATATTTCTTGGCCGATCCAGCCCGTCTTCTCATCCTCCAGCACGCCGAGGTTCTCGAACGGCACGTACATGAGACTCGAGCTGTGGCGGTTCTCAGGCAGGCATTGCGGAAACATGTACAGGTTGTTTTTGCGGGCATGGTTAAAGACGCGGAGCAGCCCTTTGCTCGCCTCGCGCGTATCCAGCGTCGACGCGATCCGCGCCAGGCATTCGACGTTCTCGAAGAAAGCCGGGTAGATGATCGGCGAGCAGGCCTGGAACATGGCGAACGTATTGTAGCTTCGGTACTCTTCCTTCGTCTCGTCGTTGAACCAATACATCATCCGGAGATTTTGCGCGACGAGGTAGTCGTAGATTTCGTTGTATTCCGGATCGCCGGTCAGCTTGTAGAGCTCCGAAGCCGCCTGGATGCCGAGTCCGAACATGAACACCTCCTGGGAGAGGGAATTGACCGGCAGTTGAAGCAGCGGCTTCAGCGCTCTCGCGGCCTCTTCCAAGTAAAGCAGCTTGCCCGTCGCCTTGTGCAGGTTGACCATGAAATACGCATAGATGCCAGCGACCATGTACGCATCTCCGTTCCCATGCCTGCGGAGCGTCTTCATGTCGAAGCTGAGCGGATACAGATAGTTCACGCCGCGGCTCATCGGGATCAGCACGTCTTCCAGCTCGGACTCCACGTAATCCAACAGCAGCCGGTCGTTTCTCAAATGTCCGATCTGCCAGATCTGCTCCAGGATGTAGACGAACTGCCAGGTCCCCGCAATGCCTTGGCGGCAGGTCTCGTTACCGGAGGATTTGCGCGCTTGTTCATCGTCCAGCTTGTGCTGAATGTACGTCCGGGTGAACGCCAAGATCCGTTCCAGCAGCGCCGAATACTGCCGGTCCGGCTTCAGGGCGTCGACGACCGCGAGCGGATAGCCGATGAAGACCGCGGAATCGATGCACGGACTCTTCGTGAAATCGATCGTCAGGTTCTTGCTCTCGAACGCCTCCTGCCAGGCGGGCGAATAGCCGTTGACGTAGTTCAGGATGAAATCGTCGTACGTCTCGTTGGCATTCCAGCATTGCGGGTCCATGAGATCCGTCGTGCAGCGTTCCGTAAAATCCGTCCAGTCCGTCGCGCGATCCGGCCACTGCGCTTCGGCAGGCACGAGCTGCAGGCAGTTGTCCATGAGCTCGACCAACGCCTCGGCTTCCGTCGGAGCGGTCGGCTGATGCTTGGCCTTGATACAATACGCGAACGTCTGCTTGCCCTTGGGGAACGCATAGCCCGAGAAGCCGTCCGCGTAGAGCCCGAGCTCGTAGGCCGGCGCCGGCTTGTAGCGCCTGCGGAATCCGCAGCGGTAGCTCAGGAATCTCGCCACGTTGTCCCGCGACATCCAGCTCATGGCCGTCATATCGAAATACATCATAAGTTCAAAATGATAATAGGCATCGTAATAGTACATCGCCGGGCAATCGTTGCCGTGGGCCTCGTCGTTCCATTTGGTCGGATTGTCGATGCTCGTCTTGAACCACACGTGATCCCCGCGGTCGTACGGCGGCAGCAAGCCCATGTCGACCGTCAGCTCCGGTTCGACGCCGTCGACCATTTGGAGCGTGAAGTTCTCGTCGCTGTCTACCTCGACCTTCACGTTCAACCAATCGTTGTCCGCATCGTAAGCGATCTCCGCTTCCCACGGGTAGACGAACGCTTCGCCGTGTTCGTTGCGCGCGCTGCCCGTTCCGCTCAGCTTCCATGCCGCGCTCGGTTGCGCCACTGCGATCGAAGACGGGAACAGATCGAAGCTGCGTCCTCTTACGAGCGGATTTCCCGCTGCCGAGACGCTCCGCCAAGAACCGTCCGCGTCCAAGATTTGCAGCGTGTACCCATATCCGGATTTCTCGTCCAGCCACTCGAATAACAAACGATACCGCTCTCCCCCGATTACTGTCTGTCCCTTGATGCTGCTCATGCCGTTTCTTCCTCCTTCATTCGGTGAAGTTCTTGATTAACGCGGCCGGCCGGCTTCCGTAAGGACCGCGAACGTCAAATGCGATTCCGCTTCGCCGTACGGCGCCCACCTCATGGCCGTTCCCCTGTCGATCGACTCCCGCAGAGTGGCGGCCGGCGGAGACGTGAACATCTCCAAGCCGACATTATAATGGCAGCCGTAATACGGAGGGGATGGGTCGCCGCCGAAATCCCGCCAGAACCAGAGATGCGGCCATTTGCCCGCATCCCAACTAACTTCGGCGCCTAGGCCGTCGGGCCGAATCAACCTGTAGACGCCGTTGCCGGCAGGTAACGTATCGAAGCCTCCGGGTGCGCCCCGCTCCGGCGCGACGAACGTCCCTCCTGCTCCGTCCGGCAGCAGGATGCGCGTTCCCGGCGTCAAGAAAGGCGTGCCGAACGTCACGTGATGTCCCCAATCGGCATGCAGCACCGAAGGAGAAAGGTTCGTCACCTTCTCCCGCACCCGAAAGCCCGGCAATCCCGCGGACATCGCGACCGTCTTCTCGATCATCAGCGGCATCGTGCGCAGCCGGTTCGTGAACGTGACCGCGATCTCCTCGGGCGTATCCATGGCGATCGCGGCCGTCCACTGCGTAAGGCTGACCTCGCCGTAGCTCTCCATTCGAATGCCGCCGTGCATGTGCGCGCCCGCCAGATTCGGCAAAATCTCTTGCCATCCGCCTTCGTATTGCCCTTGGAAATCTCCGAATGCCGCTTCTCTCCTGCGCAGTCCCAACCGCGTCAGCCAGCAAAAGTCCATGTCCGTCGGTTTGTGCAGCAGCTCGATCACGTCGCTCCCTTTGCCCGGAAGGAGCATCAGGCGGAAGGTTTCGTTCTCCATGACCACCGCGTCGTAGCCCTTGTACGTCATATCCGTCTTGATTCTGCAGCCATAATTTCGATCGCTCATGCCCTTACTATAGCTCCCCTCGGCTTCCTGCAGGGAGTTGCCCGTATGGCGGGATGCATCGGTTTTCTTGCGGCTCCGCAAGCGCGGAACAAACGATTCCCCCCTTTTGGGAATCCTGTACCCCCGCAGAACAAAATAGAGGAGCTCGCGTCTGAAAGACGCAAGCTCCTCTATTTGCTTCCTACTGTATTTTGACAGCCTTGCCCTTATAACGACACCAAGCTCCGAACTTCGCTTGCCCGAACGATCGCCTCGAGCACTTCTTGATTGCGGTAACCGTCCACGATACCAGGGAGTCCGTCGGTCTCCGTGCCGTCGAGCAGCGCGAGGAAATCGTCGTACTGCTTAATCCGGCAGCGCTTCGGAACGGCGATCGTCGACCGAGACAGCTGTCCTTCGTCTTCGGTGATGAGCACGATATGGCCTTCATCCAGCGTCGAGGCGTGAATCGTGCCCGTGTCGCCGTAGATGGAGATTTCATGCTGATTGCCCGATCCGATCGCGTTGCGCGACGATTGGAAGACGCCGCGGATATCGCCGGTCATCCGCGCTTGGAAGCTGACGAAGTCGTCCACCTCGATTCTCACCGGCTCGCCCGTCAGCGGATCCGGACGCTCCGGAATGATCGTCTGCATCTGCGCCGTCAGCTCCAGGAATTCGCCGCCGAAGATGAATCGCGCCAAATCGATCATGTGCGAGCCCAGGTCGCCGAGCGTGCCGGTGCCCGTGATCGCCTTATCGAACCGCCACACGAACGGACAGTTGTACTGCGCCGCGCCCCAGCCTTGCAAATATTGGCTGGAGAAGCTGCGCACTTGGCCGATCTTCCCCTGCTGCACCAGCTCGCGCGCATAGCGGAACGCCGGCGTATAGCGGTAGGTGAATCCGATCATCGCCGGAACCGGCTGGCGCTCGTAGAGCGCAAGCAGCGGAACGGCTTCCTCGAACTCGCGCGTGAACGGCTTCTCGGCCAGAAACGGCTTGCCCGCTTCCAGGCAAGCGCGAACGATCGTCGCATGCACGTTGTTCGGCGTCACGGAGACGACGGCATCCACGTCCGGGTCCGCGATCAGCTGCTCGAAGTCCGCGTAACGCTTTGCTTCGGAGATGCTAAGCTTGTCGCCCATGTCGGACAACGCAAGCGGATTGACGTCGCTGACGGCGACAAGCCGGAAACGCCCGCCCATCTCGGACATCCATCTGATATGAGCTTGCCCCATGCCCCCGAGGCCGATTAAACCAATTCGAAATGTCTTCATCGCATGCTCTCTCCCTTGTTCATCTAAAGAATGAAAACGCTTAAGCAGCAAGATAAAGAAAAAGGACAACCCGAGGGTTATCCCCTTTCATATCTTCGCCTGATTCTTTCCGTCAAGCAAGCCCTATTCTTCATATCCTAACCGAATCGTAATTCTCCGGATTCCATTCTCGCAAGCCTTATTCTTATTTCCCGTTCGCGGCGCGCCATTCGTCGATCTGCTTCTGCGCTTCGGCGATGATTTTATCGAGCCCCGCCGCCTTGAGCTTATCGATCATCTTCGGCAGATCCTTCTCGGGATCCAGCTGGCCCGACTGCAGGCCCGGATCGTACGTGCTCTGCACTTTGCCGACGGCTATCAGCTCGTTCTTCACCGGCTCGGAATCGAAGACGAATCCGATGATCGGCGACGACTGGCTTTTGACGATCTCGTTGAACTGCTCGTAGTTCTGGTACTTGTTCGGGTCTTCGCCAAGACGCGTGAAGTTCAGCATCTGATTGCCGAGCTGCCATTGGTTGTCGTGGTAGAAACCGACGTTATCCTTCGTTTTCCCCTGCGGGACGTCGATTTGGCCATTGTTCAGCACGTAATGCTTGCCTTCGACGCCATAGTTGAACAGGGTCAGCAGCTTCGCATCCTTGTAGAACAGATCAAGCAGCATCATGGCGCGGGCAGGATCCTTGGAGGTTTGGGAAACGGCCTGCAGCGTCGCGGACAGCTTCGACGTATGCAGCCGGTCGATGTTCATCGGCACCTGGATGATGTCCATGCCGAGCTGCGCGCTCTTGCCGTCCATGTGCGACGGTTTGCCGATGCCCATGTCCTTGACGATCTCCAGATCCGTGCCGATGGCGGCAAATGCCGTCTTCGCTTGAATCTTCTTCCAAATATCGACGCCCGGCGTCGTCGCGTCCTTGTTGATATAGCCGGCTTTGTACCAGTCGTGCGTCAGCTTCGCCAATTCCATGTAGCGCGGCGTCTCGTACATATCGACGACTTTGTACGTGTCGTCCGCATTGGTGTCCCGTTGATCCAATCCGACCGGGCCGATAATGCTCTCCATGCTGCCGGAGCCGAAGTACGCGCCGAGCGGGAATGCCGGTCCGACGGCAGGCGTCACGCTTGGTTCGTTCTCCTTGATCGTCTTCAGGATCGGCTCCAAATCCTTGAACTCCCCGGATTCCAGCGGCGTCAGATCGATATGGTACTTGTCGACGAGATCCTTGCGCAGCGCGATGCCCTGCGGATTGCCGAGCTCCTGGTGCACGTGGATGCCGTACAGCTTCCCTTTGCGCTTCGCGCCGTCGAGAAGATCGCCCTCCGCCGACTTGATGTCCGGGCCGTATTGCTCGACCAATTCGTCGAGCGGGAGCAGCGCGCCCTTGTTGACCTGCGTCTCGAAGTTCATCCAGTTGGCCGTCCACAGCAGGTCGAATTTCTCGCCCGACGACATCATCAGGTTGAGCTTATCCGTATAAGCGCCCCAGTCGATTGGGTTTAATTTGACCGTCATGTTCATCTGCGGGTAGGTTTGCTTCAAATAATCGTTCATGGCCGTCTGGACGGCGGCAAGGTCGTTTTGTTTGCCGTCCGGATAGATCATGACGACCTCGTACGGATCCAGCGGCTTCGCGGCTTCCGCGTTATCGCCGGACTGATTGTTCGCCGCCTGATTATTCCCGGCCGCCTGGTCGTTCGCCCCTGCTTGATTGTCTGATTGGGCAGCGCCATTCGAGCTCCCGTTGTTGTTGCTGGAGCAGCCTGCCGCAAGAAGGGCAAACGAAAGCAAAAGCGATGATGCGAGCATGGACCCTTTTCTAATGGAATGCATGTCTGTGACCTCCCGAATTAAGTCGTACTAGGATTGCTTCTCTCCTCTATCACTAAACCGGCCGCGGCCGGGATTAGCCGTGCGGCTGGTCAGCCTTTGACCGCGCCTATCGTTAAGCCTTTGACGAAATACTTCTGCAGGAACGGGAATACCAGCGCCACCGGCAGCACCGCGATGATAGCCATCGCCATCCGGAGCTCCTCGAGCGGCTGAACCTGCAGGGAGGCGGCGTCGATATGCGCTTTGTCCGCGACCGACTGCAAGTACTGGGCGTTCATTAACGTGTTATACAGGAAATATTGCAGGTTGTACAGCTTGTCGGTATTGATGAACACGAGGCTCGTAAACCAGTCGTTCCAGTACCCGACGATGGTGAACAATCCGATCGTGGCCAGCACCGGCAGCGACAGCGGAATAATGATGTTGAAGTACGTGCGGTATTCGCTCGCCCCGTCAATCTGGGCGGAGTCGATCAAGGACGGCGGTATGCTGGTCGTGAAGTACGTCCGCATGATGAACACGTTGAACGCGCCGAGCAAGCCGGGAACGATCAGGGCGAACAGCGTATTTTGCAGATGGAGGAACTTCGTATAGACGAGGTACCAGGGCAGAAGGCCGCCTCCGAACAGCATCGTGATGAGTACGAACAGGCTGACGGCGCCGCGGTACGGAAAATCCTGACGCGACAGCGAGAACGCGAGCGCCGACGTAATGAGCAGGCTTAGTACCGTGCCGATAACCGTTACGAGGATGGACACGCCGAACGAGCGCAGAATCGGCTCCGCGTCGTGCACGAGAAACCGGTAGGCGACGAGGTCGAATTGCCTCGGCCAGAAGCTGTAGCCGTATTTGGCAAGCGCGTTCTGACCCGACAGGGACACCATCAGAATGAGCCAGAACGGGACGAGGCAGGCCAAACTGCTCAAGATGAAAACGATCGTGATGACCGGGTTGGTCCGGTTATGCTCCAGCATGCTCTCCCTCCTTAGAATAATGAATTGTCGTTGCTTACTCGCTTCACGACCATGTTAACCGACACGACGAGGATGAAACCGACGACGGACTGCAGTAGGCCGGCGGCGGAAGCCAGGTTCGTATCGCCGGAGACGAGGAGCGCGCTGTAGACGTACGTGTCGATGACTTCGGTCGTGCTCTTCAGCATCCCCGAATTCATGGTCACTTGATAGAAGAGGCCGAAGTCGGCGCTGAAGATGCGTCCGATCGCCAGCAGCGTGAGAATGATGATGACCGGTATGAGGAAAGGCAGCGTAATCTTCGTCATTTGCTTCCATTTGCCGGCACCGTCGAGCATGGCGGCCTCGTAATATTCCTTGTCGATGCCGACGATCGTCGCCAGATAGATAATGGAGCCGAAGCCGACCGATTTCCAAATGTTCACGACGGTCAGGATATACGGCCAATACTGCGGCTCCATATACCACGACACGCCCTCGCGCCCCATTGGCTCCAGAATGGATTTGTTGATGAAGCCCAGCTCCGGATTGAAGAAGCCGAACACCAGGTACGCCACGACGACCATCGATATGAAGTGCGGCAGCAGCATCGTGCTCTGATAGAATTTGGACATGGCGCGGTTCTTGACCTCATTGAGGAGCAGCGCCACGAGCACGGACAGCACCGTGTTGATGACGAGAAAGGCCAGGTTGTAGCCGATGGTATGGGCGATCGTGTACCAAATATCGTTCGTGGTGAACATGAATTTGAAATTATCGAAACCGTTCCACGCGCTTCCCCATATGCCTCGCGAGAAATTAAAATCCTTAAACGCCAGGAACACGCCGAACATCGGCAAATAATTGTTGATGAGCAGCAGCAGAATGCCCGGCAGCGCCAAAATCCAGAGCGCCCTGTATTTCCACAGCTTCCGAATCGGATTGCGTCCGGTCCTGCTCCCCCATTCGCTTGCCGCCGCTGTCGCTCTTTGCTTCCCGATCTCCAAGGGGACACCTCCTGTTGCTTGATGTTCTAATCATAAAGGGCGCGGAGAGGGGCATCCGCCGTTTTTGATACTTGGGCCTAGTCGTTTTGTGACTCGAAGGTTTCGGCTGTTGAGAGAGGATGAAGCCTCGCTGCTAGCCAGGCACTGAGCGATGAGGTATCGGCCGGCGAGACCCTTGCAACCGGGCGCTGAGCGGGGAGGCATCGGCTGGCGAGATCGTGCTGAATGGCTGCACAACGGCGCAGTTGCACCTATCGCTGCAGTTTCGCATGCATCTGGCAGAATAAGTGCAAATCTGCACTTATTTCGGCACTTTCGGCTGGAATTAACGGAATAAATGCAAATCTGCACTTATTTTCGAAAATCAGGCTGATATGCGCTCGGAAACTAAAATTAAATGCAATTTTGCATCTATTTTCCCAAGTTCGCCCTACTAGACGAAAATAAATGTATATTTGCATTTATTTCTCCGCCTGCGCGGGATTTGATTGTCATGAAACGCAACGTACTTGCGGCACGCCAAAGAATGGAACAACGTAAAGGCTGGCAAGAAACTGGCTGCCTTTACAGTCTAAGTCTGGAAACTGGTAACGAAAAAAAGCCCCGCCGTTACAAGAACGACGGGGCTCCCTACTATGCAGGACCCTTAACGCCCTGCTTCTTCTGCTATTGCGCCCTCCCGCTCCGGTACTCCTGCGGATTGACGCCGTAATACTTGCGGAAAGTCTTCGTGAAATGGGAAAAGTTCGCGTAGCCCACCTGCTGGGCGATCATGCCGACCGTCATGCCGGTCGCGTCCATCAGCTGCTTGGCCCGGTTCATTTTGCACGCGATGAGATAGTCGATCAGGTTCTTGCCGGTCTCCTTCTTGAAGAGACGCGAGAGATAGGCGGGATTGAGGCCGACGTGCGCGGCAACGTCCTCGCGGGAGATATCCTCCTCGACGTTCGCCTTCACGAACGACAGCGCCTGCTCCACGAAGCCGTTCTGCTCGCTCTCCTCCAGCACGGCATCCATGACGGCGGACACGAGATTGACCGCCCAATGCTTATACTGCGCCAGGCTGCGAACAGGCGTGGACAGCCAAAGCGCGGCGCTTGGCACCTCATGCACGTTCAGCCCTTTGACCCCGAGGAAATGATAGATGACCTGCATCAGATCCTGATAGGCCATCTCCAGCTGCTTCTCTCCGCTTGCCGACGACTTCTCAAGCCCCGCGCAGATGTGCTGGATTCTGGCGAGGATGCGGTCCCGATGACCGCCGAGCATATAACCCGACCACTCCGAGATATCAATGCCCGCGTAAGCCGAAGCGTTGGAATCGGGAACGGACTCCCCGCTATAAATGTGAACGGCGCTGGTGCTCGTCAAATTATGGCGCTCCATTTCCTTCAGACGATCGCAGCATTCCGGCACTTGGTTGACATCCGAGTAGACACCGACATAGCAAGAAACTTGACCATAGAAGTACGAAGCGCAAGCCTCGATGAACCGGCTGCCGACAGCGGCCCAATGCTCGCTGCCGAGCTGCGACTGCTCCGCCTCGGAGGCATAACACATGATGAACGGAACGTCGTTCTTATCCGTCACGATATGCCCCGAGCGTCCGTTCAGCAGCAGCTCCTCGGCGGCCTTCTTCACCGCGTAGGTCATGATCTCTTGATCCCGCTCATGGAGCGGCCGCTGCCATTCCTCGATGCTGATCAGAATGGGCAGCACCTTCGTCCCGGGCGGCAGCGCGATCTGCGCGTCCTGCAGCGCCCGCTCCAGAAAATCGCCGAAGGACAAAATTCGTCGCGACAGCAGATCACGCCAGAAGCGCTCCGCCAGTACCGGCTGCTGCTTGCTCCATAGCATCTGGTACTGCCGGAATTGCTCCGCATGGCGGGACTGCTCCTCCCGACTTTGGATCACGTCCAGCATTTGCTTCACCACGCCCGCCAGCTCGTCGCTGTCGACGGGCTTCAATAAGTAATCGAAGCTCTTCAGCTGGAAGGCTTCCTTGGCGTATGCGAATTCGCTGTGGCAGGTCAGGAATACCGCTTCCGTATGCGGCGAGTATTCCTTCGCCCAACGGACCAGGGACAAGCCGTCTTCGTCGGGCATCTCGATGTCGCAGACCAAGATATCGACCCTGCTCTCCAGCAGCACCGTGCGCGCTTCGCCCGCGCTGCCCGCCGTTCGAACCGACGCAATGCTAAGCTTCGACCAGTCATGACAGTGCAGGATTCCTTCGGCGGCGTATTTCTCGTCATCGACGATCAGCATGTTATACATCGTTTCTCTCCTCCTGAAGTGACATCGGCAGCAGAATCCGAACGACGGTCCCTCGCGGCTCGTTGGCCTGGAAAATCAGCTGCGCCCGGTCGCCGTATCGCATCGCCAGCCGCTGCTTCACGTTCCAAATTCCGATATTGCTGTCTTCCGAGACGGGCGCGTAATCGTCCGCGTTCAGCTCCCCGAGCTTCTCGGGCGGAATGCCTTTGCCGTTATCGCGCACTTCGATCAGCAACGTATCTTCGGCCTCTAGGGAAGGGTACGCCGTAATATCAAGCCGAAACGGGACGTTCTGCAGGCTCATGCCGTGGATCATGGCATTCTCCACGAACGGCTGCACGAACAACGACGGGATATGCACGGCCTTCAGTTCCTCGGCGATCTCGATGCCGAATAGGAACGATTCCTGGTAGCGCATCTGTTGAATTTCCAAATAGTTGCGAATATGGGCCATTTCCTGCTCCAGCATGATCGTATCCCGCTTGACGGCCATCATGAACCGGAAATACTGCACGAGCAGGCGTACCGTCTTCTTCACCAGCTCATACCGCTTCAAATCGACCAGCTGAAAGATGATATTCATCGTATTGAGGAAGAAATGCGGGTTGATCTGCAGCTGCAGCTGCTTCATCTGCGCCTTCTGCGCCCGCAGGCGTTCCTCGTAAACGTCGATTTTGAGATCGACGATTTCTTCCACCATCCCGTTGAACGTATGATTAATGATGTTGAATTCGACCGTGCCGGAAGACGGCAGCCGCGTGCTCATATTCCCTTCCTTGATGCGGCGAATCGCGCCCAGCAATTGGCGGATCGGCGTGAAGATCAAGCTTCGGAAAATAAACCCGTACGCGATCAGGATCGCAAGAACGATCAGCGGCAGCAGGTACGTGAACGTCTGGAAGGCGTTCAGCCCCCGGAGCAGCTCCGAGTTCGGAATGACGACCGCCGTGTGGATGCCCACGTTGCGGGAGCGGCTCGTGACGACGAGCAGCTTCTCTTTGCCCGTCGCTTGGGTCGTGGTGGTGAAGGCATGATTTTTGTTCAGCTCCGCAGGAGGCAGGCGCTTCAGCGTATCCAGAGGTGCCGCGGCATTGGACAGCACCGTGCCGTCGTCGCCCGCGAACAGCAGATCGCCGCCATCGGGCAAATTCAGGCTGCCGAGCGGCGTCCGCAAGCTGTTAATATTGATCAGCGCCCCGATATAGGCGTTGTTGGTATCGTCGTCGCTGACGATGCGGTACAAGAAATACTGATCCGCGATATGGACGACCGACCATTTATACATCGCTTTCTTCAAACTGTCGGCATGGTAGAACGAATCGGTCAGCCAGCCGCGGACGACTTCATAGTAGGACGCCGCTTCGCCGGTCAAGTTCGTCGAGACCAGCATATCGTTTGGCTTCGAATAGATGAAGAACATGTCGACCGTATGGTAATAGGATTGGTACGTATCATTGCGCTTGATAAGCTCCATCTGGGCGAAATACGAATCCGAGCCCGACAGGCCGGGCTGCTCGAACAGCCGGAAATTATCGTCGTGATTGACGATGTCGACCATGTTCAGCGTAATGTCGTCCAAGCTTCGGTCGATCATGTTCAGATTGGAGTTGACGAGGTTCTCGTAGGACTTCGCGACCTGCGTCAGCACGACGCCCTTGGCATAATCGCCGGCCAAATACAAAATCAACAAGAGCGGCACCGTAATGGCGGCGAACAGGACGACCAGCCGGGAACCGAGCGTTTTCGTTTTCAATTTCAACATGGGACGTCATGCCCCGGCGTCCGGGGATCCCCTCTCCGATGTGTTCATCGCCGCAAGGCTGCCGATAATGCGGGAGCTGCATGAAGAAGCCGAAAGAAGCGACGGCCGCTAGGCCGACGCTTTCCATATCCTGCATATTAGCGCACAGGCTGATCGCCTTCTCGAATGTCGGCGAAGACGGCTGCCGTTTCAACGCCGGCTTCGCTTAAGCATACTACAAATGAAACGCTTTCAATGCTGTTATTATGACATTTCCTTGCTCTTTTTGTGACATTGAAATTTTTCCAGCTGGGACATGGGGTAGCTCGAGAGCCGAATGACTAGCATTCAGCTCTTGTCAGCCTGTTCGGCCGGATTCTTGTTGCGGGATAGATTCATATTCTCCTGAATGCCTGCGATCTTTCACCTGTCTGGATATCCAGTTGCTGCTCGCTTTCTCAATAAATGCCTCGTCACCTTAAACTTCATGCAAGCAGGAGGCCGCCTTCGATGGGCGGCCTTTTTCTTGTGAAGAAACCAAAGCATTGCGCCACCTCCGCGGTTGGCCTGAAAGCTGCTGTTTGGCAGCTTTTCAGCGCATTTCGACCGTTTGGTGCTCGGAAAGCTGCTATTTGGCAGCTTTTGAGCGAGCGCCACCTCCACGGTCGAACTGAAAGCTGCTGTTTCGCAGCTTTTCAGCGCATTCTGAACGTTCGGAGCTCGGAAAGCTGCTATTTGGCAGCTTTTGAGCGAGCGCCACCTCCACGGTCGAACGGAAAGCTGCTGTTTCGCAGCTTTTCAGCGCATTCTGACCGTTTGGTGCTCGGAAAGCTGCTATTTGGCAGCTTTCCAGCGAGCGCCACCTCCACGGTCAAACTGAAAGCTGCTGTTTTGCAGCTTTCCAGCGAATTTCGACCGTTTGGAGCTCGAAAAGCTGCTATTTCGCAGCTTTTCGGCCTGCACCACCTCCACGGTCGAACTGAAAGCTGCTGTTTTGCAGCTTTCCAGCGCATTTCGACCGTTTGGAGCTCGGAAAGCTGCTATCCAGCAGCTTTTCGGCCTGCACCCACTTCAAATGCATGTTCCCCTTGCATTCGACGTGCCCGAAGCGGCACTTCCCACCATGAAATAAACCAAGACAAAAACCGCCCTCCGTTTGGGGAGAGCGGCTTTGCTTGTGCTAGATGCTACTTCGTTTCAACCAAGCCCAGCGTCGTCATAAGCTTGACGATCATGGCCGCCGATTCGGCTCGGGTAGCGAAGCTGCCCGGCAAGAGACGGCCTTCCGGCGTTCCGCCGATCCAGCCCTGAGCGACGGCTTGCTTCATGGATGCCCGTGCCCATGGCGCCACGGCGTTCCAATCGCCGAAGCTCGTCGCGTCCGCTGCGTTCGCAAGGCCTCCCGTCTCGCCGCTCGCTCCGCCCAGTCCGCTTAATTCATACACACGAATGAGCAGCGTCGCCAATTCTTGGCGGGTAATCCGATCGAGCGGACGGAATTTGCCCTGATTGCCGGTTACCAGCCCGATTTGAGCGGATAGAAGTACATCCTTCGCATACCACGCGTTCGTCGGAACGTCGGTAAAGCGCTGCGACGTCCCTGCCTCTACGGCTGATTCCGGGAGTTCAACTCCCGCCTGTCTTAGCAGCGACAACAGGAGCTTAGCCGCCTCTGCTCTGGTAATGGTTCGGTTCGGCTCGAAGCGATCGGCCGTCACTCCGTTGACGATGCCTCGGCTAGCCAAGATGTTGATCCGGTTGGACGCCCAGTGGGTATCCGTATCCGTAAAGGTCGTTTCTTTCAATAGAACCGCATACTCGCCAAAATCAAGGATGGACGTCTGCAGCCGGCCGCCGGCAAGGTCCACCGCGCCGCCAACGTAAATCCAGCCGCCGTCTCCCCCTCGACGGTAAATACCTAAGCGGCGAGGGTCCACGGAGCTCAGCAGATTATCGTCGTAGGAGATGGAGAGCGATACACGGCGCGAAGGATTCCCGTGATCGGAGCTGATCGCGTACAAGGGAGATAAAGCCCGATACCCTTGGGGCAGGTTCCCGATTGCCGCCGGTTTCTTCAACTCAACCGTCGCGCCTTCAGTCAATGCCTCTTTGCCCGCCTGCAGCTTCAGCTTGCCATCGAAGGCTTCCGCCAGCAGACTGCCGTCGGTTTTGGCGACCCACTTCAAAGGATCAACTGGCGGCTCGCCGCTACTGTCGCCACTTCCTCCGCCGGTTCCTCCACCACTTCCGCCGCCCGTGCCGCCGCCGGTCTCGCTGTTCGTCTTCCCGTCCAGCACGGTCGATGCCGATTCGTTGCCGGCCGTATCGATTGCCGTAAGCTCGATCCGGTAGACCGTGCTCGGTTTCAAGCCCGTAATCCGGCTATTTCGGCTGCCAGCAGCCGCCGACATCGCCTGCTGCGGTCCGCCTGCTCCGCTTTCGCTCCAAGCGATGCGGATAGACGCCAAGTCGGCTGCCGCCGGATCTTGCCACACCACCTTCAAAGCACCCGCCCCGTCCGTCTTCACTTCCGCATCCGACACGCTTACAGGAGCGGCCAGATCCGGTCCGGACGGAGTCGGCGACCACGTCCACGCGACTCCCGGGGACTCGTTGCCTGCTGCGTCCACGGCAACGGCTCGGAAGACGTATCCTTCCGTATCCGTCACGTCGTCCGCCTCCGCCCACAGCGTTCCGGCCGCCAGCTCCTTCATCAGGGTCTCTCCTGTATCCGATGCGGCTTTGCGATAGATGCGAACTTTCGCCAGATCGGGGTCGCTGCTCTCCTTCCACACCAAGGTGGCCTTCGTCCCCGTGATGCCGCCGAACAATTCTTCCACATCCTTCGGAGGCTTGGTGTCCGCTGCTTCAATGACCAGAACATGGTTTGTATCCTGCGTCAGCGGAACGTTCGCGTAGCTGGTCATCTGATTCCGTACCGTCAGCGTGTACGAAGCGCCTACGGCCAACGGATCAGTCGGCGTGAAGCGGATCGCCATGGCGACCTCCTGCTCATCCGATCCTGTATACGAGTCAATGCCGACGACGGTACCTTCCACTGCCTCTCCGGCGGCGTTTTTCACCAACAGCCCGTTTGCGGCACTATCCACTGCCATCGGTTTCGTAAAGTACACCTCGACTCCCGCTCCCGCCGGCAACGTCCGCACGGTCGTAACCGCGGGCGGCTCATACGAGATCAACGGAATATTGACCTCGGTCTGCGGCGGCGGGACGTCCAGCTCGCTGCTATACGCGGTCTTATAACCTTCCTTCTCGTACTGCACGCGCCACTTTCCCTTCGGAACATCCCAGGCGTAGCGCCCTTCCGCATCCGTGCGCTGCGGGTTAATTTGCCCGTACCACGCGCTGTCCCAGGCCTGATACCCGCCCTCCAGCTTCTCGAACACGGTCGCCGTTACCCCTTCCAGCCGATTGGACGGCATTCCTTCATACACATAACCGCTCGGATCGAAAATATACTTCGGATCGGCTACCGGCCGTTCCGCGCGCTTCGGCGGGTAAGGCTTCAGCTTGCATTCGTTTTTGGCCAAATAGGTTTCCAGTTCCTTCAGCTCGTCTTCGATGGTCGTGTCCAGCATCTCGGCGACGTTATCGATGATCGTGCCGGCGAACGGAATGCCCTCCGCCTTGCCCTTGACGATCTCGACGCCTTCTTTCGCCAAGTACGTCGTGGCGATGTCGGCGATGATTTCCAACGCGAATTTGGAGTAGTAATCGGCAGCCGTCGGGTCGCACAAGGCCTGGGCGATTTCGTAATCCTTGTAGGCCCGCTGCATTTGCGGCGAATTGACCCAGCCCTCGATCTTTTTCGCCCATTTATAGGCGCTTTCCGCCGAGGAAGTTACCTTCCCCATCCCTTTCATGTCTACTTTGAAAAATTTCTTCTTGGGCTCGCTGCCAGTACCTCCAGTCCCTCCAGTACCTCCGGTTCCTTCAGTTCCTCCAGTTCCTCCAGTTCCGCCAGTTCCTCCAGTTCCTCCAGTTCCGCCAGTCTCGCCAGCTTCGCCCGCTCCTGCCGAAGCGACGGCACTTCTGCCCATAACGCTAGCGGACGTGCTCCCGAACGACTTCTGCAATCGCTCCACCGCGGCCGGGTTGTCGGTATAGAAGCTCACTTCGGTCGTCAGCGTCGTCTCCGTCTCCTGCCGGCTGACCTTGAAGTTATACAACGGCAATCCCGTCTGCGCTTGCTTCGCCCGGTCTTTGGCGGTGACGGTATAATCGGCTTCCCGGACGGAAAGGCTGACGGTATTTTCGAAGTCTTCGTTCAATTTGGTTCTTACTTCCAGCGCGCCGGCAGGCAATATTTTGCCGGAACTGTCCGCGTCCCCCTCCTTGGCGACATTCAAGATTTCAAAATTCCGCCACGCTTCCGGGAGGGTCTGACGCAGCTGATTCTCGGTCTGAGCCGGTAGCGGCGGAGCAGACGGATCGTATTTCTTGCGATAGGTGACCCATAGCGGACCTACGTTGAGCGTATGGGGGATAATGCCCCCGAACGTATCGCCTTTCTTCAGCGCGGCAGAGCTATTCTCCCCCATCTGCACCTGCACGTCGTAGACGAGCTCGGGATTGCGGAACTTCAGCTCGTATCGAATGACGTTGCTCGACGTCATGACGAAAGGAAAGACCGCGGTACCGTCGGAAATCTTGAACGTAATCGGATTGTTCTCGGTCTGATAGACCGTCATTTCCTCCAGTCCCGGATCGTTCGGGTTGTACAGGACGGTCACGGCCTCGCCGGTCAGCTGCTGTCCGTTCACGACCGCTTCGGGCCGCAGAATATGATTGCGGATGCTGTCATCGGCAAGCTCCACGCTCATTCCCCAGACCCCGTAAGCTGCAGCCGTCGCGACTCCGAGCAGCCGGTCCCCGTCGAACACCCTCACCTTCGCGCCTTCCGGCGCATTGCCGGTCAGCTCCATATGCGTGGACGTCGCAAGCTGCGGAGCACGAAGCGTAACCGATGCGATTCGCATGATCGTGGAGCCCAGCCGTTCTTGCTGCGGCGAACCCGAGGCATCCTGATAGGCGATACCTGCCTGGAAAGTCACGAATTGCTTCGCCCCCGGTCCGATGCGCACCTGCAATTGACCGCTGCCGCCCGTATAGGGCTCGATCGTTCCGAGCGGCAGCGACACGGTCCGCCCGTTCCTTGTGAACGCCGCCGGCTTGCCGTTCACCACGCCGGCGTCCGAGATCGGTTCGACGCCTGCAGGCAATTCCAGCTGCAGCTCCGCGCCGCTGACCGCCTTATTCCCAATCCCAACGCCGTCATTCCGGTAGTTGAATCGAACGGTCGCCACGTTCCCCGCCGTTCCGACTTCGGAAGACAGCTGAATCCCGTTGGTTCGGCTGTCCCCGAACCTGCCCATGCTTTTCAATACGATATCGCCAAGCGAGGTCCGCTCCTGGTTGGCCGCATCGAACTCGATGTCAGCCGTATAACCGCTAACCGCGAATTGAGTACGGTATTTGCCGCCGCGCGGCAAAGCGATCACGAAGCCTTGACCGTCTTGTTGATGAATAGCCGCGGACTGCAAGTAGGCTCCCGTAACGGCATCATAAATATCGACAATGGTATACGGAGCCGGCTTGCCGTCCGGCATGAGCAGCTTTCCTGCCGCCGTGGCGGAGGTGGCTTCCAATCGCAGCTCTACCGATCCGGTGTTTTCTTCGCTGATAATCGTATTGGCGCAGACCGAATTCAAACCGATATTTTTGCCGTCCGCGCAGATGCGGACATTCTCTCCGGGCAGCGCCCGGAGTCGGAAAGGATTGCCCGATTCGTAGATGGACGCGGAGCTCGTAATGCCATAGAAGCCGCGCAGATAATCGCTGAGAGCGACCGGCCCCTTCCAGTTCCCTTCCTCTTCCTTGATATACAGGTTAATCGCCACCTTGGCATCAGGGAGGAGCTGCAGGTTAACCGGCTGCATCCCCGATCTCGTTACAGTCACGCTGCGATTGACCGAACGATAGCCTTTGCCTTGGGACAAAAACTGCGAGAGGGCAAAGACGCTTACTTGACCTTCCGGCACGGCCAGCGTATAAGCCCCGGTTGCATCCGTACTCGCTGAATAGACGGAGCTGTAGCCATCCTGGACGATCTCCGCCGTCACTTGAACGAATGCAGCCGGCTTGCCGTCGATGCCGGTGACTTTGCCGGCGAGCTCGGCGAGCGGCCGCTTCTGCAGCGTGAAGTCCTGCTGCTTCTTGAACGTATCCATCGTAATGGCCTGCCTGTATGGCGCATAGGACGGGTCGCGCGGAATAATCTGCAGCTCTCCGGACGGACGCCCCGATACCGAGAACGGGACATAGACCGAATAGGTGTCCGTTCCGCGCCAAAGCACGGCTCCGCTCTCATCCGTAAACGTATAATCGACTTTGGTCCAATTGCCGTCCGACGTCGGCACCGAGCCGGACAGTTCGTACTTGAACAGCAGCTGCAGCGGGATTTCGACCGTCTGGCCGTAGGCGGGACCCGCCACCACTTTCTGCTGCGAAACCAACGTATAGTTGGCGCTGCTTAACGTGGCCTTATAAGGCGAATTGGCAAATGGAACGTCGAAGAGCATCGAGCGCGTATCCTTGTTCAGCTTGCGCGTCTCCCAGAACCGGGACTGGCCGTCTACGTTATATCCGTTCGATAGACTTGCATTCTGCAACTGGTCGGACCAGCCGGCAATGGCCGGATCGGGTTCCGGGATGGTGTAGACGATCCGCCCGGCTACGTTTTGATTGAGCGCCAAGGCTTTGGTCGAACGGCCATCCTCCGTGGATATCGTCACCCGCTCCAGCAGAAGCACCTTTTCGTCGATCGTGAAACGCCCCTCGAACCGGGATCCGTCCATTTCGTGTGGATGCAGCGGCACCGACAGCTCTTTCTTCTGCGCCTTGCCCTCGGCATCCCACTGGCGATACTCGACCTTGGCCGCAAGCTCCAGACCTGCCGTGCCCTCGGCCACGATCGTCATATCGCTCTCCTGAACAGGGATGTAATTGCTATAGCCGATGTCCAGCTTCTTCTCGTAATCGACCCGGACATTCCGGATGGCGTAGCCGGCATCCGCGATCTGAAATTCCTGCCGATTGTTGCCGAGCGTCAGGCTGACCGTGCGGTCCGCTTCGGCCACGTACCCTTCCGGAGGCAGGATGTGAATCCGAATCTGCTCGCCGGCCAAGTGATCCCCGGGAAGAACAGCGACGCCCGAAGCGTCCACGTCGACTTCGCCGATCAAGGAGCCGCTCGGCAGGCTCCTGAATTGCACTTTGGTGCCGGCAGCGGACGAGCCGCCCGAACGAACTTGAATCGCCAGTTTGGCCGCCGGAACCGGATTCAGCGGAATGGCTGTCGCTGTGCCGGCCGCCGCCGTAATACCGGTCTTCTCCGCCAGCACCGTCGTGCCTTCCTCGTCGGTTAGGAACATCCGAACCGCGTAACCGTCTCCGGTAGCCGTGAATAACTTGTAACGGCTTTGGCCCTTCAGCCATGGCAGCGTCACGGTCGGCTTGCCGGGTGCCGCCGCTTCGATGACCGCTCCGGGCAGATCGAGACCGGCAGACGCCTCATCCAGCTCCACCTGCAGCGTGCCGGCGACGACTGCAGGCAGACCTGTCATTGCCTTCCCGCTTCCGCTTCCGCCGCCTGCCGTTTGCGCCTGGATGGCTACGATACGGGCCGTTCCTTCCGGCAGCGTCCAGCCGGCACGATACAAGCCGCCCGTCTGTCCGTCCTCCGGCAGCGGGAGTACCGACGTCTTGCCGGTCTCGGTCAACGTATCATAGCGCACGACTGCCTCCACCTGCAGACCCGGCTGCCCGTTCGCCTGCAGGCTCAGCGTGCTGCCCGGCTTCAGCTCGGCGTCGATGCGGTCCGCTTGAATCGCGCTCCAGCCAGCGTTGACGATGACTTCGTCCGGATCGGAACCTTCGCACGCCTCGGCGCTGGTGCACTCCAGCACGACCTGGCCGCCCGCGAAGTACAGCATCCGCTGACCCGAGCCGTCCACGACGCCGTTGGTGTTGGCGTAGCTGGGATTGTAAATCTGTCTTGCCGCTACCGTCGTCCCTAGATCGAACCTTTCATTATAATGCGAAGACTGCCCGGGGCTGTAGTTGTTGTCGTAAGCATCGGTCACGATGACCGTCCCGTCGTCGTCGATGGAAATGCTCGTATACGGCTTATCGCCTTGATCCTCGCGCGGCCGATCTTCGTTCAGATAGAGCAGCTCTCCCGTTGCCGTCTTGTAAGCACCGGGCACGTTATAACCGCCCCATCTGCCCAGAATCGCGACCGTACCGCCGTCTTCCGAGAGCGCGAGACGACTGAACGTAACCTCCGTGTTCACATGGGTGATTACGCCGGCGGTTACATCGTAGACGAACATTCCGTTCGTATTCATATCTTCCGCTTGCCCGCCAGGCATGTTCGTCGAGGTCGAAATGAATGCGACCTTGCTTCCGTCGGCGCTGATCGCCGGACGATCGCTGACGCCATCCTCCGCCGTCCCGCCATCCCCGGCGCTGAGCAGCTTGCGCGAGCCGTCCGTCCGATCGTAGAGGATGATATGCCCGCCTTCGGCGAACGCGATCTTCTTGCCGTCGCCGCTGACGGATGGACTGTATCCCCGCGTTCCGGGGATGCTAAGCAGCTTCAACGAACCTTCGGTCCTATCGAATGCATAGACGCCATAACCGTCGCCTGCTTGGGCAGCGTCCTTCAGATTCGTTGCATTCGAAGCGAATGCGATGACGCTGCCGTCGCGGTTCATCGCCACGTCCGTAATGCTGCCGTCCGGGTCGGCGCCATTGATTGTAATGGGCAGCGGAGTCGCCGTCTTGGCCGCGATGTCGATCGCGTACAGCGGATGCCCCCCGTTGGCGCTCGCTGCCGCCTGCCTGCCATCTCTGCTGATCGCCAGGCTGCGGGTTTCTTCCCCGGTAATGTCAACCAAGCCGACGATCTCGGCCATGTAGCGAGGCGACGTTCCGGCGTACAGCCCCTCATAGGCGGACGACGCACCGAGTTCGTTTACCGCGTATACCTTGAACCGGTGGATCTTGGACGGTTCCAAGTTGTCGGCTACGAACCGCGTGTCCGTCGTCTCCCCCAGCAGCCGATCGTTCCCGTCGTAAATCGTATATTTCACGACCTGGGAATCTTCTTCCGTTCCGGGAACCGGAGCCTCCCAGCTGAGCTGGATCCGGTTGTAGTCGAGCAGGTCCCAGTCCAGGTTCTCCACGGGATTCGGAATGCCCGCAGTCACCGCGACCGCCGTCTCGCTTCCCGATGATTCTTGAGGGTCTGACGCTTCCGGAGCATCGCCCGCTTGGTCGTCTTCCACGGGCGCAGTTCCTTCTTCACCCGCTTGCTCGGCACCATTGCTTCCCGGCGCAGCTTCGCCGTAAGCCGGGCTTGCTGCTGGCAGCAGACTGTTGACCAGCAAGCTGAACAACATGAGAACTATAAGCGGTCGGGCTAATCGCTCTCTCACCTTCTTCGCGTGAGGATATGGCACAGGCTTATCACTCCTTTATCAAATATCAGTCTTCTTAGCGATGCTTGCTTTGCTTGCTTTGTTTGCTTTGTTTGCTCTGTTTGCTCTGTTTGCTCTGTTTGCTTTGCTTGTTTGGCTTGCTTACGTGCTTCCCTTAAGGCGAATCGTCTTCCATTCCAGTCGACATTCATCCCCTTCCCTATCGATCGTTACATAATTTAACATGGAGCGGCTTTGGCGCGGTATTATACGATCGTATACATTTCCGTAAATGCAACGAAAAAACAGCCGGCCAAAGGCCGACTGCCAGGATATAGAGAAACCGCTGCATATTAAGGGAGTTCAGCAAGCGGCGGATCATACAACATGAATTCGTGCTGACGCCTAACGGTTATCAGCGTTGCTAATCCACAACAAACACGACTAAATAAACGCTAACGGTTCTGACTGACGTTATTGTGCGTAAAGGAGCTGATTTGCACGGAAACATCTCGCAATAAGCCTCCTGACAACCGTTGGCTAACAAAAAGGGGCATTTTGAGGTGATTAGCCACCCGCACAACCATTAGCTGCAAGGCAGAGGAAGTAGCGAGTGTTGAACGTTGTATCATTAGTTGAACGTTGAATCGTTAGTTGAACGTTGAATCATTAAAGGGCCACCCCTGTAGGATGGCCCTTCTGCGTTCATGCTGCCGTACAGCGTCTAATTACTCCAACTCCATCACCGATTCACCGCTGATGATCGTGCCGATGTCCTTCCCTTCGCAAATCTCTCTCATCGATCCGGGCTTATCGAAGTTGAACACGTGCATGGGCAAATGATAGTCTCTGGCCAAGATGAACGCGGACTGATCCATCACCTTCAAGTTTTGATGCAAGACGTCATTGTAGTGAAGGGACTTGAACTTCCTTGCCTCTTTGTCATGCTTCGGGTCTGCGTTCAGCACGCCTTCGACGCCTTGCTTCGCAACTAACAGCGCATCGCAATTCACTTCGATGGCCCGCTGCACCGATGGATAGTCCGTCGTCACGTAGGGCTGTCCGTTGCCTCCCGCGAAGATGACGATATAGCCCTTCTCCAAATGATGAACGGCCCTTAATCGGATGTACGGCTCGGCCACGGATGACAACGGTATGGCCGTCATGACGCGAACTTCTTTGTCGGTCTTGGCTTTAAGCACGCCGCGAAGCATCAAGCTGTTGATCACCGTCGCAAGTGTCCCGATATTGTCCGCTTCCGCTCGCTCGATCCCCCAGCCTTCCGCCATGTTCCCGCGAAATATGTTGCCTCCGCCGATAACCAAGGAGACTTCGACGCCCAGGTTCACGACCGCCATAATCTCGTTCGCGATATGATCCAGGCTCTCCGGCTCGAACCCGAATTCCGCATTGCCCGCGACCGCTCCGCCGCTTAATTTGATGAGCACTCTTCCGTACCTGACCACTCGATCACCTCCGCAAATAAAAAACACTAAAGCAATAAATGCTTTAGTGTCTCAGTGGAACAGGAATATGAAACTGCAGCAAGCGTTGAATGACCGTCCGTTGACCGTCCCTTGACCGTTCCTGCCGTTCAGCTTCATATCCCCACCCCTTTCAGTCGTTTTCCGTCAACATATTCTATCCCCGCCGGAAGAAAAATGCAACGCAAATCCATAAGAAAATCAGCTGCCCTCGGGCTTGCCCGAATAGAAACCCAAACGCCACCTTTCTAGTGAAGAAGAGGTGGCGTTTGCGAGTTGTGAGTTGCTAGTTGGATAACACTTTATCTACATTGTACTTCGCTCCGAATTTATTCGCGATGTAGATTTCATAGAGTTCCCGATGCAGAGGGTCCGCGACGACGCAAACCTCGATTTTCGCCACTTCATCCCTGTGGTCTTTGATCGGCGATACCGTATCTTCGAAGTGTTTTTTGATTCTAGGGCGCAGCTTCCTCGCTTTGCCGACGAACAGCAGCTCGTCTTTGCTATCGTAAAACATAAAGATTCCGCCTGTTTCCCTAGTAATCAAGTGAAAATCGGTAAAGCCATAAATGTGGCTGAGCTGCGGATTGCTCTGTTTGGTAATGGTCACGTCAGGCTTGGGTATGGTGATCATAATCACGATCGATTCACGTCCTCTTCATTGTAGATCTATATAGTAGCATGTTTTGGCGTAAAACGTACGATGCACGCTCGTTTCCGTACCTTATTTTGATTGGGAAGCAACGCGGCTTTAGCTGTTCTCAGCTTCGCCGCCGTTACGCCCATATATTCACGATGGGAATGCCGTTCTCGATCCTCGCTCTGCTTTCCGCGATCCAATCCTTGAACCACTGGTTGTCCGAGCTGCCGAAGGTCTCGTCCCCGTCCCAATCGCGAAAGGAACCAATGTACACGATTAATTCCCGAAGTCGCAAGAAGAGCGGTATCCGATTCAGCCACTCGTCGTCCAATCCATGCTCCAAACGATAGCCCTTCATAAAATGCGCCATGAATCGCCGGGCCTGATCTTCCCGGTGCTCCTTGCCGTCTTCGCCGCCATAGACATAGACCAAGTAATAAAGCTGCAATGCGATATCCTCAGCAAACCAGCTGTACTGGGCTTCATCGAAGTCGAAGAGGGTTATTCCCCCTTGTTCATCCACCCAAAAATTGCCCACGCCGATATCGCCGTGAATAAGTCCGTAGGAGCGCGGATCATGGGGCAGCGCGCTAATCGTCTCGATCAATTCGAAGCAGGCAGCACGTACGCCGGTCTGCGACGCGGGGAGCAAGTCCACATGCCGCAGAAACCAATTTTGACGCCAATCATGTCTGGGAACCGTATGCTCTCCGGGTTGATACGTTTGCGATAAGGCGTGCAATCTGCCCGTAAGCCTGCCTAGCCGCTCATACAGATCATGATCCTCGAGGCATTCCGGGTATCCGACCTGTCTGCCGAGGGCCTTCTCGAACGCGACGCATGTATAATAGCCATCCGACACGGGGATGACTTCCGTCCACTGGCCGTTCTTCGATCGGATCGGCTTGGACACCGCAATCCCCGCATCGGCAAGGAATAAAATCCAATCCAGTTCGCTCCGGACGAGATTCTCGGAACGATTTGCGCTCGGCGTTAATCGCAGTATGAAGCTTTTTCCACCCTGTCTATATTCATAAACGCTATTCTGATTTCCTCCGATATAGGAGACTTCACTGCTGTTCGTACTATATTGCTGTGCTGCATTCTCAAGGATCAGATTGGTAATCGCGATGCGGCTTTTCATCTCTTTGACCTCCATGGGATTAGTTTGAACATGAGATGAAGGCGCGGGCATACGAATAGCCCGAGTAATAGACGGGAAGAGCACCCTCTACTTCTCAGGCGAAAGCGAATAAACGGACAGCGCAGTCCCCTTGCCGTATATGCGTGCTATTCCATCGTATCCATCGGCCTAGATGCTGTCAATCCATCCCTCACTTGGAAGAACTTATTTTCAGATTCTTGCGTCGGTATCCGAGCAACACGTGTTGACAAGCATTTATCCTAAAATTATAATAAATATTGTTATTATAATTAAGTGTAGTGTATAAGGTTTGTATTTACCTTGTACAAGCACACTATTGAGAAAGGAGCCATGCCACTGAACATTCCGCTCTCCAAGATGGCGTCCGTATAAAGACGATAGTGGAAGAAACCCAGCCGTTCCAGCCAAAAAGCAGCAGATGCGCGGGAAGTTCGACGTCGAGATCATGTGAGGGGCATCGGTTCTCCATCGTATTTTGCCTAACCGGACGCTTGTTCTAATTGAAGTTCCCTTCGAAGTCGAGTATCCTTTGTACAAAAAGGCAAGATAAGGTGGTTAAAAAATGATGGAACCCGATGTTCATGGGACGGATCTGGATCTAAAGCTTATACGCGTTATGAGACATATGGTAAAAACGCTGTTTGGCAGCTTAGAACGCGACATCGACAGCTATGGCCTCAATATAGAAACGTTCCAAATTCTCGAGTTTCTATACAGCAAGGGTCCGCATCCCATTCAGAAAATAAGCGACACGTTCTCCATTCCAAGCGGAAGTATCACCTACGTGGTAGACAAGCTGGAGAAGAAAGGGTTCGTGGAGCGTCTTCCGATCCCTGGCGACCGACGCAAGACGAATGCCGCCTTGACCGGGGAAGGACGAAATTATTTCGATGCTATTTTCCCGAAGCACGTTCAGAAAATCTCCGACAATTTGTCCTTCGTCACGGACGAGGAGAAGCAGGCGCTCATCGTTCTCATGAAGAAAATCGGATATGGTATCCAGGATCGTCAAAGCAACGAAAAATAAAAAACGAACACTTTGGAGGAATAGACAATGTTGAAAATCGCGATTATTCTTGGAAGCACGCGCCCCGGCCGCAATGGCGAAGCAGTAGCACGCTGGGTGACCGATATTGCACAGAAGCGCAACGACGCTTCCTTCGAGCTTGTTGACCTGGCGGATTTCAACTTGCCATTGCTGGATGAGCCGATCCCTGCGTCCATGGGACAATACAGCAAACCGCACACGATCGCTTGGTCGGAGAAAATTTCGTCCTTCGACGGTTACGTATTCGTTACGCCCGAATACAACCACGCCACTTCCGGCGCACTGAAGAATGCCATCGATTTCCTCTTCCATGAGTGGAAAGACAAAGCGGCAGGCTTCGTCGGTTACGGCGGCAGCGGCGGCTCGCGCGCGATCGAGAACCTCAGACTGATTGCCGGCGAGCTTCATCTGGCCGACGTGCGCGCTCAAGTCGGGCTTTCCCTGATTACGGATTTCGAAAACTACAGCGTGTTTAAACCGGGCGCTCATCAAGAGCCGGCAGTCAACACGATGTTGGATCAGGTTATTGCTTGGAGCGGCGCTTTGAAAACATTGCGTTAATACGAACACGAAAATACTATAAGCCGTATCAGGATTCATCTGATGCGGCTTTTTTTCGTTAGCACAATGTTTATTCGATAAATCCTGATCTCGAACCATTTCTTCGAAAATCGATGCCTGATTTTCGGCTGCGGACATCGTAAGCGCAGGGTATAATAAACCCATTCTAAAACGCGAAGGTGTCCCTATGATCCATAACGAGGAACGAAAAGCCGACTATTATAAAGCGCTTATCGAGAAAAGATCCGATTACGAAGGCATCTTTTACGTGGGCGTCACATCCACCGGCGTGTTTTGCAGGCCGACTTGTCCAGCCAGGAAACCGAAGTATGAGAACTGCGAGTTCTACGAGACCGCGCAGCAGGCGCTTCTGGCATCCTTTCGGCCCTGTCGGCGCTGCCGGCCCTTGTCGCATCCGAAGCAAGTCTCGGATACCGTCCGGCTGCTCGTCGAGGCGGTTGAGCAAAACCCGGATAAACGATGGAAGGGGCAGGATTTCCGGGCGCTGTCTATCGACGAGTCTACTGCCCGCCGTCAGTTCAAGAAGCGCTTCGGCATGACATTCGTACAATACGCCCGGGCCCGTCGAATGGGATTGGCGTTGAAGAGCATCCGAACGGGGGAGAAGATTATCGACACGCAGTTAGCTTCAGGTTACGATTCCGGCAGCGGATTCAGAGACGCCTTCTCGCGGATCATGGGCGCGCCCCCTTCGCGGGTGAACGACAGCCGTATTCTCAAAGCATCTTGGCTGGACACCCAGCTCGGCCCTATGGTCGCCATATCGGACGAAATCGCGCTCTATCTCTTGGAATTCGTAGATCGTCGAGGATTGGAACGCGAAGTGGAGCGATTAAGGAAAAGAATGAAGGCGGCCATTATTCCCGGACGGACAGCGCCCATTCAATCGATTGAACGAGAATTGACGCAATACTTCGACGGTACGCTAACCGAGTTCAAAACGCCTCTTCATCTGATGGGATCGCCTTTCCAGCAGCAGGTGTGGGAACAATTAAAACAAATTCCGCCGGGCGACACCCGCTCCTACGCCGACATTGCGCTTGCGCTAGGCAAACCCACCGCTTATCGTGCGGTCGCCCAAACGAACGGCGCCAATCAGCACGCGATCGTCATTCCCTGTCATCGCGTGATCAACTCCGACGGCAAGCTCGGCGGCTATGGCGGCGGCATCGTACGCAAAGAATGGCTGCTGCACCATGAGAAACAAGGAGGCTCCTCCTAGGAGAGCTGCTTAACTTTCAAAGAACCGGGAGCAGAGCCAAAAAACCATGTACTCCCAGGAGGGCGTACATGGTTTTTATAAAGCTGTTTATTGCCGGGAAGAGATCACGCGATAGATTATTGCGGCAGCCTCGGCACGTGTTGCTTGAGCATTCGGCGCGAAGAGGCCCTCGCCTTGTCCATTCATTAATCCCTTCAGACTGACGGCGGCGACGTAACCCTTCGCCCAATGCGGAATCGATGCCGCATCCTGATAGCTGTTCGCGGTGTCCAGAGGTGCAATCGCTAATGCCTTAGCTGCGATCGTTGCCATCTCGGCACGGGTAATGGATTGATTCGGGAGGAACAAATTGCTTCCGTTGCCTACGATCCAGCCTTTGTCCGCGGCGATGGCTACAGCCGATGCATACCAAGCGTTCGCGGCAACATCCGTGAATTTCAGAGTTGCGGTATCCCCGGCCTTATAGCCGAGCGCATTCGCTAACATGCTGACGAATTCCTCGCGGGTCGTAAGGGCTGACGGAGCAAACGACGTGTCGCTTATGCCGTTGATCGCATGCTTAGCTGCCAAGGCTTTAATCAAGCTTGCGGCCCAATGCGTCGGCAATACATCATCGAAGGTTTTATCATACTGAAGCACCGCGTATTTGCTTAGATGCTGCAAGGTTACGCTGACTTGATGGGCAGCCGGATCTACCGTTCCGCCGACATATTCCCATTGCTTGCTAGCTTCATTGAAATAATAAATGCCGATCAGATCCTCATGGATATCGGTTCCCGTATACGGAATCGAGATCTGGATACCGCCATCTACTTGCTTCACTGCCGTAATCGAACCGTCTTTGGCTACGATCTCCAGAGTGAATTCAAAGACTGGACTCGCTAAGGTCGTCGTTAGGGAAGTGCCGCCCGCTTGCGCGGCCGCTTGAGCCGCAGGTTCGACGATCGGCGCGGCCGTGATATGAATCATGGCTCCTTCGGCAGCGCCGATTTTACGGAGCAGGCTCGCGAGCAACGCAGGCTTCACCGTAATCGAAGCGGCTCCCGCTCTAATCAACAGCGGCAATTGCCCAACCGCAGACGCAGGAATCGATACGTTCGTTTGCCCTGCGTTTAACACGACAACGGCTACGCCATCCTTCACGACGGGAACGGCTACGGGGATGGTATTGTTATCGTTATTGCCGTTCTGACTATCGTTATTTACCGGATTCGCTGCAATAACCGCCGCATTGAACTGCGAAGTAGCGTCCGCTAATACTGTCAGCTGAGCATCAACATCCTGCTGGGTAGACAGCCAATCGATATCGACTGCTGCAGCCGCGTTGATCGCTGCTTGATAGGCGATATGCGCCGATTGAGGCACATGACCGACTGCCGCGCCTACTATCGTGCTCGCCAATAGCGTGCGTGCATTGGCAATTGCGGTTACTAGTGCTGTTTTATCAACCGTCGGCACGGATGCAACCAATGAATTGTTGGCGGCTGCGACGTTCTCGCTCCCTCGATCATCAAGGAACTGAAGCACCGTGCTGTCGTACTCGTTATTATTGACGACTTGACCGTAGTTGTTCTTCGTCAACGTGACGCCGGTCTTCAAGTTGGAAAGCTTGTTGCCTTCGATAATGCTATTGGTCGTATCTCCCGATCCTTCGCCGTTCGATAGCGTAGAGTGACCGAACGCCATAAGCCATATCCCGCTGAGCGGAGAAGTCATCTTAATCGGATCGGTCCCCATCTCCAGCGTATTGTCGCCGGTAATCGAATTGTCCAGGATCTCAAGCGACAAGGATTGGATATCGTTGTACGTGCCTTCCGGGTTCCAACGCCCCGTATCGATGCCGATTCCGACCGTATTCCCCCGACGCGACACGCCTTCGAGATTATTGTGCGTGATTCTGGCATAGTAATCCGGCACGACGATACCCGGTTGCGAGATCGCCCACAGCCAGATGCCGCGCGAGTCGACAATGCGGTTGTTGGCTACGAGCGAATCGAACTGATTCCCGAAGAGCACGATGCCATTAGCCGAATTCTCTACCTGATTGTTATACACGGTGAAGTTATTGAGCGGGCTCAGCAAGGTGAAATTGCTCGTATTGTCCGGCGTAATATCGAACGGCTTATCTACCGTGATGGTATGAGTGTCCGGATCGATATTCGCGACTACCCGCTGCTGTCCCACGCCGCGTCCATCCGTGATGCGCACCGAGAGTTCTCCGTACTGCACACGCGATGGATGAACCACGGGGAACTCTAGCGGGATGTACGGCGAAACCGTGATCGTAGTTGCATCCGCCTTCAAAACCTCGCCCGAATTAAAGTTGCCGCTTGGCACCTCGGCACAAATCGCTTCCCCGTCGTTCAGCAGATTCGCTCCGTCTCCGGGACCGATAATCGTATTGTTGGCGATGTACGCATTCGATCTCGCGAACAAGCCATGCGAGTCCTCGTTGTATTCATTGTGAACTTTGACCGTATTATTCTCGTAAAAGGCATACGAACCGAGACTATGAACATAGCCGATCGAGTACTCGTAGTAGTTGTTATTCAGCGTAATATATGCATTAAGCGCCGTAATCGTATGCGTGGCATACCATCCGCTAAAGTGATTGTTTTGCAGAAGCACGCGCTCTTTGGCCGTAAAGAACAACCCGATTCCTCTGCCTGTCCCAGGTTTGCCCGCACTGTCATAGGGATAGTCCAACGTGACGTTCTTGACGAAAATCCGATTGGCCGTCCGCAATGTCTTGTCTTGGAACGAATCGCCCCACTGCTGACCCAATGCCATGAACATATCCGGTCTTGTCTCCGGGTCGGACAACAGGATGCTTAGCTTCGCAATTCCTTGCAGCTGCGCAATGCCGCCTATCGAAGAGGCATCCTTCGAATTAATGAAGTTCAACCCGTTCTCGCCCGTATAATACAGCTTGGTATCCGCTTGACTCTGCCCTTGCAGAACAACGCCGGCACCCAGATTAATCGTACGGATATAATAGCTCCCGTTCGGGAAATAGACGACGCCCCCGCCATGGCTCTCGGCTGCATCGACCGCGGCCTGCACGGCTGCGGTGTCGTCCAGCTCATCGCCGGCATTGGCTCCATACCCAGTGACCACGTTATATTGGCTGCTCCAATTGAAATCCTTCGCCCATGCGACGCCCAGCGCCAACGGGTCCTGTCCGGCAGCGACAATCTGCAGTCTTTGCCCGTTGTCGAGCTTGACCCAATTGTTTCCGTTGTCGTTGGACACTTCGACGTCATACGTGCCCAAAGGCACCGCGTCCGTTATCTTAAACTTGGCGTTATACGGATTCAAGCTGACGATCGGTTGAACGTAACCCGCTCCGCTGCCATTTCTTAACCGAACCTTGGTGGCCGTCGCGCCGCCGAATTCGCTTTGATCCAAATTCCGGCCCACGAGCTCGATATCCAAGCCGCTGTAAGCCTGATACTCCGAAATGAACGACGGCCTGGCAGCGTTAAGCTTGCTATAGCGACTCCATCCGACTGCGTTTTTGACCCAGATCGTATAGATGCCGGACTCTAAGTCGCTTGGCATTCTAGCCACGACGAAGCTGCCGTCCCGATCCGTCTGAATGATCTCCGGTTTAATCGCGTTATCCGAAGGCGCTGCCGATGAAACTCCCGTCGTGTCGCGCTCGATCGCTACCTCCACGTCGTCCGCGTCCATGCCCGTTCCGTTAATGCTGAACGTCTTGCCTGCCGATACGGCATCCGATACTTTAATGATGACCGGAACGGATGTCCACGGATTCTGCACGTTCAGATCCATCGCTTGCGAAGTCACGCCGCTCAGATCCTCGCTAACCACCTGTTCGAACACGGCCGCGATCTGATAATTCCCGCCGTACGCGTACGTGTAGTCAATCGTCGCGATCCCCTGCTCGTCCGTCTGGGCGATTCCCATGACGGCTGGAATTTCCTGCCCTAACGTAAATCCGTCCCCTACATGAGTGCCCGCCAGCTTGAAAATAATCGATTTGCCCTCAAGCGGCGTTCTCGCGTCATCCCCATCGACCTTTTCGAGCTTAGCGCTAATGCTTCCCGTTTGGTTGAGGTTCTGGGTCGAGCTCGCATGAAGGAGAGTCAGTTCCGTCTTGCCCATCGCCGGAACCGCGATTGCAGCCGCTTCCGTGGAGCTGCCGTATGCCGTTCCATCCTGGTAGCGAAGCCTGTAGGAATAAGTCTCCCCTGCCGTGATCTCCTCGTCGGTCCACTCCGCGTCTGCCGCAGCGACGGTAGCCAACTTGCTAAAGTGACTATTATCCGCGCTTTTCTCGATGATTACCTGCTCGTGCGTCCCTTGATTCTGCCAGCTTAGTTTCACTTTCACCTTGTCCTGCACAACCGCGTTAACATCGGTCGGCTCTTCGCCGACAGGCGCATCGAAGAAGAACCCTTGGGCTCCGAAGCCCGGCTGCGTCTGCAGTCGTAGCTTGAAACTGCCTTTGATCAAGAACGTAATGTACGCCCCGCTCTGGAACGTGCCTTTGTCGATGGGTTTGGTTTCCAGAACGTTTTCGTTCAGATCCATAATTTCCGCCTTCATCGTCTGCTCGGCACTGGTCGTAGAGTTCGTGTAGTAGCTGAACTGGTGAACCGCATCGTCCGTTATGTTGAAGGTAAACATCGTGGAATGAATGCTTTCCCCCATGGACGCGTAGACATTATACTTATCCGGGCTGACTCCGTCCGGCAGATCCGTCGGTTTGTCCAGTATCGAATGATCGCCGTTATTCACGACGGTTGTCCAGAGCGCACCCGGCCAATTGTAGCTGTAATCGCTTAAGTAGCTTGGCTTCGCGATGAGGTCGGAATCTTTATGTTGGTTATCGAACATCCAATCGCTGGCGGCCGGCTGCCCCTTATACCCAAGGAGAACATAACCTTCCCCGCCGTATTGACCGTTCCAATGTCCCTGCGTCGTCGTATCCATTCCGACAAGTTCGGCGGAAGCAGCCGTCTGCTCCGGCGTCGTGCCTCCGGCTTCGAACTGGAACCAATCGACGATCGCCCCGTTCGTGAATACGAGATAGATATCCTGCACGCCGCTTGCTCCGCTGAGCGTGGCCGTTCCTTCCTTGGACGCGTCCCAATTCGAGCCCGAGATGTCGACTGTTCCGAGCACCTGCCCCGTCACGCTGCCTTTTCTGATCTCGATCGTGCCCGTATAGCTTGTTTTATAAGCGATCTTGATCTGACCGTAACCGCTTCCAAGATTGACATTAGAATAGCTAACCCACGTGTTGCCGCCCGAGACGAAGATTTCTCTGCCCTCGCTCCATGACATCACGTGTACGGAATGCTCATTGGTCACGCCTTCCTGCGCATAGGTCTCCGCTTCGATTTTGATCGGCGCTGCCGACGGATCGCCCGGCGTCGTGCCTCCGGCTTCGAACTGGAACCAATCGACGATCGCCCCGTTCGTGAATACGAGATAGATATCCTGCACGCCGCTTGCTCCGTTGAGCGTGGCCGTTCCTTCCTTGGACGCGTCCCAATTCGAGCCCGAGATGTCGACTGTTCCGAGCACCTGCCCCGTCACGCTGCCTTTTCTGATCTCGATCGTGCCCGTATAGCTTGTTTTATAAGCGATCTTGATCTGACCGTAACCGCTTCCAAGATTGACATTAGAATAGCTAACCCACGTGTTGCCGCCCGAAACGAAGATTTCTCTGCCCTCGCTCCATGACATCACGTGTACGGAATGCTCATTGGTCACGCCTTCCTGCGCGTAGGTCTCCGCTTCGATTTTGAGCGGCGCTGCCGTTGGATCAATTGGATCCGGCGTCGTGCCTCCGGCTTCGAACTGGAACCAATCGACGATTGCGCCGTTCGTGAATACGAGATAGATATCCTGCACGCCGCTTGCTCCGCTGAGCGTGGCCGTCCCTTCCTTGGACGCGTCCCAATTCGAGCCCGAGATGTCGACTGTTCCGAGCACCTGCCCCGTCACGCTGCCTTTTCTGATTTCGATCGTGCCCGTATAGTTCGTTTTATAGGCTACTTTTATCTGGTTGTAACCGCTTCCTAAATTGACATTAGAATAGCTAACCCACGTATTTCCCCCTGAAACGAAGATTTCGCTGCCTTCGCTCCATGACCCCACGTGCACGGGATTTCCATTGGTCACGCCCTCTTGCGCATAGGTCTCCGCTTCGATTTTGATCGGCGCTGCTTGTTCCGCATGAACCTTGCTTGCGGGCATAGCTCCAAATAAACCCGTGAACGTTAGTAATATGGACATCAATAATGCCAACGACACCCTTGCTCTTGTCATCACTCTAGACCCCCGTTTATTTATTTCATCGCGACTAACAGGGCTAGTATAGCGAGTAACGCAGGCAGAAAAATACTTTAAATACAGGCAAAGCGACTGCAAATAGACAACATGGACGCAAAAAAACGAGATATTAAAGTCCAATATCTCGTTTTTAGAATGCTTAAACAGTCGCCTGTTTGCTGTAAGGCTCATCCGATTGGAAAGTTCGCTTTACATCATGTGCAAGGCACGCTATACTCCTCTTATGGAAAGCTAACTTTCCACAAGGATGGTGAATGCATTGAACAACCGCTTAGAAGAAATCCGCAAGCAACGCGGAATTAAGCAAGAAGAATTAGCGGCGGCTCTTGAAGTGTCACGGCAAACGATTAGTTCGCTGGAAAACGGACGTTATAACCCATCGATCGTTTTAGCATTCAAGATTGCCCGTTTTTTCGATATGGGCATCGAAGAGATCTTTATTTATGAGGAGGACGAACAGGCATGAATAAAATAACTGCGTTTTATTTTCTTACCGTTGTAGGCGTAGTACTATTTGCAGGCGGTCTGTACCTCATCAAAACGATTGAAGATCCGCAAGGCATGCTGCGAGCGTTGTCTTTTCTCAGCGTTGGGTTTGGCTGCAGTATATTCGGTTACGGCGTGGGAGAAATAATTGTCCGACACGCGATGAAGCATGCCCCAGCCGCAGCGAAGCAGCTAGAGATCGATCGGAAAGACGAGCGTAATTTGGCAATCTTTAACCGGGCAAAAGCGAAAGCATACGACATGATGGTTTTTGTGTTCGGAGCTTTGATTTTAGCGTTTTCCATGATGGGTATCGATTTCATGGTGCTGTTGCTATTTGTCTTCACTTATCTATTCATCCTAGGATATAACGCTTATTACCGTTTCAAATACTATAAAGAGATGTGATGGGTTGACGCCAGATAGTCAGAAGAGAGGATTTAATTCTTTATTTCAAGAATCCGTCACGCTCTCATCCCGGCATACCATGACAAGATTATGATCGGGATCCTTCAGGACGAAGAAGGAAACCGGGCCGTAATGCTGAGGCTCGCCGAACAACTCGAAGCCGTTATCCTTGGCGTACGTGAGCGAAGCCTCGAGGTCCTCCGTCACGAACATAAACGGAATGGTGAAGTCGTTGCCTTGCAGATGGCGGTTGGCGTCCAATAGAATGCCGCCCCCTTTCGTCGTCGGCAGGTCGACGACTTCGCCTTCGGCATGGTAAGCATCCGCCGGAATACCGAGCAGATCCGCATACCAAGCCGTCATTGCGGTCATGTCCTTCACGTCGATGAATGCGGCCCCGATGCGGGGGAGGATCGGACTTGCGCCTGCCGGTTCTCCAGGGTCTTCCTCTAATGCGGAGGTCCAGCACGCCATCTGCGCATTGCCTTCCGGATCGCGGAAGTTGAAATAAGCCATGACGCCGCCGTGGCGCTCCGGTTCGGAGAACGGCTCGCCTTTCTCCTTCACGTAGGCATACGCCTCGTCGATGTCCGCAGCCTTGAACATGATCCGCGGCTTCATGGATGCCCGCCATTCAGGGTTTGCCCGATTCGCGGCGTTGTCGTCCAGGACGAGATTCGTATGCTGCAAATTGTACCAATAGACAGGGCCGCCATTGAACCGGTCCTCCAGCATGGGCAGGCCGAGCAGCTTGTTATACCATTCCGCCGATCTCCGCAGATCCGACACATGCACGAATATGGATGCCGCTCTCGGCTCCAACGGGGTGATTCCTCTAACGCGGCTGTTCAACGGTCACCGACTCCTTCTCCGATATGCGAATCAATAGCCCTTCTGTTGAACGGACGTGAAATTGCATGATTCCGTCCTGTTCCGTGCATTCGTCCGCCGTCACGCCCCGCTCTCGGAGCTTCCGGTACGTCTCGTGAATGCGGTCGGACTGCAGCGAATAGTACGGAATGTCGTTCATGCCTGCGATCGCCTCGCCATGAACCTCCTCGGACATCGCGATCATCGTAACGATCGTCTCCCCGCCGCCGACGGTCATGTCCGCCCCTTGCCCCCAATGGTTGTGAAGCTTGAAGCCGAGCACGCCGACATACCAGGCAATGGACGATTCCAACTCCCGCACGGGCAGGAATACGGCCAGCACGCGGTGGAACATCGGGGGCAGCGGGCCTTCATGGGGCGTATGGTACAGGGAGCCTGCCTTCTCGTGGCAAATGCCGATGATATTGCCGTCCGGGTCCGCCATCTCGGCGACGTTCATATGCGGATCGATCATCGCTTCGGACGTACGCACGCCTCGTTCCTTCAGCCAATCGAGGTGCAAATCCTCCCAATGCGTGTAGAAATTAAAGCAAGGCACATGTCCATCCTCGTGGAGATGCGTCCTCGGCTTGAACGGCTGGACTTCCGTCAGCGTCAGCAGCGCTTCGCCCCTATGAACATGCAGGTCGATTTCCCGGCCGCGATACCGGTGAATCCGGAATTCCAGTTCGCTTGCATACCAGTCCGCGGCGCGCTTCACGTCGGCGACAGGCAGGAAGACACGATCGATACGCTCAAACATCGGCGGTTTCCCCCTTGATCGGAACGTATACCCATGCCTCGTCCGGCCAGATCGGGCTGGCGAAGCGGTATTCCTCCCAGAACAGCGCCTTTTGGTCCGAAGCCTTGCCGATTTCCGCCAGATAAGCGTGCGCCGCTTCATAGGGGTCGCTCTTAGAGCGGACGACAACATAATCGTGGGCGGGTACCGAGAAACCGATCATGCCATCCGGCACATCATCCAATTCGTCTACCTCCAGACAGTGGCTGTACGTAAACAACACTTCGGACGTAAAGCTGACGCAGGCGAATTGCTCCGAATCGACGACGTGCCGGATCTCGCCGCGCCTATTCATGAATTGCTGCCGAACGGCCGCGATTCGCTCGGGTTCATGGGTCGCGAATGCCGACGTGCAGGGAATGCCGACGAACTTCTTAGCCTGCAGCTGACCAGCCGAATTTCCACGCTCATCGTCAGGCCTCCTCCTGCTTCTCGTTCATCTGCAAGGCGCCCCACAGATTGCCCTCGGGATCGTAAAATTTCAGCACCCAGGCGAAACCGCCGTCTTCATAGACTTGGATTCGGGCTCCCGCTTCCGCCAGCCGATCATGCAGCTCGTGAATGCGTTCCGTCCGGTACAGCAGCACGGGAAAATCCACGCCGTCCACCTGATAATGCGCCGCCGTATCGCTCGTCGTCTTCCACAGCATGAGAATCGGCCCGGCAGGAAGCGACAGGAACGCGATCCGGTCCCCGTCCCTCCCCGTAGGCTTGAAGCCCAAATATTCCGTGTACCACTTGATCGCCCGGTCCATATCCCTGACCGGTATTTGCGCGTGCTCCAAAGCCTGCAGCATTCTTCATCCTCCTCTTCTTGCTTCGCCTAATAAACGAACGAGCGGCGTGTAACCATACACGCTCGCAGGCAAGCTGCAAAAAATATTATCCGGTGACCATCAGGAGATTGCCGTCGGGATCGCGGAACGTGAACGACAATAGGCCTCCGGGCGACGTTCCGATTCTTGTAATTGTCGATCCGCTCTCGTAGAGCTGCAGATACGCTTGATAGATCCGCTTCGGATCGTGCCGGCGGAACGCTTCCGCCACTTCGTCGAGCAGGCGGGTTTGCGGAACCGAGATCGAAGAGGAGGTTCCGGCGACGTCAGGCATGGATTCTCTGGATGCCAGCCGGCGAAGCCGGCTTCGGGCGCGGGAGAGCGCGACCTGTACGGCAACCTCCGCCGAATCGATGCAGTTCGCCGTTTCTTTGGCCGTAAATCCGAAAACGTCGCAGAGCAGCAGAATCACGAACGGCCTCGGCGGCAGCCGCCGGATGAGCGTATCGAGCAGCTCGCGCGTGGCATAAGTAGAGTCCTCCCCATAGGCCGCCGTCTCTGGCGATTCCGGCATGTCCGGGACCGGCACTTCCCGCCGCTTCCGCAAACGGTCGATCCAGAGATTGCGGGCTGTCCGCAGCACATATGTTTTGGCAGGTTGAAAATCGGGGTCCTGCGCGCGGCGGCCGAGCAGCCTGGCAACGACCTCCTGGGCGACGTCTTCCGCCTCCCAGCCTTGGGTGCCTTTGCCGCATAACGAGCGGCAGTAGCGGAGCAGGTCCGGCCGCACCGTAACCAGCCAATCTGAATGGTCCATCATAGGTTCATGTCTCCATAGTGAGTGATTTGGGCCTATGCAAGCCTCGCAATACGAATGTATATTCGCCTTTTGGGTGGAAATTCCTTCATGAAACGCAAAAAGAACCCAGTGTTCCGGGTTCTCTAACGCCGCGCTTTGCAATTCTATAGCGCACTAGTTTGTCGCTTCTATGACCGCCAGCATATTGCTTTACTTTAGCGATTCGGCGACCTTCATTGCTTCAACAGCCGTAATATTGCCCGTAAGGCCGTACTGGATGCCGTCCTGCATCCAATACAATTCCGTGAGCTCGGGCTGTTCGAACACGAATCCGTCTTCCCGGCCAACCTTCGTCTTGGTGAACATCTCCGTCGGAAAAGCAGCCGGCATGCGGCTCGCCAAGAACGTGAGGGTCTTGTCGCCCGCGACATACGTGATGGTGACGTCTCTGATCGGTTCGTTCTTCATCCCTACCGCTACGATATCCGTCAGCGTAAAACCCTGCGGCAGGACGCTCGGAACGCGCAGGCTGGGCCCGAAGGCCGACTTCGCATCTTCCACGGTACTTAGCGGCGTGGTAATTAATTGCGTCAGCTCCGAACCGACGTTGCTTCCGTCGGATGGCGCTCCGTTTCCGGCCAAATTCTGATCGGGATTCGTAGCATTAGGCTGTTGCAGTAGCATGAAACCCACGATCAGCACGACCGCGGCAGCCAGCGCCGCCGTCCACGATTTCTTGAAGGTGAATCGACGGCCCGCCTTCTCTGCAGCCGCTTGCTGCCTTATCTTCTGCTTCATGCGATCACCAAGCTCCATATCGGAAAATAGCAGCTCATCCGCTTCTTCTTGAAGCTGCCCGCGCAAATTATGATCCATGTCCGTCATATCTGTTGTCCTCCTTATTCATCTCTCGGGCCAACGCCTCGCGTGCCCGGTGCAGCCTGTTGCGCACGGTTCCTTCGGGAGACGCGGTCGCTTCCGCGATTTCCCGCGTGCTCAGCTCCAGATAGTAATACAGATACAAGGCTTCCTGGTACGGCAAAGGCAGGCGCAGCACATGCTGCAGCACTTCGCTCTTCGCCATCCTTTCAAGTGCCTCATCCTCGACGCTGATGGTACGGCCTTGATCCATTCGACTAGGGTCCGTAGGCTGCTCCGTGTACATCCGAACGCCCATCTTATCTCTGCAGACGTTGATCGCGATCGTCGTCAACCAGGTTTTAACGGAACTGTCCCCCCGGAAAGAGGTCCATTTTCGAAATGCGCGCAGGAAGGTTTCCTGGCTGATATCCTCGGCAAGATGCCGATCTCCCGAATAGAAATAAGCGGTACGCATCACGATGGTGCCGAAGCTTTCCATTAACTGCTCAAGTGCCTGGGCGGGATCTTGCGCGAAATTTTCTTTGGTTACTAAGCCGGCCGGCTTCACTGGATAACCACCTCCACCCTATTAGACGCCCTTGGCGCGTAATCCGCTGCATGGATTTAAGAAAAACAGGCTGCCATATGGGCAACCTGTTGTTTATCGTACGATATCGTCCTGTTTGTATAAGCAAATTTATGATCATCGGAGTATTATTCAGGCAAGCCCGCTTGCAGTTTTTCGAATAGCGCGTATGAATCCATCTCCATGTCCACGTAAGTGTTTACCTTCAAATGCAGCTGCCCCTTTGGATGATCATGCGGGATAAAGACATGGCTGAGCGTCCCTTCTCCTCGCGAAATGCCTCGATACGAAATGTGCAAATCAATACGCGTCGAATTCAATTCCTTATCTAGTTGTTTCGCTTCTTTGTTCGTGGCCGCGGCCCTTAGAATTCGGATCCCATCCGGGAATACGATGTCCGGGAAGAACAAATACTTGCCTGATACCTCATCCTCCCCCGACCTTGCAAACGATCCTTCTTCGATGGTGCCGACGATTTCATGGCGCGTCCGAAAATCTGGCGACGTAATGACAAGCTTGGCTTCCGCCACTTCAATCTGACCATCGGAGAGGACATCTCCAAAAATCCCAACCTCCAGACCCGTGAAGCTTCTGCCTTCATTGCGCAGCCCAAACCGTTCGGTTACGACTTGGTCGGGCGCACATTTAATAAACATTCGGTATCCGGTGGACGTAAGCTTGGGATAGCCGTTTTCTTCATAATGAGGCGTGCGCTTGTTCATCTCCCTGAACCGCAGTGGCGTGTAAGAGGCCGATAGATTCGACTCATCGATGGCTTGATAGTCGGTCAGACATTCTTCCGGATGCCATCCGACGACTTCCGCAACGGCGGCTACGTTTTCCTCTGCGAATACCGCTTTCTTCTCCCATGCCTGCCTTAAATCCTGATCCGAATAGCCGGGCAGCACAAGGGACTTCCATTTGCTCGACAGGCCGTTTCGCTTACGGCTCTTCCCGAACATGTCATTATACATCGCCAGGTTATTAACAACCGTATCGATCCGTTTTCCCTGCTCGAATAAACTTAGCAGCATGAGGTCGCTGTCATGCACCAATACCCCGACGGCCGGAACTGACCCTTCTTTCGAGATAAATACCGCTAATTCTTCTAACGCAGCGCCCTGGCTTGCAAGCTCTTCATCATACACCGTCAACCAACGTCCGTTATGGACGTCGCCGACGAGAAACGTCCGATCAGCTTCGGATGCCTCCGACTCGCTGTTTTCGATTATTTCCTCATAGCCGGACTGTTCCATCCACGATCGGATCGCAGATTGAATTTGAAGAACACGCTCTCCGTTATCCATGCTTCCCATAAACACTTGAACGTTTGCAAAGAAAGCGCCCATTCCAATCCCTCCGTGTGTATGCGTCTAATCGCCATTTTACACGGTTTGTCTATCTTGTTAAATATTTCTTATCCGTTCATAGTCAAACATCTCCCACGATCTAAAACGGCAGCCCCTGGCGGCTGCCGTTTCTTCGTGTATGTGTCGCAATTTGCAGCCTTACTTCAGCTTCATGATCAACGAGCCCTGGGTCTCCACGACCACCGGCTCCAAGAATTGAATCTCATCCCCGTCGATCCGATACGCCACGTTGACGCCGCCCGCTTCGATCCGCTCGATGCGCGACGCCTGCTCCTCGCGGAGCTTGAGCGTTTGCAGCGATAACGTCCCGCCCTGAACCTGGACGCCGACTCCGTTCGCGCTTTGCTCGTAGCTGCCCCAAGCCATGTCGAGCGACCAAACGACGCGGAACTCATCGGCAGCGCCGGCGGACACCGGTTTAAACCCGATCATGCCCGTGACCATGTCGTACTCAAACCCGCTGTATGCCTGCAGCAGCGCGTAACTGGCCATCGATCTGGCGTAGTTGCTGCCGCATTCGATCTCGTTCCACGGATTGCGTTTCTCCCCGTCGTAACGATCGCGGATTGCTTGCACGACCGACAAGCCTTCGTCGACCAAGCCCTCTTGGATCATATGCGCGGCCGCTTGATATTCGAAGCCCGTCATCGTCTCCGAATTGTACGTGAGCGGAATGGCCGGCTTGCTCGCGCCCTCTGGCCATGTGCAGATGACAAGCCCGCCCTCGTCGTTCAGCGAATACAGCCGCCACGTGTTCGCTTCCTGGCGCATCGTCGACTTGAAATTATGCCGGTACAACGATCGCAGCGCCTTCCGCGTCTGTTCCTTGTCGAATATCTCGCCCAGCCCGCTCAGATTGGCGTGCCACTGCGCGACCACCTGATCGATGGCGCAGCCGTCCGCGACCTGGTATTTGATCTCGCCCAATTCCCGGTTCCAGTACGTACGAACCGTCCCTTCGTCGAAAGCATCCAGCAGCGACTTATCCGACAGATCCACCTGCTGGATATAATAGTCGCCGTTGAACAAATGCTCGTCGACCCAACGCTTGCCCGACCGGAACAAGCGCTCGAATTCATCCGCCGTCTCCCGCTCGCCCAGATAAGCTGCCATCTCGGCACCGGCCTTGAGCGCGGCCAAATAAAACCCGTTCAGCCAGGAATTCGGTCCGTATAGCTCCATGTCCAGCGTATGATGCTGCCTGCCCGACAGCACGCCCGTTTTGCCCGGATCCCACTTGTCTTCGTTGCTGTCCGCCCACGCATAGGTGATCGAGTCTTTGACCGCCGGCCAGACGGATCGCAGCCAATCCGGGCTGCCCGAGATTTTCCAATCGCGGTACGCCTTGATGACGCCGCCGAATTGTCCGTCCGCGCAGGCGCGGAAATTCTGCCTGTCGCGGCCGAGCGGCAGCATCAGCCGGAACGACATTCGGCCGTCCTCGCGTTTGTTGTACGCGAAGTCCAGCTCCCGCATGCTGCGTTCCAAACGCGGGAACAAGAACGGCAGCGCGTAAGCGTAATTCCATACATGCGTGCATGAGCCTTCGCAGCAGCCGGTATCCTCGATGCAGCCTTCGAAGCCGTAGAACGAACCGTCCGTCAGACGAAGCGTCGTCGCCGATTTGACGACGGACAAGTTCGCGGATACCGCGTCCATGACCGCGTCCGGCACCGTCGAAGCGAACAGCGCTTCCTTGAACCGCAGCGTCTCCCCGTACAGCCGGTCCCAATGCTCGAAGACGTACCGCGCGCTCGCGCCGGAATCCTCATACAGCGACGCATAGTAGTTTCGCCAGCCGTTCGGGCCTGCCGGATTCGGGTTCCAGTAGTTCTCCACGTTCGGAAAATGCCAGCTGATCGCGAAGCGGACCGCCTTCTTCTCACCTGGCTGCAGGTCGAAATGCGCCGCAAGGGAAGCGGTATCTTTTCTTCCCGCAGGCGGTTCGTCCGCGCCGTACTGCCTGTTCGTGAATCTGCCGGGCTGCGTGAAATCATGCCAAAACATCTCGAGATTGTCGCACCATCCGCCGCGGTACCAATATTCTTGATAGCTCGCGTCCGCCGCGTCGGAGGCAATCGTAATATCTCCGTACCGAGCATCCTCTGGGCTATACTGGTTCGAGCTTAGCTTGATCGCATGAACCTTCCGATCCTGATCGCCCCCGATCTCGCCGTACCGGTACGCCACGTTCTCGGTAGCATAAGGATTTCCTGCCGACAGGCATACCGTGTACGTGATCGGCGCATCGTCCGTATTCTCCAGTTCCCATTCGAAGAACGCCGCGGGCAGGCTCGAATCATCCTCCTGCAGCGGGATGAACGGGTTGAACGCCGTTAATCGCGCCAGTCCCGGGAACGCCGGTTCCGCGAAGGTCATCTCGGCCAGCGGGAATTCGCCCCTGAACGTCGTCTCCCGAAAATGCGGCATACCCGCCATCGTTTGGCTCTCCGGACCGAAGCCGTAGCCGCTGTGCAGCGGCCCCCCTCGCACGGTCTCGCCGACGTACGGAGACTGCATATCGCCGTTCAGCACCCTCGCGTCGAGCAGCTTCCCGTCCCGTTCCGCCTTGACGGCAAAGTGGCTGAAGCCATTGAAGCTCCGTTTGTTCGGCCGATTAAAAATTTCCCAATCCACCAGTCTGCCGTTTCCCGCCAAGCCGATGCTTCCGCTGCCGATTCCCCCAAGCGGGAAGACGATCTCCCGCGTTTGTGCGCCTTTGTATAAATGAGTCACTTAAGTGATCCCCCTCATGACATGGTATACTGAAATTACCTTCATTATAGAGGTTTGCGGACATGGTGCCTTTATATATAAGCACTGTTTTTTATGTAGATTACGATTGTTTTGAGGAGGTAACGATGAAATTAGAGGACCATGCAGTCGCCCCTTATATTCGCAACGCGGACTATGCGATCCGTCCTCCTTTTCTGCTCGGCGAACGCAGCTTGCTCGATTATATTATTTTCTACGTCCAGGAAGGGCGGTTCGACCTGCACGTTAACGGTCAGCACCATGTGGTGAAAGAAGGCGACCTCTGCCTGCTTCAGCCCGGAGACGTTCATACGATTCAGGGTTTGGACAATACGATCAATCCGTACGTGCATCTCGATTTCTTCTATAATCCGCACCGGGCGGACAGCTTCGTCACCCGCCCGGGACAATTGGACATGACGCCGTACGCATCGTACATGCAGCCGCGGCTGCATGACTGCGATTCCTTGCGGATTCCGCTCAAGCTGGAGACCCCTCATCCGAAGAAAATGCGCGATCTCGTCTTCCGGATGATCGAGAGCTGGCAGCTGCAGACGTATCTCGGCGTGATGGAAGCCAATCAGCTGGCCCATGAATGGGTTACCGCCTTGTTCAAGGCCTACATGACGCCGGATCCGGGCACGCTTTCCGTTCAGCCGTTCTTGAACTGGATCACGTCCTACTTCGCCTTCCACATCTCGGAGCCGATTAAAGTGGAGGACATGGCCAGAAGGGCAGGGCTGTCGCCGTCTCGGTTCACCGTGCTCTTCCGGCAGAGCTTCAACATGTCTCCGTATCAGTACTTGCTGAAGCTCCGGATCGAACACGCCCAGGAACTGCTGAAGGACGGCCTCTCCCTGCAGCGGGTGAGCGAATACTGCGGGTTTACGGATGTCCACCATTTCTCGAAGACCTTCAAATCCGCCACCGGCGTGAACCCGGGTTATTACAAGCGGCATCAGGATTGACGGGGATGACAGGCACGACAGACACGACAAGCACGACAGGCACGACAGAGCATGCCGAGTGGCGAAGCGAGCATCGAAAAAAGCTGACCCTCGCCATTAGGAATGGTCAGGTCAGCCCCTAGGTTTTGCTTATCGTGAAACCGCCGGCATTGATACAAATCAGGCATCTTCGGCTTTTCCAGCCGCTCATAAGGACCCTTCCCTTAAGAACCGGCCCTGTACGGACTAGCGGAATGTCCGGTTCGCCTTCAACCATTCACCTGCCGCATCCACTCCGGCTCTTAAGCTGAAGAGGCGGCAGTTCGCCATGCCGGCTTTGCCTCGCCGCACCGGCAGAACGCCGCGATCATCCAGCTCTGCGCCGATCAGGCTGAAATCAGCCGAATCGTAGGCGAAGTCCTTGAACCATTTCCAGGTTCTCGCGCCAGCTTCCATCATCGCCGTCCCCATCTTCTTGGAAGGCATGTCCTCGAGCAATGACTCAGCTAGGTGGAAGCTCGTGCAGACGTCATAGCCGGCGCCGAGCAGCAGCACCTTGGCGTTCGGCAGTCCGTAGAGCTTGCCGAGCGGAGAATCCATGCCGAACTGCGGCGTAAGCGGATGATCCGCTACAAGATGCGCAGCCAGCTTCCCGTTCGCGCAGAAGGAAACCTGCGGATGACCCGATCGCAGCGTGCCCGGGTACGTCCGGAACGTCTCCGCGATCCGGCCCATGCCGCGCGTCGGCGTCGCCAAGGGATCGAAAGCCGGCATTTCGCAATAGATGACGTCGAGCCATTCCGGCGGAACGGGCGGGTTCGCCCACTCGGCAGGATCGCTCCAATCCCCGCTTTGCGCCGGCATGACGATCGTTCCCGCTTCCCCGACCGCGCCCAGCAGCGCTTGAATGACGGCCTGCGGCCCTCCGCATACCCAGCCGAGACTGGACAAGGAGGAGTGGACGAGCAGGCAGTCGCCTTCCCGGACGCCGAGCGCGACTAGATCGTGCTGCAGGCTGCTTACGGTAACGGGATTACTTGTATTCGCAACAATTTCATGTTCTCTCATGTTGTTTGTTCTCCTAAGTGGCTCTGGCATGCTCTCATATTGCGATCCCTTCAATGCTTATCCGCGCACGCCGCCATGAACGTTTGCAAAATCGCACGCAAGCCATCCGGGTTCCCTAGCATCGGGAGATGGCCCGTATCCAGCTGCTCGACCGTCTCCGGCTTCAAATTCGCGATCATCCGGTCCTGCAAAGCCGGGCTGAATTCTTTATCCTGGGTCAGCTTAACATATAGCGATGGTACATCGGGAACCGCAGCATGGCAAGCATCCGTATAAATGCGCCGCGATTCCGGTACGAACGCTTGCACGATATCCGCCGATTGCGACTCGGACAAGTCCTTGCATAAACCGGCGCGAATCGCCGATTCCGGCGGCCGTGTCCCCGAGGCGCGCATGATGAGGCCAAGCAGCGTCCGTTTCAGCAACGGCAGTTCCGACAAGAAGGAACCGCCGCGGCTCGGGATCGCGGCTCCGACTGCCACGAAGCCGGCCAACCGGCCCTGTTTCAATAAGGCTTCGGCTATTTGCAAGGCTAGCACGCCGCCGAGGGAATGCGCGACTACAATCACATTGGACACATCCCACGATTCCACCTGCCCGCGCAGATGAGAAGCGTAGTCGTCCAAGTTCAAAGCAAGCCTCGTTTGCTCGGGACCGTCCCGATACGGAAAATCCGCCAGCAGTACGGGCGCATCAAGGCCGCTTGCCACCGCCTCCCATACGCCCCCTCTTAGTCCCGCGCCGTGAATGAACATCATGCCCGTTTCTTGCCGCCGATCCCGGTGCTGCGTCCTCATGCGAATTCCTCCCTCTCATTGAACGCTATGGTCTAAGCATAGCAGGCGTCGACTGACAAACGCCGTCAGTGGATCGATAGCATGCGCTTCATAGCAAAATGACTCCCCATGTTGTCATGAGGAGTCATTGAGGTGTCCCGAGGTCGGGTATGGTGGTTGATAAACCAATCAAAGCTGATTCCACGATGTAGACGAATGCTGCATTCTCCGACCGATTCGAGGAAGCTGGATGAATGCTGCATTCCCGTCTCGCGACGGGAACGCAAACCAATCATCCTACGCAAACCAATCACCTTAAGTGAATGCTGCATTCTCCGACCGATTCGAGGAAGCTGGATGAATGCTGCATTCCCGTCTCGCGACGGGAACGCAAACCAATCATCCTACGCAAACCAATCGCTAAGCCTATTCCACGATGTAGACGAATGCTGCATTCCCGTCTCGCGACGGGAACGCAAACCAATCGTCTATGAATCCATCGTTTTATACTCGCTCGCCGTCGTCGCCATATTATTTTTACGCTCCAGCATGATATTGCGGATATAGATGAAGACGCTCGGCAGCTGGCCGAGGATGAAGACCGGGTCTTGGCGATAGATCGCGTAGATCGACAGCACGATGCTGCCTAAAATGCTGTAAACCCAGAAGGAAAGCGGCACGACGGTCCGCTTCGCCTTCTCGCTCGCCAGCCACTGCGTGATGAACCGCATCGTGAACATGATCTGTCCGATGAAACCGAACACGAGCCATCCCATGCCGCTGCCGGAGAAGCTGCCTATCAACGAATGCCACCACATCTTACTGTCCCCTGATCTGGTAGCGAATGACCCGTTTTCGCAGCCAGCCGATGACGATGGCGTCCATCAGACCGACGAACGCGCGGTTGAATACGCCGTATTTGGATACGCCGTGCTGCCGCTCATGATGGGACACCGCGATCTCGATAACCTTGAAGCCGTTGATCTTCGCCAGCGTGGGCAGGAAGCGGTGCATGCCTTCATATAAGTAATAGCTGTCGGCCACCTCGCGCTTCATCAGCTTCATCGGGCAGCCCGTGTCGTAAATCTCGTCCCCCGTCAGCCAGTTGCGCACGCCGTTGCCCACCCGCGACGATACCTTCTTCACCAACGTGTCCTGCCGTTTGACGCGCTTGCCGTTCACGAAATCCATGTTCGGAATGTACGGCATCAGCTTGAAAATATCCCTCGGATCCGTCTGCAGATCGGCATCGATCAGCGCGATGAGCTCGCCCTTGGATTCCTTCATGCCTGCGTAGATCGCAGCGGTCTGCCCGCAATTCTTGGTGAAATGGATCACCTTGACGGCCGGATCGCGCTCCGCCAGCTCGGTCAGAATACTCGCGCTTCGATCCCGGCTGCCATCGTTGACGAGCATGATTTCGTAGCTGTCCACCTTGCCTGCCACTGCACTGGTAATCGCCTCGTGCAGCAGCAATATATTCTCTTCCTCGTTATAGATCGGCGCGACGATCGAGAGCTTGACCATATCTATTCCCCCTATACCAGTTGACGAACTTGTGCAATCCTTCGGCAAAATCCGTCTGCGGGTCGTAACCGAACAGCCGGTTCGCCTTGGAAATGTCCGCGTACGTCTGCTCCACGTCGCCGGGCTGGTTCGCCAGCCAGCGGAGCTCTGCCTCTTGGCCGAAAGCCTGCTCGATGCCTCGGATCAGCTCGAGAAGCGAAATCGTCCGGTTTGTGCCTAAATTCACGATCTCGAAGACCTTCTCCTGCGATTCGACGAAAGCAAGCGCTCCGACCAAGCCATTCAAGATATCCCCGATGTAGGTGTAATCCCGTCTCGACGAACCGTTGCCGTAGACCGTCAGCGGCTCCCCGCGCTCAAGCATGCCCACGAATTTGTGGATGGCCAGGTCCGGACGCTGCCGCTCGCCGTAAACGGTAAAGAAACGAAGCATAATCGTGTCGATGCCATGCAAATGATAGTAGGCGTGGCCCAATACCTCGCAGGCTTTCTTCGTCGCGGCGTAGGGCGATATGCTTCGGTCGACGATGTCCTCTTCGGAGAAAGGCACCTTCGCGTTGTTTCCGTACACGGACGAGGAAGAAGCGCACAGCCACTTGCGTACGCCGTGCCGCCGCATCGCTTCCAGCACCGTCAATGTTCCTTTGACGTTGACATCCTCGTAGAGCAGCGGATCCTCGATGGAAGGCCGTACGCCGGCCATCGCCGCCAAGTGAATGACCGCGTCGATCCGCTCATGCTCGAAGGCCGCTGCCAACTCGTCCACATGGCGAATATCCGCAACAACGAGCTTGAAGCTGTCCCCGCGTACAGCCTGCTGCAGATGAAGCAGATCGGTTTCTCTGTCCATGAATTGAAAAGTCGATAGTGATCCTGTACTATTCAGGATATTCCGGATTTTGATTCTGTAGTCGTACACGTCGTTAAAATTATCGATACAGATGACGCGATGGCCAAGGGCGAGCAGCCGTTCGCAGAGATGGGAGCCGATAAATCCCGCTCCTCCGGTAACGCAGTAGGTTTTCACTCACTGGGCCTCCTCCAGGGAATACGCCAGTTCATTCGAGCCGATCGGGTAATAGTCAAACAATCGGCGTACGCGAGCATGCTCCGCGAACATATTGCGCAGATCGAAGAACACATTGCCGCGCATGCTCTTGGCGATGATATCCCAGCTGCTCTCCCTGAACTGTTCCCATTCCGTCATTAATACGATGGCATCCGCGTTCTGGGCGCAGTCCGCCTCGCTCTCGCAATACGCGATGGAGCCGTTCAAGTCCGTCCATAATCGTTCCGCCTGCTTCATGCCTTGGGGGCAGTATGCTTTCACTGCCGCGCCCCTGCCTAGCAGACCGCTGATGATATCATAACTCGGCGCGGAGCGAATATCATCGGTCTCCGGTTTGAACGAGAGCCCCCATACGGCGATCGTTTTTCCTTTGAGCGTGCCGCCCCACGAAAGCACGTCGTTGATTTTATGAACCATTTTCATTTTCTGCTTCTCGTTGGCCGCGATAGCCGCGCGTACAACGTACAGCTCTTCGCCGTTCTTCCTGCCGACATCGACGAGCGCCTCCGTGTCCTTCGGGAAGCAGCTGCCCCCGTAACCCGGGCCGGCCTGCAGGAAATGCGGCGAAATGCGGTCATCGAGCCCCATGCCCGCCGCGATATCTTGAATGTTCGCGCCGACCTTCTCGGACAGAAGCGCGAGCTCGTTTACGAATGATATTTTGACCGCGAGAAAAGAATTGGATGCGTACTTGATCATCTCTGCCGTTTCTAGATTCGTATACAAGAATGGAACATCCTGGCGAATATGAACGTCATAGAGAGATTGAAGCATCCGCTTCGCTTCCTCGTTCTCGGTTCCGATGACGATCCTGGACGGATGCCGCGAGTCGCCGACCGCTTTGCCCTGCCGGAGAAACTCCGGATTCGAAGCGACGTCGACCCGGAAAGGCTCATTCCGCGCTTTCAGCACGCCGTCCAGATAACGCGCGATGCCGCGGTTCGTGCCGACGGGCATCGTGGACTTGCAGACGACCACTTTATAACCGTTCACGTATTTGCCGATCAACTGCACGACTTCTTGGACAAAGGAAAGATTGGCGCTCCCGTCTTCCTTCGCAGGCGTTCCTACCGCTATGAAGATCACGTCGCTCGATTGAATCACCTGCTTGGCGCTCGTCGTGAACGACAGCGTCCCATCGCGGAGCCCGCTTGCCAGCAGCTCATCAAGACCCGGCTCATAGATCGGGGATATCCCGCCTGCCAGACTTTCGATCTTGGCGGCATCCACATCCATGCAGGTCACCGGGAAGCCATAACTGGAAAGGACGGCGCCATGAACTAAGCCCACATACCCCGTTCCCATAATTCCAATCTTCACCATTGTTCCTCCTCGCCATCGTGCCGTTTTCGCAATATGAGAAAAATTAGTTTACCAACTTAACTTTTATAATAAAGATCCATGTAGTATATTTCAAGTATCAAAAAAAAAACAGAGATGGATAGGAGCACGTTATGAAGGACGACCAAGAAACCATACAACGGTTGAAGGACGCGTTCACGCTGTTTGCAAAAGCCGAATGGCGGCAGAAACCGGTTAACGGCCTAACGCGCAGCGACATACGCATCCTCTTCTGCATCATGGAAAGCGAGTGCAACGGCAATCCGAAACCGCGCATCTCGGATCTGAGCAAGCGACTGCTCGTGACGACGCCGACGGTCACCCAACTGATCAAGAAGCTGATCGATGAAGACTTGATCGAGCGCACCGTCGATCCGGACGACCGGCGCTCCGTGGGCATCGAGCTGACGGAGAAAGGCAAAGCAGTCGCCATGGAAGCCGATGCGAGCATCAAGCAGACGCTTGGCGGACTCATCGACCATCTGGGCGCGGAAGAAAGCGATCATTTGGCTGACCTGCTCACTAAAGCGTATCATTATTTTAATAATCGTTAAGCTGAAATATGCCTGTAAGCACGGCAAAAGCCGGAGGGCGCGCTCGATAACGAGCGCCCTTCCGGCTTTTTTCTAATCCCCCAGGATCATCTGATCCAGCGTCGTGCCGCCAAGCACCATCGGATATACGTTCTCGTCCGTCGGGACCGTGAACTCCACGAGCACCGGCCCCGAGGTATCCAGCGCTTCCTGCCACGCCTGCCGGGCTTCAGCCTTCGTGCGCGCCCTCAGACCTCTGATACCGTAAGCTTCGGCCAGCTTGACGAAGTCGGGACTGCCCGCCAGGTCGATCTGGCTGTACCGGCGCTCATACATCAGCTCCTGCTGCTGCTTCACCATGCCGAGCACCTGGTTGTTGATAACGACGATCTTAACGGGAAGATCGTGAATGGCGCAGATCGCCATCTCCTGCGCGCACATCTGCATGCCGCCGTCGCCGTTGATGGAGACGACGAGCCGGTCCGGATGCCCCAGCTGCGCCCCGATCGCCGCGGGGAAGCCGAAGCCCATCGTTCCCATGCCGCCCGACGTAATGAGCGAGCGCGGATGGTTGAACGCGTAGAACTGCGCGGTCCACATCTGATGCTGACCGACGTCCGTCGTGATAATCGCTTCGCCGTTCGTCGTCTCGTGAATCATCTCGATGACGAACTGCGGCTTCAGTTCCGTCTCGGAATCCCGATAATGCAGCGGATATTCCGCCTTGCAGCGCCGCAGCTCCCCGATCCACTGCTCTGAACGGGACGGCTTCACCGCCATCTCGTTCGCGGCGCGCAGCACGTCCTTGATATCCCCGATGCAGGCGATGTCGGTCCGCACGTTCTTGCCGATCTCGGCCGGATCGATATCGATATGTGCGATGCGCTTCGCCCTCGGAGCGAAGCCGTCCAGCTTCATCGTGACCCGGTCGTCGAAGCGCGAGCCGATCGCGATCAGCAGATCGGCGTTCTGAATGGCCATATTGGCCGTATACGCGCCGTGATGGCCGGGCATCCCCAGCCACAGCTCGTGGGCGCTCGGGAAGCCGCCGAGTCCGAGCAGCGTTGTCGCGACGGGCATTCGCGTCCGTTCCACGAATGCCAGCAGCTCCGCCGACGCATCGGCATACACGACGCCTCCGCCGGCGATAATGACCGGCCGTTCGGCTTCCGCGATAGCCGCGAGCAGCTCGCCGACTGCAGCCGGATCCACGGCCGGAGCAGGCTCATAGCCCTCCGGCCGAATTTCGGTTTCCGCCGGCTGGAACGGCATCCGATGGTTGGACACATCCTTCGGAATATCGATCAGCACCGGTCCCTTTCTGCCGCTGCCCGCATGGTAGAAGGCTTCGCGAACGATACGCGGGAGGTCGCGCGCATCGCGGACCGCATAGCTGTGCTTGGTGATCGGCATCGTCATGCTTACGATGTCCGCCTCTTGGAAGGCATCCGTCCCCATGACGGTCGTCGGCACGTTCGCCGTAATGATAACCATCGGGACGGAATCCATATAGGCTGTCGCGATGCCCGTGATCAGGTTCGTCGCCCCCGGTCCGGAAGTCGCGATGCAGACGCCAATCTTCCCCGTCGATCTCGCGTAGCCGTCCGCGGCGTGAACGGCCCCCTGCTCATGCCGCGTCAACAGATGCTTGAACGCCGGGTTGCCCGTCATCGCATCGTAGATATTCAGCGCGTTTCCGCCCGGATATCCGAATACGCACTCTACCCCCTCTGCCAGCAGCAAACGCAGCAGCGCCTCCGAGCCGGTCATCCATGATTGCTCCTTGCTTTGATTCTGTCCTGTTTCGAGCTCCCGTTGCGGCTCATGATTCCGTTCTGCTTCGCGCTCCCGTTCCGCGCCCATTCCCGTCTCTAACTTCGTGTTCATCTTCAACGGCCTCCTCCAAAAATAAATAACCCCTCCGCGAGCGCGAACGGCGGCTGCCGTCCGGCTCTGAAGGGGCGAAAGAGGTCGATATTCGCGGTACCACCCTGGTTTGCCGAAACCATGCGGTTCCAGCCTCAAGAGACAAGGTCGAGTACCCTTGCCTGCCGCACGATAACGTGTGCCACTCCGTTCGAGCCTACTCCCCGAACCCGATGCGCATGCCGATGACAGACGCAGGCTCCGGTTTTTCGATCGACCGCTCCGAGACGACGTCATGCAGCGCTTACGACGGAGGTTTCACCGTTCCCCCCGCTCTCTGGGCATCAAGTCCGCTGCATGTGATTCTCTTCATCGCGTTACTCCTATGAATAAATCGTGAAGCACATCAACAAACCCCTCTCCTCCCAAGGCGCGGACAACAGCTGTCCGGCCTAGGGACGAAAGGGGTTAACTTTTCGCGGTACCACCCTGGTTTGCCGAGATCTCGCGATTCCGGCCTCAAGAAGCAGTCGATTGCCTTGCCTCCGCACGGTAACGTGTGCGCTCCGTCTGAGCCTACCGATCGTGTCCGGGAACCAGCAGTTGGCTTCCAGGCTTCGATGTTCGGTCAACCGCTCCGAGACGACGTCATGCATTGCTTATGACGGAGGTTTCACCGCTCCCTCCGCTCTCTGGGCATAAGTCCGTGCATGTGCTTCTCATCTTCGCGTTCTAAATTTGATTCATAGTAGCATACTCGTTCACGCTTTTCAACGCTTTTCAACGCTTTTCCGTCCGCAGCCCTGCAATTCTCGCTGCCAGGCACTTCTCGCTTACATTTTGAAAGGAACTCCCCCTGCCTTGCGTCCATTGGTATAATACGGAGAGAAGGAGTGTGGCAGGAATGAAACGACTGATCGATACTTATATTCGCAGCGAAGATGAGCAGGCCAGGGTTCAACAAGCGGAGGCGCTGGCGGCCCGTTTCGCGGAGAGAGCGGTCGTTCATGACCGCGAAGGCTCGTTCCCTTTCGACAATTTCGCCGACCTGCGTGAGGCGGGTTATCTGAAACTGACCGTTCCCCGCGCATACGGCGGTGACGAAATATCGCTCTACGAGTTCGTCATGCTGCAGGAACGGCTGGCCTACGGAGACGGATCGACCGCGCTCGCCGTCGGCTGGCATCTCGGCCAGATGCTTCATCTGCGGACGACCGGCAAATGGCCGGGCAATACGTACGAGGAGCTCTGCCGCTCCGTCGTGAAGGACGGCACGATGATCAATACGTTCGCCAGCGAAGCGGCAACCGGCAGTCCGAGCCGCGGCGGAAGGCCGTCGACGACGGCGGTGCCCGTAGATGGCGGCTGGCGCATCACGGGACGCAAGACGTTCAGCACGCTCTCCCCGATTCTCGACCGTTTCGTCGTGACCGCGTATCTTCCGGACGAGGATTGCACGGCGGATTTTCTGGTCCATCGCTCGGACCGGGTCACGCTCGTGGAAACATGGGACACGCTCGGCATGCGCGCGACCGGCAGCCATGATGTCGTGCTGGACGGAGCATTCGCTGCCCAGAACATGCGGCTCACGGGCGGTAAAGGCGTGGATGACGGCGGAGGATGGATGCTGCATATTCCGGCCTGTTACATGGGCATCGCCCTGGCCGCAAGGGATTATGCCCTGGACTTCGCAAGATCCTATCGCCCGAACGGGATGGAAAAGCCGATCGCGGCCATTCCATACGTCCAGCATACCATCGGGGAGATGGAGGTCGAGCTTCGAACCGCGCGGGCGGTCCTCTATGCGGCGGCGGAGCGGTGGGACAGCGAAGTCGACGACCGACCTTCGCTCAAGCCGGAGCTCGGCCTGGCGAAGTACGAGGTTACCAACAACGCCATCCGGGTCGTGGACCTGGCCATGCGCATCGTCGGCGGTTCAAGCTTGTCTCGCAATACGCCGCTTGAACGCTACTATCGGGATGTCCGGGCCGGCCTTCACAATCCCCCGATGGACAACGCGGTGCTCTACGGCTTGGCTGCGGCCGCGCTGGGCGAGGCGGACGAGTAAGGGGCGATTCTTTCGGTGCATTGGGACACTGGAAGCTCGAAATGCTGCGACTACGTAATTTCATCGCCCTTTACGCCACAAGAGGCTCAAAACGCTGCGCTACGCCAGCATTTCGAGCCTCTTAATTATCATCTTCGCCGTATTAGAATAAATCCGTGCTATCCCGCTGTGCCGCCTGAACGTCGCCTTTGAGGAAGTATTCATGCCGCCCGAAACGGGACAACGCCTCGTCATCGGCCAGCCACACCCATTCGTCGATCTCGGTCTGGCAGCGATGGGCTCGGAACGCCGCGAGCTTCGCGGTTTGATAGGCTTGCACGTCGATCTTGACGACGTCCTTCCGCTTGTAGCCGTATCGCTCCGGACGCTCCATCGCATCCCCGAACGTAATGAAATATAGCGCGCCCTTGCGTGCAGTCCGCCGGAACGCTGCCGTTGTCGCTTTGCCGATCGCGCAGTGGTCCGGATGCCCGCCGAACCGCTCGTGAAACGTCAGCACGACGTCCGGCTCGATATCGCGAATCAAGTCCTCGATGCGCCCCGTCAGCGATTCCTCGTCTTCGAATTCGACTGTTTTGTCGCGGATATCGAAGAACAGCAGATTCCCGATGCCCAAGCAATCGCAGGCTTCCTTCAGCTCCTGCTCGCGGGCGGCCGCCATCGTTTCCCGGTTGAGGTACGGCGGGTTGCCCATCCGGCGTCCCATTTCTCCCCGGGTCGCGCTTACGAGCGTAATCTCGACGCCCTCGGCGGCGTATTTGGCAAACGTCCCTCCGCAAATAAACGTCTCGTCGTCAGGATGAGCGAAAACCGCCAGCAGCTTGCGCGGCGTATTCGCGTTATTCGAAGTCGTCATTCCGGGAACGGCTCCTTTCCTAGATGGAGCGCCACGTTCATGCGTCCTCTGTCATCGTAGCCGGCCAGCAGCAGGCGGCCGTATTCATCGACCTCGTAATGCGTGAGCGCTTCCATGCGAAGCCAGCCGTGACCGTCAAACCGCAGCGCGGCGCGGTACGAGCCCTCTCCGGCGATAAAAGCGTGCGTGACCCTAACCTTGAAATTGCGAACGAATACGAATGAAGTCGCCTCGCTGTGGATATAGGCATCGGCTCCGACGAATTTCCGAAGCTCGGCCTCCGCTTGCGGCTTGTTTATTGGCAGCATGGCATAGGTTCCTTTTCTGAAATAGAGTAGGATTGCAGCATTATTGTAGCATGCGACGGACGTTTTTCCGAGAGCAGCGCATAAAAGAATAGATGACGCGCGGCGGAAAAGCCGCGGTGGCAGGCCGCCGACCATGGCAAAAAGCACGCACGGACAGCCGATGAACCGGTCATCCATGCGCGCGAATAAGCGTGAGGCGCAGCGTATCTCCGCTACCGCTTCTTCTCCCGCTTGCGGCTTGCCTTCTCGATGTTCTCCGCCACGCGGTATTCCACGATTCGCTTGATCAGCGCCAACGGCAGCGGCTGCCCGATCGGGAATTGCACCGCTCCCTTCGACGTCTTATAGGCCGCCAGCTCGTCCTGGAAAACGCGGATTCCGCTTGCGGTCGGGTAAAAGCCGATGTGATTTTTGTAAGCGGCGAAGTAGACGAGGCTGCCGTGCAGGTCGAATGCGGGCATCTGATACGCGATCTTCTCCTTTGCTTCCGGCGCCGCCTCTTTGATCGTTTGCCGTAACGCCTGCATCATGTCCTGAACGTTCGGCGGGAAAGCCGAAATATAATCGTCGGTCGTACCTGGTGCCGTTTGGTTGTCTTGCATGGCCGTCCTTGTCTCCTTCCGCTTGCCGGGGTTGCCCGAATGGTCGAGCCTTGGCTCCATTTTATCAGAATGCGGAGAAGGATGGAGGCTCGGACACTCGAAAAAATACGGACCGTTCAGACAGGCGTCCGGTCACGGCTGCCCATTGCTCCCTTGCCCGGACTTTGCGAAGCACCGCCTCCTCCTGCCCGCGTCTGCTTCTTGCCCTGTCCTTCTTCCTCTTGTTCCGCCTTCGGCAGCTTCTTGCCGAGCATGAGACGAAGCGCGAGCAGCAGGAACGGCAGCCCGAAGGCGATCGGGAGCGCGATATACGGCCATGTATGTTCAAGAAAAGTCATCGACCGATAATGATCGTTCAACAGCCAATAGTTGAACGCGCCGATCAGCACGCTGATGACGGAAATCATCGGCCTGATGCTCTTGATCCCGAAGATCCGCGAAGCGCTCACGGACATGCCGTAGATGCAGAACATGATTTCGAACAGGCTGGGCAGGGCGTACAGGGCGATCATCACCATTTCGTACCGTTGGAGGAAATTGCCCATATGCGCATTGCGGGCCAGCTTCATGCAGGATAACGTATACTGCCCCGTCACCTCCGCCGACAGCACGGCACCCTCGAGGATCGCCCAAATGACGACCATCAAGCTAGCCGCCATGATGCCGAGCATGCCGACCTTGCCGCCCAGCTTGCCGGGTTTATTGATCATCGGCATGATCAGCGCGGCCAGCATCGTCCCGAGCGCCCAATCCGCGTCGTAGTGCAGGCTGGCGCTCAAGTTGCGGGGCAAGCCGGATTCCATGACCGGCAGCAAGTTCCGGATATCGAATTCATGGGTGGATCCGATTACGATCAGCACGTTAAGCACGAACAGAAACACGAGGCCGATCAGAGCCGCGCGCGCCATGACCTCCACGCCGTAATAGCAGCCCAGCATCCCGACAAGCAGCGCGGCAGCAAGAAACACCCCTAACGGCGCCGCAGGCAGAAAATAATCCTGCAAGTGATAGACGAAGGTCATCATGATCGGCCCGCTTCCAGCCAGGAAGAACGCGAAGATCAACAGCGCGACGATGACGGAGAACCATTTGCCCAACAATCGCTCGCTAAGCGCGATGAAGTCGAGCCGCGGCGATTTGCGCATGACAAGATAAGTGACGTACATCATCACGATGCCCTGCAGCGCGCCGAGCGCTGTCGCAATCCACATATCCTGGCTAACATAACGGGCCAAGACGCCTTGCGTCAGCCCGATCGATTTGACGAAGATGAGATTCACGATCATCGCGATGAACATGCCGTTCGAGATCCGAAATTTGGTCATTTGATCTCCGCTCCCGCCGCTTTGACTACCGTGCTCTTAATCGTCGTCTTCACCATCACGGACGTTTGCGCATCGGCGAATACCGTATCCCACTTATCCTTCACCTGCCGCCACTCCACGGGATATTCATTGCGGAACGAGTCTCCTAACTTCAGAAAATCGGACCGATACCGGTCCTGCGCCTTGGCGAGGACGCCTTCGATTTCGGATTTGAGCTCCTGCGCCAGCTTCTCTTCGAGTTCATCCCTGCTGCTTTTCAGATTGATATCGCATCCGTTCTCCACGATATCCGCGTCCGCCCTCAGCCGGATTTGAAACCGCGGCTTGCCGTCCTGGAACTGCGGATCGACCGAGAATCGCGCTCGCTTGTATTCCAACGTCACCTGATTGCGATTATTCGGACAATCGACCGGGATGATGCCGCTCTCGAGTCCTTCCAGGAAGAAGAGCACGCCCTGCGTTTCCTTGACGTTCAGCCAGCCGGCCATCTTCCCCTGCTTGAACGCCGCGGCCCCGGCCAGCTCGACCTGCTTGAACGAACCGTGTTCGTCGGGCTTCTTGTTCGATATGCCGCGCGGCATGAGCTGAAGCTTCGCCAGCACCGGGCTGGTCGAGCGGCTTAAGAAGGCTTCTTCCAGGTTCATCATGTTGCTCCCGGAAGCCTGCCCGACGACATGATTGTCATTGAACAACCTGTCCACCGCTTCGCCGGGCACGACCTCGAGACCCGTCACCGTGGAGATGACTTCCTCCGGCTTGTCCGGCGTCACGGCGACCCACGTATCCATGCGAAGCTCATGGTTGCGGGTGAAGAAGTCGACCATGTCCTCGATCCCTTTCCTCGCGTAATCCTCTCCCATGACGATAACGAAGTTATGCGCCCAATAGACTCTGCGCGAAGAGACGCGGCCCAAATTCCGTATCGCCTCGAAAATGCTTCTCCCTTCGCTGCTGATCGTATAGATGGGGTCGCCCGTACCGCCTGAAGGCGCTCCGGTCTGACCGCGCGCGTCCGCGGGACGGATGATTTGAACGGACAGCTTGGTCATGCCCGGCTTCTCGCCGAGATCCAGGCCGACGGCCGTAACGATGGCCAATTCGTTGATTTGACGCACGCCCATGCATGCGGTTAAGGACAGAAGCGACGCGACGATGAGCAACCACCGCAAGGCGCGCTTCATGAACCGTTTCCCTTCTCCGACGGCTTCGGCATCATGCCGTCGCCCATCCGCTGGGTATCCTGCGCGAATTCCGGACGTTCCTCCTGCATCCAGATCGGCAGGCGAAGCAGCATGTCGCGCTGGTCGGAAGCCCGGAAGGGGCTGGCAGGCGCCAGGTAGGATTCGCCGAACGAACGGATCGAGAGGGCGTGAAGCATCAGCGCGAAGAACATCGTCGCAAAGCCGAGCAATCCGAGTACGCCCGACGCAAGGAGGATCGGAAACCGGTAAATGCGCAGCGCAAGCGAAGAAGAATAGCTCGGGATCGCGAAGGAAGAGATCGCCGTGATCGCGACGATGATGACCATGAACGGCGAGACCAAGCCTGCCTGTACCGCGGCTTGGCCGATGATCAGCGAGCCGACGATGCTGACGGCTTGTCCGATCGGCTTCGGCATGCGCAGGCCGGCCTCGCGCATCAGCTCGAAGGCCAGCTCCATGACGACCGCCTCGAGCAGCACGGGGAACGGAACGACCTCCCGTCCGGAGGCGATCGTCAGCGCCAGCGAGGTCGGAATCATTTCTTGGTGAAACGATACGAGCATGACGTAGATTGACGGCAGGAACAGGCTGATCATCAGCGCGACGTAACGGACGAAGCGGAAGAACGTGCCTACCCAATAGCGGCTGTAATAATCGTCCGGCGCCTGGACGAACTGCCAAAAGAACGTCGGTACGATCAGCACGACGGGCGTGTTGTCGATGAAGATCGCGACTCGGCCTTCCAGGAGAGCGGAAGCCGTTTTATCGGGCCGTTCGGTGCTCTGCACGGTATTGAACAGCGACAGCGGCGCATCCTCGATCAGTTCTTCGATATACCCGCTCTCCAGAATCGCATCGATCTTGATGCGGGCAAGGCGCTGCTTGACCTCGTCGACGAGACCGACCTTCACGAGATCCTCGATGTAGGCGATATTGATATCCGTCTGCGACCGCGTCCCAATGACCATGGCGTCGAATCGCAGCTTCGGATCCCGGATTCTTCTCCGGATCTGCGCGGTGTTGGTTCGAATGCTCTCGGTAAAGCCGTCGCGCGGCCCCCGGACATTATTCTCGGACGACGGCTCCTCGACGCCGCGCGCCTTCCAGCCCCGCGAGCTGACGAGAATGGCCGCTTCGAGCCCATCGATCAGGACGAGCGTATCGCCGGATACGATGCCCGCGATTCCTTCCTTGACGCTGCCGCAGGATTTCGCCGATGCGTTAATCAGCAGCTGCGTGCGAATGGCATCTGCCGTCGTCATGGAGGCCGGATCGCGTTTCAGCTCGCTGCCGCTCACGATCAAGGCTTTCAGCAGCTCCTCCACGACGGCCGTATCCGCCATTCCGTCTAGAAAACAACATAAGCCGGGATAATTCGGGCTGCCGCACAACTGAAATTCCCGCCGCTGCACGTCCGCGCTCTGTCCCAATATCGTATCGATGGCGGCGGCATTGACGGACAGCTCCGCTTGGAACTTCTCCTTCCCTTCTTCCTGCCGGTCCGGCATCCGCATCCCTCCCTGAAAATGGTATAGGTCGTACAACGTTGGCTGATACTAGCATGGCAATCATGCAAAAGGAGGCCGAGTATGGATTTCTATCATTCCTGGTTCTATCGCGAACTCGTTAATACCCGTTGGTTCATGTGGACCATCGTCTATCTCGTGCTGGGCATCAATGTTTTGGCCCCTGCGCTGGTCTGGTATTTCGTCAACGGCCGGCAGATCATCCGCAGATTCACGGCGAGCAAGAAGCAGCGGGCCGGGAACGGCAGCTCGCAGGATTCGGCGCCCGGTTGACAGGAATCGTCGTCCCGAATCGGCACCGAACGCGCATCAATGCCCAGCATATGGAAAGCGGCGCTCGAGTGGTTAGGTTCTCCTAACGGACTGAAACTATTCCCAATTGCCATGCCAAAAAAGCCGAATGAGCATCTCGGTATGAGATGCGCATTCGGCTTACTAAACCGCAATTCTTGAATTCTCTTATTATGACGGCTTTAGTCGAACCGATACGTCCAGAAGCGTTCCGTCCCGAACCGTTCCTGCAGCTCCGGATCCTCCAACGTCTTGCCGCCCATCAGCTCCACGGCCTGGAACTGCGAGCGGTGCGCTTCGATGCTGGCCAGCTTCTGCTTCAGGAAGTCCCGAATATCGACGACCACGTCGGGCTTTCCGATCGCTTTCTCGAGGTCTCTGGCGAATGCCATCGCATGCACTCGCGGCCTTTCGTTCTCCGGCAGCCGGCCGATCACGCGCACGACGGCGGCGCCGGTGGCATCATGGTCGGGGTGGACGGCGTAGCCCGGATAGAAGGTCAGGACCAGCGAAGGCTTTAATTCCTCCAGAAGCGCCCCGATCTGTCCGTCGAGCAGCTCTTGATCTTCGAATTCGAGCGTCTTGTCGTGAAAGCCGAACATTCTCAAATCCTCGATGCCGATCGCGCGGCAGGAGGCTTCCAGCTCGCCTTTGCGGATTTGCGGCAGCGTGACCCGATTGGCGAACGGCGGAATGCCCATATTGCGGCCCATCTCGCCGAGCGTCAGGCAGGCATAAGTCACCGGGGTTCCGGCTTGGATATATTTGGTCAGCGTGCCCGACAAGCCGAAGGCTTCGTCATCCGGATGCGGCAGCACGACTAGAATATGGCGTTCTCGTTCCATGGCGTTCCTCATCTCCTCTTCCATCAGAAAGGCTCGCGGCTCAACTGCAGCGCGACAACGAGCTTGCCCTGTCCGTCATGTCCCGCCAGAATCAACCGTTCCGTATTGGCTTCCTCGTAATGCGTCAGTCCCTCGGAATAAATCCAGCCGTGTGCCATCTTCAGGCCGACCCGATACGGACCGTTCCCCGAGATCGAGCCGAGCGAATAGCGAACGACCGCATTCGTCACGAACGTCGCCGCGGGATGCTTCGAGGCGTCGAGATGGGAGGCGTACGCACCCGTCGTCATTTCCAAATGAAGATATAAATCCTGATCCTTGAAGCGATCGATCCGTTCCTGGATCGCCGTGCGTTCGATAAGCTGCATAGCGCGGCCTCCTTCCTGCTTGCGAATGATACGTATATAGAGATTATAGCCGATAACGGCTCCGGTTCCAAATCTAATTCCTTGTATTCCGACCAGTTCATAGGTAATTATACACTACATCATCCTTGTTCTGCACGAACAATTTTGCTCAGGGGGACGGATGTTGTCCGCCAATAAGAAAAACCTGACCAAGTCGTGTCGGGACTTGGCCAGGCTCGCTGCACCTATTTGATTCAAGCATTTTACGAAAACCTATCCTTCCACATCGATCAGATACACGCGCTCCTCGAAGCCGCCCCGTTTCTCCGCCTTCATCGCCCGTATCGCTTCGAGCCGCTCCCAGTCGGCGCCGTTCACGCTGGCTAACGCCCGGATAACCTCAAGCAGATCCGCCAATTCTTCCAGCGCTTCTTCCGGCTCCTTTGCCCGCAGCAACTCTTCCGATTCTTCCTGCAGCTTTGTCTTCAGTTCGCTCACGTATTCTTCTGGCTCCAATATACGCGTGCGAAAGCTTTTGCCATTGGATGCAATGATGCGCGGAATGCCGTCACGTACGAGCTTGTTGTAAGTGGGCATGGGTTCATCTCCCTCTCAGGCATTCCTTATGCCTGCGCCTTAATCTGACGATATGTCGCTTCATCCGCAACCACATAAAGCCTGGCCGCCGCAGGAATCGGATCGTTCAGTTTGCGATTGATCCCGAGATCTCCCCGGTCCGACAGCAGCGTAGCGCCGCGTTCCAAGATAGCCTGGAAGGCATCTCTATACGTCTTCCACTCCGGTCTGACCGGAATCTCGTAAATGTCGTCCCCGACCTCCCGGCTGATCAGCTGGTGGATGATCTCGGAGCCGCCTTGCTGCAGAGCGCTGCGGACCGCAAGCCTGGAAACCGCGTCATGCGACAAGACGAATTCATTGACCTTGGCATGCCGGAAATTTTTGATATTCTTATCCTGCGTGATTTCAACGGTCGTGTGGATATTGGGATGAAGACGTTCGATGCTCGAGGCGATCAAGAGCGTTTTGCCGTCCGCAAGCGCCGGTTCGTCGATCCGGGTATCCGCGAAAATAATGACGGCCCTCGCCTGCTTGATCATCGCTTTATCCAACACTTCTTCGGCCGAAGGATCGCCGCTGATAAAATGAATCTCCTGCCGATCCACGATGGGATGTTTGTCCGACTCGTCCAGGATGACGATATGCGAAGCGGGCGAGTAAGACAGGATCTCGTCGATGGCGTACTGGGCTTTCTTGCTCCAGTTAATGATAATGATGTGGTCCTTCCCGTGAAAGTGCATTTTGCCGGCCTCCCAATGCTTGTAAATGGTCGATATCGAATCGATGATTTTACCGATAATCAGACTGAGAAGGCCAATGCCGAACACGTAGATAAACAAGGAGAATGCTTTGCCTATCCAGGTTTTCGCATAAAAATCCCCGTATCCGACCGTGGCCATCGTGGTCATTACCCAATACAGCGCATTGAACCAGTTCCGGAACGTGGACGGCTCGATCGCGTACGCAATGGTGGCGCAGCCGAGAATAAAGGCCAGCACCGTAATGAGGATGGTCGTATTCGGCACCCGTAAAACCTTCAGCATCGTCCTCATGATCAAGGGCATCCAGCTTCTTCCTCTCTTCTGTGCAGTCCCGCTCCCGTTCACAAGAAAGGCTTCCGTTCCGATGCGCTCGGTAATGGAAGCCCTCTTGCGATGCGAAGGAAGACCTTAAATGATCAAGCTGCTGATGGCGAAGCTCATGCCGATGAACACGCAGCATAGCAGAATGCCGATCGCTACGTTGCCTTTCTGCAGATGCTCCGACACCTTCAATCCAGGCGTCACCAGCTCAAACAGCCAGTAAGTCGCGATGAGAATGACATAACCAACCGCAAACCATAGCATCATGTGCCAGATGGAGGTGTTGGTATAGGCGGATACGCCGATGATGATGGCGGTGGAGAGAAACTTCCCTCCGAAAGCCAAGCCGACGGCCGTATTGCCTTTCTTGAGTTCCTCTAGATCGTTGAACGGCGTCATGGCGCTGAAAATCAGCATGCCGGCCAGCTGCAAGGCCACGATGACGACGACGCTGCCTACGAGATTAATGAATACGGTCATTGCGCCCACCCCCGAAATTTTGCGTATACGGTATCGTAATCCCCGAAATCATGAATCTGTTCGATATTCGCTTTGACCTTCTTCTGATTCTTCAAGGCAGCGTACTTCTCTTCGCTGACCGGCTGCTTGATCACGTTGCCGGACGGCATGGTCACCACGGCGAACTCGCGGAACTTCCCTTGGTTCTCGGTCTTGTAGACGCCGACCAGGTCGAGCTCCGTTTGAATCGTTTCCTTCAGCTCCGCCAGATCCTTCTTGGCGCTAGCTTCGTCCTTATAAGACTTCAGCGTTCCCCAAGCGGAGAGCTGAAGCTGATTGCGCTTCTGTTCATCCGTCGTGATCTCGGCGTCCATGTACTGCAAGGTCCACACCGCGTCGCCGGTCGCGAAATTATTATCGTTCGGAAGCATGACGTTATCGGGCAGGATCGTCATGTCGCTGCCGACTAGATCGCCGACCTTGCCGTTCACGATCCGGTAGTCCCACGGAACCCGGGCAACGTCGGGCGCAGAGGCGTCTGCCGATGACGAATCGCCCGAAGACGAAGACGTGCTGAAGATCGACGTCTGATCTTCCGTGCCGCAGGAGCTGAGAAGAAGGCAGAGCATCAAACCGCCCAGGATAAGATAAATGCGTTTCATCGCGTTATAACACTCCAATCGGAATAAAGTGGCTGGTGTTCCCGGTGATCGGCCCTCCGGCCCGGCCTAGAAGGCCGCATGGCTTGCCGTTAATGACGAACATGCCCACCAGCAGATGGAACTCGCCTGCCGCGGTTTCAATGCGCGCGAGGTCGGCCCGCTTCTGGTACACGACCGGGAAGAGCGCGCTCGTATCGAAGCCGTCTTGGTCTTCGACCTCCAGCTGTCCGCTTTCGTCGAACATTTTGACCGAACCGCCTTCGCGGCCGAACATCGACTTGGACACGAAGTCCCCTTCGAAGACGGGCTTGTTATAGGTCGGAAGCAAATAGCGCCCGATGGTGTCCCGTTCTTCCGCGTCGAAGAGGAGACCCAACTCGTAGAGGCCCCATGCGGCGGCCTGAAGTCCTTTGGATTGCAGCAGAATGCTGTGCATGCCGTTGAACAGCTGCAGGTTGCCTTGCTCGATGGCGTAGGCGAGCGCTTCGCCTCCATCGTCATGGGCCATCCATTCTTTCGGATAGAGGGCGAACATGCGATGGATCGGCTGATCTTCGCTATTCTTCAAAATCCCATTATCGACCCACAGGTCCAAGCAGTCCGCGCAGTTCACCTGCAGGCCGCTGTGCTTCACCAAGGCTTCGATCGTTCCGGAGTCTTCGAGATGCGCTCCGTAAGCGACGCATGCAGCGGTGTCCGGCTGTTCGATCGACCACGCCGAGGCAACCTGATCCTTCATCGCTTCGTTAACCGTTGCGATTCCCGCTTGCCCGCAAAGCCATGGCGTCGCTATGGAAGCTTCCACATAGCCCGTCGGCGTATCGGCGTTGAGTTCGAGCATCTTGATCTTGCCGTCTGCCGAGATCGCATAGTCGAATCTGGCATATCGGCTGATCAGCCCTTCCGGAGGAATAGGCAATTGATCAAGCAAATCCCAATGAATGTCCGGGATGCCGAGCAAATGGTACAGATCGCGTCTTCCCAGGACGTACCGGGCGGTCTTGTCGAGAATGAGCCACAGCCGTTCCGACGCTTGGAAGAGCTCCTCGCAGGTTTCGCGGCGCATCCCGACGATCTGATCGAGCCAGTAGGCTTCGTCGTCCAGGTCGGCCCATGCGAACCCAAGCTCCCTCAGACGCGCTACTTTCTCGGCACGGTTATCGTCCGGGCGGCCGATCACTTGAAATACGTCCTCGGTCATCCTCCGAACCCTGACGACGACGCGTGCGAGCTCGATGAGGACGCATGCGAGCTCGAAGAGGACGAAGAGCTCATGCTGCTCGACTTGCCGCCGATTCCGCCGGGCTTCGAAGAGGTCGTGCGCCGCGTGATGCTGCCGGTCGTGTTCGAGGTTTTAGGCTTGATGGTCGAACCGGCCACGGGCTTATTCTGATAGACGCCCGCGGTACGCGTCCTTGGCTGATACGGTGCATTGCTTCCGTAATAGTAGGAGCGATGGGATGAAGACCACGATTGCGCGGAATACGGACCGCCGCTGTTGAACAAGAGATGGTAGAGCATCAGGTCATCCCAGCCGAAGCCGGAGGACGTCGTGTTAATGATCGTCGTGCCGCCTGACGTACCGCCGGAAGCGGCGCCTGCGCCTGAACCGGCTCCCTGGTCGAGCTCGCTCTGATCCAGCTCTTTCTCCGGAGGCAAGGGCAGATTCCAATCGACGGCCGGATCGTAGTAGGCTTTGACCGCCTCGTTCGACCATTCGACCAGCGTAGGCGATGCCGTCGTCGATGTCGTGCTCGCGGCATCGGGCGCCGCTTGCGAAGCATGCGGCATGAAGGCCACGTTCGCCAGCAGGGCGATCCCGAGCGAGGTCGAGAGAATGCGAAGGGGCTTCCCGTCGCTCGTGAACAGTTTGTTTCGTATCAAATCGTCCGGTTTATCCGGTTTGTCCGGGTGCATATCCAAACTCCCTTCCAGCTCAAGCGATTATTGGTCTTTGTTCATTTTCACGACAAGCAGCTCCAAGCTGCCGGAATCCACGTTCAATTTCCCTTCGATCGTCTGATATTCCTGGTTATTGACGCTGAGGTAATTCACGTGCTCGAGCGCCGTGATCATGACCGTGTCCCACTCCCGCTCGTCGATCGGGATTAAGGTGCCGTCCAGCGACTTCTCAATTAAAGCGACTTTCATAATGATGTCAATTCCCCTTTTTTGGTCGGATTGTCAATTATACGTGGCAATTGGAACCCTGTTTCAACTTCCTGCGCGCGACTCGTCCTTCTCAGGCTTCGACGGTCGTTCTCGCAACTCCTTCTTGACAGAGTTTCCAATCGCCCCCAGCACGCTGGCGCGCGCAGCCCCCTGGATCGCGACTAGAGAGAAATTCAAATAAAAAAACGCGCAGGATGCTTAGCTCCTGGCGTTTTTGCTCTTTGATCAGCATTGACTTGGTTTCATTTCACACGATCGTTTACGCTTGAATCTTCACTTTCGTCCCCGTCGGAATCGTGTCGTAGAGCCATTCCACGTCCTTGTTGTTCATCCTTATGCAGCCGCCACTGGCATAGCTGCCGATCGACGCAGGCGCGTTCGTCCCATGAATGCCGTATTTCGTGCCCTGCGTATTCGGAACGTTGAGTCCCAGCCAGCGGCTGCCGAGCGGATTGTTCGGATCCCCGCCGGGAATGCCTTTCGCCGAATACCACGGATTTTTGATTTTCGTCATAATCTCGAAGCTGCCGGTCGGCGTCAAGCCCGCCTTCCTCCCGCTGGCGATGTCGAAGCTCTTCAGGGCCTTCCCTCCGGCAAGCACGTTCAGCTTGTTGTGCGTGAGGTCGATCTCGATCGAGATTACCTTCGCGGGGCCAGCCGGGGCGACCGAGCCATTGCTAGGGCTGCTGCTCTGGGAGCTCGGGGCGCTCGCTTCGTCCGCGTAATACGGGTTCGGGATTTGCAGCGTCTGTCCGGCCTTGATCGATCCCGCCGCGTCTTTGATCCCATTCGATTGGGCGATGGCCTCCTGATAGTCCGCCGCCTTGAAATAACGGGCCGCCAGACTGAACAGCGTATCGCCCTTCAGCACCGTGTGCCGCAGCTCCCCGGCAGGCAGCGGAATGCGCAGCGCCACGCCCGCCTTCAGACCCGTATTCGGATCCGAGATCCCATTGTAATCCATTAGCGCCTTCATATACTGCGTACGGTTGAAGTACCGGTTAGTTACTCCATACAGCGTATCGCCCGTTTTGACCATATATTGGTCCAAGAGCAGCGGATTACGCAGCGTAAGGGAAGTCCCCGACTTCAGACCAACCTTCGGATTCCAACCGTTCGTCTTCGCGACCTGCTCATAATTGCCGGTTAGATAAAACTTCCTGGAGATGCTGTACATCGTCTCCCCGGGTTTGATACTGTACGAGACGCTAATGTAAGCTTCTCTCGCTTGATTCGCTTCTTGCGCGTTCGATCGGCCCGGCCCCCCGGCCACTGCCATTATCAATGCCATTACCATACAAAAGACCCACTTCGTCTGCCTGTTCAACGATGATCACACCTTCTGCCGAATTAAATGCGGCAGACAGGATTCGCCGCCCTTCGACGTAAATCCTCCTTGTTCGTCATCGACGGCTGTGAATTGAGGCGGTGGTAGGAACAGAAGGCAGATTTCCGTGCTGACGAGTTCTGGAGGGCGGGCGACTTCCTACCTACGCCTTGACCTCCTGCAGCTTTAAGTCGGGACTTCCACCCTAGACTCGTCGTACTCGCCAGGGACAACAAACAAAAGGCAAAGACTGCGATCGCAGCCTCTGCCTTTGCTTTGTATGCTGTTGCTTGAATAGGTTTGGTTATGCTTGGTTATGCCATTGCTTGGTTATGCCATTGCTTGGTTATGCAGTGTTCGGGTTATGCCGTTGCTTAGTTATAACGTTACTAATCGTGGCTTAAATTAAAGCGTCAGACCAAGCTGCAGCGTCACGTTCAGCATCCGCAGCAGCATGGCGGTCGATTCCGCGCGGGTCGCGCCTGCGTTCGGGGCAAACGTGCCGTTCGCGCTGCCGTTTACGATCCCGGCACCCGCTAATGCTTCAATAGCCTCCGCCGCCCAATGTCCGTTCACGTCGCTGAACGACGCCGATGCGGAGCCTTGGCCGAAAGCGATGACCTTCGCGAGCATAGCCGCGATCTCCGCCCGGGAGATCGCCTGATCCGGCTTGAAGGCGCCATTGCCGTAGCCAGCCGCAAGACCAGCCGCCTTCAAGGCGCTGATCGCATCGGCCGCCCAATGTCCCTCCGTGTCCGCAAAGCCGCCGCCGGCTGCGGACTCCAGACCGAGCGCGCGGACGAGCATGGCCGCGAATTCGGCGCGCGTGATGCCTCCGCTCGGGTCGAAGCTGCCATCCTCATAGCCCTTGACGATACCCATGCGGGCGGCGGCTTGAACGATATTGGCGCTCCAATCGTTCGCCTTCACATCTTTGAACGTAACCGGCGGTGATCCAGCGGCCGCTTGGAGCAGGTTAGCTTTCAAGACGCTTGCGTCCACCAAGCTATCCTTCAGCGTCGGCTTGTCTTGCGCCGGATTCGTGTCTGATCCGCCATTACCCGTTCCACCTGTGCCAGTGCCAGTACCGCCAGTCCCAGTACCTGTGGCTGTAATGGTAATCTGCACCGTTCCGGATACATTCGACCCGTCGCGGGCGGTCGCCTTCACGGTTACCGAACCGGCTGCCGTCGCCTGCAGCAACCCAGACGCTGAGATCGTCGCCGCGCCGGTGCCGTTCGTTACGGACCAGACGACGCTGTTATCCGACGCATTGGCCGGCAGTACCGCCGCGCTCAGCTGCAGCGTCCCGCCGTTAACGACGCTCGCTGCGCCGCCCGCAGCGGATACCGCAATGCTCTGTACCGGAGTAAGAGTCGGTACATAGACGGTCGATGAGGCACGATTTACCGTAATCGTATAAGTCTTAGTCGTCACGCCATCCTGCGCGGTTACGGCAAGCAGCAGCTTGTTGTTCCCTTCCGCCAAAGACACCGTCTTGGATTCTCCCGACGTATACGGCGAGCCGTTCAGCTTCGTCGTCACCGCGGACGATTCGTCGGTGACGACGGCCTTCAAATCGACGGAGGAGACTTCGTTCGCCACTTGGACGTTATAGTTCAGCACGCTCGGGTCGAATGCCGGCGAGAGCGTACCTTTGCTAAGCGTGATGCCGTTCAAGGTGGCGACGTCGATCAGCTTGCCGGCGATCAAGTCGTCCTTCACTTGATTAAAGTCCGCGACGATCTGGTGGGAATAATCCTCCGCGGCGTTCAGCATCACATTCTCTAGTTCGTCCCATTGCGGGGCAACGCGCGTGCTGAACGCGTCCTCGAAGCTGCCATCCAGCCCGCCGATCGGCGAATCCTGGTCGGAATAGGCATGCATGTACGCATATGCCTTCGCCGAGTCGATGACGTACTGCGTGAGCTCTGCTGCACTTGCAAACGTCTTCTTCGTGTAGTCGCCTTTATACGGCGAAATCTCGCGGATAAGATACTCGCGTTTCATGGCCTGCAAGGTACCCAGGAAGGCATCCGGATCGACGGCCATCGCCTGATAAGCCTGCATGGATAAGCCGGCATCTCGACGCTGCTGCTTCATGTCCAGCACGACATCGTCCGATCCGTCCGTCGTCGCGCCTTCGATCAACACGTTGTAGCGATCGGTGCCGATGCTGCCTTGGCCTTGATTAATGCGATGGACCACCGATTTGATCGTGAAATAATCCGTCAACTGTACGGGCGTGAGTGCATGCAGCGGACTTCTGGCATTGGCGCCGATTTGCTGTACGTAATCGCTCCAGCTGCCCTTCAGCGCGGCGATCTCCGCTTCGCTGGCATCCGCGTATTTGGACGTATCCGGCTTCGTTACCGTATCCTTGATCCATTTCGCGACCTGATCCGCCCTAGCCGCCGCGTAGGTCTTACCGCCAATGACGGCATTCATCGTAGCAGCCGTATACGTCTGGACCTTGTCCGTCGTCAGCTTGGCCGTCTTCTCGGAATCGTTGCCGACCGTGCTCAATACCGCATCCTTATAGGCGTCCAGGAACTGCTTCGCGGCCGCGCGAATCTCGGCGTCGGTCAGTCCGACGATGCCCGTCGTGTCTTTGTCGCTGCGCACCACGTACATGCTTGCGACGAATCGCAGCAGATCCGAGTAGAACGCATCGACGCCGGCGGAATCGTAATCGTTCAAGCCGAACACGGCCGTACCCGTGCTGTCGTTGAAGGAACCGACGTTTTGGATATGCGCGTCGCCCTGCGTGTACGTCTTCATGTCGGCGAACTTCGTCAGCGCGTCCGGCAGCGGAAGCACTTGCGAAGCTAGATCCGCCTGGTACACGGCCAGTGTGCCGCGCAGGAAAGTGAACGGATCATGCGCCAGCGCCTGCACGCTGTATTTGTACGCTTTCGTGATTGGGTCATTGAAGAATGTATTGTCCTGTTTCAGCGTGTTCTCGACGTATGCCTTGCGGACGTCGGACTGCACGGCATCCGTGCGGTGGCGAAGCAGCGAGATGCCCGTGATGGTCTCGGAATCGAGTACGCCCGCTTCCTGAACGGCGCCTCCTTTAATGACCACGGAGATCGGGGCATCGGCGAACACCGTCTTATGGGACGGATTCGTCACCGTGAAGATCACCCGATTGTTCGCCGTATCCGGCGCAGCCGTCACGACGAATTCGCTGGGCAAGCCTGTGACCGTATAGTCCGTGCCCGCAACATAAGGGACCGTGCCCGTATTCGTACGGACATGCGCGGTATCCGTCAATTGCACGGCGAACGTCCCTGTGCCGATCGTATCGTAACCGCTCATCGCTACGTTCGCCATGCCTGCGACGACCGATCCCGCGACCTTCGGCACGATGTCGAGGTGCTTCAGCGTCACGTTGATCGGCGCGGAGTTCACGGTCTCGCCGGTAACGGCGGCGCTGCTCTTCACGATGACCGAGAACACGACATCCGCGCTGACGGGCGATGCCGCCGTGCCGCTTAGCGTAAGCGCGATTCGATTATAAGCGGCGTCGGCCGCAGCCGTCGCGGTTAAGCCGGCCGGAAGATTGCCGATGATGAGATCGGCGGCCGTCAGAGCCGGATTGACCACCGAAATCGGCAGATTGATGAGGACGCCATTGTTCGCGGCATCGATCTCCGTCGCCGAGCTCATCGCGATGTTCGGCTTCGCTGCGTCAAGGCTGGCATAGACCTGCGCAGGGTACGACACGCTGTTCGTGCCTCTTGCTCCGGCCGGATTAGCGGGAGGCGCAGACGCGGAGCCCGATCCGATCAGCAGCCAGTCGTTCGCGTTGTTCCCCGTATTGAAGCCGTTGCCATACTCGGCATTCGATGAACCCGTCGTCGGATCGTCGGGATTAATGCCTTTACGGACCGCATAGTTGTACGGCTTCATGCTGCCGTCCGGCGCGAAGCCGCCGCTGGCCGAGCCGTAGGAGACGACGTCGGCAATGGCCGCGGCATTCGCGTCCTGGGCAGGGTCGGCATTCGTGAGCAGCGTCGCATTGGCGACGATGGCGAGCATGCCGTTATTTTTGATGAGATCGATCGTGCCGGTCGCATCCGCCGGAAAAACGTCGCTGGCTCCCGTTGCCGCCGGGGCGCAAGCCGGAGGCGTAGCCGTCGAGCCTTCCTTGATCAAGTAATAGCCATGCGGCTGAATCGTCGTCCCGCCCGGGCTCCCTAAGCTCGTAGACGTCCATCCGCCGCCGCTCGTATTCTGGAACTGAAGGCTGTAGCCGCTTACATCGATCATGTGGTTCGTCGGATTATATAGCTCGACGAAATCAGTCTTATAGAGATTGTAGTTCTTCACGTTGCTGCCCGTGCAGCTTGGCTCATTGCCCGACGTAAAGAAACGGCTGATCAACACGCCGCTCGCCGCACCCGCATCGGCCGCAGCCGTAAGCGGCGCAGCCGCGAAGCCGCCCAGCACCGAGCTCGTCGATAACGTCAGCAGACATAGGCCGGGAAGCCATTTGCCCGCCGTTCCTTTGCCTGATCCTGTGCTTGCAGCTGCTTTGCCCGCGCCCCCATTGCGCGCAGATCCATCGTACGCCAACCCGCTGGTTGCAGACGCTCCGTCTGCCGGCTTTTTGCTCTTCCCCATGTGAATGGAATCCTCCTCAAGCCTCACTTTTTTTGGACATTCATGTCCACTATTAAGTACATTAGCATAGAAAAGTAGGCTCAAAAGATAAGGTATTGTTAAGATGGGGAACGGTTCCCGCGGCCGTTATGCGGACAACTGCCTGCAGACGAAACAAGGCTGCCGAAGTCATCTTGCGATGACCTTGCGGCAGCCCTGCTGGGACTTATTGGTTGACATTTTTCCTTTTATGGATAGACATTTTGCCTCTTATTGATAGACATGTTGCCTCTTACTGATAGACATTTTGCCTCTTATGATAGTCATCTATTTCTCATTCATAGACGTCTTCATCTTATTACTAGAGATCTTGCCTCTTATTGTAGAACATCTTGCCTCTTATTGGCGGACGTCTTGCCTCTTATTTGAACACGGCTCTCATCTTCTCGGCATTGGCATTCCACACCGCTTCCACCTTCGCCATGCCCATCTTGTCGGTCTTCTCGACGAATTTCGCGTACAGATCCTCGACTTCCTCACCGCTCTTGGCCATCAAGAAGGTCGGGAACGCTTCGTTGAACTCCGTCTTCACCTTCTGCAGAATGGACGCTTCCTCCAGATCGGAGTCGGGCAGCAGGTTCAGCATGTAGAATTTCATGTTTTTGTGCGGCAGATACATGTCGAGCGCTTCCTTCTGCTCGGGGTTCTTGGCCATCTCCCCGCCCTGCAGCCAGTGATCGTAGAGATCGAGGTTGAACCAATAGCTGCCGACGCCCTCGTTGCCCCCGTAATTCGGATCTTCCTTCATCGCTTGCAGGAACTCGTCGGTCCGAACCGGCCGATCGCCGTCCATCTTCCAGTCCTTGCCCTCTTCGCCGAAGGTCGTCAGCTTCTCGCCTTCGTCCGACAGCATGTAGGACATGAACTTGATCGCCTCTTCCTTATGCGTGGAGGATTTGGATATCGACCAGCCGGTCCAGCCGATGCTGCCCTGCTGCAGGATGGTCGCATTGCCGAACAGCGGCGCGTAGACGTACTGGACGTCCTTGTTGTTCGGCGGGTGGTAATAGCCGTTGCCCACTTGATCGATCATAAAGAAGACCTTGCCCGATTCCTTCGCGGCCGTGCGCTGCTCGTCGGTCAGCGTCAGATCGGTCCGCGTGATGAGCCCGCTCGTATACAGCTTATTGAGCCATTTGAGCCCATCGACGTAGCTCGGCGCTTTGTACGTCGCTTGCAGCATGTCGTCCTTCTCGTAATATTTCTCGATGCCGAAGTTCGCGAGAAGGAATTGGTACCCGCCCGGCTGTCCGTCGAAATCGAATTTCGTATTGCCGATCATCAGCGGCATGACATCCGGATACTTCTCCTTCACCTGCATCAGCACGTTGTACAGATCCTCCGGCGTATCCATCTTCGGCTTGCCGAGCGCCTCGTAGATATCCTGGCGGACCAGAGGAGCCGGATTCCACGGCCCGACCGGAAGGAATTTATCCAGGTTGCTCGGTCTCATCTCGGCGTTGACGAACGCATAGTTCTTGCCGTCCGGAGCGGCGTTCATCTTCCAATAATCTTCGCCCATCCGCTCTCTCATCTCCGGCGCATACTTATCCATCAGAGGTCCCAGATCTTCGAAGACGCCGGCCGCGAGCGCCTTCTTGTAGGTCGGGTTCTGCGTGTCGTTGACGATAAAATCGGGCAAATCGCCGGAGGCCAGCATCAAGTTGAACTGTTGGTTATCGTCCGTCGTCGGCTTCGAAAATTTCAGCGTGACGCCCGTCTTGTCCTGCACGAGCTTGGAAATCCGGTTCGAACCCCATTCCGGATACGTGGCCCAGGAAATATTGTAGAACATCTCAAGCGTGGCCTGCTTCGGTCCCGCCGTCGCGCTTGCATTGCCGGCATCGTTCGATGCCGCCGTATTCGCCGGCTCCGAATTGCCGTCGTTGCCGGCGTTCGAACATCCGGTTGCCGCCGCAACCGCCAGCGTCATCAATGCGATGACGGTCATCAGTCTGCTCTTTGCGCTCTTTGTTCTAGGCACGACATAGCTCCTCCCGATAGTTGGTGCGGGATGATCCCGCATCTTGTTTGGACCCTTGTGGTTTCGACCCTTGTGGTTTCGACTCTTATTGTTCGACCCTTGTCGTTTCGACCCGCCTTACCGTTCCGTCACGTCGCCATTCGCATCCGTATCCCTATCCGCCCGGACATCCCTCCGTTTCAAAGTTGCTCCCGTCAGCCTTTCACGGCGCCCAGCATGATGCCTTTCGTGAAATATTTGGTGATGAACGGGTAAATGGCGACAATCGGCCCGATCGCGATCATCATCGTCGCAAACCGAATCGATTCCAGCGTATACGCGGCGGATTCGTTCGTCACGCCGAGCTGCGCCTTCAGCTTCTCCTGGCCGGCGGCCAGCGCGATGATCTCGAACAAGATCAGCTGCAGCGTCTTCAGATGCTGGTCGGTCGTGAAGAATTGCGAATCGAACCAGGAATTCCACTGTCCGATGCCGTTGAACAGCGCGATCGTGGCAAGAATCGGCGTGGACAGCCGGAGCACGATTTTGAAGAACACGTAGGCTTCGCTCGCGCCGTCGATACGGGCGGATTCCTTAAGGGAGACCGGGATGCTCTTGAAGAAAGCGATGAAGAGGATGGCATTGAAGAAGCCAAGCAGGTTCGGCACGATGAACACGGTGAAGGTATCGAGCATGTGCAGGTATTTCAGCACGAAATAGAACGGAATCAGGCCGCCGCTGAAATACATCGTGATGATGCCCATGACCATATAAAATTTCCGGAACATCAGATTTTCCTTGGACAGTCCGTAGGCGACGGCCGCCGTGAACATGACGCTCGTCAACGTGCCGACAATCGTCCTGGCGACGGTAACGAGCAGGGCGTTTCCGAGATGATTGTTCTTGAACGCCATCTCGTAGTTCGCCAGCGTAAACGCGCGGGGGAAGAAATAAATGCCGCCGAGATTCGAGTCGTGTCCGTTGTTGAAGGACATGACCAGGCAGTAATAGAACGGATACAGCGTCACGATGATGACGCAGGTCATGAACAGATAGAGGGCGGTGTCCGCGCTCTTCTCTCTGAAGCTCTTCTTCATGGTTCGTCCCTCGCTTAGTTAGAAAATAGCGTCGTCGTTGATTTTGCGGACCGTCCAGTTGGCCACGTAGATCAGGATCATGCTGATCACCGCGAGCAGCAGTCCCGCCGCCGCCGAGAACGAGAACCTGCCCAGCTGCAGGCCCATTCGGAGGATGTACGTATCGAGCACGTCGGAGACGCCCATATTGAGCGTGTTTCCCATGATGTAGGCTTGATTGAAGTTCGAGCTGCCGAGCCCGCCCGCGAGCAGGCTTCCGATGCCGAGGATGAGGACGACGACGATCGTGTCCTTGATCATCGGAATGGTGATTTTGTAGATGCGCTGCAGCCGGCTTGCACCGTCGACGATCGAGGCTTCATACACTTCGTGGTCGACGCCGGCGATGGCCGCCAGGAAGATGATCGCGCCGAAGCCGGTCGCTTTCCACACATCCGACAGCAGCGCGATGGCCACGTAATAGCCTTCATAGGACAGGAACGGGATGGCTTCCTTGATCAAGCCGAGCTTGATCAGAATCGGATTGAGCACGCCGTCGGAGGCACCGCTGACGAAGATCGTGATCATTCCGCCCGCGATGACCCAAGAGATGAAGTTGGGCAGGTAGCTGGACGTCTGCACGAATTTCTTGAAGAAATTGTCCTTCAGCTCGTTCAGCAGCAGCGCGAAGATCAGCGGACAGAAGAAGCCGAGCACGAACTTCAGCGAGCTTAAGACGACCGTATTGCGTGCGGCCCGCCAGAACGCGTCGTCGCTGAACAAATCCTTGAAGTGGTACAAGCCGACGAACGAGCTGTGCACGAACCCTTTGGCCGGATTGAAATTCTGAAACGCCATGACGATGCCGAACATCGGCAGGTAACAAAAGACGAGCAGGAACACGCCGCCCATAATGGCCAGGGACTGAAAGAACAATTCCTTCCGGAACCGTCTCATTCCGCTGCGAATCCGTCCCTTCTTCGCCGTATACTCCGTTTCCATCTGCAGCCTCCAATCCTGATGACAGCGCTCTCAATTCGCGTTGTCTTCTCTTGCCTTCATCATAGCCTGCGCGGGCAGCAGCCCGGACTCTACCTTTTTGCGAAGTACTATCTTATTTTTGGCCGGACGTGTGACCCTTGTACTCCAACGGCGTCATCCCCGTCAAATCCTTGAATACGCGGAAAAAATAATTGTAGCTGTTGAAGCCGACCTCGCCGACGATATCCTTGATCCGCAGCGCATCCCGGTCGATGAGCGCTTTCGCTTTGTCCACTCTCACCTTGTTCAAATATTCAACGAAACCGATGCCGTACTCATCCTTGAACAGATGGCTGAGGTAGGAAGCATTGACGCCTGCCGCTGCTGCAGCATCCTGAAGGGAGATGTTCCGTTTGTAATGCTGATGCACGTATTGGATCGCTTTCAGGCAGATGGGATTGTCCTTCTTGCCGACGGGATGCGCGCCCAGCTTGGCGAACAAGCTGTCGTACACGCCGAGCAGCCACTCCCGGATGTCCGAGATCGTATCGAATTGCTGCGGTTTATTGTACGGCACGTCTTCGCTCGAATAGAGCTCGTCGATGCCGATGCCGTGTTCTCTCGCCGCTCGGTTGACGATATTAATCAAGTCCGCGCATACGAGCTGGATGGACTTGAAGGTGCTCTTGCCGGCAGCCATCCGATGGAACAGACGCTCGATGAAGGCCGCCGCGGCCTCGTCTTCCTTCGCCCGAATCAGCTTCAGCAGCTCTTTCTCTTCCTGAATGCCCAAGCTGAATACGGCCGCTTCCTTCTGCGCTTTGTCCGCGTCCCGCCAGTACACCGTGTTTTTGCCATCGTAGAACTTATCCCGCAGCAGCTGCTGCGCTTCCACGCAATAGCGTCCTATATCCACAATGTCCGGGCATTTTCTGCTGATCGAGAAGCAGGCGGTCAGATTGAGCTGCCTCCCCATGCTTTGCCTGATCATGCCGATCGCTTCGGACAGCTGATTGTACATGTACAGCTCGCTGTGCATCTGTCCCAAGGAGACGAATATGATGAATCTCCCTGCATCCAGCTGGTCGACCGTGCACTTGGCGAAGCCCTCCGCCGCCTTTCTGGCGATGTCCGTGAAAGCCTCTGACAGCGAAGCGAGCTCCGGCTCCGAATACTTGTCCCGAAGCAGCGCAAAGTCGTCGAGCTCGGCGACGATGACCACGATGTGCTTCATATCCAAGCTGATTTGCAGTGAAGCTATCGTCTGCTCGATCTCTTCCCGGCTGTCGATAGTCCCGCTGGCGAGACGCTTGATGAAGGCCCGCACCGCGATCGTTCGCCCGATCGTCAAATGCGCCTCGTTCCGCTGCCGGTCGAACGAATCCCGCCGTTCCCGGTTGATGGAGTCGCGCGCTTGATTCAGAATCGCGAGCAGCGTTCCCGCGTCCAGGCGATGCTTCAGCAGATAATCCACCACGCCGGACTTCAAGCTGTTCCGCACGTATTCGAAATCGTCGTACCCGCTCAGAGCAATAAGCTTCATCTCCGGGCGATGCCGCGTGACCCAGCCGATGAACGCTACGCCGTCCATGATCGGCATGTTCATATCCGTAATGACGATATCCGGCCCGGATTCCTCCACCAGCTTGATCGCAGCCGAACCGTTCGCGGCCTCGCCGCAGAGGACGAAGCCTTCCCGAGGCCAGTCGATCAGCTCCCGAAGATTCGCGCGCGCCGACATATCGTCATCCACCAGCAATACTTTCAGCATGGCGTTACGCTCCTTCCTTGTTCTCGAGTATCGGAACGATCACTTCGACGGTCGTATAGAGCTCCGGGACGCTTGTGACGGTGATGCCGTAGCCCTCGCCGAAGAACAGCTTGATCCGCTCATTCACGCTGCGAATGCCCATCCCCTGACTTTCCTTGCGGCTAACGGCGGGACCATCGCCATGCATAAGCTCCGCCAGCCGTTCCTCAGCGATGCCGATTCCGTCATCCGTAACCGTGATGCGCAGCTGTCCGTCTTCCCTGCGGCCTTTGATCATAATCACGCCTTGTCCGCTCTTCTCGCCGATGCCATGAATCAGGCTGTTCTCGACGAGTGGCTGCAGCAGGAACTTCAGGATCCGGCAATCCAGCGCCTCCGGCTCCACTTCGATATAGAGCTCGAACCGGTCGGTGTAGCGGTACTTCTGAATGTTCGCATAATGCGTCAAATATTCGATTTCCTCGCGGAGCGTGATCAGGTCGCTGCCTTTGCCCATGCCGACATGCAGGATTTGGATGAGGGAGACGACCAAATGGTCGATATTGTGCGCCTTCTGCTTCTGCGCCAGCCACCGCACCGTGTTCAGCGTATTGGATAGAAAATGCGGATTGATTTGGGCCTGCAGCGCCTTCAGCTCCGCCAGCCGCTTCTGGTCCTCCTGGCGTTTGACGTTCTGCAAGAGATTGTCGATCTCGCCTACCATCCGATCGAAATTCCCGGTTACCACGGCCAGCTCGTCCTTGTACCGGTTATCGCTTATGATGCTGCTGTCGAAATTGCCTTCCTTGGCGGCGTTCATCGCTTTGACCAGCTTCTTGAGCGGGTTGTAGATGCTTCGGGAGATCAAGGAGGACAAGTAAATCGATGACGCGAAGCAGATGGTCATGATGATCGCGATGTTGTAGCCGATCTTGCGCGATTCCGCGTTCAGGTAGGCATAGGGAAGCATGCTGACGAGATACCAGTCCGTTCGGTCGATCGGCGCGTAGACGGCCAGCGTGTTCCGTCCCTCCAGCTTGGTACTGAAGGCACGTTCTAGTGAAGCGCTTTCATTTTGTCTGATGCTTTGCCCCAGTTCCTTCACGTTGGCGGACGATTCGTCCGATTGGCTCACGATTACCTTTCCTTCGGCACTCGTCACGAACACGTTCGAATCCTGACCGATATCGATATTGGCGAAGGCATTGGACAGATACGTATCCTTCATGGCCACGATCAGCGTAGCGACCGGTTTACCGGTAATGAGCGAATTGATCGCCCGGATGAGCAGAATGCTGCCCTTCTCTTCCTTGAAAGGCGGCAGCATCCACACGACGGCTCCCTTATGCGCGACCGCGATTTGACGCAATGGGGAGAAATGCTCCTCGAGACTGGCTTGGTAATGGTCGCCGATGCTTTCCGTCGAGGCGAGTCCGTTGAAGACATCGCCGCTCTCGTCGACGATTTCCACCAGCTGCACGTCCTGCATGATCGCGAATTTGTCGCCTAGATACTCCTTGATTTCGTATTTGAGCTTCACCGTATCCTCATCCGTCTGCTTGTTGTACGATTGGATGTTATCCTGGACCATCTTGGACAGGTACACCTCGTCGGCGGCCGCTTCGATCTTCTCCATCTTGACGCGAAGGTTCTTGGACACCTCGTTCATCATTTGAATCAAATAGGTTTCCGTCTTGGCATCCATCGCATGGCTCGATTTGGAATAGGCGATGAATCCGGTCAATGAGAGGGGCAACAGGGACAGCAGCACGAAAGAGAGGATCAATCGGTTGGGGATGCTGGTATTCCGTAGAAAGTTGTTGATCTGCCTTTCGAAAGAGCGAATGGGCTTCATCGTGACCTCCTTGCTCGGTAGTGGTTGCATAGGTTACTAATTCGCCGGACTGACTGGATCTCCCTTGAGGGCAAAGAGGTTCCACGGTACTCGACTCGACGGTCATGTGCGACAAAAAAAGCCCCGCCATGAAAGTCATGTAGGGGGCGGGCGCTTAATGGCTGTTCTTTCGTTCTGTTATTACGAACTGCTATCTCGTTCTGTTATTTCGTTCTGCTATTTCGCTCTGCTATTTCGTTCTGTTATTTCGAGATTAGCTCTCTCAGAGGAAGCATTGACGCGTCAGGCACATAATATTTGAACGGATTCGAATCGATGACGCCTAGCAGCTGTTTTTGGTACGGATTCGCCTTCTCCAGCAGCTCGGGCGACGCATGGCGGTAATCGATCGGACGCATCCAGATCGGGCTGTAGCCCAGGAAGAGCTGGCGTCTCGTATGCGAGGAATGGTTGGGCGCCGCCGAATGCCACAGGTTCTGGGCGAAAATAAAGACGTCTCCCGGCCGGCCGCAAATTTGCACCTCGCCGTCGAGCTTCTGCCTCGTGTCCGGGCACTCCGGCTGGTACGGCCGGTTGTGAGAGCCCGGGATGACCTTTGTATTGCCGCGATCCGGCTCCGACATGTCGCTTAGAATATAGCACGCTTTAATATAATACAGCCCCGTCACCCCTCCAAGGGAAGGGAACTGCGGGTGCGGTCCGTCCTGATGCCAATTAATGAAGCTTTGCGTCGTCGTATCCAGGTCCCGGGGATTCGGTTTGCGGATCGTCAGGTGGGAGATGTGAAGCTGGATATTGTGGCTCAGCAAGCGAACGATCAGCGGGAGTACCGCCGGTTCGTCCATCAGCGCCGCAATCTCCTCATGCCGCTCGACGCTGTTATACAGATTATAGGCCAGCGCCTCGGGCTCCTTGGCAATCAGTTCATCCACGACCCGATTCAGCCGCTCCACGCGCTCCTGCGGCAAAACGCCGCGCAAGAGCAAGTAACCGTCCCGTTCGAATTGCTCGGCATACGCCGCCATTTCCAGCTGATCCATTGTAAAACTCCCCCTCGATTGATTTCGCAGGCTTGACTCGCGAAGTGATTTATACAATATTTAATTTATAGGGTTTGGATTTGATTTGAAATACACAATCTTACAAGAATCGTTATACAAAATTTACGACGATTGCGGTGATGGATAATGATCGAGGCATGGGAGCTGGCTGCGCAGGTGCATCATCACTTCTTCAAGGAGAAGGCGGATCGCTTCATGCTGGAGCATTCGCTCTATTCGGATTGGGTCATGTTCATCGTGGAGGACGGAAGCTTCGAATTCGAATGCGATGGAACGAAGGGGATTGCCGCGAACGGGGATTTCGTGCTGTTTCCGGCGGGCTTCGAGATCTACCGGAAGGCGCTGACGCCGTTGTCCTTCCACTTTTTCGTCCTCGATTGGGCGAATTCGGCCGCGGAAGCGGAGGAAGCGTACAGCCGGATTCCGAGAGGAAAGTTTCGGCTTCAAGACGCGGCACGATTGCAGTCGACGCTTGCTCAGCTCAGGGCCGTCTCCGAAAAGACGGATCCGCTGTCGGTTGCGCGAAGGAATCATCTGTTCCAAGACTTGTGGCTGTCCTATTGGACCAATGAAACCGACATGGAGCCGAATTCCGGAGATCCGCTCATGAACGAGAGCCTGCGGCGCATCAGGCAGCAGGCTCTCGGCAAATTCAGTCTGAAAACGATCGCGGACGAGCTGCTGCTGAGTCCTTCGCAATTCACGCAGAAATTCACGAAGCAATTCGGCAAGAACCCGATGGACTACGTCACGGAGCTGCGACTGCAGCAAGCGCAAAGGCTGCTAAGGGATACCGCCTTGCCGCTGTCCGCCATCGCGGCCCGCTGCGGCTACGAGAACGAATACTATTTCAGCCGGATTTTCAAGCAGAAGATGGCGATTGCCCCTTCGAGGTACCGCAAGGCTTTTCGGATATAAGACGCACGAACGATTAACGCCGGGCGGTTCGATCCCGATAGGCCCAATGATTCGTCGGACCATGGCCATGGCCCAGCTCCAGGGAGTCCTCGATGGCGGCTTGGATGAACGTTTTGGCAAGGGGCAGCGCTTCGAGTACGGAGCGCCCTTTGGCGAGCTCCGCCGTAATGGCCGCCGCAAACGTGCAGCCGGTGCCGTGCGTATGGCGCGTCTCTCGGCGTTCGCTGCTGAATTCATGGAAATCCCGACCGTCGAACAGCAGATCCACGACCACCGCGGCGCCCAAGGGATCATGACCGCCTTTCATCACGACATGCTTCGCGCCATAAGCGGCGAGCTTCCTGGCCGCTTCCTTCCGATCCTCCAAGCTGAGAATCTTCATCCCCGTCAGCAGCTCGGCTTCCGGAATGTTCGGCGTGACGACCCAGGCGAGCGGTAGCAGCGATTCCTTGAGCGCCCGGATCGACTCCTCCAGCAGCAGCACGGCCCCGCCTTTGGCAATCATGACCGGATCGACGACGACCTTCTGCCAGTTATATTGGCGGAGCTTCTCCGCCACGCAGACAATGATCTCGCTGCTGAACAGCATGCCGGTCTTCACCGCATCCGCCCCGAGATCCTCCCCGATTGCGTCGATCTGCTGCCCGACCGCTTCGACCGTCAAGGGGTAAATCCCCTGCACGCCCAGCGTGTTCTGCGCGGTTACCGCCGTTATCGCCGACATTCCGAATACGCGCAGCTCCTGAAAGGTTTTCAGGTCGGCCTGAATGCCGGCCCCTCCCCCGCTGTCCGATCCTGCCACCGTTAACGCCCGTGCGACTTTCTGCTGAATGCTCATGTTTGGACCCACTTTCCGTTATGATAATGAACGACAAAAAAGCGCCCCACCTGCAAAACGCAGGCAAGGCGCACGATTATAATGTACGCAAACAACTGTACCCTTCCTACGATGGCATTACCCAACAGGTTAAACGGTCTACGGCAGATTAGCCGTACTCTCAGCCTGCTTCCGCAAGCTCCCGCGTCTATTCAATTACGGTAAGTGTAGTCCAGGAGGTTGGTAAAAGCAAGGATATTCATGAGGGCAACCGGAGGTTGGGCCATTTTCCGCCGCCGCTCGCCCCAAATCCCCGCACCCCATATATAAACATGTTCATCCCCCGCTTGAAATAAGATACAGTAGGAGCATTCATTGCGAGGGGAGAAATTCCATGCCGTATCCCATGTATCCCTATATCGGTTGGAAGCAGCAGTGCGCCAACGTCCCGGTCGTCTTCCCGGCGCAGCATCAGAATCGGCATCCGGGGTTCGAGTACCTCATGCAACCTCGTCCGTTATCGGAGAATCCTGCGTATATCGGCAGCGGGAAACTAAAGAATAAAGTGGCGATTATTACGGGCGGGGACAGCGGAATCGGACGGGCGGTCGCGATCGCTTTTGCAAAGGAAGGCGCCGATCTGGTCATTGCCTATCTGGATGAACATCAGGATGCGTCCGAGACGAAGCAAATGATTCACCGTCTAGGCCGTCAGTGCCTGATCATGGCTGCGGATTTGAGGCAGGAAGAGAACTGCCATGCCGTCGTGGAGGCGGCGATTCAGACCTATGGACGATTGGATATTCTGGTCAACAATCATGGCGTGCAGTTTCATCAGAAAAGCATCATGGATATTACGAAAGAGCAGCTGATGAACACGTTCCATACGAATATTATCTCGTTCTTCGATATGACCAAAGCCGCTTTGCCGCATCTTCGCCCAGGCAGCTCCATCATCCACACCACTTCGGATACCGCCTTCTCAGGCATGGGCAGGATGATTGATTATACGGCGACCAAAGGGGCCATCGTCTCCTTCACCCGCTCGCTGTCCCTCTCGCTTGCCGATCAAGGAATCCGCGTGAACGCGGTCGCGCCCGGGCCGACTTGGACGCCGTTAATCCCATCCGCCTTTACCGCGGAAGAAGTCGCCACATTCGGAACGGACGTCCCCTTGAGACGCCCGGGACAACCGTTTGAATTGGCACCGGCGTACGTGCTCCTGGCCTCCGATGATGCTTCCTACATATCCGGTCAAATTATGTTCGTCAATGGCGGGTCTATCGTGACTTGATCGATTTGAATAGCCAAGGGGTGAACGGGCGTGTTTGCAATCACATTGGCTATCGCGAAACAAACAATTGCTTGCGATTACGGAACGGATGGCACGGTAAACGGGGCTCGCCTGCGATATCGCGACTGTCAATGAAGGAGTCAACATCATCGCTTTTCACCGCATGGACAATGTCTGAATTGCGATATCCACGTCTCCATGAGCAAGGCATGGACGAGTGCAGCCCTGCCGATGTCGATCGAGACCCTTGAGCGACTCGCGCTCCCCGCGGGCGATGCGTGTGGGATCAACACTGCAACATGGGAAAATCACCATCGTAGGCGGCGGCATCGGCGTCAGCGGAGGAACGAAGATACAAGATATCTAGGTAGCCAACGCTGTCGTTCAAGCCTTTGCGAGCATGCGGGAAAGCAGCGCTTTAACGGTCGTGTATGCGCGCATTGGTTCGGCTGATTATATCCGTTCGATAACGTTGACCCCTCCGTACAGGATTCCGCCGAAACTTCCATAATAATTGCTAGTATCGCTTTTCTTTTCGCGATTTTACGATCGCATTCGCCATGTTCATAAAGCTAGCGACGTCGTCTCTTACACTCCTATGATCCTTAATCAGCTGCAGCTCTTTAAGAGCTTCGTCCTTCGACTTGGCTGCGAGATCGTTTACGTACTTCTTCACGAGCTCGGCCTTCGTGTTTCTCGAGGCGGTCAACATGACCTTACGGGTTACGAAGTTTTGCAGTTCTTTCACCGTTCTGAACGTGTCCTTGGCTAGAAGCAACCTTTGAATCTTACAAAGCAGTTCCTGGTGCTCAGGATCACGATCTATATCACACGCAAAACCCGTCGCTGCACCTGCTCCCGCAGCCGTTCCCCTAAGACGCTTGCTGCTTCTGGTCTCGGCTACGCCATCGAGCTCTCGAAGCAATTGAACGATTCCAACCAGATACGGGTCCGAGCCCCCCTTAAGCACGGCAGCAACCTGCTCGAATTCCTTGTCGTCATACCGCACCTTCAACTTCAGCAAATCAAGCAGCAGCTCTTTGGATCGGTTCGTCATGCCAACCCCACGCTCCGCAAAAACTCGTCTCCGACCGCATAAAATTCCTCCATGGTCTTGCCGGGTACCCTGCTCTCTTTGAACATCGGAATACCGTCGCGAATGCCGTTCACATACGCTTTGGATTCCCTGACCTCGTGGTCGAACACGCGCCAGCCGTGCTCTTCGGCGAACGCCAGCACTTCTCGCTTGGAGATGCGGTTCTCGGGAATGTCTCCGGATTCCACGTTGTTGAAAATAATGCCGGACACCGTAATCTTGTACTCGCCTTCGTTGTCCTCGTTGAATTCGTCGATGCTGCCCTTGAGCAGCGGCAATCCGATAATCGCCAGCTTCTCGGGCTTTACGGGAATCATCAGCGAATCGCTGGCCAAGTAGCTAGCTGTCGATAGGATGGAGTCCGTCGGCGGACAATCGATTAGGATCAAATCGTAATCGCCTTTGACCTTCGCTAGAAACCGGCGCAGCTTATGCTCTTTCGCCGTCGGATTTTTTAGCGTTTTGGCTAGCTCCGCCCTGGCCGGAAGCAGATGAAGAAGACTGCCGTCCGTCCATTGCTCGACGGCCTGGATAAGATCCGGCGTCACGCTGCCGGAATGCTCGAAGATGTCGACGATCGACTGCCTCGAACTTTCCAGAAACGCCCGATAACCGTCGCCGCCCATCATGATTTGCGTGAGATTCGATTGGGGGTCGAGGTCGACGACCAATACCTTGCGCAATTTTTTGTAAGCCACATACCAGGATAAGTTATAGGTAAGTGTGGTCTTGCCGACTCCGCCTTTCATATTGAGCATCGAGACAACTACGGACACTCTACCCTCTCCTTTGACCTATGAATGAGCAACGTTCCACGCGTTCCTTCGTCTTGCATCTTCCATGATACGTATGGATGATTCTGCATATGCTTCGTCGTTCTGCTGAATCCTATAACGAATCAACGGCCTCGAGCCAAAATCGAACAAAAAGTGAACAATTAAGATCCACTAGGATATGTTATAATTCCTTTGTTTTGGGGTGAAGGCACCCGCTTTGCTCGAATTCCGCATTTTAGAAACCTACAGAAGCTGGTGATTCCATGTTTCAACTGAAGTGGTTATGGCACAATCTAACAGGCGATCGATTCCGTTACGTTCTCGCGTTATGTCTATCGGTCGTAGGCTCTTCGCTCACCATCATCAACCCGTACATCGGGCAGCGCATCGTCGATACGTTCATCACAGGCGACGACGCGGCAAGCCATCTCGTGGACGAGCGCGGGCTGCTCATCGGTCTTTGCCTCGGGATCGTCGGCTTCTCGCTCCTGCGAACGGGGCTCGCGTATTTCACGACGATGTTATACGAACGGGCCTCGCAGAACATGCTCTTCCGCGTCCGGATTTATTTGTACAACAAGATCCAGGGGCAGGACATGCGATATTACGACCGCAACCGGACCGGGGACCTCATGACCAAAATGACCGGCGACCTCGAAATGGTGCGGCATTCGCTCGCATGGATCATCAAGACGATCATCGAATCGCTGACGGTGTTCGCTGCGGCGGTCGGTTACTTCTTCTTCATCGACGTCGAAATGACGCTATGGCTGCTGATTCTGTCGCCGCCGATCTTTATCGTCGCCTTCCTGTTCGCAAGACGCGTCCGGCCGATGTACGTCGACCTTCGGGAGCGCCTGTCGCAGCTCAATACGGCTACGCAGGAGAATATCGCGGGCAACCGCGTGGTGAAAGCTTTCGCGCGCGAAGAACACGAGATTCAGAAGTTCACGGACAAGAACGTGAACTACGCCCAGGCGAATAAAGCTGCCGCGATGGTCTGGCTCGATTATTTCCCTTATCTCGAAACCTTCGCACAGGCATTCAACGTCATCCTGATGGTGGCGGGCGGTCTGTTCGTTATGGATGGACGCATCACGTTCGGGGAATTCTCCGCTTTCTCCGCGCTGATCTGGGGCTTATCCAACCCGATGCGCAGCATCGGCATCATTATCAACGATATTCAGCGCTTCTTCGCGAGCTTGAACAAAATCATCGACGTCTACTATGCGCATCCGGACATCGTGAACGAGCACAATCCGATCGTGAAGCGCCGCTATGAAGGCCGCATCCGCTTCGAGAACGTCAGCTTCAAATACGAAAGCGCGACGGTTCTGGAGGGCATCAGCTTCGAGGTGCAGCCTGGCGAGACAGTTGCCATCATGGGCGCGACGGGTGCCGGCAAAACGACACTCATCAACCTCATTCCGCGCTTCTATGATGCAACGAAGGGACGCGTCCTGATCGACGGCACCGACGTGCGCAAGCTGGAGCTGGACGAGCTCCGCGGCAATATCGGCGTGGCGACGCAGGATGTGCTCCTGTTCTCCGACACGATCGACGGCAACATCGCCTACAGCAATCCCGACATACCGGAAGAAGATGTCACAAAGTTCGCCAAGCTCGCGGCCGCGGATGATTTTATCCGTAAAATGCCCCAGGGCTACGACACCGTCGTCGGCGAACGCGGCGTCGGACTCTCCGGCGGGCAGAAGCAGCGGATCGCGCTGGCCCGCGCCATGGCCGTGCAGCCGCCGATCCTCATTCTCGACGACACGACTTCCGCCGTCGACAACGAGACGGAAGAACATATTCAACGGAGCTTGCGCGAACTCGACTATTCATGCACCAAAATCATCATCGCCCAGCGCGTGTCCACGACGGCGGAAGCCGATCGGATCCTCATTCTCGACCAGGGCCGCGTCATCGAAGAAGGCACCCACGCCGAGCTTCTCGCGAAGCGCGGTTACTATTACGACGTATTCATGCTGCAGAACGTAGGCATCGGAAGGCAGGCGACGGCAGTTGGCCAGGAATAAATTCGACATCGACGAGAACTTGGAAGCCCCCTTCGACATTCGGCATTTCAAGCGAGCGATGGTCTATATCAGGAAACAGAAGAAGCCGATGATCATCGCACTTATCCTCAGCGCACTATCCGCGGGCATCGGATTATCCGCCCCGCTCATCCTGCAGCATGTCGTGGACGTGACGATCCCCGCCAAAGACAAAGAAGGCCTCATAGGCTGGTCCGCGCTGATGCTCGGGACTATCGTCGTCAGCGTCGTTCTCGCCACCATCCGCTCGCGTATGATGACGCGTGTCGGGCAGGATATAATTTTCGATATTCGGACGGATCTATTCAAGCATCTGCAGAAGCTGCCGTTCCAATATTACGACGACCGGCCGCAGGGCAAGATCCTCATCCGGGTCGTCAACTACGTCAACTCCGTGTCCGACGTGCTGTCGAACGGGATCATCAATTTCATTCTCGAGATCCTAAACTTGGTGTTCATCGCCATCTTCATGTTCGCCGTCAACGTACAGCTGTCGTTCGTCATACTCGGTGGGCTTCCCATCTTCCTCGGGATCATGCTGCTCCTTAAGACGAAGCAGCGCCGGGCATGGCAGGCAGTATCGAATAAAAGTTCCAACATGAATGCGTATACGCAGGAGAGCATCAGCGGCATACGCGTGACGCAGATCTTCACGCGGGAGCAACATAACGAAGGCATCTTCACTCGTCTGGCGGCCAATTACCGCTATGAGTGGATGCGCACGATGTACTTGAACTACCTTGTCCCTTTCACGGTCGATAACCTATCGACGATCGTGGGGACGGCCATCTATCTCATCGGCCTCCTGGCACTAGGACCGGAAGAGGTGACCTTCGGCGTCATTCTCGCCATGGGCGGTTATGCCGCGCGGTTCTGGCAGCCGATTCTCAACCTATCTAACATCTATAACAGCTTTATCAACGCCGTCGCGTATCTAGAACGAATCTTCGAGACGCTCGACGAGCCAGTGACTGTGAGCGACAAACCGAAGGCCATCGGGCTGCCGCCGATCCAAGGACGCGTCACGTTCGACGATGTGACGTTCGCCTACGACCCTGGCGTCAACATTCTCGAGCACCTGAGCTTCGACGTCAAGCCGGGCGAGAGCATCGCCCTAGTGGGACCGACGGGTGCCGGCAAAACGACGGTCGTCAACCTGATCTCGCGCTTTTACAACATTACAGGCGGCAAGCTCATGATCGACGGCCATGATATCGCCGACGTGAAGCTGCAGTCGCTGCGCAGCCAGATGGGGATTATGCTGCAGGACAGTTTCATCTTCTCCGGAACAATCCTGGATAACATCCGCTACGGCAAGCTCGATGCCACCGAAGATGAAATCATCGCCGCCGCCAAAACCGTCTGCGCCGACGACTTCATCCGCGAGTTCGAGCAAGGTTACTTGACCGAGGTCAACGAGCGCGGCTCGAAGCTGTCCCAAGGCCAGCGGCAGCTCATCTCGTTCGCCCGCACGCTGCTCGCAGACCCGCGCATCCTCGTCCTCGACGAGGCGACGTCTTCCATCGACGCGCAGACCGAGCGCCTGCTCCAGAAAGGCCTGAACGAGCTGCTCAAAGGCCGCACCTCGTTCATCATCGCCCACCGTCTCTCGACGGTGAAGAACTGCGACCGCATCATGTACGTCGCGGACCGCGGCATCGCCGAATCCGGCTCGCATGACCAGCTGATGGCGCTGCGCGGGCGGTACTATAAGCTGTATACGGCGCAGAAGATGGATGCTGTATAGAATGTCCTGGACACACGAACAAGCCCCCGATCGAAGTTTGATCGGGGGCTTGTTTTTTATTGGCGGTTCTACCGTCAGAGAACCTATGGATGAACCACAAAAAATTCGCTCCCCAGTTGTCTTCAACTCAATATTCAGAGTTAAATAAGGTCCAGTACCGAAATCGGGGCAAGATTGCTTGGTAGGACAATTGTTAAAGATTAGTTATAAGAAATCCTGCCATGTCATGGTCGGCTTAATAGATGGCAAAACTGAAATGCCCGCTGGAATTCGAGGACAAGTAGTAAGGGCAGCTTCAATCACATTGGTTAGAAGTAGCACAGGCTCTAAGGTGCTCATGGATCTTACGTTTCTTAATCTAATCTCTAAGCTAGAGAAAAACAAAAAAACACCCACAAGCGTGGATGATTTCAGAATTACACATTGAAAACTGGATACGAACCTTTGCGAAAGGTTTACTTAGCTGACATTACCGCTGCTTCCGAAGTTTGCACTCCGTAAGCTTTTAGGATAAGCCCTCGACCGATTAGTATTCGTCAGCTCCACGCATTGCTGCGCTTCCACCTCGAACCTATCAACCTCGTCGT
>NZ_JBWDNI010000011.1:0-167866 GCF_056269105.1 Paenibacillus sp. J31P316 | reverse complement strand
GTTTTTGCTCGCTAAGAAGCGTGATCGAAGATGCTTCCCAAAAACTCAGCCTATGCTTCCGAAGTATTTTTTGCTCGCATGGAAGCCAAATCAAAGAAGCTTCGCAAAAAAAAGCTTATGCTTCCGAAGTGAGTTTTTGCTCGCTAAGAAGCGTGATCGAAGATGCTTCCCAAAAACTCAGCCTATGCTTCCGAAGTATTTTTTGCTCGCATGGAAGCCAAATCAAAGAAGCTTCGCAAAAAATTTGAGGAGGCAGGGAAAATGACCCAACCATCTTCCCCCTGGCTTCGCTCTTATCCGTCCGAGGTTGCGCCTTCGGTGGATATTCCGGACCTCGCCATCGGCGATTTGCTGCTCCAGACCGCGGCCAAATATCCGTCCCGCGAGGCGCTGTTTTTTTTCGGCAAACGGATCTCTTACAAAGAGCTGCTCGCGTCGGCCCAGCGCATGGCGGCCGGCCTTCAGGCTGCAGGTATCGGCAAAGGCGACCGCATCGCCATCATGCTGCCGAACTGCCCGCAGACGGTCATCGCGTACTTCGGCGTCCTGCTTTCGGGGGCGATCGTCGTCATGACGAACCCGCTCTACGTGGAGCGCGAGCTGGAGCACCAGCTGAAGGACAGCGGCGCCGTCGCCATCGTGACGCTGGATCTGCTGTATCCGCGTCTCGCGCGGGTGCGCGGCGAAGTGCCGGAATCCGGGCCGGTCCCGCAGCTCAGGAAAGTCATCGTCACCTCCATCCCGGACGGATTGCCGTTCCCCAAAAATCTGCTCTACCCGATCAAGCAGCGCCGCGCGGGACCGCTTCCGGACGTTCCGTACGGCCAAAACGGCGTGACGCGATATGCGTCGTTCATGGCGAAAGCCTCCAAGCTGCCGGCCGAAGTCAAGACCGACCCGGAGAAGGATATCGCGCTGCTCCAATACACGGGCGGCACGACAGGCGTCGCCAAGGGCGTCATGCTGACGCATCGCAGCCTGATCGCGAACGCGGCGCAATGCGCGGCATGGTTCTACCGGTTAGAGGAAGGCAAGGAGCGGTTCCTCGCGGCGCTGCCTTTGTTTCATGTGTTCGGTTTGACGGTTATCATGAACTTATCTGCGCTGATTGCGGGCTCCATCGTGCTGCTGCCCCGCTTCGAGATTGAGGCGGTACTGAAGGCGATTCGCGACGAGAAGCCGACGATCTTCCCCGGGGCGCCGACGATGTACGTTGCATTGCTCAACCATCCCGACGTGAAGAAATACGATCTGTCGTCGATCAACGTGTGCATCAGCGGCTCTGCTCCCCTGCCGATCGAGGTGCAGACGCAGTTCGAGGCGCTTACCGGCGGACGGCTAATCGAAGGGTACGGGTTAACGGAAGCGGCGCCCGTAACGCATGCCAACCCGCTGTGGACGAGGCGCAAGATCGGGACGATCGGGCTGCCGCTGCCCGGTACGTTGGCAAAAGTCGTCGATTTGGACACCGGCGAAGAACTTCCGCCCGGCGGAATCGGGGAGCTGCTTATACATGGCCCCCAGGTGATGCAGGGTTACTGGAACAAGCCGGAGGCGACGGCCGCGTCGCTGAAGGACGGCTGGCTGCGGACCGGTGACTTGGCGCAGATCGACGCGGACGGATTTTTCGCGATCGTGGACCGGATCAAGGATATCATCATCGCAGGCGGCTTCAACATCTATCCCCGCGAGGTGGAAGAGGTGCTGTATGAGCATCCCGGCGTCAGGGATGCGGCCGTCATCGGCGTGAAGGATGCGTACCGCGGAGAGACCGTGAAGGCGTTTATCGTGCTGCGCAAGGACGTGAACGTTTCTTCCATGCAGCTCGACCGCTGGTGCAGGGAACGGCTGGCGGTGTTCAAGGTGCCGCATCAGTATGAATTCCGAGCGGACCTGCCGATGACGATGATCGGGAAGGTGCTGCGCCGCAAGCTGCAGGAGGAAGAGGAACAAGCCGCGGCCGGCGGCGATGAGGACGGTGAGGCATGAACGACAGCGGGAATGAACAGCCTCGGGATGCCCGCAAGAAGCTGGAAGCGCTGGAAGCGGCGGCTCGGCCGACCTTTTGGGGCTTTCTTGGCTGTGAGCTGGTGTCCGCGGACGGGGACAAAGCGGTCATCGCGCTGCAGGTCCGGCCGGAGCATCTGAATTTGGCGGGCATCGTGCACGGCGGTGTGCTGGCCTCGCTGCTCGACAATGCCATGGGGCTTGTCGCCATTCTCGCGTGTCCGGGAGAACGGACGGTGACGACGGGGCTGAACGTCCATTATTTGTTATCCTCCTCGGAGGGGAGGCTGACTTGCGAAGCGGCGCTTATCCACCGCACGAGACGAACACTTACATTAGAAGCACGAGTTGCCGATAATAAAGGTGAGCTTCTTGTATGGGGAAGCGGAACGTTTCGCAGGGTAACTTGATTGTAACATGTTACATTTCTGTAGCGGGCTGTCCGTCGCATTGAAAGCGCTATTCCTTTCCTCTATAATTAGCCTATATATGGAAATTATCCGGAGCGAAGGGGGGGCGCATGTGTGGTTAGTCCTTGGATAACGACTGCGGTCATCCTGTTCGGCATCATCGTTGCGATTGCGGGCGTCATTGCTTACTTGCGTATGTATAAGAAGAGTACATGGTCGGCTGCAACAACGCGTCCGCAGGAAGTGGATTTGCCCGGTGCAGATTCGACAGAAAATGACAAAATTTGATGCATTTATAAATAAAAGTTCGTGTTCGCTTTTCTATCCGGATTGAAAATGTTATAATTGATTGATAAGTTAGAAAATTCAATGCGGAGTCTCCTTCACGCTTTCAGACTCACCTTCATTCACGTGGATCGTTCAACATGCTGTAATCGTAATTGTTAGAACCACCAACCGATGCTAGGGAGGGGATTTCATGGCTAAACGCAGCCATAATGAAGTCAAAGAAAGCCTCGTGGAGCTCACACGCATTTTTCAACCGAAGGACTCGCGCAAGTTTGTCAGGGATTATATCCGCAAGTACAGGATCATGGGCGGATATGAAGAAGAGCTGACGCTTCTGGTCGAGCATGAGATGGGGAGACTTCGCTCCTCGGTAAGCTAATCGAACGTATACAAGCCTTGCCCGGAACGATAGGGACAAGGCTTTTTTGTTGCTCTCCGGTCCATAAACGCCGGCCATGCCGTATGCATGTGGAGGGTTGCGCATGATCCAGTACAAGACGAGTGAAGAAATCGAACGGATGCGCAAGGCGGGGCGTATCGTCGCCGCCTGCCACCGCGAAATCGGCCGAAGGCTCAAGCCGGGCGTGACGACGCTGGAAATTGACCGCTTCGCAGAGGCCTACATGGTCAGCTGCGGTGCCAAGCCGGCTCAGAAAGGGTATAAAGGTTATCCGTATGCTACCTGCGCCTCCGCCTGCGACGTCGTCTGCCACGGATTTCCCCGTGACGTTCCGCTTCGGGAGGGCGAAATCGTGACGATCGACATGGTCGTCGAGCTTGACGGCTGGATGGCGGATTCCGCCTGGACGTACGCGGTCGGGCGGGTAAATCGCGAGATGATTCGGCTGATGAGCGCCGCGAAGTTTGCCCTATACCAAGGCATCGCGCAGGCTGCGGCGGGTAATCGGATCGGAGATATCGGCCATGCCGTGCAGACTGTCGCCGAGCGGGAGCAGTACGGCGTCGTAGAGGCATTCATCGGTCATGGCATCGGACGCCGGATTCACGAGGATCCTCAAGTCCATCATACGGGCAAGGCGGGCACCGGCAAGAAGCTGAAGGAAGGAATGGTCATTACGATCGAACCCATCTTCGTAACGGGCAAACCGCATATCTCGATCGATGCCGACGGCTGGACGGCACGTACGTTCGACGGTTCCTGGGGGGCCCAATTCGAGCATACCGTAGCGGTGACGAGCCGCGGGCCGGTCATTCTGACCTAAAAAACGCTTATTTCATTTTGCCTACATTGTCTATTCGTGTCTTGACCTTGCATTGCACTTCGATTTGCGGATACCGTTCGCTCCAGTTCGTTCCCTTCCACGCCGGATAGCCCATATGGTTGCGCACGTAGCTGCCGATGCCGATGCTGTCCGCCCCCGCCTTCTGCAGCTTCTTGACCAACAGCTCGGCCTGTTCGGCCACGTAGGCCGATATTTTCTGTTCGAGCTTCTTCAGGTCCTGCGGCTTGCCAAGCTCGAGCTCGCCGCCGATGTATTCCGAGACGGAGGCATTTAAATGCACGCGAACGGTGACTTTCGTCTTGTCGCCGGCCCCCGTGACCGCGATGCTGCGGCTGCTGACGAGCGACGCCAGCGTGACCGCTTCCGCGGTTTTTCCCTTCTTCTGCAGGCTGATGCCGAGCTCGCCCTGCTTGAATCCGCCGTGCAGACAGGCGAAGATCATCGCGTCTTTCTCCGGTATGCGGCCGACATAACGGTCGTCCTTGAACAGGGCGATGCCGTCGATCACGATATTCTCTCCGGCCCGCCTGATCATCGGTGCGACGGGATCGATGCCGTCATCATAATAGTCGCGCACGAATTCATACAGCGTTGCTCTCGGGATGGAATGCGTTTCAGACTCTTTATCGAGCAGCCGCTCGATATACAAGTCCGTCCGAGGATGCTCGCTGTACCGCTGGTTTAGCAGGTTCTCCGCGTCGCCGTTCACGACCGCGATTTTCATGAGCGGCGAAATGGCGGGATCGCGGGTCTGGGTATCCAAATGGTCGCCGACGCCTGCTTGAACGAAGGATTTGCCGAGCAGCGTGACGCGCAGCTGGCCGCTCACCAGCTGCAGGCTGGTCTGCCTGGACATTTGAATGCGCGCCTGCTTGCTCGTCGGAGCTGTCGTGCGGAGCACTTCACGCTCTTCGTTGGAATCGTCCTCCAGTCTCGGAATGGCGACGGCGACCTTCAACTCGCCGCTCGGCAGGAGATCGTAACTTGTCGTTTGGATGAAGCCGACCTGCTCGAGGATACGCTGGTCGCCGCAGCCGCCCAGCGGGAGCGACACGGCAGCGATCAAGAGGAGCGGCAGCCGCATGCACCGGGAGAAGGGGCTACGCATTGACCGCCGCCCCCTTCTCTTTGCGAATCATTAGGAGCATGACGAGAAACAAGGGCAAGCCGAATGAAACGATGATCTCGGCAATGCCGAGCCAAGTCAGCCAAGCGTTGACATCCGCTAGCGTATCCGGTACCAGTCCGACGAAGAACGTGCCGGCAACAAGCGCAAATCCCCGGTATTCGGGCTTGATCCGCGGAAACAGCCGCCCGCCTGTCTCGCTCGCGGACCAAAAATACATCGACATAGTCGAAAGCATCGTGAAGAGCAGCAGGCCGTACAGCATGTTTTCGATCCGTTCGATGAACGGAAATTTGATGTAAGCGAACATGTCGATCAACGGAAACTGCATATGCTTCAGCTCGCCGAATCCGAAGAACCCGAAGACAAGGAAGCAGATATAGATGTAGCTGACGAATACGAGGAGATTTGCCCATAGAGCCATTTGCACCACCTTTGAAGAGCGGTCTACATAAGCGAACAGAAGCATGACAAGCTCGTAGCCCAGAAAGGCCGAATAGATGCCCGTCATGCCCATCGGATTGAAATCTCCTTCGTGAAAGAAGAAGGGCGTCATCCGCTTCCAGCTGAACTCATGAAAGAACATGCACGAGAACGGATACATCCACACGGTCAAATAGAAAAATACCGTGCTCGCTTTGGACATCGTATAGACGCCTTTGATGCACAGGAGCATGGCGAGCAGGTCGATGACGAGCTTGAACCAGACCGGATTCGCTGTCGGAAAGGCGATCATCTGAAAGATATATACGTATTCCATGGCGACCAGGCAGGCCAGCATGCTCCAAAGCGCCGTCAGCGTCAGGTACAGCGGAGCAAGCAGCAGCTTGGGCAGCCGCTGCTCCATGAGATCGAAGATGGATTTTCCATGTCCCAGGCGATAAATAAGGCCGATCAGAAGCAAATTCGCCGTCACGACGATGCAATAGGCAGGCAGGACGAGCCAGCCGTTCAGCCCGAACGTTTGCGCCAGCATCTGGCCAAGCCAGATAATGACGACGCCCGTTTGCGTCATATATAGAAGAATAAGCACGTGGAACGAGGAAAGCTTTTCTTTGACCGCTTGCAATGCTGCTCGCCTCCTACTCTCTCGGTTTCATGCGGACCGGATTGGGGCTCTTCACTTGCGACGGGCGTTTCGTCAGCAGCCTGAAGGGGGCGCGAATGAAGACATCCGACCAATCGCCCGGCTTATGAGGCGCGACCGGGGTCAAATAGGAAGAGCCGAGACTTGTTACATGGCTGAGATGGATAATGAGGAACGCGATGCCGATCGTGATGCCGAGATTGCCCCAGATGCCCGCCAGAATAATCAGGCCGAAGCGGATCAGGCGGATGGAGGCGCTCATGATGAAGCTTGGCATGACGAAGGAAGCGATCGCCGAGGAGGCGACCACGATGATGAGAATATTGCTCGTAAAGCCGGCTTGCACGGCGGCTTGGCCGATGACGATACCGCCGACGATGCCGATGGTCTGGCCGATCTTCGTCGGCAGGCGGGCGCCGGCTTCGCGCAGCAGCTCAATGACCGTCTCCATGAGCAGCGCCTCGTAAACAGGCGGGAACGGGACCCGGCTTCTCGATTCCGACAGCGTCAGCAGCAGTTTCTGCGGAATCATCTCGTAGTGGAAGGTGGTGACGGAAACATAGAAGCCCGTAAACAGCACGGTAATGATGAATGCGATGAACCGCAGCATCCTGGTCGCGGTGCCGAGCGACCAACGCTGGTAATAATCGTCGGAAGAGATGAAGAACTCGAACAGCGAGGTCGGCGCGCTGAAGGCAGACGGACTTCCGTCCATCACGCCGACCACCCGCCCCGCGACGAGCTTGGAGGCGATGGCATCCGGACGCTCCGTCGTGAAGAACTGCGGGAAGATCGAGGCGGGCATATCGTCGATCAATTGCACGAGCATGTTCGTATCATGAACGGCGTCGATTTCGATTTCCCGAATACGGCGAACCACCTCTTGGACGTATTGCATGTTGACGATGTCCGCGACGTAGAGCACGTAAACGTCCGTTTTGGAGACTTCGCCGACCTGCAGCCGGATGCACTTGAGATGGGAGCTTCTTACGCGTCGGCGGATTTGCGAAAGCGTCGAATTCGCCGGCTCGGAGAACGCCTCGTGCGGACCCGTGATCGTCGTTTCCGTCTCCGATTGGCTGATGGCTCTGCCCTGCGGGTTGTACATGTCGATGATGTAGGCTTGGCCGTCGTGAAAAAGCGCCACGCTGCCGGATAAGATCGCGACGACGATTTCCTTGTCTTCGCTCTTCGCCGTACGGGCCAGCCGCGCAAGCGCAGTTTCCAGCTCGTTTTCGGTGGCGGACAGGATCGGCGTCAGCACTTCGCGGGAGAGTTTGCCGGCGTCGATCATATGGTCGAAATAGAGCAGATCAACGTTCAGCTCGGGATAAGCCATGTGCGTGAAATCCGCGCAGTCGTCGAATTGATGAAGGATATGGGTAAATTGCTGCCCTTGTTGTTCCATAAGCACGCCCTATGTCTTCGGAAGTTAGTATGCTTCCATCCTTGCCCAAGGTTTGCGATTTATACGAAATTCCGGTTATTTACATATAGGAAAGGGCCGCGCGGAGGCTGGCGCGGCGGCATTCGAAGCGGATTAAAGCGGATTAAGGCGCGGAGCGGCGGGGAAGCGTCGCGGTGGCCCGGTACTGGCGGGGGGTGACGCCCGTCTTCTTCTTGAACAGGCGGTTGAAAAATTTCGTGTTCAAGTACCCGGACCGGGCGGCGATATCGCTGATGCGATCCGTAGTCCCGAGCAGCAGCCGGCAACTGAGATCGATGCGCGCGCTCTGAACGTAGTCCAGGAAGGTGACGCCGGCCGCTCTTCTGAAGCTGCGCTGGAACTGGCGTTCGCCGATGCCGAGCTTCGCCGCCATGTCGGCTGCCCGCAGTTCTTCTGCGCAATTAGCGTCGATATAGGCCAGCAGCTCTTGCATGGAGGAAGCGGCAATGCTGCCGGCAGCAGGTTCGACCGGCTGTTCTACCTGCTCCTCCACGCAGCGGCGGTAGAGCAGGACGAGCAGCTCCGCCGTCAAGGCGCACAGCGCTGCGACGAATCCCGGCCGGCGCGACGAGAATTCGCCGTGCAGCCGGTGGAAGAGGCGCTGCGCTTCTTCGCCGCGGTCGTGAAGGCGGAACCACGCTTTGCCCGTGCGGCGTTCCCGGAAGAAGGCGGCGAGCTCGGGTTCGGCTTGAACGGCCTGCAGGAGCTTGTCCAGCTGCTCGGCCGTAATGATGCAGTTGTACAGGGCAAGCGGCTGCCCTTTGGCCGACGGACGGAAGACGTGGGAGATGCCGATCGGAATGAAGAACAGGTCGCCGCGCGCGACGGCCATTTGGTCCGTATCGAGATAGTGGTAACCGGAGCCCTCGGCGACGAGGCAAATTTCAATGAAATCATGCGCGTGCATGCGCAGCTCGAACGATTCGCGGGCGCGGTTGACGAAGACCGGCACCGGATTGTCGATGAGCGAGGCGTAAGGCAGCAGCCGTTCGCCCCGAAATGAAGGCTCAGGCGTTGGGGCGTTCGACTGCGTCGGCGAATCAATCGCTTCGTTCGTTGGTTCTCTCATACCGGCCCGATCTCCTCTCTTTGTAGGTTATTATAACGAATTCGGCTGGCAGGTACATGATTACGGCTGAAGTGGTCATAATAACCAAAACAAGAGGAGGTTTTTACCAATGTGCCAAGCAATTTCCATCACGGCCGCTTCATCCGAGCTGACGGAACGTTTCGAGCTCGATAACGTTCTGTTCCATACGTCAGGCCGGTACGAGATTCAACCGACAGAATCGGTTTCTGCCATCATTCACCGCAAAGACGAGCGCGTCCTGGACGAATTCCGCTGGGGAATGGTGCCCTATTGGGCCAAAGATTCCGTGCAGATGGACAGCATGAAGCTGTTCGAGAAACCGATCTATGAGCGAATCGCGAACAAACAGCGCTGCGTCATCCCGTGCAACGGCTTCTATGTCTCGCGTACCGAAGGCAAAGAGGTCAAGAAGTTCAAGATCACCATGCGCAGCGGGACGTTCGCCGTTGCCGGTCTCTACGACGTGTTCCGCGCCGCTTCCGGCGAGGAGATGCGCACCTGCACGATGCTCATGACCAAGGCGAACGGGCTGATCGCCCAGTATCAGCCGAATATGCCGGCCATCCTGGAGCAGGAAGACATCTCCGATTGGCTGACGCGCGGCGCCCGTACGCCGTTCGAGCTGAAGAACATGCTGCGCATGATGGAATCGGTGCGCATGATCGCCATTCCGGTGACGCCGTCCGGCGAAGCGGATGTCGAGTTCGAATCGCCACGAACGGAGTACGTCTAAGCTCAGCCATCTAACGTCGGTTCCGCTAGGACGGAACGCGTTGACGTCTGCCCTGAAGAGCGCCAAAAGCCTCTATACCCGCTACGTGGGTTGGAGGCTTTTTCGCGTGCATGGGCTGGGCTGACAGAGAACAAGGAGGCCGGAATTGTGCGAAACAGTAGTTTTGGAGATTCTGAGAGCCGCAGCCGGGCCGGAATTGTGCGAAACAGCAGCTTTGGAGGTTCTGAGAGCGGCAAACGGGGCGATTTGTGCGAAATTGCAGCTTTGGAGGCTCTGTGAGCGGCAAACGGGGCGAATTTGTGCGAAATTGCAGCTTTGGGGGCTCTGTGAGCGGCAAACGGGGCGAATTTGTGCGAAATTGCAGCTTTGGAGGCTCAGTGAGCGGCAAACGGGGCGGAATTGTGCGAAATTGCAACTTTGGAGACACTGTGAGCGGCAAACGGGCTGGAATTGTGTGAAATTGCAGCTTTGGGGGCTCTGTGAGCGGCAAACGGGGCGAAATTGTGCGAAATTGCAGCTTTACAGGCTCTGTGGGCGGCAACCGTGGCGAATTTATGCGAAACAGCAGCTTTACAGACTCGGTGAGCCGCAACCGGGCTGAAATTGTGTGAAATTGCAGCTTTGGAGGCTCCGTGAGCCGCAGTCGTGGCGAATTTGTGTGAAATTGCAGCTTTGGAGACACTGTGAGCGGCAGCCGGTCTGAAAATATGCGAAATTGCAGCTTTGGAGGTTCTGAGAGCAGCAAACGGGGCGATTTGTGCGAAATTGCAGATTTGGAGGCTCAGTGAGCGGCAAACGGTCCGGAATTGTGCGAAACAGCAACTTTGGAGGCTCGGTGAGCCGCCACCGGGCTGGAATTGTGCGAAACAGCAACTTTGGAGGCTCCGCTAGCAGCAACCGGGCCGGAATTGGCCAACCAGCAGCGGTGCCGAGTCCGGACGCCGCCCTTTCTATGCCAGCTTTTCTTATGGCCAACAAGTCAGCGGCGCTCACTCCCGGTCCGACCGTTCAGCGATCAAATCGGAGGGCAGCTGCTCAATGATACGCTTAAAGGTTCGGTTGAAATACGACGGGTCGCTGTAGCCGAGATGCTCCGAGATGTCTCGCGCGGTGAGCTGCGAGTGGCGCAGCATGTAGACGGCGGTCTTCATCCGCCGCCGGTGCACGTATTCGCTGATCGTCATGCCGGTGACGCTTCGGAACAAGGAGGCGGCATAGTTGGGGCTGACGCCGATGCAGCCGCCGAGCTCTTGCTTGGTGATTTTGCCGCGGTAATGATCCTCGATGTAGCGCTTCATGACTTCAATATGATGAATGGAAGACGGCGCCTTCTCGCCTTCGTCGTACTCCCTGCTGATCGTCACGATCAGCTCGGTAAGCAGCGCGCCGCACATGACGGAGAAATAGCGGTCGCGGGCCGTCCACTGCTCGACGATGTAGAGCAGCTTCTCGAGCAGCAGCTCCGGCATATGCGTGACCCAGCTCAGGGGAGTGCGTCTGGCGAGCAGCGGCAGCAGCCTTACCGCCGAGGAATCGGACGGGCTGAAACGCACGACGACGCTCTCGCGGATGCTGCCGGAGCCGCGCAGCTCGGCGGCGAGCACGCCTGCGGGGATGAGCAGCAGATCGTTCTTGCGCAGCTGCGTCGTTTGCCCGGCGAGCCGAAAGCTCGTCTGGCCGAACCGGATCCAGACGAGCGTGTAGCTGTCGCTCCCGAGCGGCGATTGTTCGTTCTTCAGAATGCCGCGCTCCTGCCGGATGTCGAAAATGTCGAACACGGAGCATGACCTCCTTTTCCGTTCATCGTACTATGATACAATCACTGTACTATAGTACATCGCGCTGGCGCAATTGTTCTTTTACAATGAAAGAAGCGATGAAAATAGGAACCAAGGAGTGAGCTTAATGAAAAAAACAGCGATCGTTTGTACGATGGGACCTGCTTGCATGTCGCCCGACATGTTGGAAAATATGCTGCTTGCCGGCATGAATATAGCAAGACTGAACTTGGCGCACGGAGAGCTTCAAGACCATAAGGAACGCATCGAGCTTGTTCGCGCGGCGGCGAAGAAGCTGAACCTGCCCGTTTCCATCATGCTGGATATCAAAGGACCGGAAATCCGCACGGGACTGCTCGAGGAGCCTTCTTACCTGCTGAAGGCCGGCGAGTTCCTGACGCTGACGACAGAGCAGATCAAGGGTACGGAGAAACGCATTTCGGTCTCGTACGATCTCGCCAGCGACGTCGCCATCGGCTCGCGCATCATGATCGATGACGGCCTGATCGAACTGCAAGTCGTCCGTATCGAGGGACCCGACGTCGTATGCGTCATCCAAAACGGCGGCATCATCAAATCCCGCAAAGGCGTGAACCTGCCGGGTATCCGCACGAGCCTTCCGGGCGTGACGGAGAAGGATAAGCTGCACATCGCATTCGGCATCGAGAACAACGTCGAGATTATCGCGATGTCGTTCGTTCGCCGGGCCGAGGACGTGCTTGAAGTGAAAGCGATGCTGGCCGAAAAGGGCGCCGGCCATATCGAAGTGATGTCGAAGATCGAGAACCAAGAAGGCCTGGACGAGCTGCAAGCGATCGTGGAAGCATCGGACGGCATCATGGTTGCCCGCGGCGACCTCGGCGTCGAGATTCCGATCGAGGACGTGCCGCTGGCGCAGAAGCAAATGATCAGCGCATGCAACCGTGCGGGCAAATTCGTCGTCACGGCGACGCAAATGCTCGAATCCATGCAAAGCAATCCGCGTCCGACTCGCGCCGAAGCGTGCGACGTCGCGAATGCGGTATGGGACGGCTCCGACGCCGTCATGCTTTCCGGCGAGACGGCTGCCGGCAAGTATCCGCTCGAAGCTGTACGCACGATGGCGGCACTCGCGATCCGAGCCGAGCAAGCGATGGGCGAAGGCGAAGTCGCAAAGAAAGATTTGATCGGAGCGTAGCCTTCGTTTAAAGTGAATAGATAAGGTGAAACGGTTGACGTCGTCCTTGTGGCGGCGTCTTTCGTTTCATTCCGGAGAAATTCAGCGTGCAGGATGAAGGTAAGCAAGTGAAGCTTAATCGGCGCTTGAATAGGGACAAAGCGCGGCGGCATGATGCGTTTTGCGATTTACTAACGTTAGGCGGGAGCTATTATGCACGTATTGACGGTTGATCATATTGCCAAGAGTTACGGGGAAAAAGTATTGTTTCAGGATGTGTCGTTCGGCGTGGAGACCGGCGACAAAATCGGCATCATCGGCGTCAACGGCACCGGGAAGTCGACGTTCATGCAAGTCGTGGCTGGTATAGAGCAACCGGATTCGGGCTCTATTCTCGTCGCGGGGGGCACGACGGTACGGATGCTGTCGCAGGATCCGCAGTTTGATCCCGAGGAGACGGTGATGGAGCATGTGCTCGGCGGCGACTCCGCCCAAATGCAGGCGGTGCGCGCGTACACGGACGCACTGCGGCAGTTGGAGCTGAACCCGGGCGACGCGGCGCTGCAGGAGCGCCTCGTCCGCACCAACCAGCGGATGGATGAGCTGGACGCTTGGAGCATCGAGAGCGATGCCAAGATCGCGCTGACGAAGCTCGGCATTCTGAATTTCGATGCGAAGCTCGGCGTCTTGTCCGGCGGGCAGCGCAAGCGCGTGGCGATGGCGGCTGCGCTGATCCAGCCGGCCGACGTGCTGCTGCTGGACGAACCGACGAACCATATCGACAACGAGTCCGTCGCTTGGCTCGAAGGCATGCTGCAGAAGCGCAAGGGCGCACTGCTCATGATTACGCATGACCGGTACTTCCTGGATCGGGTCACCAACCGGACGCTGGAGCTCGACAAGGGGCGGGCGTACTTCTACTCCGCGAACTACAGCCGCTTCCTGGAGCTGAAGCTGGAGCGCGAGGAGCGGGAGGCGGCTTCGGAGTCCAAGCGTCAAAACCTGCTTCGCAACGAGCTCGCCTGGATGCGCCGCGGCGCGCAGGCACGCTCGACGAAGCAGCAGGCGCGTATCCAGCGGTTCGAGTCGCTCAGCGCGCAAGGACCGGACCGGGCAGCCGGGAAGCTGGAGATGTCCGTCGCCTCGTCGCGGCTCGGGAAGAAGATCCTCGAGATCGAGGGGCTGCGCAAGTCGTTCGAAGGCCGCGACGTGATCGCGAACTTCAGTTATATCGCGGTGCCGGAGGACCGCGTCGGCATCGTCGGGCGCAACGGCCTCGGCAAGTCGACGCTGCTGAAGCTGATTGCCGGCAAGCTTGCGCCCGACGCGGGCACCGTCGATCTTGGACCGACGGTCAAGCTTGGCGTGTTCTCTCAGGAGCGCGAGGAGATGGACGAGACGCTTCGGGCCATCGATTATATCCGCGAGATCGCGGAGCAGGTGACGACAGGCGACGGTTCGACGATCACCGCGGGACAGATGCTGGAGCGGTTCCTGTTCCCGCCAGCGCAGCAATGGACGCCGATCGCGAAGCTATCCGGCGGCGAGAAGCGCCGTCTGCAGCTGCTGCGTGTCCTGATGGAAGCTCCCAACGTGCTGCTGCTGGACGAGCCGACGAATGATCTCGATATCCTGACGCTGACGGTGCTGGAAGATTATTTGGACGATTTTCCGGGCGTCGTCTTCACGGTATCCCATGACCGGTATTTCCTGGACAGGACGGCGGAGCGTATCTTCGCCTTCGAAGGCAACGGCGTCATCGAGCAGCATGTCGGCAATTTCACGGATTATCAGGTATACGCGGCCGAGCACGGAATTCGTGCCTCCGCGGGCGCATCCGAAGGGCGCAAGACGGCTCAGCCTGCGCCCCTGGCGAAGACCGAAGCCGCGCAGGAGCCGGCCAAGCCGACGAAGATGACCTACAACGAGCAGAAGGAATTCGATACGATCGACGCCGATATCGAACGAGCGGAAACGGCGCTCCAGAAGGTGCAGGAGCGGATGGAGGCTTCCTCCAGCGACTCCGGCTTGCTGCAAGAACTGCTCACGGAGCAGGCTCAGCTGGAGTCGAAGCTGGAGGAACTGATGGACCGCTGGGCGTATTTGAACGAGCTGGCGGAACAGATCGCGGCGAACAAGAAGAAATAAAAGTAAGCGGAAGTAAACCCCGTGTCGGTGAACAAACGAAGAGTGCCGGAAAGCCCAGTGGGCTGCTCCGGCACTCTTTTTTCGACGATTCAAAGATTCGGCGATTCGATGTTGGATTGTCCGATCGGCTTATTTCCCGCCACGAACCCCATGCAGGAAAAGCCGAACGATGCCAAGAATACGATAGTGAACATCTGATGTAAGCAGTCAAATCGAGAACGTCAAGCTTCCACGGGCTGATGACCTTTCGAAGAGATGGCAGCAGATGGACGCGCGGGCTCCTGTTGAACGTTCACGCCTGTCGTGACTGCAACGCTATTACTGCCGGACAGCGATGCCGGCACTCCTTGCTGCTGGAGCTTCCCCAGCTCATCGCGCTCCGCGGCGCGGTTCAAGAACATGCGCTTCCGCCAGCGGATGAAGACGAGGATGCCGCGCACGTATTCGTCGGAGATCATGCAGCAGTAGATCGCTACGAGTCCCCATCCGAGATGCAGCCCGAACCAATACGACATGCCGGCTGCCACGCCCCACATGGAGAAGATGGCGATGATCATCGGATAGCGCGTGTCGCCGACCGCGTTGAGGCCGGAATTGAACGCCATATTCAGCATTTTGCCGGGCTGCAGGAGCATGTTCAGGGCGAGCAGCGCGATGCCCATGTGGATGATTTCGGCGTCCTTGGTGAAGAAGCCGAGGAACGTTCGGCCCAGCAGGACGAGCAGTCCCGCGTTGACGGTCACGATGGCGAGCCCGATGAAGAGTGCTTTATAGGCGCTGGCATAGGCTTCCTTCCACCTCTTCGCGCCGAAGAGATGGGCGATCTGGATCTGAACGCCCATGGCAATGGCGTAGCCGAGCATGAAGCAGAACGATTCCAGCGTGTTCATGTACGTCCGGGCCGCGAGCTCCTTCGCGCCAAGAATGGCCAGGAACATGAAGATGACCATTTGCGAAAGCATCCAGCAGGATGAGCTGACGCCGAGCGGCCAGCCGATGCGAAGCACTTCCTTGAAGAGTCTGCGGCTGCGCAGCTTGAGATCCGCGAAGCCGATTCTGCGTTCGAACGCATGGATGAACATGTAGGCGAGAACGAGCATCATGATGACCCGGCAGGAGAACGTCGAGATCGCGACGCCCTTCAAGCCCAATTGCGGAAAGCCGAAGGCTCCGAATATAAACGCATAGTTGAGCAGCACATGCAAAATATTGATGCCGACCGCCGTCAGCATCGGCCCGCGCGTGTTGCCCGTATTGCGAATGACCGTGCTGAACGCGGCCGCCAAGGCAAACGGCGCAATCCCGCAGCCTGCGATGGACATATACGATCGGCCGAGCGGAAGCAGCTCCTCCGGCATTTGGATGATTCTTGCGATCTGGTCCGGAAACAGGAAGAGAACGGTGCTGATCGCAAGCCCGATGCAGACGGCGAATTTCGCCGCGATGATGCTGATCGTGCGGGCTTCCTCCGGCTTGCGCGAGCCCAGCTTCTGCGCGACGAGAATGCCGGCGCCGCCCGTAATCGTCACGAACAGCGTGTTCACGCCATTGAAGAGCTGATTGGACAGGCCCACGACCGCGACGGCATCGTCGGATACGCGGCTTACCATCAGCGTATCCACGGTGCCGAGAAGCGTGGCGAGAAAGAGTTCAATGAAGATTGGCCATGACAATGACCATAATGAGTACGATTGAAATGCGGTTCTATTGTTCGCGGATGCGCCCATCTCGATTGTATGCCTCCCAGGTGCTTGATCGCGCGAGAAGCTTCGGATGCTCGCGCGGAGCGCGGTATGCGCGCTCGTTTCACTTTCAAATTATAGATGGTATACTGGGCGCAATGTATGAGGGTATCAACCGAAACTTTCAAATTTGAAACCTCCGTATCCAGTCGGAACGGGAGTCGCGGCAAAGGATGGTCTTTCAATGAACAGACTTCAATTTACGGTCCCCCCGCTTCCGCACTACATGCTTTGCGGGCTGTCGTCGTACGGACCGGGAGGACGGCATGTCAGCCGGCGGAACGTGGGGGTGTTCGACCTTCTGATCGTTCGGGAGGGCTGTCTCTATATGGGCGAGGAAGATCAAACCTACGAAGTCGGCGAGGGCTGCGCGCTTATTCTCCGGCCGGACAGCTATCATTTCGGGACCAAAGGCTGCGACGTCCACACATCCTATTATTGGCTGCACTTTCAGACGACGGGAAGCTGGACCATGACGGATGACGAGCTGCCCCGCTCCGGGCCGGAGCCGTACGACGAGAAGCGCATGGAGGCGTTGTGGTCGTATGCGACGCACACGTTTCAAATTCAGGTCCCCCAATTCGTCCGGCTGCTTCACCCGGGCAAGGTCGACGAGCTGATCGACCAGCTCATTCAGCTGAACCACAGCTTCTATTCCGGCAGCGCCAAATGGAATCAGCAGGCGCTCTTCCAGGAGGTGCTGCGGCAGCTGTCGGCCTCGATGGCAAAGGAAGAATCGGCGCCGGCGGCGGCTTGCGCGGACCAGGCGGCAGCCTACATGCGGAAGCATTACCGGGAGTCGATCACCGCGCATGAACTGGGCGAACGGTTGAATTTTCACCCCGTCTATATCGCCCGCTGCATGCAGCGGTATTATGGCTGCGCGCCGATGGAATATTTGATGCATCATCGGATCGAGCAGGCGAAGCTGCAGCTGCTTCAGACGGATCATACGATCGCCCGGATCGCCGAAGAAGTGGGCTTCAACCAGGCGGCCTACTTCACTTCCTGCTTCACGAAGGCGGAAGGGATCTCCCCGCGTAAATACCGGCAGCGCTTCTCGTACGGTTAAACGGCGGTGAATGGGATAGGCGTATGGGTGAGTGCAGCGGTGAGGACGCCCAAGCTTGCTTCACTCGTCTTCTCGTTCATGCCGGTCCGTCAACAACGAGGTCAAGAGGCTGGCATAAAACCGGTCTCTTCCTAATATGGCTATTCGTAGGACAACTAGCGGCAAGTAATCGAAGACTCGTAAGCCAATCACTCGAAGGAGGAGAATGAATGACCGCAAAAATCGCATTTATCGGGGCGGGCAGCCTGGTCTTCACCAAAAATTTGGTGCGCGACCTGCTGACCTTCCCCGCCTTCCAGGACAGCACGATCGCGCTGATGGATATCGACCCAGGCCGCTTGGCGTATGCCAAAGCGGCGGTGGAGAAAATTATCGAAGCAGGCGAATACCGCGGCGTGAAGCTGGAAGCGACGACGAACCGCGAGGAAGCGCTCCGCGGGGCGAACGGCGTGTTGTGCACGATCATGGTCGGCGATTTGGACGTGTACCGGCATGACGTGGAGATTCCGAAGAAATACGGCGTCGATATCAACATCGGCGATACGCGGGGCCCGGCCGGCATTTTTCGTTTTTTGAGAACGCTTCCAGCGATGCTGGAGATTTGCCGCGACGTGGAAAGGATCTGTCCGGACGCGATCTTTCTGAACTATTCGAATCCGATGGCGATGCTCTGCAGGGCGCTGCAGAGCGAAACGAACGTGCAGGTGACCGGACTTTGCCATAGCGTGCAGGGAACGGCGTCGATGCTCGCCGGCTGGATCGGCGCGCCGATGGACGAAATCACCTATACGTGCGCGGGTATCAACCATCAGGCGTTCTACCTTGAATTCAAACGGAACGGCGAAGATGCCTACCCGATGATTAGGGATGCCGTCAAGAATAATCCGGACGTATATAACGAGGAAATCGTGCGAAACGAAATGTTCCTGCACCTGGACTACTACGTGACGGAGTCGAGCGGTCATAATTCGGAGTACAACGCCTGGTTCCGCAAACGGCCCGACTTGATCGAGCGATACTGCACGCACGGAACGGGCTGGAATCCGGGCGAGTACGGTGCCATCGTCAAATACGGGGAACGCATGAAGAATAATTGGCAGAAACAGATGGAAGAATGGCGCGACGGCCCGGTCGACTTGGCGCGCGGGGAAGAATACGCTTCGTACATCTTCAACGCGGCGTTCGGCGACGGCACGCTCTTCAAATTCAACGGCAACGTCCGCAATTTCGGCTTGATCGATAACTTGCCGGAAGGCGCCTGCGTCGAGGTGCCGGTACTCGCTTCGAGAAACGGGCTGTCGCCGATCCACGTCGGCAAGCTGCCTGACCATTTGGCGATACTGGTCAATACGAGCGCGAGATGCGAGGAATTGGCGGTCGAGGGGGCGCTGACGGGCAATAAACGGAAAATTTTCCAGGCCGTCGCGTTCGACCCGCTCACCTCCGCCGTGCTCAGCCTGCAGGAAATTCAAAGCATGGTCGACGAGCTGTTCGAAGCTAATCGCGGCTGGCTGCCCCAGTTTGAAGGCGACCGGCTCGTGAATTCCTGATCGTACGTATAAGCACGACAAACAGGGGCAGTCCGGGACGAACTCGTCCGCGGCTGCCCCTGCTCTTGGTGGGGTAGTTAAAGGTTGATTATTGACCGTTGAACGCTTTGAGCATCCACGTGTGTTTCTCGATGGATTTATGAATAGCCAGCAGCAGATCGCCTGTCGTTTCGTCTCCGGCTGCTTCCGCGGCTTCCATGCCTTCCTTCAGCTCGGCGGCAACGTTCGTGAAGTCCGCGATCAAGGTTTCCACCATTTCGCCCGCGGATTCTTTGCCCGTCGCTTCTTTGACGCTGGAATATTCCAAGTGTTCGGCCATCGTCGCGTAAGGCGCGCCGCCGATTGTCAGCAAGCGCTCGGCGATGTCGTCGACGTGCAGCGTCGCCTCTTCGTAGAGCTCTTGGAATTTCACGTGCAGCGTGAAGAACTGGCTGCCTTTTACATACCAGTGATAGTTGTGCAGCTTGATGTAGAGTACGCTCCAGGTCGAGATTTGTTTGTTCAGAACGGATTGCAGTTTTTTGGTCGGCATGATCGACAGCTCCCTTTTAATAAGATAGATTACTTGCACGTTCAATGTCTGCTCGCGCTCGGGCGAGCACGCCGGCGTTCGGCTGATATTGGCCCGTTCGCCAGGGATACCCATCTATTTTGCCGAAGCGCCCGCCGAAATAATCACGGCATCTGCAGCTTGCGCTTCCGGCAGCCAGATTGGACGTCCGGCAAGCTGGCGACTGTACCCGGCACAAGCCTTAAAATGACTGCCGCTAGCCTGCAGAACCCCAACCTACGTTAACTATCATTCCCATAGGCGGCTTCCCTTCCTCTCATTAAACAAGACGATTGGACTTGAAACTAATTAATAATAACTACTAAATTAAAATTATTATAAATAAGGCCGAATGTCAAGTGTCATTGCTTGAATTCTTCAAGCATGTTACGGTAGCTTCAATAGGATGGAGGCGTGCAGGAATGAGGATCGTTGTGTTCGGTGCGGGAGGCAGAACAGGACGTCTGGTCGTGCAGCAGGCTTTGGAGCAGGGACATCTCGTGACGGCGTTCCTGCGCGCTTCGCATCGTTGGGATTTATCTCATGCCGGCCTGCGTCTCGTCCGGGGAGACGCAAGCGACGTGGCTGCTGCTGCCGCTGCCATTGCCGGCCAGGATGCCGTTATTTCATGTCTCGGCACCAGGCGCTGGAAACGAGGAAGACAGCTCTCGGATTCGGCGGGTAGCATCATCGCAGGCATGCAGCGACATGGCGTGGCCCGAATCAGTTACTTGGCTTGCGCCGGCATCCATGGCGAAATATCCGGCCTCTCCGGAATCGCCGCCCGGCTGCTGCGGCTCCGCGCGCTCGCGGACCATCGCCGCGCGGCGGACGCGCTGGCAGCGAGCGGGCTGGATTGGACGATCGCCCGTCCGATCCGATTCTCGGGGTGGCGGCTGAGAGGCGATTATTTGGAAGCGCGGCAGGGCGTTCCAAGCGGCAAGTCGCGAATCTCGCGGGCGGATACGGCTCATTTTCTGCTGCGGACGCTGAAGAATCCGCTATACAGCCGTCAGTCGATCGGACTGAGCTATTAACGCATGACGGAAGCACGGCAGGCGTGCAAAGCAACCGCTGCCGTATAAAACGAGGCAAACTGGCCAAAACAGAAGAGAGAGGGCACATTATGGATCGAACACAGAAGCGGGTTCGCAAGGCCATCATACCGGCAGGCGGTCTCGGTACGCGTTTCCTGCCGGCTACGAAAGCACAGCCCAAGGAAATGCTGCCGATCATCGACAAGCCGGCGATTCAGTATATCGTCGAAGAAGCGGTCGCTTCCGGGATAGAGAGCATCATGATCGTGACGGGCCGCAACAAGCGGGCGATCGAGGACCATTTTGACAAGTCGTACGAATTGGAAGCGGAGCTGGAGGCGCATGGCAAAGCGGAGATGCTGGAGCTGGTCAGAAGCATCTCGCATTTGGCGGAGATCGTCTATACCCGGCAGGGCGCGCCGCTTGGTCTTGGCCATGCGGTGCTGTGCGCTCGCCGATTCGTGGGCGACGAGCCGTTCGCCGTGCTGCTCGGCGACGATATTTTGCAAGGCGGGAAGCCTGCGACCGCGCAGATGATCGAGCTCTACCGGGAGCGGCAATCATCGGTGGTGGCCGTTATGGAGGTGCCGTGGGATCAGACGCATAAATACGGCATCGTCGATTTGCGTGAAAGCGGCGGAGGCAGCGTGCGCGGTTTCGTGGAGAAGCCGTCGCCCGGCGAAGCGCCTTCCAATCTGGCCATTGTCGGCCGTTACGTGTTGGAGCCCGGCATTTTCGACCTGCTTGAGCATGCCGTTCCCGGCAAAGGCGGAGAGATTCAACTGACGGACAGTCTGCAGCGGCTTCACCAGACGAACCCGATGACCGCGTTCCGGTTCGAAGGCCAGCGTTACGATGTCGGGGACAAGCTCGGTTTCGTCCAGGCGACGATCGATCTTGCGCTTCGCCGCGAAGACTTGGCTGACGACGTGCGACAATATATGATCGAGCGCTTAAAACAGGATTAGCGAGGCGAGGGCTGCATGAATCACCGCGTCCTCGTCGGCAGAAGGCGAGGATGTACGGTTGAACAAGAAACGAAAGCAGCAATACCGCCGCTTCTTCCTTACGGCAGCGGTGCTGATCGTATTAGGGGCCGCGACGGGGTATTGGATGAGCCGCTACGCGGACATCGATTTGCCGGCAAGTACCGTGGAGTCGGACAAGCCCGGGGAGCATGCGCATCATGATGCCATGGACGGCGATATCGATTTGGACAGCGTTATGGATATAGATATGGATATGGATATGGAAGACGGACAGAACGGTACCGCGGCGAGCGCGGAGCATGGAAGTCGGCAAGGCGATGCGGATGGTAGGAGCCAAGCAGCGGGAACGGAAACGGCGGACCATGTGGAATGGACATGGCCAGGCGGCGTGCCGGAAGCCGGGGAGACCGGAAAACTGCGCATAGCGGTAACGAACGGAGCAGGCGAGCCCGAAGCGGGGCTGCAGGTCAACCACGAGAAGCTGCTGCATCTCATTCTCGTCAGTCAAGGACTCGCGACGTTCATGCATCTGCATCCGGCGGAGACGGACCAACCCGGCGTGTTCGAGGTCCCGGTGACGTTTCCGTCGCCCGGCCGGTACAAGCTCATCGCGGATTTCAAGCCGCAGAGCGGCGGGCAGCAATGGCAGAGTGCCTGGGTGCAGGCAGGCGGTGCGGGAACGAGGCAATCGGAGCCGGCGCTGACAGAAGATAAGAAGCTGGAGCACGGCGCCGGCGGCATGTCGGTTGCATTATCGTTCGGGCAAGCGCCAAAGGCTGGCGAAGCGACGGAGCTTACGTTTACATTCGCCGAAGGCGCAGCCGGCGGAGCGCCGGTCCGCGATCTGCAGCCGTATCTAGGCGCGGCGGGGCATGTCGTCATTATGGATGCCGAAGCCAAGCAGTATCTGCACGTGCATGCCATGGATCAAGCAAGCGGCCCGACGGCAAGGTTCCACGCGACGTTTCCGGAGAAGGGCCTGTACAAAATATGGGGCCAGTTTCAGCGGAACGGCCGCGTCGTCACCGTTCCTTTCGTGGTGGAGGTTAGCTAGCCGCTCATGCGTGCGCCAAAAAGCTTGAAATGAATAAAGCGGCAGCCCTGGACGATCTTCCGGGACTGTCGCTTTTTTGCGGGAAATGAAGGCGGGGTCCAGTCGATCACAGCTGCTCAACCGCTGCTTTTATAGATGCATCCAATTTCGGTTGTGCCTTGGACGTGGACCAATAGATCGCGAGCATGTTCCCTTTCTGGTATAGAGAAGGATAGGTCGTGAAAACGGCGTTTTCCATCTGCTTCGCGAATTCCGTCGCGCCCGCCTGCCGGGCTTTTTTTGTACCGAAAATATAAATATAGACCATCTCAGAAGCGGTTTGGTTGACGGATGTTTCCTTGTCCGTGTCCTTGTCCGTGTCCGTGTTCGTGTCCTTGTCGATGTCCTCCACATCGGGAACGACGTTTTGCAGCATCCGCAAGTCGCCCGCGATACCGTATTGCCCGAGCCGTAAATGCTGAGCGGCCATGGCGCTTTTCACATCCTGCAGGCTGTACGACTTCTCGCGCAGCGAGCACCCGGATAACATACTCCAAGCAATGAGGATGAAGATGGCAGGTTTGAGATTCATCGGCGTACTTCCTCCTTTAACGAATGGAACTGTTTCGATGCGCAAGCAACTGCGGATTCATTTATTCCATATTTTTACTATATAGACGCGTTCGGAACGCAAAGGTTGCTGCTAGCTCCTGATCTTCGACGGAGGCAAACTTCCTTCGGTGCTGCAGGCTGTGCAAGCATGTTGCCTGTATGTACGTACAAGTTGAGCGTATGCTATACTATTTCCATACAAGTTAACGGAAAGCAAGAGAGAACGAGGTGCCGAGTGAAGGAACAGCCAACGCCCAAATATCAGCAATTGAAAGAAGAAATCATGTCCTGGATCGCCAAAGCGGAGTTTAAGCCCCATGACAAGCTTCCGTCGGAGAACGAGATCGCCGGCCGATTCGGCTTCAGCCGCCAAACCGTCCGCCAGGCGCTCGGGGAATTGGAGTCGGAAGGCTGGCTGTATCGTTCCCAGGGCAAAGGAACGTTCGTCGCCGAGGCGGAGCGAAGCCAAAGCATGACGGAGACGCAGCAGAAGCTGACGGTCGGCGTGATGACGACGCACATCTCGGATTATATATTCCCCAAAATCCTGCGCGGCGTGGAATCAGCGCTGCGGCTTCACGGGGCTCGGATGCTCCTGGCAAGCACGGATAACGAGAAGGAGCGGGAGCGGGAAAGTTTGGCCTCCATGCTGCTGCAGCAGCAGCTCGGGGGGCTGATCATCGAGCCGACGAAGAGCGCGGAGGGCAATCCGAACCTGGATTATTTTCTGGCGCTGGAAGCGAGGAAAATCCCGTTCGTGATGCTCAATGGCCGCTATAGCGATCTGGATGCGCCATGCGTGCGGGTGGACGATGAACTGGGCGGTTACCGCGCGGCGGAGCATCTCGTGAAGCTGGGCCACCGGCGGATCGCCGGCTTCTTCAAGACGGATGATTTCCAAGGCGTCGACCGGATGCGGGGCTTCATGCGCTGCCTGCGGGAGCGGAAGCTGACGCTGCAGCCGGACTTTCTCGTCCGCTACGCGACGGAGGAGAAGCGGACGAAGCCGGCGGATGCGCTTGCGGAGCTGCTGCGACGGGATCCGGCGGAGCGGCCGACCGCGATCGTTTGCTATAACGACGAGCTGGCCGTACGTCTGCTGGACGTCGTTCGGCTGAATGGCATGACGGTGCCGGCCGACCTGTCGATGGTCGGCTTCGACGATGCGAATTTGGCGACGGCGACGGAAGTGAAGCTGACGACCTTGGAGCATCCCAAGACAAGGATGGGCGAGGATGCCGTGGCGCTGCTCATGAAGCTGATGAACGAGCGTGGCGCCCGCGAGACGGCAGGGGATCTCGTGTACGATCCGAAGATCATCGTTCGCCAGTCGACAGGTCCAGTGTCGGATAGGGCGGCAAATTAAGGCGTGACACACTTGTACGTACAAGTTATAATATAGACGAATATGAGGTTGCGACGGGGTTACGGCGAGGGCTGACGAGGGAAGGAATCGTTCCCGGCAGCGCCGGGCCTCATGGATAGCGGAGAGGAGAATGCTCATGCTGGAACAATTGAAGCAAGCCGTCTGGGAAGCCAATATGGACTTGCCCAAGCACGGCCTTGTCACGTTTACGTGGGGAAACGTAAGCGGCATCGACCGCGAAAGCGGGCTTGTCGCGATCAAGCCGAGCGGCGTGCCGTACGAGGAGCTGCAGGCGGATCAGATCGTCATCGTCGACTTGGATGGGAATGTCGTGGAGGGCAGCCTGCGTCCGTCTTCCGATACGCCGACGCATGTCGCGCTGTACCGGGCGTTCGAAGGCATCGGCGGGATCGTCCACACGCATTCGCCATGGGCGACGAGCTGGGCGCAGGCCGGTCGGGCCATTCCGGCGCTGGGCACGACGCACGGGGATTATTTTTACGGCGAAATTCCATGCACGCGTCCGATGACGGAGAGCGAGATTACGGGGGCTTACGAGCTCGAGACCGGGAATGTGCTCATCGAGACGTTCCGCGAGCGAGGCATTGATCCGAATCAAGTGCCTGCCGCGCTCGTCTACAGTCATGCGCCGTTCTGCTGGGGCAAGGATGCGCATAATGCGGTCCATAATGCCGTCGTCGTGGAAGAAGTGGCCAAGATGGCGCTCCACACGTTTCAATTGAATCCGAACGTGCAGCCGATGGACCAGCATCTGCTCGATCGCCACTACTTGCGCAAGCACGGCAAGAACGCTTATTACGGGCAAAAGTAAGCGATTGCAAGCGAAACAGGCCGGCAAGCGCCGGTTCGGGAATTCAAAATTTGGGAGGAGCCTATTCATGACGCATAAATATGCCATTGGCGTGGATTACGGAACGGAGTCCGGACGGGCGGTGCTGGTGCGCTTATCCGACGGCGCGGAAATCGCGGAGCATGTGACGCCTTACCGACATAATGTCATCGACGAGCGTTTGCCCGAGAGCGGCTTGAAGCTGGAGCACGATTGGGCGCTGCAGCATCCGCGCGATTATATCGAGGTGTTGGAGCAGTCCGTTCCGGCCGTCGTACGGGAGTCCGGCATAGATCCGGTCGAGATCATCGGCCTTGGCATCGATTTCACGGCTTGCACGATGCTGCCGATCGACGAAGCGGGCCAGCCGCTGTGCTTCGATCCTGCCTACCGTGAGAACCCGCACAGCTGGGTGAAGCTGTGGAAGCACCACGCGGCGCAGGACGAGGCCAATCGGATCAACGAAACGGCGGCAGCGCGCGGCGAAAGCTTCCTTCCCCGCTACGGCGGCAAAATTTCCTCCGAGTGGATGCTGGCGAAGGTATGGCAGATCCTGAACGAGGCGCCGGACATTTACGAGACGGCGGATCAGTTCGTCGAAGCGACGGATTGGGTCGTCGGTCAAATGACGGGCAACATCGTGCGCAACAGCTGCACGGCGGGCTACAAAGCCGTATGGCATAAGCAGGACGGCTATCCGAACCGCGAATTCCTGAAAGCGCTCGATCCGAAGCTGGAGGACCTGGCGGAAACGAAGCTGCGCGGCAGCGTGCTGCCGCTGGGTACCAAAGCGGGCGAGCTGACGACCGAGATGGCGTCCCGCATGGGGCTGGTTGCGGGGACGGCGATCGCCGTCGGCAACGTCGATGCGCACGCGGCCGTCCCGGCCGTCGGCGTCGTTACGCCGGGCAAGCTCGTCATGGCGATGGGTACCTCGATTTGCCATATGCTGCTGGGCTCCGAGGAGAAGCAGGTCGAAGGCATGTGCGGCGTCGTGGAAGACGGCATCATTCCGGGCTATTTCGGCTATGAAGCGGGCCAATCGGCGGTCGGCGATATTTTCGCCTGGTACGTCGATGAGGCGGTTCCGGCCTATGTGGTTGAAGCTGCGCAGAGCGAAGGCATCAACGTGCATGAATGGTTGGAAAAGCATGCTTCGGAGCTGAACGTCGGCGAATCCGGCCTGCTGGCGCTCGATTGGTGGAACGGCAACCGTTCCGTGCTCGTCGATACCGATTTGACGGGCATGATTCTCGGCTTGACGCTGCTCTCGAAGCCGCAGGAAGTGTACCGCTCCTTGCTGGAAGCGACGGCGTTCGGCACGCGCAAAATCGTCGATGCCTTCCACGGCAACGGCGTCGAAGTGAACGAGCTGTATGCCTGCGGCGGCTTGCCGCAGAAGAACCGCCTGCTGATGCAGATCTACGCGGACGTCACGAACCGCGAGATCAAAGTCGCTGCTTCCAAGCAAACGCCGGCGCTTGGCGCGGCCATGTTCGGCGCTGTGGCAGCCGGAGCCGCCAAAGGTGGTTACGACAGCGTCGTGGACGCCGCTGCCGCGATGGGACGCGTTCGCGAGGAGACGTTCAAGCCGATTCCGGCGAACGTTGCGGTCTACGAGAAGCTGTACGCGGAATACAATCTGCTTCACGATTATTTCGGCCGCGGCGCGAACGACGTGATGAAGCGTCTGAAAGCGATCAAGGAAGAGGCGAGCGCGCACTGATAACGGGGCGGGGCTGACAAGTTAATGCGGGATGAATAAGCCGAAGCAGAGCTAACAAGCCGATGCGGCATGAATAAGTCGAAGCATAGCTAACAAGCCGAATCAGCGTTAATAGGTCTTATCGTATACTCATTTTTGCTCAAATACAGATCGCCCGCAGCCATGGTGGCCGCGGGCGATTTTTTCGTTCCGGTATTCGTTGTGTTTTCGTTCTGGTTTCGAACCGGTGTCGTTCTTGCCTTGTTGCGTAATCGCCGGGCAAGCGTTACTGCTCTTCTTCCTCGAGGCGCAGAATTTGCTCGAAGTTGTTCTCGACTTGACCGGAGAGCGGCAGCGCGTGCTGCTCATCGCCGCGCAGCACGCGAACGATCAGTTCCAGGCCGACGGAATCGCCGTTGTGAACCGGCAGATTCAGCAGCGTCTGCGGAATCGGACGTCCGTTCAGGCGGAGAATGGCTTCCACGCTGCCGGTGACCGCGACGCCGTTCACGGATATGATGCGTCCGTTATTGCTGAAGCGGACGACGCCGGTAGAAGCCAGCGCCTGGCCGACGTTCATGCCGGGGAAATGCCGGATCGTGTAAGCATTCGTGATCCACGGGAAGAAGTTGCCGCCGTTGATGACGACCCTTACGAATCCGAAGCCAGGCTGAGGGAACGGTCCGGGTCCGGGAATCGGGATTGGAATCGGAATCGGGAACGGACCCGGGAACGGAGGGAATGGCCCAGGGAACGGCGGAGGCGGTGGCGGGAAGCCTCCGCCCGGACCGCCAGGGAAGCCAGGGCCGCCAGGACCGCCCGGACCGCCGGGAAAGCCAGGGCCACCCGGACCGCCAGGGAAGCCAGGGCCACCCGGACCGCCGGGGAAGCCAGGGCCGCCCGGACCGCCAGGGAAGCCAGGGCCGCCCGGACCGCCAGGGAAGCCAGGGCCACCCGGACTACCGGGGCCACCAGGGCCGCCTGGACCGCCAGGGAAGCCAGGGCCACCCGGACCGCCGGGGAAGCCAGGGCCGCCCGGACTACCGGGGCCACCAGGGCCGCCCGGACCGCCGGGAAAGCCAGGGCCACCCGGACCGCCGGGGAAGCCAGGGCCACCCGGACCGCCAGGGAAGCCAGGGCTGCCGCCTGGACCGCCAGGGAAGCCAGGGGTGCCCCCTGGACCGCCAGGGAAGCCAGGGCCTCCACCCGGACCGCCAGGGAAGCCGGGGCTGCCGCCTGGACCGCCGGGGAAGCCGGGGCTGCCGCCTGGACCGCCGCCCGGACCGCCGGGGAATAACCCCCTTGGTCCTTTGCAGCCGCAATCCGCATACCGCTCGTAATAACCAGCGGGCGCGCCGGAAACATACGTGTAACGAGTCATGGATCAAACTCCTTTATTGGCTTTCAAGGATAGGTGAATATCTCGGTTCAGCTTATGCGGCAGGAGCCTATCCGGTGTTTCGATTTCTCAACTTCACGACTATCCCTGCGGGAGGCGGTATACAAATAGGTAGGGGCGAAAGGAGGCCGAAACGGTGGGTTTTTATATCGAAGTGGAACCAGGCGTGAAGCTGTTCGTCGAGGACGTCGGCCAAGGAAGACCGGTCGTCTTCATCCACGGCTGGCCGGTGAACCGACGCATGTGGGAATACCAGACGAGCGTCGTGCCCGTGGAAGGCGGCTATCGCTGCATTCGGATCGATCTGCGCGGTTTCGGCAATTCCGATGCGCCGCTCCATGGGTACACGTACAATCGGATGTCCGACGATATCCGGATCGTCGTGGAGGCGCTTGGCTTGCAAAACGCTACGCTTGTCGGCTTTTCGATGGGCGGCGCGGTCAGCATCCGGTACATGACGCGCCATGCCGCGCGCAGGATGCGAGGGCTGGTGCTGGCCGCCGCTGCGGCGCCGTCGATGACCAGGCGTCCGGGTTACCCATACGGCAAGCCTGCTGCCGAATACGATGCGATCATACGAGCCCTCCGAACCGACCGGCCGAAGACGACGGCGGACTTCGGCGCAGGCTTCTTCCATAAGCCCGTCAGCGAGCCGTTTCGTGATTGGTTCAACGGGCTTGGCTTTGAAGCCTCCTCCTATGGCGCAATCCAGGGGATGGAAGCGCTGCGCGACGAGGATTTGCGCGGCGACTTGGCGCTTATTCGCGTGCCGACGACGATACTGCACGGCAAGCTTGACCTGATCGTCCCGTTCGAACTGGGCAAGCTGCAGCAGCAGGGGATCAAAAATTCCGTTCTGATCCCGTTCGAAGAGAGCGGGCATGGCTTGTTCTACGACGAGCGGGAGAAGTTCGACCGCGAGCTGCTGAAGGCGTTGAAGTCGCACGCGCCTCCGCCATCACCGCCGCCATCATCCACAAGTTCACAGCAAGCTTCGCAGTCCCCGGAGTCTCCCCAGTGATCATGGATTTCGGATATGTAAAAATAAGGGTAACCGGCGCTCGGCCGGTTACCCTTATTCTTATTCAAATGCCGCTACGGCCTCTATATCCGTCTACCGCCGCCGCGCCTCGCTCAGTCTGAACTGTCCGACGAGCTGCTGCAGGAATGCCGTTATCGCCTCGACATGGTTAGAAGTGTGGCGGACGTGGTTGAAGTCGCCAAGCAGCTCCTGCACGTTGCCTTCCACCTCCGTGGAGATCCGGCGGTTCTGCTTGCTGACGAGGGCGATCTTCTCCATGATGGCGACGACCTCGTCGATGATCTGCGATTTCAACGAGTCATCCTCGTGCGTGCCCCGCAGAATCTCCGATGCCGCCGCGACGAGCGCCGTACCTTCGGCTACGACCCGCGTGCCTTCCGCCATCGTAGCCGTGGCCCGCTGCGCGTTCACGTAGATATGCTGGACGATGCCATGCACCTCTTCGGTCGAGCGGCGGGTCGAATCCGCGAGCTTCTTGATCTCGGAGGCGACGACGGCGAAGCCTTTGCCCTGCTCGCCGACCCGTGCCGCCTCGATGGAGGCATTCAGCGCCAGCAGATGGGTCTGCGACGAGATTTCCTCGATGACGCCAAGCACGCTGCGAATCTCGCCCGTCGTCACCATGAACGCCTCGATGGAACGGTTCGTCTCGGATACGCGCTCCGCGATCTGCTCCATCTTGTCCCCGATGCGGACAAGCTCTCCCTGCGCGACGCCGATGTTCGCGGAGGCCTTGTCCTCCAGCAGCCGCAGCGTTTCCCGCATCTCGCCGGCGACGTCCTTCGCGATGTCGATATCCTTCAGCTGGCTGCGAATGCTGAGGATCATGTCGTTGATTTTGCCGCTTACCCGTTCCGTCGTGCCCGCGGTGGCGCCGGTCGTCTCCAGCAGCACCCGCTGATTGGTCAGCACGTCCGCGGAGGCCAGTTTTACCTGAAGCATGACGCCTTCCAAGGAATCGATCATATTGTTGATCCATTTGGCCAGCTCGCGCGTCTCGTTATTCGCGAACGATCCCGTGTCCAGCCGCTGCGTCAGATCGCCTTTGCCCTCCGCGTTGATGCGGATAAAACGATTGAGCCGCCGCATCTGGCGCGCGGTCTCGCGATTGCCGCCGCGGTCCAGCGACCAGACCATGGCGAGGCCGAACAATAGATTGAAGACGCCGACGATAACGGCTCCGAGGACGGGCATGTCGTTCGTGAACATGAAGTAGGCGAGGAGGGTTCCGATCGCCCCCAGGCCGGCCAGCCAGCCAATCGAATGACGGAACTGCGTCCACCGGATGCTGCGGATCCGGTACACTTCCTCCAAGTCGCCCTCGCACATCATGCCCCACACGTCCGGGCAGTGCGGCAGCTGGAACGTGACGCCTTTGCCGATGACGGGAATGTGTCGGTAGTCGGAATAGCCGGGGAAGCCGACGAAGAGGTTGCTGCCATTGCGAATCGTGTTCGCGACGCCGGGATGCAATTCACCGGTCGCGGGATCGGTGAACATGAGCTCAAGCTCCGTATGCTCCTTGACGGATACCGTGCCCCAGTCCGTGGAGACGCCGTCCTTCAAATTCTCGCCGTGCGTGAAGGTGCGATCCTCGAACCGGCTGCGCGACAAGGCGGTTCCGGGCGCGATCTCTGTATGGAGCCGCGGCTTCGCCATGAACAAATAGTTGTCGCCGGAATCGGAATACACATGGCCGGATTCCCGTTGGATCAGATCGCCGATCACATCGTTCGGCACCCGTCCGCAGAGCGCGCCTTGCCATTCGCCGCCCCGTATGACGGGGGAGATGAAGAGCAGCGTCATTTTGTCGTGAAAGGAAGAGGTGCTTGGTCCGAGCTTCAGCGTCCAGGGGTCGGCGTACGGTCCGAACAGGCATTTACGCGCGTCTGCCGTGCCTTTAGCATAGGTAAGTCCAGCTGCGATCAAGCTGCCGGAGCCGTACTTCTCACCTACGTGGCGCATGTCAGTCGAGCAAGTTACGCTGCCTTCGCGATCCAACAGGAAGATTTCGGAGAAATCCGCAGCGCGCGTTCGCGTCTCAGAGAACATGGGAGCAAGGATGGAACTGTCCAACGTTACGACACCTGCAACGTTTTCCTTCGACATTTGCGTCAGCAGGCGGTCGAGATGATCCCAATATTCCGTCGTCCATGCTTGAAGCAGATCCATCCGCGTATCCGCGATGCCCTCGAAAATATCCGCGACATCCGCTTCCGTCTCGGCATTGAGCTTGTGCGACCACCAAAGCGGCAGCCCTTTTCGAAATCCGAGCCAATCAAACATCAGGCATCCCCCACCTTTAGTTATCCGTTATATGGAAGGAATTATAACATGAATATTCGGAAAAATGGAGACTTTTGTCGGATTTATTGGGATTATGCGAAATAATGTTAGGTATTTAGACATAAGTATTAAAAACAAAACAAAAAAGACCTCCACGCCGCAGCGCGAAGGTCCTCTTCAAAACGATTCTTATTTAGCAGCGTCGTAGCGTTTGCCGACTTCTGCCCAGTTTACGACGTTCCAGAACGCCGCGATGTAGTCAGGGCGTTTGTTTTGGTATTTCAGGTAGTAAGCGTGCTCCCATACGTCCAGACCCAGAAGCGGAGTGTCGCCTTCCATGATCGGGCTGTCTTGGTTAGGCAGGCTGTATACTTTCAATTTGCCGTTGCTCAGCGCAAGGAACGCCCAGCCGCTGCCGAAGCGAGTCGTTGCCGCTTTTGCGAAATCGGCTTTGAATTGCTCCAAGCCGCCAAGCTCGCTAGCGATCGCGTCTGCAAGAGCGCCAGTAGGTTCGCCGCCAGCGTCCGGTCCGATTGTTTCCCAGAACAGGGAGTGGTTCGCATGGCCGCCGCCGTTGTTGCGGACAGCTGTACGGATTGCTTCAGGTACGCTGCTCAGATCGGCAATGAGGTCTTGAACGGATTTGCTTTGCAGCTCGGAAGCGGATTCCAGAGCGGCATTCAGGTTCGTGACGTAAGCGTTATGGTGACGGTCGTGGTGAATCATCATCGTCGTTTCGTCGATATGCGGTTCAAGAGCATTGTTTGCGTAAGGCAAAGCGGGCAGTTGGTGTGCCATTAGTCAAAAACCTCCTAATAATATGTAGTCGAGATCATGTCCATTATCTCTGTTCCTGACCAATAAATCAACATTAATGTTTGTAAAGTCGGCATGGACATGGACTGTCATCTAGCATGAACCATTCCGCGGCTTCCCATACGGCAAAAATAGACTAGGCCAAGCTCGAAGCAAAGCGGCTCCCGTCGGAATATACATAAGTACTATCGTTGAAATGGGTGAGTCATGTGATTGTGTCCGATACGAAATTGCCCGGCGTGAAGGTGATCGAACCCGCTTGCTTCCAGGATGAACGCGGATTTTTCATGGAGAGCTACAACTGCCTGCGGCTGCTCGAGCATGGGATAACGCACCTGTTCATTCAGGATAACCATTCCTTGTCCGTGCTGCCCGGCACGCTGCGGGGGCTGCACTACCAGCTGGAACCGAGCGCGCAGACGAAGCTGGTCAGGGTCGTGGCGGGAAGCATCTTCGACGTCGCCGTCGATATTCGCCGCGGATCGCCGACATTCGGCCGGTGGGAAGGCTTCGAGCTCTCGGCGGGCAATAAGAAGCAGCTGCTCGTCCCGCGCGGATTCGCGCACGGCTTCATCACCTTGGAGGCCAATACGGAAGTGTGCTATAAAGTCGACGCCGCTTATTCGCAGCAAGATGATCGCGGCATTGCGTGGAACGATCCGGAGATCGGCATCACGTGGCCGCTGGAACCGGCTGTTTTATCGGCGAAGGATGCGAAGCATCCGCTGCTCCGCGACGCGGAGATCCATTTTACTTATTGAGGTGAAGACAGCGTGAAATTGTTGATTACGGGCGGAGCGGGCTTCATTGGAAGCAACTTCGTACATTACATGCGAAAGAAGCATCCTGCCTATACGCTCCTGAACGTGGATGCGTTAACGTACGCAGGTAATTTAACCAATTTGGAAGGAATTGAATCGACTTCGGAGGGCGGCGGCTATCGGTTCGTTAAGGGCGATATTCGGGACCGGTCCGCGATGGAGCCGCTATTTGAAGCGGGCGTGGACGCCGTGATCAACTTTGCCGCGGAATCCCATGTGGACCGAAGCATCGCGCAGCCGGACATCTTCGTGACGACGAATATCGTCGGTACGCATACGCTGCTCGAACTGGCAAGAGCGTACCGGGTCGATAAATTCGTTCAGATCTCGACTGACGAGGTGTACGGCACGCTTGGCGATACGGGCCTCTTCAGCGAAACGACGCCGCTGTCGCCAAACAGCCCGTACTCGGCGAGCAAGGCGTCGGCGGATCTGCTCGTGCGGGCGTATCACGAGACGTACGGCATGAACGTCAACATTACCCGCTGCTCCAACAATTACGGTCCCTATCAGTTTCCGGAGAAGCTGATTCCCCTGATGATCGCGCAGGCGCTGCAGGATAAGCCGCTGCCGGTGTACGGCGACGGGCTGAACGTGCGCGACTGGCTCTACGTGGAGGATCATTGCAGCGCGATCGATCTCGTGCTGCACGGCGGAGTGCCGGGAGAGACGTACAACGTCGGCGGTCGCAACGAGCGGACGAATCTGCAGGTCGTGGCGACGATTCTAGAGGCGCTCGGCAAGCCGGCTTCGCTCATACGGCATGTAGCGGATCGGCTCGGCCATGACCGCCGCTACGCGATCGACGCGGACAAAATCCGCAGGGAGCTGGGCTGGCAGCCGCAATTCCCGTATGAACGCGGAATCCGAGCGACGATCGAATGGTACGCGGGTCATCCCGAATGGATGGAGCGAATCGCGACAGGCGCCTATCGCAGCTTGAACGCTGGCGAGACGGCCGACAACAAGGAGCTGGACAACACATGACAACAAGACCGATGCGCATTATTGTCACAGGGGCCGACGGTCAGCTCGGCCGGGAGCTGGTCCAGCTGCCGGGACTGGCGGAGAAAAATATCCACATCCTCGGATTCGGACGGGGCGGATTGGACGTGACGAGCCTGCAGAGCTGCCGCGAGGCCGTCAAGCGCTATCAGGCGGATGCCGTCATTCACTGCGCGGCGTATACGGCCGTCGACAAGGCGGAGACGGAGCCGGATCTCGCGCACCGCATCAATGCGGAGGGAACGCGCAATATTGCGCTTGCAGCCCGCGAATTCGGCGCGAAGCTGATTTGCGTCAGCACCGATTACGTATTCGAAGGGACGGCGTCCCAGCCGTATAAGGAAAGCGACGAGACGAATCCGCGCACGGTTTACGGCCGTACCAAGCTCGCCGGAGAGCAGGAGGCGCTGAAGGTAGGCGGCAAAGTATTCATCGTGCGCACGTCCTGGGTATACGGCCGGTACGGGCGCAATTTCGTCCAAACCATCTCCGAGCTCGCGAAGACGAGGGATGAAATCCAGGTCGTCAAGGATCAAATCGGTTCGCCGACCTATACGCTGGACTTGGCGGAATTCCTCGTTCAGCTCGCGCGGACGGAGGAATACGGCATTTATCATGCGTCCGGCAGCGGAGTATGCTCCTGGTACCAATTCGCGCAGGCGATCCTGGAGGAGATCGGCGCGAAGAACGTGAAGCTGGTTCCCTGCACGACGGCGGATTTCCCGCGTCCTGCGCCTCGCCCGGCGTATTCGGTGCTGCAGCATGGCGAAATCCAGCGGAAGGGGCTCAAGGATCTACGGCACTGGCGGGCAGCGCTGACGGCGTATATGCGGGGATAAAGCACGGCTACGCGGTGCTTTATCCCTAGTATGGAAGATTATATCGGCGAAGATTGTTGAAAGCGCTTAAATTTAAGCGCTTTCAACAGGAATCGGGTGAATTTGCAACTTTTTTAAGGATTTTTAAAGGTTTTAGAAGGAATTCGCATGAATTTGTCGTATTATTAATTTTACCTAAAGAAACCGTTAGTCTATCATTCCATACTGCGTTTGAAGAGGAGCTTAAAGTTATGGACGTTCGATCCTTCCAATTAGCCGATTATCAACCTGTTACCGAGCTGCTGGAAACCGTCTTGTCGGAAGAGTGCTATGAGCAGACCATGGAAGCCTTTGCCCGCCAATTGTCGTGGGACAGCGAATTGGTACTGGTCGCCGCGATCGGAGATGAAATCGCGGGCATCATGATCGGCACGATCGACAATGGCAGAGGGTACTACTACCGTATTGCCGTGCATCCCGATTATCAACGTCAGGGCATCGGCAAGAAGCTGATTGCGTCGCTGCGCCAACGTTTCGTACAGCGGGGCGTATCCAAGATCATGATTACGGCGGACGAGCACAACGAACCGATCCTTTCTCTTTATGAATCGCTTGGCTATGTCACGGCGGATTTCTTCCGTTCGTTCCAGAAGCTGAGCATTGTCGCAGGGTAACCTATCCGGCTTCATTCCTCTCTATATTGCTTTAATGAAGGACAAGCATATCTGCCGTCATTGCTTTTGGCGAACAGATATGCTTTTCTTATCTTATGGGTAAGTAAAGCGCTTCATTAAATGGAATAATAAATCGATCTCGTATTCGCGTTCCACGACTCACAAGAAATCCTGTCTGCGTAGGAGTATTGCTTATGACAACCTATCGGCCCTGCGTCATTAAGAGCTTCAAAAACAACGGGCATCTGCACCGGATGTGGCTGGAAAATTGGCTGATTCCCGCCGATCTGCTGGCACCTGAACATGCCGCGGAGTCGATGCTCGTCTTCATCAACCGTCAGACCCCGATTCAGGAAGCGGACGGCAAGCAGTGGATCAGCCGAGTGCCCGCGGTGTCCTTCTTCATCCCGGGCGAGTGGTTCAACGTCGTCGGGCTGCTGGAGGAGCATGGCGTGCGGTATTACTGCAACGTCGCCTCGCCGTTATTCTTCCAAAACGACGTGCTGACGTACATCGATTACGATCTCGACGTCATCGTCCCGCGCGGCGGCAAGGCGCAGGTCGTGGATCAGGAAGAGTATGAAATGCACAAAATCGCCTATCATTATTCAGAGGAAGTCAACCGAAAAGTAATGGAGGGGCTGGAAGCGCTGCTTCGCCGCGCGAAAAGCGGACAGCCGCCGTTCAACGACCAATTGATCGTGTCGTATTACGAGGCTTGGCATAAACAGATGGGCGAGGTGTAGCTGACAAATGAATACGGGTCCGGGTCCGGGAAGCGAAACACCGCAGGGAATCGAACCAACGGCCTTGGGACCGCGCAAAAGCAGGACGACGTCCGCTAAGCCGGCCAAAGGGCGTCCCGAGTCGAAACGGCCAGACAAGAGCCGATTGGACCTAAGCCGGTCGGAATCATGGCGCCCGGAAGCAAGCAGCTCAGAGGCTAGAAGTCCGGAAGCAGGCAAGAGGTCCGCTTCTCCCGGGACGACGTCGCCTTGGCTCCGCGAATTGCGGGACTGGGGCATCACGCTGGCCGTAGCCGTTCTCGTCGTGCTCGGCATGCATTATTTCGTATTCAGCCTCTCTACGGTAAAGGGACATTCGATGCAGCCGACGCTGTCCGAGAAGGAATGGCTGTTCGTCAATAAGATCGGCTATGCACTCGGTTCGCCCAAAATCGGCGACGTCGTCATTCTCAAGGAAACGTTCGAAGAGGAAGCAAGCAAGGAATATCTCGTCAAACGAATCGTGGCCGGTCCCGGCGATCGGCTCGAAATCCGTCAGGGCGAATTGTACCGTAACGGGGAGCTCATTCTGGAGCCGTATACGGACGTGCTTATCGAGGATGATGATTATGGGCCGGTTACCGTGGCTGCCGATCATTATTTCGTGATGGGCGACAACCGGCACGCGGGCGCGAGCCGCGACAGCCGCGTGTTTCAGGCGGTGCCTCGAAGCGCCATTCTTGGGCGCGCGGATTTGATTCTATGGCCGATTACGAAATGGGCGTCATTATAGCACGAGCAGGAAGGAGGTGCCGAGTTGGACAGCGGCAGCATGGATTGGCAGCAATTGAAGGACGACATGAAAGCCGCCGCGGCAGAACTCGGCATCGACAAGATCGGCATCGCTCCCGCAGCGCCGTTCACGGAATTGCGGGTAAGGCTTGAACGTCATCGGGAGCTGGGCTATGAGTCCGGCTTCGAGGAGCCCGATTTGAATAAACGGACGGAGCCGTCGCTGCTGTTCGAAGACCCGCAGTCCATCATTGCGATTGCGATCGCTTATCCATCCAAGCTGCAGGATCCGCCGAAATCGGTTCCCGGCGCCAGGCGCGGCATCTTATCTCGTTCCGCCTGGGGCGAGGATTATCATGCCGTGCTGCGCGAGCGGCTGCGGCGCTTGGAAGCTTGGCTGCAGGAGCGGGTTCCGGAAGGACGGTTCCTCAGCATGGTGGATACGGGCGCGTTGTCGGACCGTGCGGTGGCACAGCGCGCGGGCATCGGCTGGTCCGGCAGCAATTGCGCCATCATCACGCCGGAATGGGGCTCATGGGTCTACTTGGGCGAGATGATCACGAACCTGCCGCTGCCGCCGGACAAGCCGGTCACGGAGAGCTGCGGCGACTGCACGGTTTGCATCGACGCGTGTCCGACGGACGCGCTCGTCGCCCCGGGGCAGCTGAATTCGCAGCGCTGCATCTCGTACATTACGCAGACGAAGGGGCTTGTCCCGGACGAGCTGATGCGCAAGATCGGCAATCGCTTGTATGGCTGCGATACTTGCCAGATCGTTTGTCCGGAGAACAAAGGGAAGAACGCGGCGCATCATGAGGAGCTGATCCCCGACAACGAGAAGGTGAAGCCACTGCTGGTGCCGCTCCTGACGATGGGAAACCGCGAATTCAAGGAGCGTTACGGTACGAGCGCGTCCGCCTGGCGGGGCCGCAAGCCGATTCAGCGCAATGCCGTCATCGCGCTCGGCAACTTCAAGGATGCGGCATCCGTTCCGGCGCTGGAAGAAGTGCTGCGGAACGATCCGCGCTTCGAGCTCCGCGCGACGGCCGCTTGGTCGCTTGGCCGGATCGGCGTTGATTCCGCTGCGGCAGCTCTTGCGAAGGCAAGAGAAGGCGAGAAGGACATCGCGGTGCAGGAGGCGATCGATACGGCGCTTGCCGCTATGGGGGACCAGCCGGGAGTATCGGCGGAGACCCTTGACCGCGGTGCGCGTCATGGAGAATAAGAAGCAGCAATCGAGCGGTGCGATGGCTGCTTCTTCGTTTGCGAATGCAGGTCTCGCATGCTATTATAGAGGGCAATATGACTAAATAGAGATAAGGCAAGGTGAACAAATATGTGGACGGTCATTATTTCGATCATTACGCTCATCGTCGGTGCTGTCGGCGGCTTCTTCGTTGGCGTGTACTATCTCCGCAAACAGCTGGAGAAGATGCAGAACGATCCGGAAATGCTGAAGAAGATGGCGAAGCAAATGGGCTACAACATGAACAACCAGCAGTTGCAGAAAGCGCAGACGATGATGAAAAATCAACAACCGCGCCCGGGCAAACGGAGATAATCGCTCCAGCCGCCTGACGGTGCAGGGGAAAGGAGACGATACGCAAATGGCAGGCATGAAAGACTACGTCAATTCGGTCGTTTCGGATAATCGCGAGAAAATGGAATATCACATCGGACAAATCTTAAGCCTCATCGGCGAGGACGTAAACCGCGAAGGATTGCTCGAGACGCCCGCGCGCGTGACGCGCATGTACGAGGAGATCTTCGCCGGTTACGCGGTGGATCCGCGGGATGTGCTCGGCGTAACGTTCGACGAGCAGCACGAAGAGCTCGTCATCGTACGGGACATCGTCTATTACAGCCAATGCGAGCATCATATGGCACCGTTCTTCGGCAAAGCGCATATCGGCTATATTCCGAGCGGCAAGATCGCCGGACTAAGCAAGCTGGCGCGGCTTGTCGATGCCGTCACGCGGCGCCTGCAGGTTCAGGAGCGGATCACGACGCAAATCGCGGACATTATGGACGAGGTGCTTCAGCCTCACGGCGTCATGGTCGTAGTCGAAGGCGAGCATCTGTGCATGTGCGCGCGCGGCGTGAAGAAGGCGGGCAGCAAGACGGTTACGTCGGCCGTGCGCGGTGAATTCCGTACAAGCTCGGCACTCCGTTCGGAGTTCCTCTCCCTGCTGAAGCAGTAAGAGACACGGTGATTTGAATAAGGGCTCTGTTTTGCAGGCCGCCTGAATGGCGGACGCAAAACAGAGCCCTTATTGTTTCTAGCGGAGCTTATGAGGTTAAGCGGTCTTATAGGCCGCGTCTACTTGGCTAAGGAATAGTGCGGCGCGCTGGATGTATTCCTTCGGGTGCGTCTTGAACAGCAGCTCGTGGATACCGCCGGATACGACCCAGCTTCGCGATAAGCTATTCTTCTGCAAGGATGCGATCTGTTCCGCGGTGGATACCGAAGCGATGGCATCCTTCGTGCCGTGCATGATGAAGAGCGGCATCGGGTAAGTCGTCTGCATGACCTGCTTAACGGGCAGTTTATCCATATGGACACCGGTAAAGAACGGCAGCATCCATTTGATGAGCGGAATCGACGGATTGCGCGGCAGGTCTTTCATATATTGATGCATATTATTGTACATAGAGTCGGAGCTTGGCAGAAACAAGCTGTCGAGGAGCATGGCGTCGATCCGGTCGGAATCGTCCGTTTGCAGCGCCGCTTGCAGCGCGGTACCGGCGCCCATGGAGAAGCCCCATACGACGACCTCGCCTGCGCCCTGCGACCGTGCATACTGTACGGCAGCAAGCAGCTGCTGGGATTCTTCTTGACCGCCCGTGGCAGGCGTACGCTTGCCGGAAGAGGCATACCCGTAATCGAACATGAAGACGTTGTAATGCAGACCGTGCAGAAGCTCGGCCAAGTCATACATCGGCACCCACGTTTCTTCGCGGTTCGCGCCGTAGCCGTGACTGAAGACGACGGTACGGTCGGAATTCGCTGTTGCAGCTACAGCTGCTGCGGCAGAGGCAGAGGCGGAACCGCCGCTGCGCGTGCCCGTGGATTTGTTTGCGGCCGTCGTTGCCGCATTGGTTAAGACGGCTCCTTCTCCGATCGAAGTCGAGGACGATCCGCCTGAAGCTGGAATATACCAGCCATGAACGGTCGTTTGACCGCTTTTGCTCGGGAAAGCAACGTCGCTGTACGCAAGTCCTTTGGCGTCGAACGGATTGGTGGTGAGCGCAGGTACGTAGGGATGCGCAATTACCCAGGCAACATAACCATGGAAGGCGAGCCCGAGAAACAGCAGCAGCGCAGCGAACGCGGACAGCACCGCAAGCGCGGCATGCCTGCGGCGGCTGCCGGCAACGGCCTTCTCCGTGGGCGAAGGCGCGAGGGGAGGGAGAAGGCCGGGCGTGAAGCCGCCGGCAGCCGGATGCATCGGTGTCATTGTCGTACTCATGATTGTTACCCCCTCAAACTGGCCTATTTCATGAACCATATGAAAGCGTTTTCTAGTAGTTCTGTATTCCTATGTTATGGCGAGTGGGACCTGCCTGTCAATCGATGTCGACGATTTGTTAGCGTCCTGTAATCATGCTGTAAAAGAAGGCGGAAATTCGCGCTTCGCTTTACCTTAAGTAGCGATTTGAGTTATACTGACTATAATTGAGTTTCACAGAATGAAACCGGGACTGGGGGAGAGGGCCAATGGCGGAGGATGGCAAATCGACGGTGCGTGCCGTCGAGCGCGCGCTCGATTTATTGCTTTGTTTTACTGCTCAGCGGGAATGGGCGATGACGGAGCTGGCCGAGAAAGTCGGCCTGCACAAGAGCACCGTCCACCGCATGCTGGCTACGCTCGAACAGCGCGGTTTCGTGGCGCGGGATTCGGCATCGGACCGATATCGGCTGGGCCTGCGGATCTGGGAGCTGTCGGCGAATATGTCGGGGGCTGACGATCCCGCGGTCATCGGGCTTCCGGAGATGGAGCGGCTGCGGGACCTGCTTGGCGAGACGGTCAGTCTCTATTTGCGCGACGGCAACGAGCGTATTCGCATCCAAGCCGTGCAAAGCATACAAGCTATCCGCCGGGTAGCGCCGATCGGCGCACGTCTGCCGCTCTATGTGGGGGCATCCAGCAAAGTGCTGATCGCCTTCGAAGAGCCGGCTACGGTGGAGGAATTGCTGCAGGACGAGTCGTGGCCGCCTGCCTTCGACCGGAAGCAGTACCGCGGGCAGTTCGAGGAATGGCGCCGGCTCGGGTACGCGACGAGCGTGGAGGAGCGCGAGCAGGGCGCAGCCGCCGTGGCCGCCCCGATCTTCTCCCGAATGGGCAAGCTGGTCGCAGCGCTCTCCGTATCGGGCCCGGCCAATCGGCTGACGCCGGAGAAAATGCGCGAGCAGGCGCCGGCCGTCATGGAAGCGGCGAACCGGCTCGGTTCGATGTTGAAATAGGGACGGAATGTTATAGGACGCATGCGAAAGCTAAGCTATCGCATGCGTCATTTTTGTTTAGGCGCGCCGAGAGGAGTACGGGAGGCTGACGGAGGTGCAATGACCCTGCGCGAATGCTTGAGCGAATGCTGCCGAGCACGTTGCCATGCGCCGTCCGCCCGCTGCTGCTCCGCAGAGAAACAAGTTAGGGCTTCGCCTGGCAGGACAACCGCACAAGCGAATGCGCGGCCTGAGCCATACAATGGATTAAGACGATAAGGGATCGCACCGGGCAGCTTCCAACGACGGCGGAGCGCCGCGAGCGGTACGACAACCGGCATCGTCTGCATGACCACAACGAGCAGGGAGTTAATGCCGTCCATGACGATGCTTATTCCGCCTGAAGCTTCAGTTCCACGGGCTTCCGAACGCCACGGAAGCCTGCCGGGAACGAACCTTCGGTTTGAGGATATAGAAGTTTGATTTCGCAACGCAATAAGGGTTAAGTCGGCTCCGGCGATGTCGCAGATTCGCGTCCTGCGGATGTTGCCGGATCGATGCAATCGCACGGCCATAGGGAGGATGTCCTCCCGCAAGCGCGCAAACGCAATGCGCAATGACTCCCTGCGCAGTTCCCGCGAGACCAAGCGGAGAAGGGCGGCCGCACATTCCTTCTTCCGCGAGATTGACCCGCTGACTCCACGAGCATGCCGCGGATCGTGCCGAGGCGAAGGCACGCAGCCCGGATGGCTCTGAATACACGCAAAAAAACGGGCCCGCTCTCTTAGAGAGCGGGCCCGTTTTGAGATATCCGGTCCGTTTAGTTGCCGTTTGCGGCAATCATTTGACGGAGAACGGTTTGCAGAATACCGCTGTTCCGGTAGTAGTCCACGTCGACCAGGGAATCCAAGCGGACGATGGCTGGGAATTCGAACGTCGTACCGTCTTCGCGCGTAGCGATGACCGTAACCGTTTGACCCGGCTGCACGTCGTTGCTCAGGCCGATGATGTCGAACGTTTCGCGGCCCGTGATGCTCAGCGTTTTCCAGCCTTGACCTTCCTGGAATTGCAGCGGCAGCACGCCCATGCCGACCAGGTTGGAACGGTGAATCCGCTCGAAGCTTTCGGCGATGACGGCTTTGACGCCCAGCAGGAACGTGCCTTTTGCCGCCCAGTCGCGGGAGCTTCCCGTACCGTATTCTTTACCGGCGATGACGACAAGGTTCTTGCCGTTCTTCTGATACAGCATGGATGCGTCGTAGATGGACATCACTTCATCCGTCGGCAGGTAAGTCGTTACGCCGCCTTCCGTGCCAGGAGCAACCTGGTTGCGGATCCGGATGTTCGCGAACGTACCGCGCATCATGACTTCATGATTACCGCGGCGCGATCCGTAGGAGTTGAAGTCCACTTTGTCTACGCCGTGTTTGATCAAGTATTCGCCGGCAGGGCTGTCGGTCTTGATGTTGCCCGCGGGAGAGATATGGTCCGTCGTAACGGAATCGCTAAGCAATGCCAGCACGCTCGAGCTCTTGATGTCTTGGATATCGCCGATATCCGCGCCCAGGTTCTCGAAGAACGGCGGGTTTTGGATGTACGTCGATTTTGCGTCCCACTCGTAGCTCTCGCCCGTCGGTACGTCGATCGCGTTCCAACGCTCGTTTTGCGTGAAGACATTCTCGTATTTGTCGCGGAAAATTTGCGGGCTCATTGCCGAAGCCATGGCATCCGAAATTTCTTTGGACGTCGGCCAGATGTCCTTCAGGTAGACAGGCTGGTTGTTGCCGTCATAGCCGATCGGATCGGAAGAGAGGTCGATGTTCACTGTTCCGGCAAGCGCATAAGCGACGACAAGCGGCGGAGATGCCAGGTAGTTGGCTTTGACCTGTGCATGGACACGGCCTTCGAAGTTCCGGTTACCGGACAGTACGGCCGCAACCGTCATGTCGTTGTCCGCGATCGCTTTGCTTACTTCGTCCGGCAATGGACCGGAGTTACCGATACAAGTTGCGCAGCCGTAGCCGGCTACGTAGAAGCCGAGTTGTTCCAGCGACTCGAGCAGGTTGGCGTTCTTGAGGTAGTCCGTAACGACCAGGGAACCCGGCGTCAGGGAGCTCTTCACGTAAGCCGGTTTCTTCAGGCCGCGCTCGACGGCTTTCTTCGCCACGAGGCCGGCGCCGATCATAACGCTCGGGTTCGACGTGTTCGTGCAGCTTGTGATGGCCGCGATGACGACTGCGCCCGTGCCCATTTTGCTCACTTGGCCGTTCATGTGCTTCACTTCGACCATCTCTTCGATTTTGTTGTCGGAGAGGCCGTAGCCGCCTTTCTCGACCGGCGTACGCATGATGCCGTTGAACGATTCTTTCATCGCCGTCAGCTCGACGCGGTCTTGCGGACGTTTAGGACCTGCAAGGGATGGTACGATCGTGGACAGGTCGAGCTCGACGATGTCCGAGAATGTCGGTTCAGGCGTTTCGTCCGTGCGGAACATGCCTTGAGCCGTATAGTAAGCTTCGACAAGCGCGATTTGATCTTCCGTGCGGCCTGTCGAGCGAAGGAAGTGCAGCGTTTCGTTGTCGACAGGGAAGTAGCCGACAGTAGCGCCGTATTCTGGAGCCATGTTGGCAACCGTAGCGCGGTCTGCCAGGCTGATGTTGGACAAACCAGGGCCGAAGAACTCGACGAATTTGCCGACAACGCCTTTTTTACGCAGGATTTGCGTAACCGTGAGCGCAAGGTCAGTCGCCGTAGCGCCTTCTGCCAGGCTGCCCGTCAGACGGAAGCCGATAACTTCCGGCGTAACGAAGTACAGCGGTTGGCCAAGCATGCCGGCTTCCGCCTCGATGCCGCCGACGCCCCAGCCAACGACGCCAAGACCGTTGATCATCGTCGTGTGGGAGTCCGTACCTACGAGGGAATCGGGATAAACGACCGTTTCGCCGTCAATGGTTTTGGTAGCCGCAACGGATGCCAGGTATTCCAGGTTGACTTGGTGAACGATACCCGTGCCCGGCGGTACGGCGCGGAAATTATCGAATGCCGTTTGCGCCCAGCGCAGGAAACGGTAACGCTCTTCGTTGCGTTTGAATTCGATGTCCATATTGTATTCGAGCGCTTCCGGCGTTCCGAAAGCGTCGACCATAACGGAGTGGTCGATAACGAGATCAACCGGCACCAGCGGGTTGATTTGTTTCGGGTCGCCGCCCGATTTCTTCACGGTGTCGCGCATCGCCGCCAGATCGACTACGACCGGTACGCCGGTGAAATCCTGCAGGACGATACGTGCGGGAATGAACGGGATTTCTTTGTCTTCGCGTCCGTCAGCCCAAGTAGCGAGCTGCTTTACATGTTCTTTCGTGATGCCGCGGCCGTCGAATTGACGAACGGCTGCTTCGAGAAGCACCTTAATGGAGAAAGGAAGCTTCGAAATTTTACCCAAGCCTTGCTCTTCCAATCCGCCCAGACGGTAGTAAGCATACTGCTTGCCGCCGACCGACAGCGATTCGCGGACGGAGTACTCGTTTTGCTTTGTCATTGCGCGTCGCGCCTCCTTGACTTTGTGTGTTCCGGTTTCATTCTGTGAAACACGATTTCAAAAAATAATTCCTGCTCTAAGTATAGCGTTTTTCGAGCAAATAAGAAAGACCAAATATCACCTGCGGCGGCAGATCTTCCGCCTGTTTTTACATGAATCGGTTCCCGCGCTCATATAATGAACCAGCGTTATTCCGTCTGCTGGCGGAGGTTTGTCCAAACTAACGGACTGCGGGAGGGATTACAGGTGCCGCGATCGCGAATACGGACCGGAACAGGCAAAACGGTAACGAATAAAAGCGCGGCCGGCAAGCCAAAGCCGAGCCGCGTTTCGGCACAGGCCGTGCGGCTGCACGGCGCGGGAAGATCGGGCAGCGCCGTGCTTGCGCAGGAAGCCGGCGAGCCGCCGGACACGGCCAAATCGGAAGGCTGGAAGGCAGCCGTGCACCGTTATGTGAAGCTGTACAATCAAGCCGAGATCGATCGCTACGCGGCTCCTTTCGGCGACATGATCGCCGACGAGGACCATATGCATCGGTTCGGCCAGCGGCTCGGCAGGCTGCGCGAGCAGGAGCTGCTACGCGGCATTCTGCCCTCCCGCAGCGAGACGAGCGCCGAGCTGCTGCGCATCAGCGAATCCGGTTCCCTCTCCGAGGTGTCCGTGCTGATCGAGCTGCGCGTCAAGCGGACGATCGAGCACCAGGGTCGGACGTATTCGGAGGAGCGCTTAGACCGCGAACGGCTCTGGCTGGCGACGGACGGAGGCGAGTACGTCATCTCCCGGATCGAGCCGATCGTGTCCGAACGCCGGCCGAGGTACGGTACGTCCCCTTCCGGCAGCGCCGGCGAATCCGGCCTCGAGCATGCCCTGGCCGCGGAGAGCAAGCCGCAGTCCATACCTTATATAAATTATGATGTTTTGCCGTTTTTCAAACATGGGCGAGCTGGGATTCGTTACAGGCGGGATCTTGCGGCCGCTTACGCCGATCGCTGGTGGAACGAGGCGAATCCGGCGTACGAGAATTTCGAGGTGAATTGCACCAATTACATCTCCCAATGTCTCTTTGCAGGCAGCGCACCGATGAACTATACTGGAAAAAGGGCTTCGGGCTGGTGGTACCGCGGCTACAGCGGGGGCCGGGAAAATTGGAGCTACAGTTGGGCGGTCGCGAACGCACTTCAGCTATATTTGTCAGTGCCGCACAATTCTTCGCTGCGCGCGACGGTCGTCGATTCGGCGGATCAGCTCGCCCTCGGCGATGTCATTATTTATGACTGGAGCGGAGACAATCGGTTCCAGCATAGCACGATCGTGACCGCGTTCGATGCGGCGGGCATGCCGCTCGTGAACGCGAATACGGTGCCGAGCCGCCACCGCTATTGGGATTATCAAGATTCCTACGCGTGGACGGAGAACACCAAGTACCGTTTTTTTCATATCGCGGATGAGTTTTAACGTGCGCTTCCAGCCCGATTGAATGACAACCCGCCTGTGTGGGAAATTTATACGTAACCGGAGGATTGAATCATGGGGGAGAAAGTGCGCGTAGGTCTAATCTACGGGGGACGTTCCGGCGAGCATGAGGTTTCGCTGCAAACGGCTTTGGCAGTTATGAAGGCATTCGACTACAGCAAATACGAAATCAAACCTTTCTATATTTCAAAATCAGGCGAGTGGCGCTCGGGCGACACCTTGCTGGCTCCGCCTTCCGATTTGGCCGTGCTGCGGCTCGCCGACGGGGACGCCATCGTCGGCATGGATGCGCTGATGCCGGTCTTCGGCGGCGGCGCCGACCAGGTGTCTGACGCGTCCGCTTCCATATCTGCCGTTCCGGCAGAGGTGAAGATCGCTGCGGTTTCGTCCGGGGCGGCGAACAGCGTCGTGCCTGCTTCCGGCGGCGATAACGGGCTGGACGTCGTATTCCCGCTGCTGCACGGCACGTTCGGCGAGGACGGCACGATCCAGGGCTTGTTCGAAATGGCGGACATTCCGTATGTCGGCGCGGGCGTGCTCGCATCGGCGGTCGGCATGGACAAAATCACGATGAAGAAGGTATTCGCCCAGGACGGTTTGCCGCAGTGCATCTACCGCTACTTCAACCGGACGCAATGGGAGAAGGACGAATCCTACTACATTATGGAAATCGAGACGGCGCTCGGCTATCCTTGCTTTATCAAGCCGGCAAACCTCGGCTCCAGCGTCGGCATTTCCAAAGCGCGAAACCGCGAGGAACTGATTACTGCCGTGAATTATGCGCTCCGCTTTGACCGCAAGGTCATCGTCGAGGAGTTCGTGGACGCGCGCGAAATCGAAGTGAGCGTGCTCGGCAACGATGAGCCGCAGGCCTCCGTGGTCGGCGAGATCACCTCGTCGAGCGAGTTCTACGATTATAAAGCGAAGTATATCGACGGCAAGTCGATGATGCATATTCCGGCCAATCTCCCTGCGGAAGTGTCGGAGTCGGTCCGCGAGATGGCGGTCCGTGCCTTCCAGGCGATCGACGGCTCCGGCCTGTCGCGCGTGGATTTCTTCCTGCGCAAGGAAGACGGCCAGCTGTTCATTAATGAAGTAAACACGATGCCTGGCTTCACGCCGTACAGCATGTATCCGCTGATGTGGAAGGAAAGCGGCGTATCGTACGCGGAGCTGCTGGATACGCTGATCGCGCTCGCGATTTCGCGCCATGCCGAGAAGCAGCGCATCGATTACAGCGGAGGAGGTCCGGCTTAGGCTAAGCCGGATGGGGTGCCGCGGACGCGGTGCCTGCGTCTACGAAGCCGGGTTTGGTGCCCGGCTGCGACGCTTCGCCCCGCAATTTATGCTTACGGACTAGTTGTACTTTCTTTCATGCCGGTAATCTGGCAGCGAGGCTTCGCCCGCAAAACTTGTAGGAGGTCACGTCATGGGATTCCAAACGGAGTTTAATTCGGTCTGCAAGTTCAAGTCCAAGCAGGAAGTGTACGAGCTCTTGGAATACGGCCGCGGCAAAATGGTCAAGAGCGGCTTCCGCGTGTATCCGACCGGGCAGAAGGTCATCGCCTACACCCCGGATAACGAAGCGATTGCGATCGTACGCATTCTCGTGTCCATTGCCGAGATCAATTTTCAAGGCGAGGAAATCACGCAGGTCGAGATGGAACTCGTCCGCAAGTTGACGGAGGAAGAGGCGCGCGTGCAGACGGCGCTGGCAGACGAAATGTTTTTTGGGGAACAGGCATGATTGTCCGCTTCGGGTTCGTGGCGATGAGCGTGCTGCTGGGGAAGGATACGTCGCCGTCTCGGACGATGACGTATGCGAATTTCTCTAAGCTCGACGACCGGGAGGCGGGAATTCGCCGATTGGAGCGGATCGCGGAGGATAACTTGCGGACGACGCTGAGAATCATGAAGCACTGCGTCGGCCATGACGTCTATGTCTATCGGATGACGTCCAAGCTCATTCCGCTCGCGACGCATGACGCGTTGAAGGACTGGAACCCTTACCCGGCGCTGGAAGAAGCGTTCGCGGAGATCGGCCGGTATGCCAAGGATAAAGGCATGCGGTTGTCGTTCCATCCCGATCACTTCTGCGTATTCAGCACGCCGCGGCCCGAAGTGTTGGCCAAGTCGGCAGAGGATTTGAATTACCACGTCACGATGCTGGAGCATATGGGGCTGGACCCCGCTACCAAATGCAATATCCATGTCGGCGGCGCATACGGGGACAAGCCTGTCGCGCTAGAGCGGTTTATTCGGCAGTTCGGCGCGATGGACGGCCGGCTCCGCGGCAGAGTGACGTTGGAGAATGACGACAAGACGTTTACCGTCCGCGAGACGCTCGAAGCGGCGGAGGCGGTCGGTACGCCCATGGTGCTCGACATTCACCATCATGCGGTCAATGACGGCGGAGAGAGCGACACGTCGCTTCATGATGAATTATGGCCGCGTATCGTGCGCACGTGGAACGGCCCGGACGGGCAGCCATTGCCCGTCGTGCCGAAGCTTCATGTCTCGAGCCCCAAGAGCGAGAAGGATCCGCGAGGCCATGCCGATTACGTCGAGGTTGGCCCGCTGCTCCGCTTCCTGCGGGGCGTGAACGGTTCGCTGCCGCGGCTGGACGTCATGATCGAGGCGAAGCAGAAGGACGCTGCGCTCCTGCAGCTGATGGCCGACATGCGCCAGCTTCAGCAGGAAGGCGAACGCATTCGCGTCATCGACGGCGGCAGCATCGAGATTTTATAAGAAAGAGGCGCGAAAAGAGGGCTTGAATTGAAGCTTGATCTTTCGCGCCTCTTGCGTTATTTTTGGTAAAGGAAGCGCTCTCATTTCGGCATCATACACCCTGGTCCTACTTCCGCATTCGCAATACCACTACGGAGAGGATTGTGATTCAATGAACGGATTATTAGCAGGGAAGAACATGCTTGTTATGGGCGTGGCAAATGACCGCAGCATCGCATGGGCCATTGCCCAGTCGTTGGCAGCGCAGGGTGCGCGCCTCGCGTTCACCTACGAGAATGAGCGGGTGGAGGAGCGGGTCCGCAAGCTGGCGGATACGATCCCCGGTTCGATTTTGCTGCCGTGCAACGTCACGGTAGACGAAGAGATCGAAGGACTGGCGGATCAGATTCGCGAGAGCTTCGGCGTCCTTCACGGCCTCGTACATAGCATCGCTTTCGCGAAGACGGAAGAACTCGAAGGCATGTTTGTCGACACCTCCCGTGCCGGGTTCGCGCTCGCGCACGACGTTAGCGCCTATTCGTTGACGGCAGTCGCTCAGCGGCTCTATCCGCTGATGACGGAAGGCGGCAGCATCATGACGATGACTTATCTCGGCGCGGAGCGCGCGCTGCGCAACTACAACGTCATGGGCGTGGCCAAAGCCGCACTGGAAGCGTCCGTTCGTTACTTGGCGGCTGACCTCGGTCCGCATGGCGTGCGGGTCAACGCTGTTTCGGCCGGTCCGATCCGGACGCTGGCGGCCAAGGGCATCAAGGACTTTAATTCGATTCTCCGTCAAGTGGAGGAGAAGTCTCCGCTGCGCAAGACGACGGATGCCTCCGAAGTCGGCGACACGGCCATGTTCCTGCTAAGCAACCTCTCGCGTGGGATTACGGGTGAAATCATTTATTGCGATAACGGGTACAATATTGTGGGGGTTTAAATAAGCAATCATTGCATCACGGCGTTTGCCTTGCAACTTAAACATTGAGGCGATTTCCCTATCTGACCGATTGCGGGTCGATAAGGAAGTCGTCTCTTTTTTACTGCTTTTATTGGGAATTTGTCTTTCTCGCCGAAATTCGACAAGCATAACTTTTGAACTATAAATAAAAAGCCGCAGAAATGCGGTTAATGGTCGAAAATAAATTATTTTGGGGAGAAACATAGTTCGACATTCTTTTTGCGATACATATCGTATCCTAAATATTAGGAGAATACATAACGGAGGTGGGCAATTAGTCCTAATTCAGTTAAACGGGTCAAGAATATATATGAGTTGTTGGAGGGTTTGGTCCAATATGTCAATTCCTGCTAAAGAAGAGGTCATAGAACGGGAATGGATTATCTTATTTCTTCAAGCAAAATTAATCGGATTGACGATTGAAGAAGTCAGGGCTTTTATTGAAACTGGCAAAAGAGAGAGCGAAACGGGAACGGGCAGCTTCATCGGGTGTCCTTAGCTGCCGGCGTTTAATTCGTGGTCTCGTTGTTTCTCTTCCATTTTTGAAATTCCAAAAACTCTTTGAACTGACTTTTGCTGATCCCGGATGCCATTGCTTCTTTCAGCAGCAGCTGCCAATCCGCGTCCAGTTGTTGTTCGGCCTCAGAGGCGTCTCCGTACAGAATCGAATGAATGGATACTTCAAGCGCCGTAGCGACCTTCTCCAGAAACTGAATGGAAGGGTTGGATTGAAGTCCACGTTCGACGTTGCTTACATAGGATTTTGCAACTTCGGCACGTTCCGCAAGCTCGGATAGCGACATCCCTCTATCTGTCCGAAGCTGTTGAATTCGTTTCCCAATTTCTTCGATCATTCGCATGCATCCTTTATCGTTAAATGTTCGGCCAGGAGGATATTACAAAGACCTTTCACTATTGCATATCTTACGTCGATTAGAAAGAATTGTAAAGTAACCTGCCATGAATATAAGGAGCCGGCCCATAGGGTCGGTTTTTGTTTTATGCAAGCTTCGGCTGTTCTTTATGTAGAACGAGATTCGGGGAAAATGGAAGATATACTGACATATTAAAAGATAATTAAAGATATTCCTTTTAATATGTTCTTAAATGAGAACAAAAGCCGAAATATGGTCCTTTCTATTTCAAATAGGGTAGGATATATTGAATGCAAGAATTGTTCTTTATAAAGAACAATATGTTCTTGATAAAGTCGAGGTGAACATCTTGCTTCCGCGATCCGCCAAGCCAAAGCTTCAGCGAAAAGCCGACCGGCCGAAAGGTCCCCGGGCAATAATCCTTCTGGCAGGACTGCTGCTGATCGCAATGCCTTCCAGCCGGATAGGTACGACCTATGGCGAATTTTCCTCGACTGTGGAAACCGGCATTGGCATTAGCGCTTGTCCCATTTTTCCAAGCACTGTTCAGCAGTTGCTGGGGACCTTCGCACAGGAATTGAACCAAGCAGGCATCGCTTTCGCAGAATTGTCGGGCTACCATGAACCTTCCTTCGATTCAACGGAACTGCCCGATCTATCGACGCTGACGGAGCAGCAGCTGTTGGTGCTGGGCCGCTCGCTGCAATCTCGAATCGACAAGCTGTCTTTCGAGCAGCAGATTCTTCAAGGCCGTTTGGCTGCGAATGGGCAAGCTTGGCAAAGCCAGCAAAATGCCGTAAACGCAGGAGCGGCGGTTATATCGCAATTGTCCTTGTACGTGCGAACAGTAAACGGGCACTGTCTGGCGCAGAGCGATCCAGCAGTTCTGCAAGGCTTCGGAGACGCCATAAGCGCCGGAAAGGAGCTTTTGCCCAGCACGATTTACGAACGGGCTTTGAAAATCTTTGCAGCATTGAGAGCTGCCGGCAGTGTTGACATGGTTGATGTACCGCTTGTGATATCCACTGAACAATTGGAGACAGAGACGCGAGAAGAGGACGTTTCCTTAGACAATAGCAAGGCCGGCTCCGTATTCAATGCGATGCAGGCTGAGATTGTTGATGCAAGCGCGTCGTACGACCGGCAGGCCGCCAGCTTGAAGCGGCAGCTTAGCAGTGTCGAAGCGGCGCTTGACGATTTGAAGCAGGCTGAGGAAGAAAAACAAGATGATGCAGCGATTCCGAATACCGAACCTGCTGATGAAACACCGGATGAGCCGGTAATTGAAGAGCAGCCAGTAGCGTTGCCGGGAACGGAAGAGACGGACGGACAACAGCCTTCAGCCGAAAAGCAAGATCAAGCACGGGATCAGTCGCAGGAGCAACAGCAAGACCAAATAAACGCGATTCCAGCTGCAGGACAACCCCAAGAAACGCAAACTCCTGCTCAAGCGGAGCCGGAAGCAAAAGGCCAACAATCCATCGAATCAGGCGGTGCACCCGAATGAAGCTAGTCAAATCGATTCTAAGCAAGGCTGTAACTGTCATGCTGCTGTGCGTTTTTCTAGTCGTAGCCTACTCAGTTATCGTCTCTAAAGCATCTGGAGGCGAACCGGCATTCTTCGGCTATCAAATAAAAATCGTCCTCTCCGGTTCCATGGAACCAGGCATTCAAACCGGATCGATCGTGGCCATCAAACCCGGCGGTGATATGAACCGCTTTGTCAAAGGCGATGTCATCACGTTCAAGAATGACGAGGATCTAGTCGTGACGCACCGGATTGCAGAGGTTGGGGAAAGCGATGGTCGGAAGCTGTACACCACGAAGGGCGACAATAATGATGCGGCCGATGCGGCGCCCGTTCCATCTTCGAGAGTCATGGGGAAATACGCTGATTTTACCGTGCCTTATGTCGGCTACGGCATGAACTACGCAAATACCAAAGAAGGCAGCCTCGTGCTTATGGTCGTGCCCGGAGTGTTGTTGCTGCTGTACTCCATCATCACCACCTGGAGAGCGCTGTCCGAGCTGGACAGCAAGAAATCGCGGCAGACTCCCCCGAATACGGATGCACCGCTGTCGTAAACTACGGTTGTTCTCCTTACGCAACGTAGGGATGCAATAATATTACTGACCTCGTAAAGAGGATCCTGGGGAGGAAATAGGAATGAGTCTGAAAGTTAAATTGGGCTTGGGCTTGGCAACTGCGGCGCTTGGTTTGTCGCTGATTGGCGGTGGAACGTTTGCATACTTTCAAGATACAGCAACTGATACATCTACATTCGCGTCAGGGCATATCGACTTGGGTGTTGGACAGAACGGCTCGGCAGAATCAGTGGAGTTGAATTTGAAGGATATGTCGCCTGGCGATACCTGGACGAAAAATTTTGAACTTCGCAATAAAGGTTCGGTTGATATTAATTCTCTTGTCTTGCACGTTGCCTTTGAAACGTCAGACGGGGGCGAAGGATTAAAGAGTGCAATCCAATTTAAATATAATGGCGTGTGGATCGATTTGGACAACCTGAAACAAATGGGTGACAATCTAGAACTGTTATCCTTTGTAGGGAAACCTGGTGTATTGGAAAAAAGTGAAATAAAACCGGGAAGCTCGATTACAGCACCTCTTCAGTTCAGATTTAATGATGCGGGCAATCAAAATAGCCTGCAGGATCAAAGTGTAAAACTCAAATTAACTTTCGATGCTCGTAAAGGGGCTAAATCCTAAATAGTCGGTTTCATGTAATTAAGGAACGTCATGCTAATAGTCAATCTTCTTAAAAACAGGCCAAGAGTGTCAATGACGCTCCCGGCCTGTTTTCTATTTCAGGGAAATTTGTGCAACCACCCGGAAAATGATAAACTTCATGGTGCACCGATGCGTGAAAGTTCCGTGACAGACGAGGGATTTCAGGGCAATGCCTGACTTTAATGCGAAACTTTGCTCCAGGGGTGCCGTATAGTAGTAGTATAGCAAGAATGAACTCATAGGAAAGTAGCGTGATAAACCGTGAGCGAAGGGAATGACATCCCTGTGATCGGGGGCAAGAGCTTCACTGCCGTCGCGATTAATTGCGCGGCCAAGGCCGGTGAATGGATCAAGACGAAGCTTGGCAATCACACAAGCCTATCGATAAAGCATTCCGCGCAAGATTTGGTGACGGAAGTAGATAAAGGCGCGGAGATGATGATCCGCAATTTGGTGGGAACGCATTTCCCCCATCATTCGTTCCTCGGCGAAGAAGGCGTGCAGCCTGGTCCCGAAGCATCGACGAAAGCGCTGCAAAGCGTACAAGATGCGGAATACCTCTGGATCGTGGATCCGATTGACGGCACGACAAACTTCGTGCACGGCTTCCCGTTCTTCTCGGTGTCCATCGCGCTCGCTTACCGGGGCGAAGTCATCGTCGGCGTCGTATACGACCCGATGCGAGACGAGCTGTTCGTGGCGGAGAAAGGCAAAGGCGCCTATGTCCGCGGCCGCCGCATGGCGGTCTCCGGGGAGACGACACTCCGCGACAGTCTGCTGGCGACGGGCTTCCCGCCGGATCCGGATTACGCCCGGCCGCTGAACATGAAGCAGCTGCAGGCGCTCGCGCCGCAAGTGCGCAACATCCGCTCGGCCGGCTCGGCCGCGCTGCATATGGCTTATGTCGCCTCAGGACGCTTGAGCGGCTTCTGGGAGATCGGGTTGAACTCCTGGGATTTGGCGGCAGGAGCGCTGCTTGTGAAGGAATCGGGCGGCACCGTAACGGACGTCCAAGGCAATGACTATCATCTCGGCGTTCGCCACGTCGCAGCCTCCAACGGCCGTGTACATGACGAGTTCGTGAAAGCCTTGCAGCAGGCAGAGGCCGACAGCTGACAATCGAAGAACGTCTCTCATTCCGTCCGCATATGACGGGAGAAGAGGCGTTCTTTTGCATAGAATAGCATAAGACGCTATGGGATGGGGGCTGGCGGGATGTTTATCGAGCTTGACGTGCAGGGCGATGTGCCGCTTCACGAGCAGATCGCGCAGCAAATTATCGCGGGCATTGCTTCAGGGACGCTGAAGCCGGGCAAGACGCTGCCATCGGCCAAACGGCTGGCGGCGGACCTGCGCATTAAATCGACGACGGTGCATAAAGCCTATCGGAGCCTATTCGACGAAGGCTTTCTCGTGGAACGCTATGACGGGCGGCTTGGCATGCTCGTGCCGCCGAAAGAGGAAATGCCGCGGCTCACGGAGCGGTTCTTGGAACGGATGCAAAACCAGCTGCGCGCATTAGCGGTTGAAGGCAGGGCGAGAGGCATGACGGAGACCGAATTCAGTAAAGCCTGCGTGAAGATTTACCGCAGCGATTTATCAAGGATGGGAGATTCGCTCGAATGAAGAAAGGAACAAACAACCATGGAAGCGTGCTGTCGCTGCACTGGTACTGGGTGCAGGCACTGCTGATTGCAGGCTCCGCGCTGGCCGCGGCATGGCTGTGGAAGGACATACCGTCTACGTTGACGACGCACTACAATATCCGCTTCGAGCCCGACGGTTATGGCGACAAGAGCTGGGGGACCGTGTTTTTGTTCAATTTCGTGCAGCTTTGTCTGCTGGCGACGTTATTGGGCACGAACGCGGTCATCGCGCAGACGAAGCACGCGGAGGGTTCGGACAGCGGGACAAGCGAGAACAAGCAGCGCAAGTTCCGGTACGTGAACAGCGTATTTCTATACGGACTGTCACTGCTGTTAACAGTATTCTTCAGCTATATTCAAGCGACGATGCTGTACGGATGGCCGACCAAGGCGCTGTCTATCGTGACCATCGTCGTGATCACGCTGATCGTACTCGGCGTCATCGGACTCATCGTGACGGTGAGGCGGCTCGGTTTGCGGGAGGGGTCAGCCAAGGACGAGGAGCACTGGCTTGCCGGCGGCGGCGTTTATTATAATCCCAATGACCCTGCCGTCTTCGTTCCGAAGAAACTGGGCATCGGCTGGACCGTCAACTTCGGCCGCCCGATGGGCTGGATCGTGATCGCCACGCTGATTCTGATTCCTTTCGCCATCGTCATGCTGGTTGCATTGATGGTGGAATAGCGTTGGAGCTTGATTGAGCGGACTGCCTGCTGGCGGCAATAGAAAACCCTCGATTCCCGCAAGCAAGCGGAGATCGAGGGTTTTTTGGCTTATTCGGCCCCAATTTATTTACTCTTTCATCGCAGCAAAAGCATGCTCCGCCGCCGCGATCGTGGCATCAATATCCTCGTCCGTGTGAGCCGTGGTCAGGAACCAGGCCTCGTACTTCGAAGGAGCCAGGCAGATGCCTTGGTCCAGCATCAACCGGAAAAACCGCGCGAACGCTTCGCCGTCGGTATCCTGCGCTTCATCGTAGTTCGTGATGGGATGGCTGCAAAAGTGAGCGGAGAACGAGCCGCGGATGCGGTTGATCGTAAGCGGAATGCCGTGCTTGTCCGCCGATGACTGCAGCGCATCGGCAAGCCGTGCTGCCTGGGTATCCATGCGGTCGTAGACGCCCGGCTGCCGCAGTACCTCGAGGCAGGCGATGCCGGCCGAGATGGAGGCCGGGTTGCCGGCCATCGTGCCGGCCTGATAAGCCGGTCCGAGCGGCGCGACCTGCTCCATGACTTCCTTGCGGCCGCCGTAAGCGCCGATCGGCAGGCCGCCGCCGATAATCTTGCCGAGCGCCGTCAAATCCGGCTCGATGGCAGCGTGATCCGGGAACGCGGCATAGGTTTGCGCGCTGCCGTAATGAAAGCGGAAGGCGCTGATGACTTCGTCGTAGATGACAAGGGCGCCTGCCTCGCGAGTCATCTTGCAGAGACCCTCGAGGAAGCCGGGCTCCGGCATCACCATGCCGAAGTTGCCGACGATGGGTTCGACCATCACGGCCGCGACGTCATCGCCGAACGTATCCAGCGCCGTGCGCAGACCGTCCAGATCGTTGAACGGAACGGTGATGACCTCGCTTGCGATGCTGACGGGAACGCCGGCGCTGTCGGGAATGCCGAGCGTCGACGGACCGGAGCCGGCGGCCACGAGAACGAGATCGGAATGGCCGTGGTAGCAGCCGGCGAACTTGATGATCTTGCTCCGTTTCGTGTAGGCGCGGGCCACGCGAATCGTCGTCATGACGGCCTCCGTGCCGGAGTTGACGAAACGGACTTTATCAAGCGAAGGAATAGCTTCCTTGAGCATTCTTGCCAGTGTGATTTCAAGCTCCGTCGGCGTGCCGTAGAGCGTGCCGTTCACGGCTGCCGTAGTGATTGCTTCGGTAATATGCGGGTGCGCATGGCCGGTAATGATAGGGCCGTAGGCGCACAGATAGTCGATGTAACGGTTATCGTCGACGTCCCAGAAATGAGCTCCTTGGGCGCGTTTCATGAAGACGGGCGCGCCGCCGCCGACGGCTTTGAAGGAACGCGAGGGACTGTTAACGCCCCCGACGATATGTTGAAGCGCCTCGGCATATAGGGCCTCCGAGCGCGGTCTGTGCTTAGTGGACATGAGTGTTGCCTCCTAGATTCCTGATTCAATGGTCGATGAAATGAAACGACGAACGCAATGCCCTTATTGTAACGCTGCCAAGCCGGCCAGCACAACAAAAGAGAGCGGCCGATCGCATCGGCGCGCTCTCTTAACTGTTCTATTGCCTGCCTTTGTGCTTGAACGCTGTATGGGCTGTCTTGGTTCTTCATCGTTCTATGGGTTGTTCTTCAACGTGCTGGCTATTCTATCTCCGAACTATCGGCTGCCTTCATTGGCGGTATTCCCGCTGCCCGCGGCAGTCGAGTTCGTTCCCGTGTTGGTCACCGTTCCGTTGCCGCTCTGAACGGACGTATCGGTCGAAGCCGGGATCGTGGAATCCTTGGTGAGCTCATCCTGCACGAAGTCCAATACTTTGTCTTCATCCGAAATCGCGAGGACGGAAGCGCCGTTTACTTTCTCGCCGCTGATCAGGTCCATCGGAGGCACTTGGGCTTGGCCGGCGATATGGCTGTTGACGCCGAGTTGGCCGAGCTTGATCATATCGGATACTTCGATGTTCGTTTTGACATAGCCGTCAACGCTGTCTACGATTTTCTTCATTTTCAGCAGGTTCCAGCCGTTCTTCATCTTGTCGGCCACGGCGCCTAGCAGCTTGCGCTGACGCTCGGTACGCGTGAAGTCGCTCATCGCATCATGACGGAAGCGGACGTATTGCAGTGCTTTGGTACCGTCAAGGTCCTGAACGCCCTTCTTCAGATGAATGTCGTACCGGTTGCCGTCCGCGTTGTCGACGTAGTTCATGTCCTTCTCGACCTCGAAGTTTTGAATGCCGCCGATCGCGTCGATGACCGACTTGAATCCTTCGAAGTCCGTGTACACATAATACTGGATATCGAGCCCAAGCACGTTGCCGATCGTCTGCATGGCAAGCTCGGAGCCGCCGAGCGCGAACGCCGTATTGATGCGGTCATCCCCATGTCCCGGAATGTCCACCCACGTGTCACGGAGAACGGAGAACAAGTGAATGTCTTTCTTCACCGGATCCAAGGATACGACCATCATGGAGTCGGAACGGGCTTTATCGTTCTCGGCCAAGCCGCGGTTGTCGCCGCCCATGATGAGGATGTTAACGCGTTCCTTGCCTTCCCATTCGGGAGGCTTCTCGGTTGCGACGACGTCGTAATCGGTGAATTTCGGATCATTCGTCGGATCGCTCAGCTTATTAAGTCCGTTATAGGTGCCGTAAAGTTCGTAGAAGATGTAACCGCCGACCGCCAAAATCACGACGGCAACGCCTAACAGCGCCCATCTCCAGGGTCTTTTTCGTTTTGGTTGCTTCGCTTTCGCACGCGCCATGTTCGTTTCAGTTCCTCCTTGGAATAGGTCCGAATCGGACGAGGAGTTAAACCCCGCTTCGGAACAATAAAGTATGACGTCCAATAGATCGCTATCAGGCAGAGCAGATTGACCAAACTTTTGTAAACAGTATAGCATTACATATCATAAAATTATAAAATGGATTGTCATAGAGAAGCAAGTTTTATCTGATTGGATCGAATGAGGCGGATATTTCCTAGGAAATGTCGAAAAAGGAAGGAGCCGGACGCAGAATGCTGGCGATTGATGTACAAGATTTAAGGAAGCAATTCCAGGTTCAGAAGAATCGCGAAGGTCTCGGAGGCGCGCTCAAGGATTTGTTCAAGCGCGAATATCATTCGATCACCGCGGTGAAAGATATCAGCTTTCAAATTCCGCAGGGCGAGATATGCGGCTACATAGGAGAGAACGGAGCGGGCAAATCGACCACGATCAAGATGCTGACGGGCATCCTCGTTCCGACCTCGGGACACCTCAAAGTAAATGGCTACGTGCCTTATAAAGACAGGGAAAAATTCGTTCGCGGCATCGGCGTCGTATTCGGTCAGCGCAGCCAATTATGGTGGGATATCGGCGTGATCGAGTCGTTCCAATTGCTGCGGAAGGTGTACCGGGTGTCCGAAGCCGACTACCGCAAACGGCTGGACGAATTGGTGGAGCGGCTGCAGCTGGGCGACCTGCTCAATCGTCCCGTAAGGAAGCTCAGTCTTGGTCAACGGATGCGCTGCGAGCTCGTCGCTTCGCTATTGCATAATCCTTCGATTCTATTTCTGGACGAGCCGACAATCGGTTTGGATATTATCGTAAAGACGGAAATCCGCGAATTCTTAAAAAAAATTAATCGAGAGCAGGGCACGACGATTCTGTTGACGACGCATGATTTGCAGGATATCGAGGCGTTGTGCTCGCGCGTCATCATGCTCGACGACGGCCGCATTATCTATGACGGCGGCTTGGAGGAGCTGAAATCGCGCTGGAGCAAAGGCCGGGAGCTGCAATTCCAGTTCGGAGAGCACCCCTCGCTGGATACGCTGCGCAGCCTGACGGAAGGGCTGGAAGGCGTCGAGTGGAGCATCGACAACGAGCTGACGGCCACGATGTGGCTGCCGCATGCGGTAAACGTGTCCGACGCGCTCGCCCGCGTCGTCGGCGGCAGCTCGGATATCCGCGACATCAAGATCATGGAGACGAATACGGATGAGATCGTCCGCGAGATCTATTCCTCCGGCTCGGCTTCAAGCGAGGCGGCCGCGAAGCTTGGCGCCGGCGCCGCGTCCGCAGAAACGGAAACCGCGTCACGAACAGAGGAACAGCCGCAGGCAGCATCCGTGATGTCAAAGCCAGTAACTGCTGCCGCTACGTCCAACGACACTATGGCAGCTGCCGCCGCAGCCAGGGCTGACGATGCAGACGATACCGCGTCATCCGAGTCCGGCGAATCCGCGCAGCCGGAACCGCAAACAGCCGAACCGGTGCTCGCAGGCGCCGACTCCAAGAAGGAGCCCAATTCATGAATAGCGCGTACTTGGACTTGATCCGCATTCGTTTTCTCATGATGCTGGCGTATCGCGTCAATTATTACAGCGGCATCGTCATTTACACGATCAACATCGGCGCGTACTATTTTCTGTGGGAAGCGATCTACGGCGATCAGAAGCTGCTGGCGGGCTTCACCCTGGCGCAGATGACGACGTATGTAGCGGTATCCTGGATGGCGAGGGCCTTTTACTTCAATAACCTGGATCGCGAAATCGCAAACGAAATCCGAGACGGCAGCGTGGCCGTGCAGTTTATCCGTCCCTACAACTATCTGTTCGTGAAGCTGATGCAGGGGTTCGGAGAAGGTCTGTTCCGTCTGCTCCTGTTCATGGGACCGGGCCTTGCGCTCGTATGCCTGATCTTCCCGGTGAAGCTGCCGTCGGATCCGGGCATCTGGGCCATCTATCTGGTCATGCTGCTGTTCAGCTTTCTTATTAATACGCAGATCAATATGCTCGTAGGCTTGTTTGCTTTCTTCGTCGAAAATAACGAGGGCATGCTGCGCTTGAAGCGCGTGCTCGTCGACCTGTTCTCGGGGGTCATCGTGCCGATTACGTTCTTCCCGGGCTGGCTTGCCGTCACGATGAAATGGCTGCCGTTTCAAGCGATTACGTATATTCCGAGTTCCGTCTTCACCGGCCGGATTGCCGGCGCGGAGGTCATGCGTTTCTTCGGCATTCAAGTCTTGTGGTTCGTCCTATTGATTATTCCGATTGCATGGGTATGGCGCCAGGCGCGAACCCGGTTGTTCGTGCAGGGAGGTTGAGGTACTGATGTTTTATTGGTCGCTTGCCGCAGAGTATATGAAGAATTACGTGAAAACAAAGCTGACCTACCGGATGGATTTCTGGATCGAAGTGCTGTCGGACCTGCTGTTCCAAGCCGTCAATCTGATTTTTATCCTCATCGTGTTCCGGCATACGCCGACGCTCGGCGGCTGGACCGAGGCGGAAGTGGTGTTCGTGTACGGATATTTCATGGTGCCGTCGGGTATCTTCAGCGCGCTTTTCAACATTTGGAATTTCAGCGAACGGTATATCGTCAAAGGCGAAATGGACCGCGTGCTGACGCGTCCGGCCTATAACTTGTACCAGGTGCTGCTTGAGAATCTCGATCCGCCGTCGTTGTTCGGCTCGTTCATCGGCCTGCTCATCATGATTTTGAGTTGGGGTGACCTGGGGCTAGCCTTTCATCTGACGGATATATTGATGCTGGCCGTGTTCACGATCGGCTCCGTCATGATCTATGCGGGCATCTTCACGTCGCTCACGGCGATTTCGTTCTATTCCGACGCGCCGACGGGCATTCTGCCCTTGATGTACAATATTTCGACCTACGGTCGTTACCCGGTCAATATTTATAGCAAAATCATCCGGTTCTTCCTGACCTGGCTGCTGCCGTTCGCATTCGTCGGCGTTATTCCGGCCTCGTATTTCCTGGGGCGGAACGAGACGGGCCTGTCGGATCTTGCTCCGTACACACCGGTCATGGGCATCATCGTCATGGGGATTGGGCTGCTCATCTGGAATCACGGCGTCACGCGGTATCGGGGCGCAGGGTCATAAGAACTTGATTGTAAGGGGAGAGAAGAAGCAATGGCAATCAAAGCGAAAGCGGTCGTGGGGAAAAAAGCGCCGGATTTCAAGCTTCCCGCGGGAGGCGGGCGCGAGGTCAGCTTAAGCCAATACGCCGGCCACAAGGTCGTCCTATTCTTCTATCCGAAGGATATGACGCCGGCGTGCACGCAGGAATCGTGCGATTTTCGCGACGCGTACGCGGAGTTCGGCAAGCATAATACGGTCGTGCTCGGCATCAGCAACGATCCGGCGGAGCGGCATGAGAAGTTCGCGGCGAAGTACGAGCTGCCCTTCGAGCTGCTGGCGGATACGGAGCATCGAGTGTGCGAGCTGTACGGCGTGTGGCAGCTGAAGAAGCTGTACGGCCGCGAGTATATGGGACTTGTGCGCTCGACCTTTCTCGTCGACGAGAAAGGCAAGCTGGTGCGCGAATGGCGCAACCTGCGCGTGAAGGGCCATGTGCAGGACGTGTTGGATGCGGCGATCGAGCTGTAACCAGAAATAAGCTGCAAAAGCTGCAAAGACTGCAAAAGATGCAAAAGCTGTAAATAAATAAAGAAACAAAGTGGTAAAGAAAAAGCCTTTGAGGACGGTGCGGCTCGCCGTCTCAAAGGCTTTTTTGTGTTCAAAAGCAGCTTGAACCATGCGCCATCACGAAGCTCCGGCGTTTGCGTCAACCGTTCATCGCTTCGGAATCGGCCGCCGTGGCAGCATTGAATCGCGTCGCGTACTCTTTCGGCGTCATGCCGAATCTCGTGCGGAACAGCTTGTAGAAGTAGGATTGGTTCTCGTAGCCGACCTGAAGGAGGACGTCGTACACGCTGAAGCTGCCGGTTTCGAAGAGCTTGGCCGCATGGCATAACCGCACTTCGTTGATCTGTTCGCCGACCGAGATGCCGGTCGAGGTCTTAAACAGCTTGGCCAGCTTGCGGGAAGGCATCTTGAGCGTCGCGGAAATGCCGTCCAGGCAGAGCCCGTTGTCGGCATAGCTCAGCTGGATGATATTTTGCACGGTCTCCACGACGAATTGCTGCGAGCTGGGATGCTCCGCTTCGACGGAGTCATCCAGAGCGCCTTGGAGCAGGGCCTGCAGGCTCCCGAAGCATTCCTCGAGCGTATCGATCGTGCCGATCGACTTCAGCATGGCAAGCAGGTGGTCTTCGCCGGCTTCGGTCGCCGGAAGCCGGAGATGCTTGAGGCAAGTACGGACTTCGCCGACTAGGCGCATGAACGAAGTGACGAGATGCTCGTAGTTCATGCCGCTCAGTTCCGCTTGCAGCGCGTCGAGCGATTGCTTGACGCCGGGGTAATTGCGTTTTTGTATATGTTCTAACAGAATCGTCTCCGTCCGCTTCGTGTAGGCGACGCTGCGATTGTCGACGTTCGCCTGCACGAGATCGGCGGTGATGACGCTGCCCGTGCCGAGTACGAACCGGTAAGAGGCCAGCTTGACGATGGCGCGGTAAGCGTCGGGCAGACCGGGCGCGCCGTCGATCATGCCGCTTACGGTCATGGTGACGGACAAACGGTAATAGTCCTTGATGAATGCTTGCGCCGAGCGGAGCTTCGCGTACAGCGACGCCTCGTCCTTGGCGTCGCCGCCGAAAGGCAGGAGCAGCAGCAGCTCGTCGTCCTGGAGCGCGGTCTCTTCGGCGCGGCCGAAATCTTGCAGCGACTCGCCGACGATGTTGCCGATGGCGTACTTGATGAGCTCCCGATCCTGCAGGTTATAGCGCTGCTGGAGCTGAGGGAAGCCGTCGATTTTGACGAGAAGGAGCAGGTACAGGCCGTCGTAAGCGAACGGCATGCGCTGCTCGCGGCACAGCTCTTCGAAGCTCTCCTTGGAAAGCGGGCGTTCGCCGACCAGCATGCTCTTCAGGGCATAGGCTTTCAGAATCGATTGCACCGATTGCCGCTGCGAGTCGTAATGCTTCACTTTGGACAAGGTGTCATCGTACATTTTGCTCAGGAACGAGATTTCGTCCCGGGTCGAGAGGGACTCGCCGCCGCTCGCGACGTGCTTGACTAGCCGGCGAATCGGCGTATACACGATGCCCGAGGCCATCAGCGAGAACAGCAGCGCAACGATGACGAAGATCGCGACGATGATGAGCAGGAACGTGCGGAAGGCATAGAGCGAGCCATAGACCGTGGAAATCGGCTGGATTTTGAATATCGTCAATTCCTGGTCTTTCAGCTGAAGGTAGGAAACGACGTATTGCTTGCCGTTCAGTTTACGAACGATCGCGCCGGAGCCGCCCTTCGGCGGCTTCTCTTTATAGTCGCGAATGAGCGAATCGCGCAGTCCGGCATTCGCCTTGCTCTTATCCAGAAAACCGCCGAGATCGCTGTAAATATAAGCGCTTTCACCTTTCTTGTCGTTAACGAAACTGAATTGCTTCAGGTTATCCATGATCCAGTTCGGATTGAGATTAATGGCGACCGCGGAGTCGATCTTGGCCGGATCGCCCGAAGCTTCGTACATCAGATAGGTAATAACGGGTTCTTTGACCGGCTTGCGGCCGTACATGCTTTCGATTTCGCGGAAAATCGGTTTCATTCGCGGCGCGTTCGGATAAGCGTCGATCATGGTTTTCATGCCGAGGTCGTTGTAATACATCTGCTTGCCGGCGTAATAATATTGCTCGTTGTATTCATTATAGAAGCCGATCGATTGAATCGACGTGTTCGAAGTGATGACGGAGGAAGAGATGCGGTTCAGCTTGGAGTAAATTTCGTCTTGGCCGATGTTGCCGGTGTTGTTCAGAATCGTGGCCGCATCCGGAGTGACGAATAAATAGATCGCGATGTTGCGAATTGCGGCGTCCATCTGTTCGATCGAATATTTGGCTTGATTCAGCAGTTGACCGTTCTTCTGCGTCTCGAGCTCGTACAGCTTGTCCTTGCCGTATAAGTACAACGCGCCCGAAAGCGTGCAGACGAGCAAGGTAGCGACAAGGCTGATGGAAAGGATGATGCGCAGATAAAATTTATTCTGCTTTCGGAACGTGGCGTCCAATATTCGCACGATGCTTCCCCCCTGTCCAGCTCCTGGTAGTTCAATCCTATACAACCGACGGGGAAGTTGTAAATAGCTTGAATACAGGGATGCGCCTTTTTGAATACGCTTACGAAAAGTGCAGTCCGCATTTGTGCATAGGTCGACGGAAAGTGCATGCATCAATTGCACTGCCGCGCATGATTTGCACTATTCGCGACGGCGGAGGCAATTACATAATGGGAACAGAAGCAGCCGCCGGGCGAGAGAACGCCGGATTGGCTGGTAAGCAAGAAATGGAGGAATGAAGTCACCATGTCCAAACATCTGAAGTATTTTCGCAACAGCTTCGGGATAACGCTGCTGGCGTTACCGGCAATCGTCTTCATCTTTATCTTCAGTTACGTACCCTTGTACGGACTCGTGCTTCCATTTAAAGAGTACAACTTCGAAAAAGGATTCTGGCACAGCCCGTGGATCGGAACGACGAACTTCGAATTTTTGTTTAATTCCGATCTTCTGCCGATCCTGCGCAACACGGTCGTCATGAACGCGCTCTTCATCTCGCTCAACGTTATCGTGGAAGTCGCCGTGGCGCTGCTGCTTTTCGAACTGGGCAAGCGCGCGACGAAAATATACCAGACGATTTTGTTCCTGCCTTTCTTCATCTCGTGGATCGTCGTCTCCTACGCGGTATTCGGCTTCCTCGATTCCGACACCGGCATCGTGAATAAACTGCTGGAGTCGCTAGGCGTGGATTCGATCCTGTTCTACAACAGTCCGGGCTACTGGACGGTCATTCTGGTCGTCGCCCATGTATGGAAGTTCCTCGGCTACGGGACGCTCATGTATTACGCCGCACTGATGGGGATCGACGCGGAGTATTACGAAGCCGCCCGGCTTGATGGCGCAAGCCGCTTCCAACAAGCCTGGCATATCTCGATCCCGCTCATCCGCCCCATCATTATCATCATGGTGGTGCTGTCGATCGGCAATATCTTCTATTCCGACTTCGGTCTGTTCTACAGCGTGCCGCAGGACAATGCGCTGCTCTACCCGACGACGGACGTTATCGATACGTACGTGTACCGGGCGCTGCGCCAGCTTGGAGATTTCGGCATGTCTTCGGCAGCGGGCTTGTTCCAATCCGTATGCGGTTTCGTCGTCGTCCTGCTCTCCAATTACGCGATCGGCAAATTCAGCAAAGAAGACAAACTTTTCTAAGGCGGTGCAACGATGATTCAATCGCAAAAACGATTCAACGTCTTCCTTCATATCTTCTTCATCGCGCTGTGCGCCATCATCATATTGCCTTTCATCATGATCCTCGCCGCGTCGTTCTCCAATGAACTCGGAATCATCCGTCACGGCTATGCGTTCTGGCCGCGCGGTTTCTCGCTCGATGCGTACCACTTGTTGGGGAAGAATTACGAACAATTGCTGCGGTCCTACACGGTCACGATTATTACGACGGTGGCGGGCACTGTACTCGGCTTATGGCTGATGACGACGCTTGGCTACGCCATCAGTCGCCGCGATTACAAGTACGGCAGCGGCTTGTCGTTCTACATCTTCTTCACGATGCTGTTCCGCGGAGGCCTCGTTCCCAGTTATATTCTCGTTACCCAATGGCTTCACATGAAAGACACCATATACGCGCTGTTCGTGCCGGCGCTCGTCAACGCCTTCTATGTGCTGATGCTCAAAGGCTTCCTGCGCAGCATTCCCGATGCCCTGTACGAATGCGCCAAGCTTGACGGCGCAGGGGAGTTTACGATCTTCACGCGAATCGTCCTTCCGCTGGCGACGCCGGCGATCGCCACGGTCGGCTTGTTGATGGCGCTGCAATTCTGGAACGATTGGTTCTCGAGTCTTCTCTATACGGACAGTCCGACGCTCTTGACGCTGCAGGCGATGCTGCAAAAGATGTTGACCAACATGCAATTCCTCGCCATTATCAAGCCGGTGAGCATGTCGAGCGGCGCGCTGCCGCAAGCGACGTTCCGCATGGCCGTCTGCGTCATCGCCGTCGGACCGCTGCTGCTCGTATTCCCGTTCTTCCAGCGTTTCTTCACGCGGGGCTTGACTGTAGGCGCCGTGAAAGGGTAGGTTAATTCAGCGCAGTCTAGCCTCGCCGCTAGCCGCTGTTAACACATATGCCGAAGGGGGCAGGGCCCGCCGCCTTCGAATTGCTAGGCATACAAATTAGGGGAGGGTACACGAATGACAAGCAAAACGAAACGCAATTCGTCTTTACTATTGCTTGCTACGATGCTTGCCGCGACAACGGCGCTGACCGCTTGCGGAAGCAGCAACAACAACACGAACGATAGCGCGAATTCCGCGAACGCGACGAACAACGACAATACCGCATCGAACGCCGGATCCGGCAACGACGGCAGCGCGAACAGCGGGGCTACAAATGAAAACGCTTCCGAAACGGCTGACACGAAAGACTTCGTCAACCTGACTTGGTATATTCTTGCGCCGCTCGATCCGCGTCCGAACGAAACGAGCGTTATGAAATATTTGAACGAGCAGTTGAAAGAAAAGCTGAACGTTAACCTGGAGTTCAAATTTATCGACGGCGCGACATATGCGCAGAAGATCAAAGTCGCCGCGGCATCGGGCGAGAGCTTCGATATCTTCACGGATATCAACAATATGCTCGGCTTCGCCAATAACGTTTCGAGCGGCATCGCGCTGCCGCTCGACGATCTTCTCGGCAAATACGGCCAAGACATCGTCAAGAAAGTGCCTGAACAAGCATGGAACGCCGTTACCACGCAAGGCAAGAAATACGGCATCGCCAACCCGAGCGCATGGGTGACGTCCTATAACATCGCGTATCGCAAAGACATCGCGGACAAATACAGCATCGACTACGGTGCCATCCATACGTGGAAAGACCTTGAGCCGACGCTTGCCATGCTCAAAGAGAAAGAACCGGATCTCATTCCGTTCATGGGCACCATTAACATGCCGCAAACGATCGACAGCATATCGCCGATGGTTGGCTACAGCATGACGGACAACAAGTGGGAAAGCATGGTCGAAAATACGGACTGGATCAACGTGACGAAGCTGAAAGCCGACTGGTACCAGAAAGGCTACTTGCCGAAGAAAGTCCTTCCGGTCGGCACCGACCCGGCCACCGAATTCAAAACCGGCCGTTATGCCATTACCGGCTACCATGTGTACGACAAATCGTTCGTTAAACCATCTTCCGACTACGGTACCCCGATGGTGCAATCCTTGCTCGACGAGAAAGCGGTCGTAACGGGAAGCTCCATCCGCACGGTCGTCAGCTACGTCAGCAAGACGAGCAAAAATCCGGAACGCGCGATGATGCTCCTCGACCTGCTTTACGCCGACAAGAAATTGTTCAACGAATTCTGCTACGGCGTTCAAGGACAAGATTGGAACTACGTCTCCGGCGAGGGCACGGACAACCCGACGGTAAAGACGCAAGATCAACTGGGCTGGGCGATCTGGCATCCGTTCATCGGCAGCCTGTGGGATCAATGGCCGTCCAACTGGAACAGCCAAGAAGTGCTTGACGGTCTGAAAGCGGCGATCGACAAAGCCGATTACTCTCCGTATGCTGGCTTCGTGTTCGACTCCACGCCGGTTAAGAAGGAAATGGCGCAAATCGACGCGCTGCAAGCAGAGGCGAACGCCATCTACGTGAGCAAAGACGTCGACGGCAAGATCAAAGAATACCAAGACAAAGTGAAGAAAGCCGGGTTGGACAAAGTACTGGCCGAAATCGACAAGCAAGTCGCGGCATGGAAGGCGGCTAATGGCCAATAACGGCCGTACAACGTAATCTCAAGAATAACGCGCGGCATGGTTAAGTCGCGACGCGGGTGCATGCTCTCCATTCGGCGATACGGCCGAGTGGAGAGTTTTTTTGCGTTCGTCGTTGCTCTCGTTCATCTTCGCAGCACCTCATCTCCATTAGACCCTCGTCTTCGTATCGTCAACCCTCGCATCTCCGACACCCGTGAAAGCTTCGCTCACCTCTAATCACTGACAGCCCTGAAGCCTCGACCGCCTCGCAATGCCGCCACCTTCCGCCTTTGAACGCTCGCTCAGGACCGCTACAGTTGCTGCTCATTATGCGCATAGTCACAAGGCGAATCGGATTTTACATCTCCCAAACCAATTCGTGCCGTTTTGTCTCGCTGCGCAGGTGTAAAGGCGGCGTTAGATGGCGAAACTAGCAACTAGAACGATTCAATAGGTTGGAAGAGTAGGAGATGACACGTAATGCTACCAAAACAATCGGTGCAGCTCGGGGGAACCGGGGCTGAAGCCGGGGCCGGAGAATCGCTTCGCGCTTCGGATCCGGACATGTGGCCGGAAGCTGCGCAGCAGTCGCTTCAGTTGATGCTGGCTCGGGTCAATAGCGTACTGCTCGGCAAAGAGCAAGTGGTATCGCAAGTATTCGGCGCGCTGCTGGCCGGCGGCCACGTGCTGCTCGAGGACGTGCCGGGCGTCGGGAAGACGCTGCTCGTGCGCGCTATTGCCCGGGTAATAGGCGGCGAGTTCCGCCGTATTCAATTCACGTCGGACATGCAGCCGGCGGATGTCGTCGGCGGGATGGTATGGGACGGCAAACGCGGCGAGCTCATTTTCCGCCAAGGGCCGCTGATGGCGAATGTCGTGCTTGCCGACGAAATCAACCGTACGCCGCCGCGTACGCAGTCTGCGCTGTTGGAGGCCATGGAGGAACGGAGCGTGTCGGCGGACGGCGAGACGAGGCCGCTGCCGGTACCTTTCATGCTGCTCGCGACGCAAAATCCGCTGCGCGACGACGGTACGTATCCACTGCCGGAAGCGCAGCTGGACCGATTCATGCTGCGGCTATCGATCGGCTATCCTTCGCCAGAGGACGAGATCGGCATGCTGGCTTCGGGACGCCAGCGCCTGCTCCCCGAGCTTCTTCGTCCGGTCATCGTACCGGAAGAGTGGATGCGGATGCAGAAGGATGCGCAGTCGGTGCATGTCCACCCCGCGCTGCTCGCGTACGCGGTGCATATCGTCGGGACGACGCGCACGTCGCCGGAATTGCAGCTGGGGGCCAGCCCGCGCGCGACGCTGGACTGGATCCGAGCTTCGCAGGCGGCGGCTTACGTTGCGGGCAGGCGGTACGTCGTGCCGGACGATATGAAACAGATGGCCGAGCCTGTGTTGGCCCATCGCCTGCTGATGAGGGACGAGGCTTGGGCAAAAGGGAAAACGCCAGCCAAGGTACTGGACGATATTTTGTCGGCGGCTCCGGTTCCGATGCCGGCCTCCGAAGGCGGCCGTCGCAGATGAGCAGGGCGTGGACGGCGCGAAGGCGATTGTCGCTCGTCATGAAAGCGGTGGGATCATGAAGGCTTCAGGAACGGCGAAGAAACGGAAGCAGATGAAATCCGCGGCGGCGGGAAGCCTTGGCAGCGGCATGAAAGGCTCAGCAGTTCCGGCATCATCAGACGGTACGGACGCGGCGACGGTATCGCAAGGCATCGGCAACGGTGCTGCTTTAAAGATTGCCACGCCATCGTCTATTTCGGGTTCTCACCGGCTGCGCAGCCGGGTGATGACCCGGATCATGGCCGCTGTCGTGCTCGTTATCGGCATCTTTGCGCTTGTCGAACGGGGAGGCGCGGTCGAGTGGTTGTTCGCGGCCGTGGCGATCTTGACCGCGGGGGGAAGCATGCTCCTTCCTTACGTAGCACTAGGCCGTGTCGAAGCGGAACGAATCGTTCATGAGGCGGGCGAGCTAGTCGACGGAGGTTCGATGCGCGTTGCGGTGACGCTGAAGCTGAGCCGGATGCTGCCATTCCTGTGGGTAAGCCTGCAGGAAGAAATCGTGAATGCCGTTGCTCCTCAAGGCAGCGATATCCGTATCATGCGGGCAATGCTGCCAGGTTTTGCCCGTCAGTTGACGTTGTCCTACACGGTGAAGGATTTGAGACGGGGCGAGCTGGAGTTTCGCTCATTGACGATTGCTGCCGGGGACATGCTGGGGCTGACGGTGCGGAACATCGTCGTCGATTGCCCCGGACGGGCGATCGTAAGACCGGTCCCGCCTGCCGGAGAGGGGATCGGCGAGCTGCCCGGGTTCGAAGCGGAACGGACCCGGCAAGGGGCGCAGCCGATCGCTGTGTTCGGCGGGCAGATGATGGCTGCGGCATCCCGGCTTCGCCGGGACGGCGCGGGGCCGGAGCTGCGCGGCTATATACCCGGCGATTCTCTGCGGCGGGTCGATTGGCGGGCCATGGCGAGAGGGCTTGGCATGCAGACGCGCATGAACGAAGCGGAGGCGGCGGGCACGGTTATCATCGTGCTGGAAACCTCCGCGTCCGCATACGGCAAGCAAAGCCGATTGTTCGATGCGAACGCAGGCCGTGCTGCGGCTATGATGAGGCAGGCGGTGCAGGAAGGCAAACGAGTGAAGCTGATCACGAATGCGGTCGCGGAGAGCGTCGTTTATGACGGATCCGGCGCGAGCAGCGAGCTGCGCGAGGCAGAGAATCGTCTTGCGCGGCTGCGGCTCGGAGCGCTGGCCAAGCCAATGTCGCAGCGGCTGTCCGATGTCATTGCAGGCGCACCTCGCGGCGCTTCCGTACTATGTCTGACGGCGGGCAAGACGGGAAGCGCGGATGCGATCGCCAGGCCGTCGGGAGAACCCGGCAATATTTCGTACGGTGCCAAGCTGGCCGGCGTGCGCGGCATTAAGCTTATGCTGCTGCTGTCCGTTCCGGCATCCGGAGGCGAAGAAGCCGCGTTGAGCTGGCAGGAACGGCTGCAGGGAACGGGCTGCCGCGTCAGGGCCATGCCGATGACTGCAAGTTATGGAGGCATGAGGCCTTCCGCGGAAGATGCGTCCGTGCGCTCAGGCAAGGGAGGTGGCGGAGTACATGTCGAAGCCGCAAGGGGATCGTAACGGGAACGGACAGCAGAGCATGGGATCGGCCGATACGAGCGCTTTTTCGGCGTCTGGAGCTGGGAAGGGAACTTCGGGATCAAGCGTGATGGCGGCGACAAAGGCAAGTGCGAGATCGGCCGGAATAAGCGGGACAACGGGCCAAGGCATCGTACGCCCTTCCAAACGCGCGGAGGAGCGGGAGAGCTTGTACTTCTTCCGCTTCGGCTCCCGGCGGCTCATCACGAGCTTGCTGCTGTTCGGACTGATCGTGGAATGGCTGCTGCCGTTGAATCAATTGAAATCCTATACGGAGCTGTACGAGATCAGCCCGCTGCTTACGGCCGTCGGGTTGTTTCTGACCGTCGGATTGTTCGTACCGCCGACTTGGGCAGCACTGCTCGCGAATGGCATGATCGCGATCGGAGCGGTTCTCTTCTTGTTTCAGCCTCATTACGGTTCGCTGGCGCAGTCTTTGCAAGGCTTCGTGCGGGCTGCTCAGCATGATGCGGCGGGCATTACCGACGGTAATTTCATGCTCAGCGGGGAAATCAGGACGCTGCTGCTCATCGGCGGTCTCGGCATGATGGCGATCGCCGTGCAGTCCTTGATGTGGCTGCGACAGTGGGGGCTTGGATTAACCGCGCTGACGGCCGTTTATTTGCTGCTGCTGTATGGTTTTCTGGGTTTGGATGTATTTCCCGGCTTGCTGCGCGCCTGCGCGGAAGGGTTGGTGCTGAGCGCGCTTGTGACGGTACCTCGCATCGAGCGGCTGTCTGGCATGCCGGATTTGTTTGCGAAAGGAAACGGCAGCTCGGGTAGTCTGGCCGGCTGGACGCTCGGATGGTGGAGCGGCGCGGCTTGGCTGGCCGTACTCATTCTGGCGGTAAGCGTCGGAGCGGCCTGGGGCTGGTCGAACGGAGTGACGTCGAAGCAAGCGCCGTGGGCCGCGGATGCGATCGAATGGGGCGAGCAGCGGTTTCAAGGGACGGATAGCCATTCCGCGCCGGCGGCCATGACGGCCGAGGAGGCGATGGCCGAAACCGGCTTGAACGGTTCGGGGAAAACCGGCTACGGCTTCGATGACCGCCGCCTGGGCAGTCCGTTGACGTCGGACGATACCATCCTGTTCACGGTGGCATCCAAGGAAGCGGGGTATTTGCGCGGAGACAGCGAAGCGTTCTATAACGGGAAGGGCTGGGAGCAGGAGGACCACGATTGGCAGAAACGAAGCGTAACGGACGCGCCTCAAGCATCCGAAACGGACGTATTCGTGCAAACGGTGACGCCTGCGAGGCCCACGGTCGGTTATCCGCTGTTCGCCGGCGGGGCGGATGCGAGAATCACGGCATTGAAGCTGCAGAACGCGCCGAGCAGCGACGCGGGCAAGTATTGGCAGGATGCCTTCACGGGCGCCATGTTTGCGTCCGGCGACGAGAATCGGGTCGTGCAGTATACGGTGGAGACGTATCTGCCGAACGAAGCGGCCGTGCAGGGAGATGCTGCTTCAACAGCTGCTTCCGATCATGAAGCAAGCGGCAGCGACTCGGTTCAGCTGACGGATCAAGAGACGCGCGCGTATACGCAGCTGCCGGCGGGGCTGCCTGCTCGCGTCGGCGACCTTGCGGCGCAAATCATCAAGGATGCCGGAAATCCGACCGATCGGTATGCGCAGGCAGAGGCCATCGTCGATTATTTGAAGTCGAACTATCCGTATACGCTGGCGAACACGCAAGTGCCGGGGGCGGGAGCGGATTTCGTCGACGATTTCTTGTTTCGGCAAAAGCAAGGCTATTGCGTGCATTTTGCTTCCGCTTTGACGGTCATGCTGCGGACGCAGGGCATCCCTGCCCGGTACGTGAAAGGCTTCGCGCCGGGCGAGCCCAGCCTGGCGGCGCTCGGAGGCGCAGCCTCCCAGTACACCGTGCGCGCGAGCGACGCGCATGCATGGGTGGAAGTATGGTTTCCGGGCGTCGGCTGGCTCACCTTCGAGCCGACGCCGGGTTTTGCGGCACCGGAGGCCGGTGCCGCCAGCGGCGAAGCCGCCTCGCCCGCATTGGCGGGCGAGCAGTCGCAGCCGGATGACGCGGCTGCGGCTGCCGAGCGCGGCGAAGCCGCGGACGCCCGCGACGCAGCCGGGCGCATGGCCGCGCAGCTGCGCGCTGCCGCGGAGCGCGGGGCGCATGCCCTCGCGGACGCGGCCGGCGGCGCCATGGCTTCGCCGCCATGGGCCAAGGCGGCCTGCGCCGCGGCCCTTGCCGGCGCGGCCGGGCTCGCCATGGCGGCGCGCCGCAGGCGCGAACGCTTCGCGTTCGGAGCGGCGCTGCGCCGCTACGGCAGCGCGCTGCGGGCGGGCCGGCACACCGCGGCCCGCAGCCAGTTCCTCCAGCTCGCGGACGCCTTATGGCGCGAGCTGTACAAGCAATGCGGCGCGAGGCCCCCGCACCGCACGGCGCGCGAATACGCGGCGGCGCTTCAACTGCCGCCGCAGACCGCGCCGCTGGTCGCGGATTTCGTGCGCTGGGATGAAGAAGCGCGCTTCGATGCGTTCGCGCATCGCCTGCCGACGCAGCAGCAAATTGCCGAGCTGGTCGCGGGATTGACCGTTGCCAGATAGAACGACAAAAGCCGCAAGCCAGCGTTTATGCTGGCTTGCGGCTTTTTGCTTGTCTTCAAGGGCAGAGCCGGAGGACTTACAAGTAGAGAATCTAGTCTTTCAACGTCGAGGTTCTGTCTATCCGACAGCCTGGAACTGCGCTGCCTGACTGCTCGTTATAAGTTGAAATTCGCTACCAGTTTCTCAGCAGGGCTGCTGCTTCCTCTTCCCTCGGGCCCTTCGACACTTTGCTTGGCAGAGCTTCACTATTCGGCTGAGCCGTCCTGCCTTCAGCAATCGCTGCAAGGGTCGCTGCTGCTTCGCGGGACGGCATCACTTGGCTGATCTCGGCTTGCGCTATATGAGCAAGTGCTATGTCTTGTAGGGGCTCGAAGACAGTCCAACCAGGAACGGATGCTCCGCTGGCCGGAGGCTCTTCTTGCAAGGAAAGGCTCGCGACGATATCAGCTTGCGGGCCTTCAATTGCGGTGGCAGCTGCCAATTCAGCCAACAACGAAGCCTCATCTACGTTCTTCTCCACAGCTTCTGTAATTGCATCCACACTCACAGATCCTGCATTCGCATCCGTTTCTATAACTGTGCTCGGCGTAGATGCTTCCGCACGCGCACGCTTGCTCTCGATCACAGCTTCTTCATTTACATCAGCAGGTTCTGCTGCTGCAGCTCCTACATTTGCATCTGCAATCTCCGCTATAACTTCTTTGCTCGCAACCGCAGCTTCCTCAGCCGCCGTACTCAATGCTTCAATCGTCACCCCGGCATCTTCAGCCGCCATACTCAATACTTCATTCGAAACCGCTTCTTCTACAGCCGCAGCTTCATCGTACACGGCTGCATTCGCAACCACGTTCACCGCCGCAGTTTCCATGTGCGCCGCAGCTTCCGCACTCCCCGCGGCGAATTCCGCAACCGCGCTTGCAATTACGCTGACTGCTGCAACCTCCCCGGCATCTCTCGGACGCACCACCGCTTGACCAGCCGGTTGACCCGGAACGCCCAGCGCGGCCCGTTCTGCCTCGCTTAGGCCTTCGCTATACGTCTCGTGCTGCCGGCTGCTTGCGTACTTGTTCTGCATGAACGCCCGGCCGCTCTCGCGAAGCGGATCAACATAGGAAGCCGACGATCCGCTTACGGTTTTCAATTCTTCGTCTCTCAAGGCCCCAGCGTTTAAATCTCCGTCTTTCGAGCCCACGGCTTTCAACTCTCCGTCACTCGCTCCAACAACCCTCGACGCATCGCCTTTAGCGCTCACGGCTTTCAACTCTCCGTCACTCGCTCCAACAGCCCTCGACGCTTCGCCTTTAGCGCCTGCGTCTTTCAACTCCAAGTCTCTCGAGCCCGAACCCTCCAGCCCATCACCCGCCAAATCTGCGGAAGACGCCTCCTGCTTCTCCGGTGCGCGGAAACTGAACGTTCGCGATTGCAGGGCGGATTCCCGGTCCCGCCGGTCAAAGCCGCTTCGGCGCTCTTCGCCATCGTAGGCAGCCCCGTTCGCGGCGCGGCGGTCGCGTCCGCCGCGCCGCTCGATCGGACTGACGACGGGCGCTCCCATATCCATGGCGCTATTGCCTTGGAAGACGCCGCCTTCTTCGATGGCAATCGTAGCGGCGTCCATGTCGCCGTACAGTTTGCCGGTCGACGTGATCGTCAGCTTGCCGCTGATGCGCACGTTGCCCGTCACCTGGCCGGCGAGATATACGTTCCTTGCCGTAATGTTGGAGATGGCAAAAGCGCTCTCTCCAAGCACGACATCCCCCTCGCTGAATACGTCGCCGCGCAGCTGGCCCTCCAGCCGGACGCTGCCTGCGGAGCGGATCGCGCCTTCGACGATCGTACCTTCTCCGATGAACGTATCGGTCAGCAGCGTGCTAATCTTGTCTCTCTTCCAAAATTTGAACATCGGTCGGCAGCTCCTTCATGGCCATGTTTAAATACGGTTTCGGATCGACGGGCACGCCGTGCTCCAGCACCTCGAAATGAAGATGCGGCCCCGTGCTGCGCCCGGTGGAGCCCATGGCTCCGATAACGCCGCCCTGCTTGAGAACGTCGCCCTTTCGGACGAAAATGCCGGACATATGCATGTATTTGGTCGAAAGGCTTCCTTTATGGCGGATAAGGACATAGTTGCCGAGCGTGCTCGTAAACCCGGTTTCGCTCACCGTGCCGTCGGCCGCGGCATAGACGGAATCGCCGAAATGTCCGGCGATGTCCAGTCCGGTATGCTTGGCCGGATTACCGGTGAACGGGTCGATCCGCACGCCGAACTGCGACGTGATGCGCTGCGAATGCGTCGGCCAAAACGTCGGCACCGCGCGCAGCTGCTGTTTCTTCTTCACGACCGCGGTATGCGCGCGCGTCAGCGTTGCCTTCAGCTCGCCGATCTCGGAGCCGAGCGCGGCGTACATCTCGTCCATGCCGTCCGCCAATTGCCTGTAATCGCTGTCGGTTGCGGTGAAGAGTTCTCCCCCGGTGCCGTCTTCGGATTTCTCCTGCGAGGAGGCATCCTTCAGGCCGACATAGGATTGCATGGCCGATGCCAGCTTGTTTAGCTCGTCCAAGCGCGACTGCACGTCGGCAGCCTGCCCGGCGAATTCGACCACTTGCTTCTGGAGGTTATGGATTGAGGCATCCTTGTAGGCGATTTCGCTTCGGTACGAGCCGGAGCTCATGGCGATTTGCTGATGGAGCCGATCCAGTTTCCATAAGCTGCGCTCATGCAGCAGATAGAGCGTCGATGTCGCCCCGGCCAGCGCGAGAGTCAGAATCGGTATAACCGCCAAGAGGAGGGTGGAAGCCCGAAACTGCTTGGAAGGACCGCCGTCGTCAGGAAGAACGAGAAACGTATACCGGCCGCCCGCAAGACGTCTTTTCTTCTTCATGTCTGTCTCCTTAACGTTTTAGGGTGATTATGCCGAAAACACATATACCGATTAATTTCGGCAGACATTCGCAAAAAGCTTAGCTTTGAAATAAATTCGACATCCATAAAGGAATTTGTCGGATGATGGCGAAATGATGACCCACTATGCAGATTAGCCAGCCGCTGAATCCCGCCATGCAGGCGCATGCGGCGACCCGGCTTCAAGACATGAACGGAGGAACTCATTGTGATCAAGCTCGCAGGTATAGACGTAGGAAACGACAGCATCAAGTTGATGATCGACGGAGCGACCGAGCCCGTCGTCATTCCGAGCATTCTCGCGCCCGGCTACGAACGGCATATTTTCCAAGAGGAAGATTCGCCGCTGAAGGCGCTGGACGTGCGGATCTTCAGCCCGAAGCTGAAAAAGAACAATCAGCGGTATTTCGTTGGAACGCTCGCCATGGAGGACCAGGACAACTCCGAGCTGGAGGAAACCGACAACAAGGCGACCAGCGACCAGGCGCTGATCGTGGCGTTGACGGCGCTTGCTTACGCGGGGCTGACGAGCGGGGCCTACCAGCCGTCCGAGGGACAGATAAGCCAAGTCGTCGAATATATCGTCGGCACCGGGCTTCCCGTCCGCACGTACGCCGGCTTCCATAAGCAGTTCGAAGAGCGTCTCGTCGGCGAGCACGAAGTGACCTTCCTCTCCACGCCGAAGCTGCGCGGGCGCTCCATCAAGGTCGTTATCAAGCGGGCGGTCATATCGATCGAGGGTGCTGCGGCACTGTTCCATATGGCGACGCATGACAATCTGGCGGTGCGCAACGGGGAGCTGTATTACGGCTGCATCGGCATCTGCGAGATGGGCGCGCTGACGACGGACTTCCCGGTCATCAAGCGGATGAGCATCGACAACCAGTTCAGCACGGGCGAGCAGTTCGGGCTGGCCGGTTACCTAGACCAGATCATTCGGGACGTCGAGGATCAATTCGGTCACCGTTTCCCGAGCCGTACGAAGCTGATTCAGAAGATCAAGAGCGGCGACTACCTCATTCATCGCATCGGGGAAGGGCAGGCGGACATCCGTCCGATCGTGGACAATTATTTCGGCCGCGCGGCGAACAAGGTGCTGGACCTGATCGTGAAACGGTGGAAGAAGAACCCGGATATCCAGTGCTTCTACGTCCTAGGCGGCGGGGCCGCTGCGCTGCGGAGCTACCTGAACGACGCGGCGGGTTCCATCCGGCTGCGCTTCGTGGAAGACAGCGAGTTCCAGAACGTCTACGGCTACTTGAAGCTGGCCAAGAACAAACAACAGCAGGCTCTTGCCGCAGCCGCGGTCGAGCAAGCCTGATCGATTCCCTATTCATGAGAGAGCTGGATGGCCCCGCAATGGGTCCGTCCGGCTCTTTTTTGCATGATACGACCCGTATTTTGGCATCATTTATTCAGCGGCAGCGGTTACATTTTTCTGCCTTATAATTGCCGCCTTCGTTTTCTTGACTGTCCCATAACGCCTATATATAATTGACACAATGATTTGAGGGAGGCTTCTACAAAAGTGAACAAGCCAAATGAAATGATCGTTGTCCTCGATTTCGGCGGACAGTACAACCAGCTGATTGCAAGACGTATCCGGGATTTGGGCGTATACAGCGAATTGCTGCCTTACAATACCTCGGTAGAACGGATCCGCGAACTGCAGCCGAAGGGCATCGTGTTCTCGGGAGGACCGGCAAGCGTATATGAGGAGAAGTCGCCGCTCGTAGATCCCGCGATTTATGACTTGGGATTGCCGATCTTCGGTATTTGCTACGGCATGCAGCTGATCGCGCACCAGCTTGAGGGTAAAGTAGAACGCGCCGGCAAGCGCGAATACGGCAAGGCGGAAGTGGATTTCGTAGCGGGCAGCGAGCTCGTGAAGGATCTGGACAACCGTCAAACGGTATGGATGAGCCACGGCGACCATGTCGTGCAGCTCCCTGAAGGATTCCGCGTCGATGCAAGCACGGACCATGCGCCGATCGCGGCGATGAGCCATCCGGAACGCAAGCTGTTCGCGGTTCAATTCCATCCGGAAGTGCGCCACTCCCTTCAAGGGAACGAAATGATCCGCAACTTCCTCTACAACGTGTGCGGCTGCGAAGGCAACTGGAGCATGAGCACGTTCATCGACGACACGATCCGCGACATCCGCGCGCAAGTCGGCAACGGCAAAGTGCTCTGCGCCCTGTCCGGCGGCGTGGACTCCTCCGTCGTGGCGATTCTGCTGCATAAGGCGATCGGCGATCAACTGACTTGCATGTTCATCGACCACGGGTTGCTCCGCAAAGACGAAGCCGAAGGCGTCATGGAGACGTTCGTCGGCAAGTTCGATATGAAAGTGGTCAAAATCGATGCCAAGGAGCGCTTCATGGGCAAGCTGAAAGGCGTCGACGACCCGGAACAGAAACGCAAAATCATCGGCAACGAGTTTATCTACGTATTCCAAGAGGAATCGGAGAAATTCGACGATTTCGAATTCCTTGCTCAAGGCACGCTATATACCGATATCGTCGAGAGCGGCACGGCGACGGCGCAAACGATCAAATCGCATCATAACGTCGGCGGTCTGCCGGAAGACATCAAGTTCAAGCTCGTCGAGCCTCTCAAAGCCTTGTTCAAAGACGAAGTGCGCAAGGTCGGCGAGGAATGCGGCCTGCCTGAAGCGATCGTATGGCGTCAGCCGTTCCCGGGCCCGGGTCTTGCGATCCGCGTGCTGGGCGAAGTGACGGAGGACAAGCTGAAGATCGTGCGCGATTCCGATGCGATCCTTCGCGACGAGATTGCCAAAGCCGGTCTCGACCGCGAGATCTGGCAGTACTTCACGGCGCTGCCGAATATGAAGAGCGTCGGCGTCATGGGCGATGCCCGTACGTATTCCTACACGGTAGGCATTCGCGCGGTGACGTCCATCGACGGCATGACGGCGGATTGGGCGCGTATCCCTTGGGACGTGCTGGAGAAAATCTCCGTTCGGATCGTCAACGAAGTCGAGAACGTGAACCGGATCGTGTACGACGTCACGTCGAAGCCGCCGGCGACGATCGAGTGGGAGTAAGCGATAGCGTGACATTGAAGGCCGTTCGGGGCAATCCCGGACGGTTTTTTTGCGCCGCGAAGCCGATTCTTCCGATTTTTGCCGATCTTGGGGAAAAACCTGCGTTTTTTCGTCTGATTTCCGAACGTTTTCCATTGACAGGCCGTGAATAATCTAGCTAAAATGTTGACAGACTCAATACAAACAAATTGCATGTCTTTTCGTATAATCTCAAGAATCGGCTTGAGAGTCTCTACGAGGTCACCGTAAATGACCTGTCTACGAAGAGCAAGAACGCGCGCGCGAACGGTCCATTCGCGGGCTCCGTGTCTTGTTTTTGCGTAGAACCTAGAGAATAATGCCGAAGCGTCGGCGTTTTTCTCTAGGTTCTTTGTTTGTTCTGACAACATTTTTTGGGAGGGTTTTAGAAAAATGGGTGGTTTCTTTCGATTGAAGGAACACGGAACAAATGTAAGAACGGAAATTATGGCGGGCCTCACGACATTCATGACAATGGCATACATTTTGGCCGTCAATCCTAGCATTCTCGGAGGCGCTGGACTGAACGTGTACTCCGTATTTCTGGCTACGGCGCTTGCGGGCGGCATCTTCACGATCCTCATGGGGTTGTTCGCCAACTTCCCTGCGGCGCTTGCGCCGGGCATGGGCTTGAATGCGTACTTCGCATCGACCGTGTTGGCTTCGAAAGCGACGAATTCGCCGATTTCGCCGGAAATGGCGCTGACGGCCGTCTTCATCTCCGGTATCATCTTCTTGATTCTGACGGTCACGCAGATTCGTCAAATGTTGATCGTCGCCGTTCCGGACAGCTTGAAGCATGCGATCACGGTCGGCATCGGCTTGTTCATTACGATCATCGGCCTCAAGAACAGCGGCATCATGACGGTAGGCGTGGAATCGCTGAACGACATTCCGAAAGGCACGTTCACGGATGTGCTCGGCTTCGAAACGGTGCTGCACATGGGCAGCCTGGAGAGCTCCAGCGTATACCTGACGCTGATCGGCGTTCTGCTGATCGCGGTGCTCATGGTCATGCGCGTGCCCGGCGCGATTCTGTTCGGCATCATCGGCGTGACGATCATCGCGATCATCACGGGCGACGTCAACGTTAGCGAAACGCTCAAAGGCCAAAGCTGGTCCCCGAATTTCAACGAACTCAGCTTCTGGGATTTCGATTTCAAAGGCGTATGGCATACGGGCTTGATCTCCATCATCGCGACGTTCACGTTCGTGGAATTGTTCGATACGTTCGGTACGCTGGTCGGTACGGCTAACCGCGCCGGCGCGATGAAGGATCCGGTCAAAGGCAAGAAGCTCGTCGGCAAAGCGATGTTCGTCGATGCGGTCGGCGTCAGCGGCGGCGCGATGCTCGGCACGAGTACGGTAACGGCGTTCGTCGAGAGCTCCGCCGGTATCGCGCAGGGCGGCCGTACGGGTCTGACTGCGGTTACGACAGGCGTTGCCTTCTTGGCGGCCCTGTTCCTGTGGCCCCTCATCTCGCTCATCCCGGGCTCCGCGACGGCTGCGGCGCTCATCATCGTCGGCGTGCTGATGGTGCAGTCGATCAAAGAAATCGACTTCCAAGACATGGTGTTCGCGATTCCGTCGTTCCTGACGATCGCGCTGATGCCGTTCACGTACAACATCGCCAACGGCGTGTCCGCGGGTATCGTATCGTACGTGGTGCTGGCAACGGTGGGCAACCTGTCCGGCAAAGGCAAATACAAAGTCCACTGGCTCATGTGGGTGCTCGCGATTCTTATCATCGCGCGCTACGGTTGGATCGGCAGCCAGGGCTAATAGAGAGAGAGACTTGAGGCACAGCGCGGACCGGCGCTGTGCTTTTTTGTGCGTTCATTTTTTGCGCGTTCATTTCGCGTTCATTTATAGAAGCTTCATTTTATTATTCCAATGTTCGGGAATCGGTACTATAGTGAAGCTAGAGAATGAGGAATGTCCGGGTGAGATCCGTGTCTTGCAGCTCCCGTCCTCGTTCCGATGTTCAGGGTGCTTTAGAATGAAGGCTTCGACATGAATTCGTTCCAGCGGTTCAAATTCAAGAAAGAGGTGTCTGCCCATGGATGCAAGGCTGAAGGAGCAGTTTGCAACGAACGGCTATGTTGTTCTTAAACAGCTCTTCAACGAGGACGAGGCGATTAAGCTGAAGGAGGAGGCCAAACGGGTACTCGAAGAGAACGGCGTCGATAAGTCGGGCGTGTACGTCGGCATGGCGGTCGCGAGCCCCGCCTTCAAGGAAGCGGCGGCACATCCGGTGCTCGCGAGTGCGCTGGAGCAAATCATCGGAGACCATGTGCTGTTCCTAAGCGACAAGGTAGTATTCAAGAGCGCATCCACGGATTTCGGGTCGCCGTGGCATCAGGACTATCCATATTGGCATGGCAGTCATAAATTTTCCGTGTGGATCGCGCTGGACAACGCCGTGCCCGAGAACGGCTGCCTGCGCATCGTGCCCGGTTCGCATCACGACGACGTGGAGCATGCGGATTTTACGGGCAGGGAAGAAGGCTTCAGCAACCGGCTGAAGGATGAAGACATCGATCCGGAGCGCATCGTCGATCTCGCCGCTTCGCGGGGGGACGCGATTATTTTTCACGACTTGCTGTTCCACGCTTCGCATCCGAACCGTTCCGGCGAAGAACGCTGGGCGCTGATATCGACGTACAAGGACGGCAGCCTGGAAGATCCCGATTACAGCTGGGCGAAAGCCGCGTTCCGGGTGGACGGTCCGTCGAAGCAGAATGCTTAATACGTTAGCTTACTGCTCCTCAGTTCGCTGCTCCTGAGTTTCCTGCTCCTGAGCTTGCTGCAGTCGGATGATTTCGGCCGCGTCGAAAAGCAGGTTGCCGCTCCGAATGTTTTTGCCTTTCGAGAACGTAATTCGAATGGAATCGCCATTAGCGAACTCTTTTAACGTAAGCGGCTTCCCGTCGGCGTCCGTAAGCTTGGTCTCGTCCGTTACCTTAATGTTGCATAAGTAGCCGATGTCTTCGATGGGACCATGTTTGCCGCGGTTGACTTGATCCGAGCAATTCACGAGAAAGCCATGATTCTGCATGGTGTCGACGGTCGACTCGAAGCTCTTCACCGTCCCTTTTCCGCCCGATGCGAACCAGAGGACAACGAGAAGAATAACGAGAAGCGACAGCGCCAGCTTGACGAGCGTCTGTTGTTGAATAGGAATTCCCCCTTATATACGTCTTACGTGGAGCTTTATGGATAGTTATTAAACGCAATCGAGGCAGTTGAAGTTGCATGACCGGCAAAGCCGGTGCATTCGACATTCGGCCAAACAAAAAGGCGTTCGGCTGCATCCCTGACTTCGGCAGGAACGCAGACCAAGCGCCTTTATTGCTTATACACCCCGTACTTCACCATATCGATAAAATCCTCGGACTCCTCGATCAGCATCGCCTGCAGCGACTCATGCGTATAGCCGCCGCCTTGATACAGCTGCAAGTATTTGGCGGAGTATTGGTTCAGCACCATCATGACCATGCGGAACACCTTATCCGGCGTGATGCCTTCGCGGAGGGGACCGGAGGCCAGCAGCTCGGTCTTGAACAGGCCGTTCAGCATGAACGGCTCCGTGTACTTGGTACGATGCGTGGCGAAGAACGCATCGAGTTCTTCCTTTACTACCTTCGGCGGATGGAGCATGGCCCGCTGCACCAGCTCGGCCTCCGGCAAGTACCGCAAGGTCACCCGCTGCTTGGCGAGAATGATTTCCTTCAGACGGTCGAAGAAATCCGCCGTTTCGATGCGTTCCACTTCCTCCATCGTCCGGTCTATGAGCAGTTGCGTGCAGTGAGTGACGACGGCCATATATACGTTTTTCTTGCTTTTAAAATAATGGAACAAAATGCCCTTGGAGATGCCGGCGCGCGCGGTAATCGTATCCGTCGAGGCATTGTCGTATCCGTTCTTGGCGAACTCTTCGATACATATGGTCATGATGAGCTCCTGTTTCTCTGCAGGAGCCTTCGCGAATGCGGGATAGATGCGGCTCACCTCGTTCTGCGCGTTAGACGGCAATGTCTTTTTTACTATAATACCAGTACGCGGACAGGAAGCAACCGATGATGACGACCCCCATGATGACGCCGTAGACCGGATGGAACCTGCTCTCCGTCAGGATCTGCGCGGAATCGGCGTATTTGAAAGGACTGACGTATTTCAGCCAGGACAGCCGGCCCGAGATGCCTGCGACGACGCTGAGGAAATACATGATGAACACGGTGCCGAGCGACAAGGAAATGATCGACCTCGTCCGGCGCGCCACGGCGGAGAACAGGAAAGCGATGCCGGCGAAAGTCAGATGCATCATCAGCACCGCCAGCTCGAGCAGGAAGAACGCCTTGTAGGGCAGCTCCTGGTCCGCCGCGAATTGGAAGCCGAGGAGCGACGACGCGACGATGACGAGGTTGAACAGCAGGACGTTCGCGAGAACGGCAAGCCCTTTGTGCGCGATGATCGTCTGGCGCGAGATCGGCAGCGCGAGCAGAAACTCCGCCGTCTTCTCGTTCTGCTCCTTGGCGACGATGCCCGATGCCAGCATGGCCGCGTAGATGCTGCCGAGCAGCGTCGTCATGAGATGGATCTCGATTCCGTAGAAGCCGAGCAGCGTGCCGAGGCTGAGCCGGTCCATGCCGAATGCCTTCTGCATGCCTTCCGGAACGGCGTTGACGAGGTTATCCATATTCGCCTGCTCCTTCGCCATCGAGGGGAAGATGCTTAAGTACATGAGAATAATGCCCGCGATAATGATGCTCCATATGATCAGGCTCCGCAAATTCCGTTTGAACTCTCTTCTGAACAGCATGGCGATCACGCTCCGTTATTTCATGTAATAGTGCAGGAAAATTTCGTCCAGCGACGGCTCTTCGATCAGCATATCGGTGAACGGACAATCGGCCACGCCTTGGACGAAGCTTCGCATATCGCCTTCGTACAGCAGCTTCAGATGCGTGCCGAGGATCTCTTGCTTGACGATGCCGCGGATTCCCGACAGGTCGATGCTCTCGGGCTGCAGAGCGGTGAGCGTAATATGCCGAAGGTTATTGCGCATCAGGTTCTCGATCGTCTCGACTTTGATCAGCGCGCCTTCCTTGACGATCGCGACGCGGTCGCACATGCGCTGCACCTCGCTCAGAACGTGCGAGGAGAAGAAGATCGTCGTCCCTTTGGCGCGCTCTTCCTTGAGCAGCTCGAAGAACGTATTTTGCATGAGGGGGTCGAGTCCGCCCGTCGGTTCGTCCAGAATCAGCAGCTTGGGCTCATGAAGCAGCGCTTGAACGATGCCGGCTTTCTTCCGATTGCCGAACGAGAGGTCCTCGATTTTGCGATTCAGGTCGAGGTCGAGCCGTTCGGCGAGCTCGGCCATTCGTTTCTCGTTCCGGCAGCGGTGGAAGGAGGCGGAGAAACGGAGCAGGTCGACGACCTTCATGTCGTCATAGTAGAAAACCTCCGAAGGCAGGTAGCCGATTCCCTCCCGGATCTCCTTGGAATGCGCGACGATGTCCTTGCCGAAGATGCGCGCGCTGCCCGAGGTCGGGAAGATGATGTTCAGCAGCGTTCGGATCGTCGTGCTCTTGCCCGCGCCGTTCGGACCGATGAATCCGAATACTTCGCCCTCTTCGATGGAGAAAGTAATGTCATTGATGCCCCGGCTTTTGCCGTAGGTCTTGCTCAAACGTTCGATGTCCACGATCGGTTTCAAGGGGATAACCTCCTTAGAATAACAGGGAGACGAGCCGTATTGACTGCTCAGTCAACTTAGTTATAGCTCGAATTGACTCGTGAGTCAACAGAAAGTTGGTTGAGTTTTCTGACAAAATAAATCAACTCAAGGACAGGATGAAATGCAATTGGTATGAAATGGTGCCTAAATACGAACTATTGGAGATAATTCGTTGTTAATGTTCGTGTTTTCGCGTTGACATTCCACGTGAGGATTGATAAACTAGGAGTAGCTAATGAGATAAGAAATTTGTCGAAACATCTCGTATATCCTTGGGAATCAGGCCCGAGAGTATCTACCCGAAAACCTTAATTTTCGGACTACGAGACATTGCCGCGAAGGACCCAGGTTGCCGCCAAGACGGGGCAGCCTGATGTTGTCTTCACGTACCTGCCACTCATCCGGGTTGATCGGATGGAGCAGCCGGGAACGCCTTCGCCGCAGGTCTTGGAGATCCCGAAGCATGCCAGGTTTTTGGAGCGATGCTGAGGGATTTTTTTGCGGAATTTTACCTATGAAAAGGTGGTCGTAAGCAAATGGCGGTACAAGTGGGCGTTATCATGGGCAGCAAGTCGGATTGGGAAACGATGAAGCTTGCCTGCGACGTTCTGGACGAACTGCAAATTCCGTACGAGAAGAAGGTTGTCTCTGCGCACCGGACGCCGGATTTGATGTTCGAATACGCGGAAAGCGCCGCGGAGCGCGGCTTGAAGGTCATTATCGCCGGAGCGGGCGGAGCCGCTCATTTGCCCGGCATGGTCGCTGCCAAGACGATCCTGCCGGTTATTGGCGTTCCCGTCAAATCGTCGAATTTGAACGGCCTCGACTCGCTGCTCTCCATCGTGCAGATGCCTGGCGGCATCCCGGTGGCAACGGTGGCGATCGGCAATGCGGGCGGCACGAATGCCGGACTGCTTGCGGGTCAGATCATCGGCGCCTTCGATCCGGCGGTACAAGCCCGCGTGCAGGCGCGCCGCGATCGGATTCAGCAAGAAGTGCTGGAAAGCAGTGAGACGCTATGAGCGGAACGGCTAGAGACGCGAAAGTGATTTTGCCGGGATCGACGATCGGTATCTTAGGCGGCGGCCAGCTGGGACGGATGATGGCGAATGCGGGCAGCGCGATGGGGTACCGCTTCGTCGCCCTGGATCCGACGCCGGACGCGCCTACCGGACAAGTCGCGCAGCAGATCGTCGCGGCTTACGATGACCGCGACGCCGCCAAGGAGCTGGCAGAGCGCGCGGACGTGATCACGTACGAGTTCGAGAACGTCGATGCCGGCGTCGCGGCGATGCTGATGGAACAGTCTTACGTGCCGCAGGGCAGCGAGCTGCTCTATACGACGCAGCATCGTCTGCGGGAGAAGCGGGCCATCGAAGCGGCAGGCGTGAAGGTGGCGCCGTATGCGGAGGTTCGCAGCGCGGACGAGCTTCGCGAGGCGGTCTCGCGGTTCGGACTCCCTTGCGTGCTGAAGACGGCAACAGGCGGTTACGACGGCAAAGGCCAGTGGGTTATCCGCAGCGAGGACGAGATCGGCGAAGCGTTCGAGACGTTGAACCGGGCCGGCACGGAGCTGGTCGTGGAGCAATTCATCCGCTTCCGGAAGGAGCTGTCCGTCATCGCGGCGCGCAGTCCGCAAGGCGAGATTCGAACGTTCCCGGCAGCGGAGAACATTCACGTCGATAATATCTTGCATCTGTCCATCGTGCCGGCGCGCATCGACGCAGAGCTTCAACGGGAAGCCGAGCGGCTCGCGGCGCGCATCGCGGAAGGGCTTGGAGCCGTCGGGCTGATCGCGGTCGAGCTGTTCCTGACGGAGGACGGCGAGCTGTTCGTGAACGAGCTCGCGCCGCGTCCGCACAACAGCGGGCACTATACGATGGAAGCTTGCCGGACGTCGCAGTTCGAGCAGCATGTGCGCGCGGTATGCGGATTGCCTCTAGGGGATACGGCGCTGCTGACGCCGGTCGTCATGGTGAACGTGCTCGGCGAGCACGTGGAACCGCTTCTGGAGCTGGTCGCGCGGCAGGATCCTTCGGCCGAGCGTTTGGGCGTCGCGCCTAAAATTCATTTATATGGGAAACATGAAGCCAAACATAAACGCAAAATGGGACATGTCAACGTGCTTGCCGAGAATGTCGAGCAGGCGCTGGCGTGGATTTCCGATACGAATATTTGGAGGGTTTAATTGATGCTACAGCGTTACAGCAGACCGGAAATGAGAGCGATTTGGACCGAAGAGAACAAATTCAAGGCATGGCTCGAAGTTGAGCTTTGCGCGTGCGAGGCTTGGGTAGAGCTGGGTATTATTCCTCGCGAGGACGTCGAGGCGCTGCGCGAGAAAGCGACGTTCGACATCGACCGCATCAATGAAATCGAGCTGGAAACCCGCCATGACGTCATCGCGTTCACGCGCGCGGTGTCCGAGACGGTCGGCCCTGAACGCAAATGGGTGCACTACGGCCTGACGTCCACCGATGTCGTCGATACGGCGATGGGCTACCTGCTCCTGCAAGCCAACGAAATCCTCGAGAAAGACATCGAGAACTTCATCGAAATCCTCCGCGGTCAAGCGGTTACGTATAAAGACACGGCCATGATGGGCCGTACGCACGGCGTGCATGCCGAGCCGACGACATTCGGCCTGAAGCTTGCGCTGTGGTACGAAGAGATGAAACGGAACCTGGAGCGCTTCCGCCATGCGGCGAACGGCGTGCAATTCGGCAAAATCTCCGGCGCTGTCGGCACGTACGCCAACATCGATCCTTTCGTAGAAGAATTCACTTGCCGCAAGCTCGGCATCACGCCGGCTCCGATCTCGACGCAAACGCTGCAGCGCGACCGCCATGCCGAATATATGGCGACGCTGGCGCTGGTCGCAACGTCGCTCGACAAGTTCGCGACGGAGATCCGCGCCCTGCAGAAGAGCGAATTCCGCGAGGTGGAAGAGCCGTTCGCGAAGGGCCAGAAGGGCTCGTCCGCGATGCCGCACAAGCGCAACCCGATCGGCTGCGAGAACATCTCCGGCTTGTCCCGCGTCATTCGCGGCCACATGCTGACGGCATACGAGAACGTAACGCTGTGGCACGAACGCGACATCAGCCACTCCTCGGCAGAACGTATCATCCTGCCGGATGCGACGATGCTGCTGAACTACATGCTGAACCGTCTGGGCAACATCTTGAAGAACCTGCAAGTGTTCCCCGAGAATATGAAACGCAACATGCAGCGCACGTTCGGCGTGCCGTTCTCCGGCCGCGTCATGACGAAGCTGATCGACAAAGGCTTCAGCCGCGAGCAAGCGTACGACACGGTACAACCGCGCGCGATGCAGGCTTGGGAAGAACAGCGCCAATTCCGCGACATCATCGAGTCGACGCCGGAGATCACGAGCCAGCTGTCCGCCGAGGAGATTGCCGATTGCTTTAATCCGGCTTGGCATTTGAAGCATGTCGATACGATTTTCAAGCGGCTTGAGTTGATTTAAAGGCAGACTCCGCATGCGAGAACGTCCTACGATCGCTGTTGTACTCGGAATTTATTGATTTCACCCTCGCGGTGAAATTCCGAGTACAAAGGCGAATGCTTCAGTTGATTGGTTTGCGTTTCCAGGCGGATGCCTGGGAATGCAGCATTCACCTTCGCTTCTTCGGACTGTTCTCGCCTGCTCCGTCCTATTACCTTTAAAAACAAAGACAAGCCCTTGAATGGGGCAGGAGGAGAGGGAGAAATGACGCAAGCATTGTCTACGGCAGCAGAGTATATCAAGGCGCCGCTTATTTATAAAGGCAAGGTTCGTGAGCTGTATGATCTCGGCGAGCATTTCCTGATCGTCGTAACCGACCGCATCAGCGCGTTCGACTACGTGCTGGATCCGGCCGTGCCGGAGAAGGGGAACGTACTGAACCGTTTGTCGGCTTTCTGGTTCGAGCAGACGGCGGACTTGATGGCCAATCACGTCGTTCACACGGACGTGCACAAGCTGGGGGGTCTCGTGACGGAGCCGGAATTGCTCAAGAACCGCATCATGGTGACGAAGAAAGCGGAGCGGATCGACATCGAGTGCGTCGTGCGCGGCTATATCACCGGCGGCGGTTGGAGACAATACGTGAACGCATCGGCAATTAACGGCATCGAGCTTCCGGCCGGACTGCGGAAGAACGAACGCTTCGCGGCGCCGCTCTTTACGCCGGCTGCCAAGAACGACGTCGGCCATGACGAGGACATCCCGTTCGCGCGCATGCAGGAAATGGTCGGCGCCGAGCTCGCCGAAGAGCTTCGCGACAAGAGCATCCGGCTGTACGAATTCGCCCGCGCGTTCTGCGAAGAACGCGGCATCATCCTGGCGGACTGCAAATTCGAATTCGGCCTGATCGACGGCAAAGTTATTCTGATCGACGAGATTTTCACGCCGGACTCCTCCCGTTTTTGGGCGAAAGCCAACTATGCGTTCGACATCGAAATCGACAGCATGGACAAAGAACCGGTCCGCACGTACCTGCTCGGCTCGGACTGGGATCGCGACAGCAAGCCGGCTCCGTTGCCGGATGCGGTCGTTCAAGAAACGACGAACCGCTACCTGGCGATCTACGAAGCGCTGACGGGCAAGCCGCTGAACTAGGGGCTGGACGCCGGTCAGGAGGATCTTATTTGCAACAACTCCAACAACACGCGGGACAAGCAAAGATGTCCCGCATCACATAAATCGCCAGCGGCGTAGAGCCTGCCGGCACAAAGAACAATACCCCCAAAGCGGCACGAGACCGCTGGCGCGAAGAAATTCGCCGCGCGGCGCAAGCCCGCGGGCACCAAGCAATCCCGCAAGCGAGGCGGAAGCCAGCGCAGCGCGCATGCTGCTCCCAAGAGCATCATGCAAAGTTTGATCTTGAAAATGGGTGGAGCAAATAAGCGGGTTGTCGAGCCGAAGAGCGAAAGCGATCGCCTTTGAACTCGGGAAACAACCGCAAGGTTATTGTTCAAGTTTCCCGAGTTCAACAGCGACGGAGGCCGACAAGTCCGCGTTTTGCGGAACGTTCCCATTTTAAATTGAAAAATATCAGGAGGCGACCCCCCTAATGAAGGCTAAAGTCTACGTAACGATCAAAGAAAACGTGCTCGACCCGCAAGGCAGCGCCGTACAAGGCGCCCTGCACACGATGGGCTTCGAGGAAGTCGGCAAAGTCCGCATCGGCAAGTACATGGAGCTGAACCTGGACACATCCGACCGTGCAGAAGCCGAAGCGCGCGTGACGGCAATGTGCGAGAAGCTGCTCGCGAATACGGTCGTTGAAGACTTCCGCTTTGAATTGGAGGGGTAACACGATGAAGTTCGCGGTACTCGTATTTCCAGGCTCCAACTGCGATATCGACTGTTTCAAAGCCGTAGAAGACACGATCGGTCAAGAGGTCGACTACGTCTGGTACACGGCGACGGACCTGTCCGCTTATGACGCGATTCTCGTGCCGGGCGGCTTCTCGTACGGCGATTACCTGCGCTGCGGCGCGATCGCGCAATTCGCTCCGGTCATGAACGAAGTAGTGAAAGCGGCGGAAGCCGGCAAATTCATCCTCGGCATCTGCAACGGTTTCCAGATCCTGACGGAAGCAGGCCTGCTCCCGGGCGCGCTGCTTCGGAACAACGGCATGAAATTCATTTGCCAGCAAACGCCGCTGGAAGTCGTGAACAATAACACGGCATTCACGAGCCAATACAGCCAGGGCGAGATCATCAACATTCCGATCGCGCACGGCGAAGGCAACTACTTCTGCGACGACGCGACGCTCGCGCAGCTGGAAGCCAATAACCAAATCGTGTTCCGCTACGCGGGCGAATCCAGCCCGAACGGATCGCTTAAGAATATCGCCGGCATTAGCAACGAGCGCGGCAACGTGGTCGGCATGATGCCGCATCCGGAGCGCGCGGTGGATCAGCTGCTGGGCTCGGAAGACGGCAAACGGATGTTTACATCGATTTTGAACGCATGGAGGGAACAGCATGGCGCAGCAGTTAACGGCTAAGGAGCCGACGGCGGAACAAATCGCGGATCAACGCATTTACACGCAGTTTGGCGTAACGGATTACGAATACGAATTGATCGTCGGGTTTCTCGGGCGCAAGCCGAACTACACCGAGATCGGCGTATTCAGCGTAATGTGGTCGGAGCACTGCTCCTACAAGAATTCCAAGAAAATCCTGAAGAAGTTCCCGATCGACGGCCCGAAAGTCCTCATGGGACCGGGCGAAGGCGCGGGCATCGTGGATATCGGGGACAACCAAGCGGTCGTGTTCAAAATCGAATCGCATAACCATCCGTCCGCGGTCGAGCCGTACCAAGGCGCGGCAACGGGCGTCGGCGGCATTATCCGCGACATTTTCTCCATGGGTGCCCGTCCGGTAGCGCTGCTCAACAGCCTGCGTTTCGGTAACCTGGAAAATGCGCGCGTCAAATATTTGTTCGAGCACGTGGTCGGCGGTATTGCCGGATACGGTAACTGCATCGGCATCCCGACCGTAGCGGGCGAAGTCATGTTCGACGAAAGCTACGAGGGCAACCCGCTCGTTAACGCAATGTGCGTCGGTCTTATCGACCACGACAAAATCCAGCGCGGCGTGGCAAAAGGCGTGGGCAATCCCGTGTTCTACGTTGGCCCTGCAACAGGCCGCGACGGCATCCACGGCGCGACGTTCGCTTCGGTCGAGCTCTCCGAAGAGTCCGAAGAGAAACGCACGGCTGTCCAAGTCGGCGATCCGTTCATGGAGAAGCTGGTTATGGAAGCGACATTGGAACTCATCGATTCCGGCATCGTTGTCGGCATTCAAGATATGGGGGCAGCGGGTCTGACTTGCTCCAGCGCGGAAATGGCATCCAAAGCCGGCAACGGCCTGGAGCTGTACCTCGACGAGGTGCCGCAGCGCGAAGAAGGCATGACGCCATACGAAATGATGCTGTCCGAGTCGCAGGAGCGCATGCTCTTCGTCGTCGAGCCGCAGCATGAAGCGCAAGCGCAAGAAATTTTCGACCGTTGGGGCATTATCTGCGTGAAGGTCGGCAAAGTTACGGATGACGGCCGTCTCCGTTTGTTCCACCAAGGCGAAGAAGTTGCCGACATGCCGGTCAAGGCGCTCGTCGACGAGTGCCCGATGTACGACAAACCGTCCAAGGAGCCTGCGTACTACGCAGCGAACGCGGCGATCGATACAACGGCTTACCCGGAAGTAACCGATCTGACGGACGCATTGAAAAAAGTGCTTGGTTCGCCGACGGTGGCGAGCAAAGAGTGGGTATACAATCAATACGATTACATGGTTCGCACGAGCACGGCGGTTCAACCGGGTTCCGACGCAGCGGTAGTCACGATTCGCGGCACGCGCAAGGCGCTCGCGATGACGACGGACTGCAACGGCCGTTACGTTTACCTGGACCCTGAAGTGGGCGGTCAAATCGCAGTCGCGGAAGCGGCGCGCAACATCGTCTGCTCCGGCGCGGAACCGCTCGCGATCACGGATAACCTGAACTTCGGCAATCCGGAGAAACCGGAAGTGTTCTGGCAAATCGAGAAAGCCGCGGACGGCATCTCCGAAGCCTGCCGCGTGCTGGATACGCCGGTTATCGGCGGCAACGTCAGCTTGTACAACGAGAATGCCAAAGGCGCGATCTACCCGACGCCGGTTATCGGCATGGTCGGTCTCGTGCAAGACGTCGACCATATTACGACGCAAGGCTTCAAGGCAGAAGGCGATGTCATCATCCTCGCCGGCGAAACCAAGCATGAGCTTGGCGGCAGCGAACTGCAGTACGTCCTTCAAGGCAAGAGCGAAGGCCGTCCTCCGCAAATCGACCTCGCGGTCGAGAAGAAGCTGCAGCAAGGCGTGCTCGGCGCAATCAAGCAAGGTCTTGTCGCTTCGGCGCATGACCTTTCCGAAGGCGGCCTAGCCGTCGCGGTTGCGGAATCCGCAATCAGCGGCAAGCTTGGCGCCGAAGTCAATGTCGTGACTGACCTGCGCGCGGATGCTGCGCTGTTCAGCGAAACGCAATCCCGCATCCTGCTTTCGGCGAAAGCGGATCAAGCGGACAAGCTAGCGCAATACTTGACGGAGCAAGGCGTTCCGAATGCAATCGTCGGCGTCGTACGCAGCAGCGGACTGATCATCAACATCAATGGCAAACCGGGCGTCAATACGCCGGTTGAGCAACTGGAGAAGGTCTGGAAGGATGCGATTCCATGTCTGATGAAATAAAACAGCTGCCGAAGCTGTGGTTGGGCGATCATTATAACGAAGGCATCGGCCGCGATGATATTTTCGATAAATTGCGCGAGGAGTGCGGGGTGTTCGGCGCGTTTAACGTGCCGGAAGCCTGCTCGCTCGGCTACTACGGCCTTCACGCTTTGCAGCACCGGGGCGAAGAAAGCGCCGGAATGGCAACGGTTGAATCCGCCAGCGGCAAGTTCTCGTATCACCGCAACATGGGTCTCGTGAAGGAAGTATTCGACCAAGCTACGTTGGAAGGGCTGCCCGGCGACCGCGTCATCGGGCATGTCCGTTATTCGACGGCAGGCGAGAGCAAGCTGGGGAATGCGCAGCCGCTGATTTTCAAATACCGTGACGGCGACCTCGGCGTCGCGACGAACGGGAATATCGTCAACGCCCCTTCGATTCGCAAGGAATTGGAGATGCAAGGCTCGATCTTCCAAACGACGAGCGATACGGAAGTCATCGCGCATCTGATCGCGCGTTCGAGCAAGGACTTCGTCAGTGCGGCGAAGGACGCCCTGCAGCGCATTATCGGCGGCTTCGCGTTCCTCATCATGACGAACGACAAGCTGCTCGTCGCATCCGATCCGCACGGCCTGCGTCCGCTGGTTATGGGCCGGTTGGGCGACGGGTACGTCTTCGCGTCGGAGACCTGCGCGCTGGAAACCGTCGGCGCCGAGTACGAACGCGACGTCCAACCGGGCGAGCTGCTCGTTCTGGACAAGGACGGCCTGCGCGTCGATCGTTTCGAGAAGCTGGAGCGCCGCGCTACGTGCGCGATGGAATACATTTATTTTGCCCGTCCCGACAGCGACATCAACGGCATCAACCTCCACTCCGCCCGCAAGCGGATGGGACGCCAGCTGGCGTTGGAGTCGTTTATCGATGCGGATATCGTGACCGGCGTGCCGGATTCCAGTATTTCCGCGGCGATCGGCTACGCCGAGCAGACGGGCATTCCGTACGAGCTGGGACTCATCAAGAATAAATACACGGGCCGGACGTTCATCCAGCCTTCCCAAGAGCTGCGCGAGAAGGGCGTCAAGATGAAGCTGTCCGCCGTCCGCAAAGTGGTGGAAGGCAAACGCGTCGTCATGATCGACGATTCGATCGTACGCGGCACGACCTCCCTGCGTATCGTCAACATGCTTCGCGAAGCCGGCGCGACTGAAGTGCACGTGTGCATCACGTCGCCGCCGTTCAAGAACCCTTGCTACTACGGCATCGATACGCCGGATCGCAAGGAGCTTATCGCTTCGCAGAAGACGGTGGAAGAGATCCGTCAAGCGATCAACGCCGACACGTTGTATTTCCTGAGCAACGATGGCTTCGTCGACGCGGTCGGCGGCAACGACGGCGAATACAACCGGGGCATGTGTCTCGCTTGCTTCGACAACGATTATCCGACGCCCGTGGATCCGACGTCGGAGAAGAGCTGCAGCTGCTAGCGTGCGGAATGCGCCTGCGGGGCGGGCGGCCTCCGGCCGATGTGGGTCTCCGATCGCTGTTGTAGATGGATTTCTTGATTATCAACCTTGGCGGTTGAAATCCATCTACAAAGGCGACCACTTAAGGATTTTCGCGAGAAAATCCACTTCGGAAGCATAAGCTGTTTCTCCGACTCCACATCGGCCTCCGGCCTCTCCGCTGCGCTCAACCATTTTATATACACAGAGGGAGCTTACGCGTTTACTATGTGCGCTCTCGCTTGAATAGAGATTCAATAAATCTTCGGGAGACCGGAGGCGGGATTGTCCCGCAAAAACCTTTGAAGGAGCTGACCCAAGCGTGGCAGAAGCGTATAAACAAGCCGGCGTCGATATCGCGGCAGGCAACGAAGCGGTCGAACGGATGAAGAAGCACGTGAAGAAAACGTTCCGCCCGGAAGTGCTGACGGACCTTGGCGGTTTCGGCGGATTGTTCGGACTGAACAAAGACAAGTACGAGGAGCCGGTGCTCGTATCGGGTACGGACGGCGTAGGCACGAAGCTGAAGGTCGCTTTTGCCATGGACAAGCATGACACGATCGGCATCGACGCGGTCGCGATGTGCGTCAACGATATCATCGTACAAGGCGCGGAGCCGCTGTTCTTCCTGGACTATCTGGCTTGCGGCAAAGTCGAGCCTGCCAAGATCGAAGCGATCGTCAAAGGCATCGCCGACGGCTGCGTGCAGTCCGGCTGCGCCCTAATCGGCGGCGAAACGGCTGAAATGCCCGGCATGTACCAAGGCGACGAATACGATATCGCGGGCTTCACGGTCGGCATCGTGGACAAGAAGAAAATCATCGACGGCAAAACGATTGCGCCGGGCGATGTCGTACTCGGTCTCGCATCGAGCGGCATTCACAGCAACGGCTACTCCCTCGTTCGTCGTTTGCTGGTCGACAACTCCGGCTACGGCTTGGACGAGAAGCTGCCTGAGCTAGAAGGCAAGACGCTGGGCGAAGTCATCATCGAGCCAACCCGCATTTACGTGAAATCCGTGCTGGAGCTAATCAACCGCGTGACGGTTAAAGGCATGGCGCATATCACGGGCGGCGGCTTCATCGAGAATATTCCGCGGGTGCTGCCGGAAGGCGTCAACGTGGAAATCGCATACGGCTCGTGGCCGATCCAACCGGTCTTCAAGCTGATGCAGGAGAAAGGCGGCATCACGAACCGCGATATGTTCACGACGTTCAACATGGGCGTGGGCATGGTCGTCGTCGTTGGCGCCGAGCAGGCGGAAGAAGCGCTTCGCGCCGCGAAAGAGCTCGGCGAAGATGCTTACATCATCGGCAAAGTAACGGAAGGCAGCCGTATCGTGACGTTCACGGGAGCGGACGTCTAATGGCAGGACTTCGTGTTGCCGTCTTCGCCTCGGGCCAAGGAACCAACTTTGGCGCGCTGGCGGAAGCGGCAAAACAAAACAGGCTCGATGGCGCAAGCCTCGAGCTTCTTGTTTGTGATCGGCCCGGGGCTCCCGTGGTCGAGCGGGCGCAGAAAGCCGGCATCGAGACGTTCGTGTTTCGGCCGAAAGACTATGCTACTCGCGAAGCGCATGACGCGGAGATTCTGGCGGAGCTTCAGCGCCGCGGTATCGAGCTGATCGTGCTTGCCGGCTACATGCGGATTATTACGCCAGTGCTGGTGGAGCCGTTTTACGGGCGGATGATCAACGTGCATCCGTCGCTGCTGCCGGCTTTTCCGGGCGTAAACGGCATGAAGCAGGCGCTTGACTACGGCGTCAAGCTGACCGGCGTCACGGTCCACTTCGTGGACGGCGGCCTCGACAGCGGGCCGATCATCGCGCAGCGTATCGTCGAGATCGCCGAAGGCGAGACCTTGGAGACGCTGGCGCCGCGCATGCACGCGACGGAGCAGCAAGTACTCCCGTGGGTCGTGGGACGGATCGCCGCTGGCGCGGTTGAACTGGACGGACGGAACGTCAGGGTTAGGTAGGCGGTTTCGATCGCATTAGGGTGATTGGATCACCCACATGAGCGGAAATCGACGGTATTGATCGCAAGAGGGTGATTGAATCACCTACATGAGCGGAAATCGACGGTATTGATCGCAAGAGGGTGACTGGATCACCCACATGAGCGGAAATCGACGGTTTCGATCGCAAGAGGGTGATTGAATCACCCACATGAGGGGAAATCGACGGCATTGATCGCAAGAGGGTGAATGGATCACCCACATGAGCGGAAATCGACAGTTTCGATCGCAAGAGGGTGATTGGATCACCACATGAGCGGAAAACGGCGGTTTTGATCGCAAGAGGGTGATTGGATCACCCACGTGAGCGGAAAACGGCGGTTTCGATTGCAAGAGGGTGATGGGATCACCCACGTGAGCGGAAATCGACGGTATTGATCGCAAGAGGGTGATTGGATCACCCACATGAGCGACAACCGAAGGGTTTTAATCGACTGGGACACACATAAGCGGGCTCGCGGCAGCCGCGCATCAAATCATTCAGGAGGTATCATTGTGACTATTCGCAGAGCATTAATCAGCGTATCGGACAAGACGGGGATTGTGGAATTTTCGCGGGCGCTTGCCGGCCTGGGCGTACAAATTATTTCGACGGGCGGAACGGCGAGCCTGCTGGAAAAAGAAGGCGTACCTGTGATCGGCATCTCCGACGTAACGGGCTTCCCGGAAATCCTCGACGGACGCGTGAAGACGCTGCATCCCGCGGTACATAGCGGCTTGCTGGCCGTTCGCGACGACGAAGAGCATCAGAAAGCGATGCAAGAGCTCGGCCTGGACTACATCGACCTCGTGGTCGTGAACCTGTATCCGTTCGCGGCGACGATCGCCAAGCCTGACGTATCGTACGAAGACGCGATCGAGAACATCGATATCGGCGGCCCGACGATGCTTCGCTCGGCTGCAAAGAACCATGCGTTCGTCACCGTTGTCGTAGACGCGGCGGATTACCAAACCGTGCTCGACGAAGTGAAAGCAGGCGGCGACACCACGCTGGACACGCGTAAAGCGCTCGCGGCGAAAGTATTCCGTCACACAGGCGCGTACGATGCTCTCATCTCCGACTACCTTTCCAAGCTGCAAGGCAACCCGTTGCCGGAGAGCCTAACGGTTACGTACGAGAAAGTACAAGACCTTCGTTATGGAGAAAACCCGCATCAGAAAGCTGCTTTCTACCGCAAACCGCTTGCCGCGCAAGGCAACATCACGACGGCGGAACAGCTGCACGGCAAAGAATTGTCCTACAACAACATCAACGACGCGAATGCGGCGCTGGCCATCGTGAAGGAATTCAACGAGCCTGCCGTCGTCGCGGTGAAACATATGAACCCTTGCGGCGTGGGTATCGGCCAAGACATCCACGAAGCGTATCAAAAAGCCTACTCCGCGGATCCGACGTCCATCTTCGGCGGCATCGTAGCGGCGAATCGCGAGATCGGCGCGGCAACGGCGCAATTGCTCAGCGAAATCTTCCTGGAAATCATCATCGCGCCTAGCTTCACGCAAGAAGCGCTCGATATCCTCACGAAGAAGAAAAACATTCGCCTGCTGAAGCTCGGCGAGCTGCAAGCGGCCGGCGAGCGCAAGCCGGAATGGCTCGTCACGAGCGTGGACGGCGGCATGCTGGTGCAAGAGAGCGACGTGCACAGCTTGACGGAAGACGACATCAAAGTCGTGACGAACCGCAAGCCGACGGAAGAAGAGCTGAAGCAGCTGCTGTTCGGCTGGAAAGTCGTGAAGCACGTGAAATCCAACGCGATCCTGCTCGCGACGGACGACATGACGGTCGGCGTAGGCGCAGGCCAAATGAACCGCGTCGGCGCAGCGCGCATCGCGATCGAGCAAGCGGGCGATAAAGCGAAAGGTGCCGTGCTGGCCTCCGACGCGTTCTTCCCGATGGGCGATACGCTGGAAATGGCAGCGAAAGCAGGCATTACGGCAATCATCCAGCCTGGCGGCTCCATCAAGGACGAAGAGTCCATCGCGGTCGCGAACGCGAATAACATCGCCATGGTTCTGACGGGCGTTCGTCATTTCAAACACTAGCACGCGGACAGCGGCTTGAGGAGGTTTTCCATTGCGTATCATGGTTATTGGCGGCGGCGGACGCGAGCATGCCATCGTTTGGGCGCTCGATAAGAGCGAGAAGGTAAGCAAAATCTTTTGCGCGCCGGGCAACGCGGGTATCTCGGAACTGGCGGAATGCGTGCCGATCCCGGTTAATCGGTTCGATGATCTCATTCAATTCGCGTGCGACAACGAAGTCGATCTTGTCGTGGTCGGCCCCGACGATCCGCTCGCGGACGGCATCGTAGACGCGTTCGAAGAACGCAACATCCCGGTTTACGGTCCGCGCAAGAACGCGGCCGAAATCGAAGGCAGCAAGATTTTCATGAAAAACCTGTTGAAGAAGTACAATATCCCGACGGCAAAATACGAAACGTTTACCGATTACGAGTCCGCGCTCTCCTATTTGCGGGAGCAGCAGGCTCCGATCGTCGTGAAGGCCGACGGCCTGGCGGCAGGCAAAGGCGTAACGGTCGCTTATTCCATCGAAGAGGCGGAAGAAGCGCTGCACGGCATGATGGTCGGCAAAGTGTTCGGCGAATCCGGCGGACGCGTCGTCATCGAGGAGTTCCTGGAAGGCCAAGAGATGTCCATTCTCGCTTTCGTGGACGGCGCAACCGTTCGCGCGATGGTGCCGGCACAAGATCATAAGCCGGTCTACGACAACGACAAAGGACCGAATACGGGCGGCATGGGCACATACTCCCCGCTGCCGCACATCGATCCCGCGCTCGTCGAGGATGCGATCGAGAACATCATCAAGCCGACGGCCAAAGCGATGGTCAGCGAAGGCCGTCCGTTCCGCGGCGTGCTGTTCGCTGGTCTCATGATGACGAAGAACGGCGTCAAGACAATCGAATTCAACGCGCGGATGGGCGATCCGGAAACGCAGGTCGTGCTGCCGCGTCTCAAAACCGATCTGCTCGACATCATCCTCGCTTCGCTCAACGGCCGCTTGGAGCAGCTCGACATCGAATGGAGCGACGAGGCTGCGGTGTGCGTCATCGCCGCATCGGAGGGCTATCCGGGACCGTATCCGAAGGGGCTCCCGATTACGGGGCTTGAAGCCGCCAAGGAACAAGGCGCGCTGGTCTTCCACGCCGGTACGGCGCTCAAAGACGGCGATATCGTCACGAACGGCGGACGCGTGCTTGGCATCGTCGGCCGCGGCCGCGACATCGCCGAGGCTCGCGCCCGCGCGTATGAAGCGGTCTCCGTCATTCATTTCGACGGCATGCACAGCCGTTCCGACATTGCTGCGAAAGCGTTGAAGTAAGCCTCGCCATCCATAGGGATGAATGAAACTGAAAAGCTGTTCCGTTCGTCATTGCCGACGACGGAGCGGCTTTTTTGCGTTTATTGGAAAGCCTGCCATCGGATACCTGCGACATGTTACTTCTTTGTAACGACTGCTTGCTTCGAATCTAGTAATATGGGGGGATAGAACCTAGAGACTAAGTAGACTGCGAGGGGATAACTTCATGCGGCTCACGGGGATGAGGGGAACTATCGGGCGTTTAGCCTGTTCGATATTGGCAACGATGATGATAGGCAGCTTGGCACTGACGGCCGGCTGCGGCTTGCAATCAATAAAGCCGCCGCACGCGGGTGCTGGAGCTAATCATGCAGATAACGGCGATGTCGCGAATGGATCTTCGAACGCGGGGTCTTTAGCCGGCGGCGGAGGTTCGGGTAGCTCTCCCGGCACAGGGACATCCGGCGGTAATGGGACGGATACCGGCAACAGCCAAGACAACGGTGCGAATACAGGTACAAATACAGGAACAAACACAAATACGGAACCAAGCGGTTCCAACGGGGGTTCCTCTCAGGATGGCGGATCCGATGCCGGGGGCAAACCTCCGGACGGCCATGCCCAGACGCCTGGGGGAAATTCAGGCGCGGCCAAGCCGCCGCAGACGGGCTCGAAGCCTCCGGATTCCAAGCCTTCAGGTTCGGGCACGAATGGAGCATCGAAGCCGGATTCGGATCCGAAACCGCCTGCGACTCCGGTCAAGCTGGACAAGCCGACCGAGCCGGCGATGCCTTACAAGGGCAAGCCCGGCGCCAAGCTTGTGGCGTTGACGTTCGACGACGGGCCGGACAATCGGTACACGCCGGCGATTTTGGATGTATTGAAGGCGAAGGGAGTCCATGCGACTTTCTTCTGCGTCGGCCTTCAGGTCAAGCGCTACGGAGGCATTTTGAAGCGGATTGTGAAGGAAGGCAGCGAAATCGGCAATCATAGTTATTCGCATCAGGATTTGTCCAAGCTTGACAGCAATCCTATTTTAAATCAAATTAAATGGACGGACACCTTGATTCAGAGACAAACCGGGTTCGTGCCAAGATTGGTTCGGGCACCGTACGGAGCGTCGTCTCCACTGCTGAAGAAAATCGTCGCGAACAATGGGCGATCGCTCGTATTTTGGACCGTGGATACGCGGGATTGGGAAGGCAGCACAGTAACCGCGATGCGGGCCAACGTGAGCAAGCACACGCATCCCGGCGGCATCATACTTATGCATTCGTTCGGAAGCAAGCATATTAGCAATACCGTGCAGCTGCTTCCGTTGATTATTAAAGACTTGCAGGCCAAAGGTTACACCTTCGTCACGGTCAGCGAGCTGCAGGACGCGAAGGCTAAGGCACACGCGAAGACCGATGCAAACACCAACGCAAATGCGAAAACGGACGCTAACGCAAAGACCGACGTCAACGCGAAAGTAGAGCATGAAGCAGGCGCCAAGGCGGAGCCCGACGCAGATGCTAAGACAGAACCTGATGCAAACGACAAGACAAACACAAAGGCAGACGCCGATAACACGACGCCTGCCAAGAAGTAAGGGGAAGGAGCGCCAAACGATTGAGTTTATTACGACGATATGTGCGAGCGGCGTTCCTTCTCGCGGGACTGGTCGGGCTGCTGGTGACCGCAGGCTGCCGGTATACGAAGACGCCGGCCGATCTGCTGATGGCACCGCGTTCGATGCCGACCAATACCGCATTGGCCGCCGCGCTGAAGAACATTTTGCCTTTGCGCGCCAAGCTTGCGGTCGTCACTCAAGAGGCTGCGAACTCATCCATTCTCCAATTCGACGGCGACGGGGACGGGACGAAGGAAGCTTTTGTCGTCTTCGCCGACGAGAGCGGCACGCAGCATGTCATGGTGCTTGAGCAGTCGGCGGGCAGCTGGCGGCAGCGGGTTACCTTTGCGGAAACGTCCGCCTATGGCGTGGACGTGCTGCGCGCGGCGGATCTTGACCGGGACGGCGTGCCCGAGCTGATGATCGGATGGAACCAATTCGGCGAGCCGCAGCATATTTTGACCTTGTACCATCTGAACCCGGATCCGCGGGATATCAGCCCGCCGAAGCCGATCGCGGAGCTTCCGTACGATACGATGGGCATCGGCGACGGCAACGGGGACGGCACTCCGGAGATCGGCCTGATCAATCTGCAGCGGATCAAAATGACCGCTACGATCGGCATGTATCGATTCCGCGGGGACAGCGTAAGCAAGATCGCCTCCGCCGGGCTGGACGGTTCGGTGAACGCGTACATGCAGGTGAAGCTGGGGAAGCTCGCGCCGGGCAAATTCGGCATCGTAACGGATGCCGCGATCGGGTCGAACTCCTCTACCTCGACGATGCTCGTATGGAACGCAGGCAAGCTTATTCAGGTCTTCCCGCCGCCGACATCCGGTGACGAGAACGTGCAGACCAATGCGAACGTGGTGCTGAGCGGCGACAGCAACGGCGACGGAATGCTCGAGGTTCATCAGCTTCGCGAAGCGCCGGGACAGTCGGAAGGCGTCCCTTACAGCGATCTGCTGTGGATCGAGGAGTACAAGCAGTGGAATGGCTCGGAGGATTTCGCCGTCGTCGGCAGCCGGTATACCGATGCGGCGAGCGCGTACGCGATCCAGATCCCGCCGTCGTGGAGCGAGTTTACGTTCAGGAGGCCGCTCGTAGGCGGCAGAAGCGATATAACGCTGGATGCCTATAACGAAGCCACCGGCGCCCGGGAAGAAGTATTGACCGTGCACGTCGTGCCGATCGCCGACTGGGGCAGCCAGGAGCGGAAGCTGCAGGATGCGGACAGCCGCTATCTGGAGCTGGGCGGTGGAAACGGGCTCGTGTATTATGCCGTTTGGCACGATAAACTGCCGGATGAGCAGGAGCAGACCGGGACCGCGGCGCAAGGGATGTTCCCGCCGGACGAGGCGGAGATGAAGCGGCTGTTCAAGCTGTTATAAGTGGATTGGTTTGCGTGCTGAGGGTCGGGCAAGCAGCATTCCACGCAAGAAGATAGATTGAAGGGGGGACGGCCGCATGCGGGTACTATTTTTGGAGGACGAAGAGGCGATACGCGGTTTTGTCCGCATTAATTTGAAACGCAACGGCATGGAGGTCACGGAGGCCGAGGACGGAGAGACCGCGCTAGCGCTGGCGGAGTCGGCCGTTCCTCCTTTCGATATTGCATTGCTGGACGTGATGCTGCCGACGATCAGCGGCTTTGAGGTGTGCGAGCGGCTGCGGCAGCTTTTTCCGCGCATGGGCATCATCATGCTCACGGCCAAGTCTCAGGAAGAGGACAAAATCCGGGGACTGGAGCTTGGTGCCGACGATTACGTGCAGAAGCCGTTCAGCCCGGGCGAGCTGATCGCAAGGCTCAATGCGTTGAAGCGGCGCATGATGCCGGTTGGCGAGGAGCAGGCCGGCGTCGGCTCGGCAGAGGCTTGGGGGCTTGCCGTCGGAGTTGTCGAACCGAACCGGGAAGGCGTACTTTCGGATGGAGCAGCAGACCGGCCTAATGAAAATGCTGCGGTTCATGGTCATGGCGCTCCTAATGGCATCAGCGATGGACAGGCAGGCACTGCCGGCATGCAGCCGGGGGCAGCAGCAGGGCATGCCGGCTCGGCGGGCGGCGCCGCCGCCGAAGCGCAGCCCGAACCAGCGGCGAGCCATGCCGGCCAGCCAGGCGGCTACCAGCGCCAGGCCCGTGCCGGAGACATCGCGTCCGGCCCGTTCTTGCTGTCATCGGCAGAGCGGCGCTTGTGGAAAGATAACGCCGAGATCGTGCTGACCCCGACGGAATGGACGCTCGTGAAGCTGCTGATGGAGCGGGAGGGCGAAGGCCTTAGCCGGGACGATATTTTGAACGCGGTATGGGGACGCCATTACGTCGGGGATTTGAAAATCGTCGACGTGAACATCCGGCGCATCCGGCAGAAGATCGAGATCAAGCCGTCCGATCCGAAGCATATCGAGACGCTTTGGGGCTTCGGCTACCGTTGGAACCGGAGCGACGGGCAATGAGCGGGATCAGCCTCCGCACCCGGATCGTCTGGAGCTACGGCGTGCTGATCGTGCTCGTCGTGGTCATGCTGGGCTCCTTGTTCGGCACGCTGGTGTGGAACTACTACTACTCCAGTGCCGTCAGCTCCGTGCTCCAGCGTGCGCAGACGGAGGCAGCGCTTCATAATCGGATGATCGCCGACGAGCCGATGAAGGAGAAGGCGCGCTACATGCTGCAAAACATGACCGTCGGCACGGCGCATCTGCAATTGCTCACCGGCTCCGGCGTGCTTGTCGTCGACAGCGATGGCTTCGGAGGCGGCGGCGCGACGCTGGATACGCCGGATGTCCGCCAGGCCATGGCGCATGACAAAGGCATTTGGCGCGGCCGGGATCCCATCACGAACGAGCGGATCATCGCGGTGACGCTCCCCGTCAAGGAAGGGAACCGCGTTACGGCCATGTTCCGGTACACCGCGTCGCTGGTGACGCTGGATCGGATCATACAAAATATTTTGTGGCTGACGGTACTGGTCGGCTCGTTTGTCGTGCTGCTGTTCTTTACGATGAGCGTCCTGATCGCGAACCGCATCGCGAGGCCGATACGGAACCTCACGAAGGTCGCCGAGAAGATGGCGGAGGGCGACTGGAGCCGAAGGGCCGCGCTGCATGACCGCGACGAGATCGGCCGGCTGGCGGATACGCTGAATACGATGGCGTCGGAGCTGACGCGCAGGGAGAAGCTGAAGGAGGATTTCATTTCCTCCATCTCGCATGAGCTGCGCACGCCGCTGACGTCGATCAAAGGTTGGAGCGAGACGCTTGCATCGGGCGACTTGGCCGATGTGGAGGAGCTGAACTTGGGCCTCTCGATCATCGACCGGGAGACGGTGCGGCTGTCGGGGCTTGTCGAGGATTTGCTCGATTTCTCCAAGCTGTATGCCAAGAGCACGGTGCTGCATCCGGAAATCATGGACATCCGCAAGACGCTCGGGGAGACGCTGCGGCAGTTCGAGGCGCGCGGGCAGCGGGAAAACGTGGCCATTCGCGGCGACATCGGCGATGTCCCGCTGCTGGCGAAGGTCGACGCCGACCGCATGAAGCAGGTGTTCATCAACGTGCTCGACAACGCGCTCAAGTTCACGCCCAAGGGCGGATCGATCAACGTGATCGCGGGGCCGGAGGACGGCTTCGTCCGCATGGCCATTCGGGATTCCGGCATCGGCATTCCGCCCGAGGACTTGCCGCATGTGACGGAGAAGTTTTATAAAGGCTCCAGTCAGCGCTCCGGAAGCGGGCTCGGGCTTGCGATCTGCAAGGAAATCGTCGAGCTGCACGGCGGCGAATTCCGGCTCGAGAGCGTCGTGGACGTAGGCACGACGGTCACGATTCGTCTGCCGCTGCTGACCGAAGTGAAGCAGCAGGACGAGTAACGCGAGGCGGCGGGCGGTTCAAGGCAAGGCAATTAACCGCTCAGCATAGATAATCAACCGCGCAGGAGAATGAAAAAAGCCCGGCAGGTATCGCTCGAACGACGAGCGAAGCTTAGCCGGGCTTTTGCGTTATTCTTTATACAACAGAGACTTGCGCTTGTTCGAGACGTACGCGATGGCGATGACGGCGAGACAAATGACGCTGACAGGCAGCCAATGATGGCCGATCCAATGGAGCAAGGTTTGCATAGAAGCGCCTCCCCTGGCAAGGTTTACAAGTAGAGGTAGTATGCCACGACCGTCCGCTCCTATGCGGTGCGGCGGTTGACTCTCTAATGATATCCGCACATTCCCCGCGCCCACCAGCTGCAGCCGCTAAGTCGCACGCTCCACCAGCTACCAACCGCATTCGTCTGCTGTCCTCATCTCGCATCCCCTCATCTCAAGCACCTCAGCGTTGGATAAGGATGGGCAAAATGGAGATGCTTTTATAGGATGGCGGACTCGGTTTGGTCTGTATGATTTTGCTTAGCCCCGGCTTCTTCGCATGCTTGGCGCTGGCAGAAGGCAGCCAGGTATCCGATAGCCAGCCATCCGAATATGGAGAACTTGCGGAGGGACAACACATGGATCCACTATATACCGCTTCTGTAATGGTCACGGGCGGGCGTGAAGGCAAGCTCGCATCGAGCGACGGCGTGCTGAACCTCGAACTTCGGATGCCGAAGGAGCTTGGCGGCGCAGGCGGTGCGGCGACGAATCCCGAGCAGCTGTTCGCGGCCGGATACGCGGCTTGCTTCGAAAGCGCCTTGAACCTCGTCTGCCGGCAAAAGAAGGTCAAGTACGAAGGGACCTCGGTGACGGCTCATGTCACCATCGGGAAGGACGACACCGGAGGCTTCGTGCTTGCGGCCGCGCTGGACGTCTCGCTCAAAGGCGTCGACGGGGCGCTCGCCAAGGAGCTTGCGGAGGAGGCGCATCAAGTATGCCCGTATTCCAAGGCGACGAGAGGCAACATCGACGTGACGGTCAACGTCGTCTGACGAACAGGAGCACCGTTCGGGCATGAGCCCAGGCGGTGCTTTTATATGTCAATGAATAGAGCCGAAGGAGAATAGCCGACTTTGAAGCAGCATAACAGCCGCTGAGAGGTTGATGGATTCAGCAAAGGGAACGCGGCAATCCACATGTCATGTCCATATACGCCCAGTCTTGGATCACCGTATCCTTGGCTGCGGCGTTTTATTTTGTGCGAATGAAAACTGTTTCCGCTCCAGCGGCGTCTAATATTCATCATAAATATCATCATGTCGGGGGCGGGAGGTGCTAGGACTGGATACGAGCGAGCAAGTGAAGGCAGCCAAGGCCGGGAATAGCGAGGCTTTTCTTCGGCTTCTGGAGGGCAGCAAGGAAAGGCTCTATCGGATCGCGCTGGCCTATCTTCATCAGGAGGCGGATGCCTTGGACGCGGTGCAGGAAGCGACGTGCCGGGCTTTTCAAAGCTTGCGGAAGCTCAAGGAACCGTCTCATTTCGACACGTGGATGGTGCGAATCGTGCTGAACGTGTGCGCGGACGAGTACAAGAAGCGCAAGCGGAGGCGACCAGAAGCGTGGATGGATAAGGCAGGCGTGTCGGGGGGCGCAGGGACGACAATTCCCTTCAGCGATGAGAGCGATACGCGGGTGAGCCTGCGGCAGCTTGTCGACGGGCTGCCCAAGGAGCAGAAGGCCATCATCATTTTGAAATATTACCAGCAGCTGACGCTGACCGAAATCGCGGCTGTTCTGGAATGTCCGGAAGGCACGGTCAAGACGCGCCTGCACAAAGCGCTTGTGGCCTTGCGCGCGGTGCTTGGAGAGGAGGGAATTCATGACTTTGCGCGAGCATGATAGTCGAGTAGAGGAATTGCTGAACGAGGAGAAAGCTGCGTGGGACGCGGCGCCGCTGCCTGCCGGGCTGGATGAGGCCGTGCTTCGCGGGCTGGTGAGCGCGAGAAGGAAAGGCAGGCTGCGCACGAGACGCGCTGCGGCGGCGATGTCCGTGATACTGGTCGTGGTGCTGCTGCTCGGCATGGTGCGGGTATCGCCGGCCTTCGCCGCGGCGGTGGCGGGACTGCCGGGTCTATCGGGCCTCGTCTCGCTGGTGGCGGGGGACAGCGGGCTCGAAGACGCGGTGCGCAACGATTACGTGCAGCCGGTGAACGTCAGCGACAGCCGTGACGGCGTTACGTTTACGGTGAATGGCATTATCGCGGACGAAACCAGGTTGAACGTGCTGTATACGATTGCGATGCCGACTGCGGCGGAGAACGTTCCGTTCAAGCAGTTCCGCGTATACGACGCGGATGCGCCGAACCAACCATTGCCCGTGTCCATCGGTTTTAGCGGGGAATCTGCCGGTCATCCGACCAAGAAGCTTCAAGGGCGGTTGGACATCAACCTGTCCGCTGGGGACGTCATGCCGGATCGGGTTCGGCTCGGCATCCAGCTGTTCGGTTATGAGGATTCCGCGGACTGGAGCGTCGAACTTCCGATCGACAAAGCCCGGTTCGAAGGGATGAAGGAAGTGATTCCGCTTGATCAGACCGTCATCCTTCAAGGCCAGCGCGTGCTGTTCAAGCAAGCGACGATCAATCCGACGAGCATAATGGTAGACGTGGCATTCGACAAGGCGAACAGCATGCGGTTGTTCTGGTTTGACGACCTCGTTATCGTGACGGACACCGGCGAAGAGCTGCACAATCATGGGTCGACAAGCATGAATGCCGAAGGCATGACCTTGCAATTCGAGAGCAGCTTCTTCTCGAAGCCGAAGCACTTGACCTTGAAAGGCAGGCGGATGATGGCGCTCGACAAGTCGAAGCTGGAGATGAAGCTTGACCTGGAGAAGCAGCGAATCATCCAAGTGCCCGACGACAAGGTGCGTTTCGTGTCCGCCGAGAAGACCGGCTCCGGCGTCTATGAAGTAACGCTTGCCGTGAAGTCGAACAGCGAGGAAGACCATTTCGGGTTTACTATTGTCGACGGCCCCTTCCGCGATGCCGCCGGCACCGAGTTCCAAACGGGCAGCTACCGCACTTCCAGCACGGAGCCGGGCAAGGACGAGGGGATCATCACCTTCCAGGCACTACTCGACAAGCCGTATACGAACCCGCTCACCTTCAACATCGTGAATTACCCATCGTGGATCGAGGAGCCGTTCGAGGTGAAGCTGAAGTAGCTTAAGCTCAAATGCCGAAGAAGCGGAAGAAGCCCAAGAAGCCCAAGAAACCCAAGTAGCTGAAGTAGCTGAAGGCTCAAATAGCCGAAGAAGCGGAACAAGCGGAACAAGCCCAAGAAGCCCAAGAAGCCCAAGAAGCCCAAGAAGCCAAGCTGCTGACGCAGTCGAACGAGCTGAGTCAGCCAGTAACTCCAACCTCCGTTCCTTAGCCATGGAAGACAATCCCATGCTTCTTGTGGTTTAATGGAAATAGCTATAGAGTCAGGTTTCTCTTATTTCCGACAAGAAGGTAGGGCTCCAATCGTGCGTAGACGACAGATTAACGGGCTTACCGCATTTCGTATGAGCCTCTTCCTGGCGCTGGCAGCCGTCCTGCTGCTCACGGGCTGCAGCAGCGACAAGCTGAACGCGGAGCAGAATACGCAGCCGCCAGCCGGCAATACGGCCCCGGCTCCCGAGAATACGGCTCCCGAGCCCGATGAGACGCAGTCGGTTGATCCGCCTCAATTCATCGCCCCGCTGACGGGACTCATGCAGGACCATGAGGCCAACCGCCGCCCGATCGCGGTGATGGTCAACAATTTCGCAGCGGCGCGCCCGCAGTCGGGTCTGCCGAACGCCGATATGGTGTGGGAGGTGCTGGCGGAAGGCGGCATCACGCGGCTCGTGGCCGTGTTCCAGAGCACGGATGCGACGTCGCCGATCGGCCCGATCCGCAGCAACCGGCCGTATCTGATCCGGATCGGCGAAGCCTATCATGCGGTGCTTGCGCATGCCGGGGCCAGCACGGACGCATACGACCTGCTGCAGCATCACGGCAAGGCGTATCTTGACGAGATCTCCAACGCAGGCGCTTATTTCTACCGCGAGTCGTTCCGCAAGGCGCCGCATAACCTGTACTCCAACCTGGAGAAGCTGCGCGAAGGCGCCGCGAAGAAGAAGTACGACGAGACGGTGGACATCCCGACGTATCCGTGGTCCGAGACGGGCGCGGCGGACCCGGGAACCGGCGCGGCCGAGGTGCAGCTGCATTTTCTGCTGAAGGATTATACGGTGTCCTACACCTACGATTCGGCGACGAAGCTGTACAATCGGTTCATCAATGCGAAGCCGCATACGGATCTCGAATCGAAGGCGCAGCTGACGGCATCGAATCTTGTCGTAATCGGCGCGAAGCACAAGACGTACGACGATTACGGCCGCCTCGAGATCGATCTGGAGTCCGGCGGTCCCGCCATCCTGATCCAACTCGGCAAAGCCGTCGATTGCGAGTGGGTTCGCAGCAGCGACGGCGTGATCCGGCTGATGAAGGACGGGCAGGAGCTGCCGTTCGTGCCGGGCCGCACCTTCTATCATGTGATGCCGATGACGCCGTCGTTCGAGAGCCACGTGAAGCTGGGAGTTCCGGCCTAAACGCCGCAGATGATTGTTTGCCGGAAGCTGAGCTTCCGGCTTTTTTATTTCGCCTCGCGGTTCGGATAAAATCGGATGAACCGGAAAAGACTAGGAGAAGCGTGCCCGGTCACAGGCTAGCGCTATGAAAGTTTTTCACGAAAGTCATAAATCCTTTACACTCCCTTAACAATTACAAGTTAAACTGTGTTAAGATATTGTCGGTTCAGCCTGCATATTGGCGGATAATGACCAACAACCAATCGAGGAAGATGGCGAAGGGGATAGTTATGTTCAAGAAGAAAAACGACGTATTCTTTACGACGCTGGAAGCAATGGCGGACACGATTTTGGAGGGCGTGCTTTATTTCCAACAAAACGTCGCCAAAATTACCGATGTCGCTAAATTTGCGAAAGAAATGAAAGAATACGAAAGCAAGTGCGATCGTCACGTACATACGATTTTGACGGAACTGAATAAAACGTTCATTACCCCGATCGAACGCGACGATATTTTGCGGCTGACGACTTCGCTGGATGACGTATTGGACGGCATCGAGGCTTGCGCTTCACGCTTCGAGATGTACAATATCACGGAGCCGGACGAATACGTCATCTTGTTCGCGGAGAACATTCTCCGCTGCGCGCAGCAGATCAAGAAAGCGATCTACCTGCTGTCGGAGAAGAAGCTGCTTGCCATGCGCGAGCCCGCGATCCATATCAACGAGCTGGAGAACCAGGCCGACGATCTGCTTCGCGTCTGCGTCAAAGGCTTGTTCGCGAACGTAACCGATCCGATCGAGCTTATCAAGCGCAAGGAGATCTACGAGCGCCTGGAGCAAACGACCGACTATTGCGAAGACGTCGCCAACACACTCGAAACCATTATCATGCGTAATAGCTAAGGAGACGGGGACGAGCAGTCATGAGCATGGACATTTACATTTGGGTCGGCGTCGTTATCTTTCTTGCATTGGCTTTTGACTTCATAAACGGGTTTCACGATACGGCTAACGCCATCGCGACGACGGTGTCCACCCGGGCCATGTCGCCGCGTATGGCTATTATCATGGCTTCCATGATGAATTTCCTCGGCGCGATCATGTTTACCGGGGTAGCGAAGACGATCGGGGGCAAAATCGCGGATCCGCGCGTGCTCGATCACGGCGTGCAGGTCGTCATCGCGGCGCTGCTCGGCGCGATCATCTGGAATCTGCTCACCTGGTGGGTCGGCATTCCGTCCTCGTCGTCGCATGCGCTGATCGGCTCCTTGACCGGCGCGGTCGTCAGCTCGGCGGGCTTCAAAGCCGTCAACGCCAGCGGCTTCACCGATATCGTCAAGGCGCTCCTCATCTCGCCGTTGATCGCGTTTGCGGGCGGCTTCATCGTCATGTGGATCTTGAAGCAGATTTTCGCCAGAACGAGTCCGCATCTCGTCAACAAGGGATTCCGCTCCGGCCAGATCCTGACGGCTGCCTTCCAGTCATTCACGCACGGGACGAACGACGCGCAGAAGGCGATGGGCATCATCACGTTCGCGCTGGTCACGGCGGGCGTACAGGACACGACGGATCATATCCCGCTGTGGGTGAAGATCTCCGCGGCGACGGCAATGGCGCTCGGAACGTCCATCGGCGGCTGGAAGATCATCAAGACGATGGGCACGAAGATTTTCAAAATCGAGCCGATCAACGGCTTCGCGGCGGATATCACGTCCGCGACGGTTATCTTCACCGCGACATTGACGCATCTGCCGGTCAGCACGACGCATGTCATCACCTCGTCGATTCTCGGCGTGGGCAGCGCGAAGCGTTTCTCCGCGGTTAAGTGGGATCTCGCAGGCAAGATCGTTATCTCGTGGGTCATCACGATTCCCATCACGATGATCATCGCGGCGCTGCTGTACCAGTTCATCGCGTTGTTTATCTAGGGAAGCAGCAATTGAAGAAAGCAATATAAGAAACTCGAATAAAGAACACGAAGCGAGGTATCAGGCTTGCGCGATGGCGCGGGCTTGATGCTTTTTTTGATGGAACGGATACGCGGGCGAAGGATATTCGCGGTCCGCGGATAATAGAGTTAACAGGACTGTAAGCGCATTCAGTAAGCTGCGGTCACCGGGAGGGATGCGGGGCGGCTCTTAGGGGCGGCCGGAATAGGAAGAACCATGGGCGCGGCCGGATAACGCCCGATTCTTATTCGGAAGGTGGATGAGCTGACGGATGGAAGACAGGAACGGGAAGGGAAACGCGAAGAACGATGGAGACGGCCGGAACGCGGTAACCGGAGGAAGCTCGAAGGGAGCGGGAGTTCGGGCCGGCCTCGATATTCCGGGCAATGGGCGTAGCAGGCGGAAGGGGACGAAGAAGGCGCGCGTGCGCAGAACGAGCTGGGCGCTGCTGTTCGTCCTGGCGCTCGTCGTCAGCGCATGGCCGGCCTCGGCCGCGACGCCGGCGATCAGCGGCGCGACGGCGTCCTCGGTGACGGGTGCATTCGCGGCGGCGAATGCCGTCGACGGCAACGGCTCGACTTTCTATTCCAGCGCGGGCTACAGCGATCCGAACCACTCGGAATGGCTGCGCATCGACCTCGGCGGCACGCTGGGCGCGCTGAACGGCATCGTGCTGACGCCGCGGCAGAACGGCTACGGCTTTCCTTCCGACTTCTATGTTCAGGCGAGCAATGACGGCTCGACCTGGAGGAACGTGCCGGGCGGTTCGTACCGCAACTACTCCAATCCGGGCTCGCAGCCGGTTACGGTGACGTTTCAGGATTTCGTAACGGCGCGATATCTGCGCATTTACGCGACGAAGCTCGGCGAAGACAACGTCGGCCAATTCTACCTGCAGCTGATGGAGGTCTCGGTCAAGCAGAAATTCATCGCAGCCTCGGCCTCCTCGGTGACGGGCGCCTTCGCGGCGACAAACGTCTTCGACGGCGATTATACGACGTTCTATTCCAGCGCGAGCCATGCCGGCGCCGCGGCGACGGAGTGGATCAGCGTCGATCTCGGCAGCACGGTAAGCGGCCTGAACACGGTGCAGCTGGCGCCGCGGCAGAACGGCTACGGATTCCCGACAGCCTACAAGATCCAGACCAGCACGGACGGGTCGACCTGGACGGACGCGCCGGGCGCATCGTTCAGCGGCGCGGCGGCATCTCCCGGCAGCAAGCGCGTCATCCGGTTCGACAGCGACGTCTCGGCGCGTTATGTCCGGCTGTACGCGACGCAGCTCGGCGCCGACAACGGAGGCACGTATTACCTGCAGCTGATGGAGATGAACGTCGGCCGAGCCGAGCCGCAGACGCCGCAGGCGGCAAGCGGCGCAAGCGCAAGCAGCGCGATCTCCGGCTGGCCGGCCGCGTCGGCGACCGACGGCAATGCCGGCACGGCATGGTCGAGCGCTAACCACGCGGCGGCTGCGGCCAGCGAGAGCTTCACATTGTCGTACGGAACTTCGTATGCGTTCTCCAAGGTAACGCTGACGCCGCGAGGCGGCGGGCTGGCGTTCCCGGTGGACTTCAAACTGCAGTACAGCGCCGACGGATCGACCTTCATCGATATTCCGGGCCAGTCGTACGCGTCGTACCCGAACCCGGGCTCGAAGCCGCAGACGTTCAGCTTCGATCCGGTTCAGGCGAAGGCGTTGCGGATCGCCGCGACCAAGCTGGGACCGGACGACTTCGGCAATTACTACTTCCAGCTCGCGGAAGCCGGCGCCTATCCTTGGGACGTCTACGCGGATACGTGGACGGCGACCGACGATCTCGGACGGAGCGTCTCGACGTACGGACAGACCGTACCGCCGCGGGCGGGCAAGACCGTCGGCATGTTCTATTTTGCCTGGCTGCAGGACTGGAGCCAGCCGGTGTACGATACGTCGCAGATTCTGGCGGCGAATCCGACCGCGCTGTCGACGGCGGCGAGCCCGCCGTGGGGAGCGTACGGCAAGTGGCATACTTGGGGCGAGTCGGCACTCGGCCACTACCAGGGCAACGACGTCTTCGTGCTGCGCAAGCACGCGCAGGAGTTGTCCGACGCGGGCGTCGATACGATCGTGTACGACTTAAGCAATTTCAATCCGAGCGATCTGTACGGCTCTTATTACAAGACGAACTGGATGGCCCTGCTCGACGTCTGGAGCCAGGTGCGCGCCGAGGGCGGCAAGACGCCGCAGGTCGCCTTCCTCTGTCCGTTCGGCGGCGGCAACGTCGCGCCTTGCGTGAATCAGTTGTATACCGATCTCTACGGAGCGAACGTACATCCGGATCTTTGGTTCCAGTGGGGCGGCAAGCCGCTTATTCTGGCCGATCCGTCCGCGATCACGGTGCCGGCGCAGAGCAGCTTCTTCACGTTCCGCAAGCCGCAGCCGGATTATTTCGCCGGCCCGACGGGCGGCAATCAATGGTCGTGGCTGGAGGTGTACCCGCAGCACGGCTTTTACACGAGCGCAAGTCCGGGCACGCCCGAGCAGGCTTCGGTCGGCGTCGCGCAGAACGCGGTGCCGAACGGCAGCGGCGGCTGGCAGCTCGGCGCGATGAGCCAGCTGAACGGCTCCGGGCAGCTGGTCGCGCGCGGACGCAGCTTCCATACGGGCAGCGCGCTGCTGTCGACGAATCCGAACGACCCCGCGTACAAGACCGATTACGGGTTGAACTTCGGCGAGCAGTGGGGACGGGCGATCGACATCGACCCGAGCTTCGTCTGGGTGACCGGCTGGAACGAGTGGATCGCGCTGCGCTTCGATTCCTTCGCCGGCTACTCCGGCAACACGGTGCTCGTCGATCAGTTCAACCGCGAATTCAGCCGGGATATCGAGCCGATGAACGGCGGGCACAAGGACAATTACTACAATCAGCTCGTCGATTACGTGCGCAAATTCAAAGGGGCGCGCCAGCAGCCGCTTCCCGGCGCGGCCAAGACGATCGCGGTCGACGGCAGCTTCGCCGACTGGGCCGACGTCACGACCGAGTACCGCGACAATATCGGCGATACGGCGCCGCGCAATCATCCCGGCTTCGACCCGGCCACGACGTATACGGATGCGAGCGGCCGCAACGATATTCAATCCGTCAAGGTCGCGCGCGACGACACGAACGTTTATTTCTATGTGAAGACGAAGGCCAATCTGACCCCGTATTCGGATCCCGGCTGGATGAGGCTGTTCATTCGCACGAACGGCAGCAATCCGAACTGGGAAGGCTACAACTTCGTCGTCAACCGCGGTGGGCTCACCTCGACGACGACGAAGCTCGAGACGAGCACGGGCGGCTGGAGCTGGGGCTCCGCCGCGACGATCCAGTACCGGGCCAGCGGCCGGGAGATGGAGCTCGCGATTCCGCGCGCGGCGCTCGGCTTCGCGGATGCGTTCGCGCCGCTGCGCTTCGACTTCAAGTGGGCCGACAACATCACGGACGGCCAGGACAGCCTGGAGTTCTACAAGCACGGCGACGCCGCGCCGAACGAGCGGTTCCGTTATACGTTCGATGAATTTACGGTGCAGTAAGCACGGCTAGCTGGGTTGCAATGGAAAAACTCCGCCGACGCGACGTCGGCGGAGTTTTTTGCGATTGGGGCGTGCATGCAGGGCAGGTTGGCGATGCGACGCTAGCTGCGCACCCGTTGTGCTGCTAGAAGGACGCAGGATGCGGAGGCGAAGCAGCGTAGTTGGACGCTCCGCCGCTGTGCCGGAGGTCGTCGTGGAAATGCGCCATCGTCGTCGTCACGTACGGGTACAGCCAGAGCATCCCGATGCCGAACGTCACGATGCAGAGCAGGAACCACCCGATGAAGCTCAGGAAGAGCACGAACAAGCGCCATTTGTGCCCCTGCATCATCGCTTTGCTGCGGCGGAGCGCTTCCGACGCGGTGATGTCCGGGTTATCCTTCAGGATGAAGTAGGCCTGCGAGTATCGCAGCGCGGCGATAATCCCGGGCACGATGAACAGCAGCATCCACAGCACCGTGAAAATCAAGATGAGGAAATACAGGATGAGGGAGCGCAGGAAGTCGTGGAAGCCTTCGAGCAGCACGGCGATTTGCGGGCGCCGTCCCCGCGAGACTTGAAGATAGAAGCCGTAAATGCCGACGGCCGTGGCCCCGCCGCAGATGTGGAGGACGATCGGCCCGATCACGTCGACCCGTTCCAGGGCCGCGCCGATCAGGTACAGCACGAGCATGATGAGCGCCGAACGGCCCCACTGTCCTCGTAAACTTTCTCTTGCTCTTGCACGCAATTCCGCGCTGGTTGGCATGCTTGGAATGAACCCACCTTTTCGTTAAGGTTGTCGTTGCCGTTTGGTTACCTATACGTTCGGCAAGGCGCGAGGTGACACATTTCCATTTCATGGCTTCGAAGAATGCGTAGCCCGCTTGCTACTTGATCCTATGCCGGCTGCGGAATGAATATAACGATGGGGGACGAACCCGCAGCAGATGCATGATCAAGCCTTGGCATCGTGCTCGCCGATAGCAAAGAGCCGACAACCTCGTGTGGGTCGTCGGCTGCTTATGCTGTATGGAATGCTGGTGACGCAGCTGTCCTGGCAGCGTATCGCTGCTATTACCGGCGCGGCGTATAGCAATGACGCCTACCGCCTGCAACGCCTGCGCCTGCCTGCGCATAGACTACCTGCGGGGGCGTTTGCGCTTGACGCCGTTCGGCGAGATGCCCTTGCCGGAAGCGGTCTTGCGGCGCTTCCGCTTGCGCGGCCGCCGTGGCCGTACGTAATCGTCATCGTCCTCGGCGATCGTGGCGGAGGCGCCTTTCTTGCCGAAGGAGCCTGCGAGCACTTTGATGAGCGGCGCCATCTGGGTGATGCTGCCGACGACCTTCTGCACCTTCGTCATCGTCGTCACGATGCCGTCGAGTCCGCCCATGCGGTCGACGACGCCTTTGATATCGTTGATGCTCTCCCCCAGGTTGAAGCCGCCCTTTTCCTTCTTCGCTTTATCGGTCTTCGCCTCCGTGACGGCAGCCTCTAGTGGCGTGGATGGCGCTTCCGGCAGCGGAATGATCTGCTGATTGGAAGCCGGCATAATGTTGATGGATGGCACCCCGTTAGAGAACTCGGCCGTATCGAACGGCACGGGCGCCATGCCGATGCTCTTGTTCATGAACGGATCGGAGATGCCCGGGAATGGGCTGCTCCCCTGGTTTTGCGGGCCTTGACCTTGGCCGCCGAGGGGCTGCTGGAAGCTTCTGACGGACGGATCGTAGCGATATTTCACGCAGATCACAACCTTTTTCAACGTTTTGTTAGCAGTCTATGGGATAATGGTCTAGATGGATTGGACGAATGCCCGCTTTAGGCAAAATATTTTGGGTGAATGTAAGGGGTCATGAGATGCGAGTCTGTGCGCGCTGTGGCTCTGCTAGTCTGTAAAGCGATACAACGGTGACGCTTGAAAATTGTCGATAAAAGCAGTACACTGAGCTTACTAGTCAGGGTAGGAGAGTGCGGAACATGCAATTGAAGAAGTTGAACGACAAGACGGTCGACCAGCTGTTCGAAGCGGTGCTGACGCTGAAGTCGGTCGAGGAATGCTATATCTTCTTTGACGATCTGTGCACGGTAAACGAGATTCAGTCGCTGTCCCAGCGGCTTGAGGTAGCGCGCATGCTCGGCAAGGGTGCTACATATAATCAGATCGAAGCGGAGACCGGTGCCAGCACGGCGACGATCTCGCGCGTGAAGCGCTGCTTGAATTACGGCAACGACGGGTACAAAATGGCGCTGGAGCGCTCGGGACGCTAAACGGATGAAGCCAGGCATTCTCATAATCAGCCACGGCTCGCGCGAAGCGGACTGGATCCGGCTCGTCGATGACGCCGCGGCGACGGTGGCCGCATCCGAGGTTTGCAAGACTGCGAGTCTCGGCGGCAGCGTTGTCCCGGTCGTATCGGTATTTCTCGAAATCGTAGAAGGCCGTCTCATCCAAGACGGTATTGATAGCTTGCTAGCGGAAGGCGTGAAGGAGCTTTACGTCCTTCCGCTTTTTGTTTCGTCCGGAAGCACGCATGTGGACGATATCGCTCAGGCTTTCGGCCAGCCGCCCGTATCGGCGGAGCGTCCCGGTGAACTGGAACGTTTTCGCGTTCCTGCAGGTGTGCGCGTGCATATGGGACTGCCGATCGACGACGACATGGACGGCGATATCGCGGGGCTGCTGCTCGGCAATATCATGGAGCTGTCGGAGACGCCGGCTCGCGAGCGGCTGCTGCTCGTCGCGCACGGTTCGCGCGAAGACGTGTTTCACGAGCGTTATCGCGACGGGATGACGCAGCTGGCCGCGCGGATGTGCGCGCTCGGCGGCTTCGCGGGCGCCGATATCGCGATGCTGCTACCGGATCAGGCGGCGGATAAGCTTCGGGCGCTGCAGGATCGGTACAGTGACGAGACGGTGATCGTGGTACCTTTGTTTCTGAGCGAGGGTTATTTTACCCGTACGGTGATTCCGAAGCGTCTCGAAGGGCTGGCCTATCGGTATAACGGGCGGGCGCTCCTGCCTAGTCTGCAGATCCCGCGCTGGATGGAACGGCAGATCAGGAAATGGTTGGAAGATCTAGGTGCGGATGGCGCCGGGCGTTTGGGAAGTTAGCCGCCTTGGTGTATAGTTAGAAGGAAGAGAAGAGTAACGCAGCCTGGCTGCAATAGACGGGCTGGACAGCCGTAAGCGGTAGCTGCCGGAAAGTCGCCGGCCCATATGGGGCGCGGCTTGCGGGCGATGGATTGAGGCTGACGAATCTATGGAGCAGCTGCGGTTGACGGTCAGGATAGTGCGGTAGTCTGCATGTACGGATGTTTTGGGGGTAGGGACGTGACGATCAAACGGGCAAGGCTCATTTATAACCCGACATCGGGTCGGGAAGAAATCAAGAAACGGCTGCCGGACATTCTCCAGCGGCTGGAGCGCGGCGGTATCGAGACGAGCTGCCACGCGACGGTAAGCGAAGGCGATGCTACGGTAGCGGCTGCGGAAGCGGCGGACCGCGGCTTCGACTTAATCATTGCAGCGGGCGGAGACGGTACGCTGTATGAAGTTATTAACGGTTTGGCAGAGAAAGACGTTCGCCCGCCGCTCGGCATTTTGCCGCTGGGGACGACGAACGATTTTGCCAGGGCGCTCGGCATTCCGAAGCATTGGGAGTATGCCTGCGATCTCATTATCCAGCAGTACTCGAAGCCGATCGATCTGGGGCGCGCGAATAATCGGTTCTTCATTAATATCGCCGGCGGCGGCTCTCTCACGGAGCTGACCTACGAGGTGCCGAGCAAGCTGAAGACGATGATCGGGCAGCTGGCCTATTATATGAAGGGTCTCGAGAAAATGACCCGTCTGCGGCCGACCGAGCTGCGTATTCAGGCCAAGGAAATCGGCGAGATCCACGAAGAAATCATGCTATTCCTCATCTGCAACAGCAACTCCGTCGGCGGCTTCGAGAAGCTGGCCCCGGACGCGAGCTTGAACGACGGCATGTTCGATGTCGTCATCTTGAAGAAATGCAACCTGGGCGAATTCATTCGCCTGGCGACACTGGCGCTGCGCGGCGAGCATCTCAATGATCCGCATGTCGTCAGTTTCCAGACCAACGAGATTACCGTCACGACGCCGGACTACGTGCAGCTGAACCTCGACGGCGAATACGGCGGCACGCTGCCGTGCACGTTTACGGTCCTGCCGTCGCACTTGAACATTATTGTCGACGAGTCGGGCGTATCGACTTATAAATAAGCAAGCCGTGCGCCGAAGCGCGCGGTTGATGGAGCGTATACAGTTATGAGCAAGTTTAAGGGTAGTGCGAAGAGTAGTACGGGTGGTAAAAGCAATCCGGGGAGAAATAGCGGGGGCAGGAGCAATCCCGCGAGAAATGCTGGGGGCCAGAGCAAACCCGCAAGAAACACCGAGGCAAAAAGCGGGGGCCGCAGCGCCACTGCGAACGCTGGCAGCATCCAAGCGCCGGTGAACAAGAACGACGACGTCACCGTCGAGATCATCGGACTCACGCATGAAGGCGAAGGGGTAGGCCGTGCAGACGGCTTTACCCTTTTTATTCAAGGCGCGCTTCCCGGGGAGACCGTGCACGCACGCGTCATGAAGGTGAAGAAGACGTACGGCTACGCGAAGCTGATGGAGATCGTCGAGCCGAGCGCCGACCGCGTCGAAGCGCCATGCGCGATCTACAAGCAGTGCGGGGGATGCCAGCTGCAGCATATGGATTATGCGGCGCAGCTGAAGTGGAAGCGGCAGCATGTGATCGATAGCTTGGAGCGAATTGGGAAGCTGCGGGTGGCGGGGACTGAAGGTGGCGCTTCTGACAGCGAAACAGAAGCTCAGCACGCAGTGGTTGTGCATCCGACGATCGGCATGGGCGAGCCATGGCGCTATCGCAACAAGGCGTCCGTACCGATGGGTATGGCCATCAGCGGACCGATTAATGGTGCGGAGGGTTTGCCGCAGCCAGATCTAAACGGCGAGCATCTGATCGGCGGCTTCTATGCCCGGGGAAGTCACCGTATCATCGACATGGACGAGTGTCTGATTCAGCATAACAGCAATGATGACATTGTAGGGAAGGTCAAAGCCATTGGCCGCGAGCTCGGCATCATTGCCTACAACGAAGAAACAGGCCGCGGCCTGCTTCGCCACGTTATGGCCCGCGTCGGCTTCGTGACAGGTGAAGCCATGATCGTACTCATCACCAACGGCCCGCGCATCCCGAACGTCGAGCAATGGATCAGGCGTATTCGCGAGGAGATCCCGAGCGTCACGAGCATCGTGCAGAACATCAACAAGCGCGACACCAACGTCATCTTCGGCGACGAGACCCGCGTCCTCTGGGGCAGCGAGGTTATCTACGACGAGCTCGACGGCATCCGTTTTGCGATCTCGGCTCGGTCGTTCTATCAAGTGAATCCGGTGCAGACCGTGGCGTTGTACCGTAAAGCGGTGGAGTATGCGGCGTTGACTGGCAATGAGAGTGTGATCGATGCCTACTGTGGTATCGGTACGATCTCGCTGTTCCTGGCCCGCCAAGCGGGGCATGTGCACGGCGTGGAGATTGTTCCGGAGGCGATCGAGGATGCTAGGCGCAACGCTGCGCTAAACGGGATCGCGAACGCCTCCTTCGAGGCCGGTCCAGCCGAAGTCGTCATCCCTCGCTGGCGGCAAGAGGGCATTGTCCCCGATGTCATCGTCGTCGACCCGCCGCGCAAAGGGTGCGATGAAGCGCTGTTGGGTACAATCCTCGCGATGAGGCCGGAGCGGGTGGTGTATGTGTCGTGTAACCCGTCCACGCTAGCGCGGGATCTGCGTGTCCTCGAGGATGGCGGGTATAGGACGGTTGAAGTGCAGCCGGTGGATATGTTTCCGCATACGACACATATTGAGTCGGTTGTGTGGTTGATGAAGTAATAGATGTAGAAACCAATTAAAGTTCTCCCACAGCTTATAAAGTTAACCTAATGCTTATAAAGTTGTATCAACAAGCCGAGCGAAACTCAGGTATCCACTCCTGTGTTCCTCGGCTCTTTTCATAAATCAGGGAAGCGGGTTTAGAAGGGGAGAGCTTAACCCCATCAAACTCCTTGTTATAACAGGCTTTTACATGATTTTTTACTCCGACATTCACTCCGATGCATTTCCCTATTCCCTTTCTTTTACCCTGCTTTGCTAGATGAACGAATGGAGAACATGAAGACTTGTGTTAACTATGTGTTTGAGTATTTCAATCAATACTTAGAGATTACAAAGATGGATGAGCAGACTGTATTGAATAATGAGCGACTTGATAAGTACAAGAAGGGAATTTCACAATATGATTCAGAGATTCAAGAATGGTTGGTCAGTATATATGACGAACATAATAAACAACTGAATCGATTAATTATCAATTTTCTGAAAAAAGATGAGCTTTTTTATTTGTATTGTTCAGACAGCGATTTCAGAAGCTCATCCTACGAATGCTATGCCCAACTTGTTAAGAAGAATCCTTTTTTGAAGGATCAGACAGAAATGTTGTTTTGGTTTATTAAGGATTATCATCAAATTCAAAGTCAGCCAAATGACGGTTTGAATAAAATACTTATTTCAGATGAAGTGGATCATTGGATTGAAAAGACGTGGCAAAAACATTTTGTAGTGATTGGGTACATCGATTTTCTAATAGTGAAGATCAATGGCCAGCAAGCCATAAAATCAAGAGTAAGGACAGTTGGAGGAAATATGAGTATGACATTAAGCTGAAAAGTAATTTATTCAATTTGAATTCAATTTATATGAGAATCTCTAGCAAACCTTTTATAAAGGGAAGGAAACAATATCTCGAAATGATTATGATGTACTTCTGGTTACATGATATAGAAGGGGATAAAGAGAATTATTGGCAAGAGTATTTGGAAAAACACTTAATTTTGAAGATATGAGCCGACGAAGTTCTGAAATTTGCCCTGATTTTCACTCGCCCTTTTCTTCTTGGCAATATTTCAGCATTGAATTTAGTGATTTTGGGCTGAAGACGGATATGCGTTAGTTCTAAATGAAAATTGATTATGGATGTAATCACTCTATAATCATTCGATAATTAAACATTGGTTGCAGTTGATGAATTACTAAAACCATACTGTAAAATAATATGCTATGATCTGAATTTTATAATATTCAAAAGGGGATCGGTGTATATCCCATCCATCACATATCGGAATGCTTGTACTCAACCGATGGCAGTCTTGATGAGGCATTGAAGCAGTTTAGGAGTGTTTTACACAACAGTGATGTGGAGTATACCGAATGGAAAATCGGGGGTATCCTCTCATCTTATAATTCTAGGGCTGGTTTCAAAATCATTGCTTCCTCTATTAGGAGTAAATCCAGTGTAGAGTTATTTAAGAGAGCAGCTGTTTAAGGCTGCTCTCTTATTTTTCAATCTTCCGCGTCCGACAGTCAACATAGTTGCGTTATATCCATTCTAAAATCGTTTATCGTTTTCTTTTACTTATTAATCTAACTTTAGGCTTTGAGGCCCAAGATTTATAGTTCGAATACATTTCAAGTACTGAAATTCCAACAATAATCGCATGTTCTGGTGTTAATCCAACCAAATTGTGCCATGTTGGATGATTCAGATCAGTATGTTCTTTATTCGCCCAATAATCATTTATCATATAATAAAAAACAATGTCGGCGTATAGAATGGTTTTTACATAAGAAATATTAGTATTCCGTCGAGTGGCTCCCGATAGAATTTTTAATGCAATTTCTCTCGAGATAATACCAAACAGGCAAAAGCATAGAAGAGCTAGTGGCATTTGCAACCATCCTACAGTTTTCGGAACTGCCCAAAACACGACAACAATACTTAATAGTAAACATGCCAATAATATTATAATTAATGCACGCTTTTCAATTTTATTTAAACCTCGCACATTATTTACAGAAATTTTGGATGCTTCCATTCATTTATCTCCTTTGTTTATATATATTAATTATAAAGAGCGCGCTTTTCCTAGATAAAATCACTTTTGTCCACTCAAGAAATCTATCCCCATCTTTGAAGAACTCACGGTACAATTATCCCAACATCCCAAGCCGCAAAGCCAGTTCACCAAAAGGCCGATAAGCTTCTTCTTGCCCGGTAGAGTACACGATTTCACTCGTATATATGTAGTCGTCCGCAGCATTATTTCTAGTGAAAGTCAGCTTCGGGAATACGGTCATGAATAGCTTGGCCGTATTGAACGCATCGTCCAGTGCATTATGCTGCTGCCCGAAAAATGAAATGTTCAGGAGTGCCAGGGACTTCATCAGTCCGAGGCGCTGGTGAATGTCTGCTCCCTGCAACCGAGTAAACTGCAGCTGCAAATCATTGAAATTCTGTAAAATGCCGAGATCGAGATTATTGATGCGGCATTCTTTAATGAATTGATATTTATCGTCAGGTCCCCATGAAAAAAGGTAATATTCCTCAGGACCGATCCATTCTTGAAACGCTTTGGCAGCATCGCCGAAATACGGAGCCTGTTGAACTTGTTCCTGCGTAATTCCGGTAAAGTCCGTCGTCGATTTTGTGATTACCGGCGCACACTTCGGCTTTACGTGGGTATGAAAAAGATCGGTCATGACCAATCGACCTTCCAGTTTGCGAATCTCGATCGCTCCGATTTCGATGATCTCCGACAGCTGTTTCCGTGTATGCGATACAGTAAATTCAAGATCAAACACAATATATTTCATATGATGTCTCCCTTCATCATGCTTCCTTGAAAGCAGTATAGTGAATACGTGGTGACACCTGGATGTCTCGAACAGGTGTTTGATAAAATCCCGCCTACAAACGTATGTTCTTGACAAATAGTTGTCAGAAATATCCTTTATTGTGAGGATATACTCAGAAACAACTTGGAGGAATGGAACCTATGGACTGCAAGAAAGGTATTCAATTGGAGATTGCGGATATCATTGAACAGTTAGGCATTAAACATACGGAAACGCTAGCGTTCTATACACGATTAAAGGGCAGGTCGAGGACTGAATCTGAAACGAACGCAAGAAATGATTGTAAAATTGGGTGGATATTGGAGGATGCTGCGGGACCATGTCGAATATAACCCTACTAGAATCGTAAAACACTGTTGAGGAGAACGACCATGATTGATAAAGTCATACGCATATTTAATATCATCAACGCTATTCAGGCCAACCCTGGCATATCCGCGAAGGATCTTGCCTTCAAATGCGATGTGAACATCCGCACCATTTATAGAGATATGGATATTCTCGATTTGATTGCTCCAGTTCAACGCGAAGGCAGGGGCACCGGTTATCGGTTTATGGGCAAGTTCTTTCTCTATCCGCTTAATTTTACGGAGCAGGAGGCGCTCGTGTTCTCGCTGCTTCCCTCGATGCTGGACAAGGAGAAGCTGCCTCCCGGCTTCGATACCGCTTATGACAAGGTGATGGGGACGCATCTTAAAGAAAAGTCCCGTCAAAATAATCTAATCGAAGATATTACCGGCATTATTCAAATGGGTACGCCGGCCTATCGCAAAGAAAGCCCGAATTTTTTGCAGCCCATTATTCAGGCTATCCTGGAGCAGCGAACGATTACTACGGAATACCACACGCAGTCAAGGAATGAGACAACGGAACGCCAGATTGATCCTTACTACCTTGTTCCGCGTGACCAGCGTTTCTATTTAATTGGTTACTGCCATTTGAAGCAGGGAATTCGAACGTTCCGAATCAGCCGTTTTCTTAAAGTGGAGCTCTCGACCGAGTCGTTCGATAAAGGCGATTTCAACATAAGGAAGCATCTAAAGAACACGTGGTCGATCGAACAAGGGGACAAGAATATAACTTTCAAGGTTCGATTCAGCGCCGCGGTTGCCCGTTATATCAAAGAAGAAGAGTTGTTCGTGCACCCTCGCATGAAAGATCATAAAGACGGCAGCATGACGTTCGAGGTCACGGTCAATAACGAGAAAGAATTCATGAGGTGGATTCTTCAATATGGTCCGGAAGCGGAGATCTTGGAGCCGAAGTCGGCCAAGGAATCGATAAAGAAACAATTAGAAGAATGGGCAGCGATGTACAACAAATAACCAATCGTATTTCCAGGGGACCTGTTCGACAAGGGTCTCTTTTTTGCGAGCGAACGGACATTCGCTGACGCCCATATGTCGGTATCGGCCGTCATAATGAAGAAAAAGCACGGGGGGCGTTCACGAGATGGAGAATCGCTATCTAGCGGTAACAGGAACGAATCATTATCAAGGTATTCAAATGGCGAGAGTCGGGATGAAAGTGAAATTGACGAAAGAGCCGGACAATGTACACGATGAGGAAGCGATACTTGCCGAAATCGTACCTTTCGGTAAAATCGGCTATGTGGCGAATAGTATCGCTACGGTGCCGAAGGGCTGCAGAAGCGCGGGGAAAATTTATGATTCGTTCGGTGGTTCTTCAGAGGGAATCATTCGATTTGTCTTGAGAGATACATTAATTCGAGATGCTGTCAGAAGAATGAAGAATGATGATTAGAGGTAAGATGCGAAATAAATCCAAACAATGGAATTCATAGATAGTCTCGTATTACGAAAATAGTTCTTTTGGCCGATATATGAAACTAAAGAACTAAATGCATGTGAGGCGGTGCACAAACCTATGAATTCATCTTGGATGGAAAAGCTGTATGAAATGAGCGGCGAGAACCCTTTTAATCGGAAAATCATTCTGGCTGACCGTTATGAGCAGGGTGAACAATGGTTGACCCGGCTCTGTTCGGAATATGGTCCGATCATGAATATTGTAATCGAAACGATTCAGTCGTTAGTCACAAAGCGAACGAAGCGGGAGCTCGCCAGGCGAGGTATCATCTTACTTGACGCGGATCAGACTTTTTGGCTGATCAACGAATTAATGATGGATGCCGCCTGCCAGCATGCGAATTACCTGCCGGCTGATATGATGAGACCTGGTATCGTACATAGCTTTCATCAGGCTATCTTGGACTTGAGGGAAGCACGCCTGAAGGCGGAAGATTTAACCATTGGCATGTTTGAGCACGAACGAAAAGGCTTGTATATAGTTGAGCTGCTGACCGCATATGAGAAGCGGTTAAATGAACGGAATCTCACCGATTTTGCAGGGCTGCTGCCTTATGTGAAGTTAAGTACCGATGCAGACGATTCAAATAATCTAACTGGTAATGACAAGGAGCAGATTATTGTTAACGGGATCGTATCGTATACAGCGGTTGAGCGGGAAATGCTTGCGCGAACTACCGGAGCTCGCTTACACGTGCTGGAGGAGGATGCGGTATTCCCGGTTTCGCTGTTCAGCCCATCGAGGACGAGGCCTGAGTTATTTCGGGCAGCTGGCAGCATGGCTGAGCTTCGAGAAGTACTGCGGCGAGTAGGCAGCAGCCAAACTCCATTCGACCAAGTTGAGATCATCCTCTCTTCTTACCATCATTGCAGTATCATGCTACATACGATTACGCAGTCTTTGGACATTCCCTGCACCTACTCACATGGTTTACCGGCCTCATTCTCGCACGTTGGTAAGGCTGCGCTGACTTATCTGGAATGGCTGGCAGGCAACTATGAGGTGGATTGTATACTGCATGCACTCCGCCAGGGATGGATTTTGTTCGGCCCGGGTCCTGATGATGAAGATGATGGTGTATCTTCGACTACCAGCCTTATTCGGGCATTGGAACGAAGCGGCATTGGATGGGGAAGAGCGCGATATGCGCTCTTAGACAACTCAGTCGCAGACTTAACTGGGACAGCTGAGGATATGGCTGCGATTCGGTTGTTGCATGAGGTGTTCAACAATATATTCGCAGTTCTGCCTGAAAAGGAGATTTGGAGCCCGCTTACAGTGCTTCGGGCGTTAATTCAGTTTTTGGACAGCTGTGCCGTGCCTGTAAGTCTGGAGGATGGAGAGGTACTATCAAAGCTTTACGAGTTGGCTGATCGGCTGTCTATCGTTCAGCCGCGTACAGCGAGTAGTGAAAGCGCCATACGATACGTGACCGACATTATAACCGGCATTCGCGTTCTTAGTGCCGGTCCAAGAAGCGGATGCATCTACGTCTCTTCCCTGCAGGAAGGGGGCGATTCCGGACGCCATCATACATTCATTGCAGGTATGAGTGAATCCGCTTGGTCGATTCAATCGAAGCAGGACCCGGTTCTGCTGGATAATGAGCGTGAGTGCATTGGGAATATGCCTGCGTCGATTCAGCTGACCGAACGGAAGTTGCAGGAAAGAAACAGCCGCTTGGGCAGGATCAACGGAAACGTGACGCTGAGTTTCAGCTCGTATGATCCTACGGACCAGCAAGAGGAGCATGCGGCCTTTGAACTGCTTCAGGTTTGCCGAATCCTAACCGGAAATCCATTGATGGATTACTCGGCGATGAACAGCTATCTTGGCCGGCCTATTGGTTATGCGTCGGTTCTTGGCGACAGAGCAGCGCACGAACTGGATGGTTCCGACCGTTGGTTAAGGCGGCTGGCGGCAGGCAGCAAGGTAAGCAACGGACTGCCGTCGCTGCTGGGGGCGTATCGTTTTGCTTTCAGGGCTGACCGTGCTGACAGGCTGCGCGGGAATTCACAGATTTCTGAGTACGAGGGTCTCCTGGATACAAACACGTTCGCGATCCACTACGCCGGCCGCTCGGAGAAGCACGTGAGCGTGACCCTGCTAGAGCGATATGCGGAATGCCCGAGAAGATTTCTGTATGGATCCATATTAAAGATTCGGGATAAGGATACCGCAGTGTTCGACCGCTCGCATTGGCTTGGAGCAGCTGATCGCGGAAATCTCTTGCACCGTATTTATCAGCTTTATCTGCAAGAAGCCGTATCGCTGACGAACAATGGCGAGCCTTGTCATGATCGCTCGCGGCTGCTGTACATAACCGAGCAGACGCTTAAGGAATTCCAAGACATGGTGCCGCCGCCGAGCCCTCATATATATCATGCGGAAGCGGAATCTATTCGGAAAGATGTCGACGTGTTCTTTAATATGGAACAGGCAAGGAAGACGAAACCGCGGTATTTCGAACTGGAGCTGGAGGAGGATGGGGAGCCGTTCAATGTGGTATTGGAGAACGGACTGGTGCTGCGGCTTAGGGGCTTCGTGGACCGGGTGGATGAAATTCGTCCGCATGAATACAAGATCCTTGACTATAAAACGGGAAGATCGAGCAAATACGAAGAGAACGAGTATTTCGTACACGGAACGCAGCTTCAACATGCACTGTATGCAGTGGCTGTGGAACAATGGCTTAGGCGAACTGGAATGGATACGGAAGCGAAGGTAGTGGAGTCGGCTTATTATTTTCCGACGGAGCGGGGCAGAGGAGAAGAAGTATTACGCTTGCAGAACAGAAGAACGGAACTTGCCGAGCTGATGGCCAACTTGCTGCAGGCTATGGAATCCGGCGTATTCGTTCCGACGACCGAGGATAAGCACTGCAGATGGTGCGATTATCGAGAGGTTTGCGGGAATGATTCGGCGCTATTCGCGGACAAATGGAAGGACGCAGGGAACGCTATGATCTTGCGTCAACTCAAGGAGGTGGCTCGCTATGTATAACGATCAATCGGCGAGGGATCGCATACTTCAGGATCTGGATACTACGTTTCTGGTAGAGGCCGGAGCCGGATCCGGCAAGACGACTTCTCTTGTAGGCAGAATGATTGCCCTCATTGAACAAGGGAAGGCGACGACGGAGCAGATCGCGGCAATCACGTTCACGCGAAAAGCAGCTGACGAGCTGAAGAGTCGGTTCCGCCTGGAGCTGGAAAAGCGGGCGAGCAGTTCGATCGACGAGGAAACCGCTCCGCTCTTGAACCAAGCGCTGCAAACCATCGATCGCTGCTATATCGGGACGATTCACTCTTTCTGCGGCAGACTCTTGCGCGAGCGTCCAATTGAGGCGAAGCTCGATCCTCTATTTCGGGAGTTGGAGGAGCAAGAGGCACTGGCATTTCGAGATCGCTGTTGGGATGAGTATCTGCAGCAGTCAAACGAATCCGTTGAGAGGCGGGAGACAGCGCCTTTGGAATCGTTGCAAGTTTCGGTTGAAGATCTCCGGCAAGTCTATCACCGAGTTTCCCAGTATACGGATGTTTATCTGGAGTTGAATGCTGTTCCGCGACCGGATTTTGACCTCATTCGTCTCTCTCTGCCACCTATGATGGACGAAGCGTTCGCCTATCTGCCGGCCTATAAGCCGGAGAAAGGCTGGGACAGCCTGCAGCAGATGGTTCGCGATGGCAGAAGGATGATTCAGGTGCATGGCTTATCGGATGACATGCGCGTATTAAATCTGGCACTTCTGTTTGAACGGGAAATAAAAGCAACCTTGAATCGTTGGACGGACAAGGAAATGGCCAAGCGGTTGAAAACGGCTTTTCAAGATTGGCAAATCCGCGTCCTGACGCCTTTCCTACGGTCATGGAGAGAGCATCTTTATCCGAAGTTGATCTCGTTCGTATTGCCAGCGATTCAGTATGGAGCCAGAAGGCGAGATGAACAGGGTTTGTTGGATTTTCAGGATTTGCTCATGCGCGCGGCTTCGCTGCTTCGGGAACATGAGCATGTGCGCCGTTACTTCGCTGACCGCTATGCGAGACTATTCGTGGATGAATTCCAGGATACGGATCCAATTCAAGCAGAACTCATGCTGCTGCTCACGGGCGTTGATCCCGCACAGTCCAACTGGCGTGAAGCGGTACCGAAGCCTGGCTCCCTATTCGTCGTAGGCGACCCGAAGCAGTCGATCTACCGATTCCGGCGGGCGGATATTTCCACGTACAATGCGGTGAAAAGCAAGATTGCCGCCTGCGGAGAGGTGTTGCAGTTAAGTTCGAATTTCCGCTCCGTACATACAATTGGGAAGTTCGTGAATTATGAATTCAACTCCCGGTTCCCAAGGACCGAGGCCGAGCATCAGGCAGCGTTCGTTCATATGGAGACCATGACTGCTGATCCGTCTCCACGATCCGGTGCCGTGCACGGAGTTCGTATGATAACGATTCCGAAGCTGGCAGGCGGGAAAACGGTGATTGCTGAGGCTGATGCCGAGCGAACAGCTCGATATATCGCATGGGCTTGTGCTGGAAATTTGAAGATTGAGGAGAAGGAAGCTTCGGGAGAGTCGGCTTGCAGACCCGCGGTGCCGGGAGACTTTCTCGTCCTGCATAAACATAAAGAATATTTGCACCTCTATGCGCAGCAACTGGAGCGGTACGGCGTGCCAGCCATTACCGCAGGCGGGTCGAGTCTGCAAGAGGAAATCGTCGGTTTATCTGTGCTTGCGAAGTGCTTGAATGATCCTGATGATCGAATCGCGCTTCTTGCCGTGCTGCGCGGCACGCTGTTCGGTGTCAGCGACAATGCCTTGTACCATTATAAAATGGAGGGCTTCCCTATCTCTTATGTGTACATGCCGGATCGCACGTCTGTGTCTGCGACAGCCATGCCGGTATATGAAGTATTGGAGCGGCTGGCAGCGTATTGGCGTAAAACGAGAAGAATGTCGGCGTTGTCGGCATTGATGAGCATCATTGATGATCTAGGCGTGATTCCGCTTGCCGCCATCGGACAAAGCGGCTCGAACCGAGCCGGCACGTTGATTAAGTTACTGTACGTGCTGCAACGCGAAGAATTATCGGTCGCGAGCTGGCCGGAGCTCTGTTCGTATTTGGTGCGCCTTATGGAGGGAACCACATTAGAAGGAGAAGATTTATTTGCTGGTCAGCAGGATGCGGTGCGGATCATGAACTTGCATAAAGCCAAAGGTTTGGAAGCGTCCGTAGTCTTCCTGGCTTGTCCGTGCGGAGAATCCGATCATGATGCCACGGAACATGTCGATCGGACAGGCGAGATCATTCAAGGATATTTCAGCATCACGCGCAAGCGTGGCTTCCAAACTGAAATGCTTGCACATCCACCGGGGTGGAATGATCTTGCGGAGCGGGAGCGCTTATATATGAATGCGGAGAAGGAGCGCTTGCTCTATGTCGCGGCCACTAGGGCAAAGCAATTGCTCATTATCAGCCGTTACCCGGATCGCCCGGCAATTGATCCATGGAGCGCCTTCGAGAGCAGCCTTGAGGACGCGAAGGAGCTTGAGGATGTAACGGTGAGTGAAATTGAATCGCCAATATATAATGTACGGCATGACGAAGCCGAAGATGCGAGAACCAGCAAAGGAGAGCGGGTAGCTCTTGCGGCGCCATCGTATCGGATCGAAACCGTGACGGAGATGGCGAAAGGGTCAGGGCAGCAACCGCCTCGGCCCCTAGCTGGACGAGGGATGGCATTCGGAAGCACGGTGCATCGCTGCATAGAGCTTCTTGGGACTGGACAATCAATTGATGAACTTAAATCGGATGTGCATGCTATTGCAATGGAAGAAGGTTTAGCAGATGCACTGCTAGCGGATGTGTTTTGTATGTTGCAGGATGTTACGGAGCATGACATCTGGAAGCGGGGATTAGCGGCGAAGAGACGCATCCATGAGCTTCCTTTCCGAACGAAGATGGAGACGGTTGCCGGGGAAGAGGCGGTCTCACAAAAGATTCTGAAAGGCGTAATCGATTATCTGTTCGAGGAGGAAGACGGCTGGGTCATCGTCGACTTTAAGACGGATGTGTACGAGGAAGGGCAACTGGAGGCTTTTGTGGAATTCTACCGCCCGCAGGTACAGGCATATGCGAATGAGCTGGAGAGGGCGTTTGAAATGCATGTGAAAGAGGCGGGGTTGTGGTTTCTGCATCGGGGGGAGTATGTGAGGGTTTAGGAGACTAGAACTCAATATACAAACATACATTCCCTGACAGACTGTTGTCAAATACCTATGGTCTAATAGTATTAGATCTTTAGTCATGGATTTATGCCAACCATTTATGTTTGACTAGACAACAAAAAATTAAATGGAGAAAATAGAAAATCCTTTTTTGTCGAATTATAGAGGAATTTGCGACCCTGGAGAAGAATTATAATGGGTTGCACATTAATCTAACAGTAATTTGAGAAAAAGGTGAAGGCATTGTCATACAACATTAAGGATTCTACACATAAGTATAAAGTTGCAAGTCTATTCGCGGGTATCGGGGGATTTTGCAGAGGGTTTAAACGAGAAGGGTTCCAAGTCGTGTGGGCTAACGAAATCGATTCTCACGCATGCCAGACATATAGGTATAACTACCCAGAAGTGGTGTTATATGAAAAATCGATTGAAGAACTCTCAGTTCGTGCGGATAAGCTTGCTCCAGTAGATATTTTAACAGCAGGGTTTCCATGCCAATCGTTTTCACAGGCGGGGAATAAATTGGGATTCGAAGATGCTCGAGGGAAATTGTTCTTTCAAATCATTAGGCTGCTAAAAGAGTTTGGCTCGGAGAGGCCCAAAATGGTTGTTTTAGAAAATGTGCGAAATCTACTTAGTCATGATAATGGTAATACGATTTCCATTATAAGAGAGGAGTTAAGATCCGCAGGTTATCTATTCAGTGTAAATTTACTTAAGGGCGAGCTAGCCAAGCAGAACCCTAATGCTAGAGTTCTTAATACAAATTTGCATACAGATATACCTCAAAATAGAGAACGGTTGTACATGGTTGCTTTTAGAAATGACATCTTTAAAAGGAACACATTTCAGTTTCCTGTTGAAGTAGCGGTGCGTCGAGAACTTGTAAGTTTTTTTGACATGGATCATCCAGTCGAGCCTGAGCTCTACTTTGATAAAGATAGTAAATATGGGCAGTTATTTGTTCAAGAGATGGAGAAGGCGAAGAAAGAAGGCAGACATAACTCTATTTATCTTCTTAGAAGGGCTTATGTTAGAGAAAATAAATCGGATTGCTCTTTTACACTTACTGCCAATATGGGGGCAGGTGGACATAATGTTCCTGTTATAGAGGATGAGTGGGGGGTAAGGAAACTTACGCCTCGTGAATGCCTTCGTCTACAAGGTTTTGATGAACAATTTACATTTCCTGAAGGAATGGGAAGGTCTCATCAATACAAGCAAATAGGGAATGCAGTAACTGTGGATTTAGTTCAAAAAATAGCAGTCGAATGTAAAAAACAACTGAATATGATTGAGGGGTCATAACATGATTGGTTGGAAATTTCCACATAATAATTATGGTCAAGTTTCAGGGCTAAATGACGCAGGTATTGAAACTTTCAGAGGTAACCCATGGGACTCACTAGCGAGGGAGATCAATCAGAACTCGTGTGACGCTAAGGGCAGTGATGCATCACGTCCGGTTGAAGTGCGATTTTCATTGGAATATATAGATTCAAGTTTATTTCCGGGTAAGGAGCAGTTTGTTCAAACATTAGAATCTTGTCTTGCCTATTGGTCTGATAACTCAAAGACCTCGAATTTCTTTAATCAGGCGCTTTCTATCATGAACCAAGAAAAAATCCCGTTTTTAAAAATTAGCGATTTCAATACCACAGGACTAACCGGATCACTGGAAGACAACAAGGGGGGCTGGCATAACTTAATTAAGTCCGTTGGTTCTTCTAACAAAAGCTCGCAGTCTGGTGGATCATTTGGGATCGGAAAACATGCTCCGTTTGCATGTTCGGATTTAAGGACCGTTTTTTATGGTACTTATGATAATGAGGAAATCTTTGCATTTCAAGGCGTATCTAAGCTTGTAACACATATGGACTCAACTAATGAACCGACTCAAGGTACAGGTTACTTTGGTCAAGAGTTTCGCAATAAACCGATTTATGAGCAGGATAAAATAGATCGGGCCTTCACAAGAGATGAAACGGGGACAGATATTTTTGTGGCTGGATTCCACGCAGAAGAGGGTTGGGAAACAAAAGTCATAAAATCTGTACTTGAGAACTTTTTTGTTTCTATTCTAGAGCAGAAACTGGTTGTAATTGTGGGAGCAACAACAATTAATTCTGCTACGCTTTCTGATCTATTAGAGATGTATATGAAAGATGATACGGAATCATATTCATATCAGTATCATGAAGCTTTTACATTATCGAATAGAGCGCACTTTTATGATGATAACTTTCTTGGTATGGGAAGGATCGATCTTTTTGTCCTTCCTGGGAAAGACTTATCTAAGCGAGTGGCCATGGTACGATCAACCGGAATGAAAATTTATGATAAAGGAAATTTTCGCACTCCCTTCAAATTCGCAGGTGTACTACAAGCCAAAGGGGAAGCTTTAAATGCGTTCCTGAGACAGATTGAGCCTCCTACACATACTGCGTGGGAACCTGAACGATATGACGATCCAGATTATGCAAAGGGGATCATTAAGAAACTATATTCATGGATCAATGACAAAGTGAAGTCCATTGTAATTAACATGGAAACCGAAGAACTGGATGTAGAGGGAATGAGTGATCATCTGCCTGATATGATTGCAAATAATTCTGACATGCAGCAAACACCTAATACTGGTAAGGTTCGCTCATTTGATAAGTCAGAGACTAAAGATATTGAAATAGAATTTGTTAGAAGACCGATGGCGTCTGCAGTATATGCTGGCGCTATGGAGCAAGCTGCAGGACAGGATACGGTAGATAAAGGTGCGGGTTCAAACGAAGAAGACAGCTCGGATGACATGGATGACGATTCCGAACGTAACGATCAAGATCCAAATAATGATGACAGTAAGGACGATGAAGATTCAACAGAAACGGAGTCGCCAGACGCTGGATCCGATGAAACTAATAATAGGGCTGAGGATAAGTCGTCCAAAAGAAAACCGCTTAAATTAAACCATTCAAGAGTGTTCTGTATGGATCCTAAAACAGGACAATATAAGGTTACAGTTCTGGTTGATGATAATAGATTAGGTTATTTAGGGATTAAGATCGTTGGTGAAGTTGGTGGAGAACCAGCTTCAATTCGTTCGGCTGTTATTGAAGGGATGGATGAGTCCATTCATGTCCGTCACGATGGCAAAATAGGCCCAATCAGCTTTCTAAAAGATAACAAATGCAGCGTTATCATTACATTAGATGAGCCGCTGCGTTGTGCGCTGGAGGTTTCCATACATGCAAATTAATTATCGACAATTCCCTCATCCTGTATTGTCCTTTTTTTCTGATGACGTAGTTGATGTGGATTTTCAAACATCATTAAAGACTCAAAAAACTCGGAATACCTATATTTTTGAGGTCACTTGCTTCACAAGTAGTGATGATCTTAATCAGCTCATCTTAGATCAAAAAGCGAGATTCGCCTTCCATTTTGAATGTTCGAGCACCAGGTACCGTAAAATGTTTACTTCATTTGAGCATGCTTTTACTTTTGAAATACAGGCAGATGATCTTGAGGGGAAGGTACAAATTTGCGCCTTCGTTCTCGCAGCGGAAGAAATGGAGAGCTACAGGATAGCAGAATTCCATGAAGACTATAATGGACATGCCTTCTTTATTAAAAAAGGTGACGTATTAGCTATTGATTCGGAGCGAACATTCTACGCAGATAAAGATGTAGATCCGCTTCAGCGTATTCCTTCAATCTTCTCTGTTGTACCGAACCATGAAGAAGATTCGCAACCGCTTGATTATGATTGCTCAGGGAATAAAATTGTTATCAAATTAAATACTGAAAATTTTGAACGGTACAAGTATTTATCTGTAAGTCAGAGTTTGAGGACGCTTCTGGCCTCCTTAATTACATTACCGATACTTGTTTCTATCCTAGAAATGATGAGAACTGTTGAAGATGTGTTCGAATATGAAGACTGCAGATGGTATCAAGTAATACAGCAAAGACTTAGAGGTATGAATATTGATTTATTTAGTTCAAGTGATTCGGTTGTCGTAATTGGACAAAAATTAATTGGAGACCCTGTGTCTGCTGCTATGGTAGCTCTTGAAAATGTGGAAGAGGAGGGTTAATGTTGGACTTGAAATATTTGGATACAGCTATTTTAGATGAGATAAAGGTTAATATTAAGCCCAATCTTGATAAATATAAATTAGATGAGGCTTGGCTTGGATCCTATTTTGAAGGTCAAGAATGGGCAAGGAAAACTAGGTTTCGGATGCATGATGTGGACTTGCTCCTTCCGCAAAGTTCAACGATGCACTTCGATTATGAAAATACTAAACGTATTTATACCGCAATGAAAAATTTAACAATCACCCAAGCCACAGATGAACGGTTGTGGACTTATTTAACTCATGTTGTATTTTGGTCTTATATGAGGAAGCGTTGGCCGGTAGAGACTTATATAGAAAAGGAAAAAAATAATCCGGCTGATACAATACAAGAGCGATATTTTTTCATGGCAAATAGAGACAGAGCATTAATTAGAAACGGTATTGCGAGACTGTGGTGGTACGGATTTGTCTCGTACGATGAAAGTCGAGAAAACCCCTTTGAATTGACAAAAATGCTCTTATCGAAGTTAGATATAACACAAAGTATTCTAGAGCGAAGTTTTTCTAGGAATCCGGTAATAACTAAAGCAATTCTTAGTTCTCTTGTTAGTTTGGAAAAGGCAGAGAACCGTACTCCCAGTCGGGAACATTTTCGCTCGCTTATGATGTATGTGAATCATCTAGGGGGAGTTACTATTTTGGATTCATATGAGCAGGTAGAACTTGAGGACATGATCTTGGAGAAACTAAAAAGATTAGCTTAATAGAAAACCAGCACATTTCATTGTGCTGGTTTTCTATGTTTTGGAGAGAATGAAATCATGGTAATATTTTAAGTTGAAAATGTAATTATGGAATGCTATGCTTTTAAGAATAATAAGAACATTCGTTCTGAGGGTGGTGTCGTTATTAGTAGAATATTAAATGCAGTGGACTTGTTTTCAGGGGCTGGTGGGCTGAGCAGCGGATTTCTGCAAACGGGTAAAATAAAAATAATTGCTGCAATTGAGAATAATAAATGGGCACGTGAAACATATAAGCGAAATCACACGCAACAAGGTACAAAGATGTTCGGGGATATTAATGACTTTCTCAAATCGGATATTTATGAATTATCAACATCCCTCCAGGCTAAGGGGGAAAGAGTGCATATTGTTTTTGGTGGACCACCTTGCCAAGGCTTCTCAAACGCGAATCGGCAGAAGAGTGAATTGATTTCCACCAATAATCAGCTGGTCAAAGCATATGCTGATGTTATTGAGAAGCTTAATCCTGATGCATTTCTAATGGAGAATGTAAAAACGTTAAAATCCGATAAGCATAAGTTTTATTATTCTGAAGTGGATGATGAGTCAAACTTCACTGATCTAGGGATTTCTCTTAAACCAGAGGTCATTGTATTAGGAGAACCGATTCCTTGGGGGAAGCAGTTGGTTGACAGTGTGAATCAATTTGGTGCAAAGGACTTCATGATCAATGATAAAACCTTTTTATCCAAAATCTCTCATATGTTAAGGAAGGAAAAGGAGTTTGAGAAATATCTTAAACACGATAAAGATCCATTCATCAAATATGTGAGTCATCGTTGGGATGATCTACATAATGGCTTCTGGGGTAATGAGTCAGAGTACAAACGGTGCTGGCATGAGATACGCCTTCAGGTTGAAGAATATTGGGTAACTGGAGACACAGATCGTGCCAAGTTGTTCAATAACCTTAAAGTCATATGCGAAACACAAAAAATACTGCAGAAATTGAATGAGGTTAAAGAGAAGAAGATTCATTCTAGTGACTTAAAGTTTGATGGTGAGAATATCCTCATTACTCTTCAAACATACAGTGTTTTGGATTATTTACAGGCAAGATTCAAGAAGTTGAAGTACAAGTTTAATATCGATCACTTGATTCTAAATGCATCAGAATATGGAGCTCCACAAAATAGAGAACGGCTGTTTATTCTCGGGATTAAAGAGACGATTGCTGGCAGTGAAGTTATCCGACTTCCGGATCCAATCATCCATTGGGAAACAGATAAGTATACAGTCGGTCATGCAATTGGTGATTTGGAAGCCTATCCTCCAGGTACTGAAATTCAAAATGATATTCCTGTGAAGAAAGTTTCGAGAACGAATTCAAATCCTCTTCAAAGATATCTCGATGCCGGTGAGCCGTGCATTTATAATCACATCATGACTGATTCAACTGAGGAAGCAATTGAAAGATTTATGGCTTTAGAAGAAGGCGAAAATTTTCATAAATTGAGTGACTCTCTGAAGACTACATACACGAATCCAAATAGAACCCAGAATACGGTTTATTTGCGATTGAAATATGACAGTCCATCAGGTACAGTGCTGAACGTCCGTAAGTCGATGTGGATCCATCCTAAGCTTCATCGTGCGATTAGCATTCGTGAGGCGGCGAGATTGCAGACATTCCCGGATTATTTTGTTTTTGAGGGGCCAAAGGATGCCCAGTATCAACAGATTGGCAATGCGGTGCCACCGCTATTGGGAAGAGCAGTTGCGGAGAAAATGCTGGAGTACCTTGGTGTCCGGATAGAAAGAAAATTAAGAGAAGAAATTAGCAGATATGAAGAGGCAGTTGTATAACATTCATTAAACCTTTACTAATCAGTAAGGGTTTTTTTGTATTCACAGCCGCGTTCTAATGGACAAATGGCACATGATGGTTTCTGTAAGGTACATATTAAACCTGCAAATCTAAAATCGCTAAGTTTGCATTTCTGTAATCCAGCTCTAATGAAAAATGTGAAGCTATAGCTTGAAATAGTTTTTTATCTGTACGAGGCCGCGCTGCTGTGGAAGTGAGAGCGAAATACCTGGTGAACAATCGAATGACATTTGTATCTACAGGAACAGTTTTTTCTCCGAAGCCATAACTCAGCACGGCTTTTGCGATGTAGTCTCCGACACCAGGAAGCGAAATTAGTGATTTATAGTTGTTAGGTAAATTACCTTCATGTTCATTTACTACTATGTTAGCTATTTCTATGAGGCGATGCGCTCTATAGATTAAACCGATAGGTTTAATGAATGATACAAGTTCATCTTGACTAGCTTGTGAAAGTTCAGGGAAACTGGTAGACCGTCTAAGTATCTTATAATAAACCGGTGCTACTTTTCTTACATGAGTTTGCTGCAGAAGTAATTCAGCAACCATTATGTGATACACATCATTAGTTATTCTCCAAGGGTAAGATCGCGCATTAACTTCAAACCATTTTAATAACTTGTCCCAAAATACCTGTTGGTTATTCAAACAGGCAAACCTCCTCATGCAGGGTGTAAAAGATCTTTATCTTCCACCTTTCAGAATATGGATATTATTGTATTTAACTTTTTTGTTATACATTAAACATTTACAATAATCGGAACGCTCTGTTATGCTAAAATGGGTACATGTAACTATCTCTCTGGAAGAGGATGGAATGTTGAATGGCTCACGATAGTTCAAATGAACTTCATGAAATTGTAACCCCGGATGCTTCACCAGTGATTCAATCATTACGTGCTATCGGTTATTCTCTTGAAACAGCGATAGCTGACATTATCGATAATAGTTTGGACGCAAAGGCAACGCACATATCCATAAAGATGCAATGGGCAGAAGATCGAAGTCATATTAGAATTGAGGATGATGGTAAAGGGATGACCGTAGAAGAGTTAACCAATGCCATGAGACTTGGATCCAAAAACCCACTTGATAAACGTGGAGCAAAAGAGCTAGGTCGATTTGGAATGGGTTTAAAGACAGCTTCTTTTTCATTAGGACAACGACTCACAGTTATGACTAAAAGAGAACGTGATGTACACATTCGTTGTTGGGATTTAGAATTTGTTCAACAAAATAATGAGTGGCAATTAAGAAAACAAGCGTATTCTGATTCTCTGGAATATTTAGGAAGTATTGAAAATTCCTCCGGGACTATAGTGCTAATAGAAAAGTTAGATCGAGTCGTTCTGGCACCATTTACGACTAATAAGGAGAAAAAGTTCTTTAGGCAAATAAACTTTTTAGAGAGACATCTGCAAATGGTTTTCCATCGGTTTCTTGAAGGGAATGGCCGTGTACGAATGACTCTTAATAATAATGAATTGTTGCCGTGGGATCCCTTCTGCACAAAGTTGCAGCATACTTATGAAATGAGTAAGGAACAAATGTATATTGATGGAAAGTTAATAACCATTGAAGGTTTTATCCTTCCTCATCATAGTAAGATGACCAAAGATCAGCATAAAGATGCAGGTGGGCCATATGGTTGGTACGACCAGCAAGGGTTTTATATCTATCGAAATAAACGTCTATTAACGGTAAGCAGCTGGTTTTCCTTATTTCCCAAGGAAGAAGCCACAAAGTTAGGTCGAATAAGGGTTGATATTGAGGAAGATTCTGATTTTGACTGGCAAATCGATGTTAAGAAATCGGTGGCAAGGCCTCCTCAGGAATCAATTGATACTTTAAAACGCTGGGCAGAAAAGGCAAGAGAATTGTCGCAGAAAGTGTACTACCATAGAGGTGTTCCACAGAAGCAGAGCAGTGGGTCAAAGAGGCGTACTGATATTGACTTGCTTTGGAATCAGTCAACAAGAAATCAAAGATCTTTTTTTATGATATATAAAGAGAATCCGCTTTTACAAAGTATAAGGGAAAAGATCGATGGAGAAGTTGTAGAGCAGTTGGATAGCTACCTGCAGCTTCTTCAAGAGTTCTGCCCAATCAACACTCTGGTATATGCACCTCAAGGTGATACCTCTGCTCTTCTCGCGATTGAAGAATCTGACAAAATTCAGATGCGTAATATTGTTAAGATATACAAACAAATGAAAGTGTCTTTAAAAGATATTGTAAATTCACTAAAGGCAATGCCTTCTTTTGCTAAATATTCAGAAGAGTTATTAGAAGCAAGTATAAAGGAGGAAATATAGTGAGTGTTTTAGAATTTGAGGATCTTAAGCAAGCCATTTTACCTATATTAAAACCTAAACTAGCAGATGCAAAAGAAGAGCAGGATCAAGTCATTGAATCTGTCGTAGGCCAGTTTCAAACAATGATGGGTCTTTCTACTGAAATGAAAGACCGCTTGGTAGAAGACTTGAGAACAAGTTTTAATACGACAGTTTCAATACCAGCTATTTTACGTGGTAAGAATGGCCACCAGCCTTGGCTCGATGATGAAGTGAAAAATGAAACAAACTGGAGACAGTGGAATCGCTATAAATTCTACCTAAGAACAAAGAAAAAGTGGTCTGAATCGACTATTGATTCATTAGATTCAACTTCAGATGAGATTCTTGGTCTGTTGGATAATCCACGTAAACAAGGTGAGCAATTCGAGCGGAAAGGCCTTGTTATGGGGTATGTTCAGTCTGGTAAAACTGCCAATTTCACTGCTGTTATTAATAAAGCGTTTGATGTTGGTTATAAAGTCGTAATCGTGTTGGGAGGGTTGCATAATAACCTTAGAAGTCAAACTCAAGTTCGACTTGACGAAGAAGTTATTGGCTACTCCATGAAAACAAAGCAAACGAGTGATTATAGGGTTGGAGTAGGGCTTATGGAAGGTTACCAATTCCAGGACCCTATAATTTCATTGACAAACTCGGATAATAACGGTGACTTTACGATTCAGAAAGCAACTACTATGTTTAAGCCTCCTATTCTGCTGGTTGTCAAAAAGAATAAGACGGTATTAACTAACCTATTAAATTATCTTCAGAAAAAGAGTCACTATGCTGTGGTTAGAGAAGGTATGGATCATAAAGTTGTCCCGGAACTACCGCTCCTCATTATCGATGATGAGGCGGATCAAGCGACTGTTAACACTTCAGAAATTTATGATGATGATGACAAGATTAATCCTGAATTTGACCCATCAACAATTAATGGGCTTATTCGTAAAATCTTTAATACTTTTGATCAAAGGGCATATATAGGCTATACGGCAACTCCATTTGCAAATATGCTTATTGATCGTGATTCTACTTCAGCTACTCATGGTCAGGATTTGTTTCCACGTGATTTTATTGTTGCACTTCCTAAGCCTAATAACTATGCAGGGCCGGCTGAATACTTCTCTTTGAATGATGATGCCGACAATCAACAAGGGAGTTTAGTGCGACAAATTGTTCAAGAGAAGGAATTTATTCCTGAGAATCATAAGAAGGATTATATTCCAGGTCCTTTGCCAGCAGACCTAAGTAAAAGTATTTATGCTTTTTTGATTGCGACGGCAATTAGAAGATTACGAGGCCAAGCAAATAAACATAGTTCTATGCTAGTACACGTTACTAGATTTACTGACGTTCAAAAAAAAGTCTATTATAAAATTAAGGATTATATGACGAGTATAAAAGATGCAGTTCGGTACGGTGGAGCTGCAACGAGTCATAGTGAGGCAATGATGGATCTATATAATAATGATTTTGTAGTTACATCTGTTGCTCGAAATGATAGTGGTGATATGTTTACATGGACCCAAGTGAGAGAAGAGATCGTACATGTGCTTGATAAATTGAAGGTAAAAGAGATTAATGGAAAAAGTAGTGACGCACTAGATTATGAAGAACATAAGGAAGGACTTTATGTACTTGCTGTTGGTGGCGATAAGTTATCTCGCGGCCTGACATTAGACGGGCTTACGGTAAGCTACTATCTGCGGACTAGTAAAGTTTATGATACCTTAATGCAGATGGGCAGATGGTTTGGTTACCGAGAAGGTTACTTTGATTTATGCCGCATCTATACAACGGAAGAGCTCGCTAACTGGTTTTATCACATTGCGATCGCAACGGAAGAGCTGCGCGGACAATTGGAAGAGATGTCTGAGTACGGATATTCACCAGAAGAGTACGTTTTAGAGATAGGTGCTCATCCGGATCTTCAAGTTACTAGCCCTGATAAAATGAGGTCCGCACGTGAGGTTGGTGTCTCCTATAGTTCAAGTTTGATTCAGACAACAGTATTCGATAATAATAAAGCGTTTTTTGGTAAGAATTTTACAGCAGCTGAAAAATTAATTGAGGAGATTGGGACCCACAACCAATTTCAAAGTTCAACAACCAATGAGCATTATTATTGGCATGATGTAAAGTCAGCTCATATTTTGAAATTCCTTGAGGAATATCAAACCCCGTCCAACCTTACTAGAGTGGATACGAGTAGTATCAAAGATTACATTACTAAATGTAATCAAGATAATGAATTGATTAATTGGACAGTGATTCTTATTAATGCTGGTGATGGTGATAGGAAGATAGCTAATTTATCAATAAATACCGGTGTAAGACGTAAAGGCGAGGTTGATTTTTACTCGATAAACTCACAATCAATTAGTATACGTATTTTGACATCTGAGGGTCATGAGTTTTTAGACTTTAATGATGATCAGCGCAAAGAGCTGGAGTTAATTAAGCAAGCAGGCGAAGAGACAAAAGAGCGCAAACACAAAGCCAACCTCCAAGCAAAAATTAGAGGATTGAGGAGTGCAAAGAATGGCCTTCTTCTTCTCTACCCAATTGCTGACGATAAGGTTGAAGATACAATTATGGGAAAAGCAAAACGTGATCTTGCTCTTACTGATAAAGAAATGGCCATTGGTTTTGCAATTTCTTTCCCGAAGAGCAAGGTATCCCGTCACCAACGTAGTATGATTGTAAACAAATCTATTCATGGTGGAGAGTAATTAAATGTACGAAATAAGGGCTCTATTATCAGATTTAGATTGCGATATGACTGTGAATAGATCTAGTTATACAGCAGATAATAAAATGATTGTCCGAGAGTTGCGCAATGAACTTAAGGAAATATTCTTTCTAGCCATAGAGCCAGACGAAGAAAGACGACTTCTTATCATCCCTATATTGCAGCAGCATGGTAATGTTAATTTGAAGTACCTTCCTGTATGTAGGGGCACCAAAGTTGATAAAGTCTATTTTGACAAAATAGGACCTCTATTGAATCAAAATTGTGTTACCTTGACTCAATTAAATAATGATAACGCTACTTTCGAAGCATTTATTACCAATCTCTTAGAAGATTTATGGCTGAGTAAGTCACAAGAGATTTTTGAATCCCTGCATAGAACATTTCAAAGGTGGAGTGACTTCTTCAGTAATATTGGAGTTGACGGATTGTCTCCGGAACAACGCCGTGGATTATTTGGGGAGGTCTATGTGTTAAGAGGGCTGCTGCAGCAAGGGGTAAATCCTGGAATTGTTACGTATTGGCGCGGGCCGTATAAAGAGCACGTCGATTTCCGTTTTGATGGATTAGGAATTGAAGTAAAGACTACACTCTCTTACAATCCATTAAAGGTGACAATTTCCAGTGAGGAGCAGCTGACAGGTGATGAAGTAGATAACTTGATTCTTTGTGTGCTTTCACTCAAACCTTCTAAAAATAATGGAGAGTCTTTATCTCATATCATTGAAGAGGTCATACTATTATTAAGCACCTGGCCGTCTTACTTGAAAGTATATCAAGATGCGCTGTTCCAAGCAGGGTATCTTGATAATCAATCCGAGAGTTATCAGGCAGAAAAGTATAGAGTTCTTGAGAAAAAGAATTATACTGTCGATGACAATTTCCCGAGAATTTCTACGGGTAAACTGCCAAAAGGCATAACAAATGTTCGTTATGATATTATTCTAGATGGGCTTCACAATAACATTATCCAGGATAAGAAAATTATTGATATGGTTCAGGAGTTGTAAACGATGGATCTCCAAGAATTTGCGCAAGATTTCTTTCAGCAGATACTAGATGAGTTAAACAGTTATAATGGTAACGCTGAGGCTGTGTTTGTAGAAAAAATGTGTATTCACCTAGAGGAAAACGGCGTGGTTGAGAATGTCCATCCAAGCTTCTGGCAAAAATCTGGACAGGGTATTAAAGTCAATGCGTATACGTTCGACGAGGAAGCTGGTAAGTTACACCTGTTTGTTGCCGTGCATGAGATGCCCTATGATAAGGTCCGGTCTATTAGCCGAGCAGATGTAGAACGTGCTGTTAAGAAGGCTGTTAAGTTCTATGAGCAGTGTGCAGCTGGAAAACTCAAATCTTTTATTGATGAGTCTAGTGCTGAAGCGTATGATTTAGCCCATGTAATAGAGACCTTTGCAAATCAGATAAAGCATTTGGAAATAATAATGCTCTCAAATTGTGTATATAAATCAAATGACGCTGTGAGAGTGACTATTGATAAGGTTGATGAAGTCAACGTTCAAGTGTGGGATATTGAGCGGCTTTATCAACTCATTAATGAGATGCAGGATACGGAATCCTTCTATCTTAACTTTGGTAGTGATTTCGGCGAAACTTTCGAATTAATGAAAGTACCTAGTAGCGAGGGTAAGGATTGCGAGTTTGAAGTTTACATTGGATATATACCCGGAATTATTCTAGCAAAAACATATGAGAAATTCGGTCAAAGATTAATCGAACGTAACGTTAGATCATTTCTTCAGACAAAAGGCTCGGTTAATAGAGGAATCAAAGAAACACTTGAAAAAGAGAAGGAGCGGTTTATAGCTTACAACAATGGAATTTCAACAACGGCAGAAGATGCTGTCCTAGAGCGAACTAACAATGATTCCAATCTTTATCGTGTACAATCAATGACTGGTTGGCAGATTGTAAATGGTGGCCAAACAACAGCTTCCTTACATCACGCATGGCAATCTGGTATAGACATTAGCGGTGTGCATATTCAGGCGAAGCTTACTTTGCTGAAAACAAATGAAGAGCAAAGTGTAGACACACTCATTGCCCGCATCTCTAAATATGCGAATACACAAAATAAAATCTCTTTCTCGGATTTAGGTGCAAACGACTCGCTGCATATTCAACTCGAACAGTTATCCAGAAGTATATGGGCACCTGCACCTGGTGGAGTGAAATCTGATAAAAAGTGGTATTATGAACGCGCACGCGGGCAGTATGCTGTAGATTTAAATCGACAAGGGACCCGATCAGCTAAAGAGAAATTTAAGTTGCAGCACCCAAAACAGCAGGTTCTATCAAAAACGCAGCTAGCCAAATATTACATGGCATGGGATCAGGCTCCTCATACCGTGTCGAAGGGGAATGAAGCTAACTTTACTGATTTCATGCAACTTTTGGCTAAGAGGAAGCAGCAAATTGATACTGATTTCTTTAAATTGGCAATCGCAAAAGCGATATTCTTTACAGCTGTTGATGATATTGTCAAGAAAATGGAGCTTCCTGGGTACAAGGCGAATGTTGTTGCTTATACAGTTGCTATGATTTCACATGCTACTGAGAAGTATTTCTCTCTTATGGATGTATGGGATAATCAGAAGATTAGCCCAATAATGGATGAGATGATTCGGAAGACGGCAAATATAACATGGAATTTTATATCAAATCCATCTTCTCAAGGAACAAATATTAGTCAGTGGTGTAAAAAAGAAGCATGTTGGAATGAATTTAAGGATAAATATGCCGTAGAAGTGAGATCTCTTACACAAAGTATGTATCAAACAACGGCTGGTAAAGAATTGATAGCAGCAGAAACAAATTCAAGTTATACTGCTGATACTTTTAGTGGTATCTCAGAATTAATTGCTCTCTTGGAAGAAGCATCACTTGAATTCGTAGATAAGAGATCAAGTGGCGGCTGTCTGTGGGTTGTTGATTCCCCAGAGTGTAACAAAATTATTAAGGAACTAACTAAGCTGGGGTATGGCTTTGCATTAAGTTCTAAAGGAAGCAAAGCCACTAAGAATAGAGCAGCATGGTTTATAAAGTAATGTTATTTTAAGGATGTTTTGGAGGAATGCAATGTGGCTCTACTTTCAAAAAGTAATCTTAGAAAAACGATAAAGACAAAGGTAGGAATTCATAAGCCTGTGAAGGGAACTTATATCACTTTTAGTGAAGATGGAAAGAAGTATTTGCAAATTGACACTTATGGTAAAGCTGATAGAGAACAGCCTGAGAAAATAAGCCAGTCATTGCAGTTGGATGAAGAGACCTTAGAGTATCTTGTGAGCTTAATTAAAGAGTATTAGTGCGTATTGGTAAGATGTGGATCTCTTTGGGATCTGTGTTCGAGAGTGGCTCTTATTTCGGTTTACAAGTAAAGATTGCAGGAGTTAGGTGTTAACCAAATTAATTCGAATGCGCATAACGGAAGTGTAATCTGCAACGGTGAGTCGGCTTCGTTATCCGTTCCCTCCTTCTTGTTTAAAACTTCTGTTTCCAAGTCAATGAACCGTCCAGCCCCGGACGGTTCTTCTTGTTTTCACAAAAGATGCCCTTATCGTCATGCTTCTGTTCAACGCCCCTCAGACATTTGCAGGGTACATTTTCCTTTAATGATGCTATGATTTGGATAATCAACTTGTTTATGACGCTCTTGTAGATTGGGGTTTGTTCACCATGAGGGGGATTCTTCAACTCGGTTCTCGCACGATCTTGCTCCAAATAGCCGCTGCCGTTCTTATTGGTTTGGTGGCAAGCTATGCCGTCATCTCTGCGCCGGACTCCCCTAAGCTCCGAAGCGAACAAGGCGTTCTGGATTTAACGCAGGTTCAAGTAAGCGAGAATCCGATAAAGTTACAAGGGGAATGGGCATTTTATTGGCACGAGCTGTTGTCGCCTGAGGACATACGGAATCGTTCTGCAATGGGAGGCACGAATGACCACTGGATCAGCATCCCGAGCTCCTGGTTAGGCTATCGGTTAGATGGTCGGCAACTGGACGGTACAGGCTTTGCAACATTTCGGCTGGTCATCCATCTTAGCGCGCAGGATAGGAATGAGAGGCTTGCTCTGCGGATGCCTACGATTTTTCATGCGTATAAATGTTGGGTGAATGGGGATCTGCTGACCGAAGTCGGCGTGGTTGGTGAGGACAAGAGTGACGTGACGCCGCGTCTGGCGACGAAGCTGGTGTTCTTCCAGCCTAAGAGCGACACGGTAGAGCTGGTTATGCAGGTAGCGAACTTCCATCATAAGCGTGGCGGCATCACCAAGGATATTGAGCTCGGCGGCAGTGACGCGTTAACCGTCAGGAACAATCTGAGCATTGCCTCGGAGATATTCATAACCGCAAGTCTGTTGGTGATTGGCGCGTATAATCTGCTGTTGTTCGTGCAGCGACGCAAGGACAGGGCGCCGTTGTATTTCGGTCTGTTCACCGTGATGTTCGGTATCCGCTCCTTGCTGGTCGGTGAGCACATGATGACGCAATTGTTTCCTCGTTTTCCGTGGGAATTGCAGTTCAAGATCGAGTATCTGATTCTTTGCCTCAGCGGTTATATCATCAGCATGTATTTTGATTGCATGTTCCCGGATTATGTATCGCTATGGTTTCGACGTGGCACCCGGATCGTAACCGGCGCACTCTGTCTGGTCGTTGTGGCGACCCCGGCGCTCATTTATACGAAAATGTTGCTGCCGATCGGCGCAATCGTCCTTCTGCACATGGTGTATCTGATGGTCGGGCTGGTCCAAGCGGCCGTGCGGCGTAAAGAAGGGGCGTTGCTCTTCCTCTTGGTTTCGGTGGTTGTGCTAGTTACGGTTATCAATGATTTTCTGTATTACAACGAATGGTCGACGATCGGAAATACCTCTCCGCTTGGTCTGTTGGTATTTACGATCGCGCAGATGATGCTGCTTTCTTCACGATTTACGAGGGTGGCGACGAACGAAGAACGGATTGCACGCGAACTGCAGGACGCCAACGATAAGCTGACCGAAATGAATATGAATTTGGAACGGACCGTGCAGGAACGCACGCAGGCCTTATCCGAAGCTCACGAAGATCTCCGGACTTCGTATGACCGGTTGCTTCACTCCGAGCAAGGGAGGAAGAAGCTCCTTGCCTATATTACGCATGATCTGCGAATGCCGCTGGCGAGCATGCTTGGTTATGTAGAAGCCGTGCAGGACGGGGTCAAGCCGGAACGTAACGAACAGTACCTGAAGTATATTCAGGATAATACGATAAGAATTAACCGTATGATCGAGGAATTGTCCTTCTTGTCGCATTTGGAGACGGGACAAGTCTCGTACCGGATGGAGCCGGTTCCCGTGATTCGCTTCTTGCGTGGTTTTTTTGAACAATATGAGCTGGTCGTACGCGATGCAGGGTTGGATTTTAGGTTGGATATCGGAGATGCGGAAGATCAGCGTCCTGACTTGCTTGTTGTCGAGATGGATGCGCAAAGATTGGAGCAAGCGTTGTTTAATCTCGTGTCGAACGCGATGAAGTTTACCTCCGGGGGAGGGCTGGTGACGATTGCGATAGCCGTGGACGAGGTGAATGGTACCCGCCATGCGATCATTAGCGTGCAAGATACCGGCTCGGGTATTCCTCCGGATCAGCTCGAGCAAATCTTCGATCGTAATTACAAGTATGATCGACCTGGCGCGGAGTCGGGGGTAGAGGGCAGCGGGCTCGGGCTGGCGATTTGCAGGGAAATCGTGCAAGCGCACGGAGGGACGGTGCGAGCGGAGAGCGACGGCACGACGGGGTCGGTATTCCATGTATCGCTTCCTTGTCTTGCCAATGAAGGAAGGTGACGGCGTGGCGGATGCGCACAAAATAATGATCGTCGACGATGATCCCCATATATGCGAAATTGTACAGGTGTATTGCGAGAAGGAGGGGTTCATCTCCTCCTACAGCCATAGCGGAACGGAAGCGATGAAGCTGCTTGCGTCTTTCGAGCCGGATTTGATCGTATTGGATATCCTGCTGGCGAAAGAAAACGGCATTGATTGGTGCGTGACCGCACGGACCTACACGAATGCGCCAATCGTGTTTCTGAGCAGCCGCGAGGAAGACGAGGTGAAGATCAGCGCCTTATCCTATGGCGGCGACGATTATGTGACCAAGCCGTTCAGTCCGGGCGTGCTCATGGCCAAGATCAAGGCTCATCTTCGCAGAGTGTCGACGGGCAGAAGGGAGCAATTGCTGGAGTTACCGGGGTTAACGCTGGACTTCTATGCGCAGTCCGTCAACCTGGGCAGCGCAACCGTCTTCCTATCGAAAAAAGAGTTCAGTCTGCTGTCCTATATGGCGCAAAACGCGAATCGCGTCGTCAGCGTCGATGCTTTGTTCCAGCTCGTCTGGGGAATGGAGAGTCTGGAGGATACGAGAACGGTCGCCGTGCACATCAGCAATTTACGCAAGAAAATCGAGGTGGACCCTGCCAATCCCGAGAGAATCGTGACGATTCGCAGGGAAGGATATATGCTGGTTGCCAGAAGCCATTAAAAAGCGGCGTAGGGAGGATCTCCCTTACGCCGCTATTTTTCATAAGTCCATTGTTACAGCGCTATCCAATCTTCAACGACTTGTTGGAGAGCGGTTCTGCTAGTTAAAGAGAACGGCGGGTTATACTGAAATCGATTCACATAGGCATCTCCGATGGCGCTCAAGATTTGGTCTAAGTTGTCAGCGGTTACGCCCGTTACTCCTGCCACGGCAAATGTCGTTGCGTCAGGCTTAGCCGCATGTTCAGGATCCATAATGTAATTGCTGATCTCTGTCAACGCGAGTCCGGCACGAACCTCATCGACGATTGCTTGAATTTGAGCCGTCGTTCTTGGAAGCGGCGTTGCGCTGATTTCCAAATAATATTGGACGTAGGTTAGATTATCCGATGTGACATTCGTGACGCCCGCAGCGGAAAATGTTGTCTCATTAATAAGATTCCACCTCTCCGAGTCGGTCGAAGCAGACGCTTCATTAATCAATTCCAGTGCCGATTTCGGCACGGTAATGGTGTACGACGCGGACAGGATGCCGCTGTCTCTCATGCCATCGTGTACCGCTAGCGCGTTGATCGTCATTGCTCGATTCACTACGATCGGACCGCTGTATACAAGGCCATTCGTCCTCGTCGGCGTGCTACCATCCGTCGTATAGTAGATCGTTGCGCCGCCCGTTGCGCTGAGCGTAACCTGCGTATCCGATACGACAACGCCGCCTGCGGGAAGTGCCATAGGCGTCTCGACGATAGCCTGAACGGGCGGCGAAGGCGGATACCAATTCTGCTCTTCCAGCTTTTTCTTTTCTTCTTCTTTCTTTTTCTCTTCTTCCAGCCTTTTCTTTTCTTCTTCCTGTTTTTTCTCTTCTTCCGCTTTCTTCTGCTCCGCTACCTGATCTTCGTATTGCGACTTGGCTTCGTATGCGCCCGTAAGAAGCAGATCGCGCGTTGCGTTGGCTTGACCGCCGAAGTTTCCGATCGGACCATTATCCAATATTTTCAGATCCAACGCCAGAGCCACATACCCCTGCGCCCAGTCGGATACCGTACGATCGTTGCCGCTCAACGCTTTTGCTTCCGCGTCCTTGCCTAACGTTCGGACCAAGAACGTGGCCAGCTGCTCTTTGGTTACTTTGCCGGCGGGATTGTACGTACCTTCGCCAGTACCATCCGTAATGCCAGCAGATTTGAGTGCTTCAATGTAGGGCAGCGCATAGCCGTTGGCGGCATCATCCGCTTTGACGTCGCTGAAACTGGACGTCTTCAGATCTTTATCGACATCAAGATTCACGATCAATGCCGCAACCTTCGCGAACTGGGCACGGTTCATCTCATCTTTCAACCCAAACGTCGTATCGCTGACGCCATTGAAAATGCCAGCGCCAATCATGGCGTCGAATTTGGCTTTCGTTGCGGCATCCAGATCCTTCAAATCCGTAAAGTCGGCTGAAGTCTTCGTCGCGCCCGCTGCCAAACTAATGGAAAAAGGAAAGCATAGCAGCACCGCCATCAATAATCCGACAAATTTCTTCCTCATCGTTAGTCCCCCTTGAAGTGTGATATCGGGTAATCTATTTTCCTCGTCAATACTAGCATGGTAGATTCGTCCATCTACGAAACATAAAGAAAACTTTAAACTCGCGCTTGCGATGAAGCTTGCCAAAGAATGCCGCCGCAAAGCGACGCTTTCCGCATACTGCGCGCATGTGGAGTGCTGCTCACTACTCGTAAAAAAGATTAATAATAGACGCATCTAAATGTATAATGGTAATGATTTCAAACAAGGAGACTAGAGATGATTCGCGTAATGCTCGTTGACGATGAAGAAGACGCGCTGGATTTGTTGGAAATTTTGCTTGGCCGCATCGGCAATGTTGAAGTCGTCGGCAGGTCGATTAATCCGATTCAAGCGATTGAAGCGTTAAGAGAAACGCCGCAAGTAGATGCCGTGTTTCTGGATATCCAGATGCCGTGCATGAAGGGGACGGAAGCCGCCAGAAGAATCCGAAGCCTGTTCCCGCGCATGCCGATCGTATTCACGACGGCCCATACGGAATACGCGGTCGAGGCGTTCGAAATTCAAACGACGGATTACCTGCTGAAGCCGTTTACGTTAGATCGCATGCAGAGTACGGTCGAGCGCATTCAACAACAAGCCTTGACCGCCGAAGCCGTCGTTCAGGCGCGCCAGGCCGTCATTCCAGCCCCGAGTGTCCATTGTCTGGGCGGCTTCCATATCGAATGGCCGGGAGGCGCGAACAAACCGGTCGCGTGGAGAACGAAGAAGGAGAAGGAGCTTTGCGCGTATCTGATCCATCAAGCGGGGAAATCCGTGAATACCGCCTCGATCATTGAAGCCCTATGGCCGGGATACGATCTGAACAAGGCGAAGACGTATTTGTACACCTGCCTGTCTTATTTAAGGAAAAGCCTGGCGGAGCATCGAATTCCGATTCAAATCCGCAAAGCGGATCAAGGCTTCATTGCCGTATTGGACGGCTTGACGGTCGATGCCAACGAATTCGAGCAGTCGCTGAGCAATTTTCTGGCCGATGAGCACTGGGATGAACGATCCTACGGCATTATGAACCACATGTACACAGGCGAATATATGGAAGCCTGCGATTTCGGTTGGGCCGTCGCCAGACAATTAGAGATCAAAGCCTCGTACGTGCGCGCGCTCCGCATAGGTTACGCGTCTTTTCAAAGACAAGGCAATCATGGGCTTGCCGTGGACAGCCTGCAACAAATATTATCGCTTGCCCCCGATTCCGAGATCGACGGCCGCGAGTTGATTAAGCTGCATCTGGAGATGGGCAATCGCAATGAGGCGCATCGCGTCTGCCTGCAATTGGAACAAGCGGTGAGCGTGCAATTGGGAACGGAGTTGGAGGAAGAGACATTGCGGTTATTCCAACAAACGAGAGAGAAGACGGAGCGGCAGGCCCGATGAGGAAACAAGTCGCGGCGGCATTGATCACGCTGGCCTTGCTCATTGCAACGTACGGGATGTTGTTGACCTACTCCACTTTCTATAAGAAGCCCATGCCCGCGGCGGCGAACGGAGCCTTGGACTTGTCGGCCTGGAATTTCGCGAAGGACGGGGCCGTTCGGCTGGACGGGCAGTGGGAGCTTTATCCGGATCGACTGCTCCTCTCCTCTTCGGTCGCGGGGGGACTACAACCCGTATCCATTCAAGTTCCCGGATATTGGTCCAATCAGATGAAAACGTTCGGGATGGCGACCTATCGCTTGCGGGTACGGATCGACGACGCAAGCGCGGTGTATGGAGTGAAGACGGCGGCGATCCCGATCTCCAATCGGCTTATCGTGAACGGCCATATCGTCGGATCAAGCGGGAATCCGGCCGAGAAACGGCAGTACGAAGCGCTTAACAAGCCATATGTCAGCTACTTCACGCTGCGGCCGGGATGGAATGACATTCTCGTTCAGGTGGCCAACTATGAATTTCGCGTCGGCAGCGGGATCGGGGAATCGCTCCTCTTGGGCAAGGCCGATCAAATCTCCGGGCTTCGCGACCGGGCGACGGCGCATGATTGGGTCGCGTTGACCGCGTTCCTGATCATGGGGCTCTATTTCATCGGATTATTCTCCCAGCGCCGTAACGACTTTTCCCTCGCGGTGCTCGGCATCGTCTGCGTGTGTATCGCCGCATTCACGAGCGTCAGCGGGGAAAGAGTGTTGTTCGACGTGGTCGGCTCATTTCCATTCCAGCTTTATTTTCGCATTCAAATGGTGTTGACGGTCGGCGTGGGCATCGGATTTTTTCTCTACGTCTATACGGCCTTTCGACCTTACTGCTCAAAATGGCTTACGCGAGGCGGACTGGCCGCGGGGGCGATTCTCGCCGGACTGCATATCGGCTTCGCTCCCCAGCTAACCACCGTGCCGTTTCGTCAAGTAACGTCGTTATATGTGACGATTTCGCTGCTGTACGCCACGTACGTATTCGTCTATACGGCGCTTCATAGAGTGTCGGGAAGCGGGTATTTGGCCGTGGCGGCCATGGCTTTGAACGTGCTGGTGCTGAACCAGAATATGAACGTTTATTTCGGCGTGCCGATCTATTCGCTCCCGCCGGCCGAACCTTTTCTCGTATTGCTCATGCTCGCGCTCTTGATGTCGCTCCGGTTCTCGAACGCATTCCGCAAAATCGAAGAGCTGTCCGGGCAATTGCTGCAAGCGGATAAGCTGAAGGATGATTTTCTGGCCCGAACGTCGCATGAATTCAAGACGCCGCTTCATGGCGTGATGAATATATCCCGCTCGATGCTGGACGATGCCGTGCAGCCGCCAACCGCCGAACAACGGGAAAAGCTGCAGCTCATGACCGACATTACGAGGAAGCTATCGCAGCTCGTGTACGATATCTTGGACCTGTCCAAGCTGAAGCAGGGCGAATTGAGCATCGTCCCGGCGCCGATCGACGTTCGTTCGGTCGCGGAGGTGCAAGTTCGCTTCTACTCGTATCTGTGCACGGAAAATAACATCCAGCTCGCGAACCATGTGCCTCCGGATCTGCTTCCCGCAATGGCCGACGAGATCCGCCTCAGCCAGGTGATCGGGAATTTGCTCGACAACGCGATCAAACATACGGAGAACGGCAGGATCGTCATTACGGGGAGAGAGCATGCGGGAAATATCGAAATCGCCGTGCAAGACACGGGGAAAGGCATCGAGTCCCAAGATCTCCCCTTTATTTTCGAACCGTTCAAATCGTTGGAGGGGGAGCGGCATCGAGGCTTCGGGCTAGGGCTGGCGATCGCGAAGCAGCTGGTCGAACTGCAGCAGGGAACGCTAACGGCTGCTTCCCAGCCCGGAGTCGGCTCGACTTTTACGTTCACGCTTCCCATCGCTGATCAGCGGTCGAAGACAACTTCGCCCTTGTCCTATGCAAGTCCCCAGGTCATGCATAGGGAGACCGAATATTCTTTCGCTACCCCTTTCCATTCGAAGCTGGACGGCAAGCATACGATTCTGATCGTGGACGATCAATTCGTGAACCTGAAAGTATTAATGGACGCGCTTCAAGCGCCCGACTATCGCGTGATCGCGGTCAAGAACGGGTATGAGGCGCTGGAGCAGATCGATAAGTCAGGCAGAATCGACCTCGTCATTCTCGATCTGATGATGCCGGGCATGTCGGGTTACGAAGTATGCCAAGAAATTCGCAAACGTTACTTGCTGCTTGAGATGCCTGTCCTCATGGTGACGGCGGCCATTCAACCGCAGGACAAGGTGGCCGCTTTCCAAGCGGGAGCCAACGATTACTTGCCGAAGCCTTTCGATCTGGAGGAGCTGAAAGCAAGAATCGGCAACCTGCTCGCGATGAAGGAGTCGCTCGGACGGGCGGTCCGCATGGAAGTGGCGTTTCTGCAATCGCAGATCAAACCTCATTTTCTGTATAACGTGCTGAATAGCATCGTGGCGTCCAGCTATATGGACGTGGACCGCGCGCGGAAAATGATCGCGGATCTCGCCGACTACTTGCGGGGAAGCTTCCGATTCAGCAACGCGGAGGGGCGCATCGGGTTCGAGGAAGAATTCAGCCTTATTCGAACGTATGTGGAGATCGAGCGGGCCCGATTCAAAGATCGCATTCGCTTCGAATATCGAATTCCGGAGACGGCGTATCTGTTGCGCATGCCGCCGCTTCTGCTGCAACCGCTCGTGGAGAACGCCATCCGTCACGGCATCGGGAACCGTCTTGAAGGCGGCACGGTGACGATGACGGCGGAAGAGTCGGACGGGCAGTGGCGGTTCGTCGTGGCCGACGACGGCGTTGGAATTGCTCCGGACAGATTAAAGGGTTTGCTTGAACGGGGCGACGCGGAGGAATCGGGGGGCGTCGGTTTGCGGAATATCGACAAGCGGCTGAAATACGAATACGGCAGCTCGCTGCAACTGGAAAGCGAACCGGGACTCGGCACGAAGGTCACCTTATATGTTCCCGCTTAGCCGGTATAGCGGATGGCGGAATTACGCGGCAGGTTCTCATCGATGACGATGGGACCTGTTTTTTTATGGAGAAATTTGTCGATTTTTAAGGTTTTTTTAAGGTCGATTCCATTATGCTGGGCGATATGTGGGACTTGAGGAAGATAGACGATCAAGAGAGGACGATGCGCGTTGATCCCGGAAGATAATCAAAGCATGAACAAGAAGAAAGATAGATTTAGAAGAACGGTTTGTCTATTGCTCGCCGTTATCCTTTGGGTACCGTTGCTTACAATCGGGGGCGGCAAGGCCTCGGCAGCGTCGGGGTGGTCGATGATCGACGGCGGCGGCCCTTACGGCCTTAACGTATCTTCGGCCAATCGAGCGGAGTATCCCGTCATGGCCGAGTGGAACGGCGAAGTTTATCTCGCCTGGCAGGAGACGGTCGTTCCTGGCGTATACGCCAGCCAGATCAGGGTCAAGAAATATAACGGCACAGGATGGGCTAGCGTCGACGGCAACGGCGCGAACGGCATCAACATGAACGCGGGCAAGTCGGGAACGAGACCGGCAATGGCCGTATTCAACGGCGCGTTGTATGTCGCATGGGCCGAAGCGGTCACCTCTTCCCAAGGTCAGATCAGGATCAAGAAATACAACGGCGGTTCGAGCTGGGCAAGCGCGGAAGGAAGCTCGACCTCGATTAATATCGATGCTACGAAGGATGCCACCTTCCCTGCTTTGGCGGAATACAACGGCGCTTTGTATGCGACGTGGTCCGAGGCGGGCAAAGTTCGCGTGAGGAAGTACGACGGCACGGAATGGACGACCGTCGACCCGGGCGCGAACGGATTAGATACGGCGGCAACGGGAGGGGCGAGTCCCGCTATTACCGTACTAGGGAATAATCTGGTCGTCGTATGGTCGGAATCACAGGGCGGCGTAAACCAGCTCAGGGCGAAGAAGTACGATGGCACGAGCTGGACGGCGATCGACGGAGACGGCGCGACCGGATTGAACATGAAGACCGATAAAAGCGCGTATTATCCATCGGTAACCGTGGTCGACGGCGCCTTGTACGTCGCTTGGAACGAACCGGTCGATTCGACGACGGACGACCAAATCCGGGTGAAGAAATACGACGGTAACGTCTGGACAAGCATCGATGGCAACGGAAAGTTCGGATTGAACGTAAATCCCGCTTACCGAGCCTTTTATCAAGCGAAATTAGCAGCCGTCAATCATGAAGTCTATGCGGTGTGGGCGGAAAATACCGGCTTCGTCGGTTCTACCGCCGTCTTCAAAATTCGCGCGAAGAAGTATGACGGATCGGCTTGGACGAGCGCCGAGGCCGGCTTGAACGGTTTTATCGTGAATACGGCGCAAGCGGCTTTCTACCCTTCCATAACCTCCCTGAACGGTGCCATATTCGTTGCATGGCAAGAGAGGACAAGTACGGTCGATCAAGTGCGGGCAGCCTTCTTGCCGGCCCCGGCCGTTAATAGCATTACCGTGACCCCGAACCCCGTTACCTTAGCGCAAGGCGGAAGCAAGCAGCTTCTCGCTACGGTAGATACATCGGGAACGGCGGATCCATCGGTTACATGGACAAGCAGCGATGCGAGCAACAAAGTCGCGGTGAGCGGCACGGGCAACGTAACCGTTGCGGCGGACGCAACGCCGGGCAATTATACGATCAAGGCGACGTCCTCGTTCAACGGCGCCAAATTCGGAACGGCGACGATTACCGTCGTGCCGCCGACCGTCAACGGCGTGCAGGTCAGCCCGATTCGAGCTAACATCACGCAAGGCGGAAGCAAGCAATTCACTGCGATCGTAGACGCCGTGGAAGGAACGGACAAGACGGTCAATTGGACGAGCAGCGACGTTGCCAACAAAGTGACGGTGGACAACACGGGCAACGTGACGGTTGCCGCGGACGCCGCCCCGGGCGTCTATACGATCACGGCGACCTCCGCGGTCGATAGCAGCAAGAAAGGGACGACGGCGGTTACCGTCGTCGCAGCCCCTGCAGTCAACGGCGTTACCGTCACCCCCGGCACCTCCAGCGTAGCGCAGGGCGCAAGCAAGCAGCTCGCGGCTTTGGTAGACGCGGTGGGAGGAGCGGCGACGACCGTCACGTGGACAAGCAGCGACGTGTCCAACAAAGTGGCGGTGAACAGCTCGGGGAAAGTGACCGTAGCAGCGGACGCGGCATTGGGCGACTATACGATTACGGCGACCTCGACGGTGAATAGCAGCAAAAAAGGAACCGCGACGATTACGGTCACTGTGCCGCCGGCGATCAACAGCGTAACCGTTACTCCGGGCAGCTACAGCTTAGCCCAAGGCGAGAGCAAGCAGCTTACGGCAACGGTCGATGCGGTAGGCGGAGCGGCGACGACGGTCACTTGGACAAGCAGCGATGCTAGCAAGGTGGCGGTGAACGGCTCGGGTAAAGTGACCGTCGCAGCGAACGCTGCACTGGGCGATTATACGATCACGGCAACGTCAACGGTGAATACCGGCAAGATGGGAACGGCCACGATTACGGTTACGGCGGCGCTGATCGCGGAACCGACGCCGGCGGCGGAGATCGATTACGCGGCAGAGCAACTGACGGGACTTACGCCGGACAGCGACTACGTCATTAACGGAACGGCGGTAACGTCCGACGGCAGCGGGAAAGCGCCGATCGACGGCAGCTGGCTGGGCGCAAACATAAACGTGGTGAAGAAGGGCAACGGCACGTCGACGACCGACAGCGCGGCGCAGACGTTAACCGTGCCGGCTCGCCCGGCGACGCCGAGCGCAGGGAAGACGGACGAGACGTTCATCAACGGCAACGACGGGACGTTAACGAACGTCACATCGGCGATGGAGTACAAGAAGGGAACGGCCAGCAGTTGGACGGAAGTAACCGGAACGAGCGTAACGGGTTTGCCGCCGGATACGTATGACGTTCGAGTCAAAGCAACGTCCTCGGCCTTCGCATCCGTTGCGCAGACGCTAACGATTACGGCGTTTAATGGGTCTCCGGAAACGACGCCGGCGGCCGAGATTGACTACGCGGCGGAACAACTGACGGGACTTACGCCGAACAGCGACTACATCATTAACGGAACGGTGGTGACGTCCGACGGCAGCGGGAAAGCGCCGATCGACGGCAGCTGGCTGGGCGTAACCGCGAACGTGGTGAAGAAGGGCAACGGCACGTCGACGACCGATAGCGCGGCGCAGACGTTAACCCTGCCGGCTCGTCCGGCGATGCCGAGCGCAGAGAAGACGGACGAGACGTCCATCCATGGCAACGACGGGACGTTGACGAACGTCACTTCGGCGATGGAGTACAAGCAAGGAACGACCGGCAGTTGGACGGACGTAATCGGGACGATCTTAACGGATCTGTCGCCGGATACGTATGAGGTGCGCGTCAAAGCGACGACTTCGGCCTTTGCATCCATTGCGCAGACGCTAACGATCGCGGCGTTTAACGCGCCGCAGGAGACGGCGCCGGCAGCGGAGATCGACTACGCGGCGGAACAACTGACGGGACTTGCGCCGAACAGCGCCTACGTCGTTAACGGAACGGCGGTGACGTCTGACGGCAACGGGAATCTGTCGATCGACAGCAGCTGGCTGGGCGCAGCCGTGAGCGTGGTGAAGAAGGGCAACGGCACGTCGACGGCCGACAGCACGGCGCAGACGCTAATCCTGCCGGCTCGCCCGGCGACGCCGAGCGCCGGGAAGACGGACGAGACGTCCATGAATAGCAACGACGGTACGATAACGAACGTTACTACTGCAATGGAGTATAAACAAGGAGCGGCCGGCAGTTGGATGGACGTAACCGGAACGAGCTTAACGGACCTGGCACCGGATACGTATGACGTGCGCGTTAAAGCGACGTCTTCTGCTTTTGCTTCGGAAGCGCAGCAAGTAACGATCGCGGCGTTTGGTTTGACGCCGGAACCGACGCCGGCGGCGGGGATCGACTACCAGGCCGAACAATTGACGGGACTTACTCCGAACAGCGCCTACACCATTAATGGAACGGCAGTGACGTCCGATGGCAGCGGGAAAGTGGCGATCGATGGCAGCTGGTTGGGCGCAACCGTGAACGTGGTGAAGAAGGGCGACCGCACGACGACGAACGACAGCGCGCCGCAGACGTTAAGCTTGTCGGCTCGCCCGGCGGCTCCGAGCGTGAGCGCCGACGATGCCGGCGACGAGATTGTCGGGTTGGACGCGACAATGGAATTCTCGGTCGATGGAGGGGCTTACGTCCGATATGACGGAACCAATATGCCGCAGCTAAAAGGCGAGCACACGGTTCACGTGCGCGCGGTAGCCACCGGCTCCGTGCCGGCCGGGCTGTCCGCTGCGCTGGTCTTCACGACGAATGTTTCCGTGCCGGCTGGCGGTCTTACGGTAACCGCCGGAGATCCGAGCGGCTCGGATAATGATGGCAAAACCCGGGTGACGGTAACGCCTGCCGTTGATGGCGCGCATCGGCTAGTCTACTTCAACTTCGGCCGCGGTACCGTAGACGTACCGAATGTCGGCGACACGGTTGGCGATTACATGAGCGTGCCGAGCGATCGCCTGATTCCGGCGACGAACGGCGACAAGATCGGCATCGCGGAGGTGGACGCGCAGGGTCGAGTGGTGAAGTTTGGTCAAGCGGCAGCGAGCGTGATCGCCGAGCAGCCGGGACCTCAGCCAGGAAACGAAACATCGAGCGGTCCTAGCGAAGAGGCCGTCGAAGTGCTGGTTAACGGCAAGGTTGAAAATGCGGGCAAAGCAACGACGACGGAATCGGGCGGCATCAAGACGACGAAGATCGCCGTCGATCCGGCCAAGCTGCAGGCGAAGTTGGAAGCGGAGGGCAGGAACGCAGTCGTCACCATTCCGGTCAAGTCCGCGTCGAACGTCATCGTCGGCGAGCTGAACGGCCAGATGATCAAGAATATGGAGAATCTGTCGGCAACGCTGGTTCTGCAGACGGCCCAAGGAACGTACACGCTGCCGACTAAGGAAATCAACATTGACGAGGTAGCCGGCAAGCTCGGCAGCAACGTGAAGCTGGAAGACATTCAGTTACGAATTTCGGTTGCGCAAACGTCGGAGACGATGGCAACGATTGTCGCGAACGCGGGGGCGAAGGGCGATTTCTCCGTCGTCGCACCTGCGCTCGACTTCACGGTCACGGGCACTTACGGCGGCAAAACAGTAGAAGTCACGACCTATCACGTTTATGTCGAGCGCATGGTGGCTTTGCCGGACGACATCGACCCGAACAAGATCACGACGGGCGTCGTCGTCGAGCCGGACGGAACGGTACGGCATGTACCGACCAAGATCGTGCTCGCCGAAGGCAAATATTACGCGCAAATCAACAGCTTAACGAACAGCACGTACGCGGTCGTATGGCATCCTCTTGCATTTAGCGATGTAGCGAACCATTGGGCGCAAGACGCCGTGAACGACATGGGCTCGCGGATGGTGATCGAAGGGACGGGCAACGGCATCTTCAGCCCGGATCGGGACATCACGAGAGCGGAATTCGCGGCCATTATCGTGCGAGGTCTCGGACTCAAGCTGGAGAACGAAGCGACGCCGTTCGCGGATGTTAAGGCTTCCGCCTGGTACAACGCCGCCGTTCATACGGCGTATGCGTATCATCTGATCAGCGGCTTCGAAGACGGAACCTTCAGACCGAACGACAAGATCACGCGCGAGCAGGCCATGGCCATCATCGCCAAAGCGATGACGATCACGAGCTTGAGCGCCGAGCTTCCCGAACAATCGCCAGACGTAGCGCTTCGCCCTTACGTAGATGCGGCGGGCGTATCCGCATGGGCGCAAAACGGCGTTGCGGAGACGGTGCAGTCCGGCATCGTTACGGGGAGAAGCGGCATGAAGCTCTCGCCGAAAGCGTTCATCACGAGAGCCGAGGTCGCGGTTATAGTGGAGCGGCTGCTTCGTAAATCCGATTTGATTTAATCGCGCACGACGGAAAGGGTTATCCAGCCAACGCTCGTCAGAGCCGTTGCTGAGATAGCCTTTTCCTTTATTCTTGCCTCGCACGAACAATGGCTGGCCGGACAAAAGTCTATAAGGAGCAGGTAATCGATTGAGCGAGAAAACGTGCCGGATGCGGCACTGCGAGCGGAGTTATTGTATGATAGATAGACGACTGCCCCTGTGGGCAGCCATCCATTACGAGCAAGGAGAAGCATATGGCCTGGAGCAAATTGAAACAAAGCCTGGAGAGCTTTCTATGTCCGGCGCTGCTTGGAAGCGTGGAGTACACCTCGACCAGCTACCGGTATTTACCCGATAAAGCAGGACATTGTTATATTGCAGTCGATAAGAAGAATGTGCTTAATATGAGCGATGCCACGGGCGAGATCCGATGGTACCAGACGGAGCTGGAGATCAAGAATGATTCGGCGATCCAAGTACCGGTCAGCAAGGAAGATATCGAAGCAGTCCGCAAAGAATCCAAGGGACCCATTCCGGAGGATCGTTTAAAGGTCATTGCATTCGGTAGAAAAAAATCGGAATACGCCAAGCAGGTTTTGTCGGCGCAGTCCTCGTTAAGCAAATCGAATTTTACCGTTGCAGCGACTAAGTTTCTATCCTCGCCGATCGAAGAATGCTTGGAGAGCCAGGATATCTTGTTGAACATTCTGGCTTTGGTGGACAGACGAGTCGGCAAGAAGCGACTATTGAACATGGCCGACAAGATGAAGTTAAAGCATCCGGCGGTGCAGTATTTTTATGAACTGCGGCTTCGCTCGTGATGAGAAGAAATAGGTGCAACGGATGGACGCTACTCGAGCAAGTAAAACAGGACTTATCGATGTAAAACCCAGCTTAGCGGCCCCGTTTTTAATCGGGGTTGCTTTTTTATTGCAACGGATCGTTTCTTTACGGGTGCAGGCAAGCATTGGTGTGGTAGAATACGAGAGTGGAAGGTCGTGCGGCGGCATGTCCGGCAAGGCCGGGGACGGAAGAGAAGCTGTACGCGAAGTTCACGGTGGAGATCGATAAGCGTCACGATTGATCGTAAACGGGCGGATTCGGCTGGCCGGGTGACGGAGATTAAGGCGAAGGTTGAATAGAATCTTCATCCGGAGGCATAGATAGATGTATAATCGATTTGTGCTGGATTCACGTGCTTCGAAGCGCCTAATGTCCCACTATGAAGCTGGCTGACTGATCAATAAGGAATTTTAATTCACTAAAATCTAGGAGTGATTGTTTGAGAAAGAATAAACCGATGCCGTTTGATGAACTGTTGAAGGAATTGCAAGGACAGAAAACCGTTCAAGAAGATCCCGAGCATACGCCGCTCGCGCAGCTCTTTGACGAAGCATTCATGAAGAAGCATTCCAAACTGGACAGCTTCGCGGAGTTTCTGACGAAGGGCAATTTCCAAGTGGATACGCGGGAAGATGTGCAGAACATCCCTGACGAGCTGTTTGATCGGCATGTCGCAAGAGAGACGAATTTCGCCAACTGGAATGACATGCTGGCAACGGCGACCAAGGAATTCGGAGCAAGAAAGTAAACAGGCTATAGAGACGGAAATAGTAAAGAGGGGCGACGTGCCCCTCTTTTTTTATGTCTGACTACAGCTTCGGCTTGTCATGGGGATGATTACGCTGATTTGGTTGGGATAACAATGAAGGTAGCCCTAGTCGAAAGTACCTTCAAATGCGTGAAAATGAAGGTTTTCTTCCGCAACTTAGCGAAATTAAAAGCAACATCCCCGTCCATAACGGGTAATAGAACCACAAAGGAGGAGTTCCAATGACGACCCAGCAAACGATCGTTCCGCATCTATGGTTCGATAAGGAGGCGAAGGCGGCCGCCGAGTTCTATGCGTCCGCGTTTCCAAATTCCAAAGTAACGAAAGTCACGACGATCCACGGGACGCCGTCGGGAGACAGCGATATCGTCGCGTTCGAGGTTTGGGGGCAGAAGTTTGCGGCCATTAGCGCGGGGCCGATATTCAAGCTCAATCCATCGGTGTCCTTCATCGTGAATTTCGATCCGTCACGGGAGCCGAATGCCGTTGCCCTGCTCGACGAGGTGTGGAACAAGCTGTCCGACGGAGGTACGGCGCTGATGCCGCTCGATAAGTATCCGTTCAGCGAACGCTTCGGCTGGATTCAGGATAAGTTCGGCGTGACGTGGCAGCTCATGCTGACGAAGCCGGATGGCGAGGAACGGCCGCCGATCGTGCCAATGTTGATGTTCGTCGGCGACAATTGCGGCAAAGCCGAAGAAGCGATCCAATATTACGTCTCTGTATTCGCGAACGCCGAGCAAGGGAATGTGGTGCGACATCCTCAGGGGGTGGAGCCTGACAAAGCGGGGAGCATCATGTTCGCCGATTTCCGGCTCGAGGAGTTGTGGCTTGCCGCGATGGACAGCGCGCATCCGCATCGTTTCGCGTTCAACGAAGCGATTTCCTTCATGGTCTACTGTGATACGCAAGCGGAAATCGACCATTATTGGGAGAAGCTCTCCGCGGTTCCGGAAGCCGAACAATGCGGCTGGCTGAAGGACAAGTTCGGCTTATCGTGGCAAATCGTGCCGAGAGCGATGGACGAGATGATGAAGAGCGGTACGCCCGAGCAGATGGCCCGCGTCACGAAGGCGTTTATGCAAATGAAGAAGTTCGATCTGGCCGCATTGAACAGCGCGTATCAGGGATAACATCAAGTATCAGCTGATATGCACAGCATTCAGATACGGCTTCAACGGCACTCACAAGAAACATGCTTGAGTCGAGAACTGGCGTCTGTACTCCACGGGCGCCAGTTCTTTATGTTTTTGAGATCATCATTATGGTTCGGCTGCGGACTACCTTTACTATTAATCGTGTTGATGTAGCTGATTGTCCCTGATTAAGCCGGGGTATCGAGCAGAACAAAGGGGACCCCAAGACGTGTCGCGACTTTATTCAACATTTTTCGATAAAAAGCTTGCATCTCTAAAACGGTCTGTGGTATATTCTAATTCCGGCCGAGACGGACACGTCGAAACGGTGATCGAAATCGAAACAAGCCCAAAAATAAAGCTTGCCAAACGGTTTTGAAATATGATATATTCTAATTCCGGCCGAGAGGCTGGTTGGAAAAAGAAACAAATTTGTTCCTTGAAAACTGAACAATGAGCGACCTGTCAAAAGGTCATAAATCGCGAAATTAACATTTCGCAAGCTAGTTTTTGAATGAGCTAACAAGCGAATTCATCTAGACGAATGCTCCATTCGAAGCTTTGGCTCCGAACGGAAACCAATCGTCTTTTATGGAGAGTTTGATCCTGGCTCAGGACGAACGCTGGCGGCGTGCCTAATACATGCAAGTCGAGCGGAGTTATTCCTTCGGGGATAGCTTAGCGGCGGACGGGTGAG